>CAWEPR010000011.1:0-536691 GCA_963811065.1 uncultured Acidobacteriota bacterium
AGATAATCGCCACCATCTTCGGCAGCCAAGTTGGAGGTGGAACTAGATAGTTATCTTAACATCGCAGGGCGGAAAATCAACTGGCGCGGGGACGCTAGAATAGCTCAATTCTGAGGTTGGGATTTACAGTTATACGAACTCCCGCCTTGGGAAGGGACTCTCCGTCATAACGACTGCCGAAACTCTTGGCAGCAACGAATTCAAGATATTCAGTTCCAGTTTTGTTTTTAACGTATCTTGCTCCGGGGCAATCTATTAAACGCATTTGAAAAATTGATGCTTCAATTCCATCGCGATAAAGATCAATATAAACATCACCGCTATATTGAAACACGGTGAGATCAAGACGGAGTCCATCTTTTCCTACTTGAAAAGAGTGAGATGTCTCGTATTCTTCAATTTCAGGAAGTACACCTAAGCATTCAATGAATTCGTACTGATTCCAGACCAGCATAAGCAACATTCAGCCGTCAAATTATCTATCACGCAGCGGCGACGCGCGCCCGAAGTTTGTGGTGAATCAGGGCGTTGAATTTTTCGGGCTGTTCTTCCTGCGGCATCATGCGGCAGCGGTCGAAGATTTCAAGCCCTGCGCGTGGATTGAGGCTGAGGAGTTCGGCGGCATGCTCGATGGGGTTGGTTTGATCCTGCTTGCCCCAGACGAGCGTGACGTGCTGTTTGAGGCGCGCGAAATTCTCGCGCGTGTCTGTGTTCAGATAGCCGGAGAGAAAGGCTGCGATGGCGTGCTGCGCTCCCGGCTGATGACTGGTCGCATAGTATTGCGCGACGAGGCGGTCGGTCGCGCGACGCCGGTCGTAGAAGAGTTCTTTGCGTGCGTAGTCGCGGATGCTGCGCTCGCTGGCGATGACGTTGTAGAAGGATGTGCCGAGCACAGGTGATTGCAGGAGACCATAAAAGGCCGCGCCCGCCATGCCCGGACGCGCCCGAAGGTTGCCAGCGCCCGTCGGCGCGATTAGCACAAGCGAATCTACAAGCTCGGGCTGCTCGTCCGCGATGCGAACGCTGTAAGCCGCGCCGAGAGAACTGGCGATGAGGTGTGCGGGAGCACCCGCGATCTCACGTATGAAATCACTGATGAGTTCGACGTAGAGGTCTGCGGAGTAAGGCGTGCCAGCGGGCTTGTCGGAGAAACCGAAGCCGAGCAAGTCGAGCGCATAGACGCGAAAATCGCGCGCCAGTGCGTCGAAGTTGCGCCGCCACATGAAACTCGACGCGCCCGCGCCGATGCCATGTACGAAGACGAGCGGCGTCCCCTGATTCTCCGCGCCCGCGAGCTTGTAAAAGACATTCCCGTGCTGCCACGAGAAGGCGCGCGCCTCGCCTCCGAACGCCGCGTCGTCAGGCTCATTCGCGTGACGACGGATGCGCGCGTTGACGGCGGCGAGCGCCGCGACACCCGCACCCGCCGCGCCAATCGCCTTCCAGAGTTTTCCTGCTTTACTCATAAGAAGTAGTCAGTAATCAGTAATCAGTAATCAGTTTTCAGCCTCTAACTGATTACTGATTACTGACTACTGATTACTTCTTTTAAATGAACGCGAAGTCGAACTGTTCCTGATGAATCTGCGAGTCGCTGGTGATGTCAACCGCGCCGAGATAGTCTTCTATCTCGGTCAGGACATCGCGCTCGGTGCTGCGCAGCGCACGCGCGACTTCCGGGTTGATTCTGAGCGTGGTCTGCTTGATGCCCTCACCGTTTAGCCCTCGCGACAGTCGCCTGGCCTCTTCCAGAATCTCGTAGCAGATCGTTTGCGGCGATTTGACCAGCCCCGCGCCCTGACAATACGCGCACGGGCTACAAAGGGTTCGCTCAAGCGATTGCTTGACGCGCTTGCGGGTCATAATCACGAGGCCGAAATCGTTGAATGAGAGAACCTTGGTCGGCGATTTGTCGCCTTGCAGGGCTTCCTGCAAAGCCTGCATCACGCGGTTGCGGTTACGACGGTCTTCCATGTCAATCAAATCCAGCACGATAATGCCGCCCAGATCGCGCAGACGAATTTGACGGACAATCTCGTCAACGGCTTCGAGGTTGGTGCGCGTGATAGTGTCTTCGAGACGCGTGCCGCCCCGGCCCACGAATTTGCCCGTGTTGACATCAATGGCGACGAGCGCCTCAGTCTGATTGATGACTAGATAGCCGCCCGACCTCAGCCAGACGCGCGGCTTGATGGCCTTATCAATCTCAGCCTGCACGTTATAGGCTTCGAGGATCGGCGTCTCGCGCGTATAGAGCTTGACGCGCTTAACCATGCGCGGCTGGATGCGATTGATGAATTCGACGATTCTTAAATACTCTTCTTCGGAATCAACGCGAATGGCCGTGAAATCCTCCGAGAGTTGATCGCGCAAGAGTCGCTGCACGAGGTCCAGATCGCGGTGCGCCATCGCAGGAGCTTTCATCTTCTCGGCAGAGCGGCGAATGTCCAGCCACGTTCTGACGAGGTAGCGTGCGTCGTCCCGAAGGTCTTCTTCGCTGATGCCCACACCCGCCGTGCGAACGATGAAGCCGCCCGACGGCACGTCCTCTTCGGCGCGAATCGCCTGAATGAGTTTGCGAAGACGCGCCCTTTCGCCGTCCGACTCGATTTTGCGCGAGACGCCGACGTGCTCGACCGTCGGCATGTAGACGAGAAATCTTCCGGGCAGCGCGATGTGCGAGGTGATGCGCGCACCCTTCTTGGCGATAGGTTCTTTAGCAATTTGAACCAGAACTTCCTGGCCTTCGCGCAAGAGGTCTGTGATGGTCGGCTGGTGACGGTCACGGCGACCCCCGCCGCTACCGCCGCCACTACGTTCACGCTGGCCGCCCCCGCTACGCTCGCGCGGACCGCTACCACTACCACCGCCGCCGTTACCGCTTGGGCGCTCTTCACGCGCGCTACGTTCGGGGCGTTCCTGCGGGCGCTCACGCTCAGCCGGACGTTCACGCTCAGCCGGGCGTTCGCGCTCCGGGCGTTCGCGCTCGGGACGGTCGCGTTCAGGACGATCACGACGCGATGACGCTCGCGGCTGCGGAGCAGCAGCAGGAGGAGCAGCAGCAGGAGCAGCAGGCTTACTGCTCGCCGGGGGCGCAACAGGCTTACTGCTCACCGGCTCTTCGACTTCCGCTACAACTTCGCTTTCTTCATCTTTACCGTTAGCGCGGTCTTCGCCGTTAGCCTCCTGCGATTTGGTGGGACGACGACGGCGTCGGCCTCCGCGTCGCGTGGCGAGTTCGGCGCGTTTGCGTCCCTGTGAAAGGCTCGCTTCCGCATCACTGTAATCTCCGTCGTCGCCGCTACCCGCCTCGAAGTGCTCGCCGCCGTCGGCTGCTTCCGCCGCGACCACATCGGTGCGCTCGGCACGTTCGGCTTCGGATTCGAGCACGGCCATATCTGTTTCACCTTCGCCACTCGCGCCCGCGATTGTCTTGCGACGTGTGCTGCTCTTCTTGCCCGCACTCTTCTTGGCGGCTGACGATTTCTTGGCGGCGCTCTTCGGGGCAGCAGCTTTGCTGGCTCGCTTCGGCTTCGCGGTTTCCTCGTCCACCTGTTTCCCTGATGCCTTTGTCTCTTTCTTCGCGCCGCGCTTCGCCGTCGCGGATTTGCCTTGTTTGACTCCGGCTTCCATTTGCTCTTCGACGCCGCTTTCATCGTCGCTGACGCGCTCGAAAGTTTGCGTGGCGGTCGTTTCTTCGTTGATCTCGTCTATGAATGCGCCGACGTGAGCGGCGACGGTTTTCTGAACGTAAGCAGGCTCGCGGTCTTCGCTCGCGGAAGCGAAATCGCTATCGTCCACGCGCTGAAACGACCCGGCTGAAGGTGTTTCCGTGCCGAGCAGGGACCCAACCTCGGTTGTCGGCACGTCTTCCATGTCGAATTCGACGGCGTGTATCTGATCGAAGATGCGTTCCTGAACTCTGGCGTCCTTGAACATCGCGCCGTTTTCGGCAGCCGTTTCGTCTTCGTCAACGATGCGTTGGAATGAGGCTGTGTCGGCGATGAAAGGAGTGGTGATGTCTTCAAACTCCTGAGCCCCTCTCGCCGCGTCGGTGGTCTGTTCCGTTGACGATTCTGCCGCGAAATCTTCCGACCCCTTACCGCGCCGTCGTCCGCGCCGCCCGCGCTTTCGCGCGCCGCCTTCAGTTTCCTGCGAAGGCTCTTCTGCGGCTTGCACAGGACTTTCGGTTACCATCATCTCCGGCGCTTCATCCGCAGCCTCTTCAGCATCAGCAGCGGCGGTCGGTTCTGCGTCCAGCAGCGGTTCGACGCGCTCCTGCGTGGCCTCCATGCGATGCTCGCGCTCAATGCGCGACTGCTCGATGCGCTCCTGCGCGGCGCGCGTGGCTTCGACTACGTCGCCCTTCTTCGATTTATCAAGCACGATGCGCTCAAACTCTTCTTCTTCATCGAAGAAGTCGGAAACGTAGAGGAAGGCATCGCGCTCAAGCCCGATGTCCACGAAGGCTGATTGCATGCCGGGCAGAACGCGCATCACGCGTCCTTTGTAAATATTGCCGACGATGCCCTGATTCTCTTCGCCGCGCTCGATGTAGAACTCCGTGACGCGCTCGTTTTCGATGATGGCGATCTTCTTCTCGCGTCCATTGACGCTGACGATTAACTCTTTTGACATGTTGACTCGAATCTCTCCTGAAAAGACGGCCAATGGTAAATTGAGCAGGGAGCCGCAGAGAGCCCATCACGCATCTCGAAAGACGCGCGGCTCAGAGAAGCGCCGCTCATATTTAATTTATTGGCCGTAGATTGAATGGTGTTGCGAAGTAGTTGTAGTAGTGGCAGGCGCTCTCTCTCTTGCTTCGATAAAGAAGCATAGAGGAAAGCAGCACGCGGGCGTGAGCGAAAGCTGACTCGAAGTCTCTCTTTCGCCGTAGCGCGAGAGAAGTCCGGCTTGAACAAAATTGAAATCCCCGACAACCGCTCTTTGTGTGTGCGCGACCCGCTGTTCAAGAGTTGCCGACTCTGCGATCAGGGAGCACGCGTCCTCAAAAAACGTTGTGCGTGCTCAAAAACCTGTTGGCGGCGTAAATCCTCTTTGTCGAGAGTTAGCGCTTGTTTCGTTGGGCTGATTTCGCCTGGACTCGCTCTACCTTAGAGACGGTCGCTATCGGCGATTGCGGCCCGGACGGTTGTCAATCAAAAGTTAATGCAAGTGGGGCGCGCGCTTGCACACGACCCGAAAAATCCGTGTCTCGCCTGTCAGGGCGCACCGGGAAACCGCTGTTTACCTGTGCTTCGCTTCATCAAATGCTGCGACGTGTCCACACGCCGCGCCAGAAATGAATAGAACAAGGCAGGACGAACAATCGGCAGTATAACCGAGAGAGCGGGCAAACGTGAAGCCGGAATGATGCTTTACCCGCGTCTAGGCTAGAAAGTTGTCGTACTCTTCTTTGACTACCCTGTAGCACTTGCAGGAGACAGTTTCCAGCCCAGCCCGGTTCAGAATTTTAATCTGGCCTCGACTGTAGCTGATGAGCTTCTGTTTCTGGAGGCTGCTGGCAGCCAGCGTGACCTGTTCACGGCGCACCCCCAGCATGTGCGAGATAAACTCCTGAGTCAGGCGGAATTCATCCCCTTTGACGCGATCATGCGTCATCAGCAACCAGCGACCAAGACGCGCGTTGACCAGATGAAAGCGGTTGCAGGCCGCCGATTGTGAGATTTGCGTCAGCAGAGCGTGCGTGTAGCGGTGCAGCAGATTATGCAGGGCGCTACCATTGCTTACTTCTTTGCGTAGTACCGCCGCTTTCATCCTCATGGCGGTGCCTGACCCCTGCACCAGACCGCGATTACGCGACTTGTTAACCCCCATGAAGACGGAGAGACCCGCCATTCCCTCATTGCCGACAAGTCCCACTTCGAGCAGTGCGCGGTCTTCGACCTCAGACAGCAAAGAGATGATGGAATCGTTGGGGAAGTAGACGTGCCGGATAGCGTCGCCGGAGTCAAAGAGAATATCCCCGAAAGTCAGGGTGACCTGTTCCAACTCGGGCAGCAGATGTTGATATTCTTTCTTAGGGAGGGCGGCGAGTAGCCGGTTGGCAACAGGATTATCTCTTTTTTTGGATGGCATCAGGAAACTCCTTGTCTCAGTCAGGTCTTGAAAGACAGCAGACGGCACAAGAAGAGGGTCGTTAGACCAATCCCGATGTCGAACGTTGAATTATCTAAAGAACAGAGTCAGTAATTACTAGACTTTGCACGGGGATTATAGCACACCGACATTGTTATGTTTCACCCTGCCGGGTGCTTAATGGCTGGCTGGCGCAGTTAGCAGAGTGTCGAGTAGTTCTCCCAAGTGGACAAAATCAATTGGCTGAGCGATGAACCAGTTGCACCCGGCGGCGAGCGCGCTGACCTGCGCTTCTTTTGTCGGGTAGGTGGACATACATACGATGGGAACATCGCAGTTCCCGGCATCTTCGCGGATGCGACGCGCAGCCGCCAGACCATCGAGTCCCGGCATATTGAGATGCATCAGGATCAGGTCAGGGCAGTGGTCACGGGTCATGGCGACAGCCTCCTGACCGTCCATGGCTTCGACGACGCGGCAGCGCTTCATTTCCAGCCAGTATCTCAGGAGTTCGCGTGTATCCGTAGAGGCTTCGGCGACCATGACACTCGGATAACTTGCTGTTTGCATGGAGGAGCCGTCCTTGTGAGTGACAGGAAGTACATTCTCTGGAAAATTGACCCTCATGAGTATCACAGGAGAGAAATAGCCGTCTGTGCGTGAACACACATAGGCAGGATAGTGGGGAAGAATTCGAGCGGGCTGTCTTATCCGATCAAGCGGGCATGCTCGACTTTGACCACCTCGTAGCACTCGCAGGAGCATTCCTCCAGAATTTGCCGGTCAACAATCCTGATGCGGCCACGCTTGTAGCTGATTGCACCCTTCTCTTGCAACTTGTGAGCAGTGATACTGACGGCTTCGCGCTGGATGCCCAGCATGTTTGAGATGAACTCATGCGTCATCTGCAATTCATCTGAGCCTGTCCGGTCACGCGTCATCAGCAACCAGCGGCAAAGTCGCTGTTCGGTGGTGTGCAGGCGATTACAGACGGCGGTTTGTGAGATTTGGGTGATCAGCGCTTGTGTATAACGCAGCAGCGAGAGTTGGAATGCGCCGCCCCTTTTGAACTCCTCCTGCATCGCGGACGCTTTCATCATGAAGGCTTCGCCTGTGCCCTGCACGATGGCGCGGTTGGGTGTTGTATCACCGCCCATAAACAGTGCGATGCCGACGAGTCCTTCGTTACCCACCAATCCCACTTCGGCTGTCGAACCGTCAATCATCGTGTAGAGCAACGAGACGTGAGAAGTCGTCGGGAAATAGACGTTCTCCATATGGCCCTGGGATTCGTAGATAATTTCGCCGAGAGAAAAAGTGACCGGCTTCAAACCGGGCAGCAGCCGTTCATAGTCTTCAGCGGGCAGAGCCGCGAGCAGCTGGTTAGCACTCGGTTGCGAAAATATTTGTGGTTCAGACATGCGAGAATCCCTTTCTCTATTCGCTTGATGAAGAATGAGAAGCCGTAAGGTGGCGGCTGACTCATGACCTGCGCCGGATGGACGCGAAGGCATCGCTTCCCAGCCCCGACGCCGGACGAATAGCAGATGAGAATTATACGCCTTATGTGTGGTAACATACAGACAGAGGAAAGTAAGGCCATTTACCTTTATTTAGCTGATCTTTTAACTATGTTTGCCGATGCAAGTAGTTCAGGGACGTCCTGCTTGCAACGCTGACTCCGACAAACGGTGTGTCTGATCGCAGCGAACACGGGGTTTGAAAGGGTGGATTTCAGTAAAACGAACTCCACCCTTCATTTTTCCATCAGCAATTCCCGACAACTGAATCATGTCAAGAACCAACCTACGCGAGTGTGGAGTCTATGCGCTGCCGGATAGGCGAGAGTTTGTCGTGCGCCTGAGCGGAAGGAATGAATATACCCTTTGCAATCGGCAAACCCGGAACGGAGCCGGGATAGCCGAGTATCGGATTAGCTCAGAAGGGCGGATTCTCAGTAAGGGTACGCCCACCCGTTGGCGCGCAGCAGACTTGATAGATACAGGCCGCACGATTGGTAGCCCCTCAGTAGTTGCTAACGCTCTCTTGTAGCTTACCGGCAGTCACTCTAAGTTTCTCTGTCGTTCAGGAGTAGATCATGAAGCCACCTTCACCTCGCATCCTCGTCATTGATGATGACAGCACCAATTGTGAGCTAATTCAATTGATGTTGCAGATTTCAAATCCCGACTACGAGATTACTTATGTATTAACACCTGATGAAGGGTTGAGATTAGCGGCAACTCAACGATTTGATTTATATGTGCTTGATTACAGGTTCAGAGGCATCACCGGCATAGAAATTTGTCGCACCTTACGCCAAACCCAGACCGACACGCGGATTATGTTTTTCACTGGCGAGGCGCACGAACAGCAACGTCAGGAAGCGATGCAGGCTGGCGCAGACGCTTACCTGGTCAAGCCGGATCATCTCAGAAACCTGACTGAGACCGCGGCGCGATTGTTAGGCGCGCATAAACCTGCGGCCATGCGGAACGTCCCACTGAAATCTTACAGGTCAGACGTATCAATCTAAGACCAGAGTGCTTTCCTCAAAACTAAGTAGTGCCAATGGCCTCACCTCGCAGGTCTGACACGCCATCTCACCGCAGCGTGTGTTCATTTACACGCTATCCAAGCTTTCTTTAGAGCGCCCAGGCAAATCAAACCGAAATCCTCGTGTTTCTATCTGACTAGCCTCTAGCGTAGCTCCGCCTGATTTCTCGGAGCGTCCTTATGCCCCTCTTTAATCATCAGACTATCAACCCGGTAGTAAAACGCTATAATATAGAACCAGCGCGCCGCCGGGTGCTTCAGAAGTTAGCTTTTACTGGAAAACGTTGAACAAGCCTTGAGCCACCTTATGCCGGAAACTGAAAACAAAAGAACGCGAATTCTCATTGCCGATGACGAGGCGCAGATTAGAGAGGTGCTGCACGAGTTGTTGGGAGAGGACTACGAGTGCCGGGAGGTCAGTTCGGCAGAGGAAGCCCTCGCGGTGCTCCAAACAGAAGAGTTCAATCTCGTCTTGAGCGACATCATGATGGGCGGCATCACCGGCCTGCAAATGGTTCCGCAGGTCTTGAAGCTCTCGCCCGATACGGTCGTCATCATGATTAGCGGCGAGCAGAACATCGAGAGCGCCATCGAAGCCCTGCGCGCCGGTGCGTTCGACTACATCACGAAACCTTTTGATTTGCGCCACGTCGAAGCGGCTGTCAAGCGCGCCATCGAACATCACGAACTGCGCCGGGCGAAACGTTACTACGAAAACTTCCTCGAAGAGATAGTCAAACAGCGCACGACGGAGCTGGACAAAGCCAACCAGACCTTGAGCGTGCTGATTCAGGCTTCGCCGCTCGCCATCTTCGTCTTAGACACCGTGGGAAACGTCAGTCTCTGGAATCCGGCAGCCCGCGAGATGTTCGGGTGGGACGAAACCGAAGTGCTCCATCGCCCATTCCCTTTAGTGCCAAAGGGCAAAGAGGAAGCATTCCGCACGGCCTTCGAGGATGCTTTACAGGGTAAGCTCGTTACCGATTACGAGACTCGACAACAGAAGAAAGACGGGTCACCGATAGATATCAACGTGTGGACGGCGGCGCTCTTTGACGCGCAGGGTGAGATCAGCGGCATCATGGCCATCGTCGCGGACATCACCGAGCGCAAACAATCGGAAGCGAAGATCAATTATCTGGCTTATCACGACACGTTGACGGGTCTGCCCAATCGCGTTTCGTTCGAGGAGCGTCTGGTCGAGGCAGTGGCGCACGCGAAGGTTGAGCGCGAATCGCTGGCCGTGATGTTTCTTTCCTTAGACCGCTTCAAGAAATTCAACGACACGCTCGGCCACTTGATTGGCGACCAACTGCTCAAGAGCGTTGCCGAGCGATTAAATCTCACCCTGCGTGAAGGCAACCGCGTCGCGCGTTTCGGGAGCGACGAGTTTGCTGTTCTGCTGACGCGGATTGCCGGAGCGGAGGATGCAGCGCGCCGTGCGAACAACTTTCAAAACGTCCTTAATGCCCCCTTCATCGTCGACGGTCACGAGCTTTACGTCACTTCCAGCATTGGCATCGGTCTTTACCCGGACGACGGCACGGACGCACAAGGATTGTTGAAAAGTGCGGGGTCGGCGCTCTATCGCGCCAAGCAACTCGGCGGCAGCTCCTATCAGTTCTACACGGCTGACATGAACGAGCGGGCGCTTGCCAGGCTCGCGCTCGAAAATCAATTGCGCTGGGCATTGGAGCGCAAGGAGTTCGTGGTTTACTACCAGCCGCAGGTCAATTTAGATACGGGCAAGATCATGGGGATGGAGGCGCTCGTACGCTGGCAGCATCCTGAACTGGGTTTAGTTTCTCCGGCGGAGTTTATTCCTCTGGCCGAAGACACCGGATTGATTATGCCAATCGGCGAATGGGTCTTGCGCACGGCTTGCGCGCAAACCAGAGTGTGGCAGAATTGCGGCTTCAAGAATCTTCACGTCGCCGTCAACTTAAGCCCGCGCCAGTTTCAACAGCCCGATTTGTTGCAGTTGATTGAGGGTGCATTGAAAGAGACGGGTCTTGACCCGGCCTCTCTTGAGCTGGAAGTGACGGAAAGCTCCGTGATGAAAAACGCGGAGAGCGCCATCAACACGCTCGGCGAGTTGAGAGCAATGGGCATCAGGATTTCGATTGACGATTTCGGCTCAGGCTATTCATCTTTAAGCTACCTGAAACATCTTCCGATTGATGTCCTGAAAATTGACCAGTCGTTCGTCCGCGACATGACCTCAGACCCGAAGGATGCAGCCATTGCGATGGCGATTATTCAACTCGCTCATAGTCTGCAATTGCAGGTCAAGGCCGAAGGTGTGGAGACCGAAGAGCAGTTGCATTTCCTTCGACTGCTGCGCTGCGACGAGATGCAGGGCTATCTTTTTTGTAAACCGCTCCCGGTCGAAGCCTTTGAGCAACTCCTCTTTGAAGGACGAACTCTCGACACGACGAAAGCCGACGGCCTCCAACTCTCCACACAGCCCGCAAAAGCGAGTTGAGAAAAGCATCTAACAATTGATGAGACTGAATTTTCAAGTGTCTGGCCGTGCGCCCTTCGTTCTCTTTGCGCCGCTGGCGCTCTCTGTGCTGGTGCTTCTCCCCCTCCTGTACTTCAGCACTCGTCAAACTCCGGGCAGACAATCCGACAAACCGCCTCAGCCCGAAAGCCGTGCGAAGACCTCATTCCTGAAAGAACCGAAATCTGGCCGCCGCTTCACGGATGCGGATTTCGCCAGCCACATCAAAGAGCTTAAAAAGAAGATACCGGGCAGGGAGTTTACGATCATCATCGAGTCTCCGTTCGTCGTCATCGGCGACGGGACGCGCGCCGCCGTCAAGTCTCAGGCCGAAACGGTCAGGTGGGCTGTCGAGAAACTCAAGCAGGATTATTTCGAGAAAGACCCGGCGGAGATTCTGGACATCTGGCTTTTTAAGAACGAAGCGTCTTACAGAAAAACACGCGCGCGCTCTTTAACGACGAGCCCGATACGCCCTACGGCTACTATTCGAGCGCGCACAAGGCGCTCATCATGAACATCGAAACCGGCGGCGGCACACTCGTGCATGAGATTGTCCATCCTTTCATCGAAGCCAATTTCCCGGACTGCCCCGCGTGGTTTAACGAAGGCCTGGGATCGCTCTACGAGCAGAGCGGCGAACAGGACGGCCACATCTACGGCTACACCAACTGGCGTCTGCCGGGATTACAAAGCGCCATCAGCGCGCGCGCCGTCCCGACCTTTAAGACACTCACGGCGACCACTACACAAGCCTTCTACAACGAGGACAAGGGCACAAACTACGGTCAGGCGCGCTACCTTTGTTACTATCTTCAGGAGCAGGGCTTGCTGGTAAAATTCTACAAAGAGTTTTACGCCAACCGTAAAACCGACCCAACCGGCTACCAGACTCTTCAAGCGGTTTTGAGCGAGCCGGACATGAACGCTTTCCAGCAGAAGTGGGAAAAGTTTGTGCTGGACTTGAAGTAGGACAGACATTCCTGTCTGTCATTGAGCGCGGAGAGCGCGAATACACTTTTAACTAATCTCAAGAGCGTGCTGTTCGCACGCTACGACAGACAGGAATGTCTGTCCTACGTGAAATGCTGTAGAATCGCCGTGAGATGAGTAAGCAGCAGAAAGTTGAAGAGCAGCGCGCGACCGAAGAGATCGCCAGCGCAGCGCAGCCGACGCACTACAACGTCACGCCGCACGAAGGTGAAATAGGGGGCGAGGCTGCGTCTTCTGCAAACGGCAAGCCTCATGATGAATCCGGCCAGAGCTTACCAGACACCAGCGCTCATGGATTGAATGTCGCAGCGCAGCCCCCGATTGAAACTGCGGAAATCGAGATTAAACCGGCAGGCCATGTTGCCGGGGGCATCCCGGCAATCACGCAGACCATCAAGCACGCGTGGCGCGAGATGGGTGCGAGGCGCAGTCTCAAAACGCTGCTCGCCGTTAATCAAAAAGATGGCTTCGATTGTCCGGGCTGCGCCTGGCCTGAACCTGATGGTGAGCGCTCGCACGCGGAGTTCTGCGAAAACGGCGCGAAGGCTGTTGCCGAAGAAGCTACGACGAAGCGTATTACGCCTGACTTTTTCCGCGAGTGGAGCGTTGCCGAGCTATCGAAGCAATCCGACTTCTGGCTCGGCAAGCAGGGGCGGCTCACGCATCCCGTCTTGCTTAAAAAAGAGGCCACGCATTACGAGCCTGTCAGTTGGGACGAAGCCTTCGCCCTGACAGCTTCCGAGCTAAACGCGCTCGCTTCGCCCGATGAAGCCATCTTTTACACTTCGGGGCGCGCGAGCAACGAAGCCGCGTTTCTCTACCAGCTTTTCGTGCGCCAGTTCGGGACGAACAATCTCCCTGACTGCTCGAACATGTGCCACGAATCCAGCGGGTCGGCGTTGACGGAAACCATCGGTGTGGGCAAGGGAACTGTCACGCTCGAAGATTTCAATCTGGCCGAAGCCATCTTCGTCATCGGCCAGAATCCGGGGACGAATCACCCGCGCATGTTGACGGCGCTGCAAAAAGCGAAGCGCAATGGCTGCAAAATAGTCCACATCAACCCGCTGCCCGAAACCGGGACGACGAGCTTCAAGCATCCACAGGAAATCTTCCGATTGTTGGGCAAGGGAACTGCCTTGGCCGATCTCTTTCTACAGGTTCGCATCAACGGCGATGTCGCGCTCCTGAAAGGCATCATGAAAGAGATGCTCGAAGAAGAGACGCGGCGTCCCGGCACAATCTTCGACCACGAGTTCATCAAGTCACAGACCGATGGCTTTGAAAGTTTCACTGAAGCGCTTCGACAAATGAACTGGGACGACATCGTTGAGCAGAGCGGAATAGACGTTGAGCAGATACGCGAAGCCGCCGCGATAATGATGCGTTCCGAAAGGACAATCTGCTGCTGGGCGATGGGACTCACGCAGCACAAGAACGCCGTCGCCAACATTCAGGAGATAGTTAATCTGCTCTTACTGCGTGGCCAGATTGGAAAACCCGGAGCGGGAGTTTGCCCCGTGCGCGGGCACTCGAACGTGCAGGGCGACCGCACGATGGGCATCTGGGAGCGACCGACCGAAGCGTTTCTGAGTAGTCTCTCGAAAGAATTCAGTTTCGAGCCGCCGCGCGCACATGGGCTGGACACGGTGGAAGCAATCAAGGCGATGCACGCGGGGCGGGGCAAAGTCTTCTTCGCGCTTGGCGGCAATTTTCTTTCGGCAACACCCGATACGGAGTACACGGCGCAAAGTTTGAGACGCTGCCGCCTGACAGTTCACGTCTCGACCAAGCTCAACCGCGCGCATCTCATCACGGGCGAGCAGGCATTGATTCTGCCGTGTCTTGGTCGCACGGAAATTGATGTGCAAGCTTCCGGTGAGCAGTTCGTGAGCAGTGAAAACTCTATGGGAGTCGTGCAATCTTCACGCGGGTCTTTAGAGCCTGCGTCCCCTCATCTCTTAAGTGAAACGGCGATCGTCGCGCGCCTCGCAGCGGCGACGCTGAATGGACGAAGCGGCGTGGACTGGCTCGCCCTGGCCGGAAACTATGACCTCATCCGCGCGAGCATAGAGCGAGTCATCCCGGGTTTTGACGACTACAACCGGCGTGTGCGCGTGCCCGGAGGCTTCTATCTTCCGAATCTGGCGCGCGAGCGCCAATTCAAAACTGCGTCAGGCCGCGCGCAGTTTACGGTTCACGAGCTGCCGCGCCACAATCTTAAACCGGGTCAATTCCTGATGATGACGATGCGCAGCCACGATCAATTCAACACGACCATCTACGGGTTAGACGATCGCTATCGCGGGATTTATAACGGACGCCGTGTCGTTTTCCTCAACCCGCAGGACGTGGCGGAAGCGGGTCTCGGTGAGGGACAACTCGTTGACCTCGTCAGCCACTTTGAGGATGAGGAGCGCACCGCCGCGCGCTTCGTCATCGTCCCCTACAGCATCCCGCGCCGCTGCGCCGCGACCTACTTCCCGGAGGCAAATGTGCTCGTTCCAATCCGTAGTGTGGCTGAAAAGAGCAACACGCCCGCCTCCAAATCAGTCGTCATCAGCCTGCGCCCTTCCGCCGATTAATCCTGACTCCCTATTTGAGAATCAATTTCCTGCAAGACTCTCCGTTCTCTTTCGCCCGGCTCCAGCCCGGCTTTTCTATATCTGTCGTCCAGCGCTATCAGGGTGCGCGCTTTGTGATACTCATCCCCGATCAGGGCAGCGGTGTTCAGAGCCTGAAACAAAAGTTCAGCAGCTTTCGCGGCTTGTTCTCTCTGCGCGTATCTGAGAGCTATTTCCATTAAAGCCAGCGCCTTTTCAAAGGCCCGCTCCAGCGTTTCTGCCGTTTCAAATGCCTGAGATAATGCGCGGTCGGATAAAGCCGTTTGCCCGGCTTCTGTCAGGGCATCGCTGATTTCAAGGTGATAGAGAACCTTGGCGTAAGGTTCCCACGCCACGTCTGCGATCCGGAAAACTATCTCGTGATTGCCTGCACGCACGCCTGTTTTGGCGACCTCTTTCAACGCGCTGTGTCGTACATTAAGAGAAGATATCTCTTCCGTTATTTGCAAAGCCTCTTCGTAATGCCCGATGGTGCTGTAAGCATCTGCTAATGTAGCGAGCGAATTCTCCCGCAAGGTCAGCCCACGCTCACCATAAACCTCTTCTCCCTGCACAGTCTCCAGAGCTTCCTTCAGTAAATTTAGAGCTTGGCCGCTTTGACCTGCCTTATGATATTCAAGGGCCAGGTTAGTCGCTGCTGCTGAGAATTGGAACGGGTCTTCGAGCTTCTCAATCAACGGTTCGGCCTGATGGTAGCGTCGCAATCGCGCAAAACCCGCGGCGACTGTTGCGAGCATCTCATCTTTCCTGGTGTCTTGAGCCACACTCATATCGCGCTCGTCTTCAAATTCATCGGCCAGCCGGGAAGCGCGGGAGAGGATTTGCAAAGCCTCTTCTTCCTGTTCGCTCTCTTGATAAAGAGAAGCAATCTCTACGAAGGCGTTAATACGCTCCTGCGAGAACTCTATCTCTTTGGCCGCATGGGTCGCTTCCGTCAGTAACTCTACGCCCTCAGCCTTGCGATTCTGACGAAGATTTCTGGCTGCCAGTTCAGTTAACGAGAGCGCCTTCAAGATCGGGTCTTCGATTGAGCGTGCCATCGCAAGCGCCTCAGCAAAGAGACCGTTGTCGGCATAGATCAAAACAATTCTGCTTAGCGTCTGGCCGCTGTCGTCTATCTCGCGCGCAATCTTAAGTGCTTTGTCGAATATCCCGGCCTCTGCATATTTCATGGCCATCTGCTCTCTCGCCACGCTGTACAGACCGGGGTCTTCGATCATCTGAAGCAATTCGTCCGCGTAATCATCCTCTCCGAATTCAACGCATTCGGCGACAATGCCTGCGAGCAATTGCTCACGCGAATAAGGGTCTGCGACGGTCTCTGCCAGATCAACGGCCACATCCAAAAGCCCCGACTCAGCGTAGCGAATCGCGATCAGCGACGCGAGTTCGGAGTAGCCGTCCAGATTTCCAATGGTTTCGGCGACCCGCGCCGCTGAGGCCAGAAGGCTTTCCCCGTTAACCTGATCCTCAATAAAATTTTCACTCATGCTCATTTACCTTTTGACTTTCCTGATGATGCTTCGACAATCAGTTCTCAATCGGCTTTGACGGACTCGCTTCTCCGGCGAAGATACCTTGCCACCCACATCAAGCCCATCGCCGCCGCCAGATGAATAATGATGAGCGCTCCTTCCGACGCCACGTTGAACCAAAAGCCGTAGCGCAGCGGGTCTGGCCCCCACAAATGGTCGTAGATGAACTGAATCAACAACACGGCTGCGAGGTCAAGCACAGCTATGGTTAAAAGTAGCGCAACAGCATACTGTATCCAGAGACGGCGACGGGCGAATCCGGGTAGAAGAAAGAGATGGTTGGCATAGACCGCAAGCGCAAAGGCAGCTACTAAAACCGCAGTCGCCGATGCCGCGATAGTCAGAGTCGGATGATGATTGCGTGTGGCCAGAAGCCAGAAGGTAAAGACTCCTGACCAGATTGCGACATGCAGGAATATGCGCTTCAACGTCATTAGCCCTCGTGTCATCTTATTCGAGAATGAATTTTCTGGTTTCGGTTTCGCGCATCGCTTCTTCCAACTCTCTTTGCCGGATGCCTTCGCGTCCGTCGTACCTGATAAATTGCGGAATCAGCGCAGAGATGATAGCTGTTCCGACGACGCACAAAATCCCGCCCGAGACCACCGACGTTCTGACACTGAAAAGCGTGGCCACGAGTCCGGCCTCCGCGTCGCCGAGCTTCGGGCCGGAGGTATAGCTAATCATCTCCAATCCGGCGAGCCGCCCGCGCAGGTGATGCGGAATCGTCTGGCTCCAAATCGTCATCCGAAAAACTCCGCTAATCATATCGAATCCGCCCGCCAGAGCTAAAAAGAATAAAGCCAGGTAGAGATTGTTTGCGAAGCCGAAAAAGATCATCGCCACGCCCCAGAGCGCAGCGGCCACCATCACGAACAGACCGTGACGATGGACTTTTTTTGTCCACCCGGAAGTCAAAGTGGCGAGGAGTGCTCCCACCGACGGCGCGGCGTAGAAAAACCCGACCGTGCCCGCGCCGAAATTGGCGGCAATGGCGGGAAAGAGCGCCGTCGGCATGCCGAAGAACATCGCGTTCATATCAATCAGATATGTGCCGAGAATCTCTTTGCGCCGCCAGGCATAATGCAAGGCCTCTGCGACCGATTTCAATGACGGGCGTTCTTCGGTCTGTGTGGCCTTTGGCACGGCGCTAATCATAAAGACCGCCGTGAGCGAAGCAATGAACGTCACTAAATCTATCGAGTAAGCTACCTGTGCGCCGAAGTTCGCTAAAATAATTCCTGCGAGCGACGGGCCTAAGATCGTCGTCACGTTCCAGCGCAGCGAATTCAAGGCGCTGACCGAAGACATCAATTCGGGCGGAACGATCTTCTGCATCATCGCTTCAAACGAAGGGCGCTGCAACGCGGCGAGTCCGGCGTGAAGCGAGGCGCACACAAAAAGGAGCCAGACCTGCGGGCGCGCGAGCATCGCGTTGAAAACGAGTATCGCCGTCACAAGGGTTTGCCCGATTTCCGTCAGCCGCAACATCTTTCGCTTGTCAATAAAATCTGCATACGCGCCGCCGACAAATGCCAGCAACAAAATCAAAACGAATTCCGACGCGCTGAGTAAACCAACAAGGAGCGTTGAGTTGGTCAACTGGTAAACCTGCATCGGCACGACGACAAAACTCATCGCCGTCCCGAAAGCGGAAATCAGTTGGCCAAAGAAGAGCAGACGATAATCGCGTGAGATTCGTAAAGGCGAGATGTCTATCAGCATTAACTCGGTGAAGGAAAAGTCAGGTTAATAATCCGAAGAGCGCGTAGCACTTAATCTGATTCGCAAAGACAAGAATGAAAGCCTTGCCATCGAGCGGGCGGCTTGAGTTAGTTGTCAGGCGCGGCGTGACTTAAGGACGATTCTTCATTTTGATGTTCGCTCGCTGTAGATCGGCTCAAATGCGCGGGTCGTGTGCTCGGTCACGCTCGGCACGGGTTCCGGCAGCACTCTTCCTTGTGCCGCGTCAAGCTCTTTTGTTGCTTGCCCCTTCAATCGCATAGTATCCCCTGCTTCCCAAGCGCCACGCTTGCCACGCAATTGTCGAATGAGCACACCTTCGATCATAATCATTATCATAAAGCTCAGCAGCGTGAAAGCGAGAATCGGCCACACATTTAAGTCGAGCACGTTTTTCATCACTACCATCAGCCCGATGATAGCTCCAAGGCCGCAGACGAAGACCGCTACCATCGCCTGTATGAGGGCGTCAGGTTTAACTTCTGATGATTTGATGGCGTTATCGCTTTTCGCTCCGCTCAACTTAGCGCCACAATAATTACAGTAGTTCAAGCCCTGCGCGATAGCCACGCCGCAAGATGAGCAATACATCCTCTTTTACCTCCATAAGGCTACTACGATATTGAACGGCGCTAAGTTCAACAGCGATTTCTCAGCAAAATCATAAATTCAGCGCGGCGCGCGGGTTGGAAAAGTAGCTCTCCACCTTTTCAAAATACCGACCTACGTGCAGACCGTCCATCAGGGCATGATGCACCTCTACTGAGATGGGCATCCTTATTCGATCGCCATCTTCGCGGTACTTGCCGAACGCGATCTTGGGAACTGAATCCTGTCGTCCCCAGTTTCGTGCGTGGGAGATGCTGGTGAAGGTGACCCAGGGGATGACGGAGTGGTGAATGAGATCGTCCTGTCCTTCGCGTTCATCCAGACGAGACACTCCGGCCTGGGCTTTCTCAACAGCCGCTTTGGCGCGAGTATGGAAGACCTCGAAATCTTCATCAAAATCGAAATAGACGAAGGTGAAGCTTTCGTCGGCGAGCAACAGGGTCGTTCCCGCATGGATGCGGTCGTGAACGAGTACGCGGTCGCCGCGAAGCCTGTAACGGAATGGCTCGACCTCGTTAGCCACCTTCATCGAGAGAAAGTGGTATGTGATGAAGAAGGAGATGTCCTTCGCCGCGCGGGTCAAGGCAAGCAGGGGCGTAACATCAACATTGGCGCAAAGATTGAAGTACGGATTGTCGTAGTCCTTGAAGAACTCGAACTGCTTGCGACGGCTCCAGGTCTCAACATCTAAATATCCAGACATACGATTACTATTTCAAGCAGACAGTCTTTTCTTCGGTTAGTGTCATAAGCTGGCATCAGAACTTTCCTCAACCACTTCTTTTTGGAAATCGGCTGCTTGTTCTGGATGCACCAGTCGGGGGCTTCCAATGTGAGAGATTGCTGACACTGCTAAGTCTGGAATGAGGACGTACACTTTAGTTCTTTCAGGTAAGCGAACGCTGGAAGGAAGTCGAATCTGGCCATTCTCGACAATAGCTTCAATAGTGGTAACGCTCATACATTCACCTCATTACTCAAACTTTGACTGAGGTTATCACAAGCATCTGAAGCCGCCTAACAGCTCATTGAACCCGACCGCCCTCAGCTTGTCTCTCATGCTCATTTGTTGGTTCAAAGTGTTGTTGCTGGCGTCGGGCGGCCTACCTTCCAATAGATGAAAGGTCGATTAATTCGCGTACCCTATCTCGCTCCCTAGCCGTTGTTTCGCGTAAAACTTTTTGTGCAAGAGCCATAATAAAGGTTTTTAGTTGTTCGTAAGCGGCATCAGAATATATTTTGGTCTCGCCTCGAATTACGTTCATTGTAGAGAGAATAAACCGTAAAAAATATGCAGGTATTGCTAAGTCACTTATATCCATCCACCTCGTGAGCAGACCTCGCTCCTCCCAATATTTTCTCTGTAGTAAAACATCACAATCACCTTTGCATGACCAATAAACCTCTTCCACGTAATCAGGTTGCGTGTAGTCGAAATTCTCATGCGTCTTCCTTGTAAACGCGACATTTCCTCCATATTCTTCATTATAAAGAGATTTGAGTAAGTCCTTGCCGCAGTTCTTACAATTGAGTGATATGTATTCTGAGACAATTAGGTGTAAGGGCTTTACCACCTTATAACTTTCAGGAAAATACCGCATCAAGAGTGTCGAGTAACCGACTCTAACAAGATGATTCTCAATCAATTTATGATCGAAGATGCGGAAGTCTTTAATTTTTTGATTATTGCGCAGGGCCAATAATCGAGTACCCAACCCAGACGAAGGAATTGTTGAGTAAAAGCCTATGAAACCATCTGCTTCGAAAGCTTCTATGCGTTCGAGAATGTTCTGTTCATCGGTTTCGTTAACCGATTTACCAGACACAGAATGGTGCTTACAGCTTACTAACCATCTAAGCCTATAGCGTCCTAAAGATCCGACGAGTTCTTCTGAAACAAGAATATCTTTCCCCGCATCTGGGCCACGGTCAGGCGACGATTCAATGAAGAACCCTAGCTCAGTGAGAAAATCTCGTGCAAAGAGTTCCCACGTCTCCCCATCAAGAATTTCTTTGAAATCAATCATTGTTCACATAACATATCTGGACGCCTAACGCATATTGTGACGAACGGATTCGGCCTAGCTCCGCAGTAGAGCATGAAAAGCCGACATTTTCGGTCTGACACCGCTTTGTCAGACGAGACCTTGCTAGTAGGCAGTAAAAAGGCTAGCCGAAAGTAAAGCTGCTTTTATGGCGCAATCTCTTTGAGCGACCTGCGCGTTGCATTCAAAAGTGCTTCGGGGCCGACGGGTGCGCCCGTGGCTTTCTTCATCCAGAGGTCCGGAACGATTGAGCCAGCGAGCGCCATCCGCTCAAACTCCGGGCCGATGTTCCCGGCCTTCTCCATCTGCTCTTCAATCTGAAAAGCGATCATGTGGCCGATGGGGTAATCCGGCAGGTAGAGAAACGAATCAATCATGTGCGAGTAGATACCAAGCAGCACCACGTCGCGCTTCTTGAAGACGGGCGCGTAATACTTGTTCCAGATGTCTTTCGCAATCTGGAGCGTGGCTTCTTTCAACTCGGCTGGCGTGGCATTTGGATGATCGTACATCCAGTGCCACACGGCCATGTCAACTAAGGCGACTCCGGCAATCTCGTAAGCTCCCCAGAAATCATCGAGCGTCTTGAACGCGTGGCTCTTCGCGTCCGGCTTGGCAAGGCCCAACAGTTCAAAATCGTGTCCCTGAAAGACGAAGGCGAGCGCTTCTGTGAACGCGGTGTTCGGCACGCCCTGAAGCGTGTAGTAGTCAATGTTGTTGAGCGAAAACGTCTGCTCGACGTTGTGGCCCATTTCGTGGACGGCGATGTTGAAGCCTTTATAGTCCATCCCGTTTTTGCCGACTCGCGTTCGCAGATGAGCTTTGGCGGAACGCATGCTCGCCCCCAAAGCATGGCCTGAGCCGCGTGCCGGATCAACGATGATGTTGTTGGCTAAATATTCGGCGCGCTCTTTCGTGAAGCCGAGCTGCATCAGGAGATTCGGAATCTCTCGCTTGTAGGCTTCGGCGGTCGGATATTTCTTCGCCACAATCTCGTCCAACTGGGCTTCCGTGTATGTTCCGCGCGGGCGAAAGCCGTTGTACCAGATGTCGAAGGGTTCGAGAGGGCGGCCCAGACGCTTCTCGATTACTTTGGCGACTTCCGCGACGAGCGGCGAGGTCAGCACCTCTTCGAACATCTGTTTGACGCGCGCTTCAGGTATCTCTCGGTTTTCATCGAAACGACGCGCAATCAAGCTGGGCGCGGTCGGCGAATACGGGTCAACTTTTCTGGAGGCTTGAAACGTCAGCAAGAGTTTCGCGTAGCGCGTGTTCGGCTCAGGCGCGTTGGTCGGCGCTTTTGTGTTGGCTCTGATATTGGATGTTTCGTCCGAGTCTTTCACCGCTGCGGGCTTGACCTCGTTCGTCAACGGATTCCAGTCAACATTCGGGTTGTTGACGACCACTTCGGGAATGGTCTGCGTGACGATGCGCTCCATCACCTGCTGAATCATGCGCTGTTTAGCAAGGCCGCTTTTATCGGCGCTGTAATCGGCTTTGATCTGGTCGCGCAGATTCCAGTGCGAGAGCAGGCGCAAGCCAGCCGGGAAGAGACGATTGCCTTTCTCGTCCAGAAGGTGATGCATCCAGATGTTGTACTCAGCGATGTAGCGGTCTGCTTCGGATGAAGCCTGCGCGATGGCGAGATTAACTTCAGCCGGGATACGTTTCGAGAATCTCTGGGCGAGCCGCGCTTCCGCCCATTGCCGACGCGACCACTTCTCGCCTTCCGTCAATCGCTGTTCGAGCGTGGTCAACGGAAAATTGAGCAGCGCGATGAAGGCAATCTTGTTCTGGAAGAAATCGTCCGTCGTGTGCGCCGACGGATCGTAGCCCGCGAAGAGCTCGTCAAACGGCAGGATAGCGCCGCGATCAAGGTCGGATTGCTGGCGAAACTCGCGGCCAATCTCCAGCATGTGGCCGTCAATCTGCTCAAGGTTATACTGGAATCGCTCGAACATAGTGTCGAGCGTTTGCCCGTCGCCAGCGAAATGCGTTCGCACAAATCCTTCAAAAGCGGCAGCGTCGCCGTCTTCTGCGCGCCAGAAATTAGCCACCTGCTTCAAGCCGCGCGACACGCGCTCTCGCTGCCCCTCGCCATGCTTGGCGATTAACTCGGCTTCGAGCCTTGTCATTGATTCTTTCATCCAGGGCAAAGGCGTGGCACCACCCTGCTGCTGCGGCGCTGCGCCGCCCGGTGCTACGGCGTGCGCCGCCGCGCGTGTTTGTGCCGTGCTGCTGGTGACGAGTGCGAGTGAGAGACAGAGAATAACGGACGTGCGGAGAAGGGAATGACGCATGACTTACCTCTGAATTGAGATTTGATTTATTGGCCGACTCGGTTGACGCTCTCGACTTGTCTTCTAGGGTTCGTTGCCCAAATCGGGAACGGGTCGCCCCATTGATTGATAAATCTCGGTAATCTGTTGCTGCTTGGCGCGAGCTTCCTCGTTGTTTGGGTCGTAGCGCAATGTGCGACGAAAATCGCGAAGCGCGAATTTGTAGAGACTCGGATTGCCCGCGTTGTAGAAGACGTTGCCGCGTGCGAGATAGGCGGCGGCAGCGGCCTGTTTGTCGGCCTGCGTTGCCTTCGGCGCTTTCGCTTTGGCCTCCGCTTCCTCGACCTTTTTATCTAAGGCGGCAGTGTCTGCTGCTGCGCCGGATTGCGCGCCCAGCGGAGGCGCGCTGCTGGCGGGCGGCGCTCCGTGCGCGATGGAAGTGGAAGGCGCATCAGTTGGTTGAGCGGATTGAGCGGGCGCCTTAACGGTTGCCGTCGGCATCGCTTCCGCGCCTCCGGCTGAAGATTGAGGCTGCTCGGATGAGCCGCAGGCAGCGCAGACAATCACTGCGCCAAGCAATGCTGGTAGAAGAAGAAAATTTCGCATACGCGGATTATCCCTTCGTTTCAAAGTTTAATCAACCATCAGCTTTGCTTGCTTTAATGCGTTTCTCGCCGGTTCGCCTGATGGCCCATGCGGGTTGTCAATTTCTCCACTCTTTCGTGTATTATCCCCGCACAGCTTTTCCATTTCCCCGTTCAGTTGACCCGGCCCTGGCCGGTCTGAATTCTTAAGGAGAACTTCCCAATGAGTAAAAGATTTTTCATTTCCCTGACGCTCTCAGTTTCCTGTGCGCTTGGTTTAGCCGCTTGCGGTGGATCCGAGACGACGACTAATTCCTCGAATACGACTGAGGCCAATAAGACCGCGTCGAGCACGGCTACCCCCGCAACTACGACGAGCACTCCCGCAACGACGACCAGTACCCCGGCCACGACGACGACCTCCGGCAGCGGAGATAAAATAGGCGTTGCGGAATGTGACGATTATTTGGCGAAATACGAAGCCTGTCTGACGACCAAAGTCCCGGAAGCGGCGCGGGCACAGTTTAATTCAGCCCTGGCGCAGACGCGCTCCTCGTGGCGACAGATTGCCTCCACCCCACAGGGCAAATCAGGTCTGGCAATGGCGTGCAAGGCGGCAGCCGATCAGACAAAGACGGCGATGAAGCCTTACGGTTGCGAATTCTAAGATCGAATTGCAGTGAAAGGTAAGGAGGAAGTGAGCCACGAAGTCATACGAAGTGACACGAAAGTTTCGACCATCTCGTGTCGCTTCCTGTGATTTAGTGGTTCCTTCTCTCCCTCTTTTTATCTCCAGCCTGGCTATCGTGTGGAGGATCATTGTCATTCTGTGACAGCCGTTCCCGGACTCTGACCACATAGCCGAAACCATTTTCCTGACGCAAAACGAAGGGGAGCTTCTTAGGCAGCTCCCTTCTTTTGTGTGTGATCTAGAACTCTGACGCTCTCTAAAACGTATGTCCTCGGTGTGATAACTCAACCGAACGCGCTAAATAAAAAAGTGAATTATGTCTAGCCAAATTAGTCCAATTTCTTTGCCCGAACGCCTTGAAATTCTCGACGTGCTGCGCGGGTTAGCCGTCTGCGGAATTCTTATCGGGAACATGCAATGGTTTTCCGGCTACGGGATGATGCCTCCGGCGGTGGCACAGGCAAGCCCTTTGGCCGACCAGGTCACGCACTTTCTGGTTCACTTTTTTGTCGAAGGCAAGTTTTATTCGATCTTTTCGTTTTTGTTCGGTTTCGGCTTTGCGTTGCAGATCGCGCGGGCTGAAGAACGCGGCGACCTCAAAGCCTCGCTTTTCAAACGGCGTTTGTTTTGGCTGCTGGCCATCGGTCTGGTTCACGCTTATTTGCTGTGGGCGGGCGATATTGTCAGCATCTACGCCGTGATGGGCTTTCTGCTTATTATGTTTCGCAAGAAAACAAACCGCGCGCTGCTCAAATGGGCGTTCATTCTGTTAGTCATTCCTATTCTGACTTACATTCTGCTTTACATTTTGTTTGTCACCTTCGTCCCACCCGGAACCGCAGCGAAGGTGGATGCCGCCCAGCTCAATTTTTGGAACGAAACAGTCAAATCGGTTCCGCAAAGCAGTTACCTGCAAATTCTCACCGGTTATAACCTGAATTTGATTGTCGGCAGGTATCTGGGTTTGTTTTTCGACATGCGTCTGCCGAAATTACTGGCGATGTTTTTGCTCGGCTTTTATGCGTATCGGCGCGGCTTTTTCCAGAACCTATCGAGGCATCAGCCGTTCATTCGCCGCATCCTTGTCTACGGACTTATTTTAGGGCTGGTCGGCAATATCGCTTTTGCGGCGTTAGCAGGAAAAGAAGCGGTTTTTCCGCCGTCGCCTGCGGGAATTGCAGGTGTTATCAGCTATGCCTTCGGCGTTCCCGCGCTGGCGCTTTTCTATATTGCGTTAGTCGCCACGCTGTGGCAAAAAGCTGCGTGGCGCCGACTGCTCGCCTTTCTGGCTCCGGTCGGGCGCATGGCGTTGACCAATTATTTACTGCAAACGGTTATCTGCGTTCTCATTTTTTACGGTTACGGTTTCGGTCAGTTCGGAAGAGTCGGCGCGAGAGGGGCGACGCTGATTGCGCTTGCCATCTTTCTCTTTCAGGTATTGATGAGCGCGCTGTGGCTGAAATATTTTAGTTACGGTCCGATGGAGTGGATTTGGCGACAACTTACCTACCGCCAACGGTTAAATCTACGGCTCAAGCGTCAGCAAACCGCAGTTGACTCGCCGTTGTAAAAACGCTTTCGTTGGAGCACACCACCAGACAAGTCAATGCAGTGCGCTTGAAAATGTGAAGCCATTTAAACGGTTACGGCGCAGCCTGGCAGATATTCTCCCGGCTGCGCCGTAAGCGGTAGGAATGATTCAACCGCGCGGAGCTATTTCGAGGTGTGGCAATCGGTACACGTTACCGGAGCTTTGATTTTCGGGTCGCGCTTCTTGGCCGCGTCGTGACACGTGTTGCAGTTGAGATGATAAGCAATCTCGTTGGTCAGCTTGCCTGACGGCGGCCTTTTCGCCTCAGCCGGATAAGTTATGCTCTTTGGCGGGTAATCGTCCGTCTCTTCCGCCGACGCCTGAAAGTGGCAGGCGCGGCAAGACTTCACAGGTTCTTTAGAAGCCTCAAGCTGCTTGGTCGTCAAGACCTCTTTGCGCTCAAACTTCGCCAGAAATTCCATCCCCTTCGGGGCGGCAGGCTGATCCGTGTGATGACAGTCGGCGCAGCCCGCGACCGTTTTCCCATCAAACCCGTAGGTGGCAAGCGTGCTGTGCTTGACGTGGTCAAAGGCTGCTTCCGGTTTCAACTCGCCAGACTTCGGATCATCGCTGTCTTTCGACAGGATGATGGGCTTGTCCGGTTGCGTTGTGCTCGATTCCGGGATGACTTTGCCGCTGGTGTCAACCGCGTGCGGCGGATCAACGCCGTCGGGAGCAGCCGGGGGCGCTGTCACGGGCGGGCTATTGACCAGCGCGGTCGTCGGTGGCTGTGTGTTGCAAGCCATCACCCCCAGATAGCCCAAAGCTGCGATGAGCAGTACGAATAGTTTTAGCTTCATGATTGCTTATCCTTGAAAACGGAAGGCCTCGAAGCAGTCTCCGCTCTTAATTAGGGGAGATGATTTGGGCGCGAGGGACGGTTGCGGTCTTGCGCCTTCAGCCTTGACCGCATCCGGGCAGAATATAGTTGCCGTCGAGCATGCTTGTCAAATTTTTCGCTTCACTTATTGCGCTTGTATCTTTCCATCGTCAGATTAAAGCTCAGGACTTTTTCGCGGATTGTTTTCTCTACTTGTTTCTTTTGGGCTTCGTCCGTGCAGGCAGCCAGCTGTTCACGCAAAGCCTCTATGTCCTTGAGCAGCTGAACTTCTTCGGGCACAAAGCTGCCGCCCTTCAAAATGGAGTAACAGATTCTCGAGTCTTCAGGCGTTTGAAAATAGGCGTCCAGGTCAATGGGCTTGCCTTTGCCGGGGAGATTATCAAACTCTCCTTCGGCCATCGCCTTCTTGATCTGGTCTTCAACAAATTTTTCGATGGACATTCCGTATCCTCCGGTAAAAATCAATACGTACTGAAAGATACGTTGCCGTTAGCGGAATTGTTCAGGCAGCAAGAAGCATAGAAGCCGGGATTCAAGCGAGGGCGAATGATTCAATCTCCGAGGCTCGCTATCATCTCCGTCCAATTCAATTTTTAACGCGATAAGTAAGTTGCACGCAGCCGTTCGGGTGAGCTTTGCATTCAAGCAATTCTAAATCAATCTGTTTGCCGAGGTCAGGGAAAAGCGGAATGCCTGCGCCGAGCAAGACCGGATGGATATTCAAACTGATTTCATCAACCAGATTCTCCGCAAACAAGCTTCTCGCCAGTAAGCCTCCGCCCATCAACCAGATGTCTTTGCCCGCTTCCGATTTCAGATTTCGGACAAACGCTCCGGCATTCTCCGAGATGATGTTCGCATCTTCATTCTCTTCAGGTTTCAACGTGCGCGAGAAAACGTAACTGCTCATGCTCGATTTGGGCGCGCGTTTAGACTTAACCTTTTTGCTTTTCCGCTTCGGTTTGGGGCTGTGGGCGAGCGCGAACTCGTAGGTCTTGCGCCCCATGAGCATCGTGTCAACGGAAGCGAAAAATTCCCTCATGCCATAGTCCGTGCCGTCCATAAAAAGCCATTCGACCGCGCCGTCCGGTCGGGCGATGAAATTGTCCAGACTGTTGGCGACGAAGTATTTTACTTTTCGCATTGCCACCGCTCCTTTCGGTTCATCGAGTTATTTGACTCGATATGAAACAAACACACCGCCATTTTTGAGAGGCTTGCAATTGAGCAGTTCAAGATCGATCTGTTGGCTCATCTCGTAAAAAAGCGGAATGCCTTGCCCCAGCAACACTGGCTGAATGTTCAATCCGATTTCATCAACGAGGCGCGCCTCGAAAAGTGATTTAGCCAGTTCGCCTCCGCCCATCACGCAGATGCCTTTGCCTTCCAGTGCTTTCAAATCCCGGATAAACATGGCGGCATCCGTCCCGATGATTTCGACTTTCTCATCAGGGCTTTCCCTCAACGTGCGCGAGAAGACGTAATTCTTCACGCCCGGATAGGAAGTCATGCCGCTTTTGAGCATGACTTCGTAAGTTTTGCGTCCCATCACCACCGTGTCTATCGTCTTCCAGAATTCCGCCGAGATGGCTGCCACCTCGTCGTCCCAGACAAGCCAATCAGCCGCGTGATCTTCACGGGCAATGAAATTATCAAGACTGTTGGCCACGCCGAAGGTTACCTTGCGCATTATATTTTCCTTCGCTTGAGAATGAGAGCAATCCAACCTGCGGGAGTTAGTTTAAGAAAAGCGGGGTGATTGTGTCTTGGCGTTTTTTGATATTACTTTCAGAGGGAGAGCGCATCAGTTACGCGTAGGTCGCATAATCGTTTTGCATGTGCCCGGCGAGGTGTTCGTAGTCTGGCGAAACTGTTTATAGAAGCGGCTTAAATCGTTGTAGCCCACGTCCTGCGAGACATTGATAATCTCTTCGCCACGGGCCAACCGGAGCGGCGCGTCGGCCACACGCAACTGGCGAAGATAATTGCTCGGACTCAACTGAAAGTCGCGTTTGAACTGGCGAGAGAGATGCTCATGCGTGACATTGAGCCGTGCGGCCACGCGTGCGATTGACGGATAAGCCAGATAATTAGCGTCAATCAATTTTTTCGCTTTGAGCGACAGCAAAGACGGCTTCGGATTCATTTCGATTGCCTGACGGTTCTTGCCCGCACGCACAATCTCTATAACTTGCGCCGCGCCTGAAGGCGGTTCGGTGAGACTCGTTTCAAACACGACCGGGACTGATCTCAACTCTATGGGCAAAGATGCGGTCGCGGCGACTCCGACGAGATGGCCTCTCGTATTTTTGAAACAAAATTGAGAGATGGTGAAAGGCGGATAGAAAACTCCAAAACATTTTGTCTGAGGGCGGATGTGCGCTTCGCCGCTGATAAAGAAAAGCTCGCCTGATTGCAATTCACAAAGTTCGAGCAGCCACGCCGCGCAGGTGATGACTTTCGCCGTCAGCGTGCCTTTAACTTCCAATTTGTCCTCAAAAAGGTATGCGCCGTCGGGCAGGAACTTCGTTTGACGACGCGCCAGCAATCCGCCATCAGCAAACTCAACATGAAAATCGGAATTCTTTTCCCTATCTCTCATGCCGACCTTCATCTTTCACGCTTTAATGAACAGTCTCCGTCGGCTCAGGCTGAAGCCATTTATCCTCGAAGATGCTTTGCACGCCCATCAACAGTTCGTAGACCTCATCCTCCATAAATCCTCTGCGCCAAACCTGCCCCTTGCTGGCTAGAGAACTGATGGTCAAAGGGACATCCGAGCCGAGGGTGAAAAGGGCGGCGGCCAGGTGACGATCCAATTCAGCCTGACCGCCGAGCGAATGGAAGACAGTCTTCAGGGCCAGGATGAGTTGGCGCATTCTCTCCGCTCCGGGGTCTTCACCGTTGCGGATACTCGCCAGCAGGCCGCTGCCATCAGCGCGTGCTTCGGAGATAATCAACACTATCGCGTCTTCCAGACTCATCCCTACTGCCTCGCGGGCTTGCGCGGGATTTTTTCGTCCATCATCGCCGTGTTGTAAATAAACACGGCCATAATCACCGCCGCCTGCTTCATGTCTTCGGCTTGAATCCGATCAAAGACATCCTGGTTCGAGTGATGCGTGCGCGTCGAGTACTCTATTTCGTCCTGAATGAATTGAAAGCCGGGCAGTCCTATGGTGTCAAACGAGAGGTGATCCGTGCCGCTTGTGTTCGAGATTGAGAGCGTTGAAGCTCCCATCTCACGAAACGGCGCGAGCCACTGGCGAAAGATCGGGCGTACCTGTTCGTTGCCCTGCATGTAGACGCCACGGATTTTGCCCGTCCCGTTGTCCAGATTGTAATAGGCGCTGAACTTTTCATAGTCGGGCTTCGGATTTAGCTTCGGGGGCGACGATTGATTGGATGAACCGGAGCGGAAAGCTTCTATAGTTCCATCGCCGAGCGTGCCGAAGTGCTGCATGACGTAGTGACGCGAGCCTAACAGCCCCTGTTCTTCGCCGCTCCACAAAGCAATGCGAATCGTCCGGCGCTGGGTGAGTTTGAGGGCCTGCAAGATACGCACAGCTTCCATCATGACGGCGACGCCCGCCGCGTTGTCGGTCGCGCCCGTGCCCGCGTGCCACGAATCCATGTGCGCGCCGAGCATGACTATCTCGTCCTTGAGGTCAGTTCCCGGAAGCTCCGCGATTGTGTTGTAGCCCATCAAATCTTTGTCCTGAAATTCCACCGCGAGGTTGACGGACATCTTCACGCGCTGCCCCTGCTGAATCATTCGCACGATGCGGTTGTAATGCTCTGCGGCGGCGACGACCTGCGGAACGATTCGCGGCGCGTTCGCATCCCAGGGCGAGATGCGCTTCGGAGCAGTCGGAGCATTCGGAGCAGACTGGTCTTCGATGAAAGGCTGCGGCACGACCGCTCCTTGAACGAAGAGCGTTCCGCCATCCCCCCGGCGGCTCGGCTCGATTAGCACAGCCACCCCTTCATCAGTGAAGAACTGGTACTTCTTCACCAGCAAAGCGGCTTCGGCGCGCTGTTCGGGAGTCATCTGAGAGCGTTGCTGCGGAGTGGATTTCGGATCGAGCGCGTCCGCCAGCCTGAGCAAATCTTTTTCGTCACGACGCTTGCCCAGTGGCTCGAACCGAGCTTTGACCTCGGGGGGCGGAGCCATCATCACAATCGCGCCCTTCAGCTTTCCTTTGTAACTCGCAAGTTCGGCTTCGGTTTTAGCGTCAACGTAAATCACGTCCGCCGAGAGCGTGCCCTTCGTGCCCGGCGACCATGCTTTCGGATATGCGATGAGCGGAATGGTTTGCGGCTCAGTCACCTGCGCGGAAAAACTCTTGAGGGTCCAGCCGCGCCCGAAAGGCCCCCACGCTTCGAGATGGGAGTTTTGCAATCCCCACTCCGTCAGCTTGTCGCGCGTCCATTCGTTCGCCCGCTTCATGCCGGGCGAGTTGGTCAGGCGCGGCCCGATCACGTCCGTCAGGTAGCTCAACGTCTGCATCACCTGCGAGCGCTTCATGCCTTCATCCTTGATGCGTTCGACGGGGTCGTTCGGGTCTTTAGCGGGCGACTGTTGCGGAGCAGATTGCTGCTGCGCGCTGACCGGGAAAATTTGAACCAAGAAAGCGCACAGAACCAGCGCGACTATCACAGAGCGACGAAGCATAACAGAGAAATCTCCTTTGACGAGGTTTGTATTACGAACCAGATTATTATTACTCGGAAATTAGACGGCGCTGAATTTCACCAGTGCGACGATGCCAATCCGCCGGACTACGCTTCACGTGAAAGCATGCAAGAACAACAATGGTGTCTTCTGCGATGAGATAGAAGATCGCGTAGGGGAACTTGCGTAGAAGCGCACGACGAACTTGCTCATGCATTACCTGATAGGCTGTCGGATTACGCTGCACGCCCGACAGACATGCATCTGCCACGCGGAGGAACTGAAGCCCTAAACCTTCGCTACACCCTTCATACCAATCAAATGCTTCCTGAATTTCACGCGCCGCCTCAGGACGAACGATGACGTTGTAAGTCATGCAGACTTACGCACCTTCTCTTTGAGTTCATCCCAGGGGATACCTTCACCGGGATTTTGTGCGTACATTTCCAGGCGGCGATTAAGTTCCTGCCTCTCAGCATCTGTTAATGGAAGAGCTTCAGGCACGGCGGCGATGCTATCCCAGATGTCTTCTGCAAGCTGGATACGCTCGGCCACACTCATTTGAAGAATATCCGTCAATTGTGTACTCATAAGTAGGATACGATAAAACTTTATGAAGTCTCAGGCAAGAGCAGCATCACAGACGGAAAGTTGCCCCCGTGTGGCATCGCTTGCAATCGTTGAAGTTGGTTTCGCCGAAGGTGCGCTGGCCGTTGTGACAGGTCACGCAGCTTTGCGCGCGAGTGTTGGGGAAATGCTGCGCCGGGAAAGTTGAGCTGACCTGTTGTCGCTGCGGCAATCCGCGTCGCCCAACCGTGTGGCAGCTATCGCAGTTGAGATTCTGGCGCGGGCCGTGATCCACATGGCTGAAGCCGATGCCGAAAGAGCGAGCTTGTGCAGATGTCGGCGCGTAGCGTCCCGGCGCGTGACAAGCGCCACAGGAGGAAATATCAATTCCGCCAGATTGCTTGCCCGGCGTGTGACATTGATAGCAGGTCTGGTGCGCGCCGAGTCCGGCAGGAATGGTTTTGGCTATGCCGCGCCGCGCCGGGGCATGACAGGTGGCGCACCCTTGCGGCGACCTCGCCTCCGCCGCGCCCGTTGTGTGCTGCGCGTGGTCAAACTCCGCATTGAAGCTTCTCAAGCCTGAGAACTTTTTGAGCGGCGGGTTCTGTTGATTGAGACCTCCGGGCTGATGGCAGATCGCGCACATCGGACTGCCGGGTGTGGTGAACTGTGTCTGATGGCAGCCGATACAGTCTTTATGCTGCGGGAATCCCGGCTCTGCAGAATTGTCGCGGCGCGTGTGGCAGATCGAGCAACTCCAGCGACCACTCAACGCCGCGTGGTCGCGCGGATACGAGTGCGAGAATTTTGAGTAGTCCTGCGGCGCGGGCAGGAAGAGTCTTGTTTCCAGAAGCTCGGACGCCCGTTTGACTGCCTCGTCGTTTGTCACTGCGATAGCACGCCTGCCGATTGTCAGAATTAGCAGCGCGCAAACAAGGAAGACAAACAGGACAACGAGCGACAGCGCGCGACGACGGCTCGCGTCGCCGGCGTGCGCGACGTGCGGCGCTCCATGCTCAGGTTTTGAGTCCGCCTTAGTTTTCATTGTGGGCACTGTCTTCCGAACACAAGATAATGGCTGCACGGTGGCCGCTCTTGGCCAATCACCGTTGTGTGGCAGCCGATGCAGGCGTTCGTTTTATTATCTTTGTCTTCCTTCTCCTTTTCCATCTCCGAGTAAAATGTGAGGGTTTCGCTTCCTTTGCGCAGCACGGGCGAGTTGTTGCTGACGTGGCAGGGCGCGCAGGTTGCTACGGGAACATCCGCTTTCGGAATATTGAGCGTCTCCATCTGCGTGATGTTGATATGGCAGGTCGTGCAGCCGATGTCATGGTTCGATGTCTCGTGACGAAACTTGATGGAAAGACGCTTCGGCCATTCACGCGGCCAGGCCTTGAACCACTGCGCGGCAGCGGGCGAGAGCACGCCGGGCAGTGCGACCTCGATGGAAGCCGTGCGCTTCTTCTTCGTGTACGCGTCTTGCGAAAGATGACACCCGGCGCAGTCGTCCTTCAAAGGTGGCTGCGATTGCCAGTGGCAGTTAAAACAGGAAGCGTGTCCTGTCGGGACAGTCTTGAATGTTCCTTTATCTTCCGGCTTAAACGTCTCTTTATTTCCGCCGACGGCAATCTCTACAGGCGCGCGCGCGTCCGTCAGGTGACAGGTCGCGCAGTTATCCAACACCTTCGCAGGCGCGTCGTCAAAAGATTTGAAAGAGGCGTTGACGAAGCCCCAGCTTGCCCTCTCGTCAGCAGGTTTCCCGCCACCGCGCGCAATCACGCTCTGGTGCAGTGTGTGCGGGAAGTAGCCGGGAAACTCGCGGGCTATTTGTTGCTCACCCTGTTTGGGAAACGGGTGCATGTTGCGCGCGGTCAGGCGCGGGCTTGAGCGCGTGTGGCAAACCGTGCAGATCGCAGGGCTTGCTCCTTTGAAAAATTGTGGACGATGACAACGAACGCAACTGTCGTGATACGGATAACCTTCAACGCTCGGTTTCGTCGCGGCGGCTATGCGGTCCGGCGCGGCTGGTGAAGGAATCGCGTGGCAGTTATTGCAATCTAATTTGGCGACGGGCAGGCGATGGTCTTCGTGTTTGAAGCGCGAGTAGTTGCGAGCCGCCGTTTTGCCCGCGGCTTGAGTTTTGGGCGCTGGACGACGACGACGATTCTGCTGTTGCTGGCGTCGCTGCTGCGGCTCAACGGCGGTTGACGAGGTGCGCGGGTAAAGAAAGAGACAGGCGAGGAAAGCGCAGAAGATTGTTAAGGCAATCAGGCTGCGTCTCGTTTGATGCTTTAAAGTGTTGCTCTGCCTCACGTCGTGTCTGATTCTGTAATGGTCGCCGCCGCCTGAATTATTGACCAGCCGACTGACCCTCAATTGTGCGAAGGGATGCCGCCGGAGCGTTAGAGACTTTCCGGCTGGCAAAGGCATACTTCAGTTTCTTTTTCGCCGGAACGTTAGCGAGAAAAACCTGCGTCATACTGAGTTGATCCTGCCCGCCCGTCTCCGGCCCTTTGATAGTGATAGCGGTCGTCTCCCAGACCAGGCTCTGGCCGTCAACTTCGACGGGCGCGAGGTTTGAGATGTAGTAAGTGCCGGGACAGAGATCATAGAAATAGGCGACGCCGCGCCTGTCTGTCATCGCCGTCCTGATAGTTCCGGCGGGCAACGCCGCCGCTCTCTCCGCTTCCTTGATGGCGGAATCTACCCATTTCGCCTTCGCGGTGTAAAAGCCGATTCTGAGTTCGGGCCGGGATAGCGGCTCGTAGTTTGTCACCCATTTACGCGCCAACTCCGCATCATTCTTCAAGTTTTTCAGGGCTTCATTGTAAGCGCGGGTGAACTCTGGAACGCAGTTCGTCGCTCCCGCAAGGCATGTGACTTCTTCGCTTTTGAGCTCGCGGCAATACACGGTGTCGCAGTTGTTATCTTCGAGCCACTTGATGAGCTGCGGGCTGGCCTGAAGTTTGGTGTAGTAGCTACGACGCGTCGGCGCTGAGTTAGTGGCTTGAATCTTATCGAAGTTGAAAGGGCAGGAAGAGAGATAAAAACGTTTACGGACAAGCTGCGTCAGGTCTTTGTCGGACTGTTGCCAGGGCTGGTCGCCCTTCTTGTAAAGGGCAGTCATTTGAATCAAGCGCGGCGCGAGCTTCGGGCAAGGGGCGATGGGCGCGCATGGCGCGGGCGAAGGCGCAGGCGTGGGTGTAGGCGTCGGCGTTTGCGCTTTTGAGTCAGACGCGAAGACAACGCACAAGCACAGCACGGCTGCCATCATCAAGCCTACCCTGCATTTTCGCGATCGAAGCGACATTGCGGATGATCCGGCGAGGGTTCAAGCCATGTTTCCGGCTCACACGTTGGCAGCCGAATGTTGTTTGCTAAATCTAAGTACTACTTCCCCTTGCTCGCAGGTTGTTTGGGAGACGAGCGCGCCGCTTCCAGGTCGGTACGCAGTTTCGTCAGACTCTGATTGCCCGGATTGACTTCGCGAAGCTTCGCGAGTGTCGTTTCCGCTGCGCCGAAGTCGCCTTTTTTTACGAGCGCGACGACCATGTTCTGGAGCGTCTGCTCATGGCGCGGGTCGAGTTCGAGCGAGCGGCGAAACTCCTTGATGGCTCGATCTGCATCCTGCTCTTTGCGGAAAAGAAAGGTCAGTCCCAAATCTGTGCGGACGTTGATGTCCTTCGGGTTCTTGATGAGCGCGGCGGTGTACCACTTTTCGGCAATCTCAAAACGGTTCGCATCGAAGTTCGAGTTGCCGAGAGCGACCAGCGCTTCATAGCTATCGGGTCGCAACTGGTTGGCACGCACCAGAAGCTGTATGGCTTCGTCAAAGCGGCGATTCCTGTAATGAATGGCGGCGGCCTGCATCTGCGCGTCGAAGTTATCCGGCTCTGCTTGTGCCTGCTCGATCAACGCCCGGTCAGCGCTCGAATCAGCGCCCTGCTCCGCCACTGCACCGGACGGCATCGCCGGATTACTCGTCTCCTGTCCGGCAACCGTGCGCGGCGTATAACCGTTCTGGTTGACCGTCGTGGCGAAGACGTAGCCAGCAAAGACGCCCAACAGCACGCCGATGATTGAGAACAGGATGTTGTCTTTAGTCATAAAGTCAGTTTTCAGTTTTCAGCTTTCAGTTTTCAGTAAAAGCAACTTGTCCTTGCTCAAAACTGAAAACCGGAAACTGAAAACTGTTTACGCATACGAATGCAAGCCCGGCAGCAGGTAGCTGACACCGAGATAAGTAAAGATGACGAGCAGGAAGGCGACCACCGCGAAGTAGGCGGAGCGTCGCCCGTGCCAGCCGCGTGCAATGCGCGAATGGAGAAATGCGCCGTAGGTCAGCCACGCCACGAACGCGCCTGTCTCTTTGGAGTCCCAGCCCCAGTACCTGCCCCACGATTCGTTCGCCCAGACTGCGCCCGTCATCAACAGGAGGGCGAGTCCGGCGAACGCTACACCGGCAGTCTTGTACATCAGGCTGTCTAGTTTCTCGGCGGGCGGCAGAGCGGCGCGCAGTTTCTCCGTGCGGAAGCTGAAGATGATGACAAAGAGCGTGGCCGCTAAAGCCGTGATCAGGGCCGCGAACTCGACGGGATTGGCCCTGAGACTCATTTTCAGGAGCGAGCCGTTCTGCTGAATCCACCTCTCGGCCATCGTGTACAGTTCCGGCGAGCTGAACTGCGCGATCTGTTCCGGGGCCATCTTCTCCTGCTGCAACATCCAGATAGCGAATCGCTCATATTGTCTCGGGTCAAGCTGCGCGACGACGCTTGTCACCGTCTTCACGCCTGAGATGAGCGCGGCGATGCCTGCGCCCTGCGCGACGAGCGCGAGTTTCAGCATGCGGTGTCCCCACCTGCGCGCCGTCTCATCTTTTTGCCAGAGATATTTGCAAAAGGCGATGATTGTGCCAAGCAATAACAGTCCGGCTGTCACCAGTAGCCAGCCGACGTATGGAACATTGGCGCGTAGTCCCAGCGGCGAGCGCGCATCTCCGATGATGGTTGACGAGGTGTAAGTGCCAAAGGTCGAAGGCGAGAAGACGGAGAACTTGCTGATAGTGGCGATCACGGCGATGCCGAAGATGCAGGCCCAGATAGCCATCGCTTCCGTTTTCACTCCGTCTTTCAACAGATAGACGACCGCCACCGCAAAACAAACCAGCGCGATGCCGTAAGAGAGCGACGCGATGCCGACGTGGATGGGTCGCCAGTAGGAATCCAGAACAGGCGGCAGGTCAATAAACTCGCCGCCGATGAATCTCGCCAGGAGCAAAATCAACGCGGCCAACGGTAAGCTGATCGCACCTAAGAAACGGAAGTTCTTGCGGTGTGCGATGAGCAGCGTCGTGATGCCAGCGCCGAAGGCAAACGCCAGACTCAAATCGTAAAGGTTCGCAAAAGGAATGTAGCGGAAAGCCCAGGGCATGTCGGCAGCCGTGCGCCCCTGACCGAGGAATGTTTGAAGCTCGCGGTCGTGAGCCGCCACCCAGCGCACGCCCCAGCTTGCGAGGTTGAAGAAGACGCCTGCGGTCGTACACCACAGCCCCAACTTCTGCGCCCAGTTCGTCGGCGCGTACAGATTGGTCAGGTGAAAGACGGCGGCGGTCAGGTAACTGGCCAGCGCCAGCATCATCAACGCGCCGTCGGAGATAAAGCGTCCACCGCCCACCTGTATTCGCATCAGCACCATCAGGACTGAGCCGACGATGACGAGAACGGCAGGTAAGTATGAAATGAGCGGCGAGCGTTTTGATTTTTCGCCGGGGGCAGTGATGATCGCCGGTTGTTTTAAGACTTCACTCATGATTCCTCTACCTCTTGGGGGTGTCCGCTAATGATGTTCTTGAGGCGTTTGAAGCGCGTTTCAAATGCCAGCCGGTTGCGATTGGTGTTGCCGCCCATGACAACTTCATAGTTACCCTGCTCCTTCTCCTCGATGAGCGCCCAGACTCTTTGGTGCGAGAAGAAGAAAACAGCGATGAGCGTCAACCCGAGCAGGCCGAAGCCGATGTAGACTACGGTCGAGCCGGGGTCATGCTGGATGGAGAGAATGTGCGCGTTGGCCGCCTTTTCGAAATCAGTCAGGCGATAGGTGTAGCCGCCGACAGCCTTTTTGGCGATGGGCGCGTTTTCGGCCATCTCAGGCGGAAAGGCGAAAGCTCTCTCCGTTTGGCCTCCGGGCGGCGTCACGGTGAGAACTGCCGCCGGATTGCTGTAATCGGTCGTCTCGCCAGTCTCCTGTGGGCCCTGGCTGACATCAGCCCAGAAATCCGCGAGGGCGATGCGCGTTCCGTCGGGCAGCGTGGTTGAGCCGTCGCGCGGCAAGGTCACGTCCAATGGCTCGCCGCCCTTCTCCGGGTTGAGCCGCACGGTAACTGTTCGTGCCTTTCCGGATGGATTGAAGCTGGCCTGAAAGAAGCGATAACCGCGATAGTCAAAGGGCGCGTTCATGTGGACGAGAGCCTCGCGCTCGCCGTATTCATCTTTAACCTTGATGCGCGTCATCCAGTCAATCGTGTTGTTGGCGGTAATCGGGCCGTCATCTCTAATCAGTTTCTGCTGGATGTCCGTGCAGGTCACTTCAAAGGGCAGCCGGAGCGTGACGGGGCGCGTCTTATCGAGATTAAATTCGGTCTCCATCATCTCGTTTGAGGTCATGCCCGGCTTGAGAAACATCTGGCCTGTGCGCCCGAACTGCGAGGTGAGAAAGCCGCCCGTGAAGATGGTTAACAGCGCCACGTGGACGGCATACGCGCCCAGGCGATTCCATCTATCTTTCTCGGCGAAGACGAAAGTCTTGTTGCCCTTCTCCGTCACTTTCGTTTTGAACCCGACGCTCTTGCACGCCGCGCTGATTCGCTCCGACACGCTCTGGCGACTCTCGCCTTCCATCTGCATCGTTGCGCTCTGCTCCTGCCCTTTGAGCCACGCCGCCCCGGCGTCGAGCTTCGGGCGCGAAATGAACGTCCAGGCTTTCGGAAAGCGATCTATCGAAGCCAGCACGATGTTGAGAGAAAGAATGAGCAGGAGCGCGTTGAAATACCAGACGTGGTAAATGTCAAACCAGCCGAGCGTGCCCCAGAGCAATTGCTGTGAAGGCGTGCGCTCGGCGTAGTATTTGTCAAACCCGTCCACGTTCTGCTGCATGATGAGCATCCCGATCATCGAGGCGATGACGAGCAGCACCAGCAGCGTGACGCCGAAGCGAACGGAGCTTAACAAATTCAAGAGCTTCGTTATTCCGTTCGACACGGCTCCGGCAAATGACGTTTGCCAGGTCGGTTTGATACCTATCTTGCCTTTAGTCTCTACAGCTTCCGACATTGTTTATGATTCCTGAAGAACAATCTTAAGAACGACGCCAACGATGCTGGCGCAGCGCCTTGGCACAATCTGGAGAAACACCTTTGCCAAGCCTGTTGATTGCTCGCCATCATATCCCATCGGGATGCCGTCTTCAACTTAAAGGATTTTACAGCCTGTTTTCCCGATTTCTATGGTGGATACATTTGATGAATTGCCGAGCGATGGAAGTTGCACTCTGCCTCGCTCCCGTCATCGTGTTATGATTGATTTAATCTGCATGTTCGGTCTGTCGCCGTAGCTTGGCGAAAATTTAGCAAGAGCTTTTATTTCGGTATGACCAAAAATATTCTTTATTCCCTCGCCGGGGTGCTTTTAGGCTTCTTCATCGGCTTCACTATCGCCAACTTTAGCGGGAGACCGCGTTTGGGCACCACCACAGCGGTCAACACCTCTGCGGGGCGGCCAGTTGACCCGGCGCAAGCAGGCGGGACGCTTCCGCCGGGACATCCGAACCTCAATGACGGAGGCGGCGCTGGTAGTGCGGCGGCTTCGTCGGCGCAGGCACAAGCCGCAATGGACGCGGCGGATCGAAATCCGCAGGATTTCACGGCGCAGATCAGGGCTGCGGCCACCTTCTACCAGGTCGAAGCTTTCGACAAAGCCGAACTCTACCTGAACCGCGCTCTCGCCTTGAAGCCTGACGACCCGGACGCGCTCACCGGAATGGGACACACGAAGTACGACACGGGCGACTATGTCGGGGCGGCCACGTACTACGAGAAAATACTGGCGCAACGCCCTACCGATGCAGATGTGCGCGCAGACCTCGGCAGCACCTATGCAAGGCGAACGCCGCCTGATTACGACCGCGCGATTGCAGAATATCGTAAAGCCTTGGAGATTGACCCAAGACACGAGCAGGCGCTGGCGAGACTGGCCGACGTTTCGCTCAGCAAAGGAGACAAAGCGACGGCGCGAGATGCCATCGACAAACTCGCGTCAGTCAATCCCTCAAGCCCTGTGCTCTCGACCTTACGCTCAAACCTGAACGCGCAATAAGATGGTTGGATAAGTATGACAGCTTCGACCAATGGCGACTTATTTAACTTCCTTGAGAAAATCCGCTTCTAAATATAAGTCTATCGCTTCACGGATATTCTGGAGAGCTTCCTCTTTGGTTTTACCCTGCGACCAGCAACCTTTAAGGGACGGGATATGAGCGACGAAATAACCGTCTTCACCACGCTCGACAATTACTTTCACGTTCATAAGTACTCCACACAAACCCTCTAAAGATTCGGGCTGCGCGGGAATTTGACGAAGGGCAGGCGCACCGTGCGGACGAAGATTTGGTCGGCGCGAATCTCGACGGGCGGCGAGTAGCCCTGTGCTCCGGCGGCGGCGATGATGTCGTCCTGGTCTATGCCGTCGCCGCTGATGCCGATTCCACCGACCAGCACGCCGTTCTTGTAAAGGGGAACGCTGCCCGCAAAAATCTGAGTCCCGTTCGCCAGTTCCGGTATCGCCGTGCAGGATGCAACCGGCCCGCCGAGCGCCGCCAGCAGATTCGTCTTCACCAGCTCAAGCTGTAGCCCGACGTTGAAGATACTCCATTGGGGAAAGCCCGTGCTGAAAGGGCCGGGCGGGGTGTTGTTGATGCCGTCCGGGAAGAACGGGCGATGAAGGAAACCGATTGAGCGCGTCGTGAAAGCGACTGAGCCGTTTAAGGCAAGCCCGTCCGCCGCCGCTCTGTCAACAAAAGAGCCGAAGCCCGCCGCACGAAGTCGCGCCCCGGCATTCGACTTTGAGAAGAACATCGCCCCGCGAGCTTTCTGCACCGACACGTCAAAGCCGAAAACGGGCGCGTCCGATGTGCGGAAAAGCCCAAGCACGCGACCATCCGTATCAACGACGGCGATCGAGACGCGTGCGCTGCTTCCCAATGGCTGGCGAATCGCCGCGCGCGTGATATTCGCCTGCTGCGCTGCATGCGAGATGATCGTGTTGACATCCGAAGCTGTGAGCGCACTCGCGGGACTGCTGATGAAAGGAAAGAATCTGGTGTCAACTTCGCCCGCGATGCCTCCGACGACCGCAGGCGTGAAACTGGAAGTTTGCGCGCTGCGAATCGTAAACGGCAGTTCAATCGCGCCGGGGAGACTTCCGAACGCGATGGTCTGAGGTGCGGGCGCGTTATCCACGTTGACGAATGGCAGCCGCACGCCGTCGGCCAGAATGTTGTCGCCGCGAATAAGCTGGGGCGTCTCAAAACCGCGAATTGCCGAAACCGCTATCACCTCTTCAAACGGCTGATCGAAATCTGCTGGGTCTTTGTCCAGCGTGTAAAGCCCGTCGCCCTCGATTCCAATGCCGCCAATGGCGACGCCGTTTCTGTAAATCGGCATACTGCCCGAGTCGGCGGAAAGTCCGAGCGGAAGGCCCGGCGTCTTGATGTCCGAGCAGGGAAGCGACGAGAACTGCACGCCGTAGAGCGGCCCGCCGGGACGATTATCCACGCCGGGCGGAATATGTTCCTGAACGATGAAACTCGCCGTGCGCGTCGTGAACGCGTTGCCGGTGGTACTGAAAATCGCAGCCGTGCCCGCCTTGGAAATCGCCGCGAGCGTTGACGGGACGCTCAAGCCTTCAAGCCCCTGACCATTAGTTCCACCTCCGCGAATCAGAGTGTTTGCGGGAGCGCCCGTCATCTTGAAAACTCCGAGCACGTTGGCCTCGCGGTCAACCACAGCCACTGTCACGGGACGATTCAACTGCGCGGAGGCCGAGACCGCCTGCGCGATAAGCTGCTGGACTTCGCTTGAAGAAAGGTCGCCTGCCGTGGCCAGCACGGGTTGAGGCGGTGGAGTGCTTGAGCCGGGCGTCGGCACAGCGCCCGCGTCGTCCGGTGGGCCTCCGCCCGTGTGACCGATGCCAACCCGCACGCGGTTGCTCGATTGCCCGCGATAGCTGACTTTGACCAGCACATCGCCGACATCATTCATCTCGTCGTGAAGCCTGACGATGACGGAGCTAACCCACGATTGCTCCGGCACAGCCCCGATGTATTCGACCGTCAGAGGGTAAATCCGATGAGCGCCGTCTTCCGCTTCAGCCGTGACGGAAGACACTGTGTCGCCCGGCTGCAAGCTCAGGTTCATACAGAATAGCATGATGCGCGTTCGATTGTCTGCGCTGAACTGAACCGAGGAGGCGAGTTGGAAAGGCTCGCGCTTCTGCGTCACCGACTCGAAAGCCACGGCGCGCGTCGAAGTCGCTTCGCTGATCAGAGTTGGCCTGGTTACCTGCGCCGTCGCGCGCTCCAACCGATTCGCGTCACCTGTGAGCAGCAGGGCAAGCAGGCAGACCGTCATCAGCAGTCGCGTGCAGGTGCTTTGAAGTTTACGCGTCATAGTCAGTTCAAACTTCGACGAGGTGGATAAAACTGAGGAAGAAATTAACGGGGCCGCGCCCAATGTAGCACTAATCGTCTTTCAGTCAAGATGATTTTGCTTGTTCCTCTAATCCGAAGACAAAAAGGCGGGCGTTGCCTTTGTGAGGCAACGCCCGCAATTCGAGCTGTGTGGTAGTTCATGAGTCGGGTTGTTTCAAAACTCGAATCGCCCCGCAAACTGAACGACACGCTGAGCACCCGTACTGGTAAATGTACTGCTGATTCTCCCGAAACTCTGGCTGTTGATATCAAAAACGCTGCCCGTGCCGCTTTGCAGTCCCCCGGCGAAGAAGTTCGCGCGGTTCAGCACGTTGAAGATCTCGGCGCGAATTTGGAACCGCTTGGTCTCGCCGATGCGGAAGTTTTTGATGATGGAAGCGTCCCAGTTCACGTACAGCGGCCCATTGATGAACGCATTCTCAAGCGAGCCGGTTTGGCCGGGGCCGTTGTTGAAGAAGACCTGTCCGGGGAAGGCCGGCTCGTTCAAGCCTTCTGACGCGCGGCCTGTGCCCTGGCAGGTGTTGAGGTTGATGTTAATCACCGATGGGTTGATGAAGAAGACGCCGCACGGTGTTCGGTAGATGCCCACCAGATCCTTGAGCTGATCTTTCGTCAGCGAAGTCAGTGGCGTCTGGCGACCCGAACGCGAGACGCGGTTGATCGTGCCGCGCACGTCTGAGAAAGAATAGGGCGCGCCGCTTGAGATGTTGACGATGGATGTCACTTGAAAGCCACCGACCAACTGATTGAGCAGTCCGCCCTGGTTGAGCCAGCGCTTGTCCTTGCCAAACGGCAGCTCATAAATCCCGTTGAAATTGAAGACGTGCGTTTGATCGTAATCGGCGCGCGAATATTCAAGTTCAGGTCGGGAGTTATCCAGATTGAAATTGAACTTGAACTGATCCGAGCCGGTCGCGTTCGTCAGCGTCTTCTGGAAGGTGTAATTCGCCTGGAAGTATAACCCCTGCGAGAAGCGTTTCCGCACTTCCATTTGCAGCGAGTTGTAGTTGTAGCGCGCGCCGTTCGTCAAAATAGAGATCGTCCCCGCGTTCTCGTTTTGACGCAAGGGGACCGTGCCCTGCAAGTTGTTCTGAATGTAAGTCAGCAGGAGCGCCTGCGGCTGACCGCTGATGATCGTGTTGACGACGGTCGCATTATTGAGCAATCCACCGCCACCGAAATTCGGAAACACCGTCAACGGCTGGCTACCCGGGATAGCCGGATTGTAGCGAGCGTCGGTGCAGCGCCTGATGTCGCCTCCGCCTTGCAGGCGACAATTTTCGCGGGCGCGGAGGAAATCATTGAGGAAGCCGTTGTTGGTCTGGTCAAGATTGTTGATGTCGAGTCCGCGCGGCAAGTTATTGCTGTAGCCGCCGACGTAGCGAATCTCCAGAACGGTCTCGGCACCGATCTCGCGCTGAATACCAATGTTGTATTCGTTCGAGCGTGCGACCTGATAGTTCGGGTCAATGGCGAAGATCGCGCCGAAGTTGGCCTGCGCCGCGTTATATTCGGCGAAGGTGATCGGCAGGCGGAACTGCGGCGTCGGAATCGCAGGCGGTGCGCCGAGGCGTCCGTTCAAATTGATCCTCGTGACGTTTGTCGCCAGTCCCGGATTGGTCTGCTGCGAGCTATCTTGCGAACGCAGGATTTCGTCGTTGACGTAGCTCATGCGGAAGCCGCCCCGGATCACCGTGCTGTCGCCCGAGCCGAAGATAGCTCCAAGGAACTTGTTCTTGATCTGGGGCGAATAGGCGAAACTGATAACCGGCCCGAAATTGTTCTTGTCGGTCTTGTGCAGTTTATTGTTGCCGTAGCCGTTGATGAAATCGAACCGCCCGTTCGGGTCGAAGACGGCTTGTTCCACCGTCATTCCCTCGGGTATGACGGGCTCGATGGCCAGTCCCGTAGTCTCGCGCAGCGGCGTGAACAGGTCGTAGCGCAGGCCCAAATTCAAGACAAGGCGTGGGCTGACGCGCCATTGATCCGCGAAGTGCAAGCTGTAGGTGTCGAAGCGATAACGATACTCCGCACCTTGCGCGGGCACGAAGCCGGAGGTGCGGCTCTGCGCGTTGAAGTTCTGGGTGCCGTTACTGACGATGCCTCCGACGAGCGCCAGCAACCCATTGGCGGTGCCGAGTTGTCCCGCGCTGATGCCGCCGGGGAACAGGCTCGCGGTCAAGGTCGGCGTATTCGTGTTGGTGCCCAGCGTGTAACGCGGGATCGTGTCGAAAGAAGCGACCGTGTGATCCGAGATGACCTGCCACTGCCCGCCAAAGCGTAGCGAGTGATTCCCCCACAGGTAATCGGCGTTGTCTTGAATCGTGTAGTTGCGCGTGTCGCGCCCCTGATCCTGAAACGTTGATTCGGGATTGCTGATGAGCGTCGGCGTGATGAAGAACGCTGGCTGTGCTTCCGCTCGGCTGAAGAACGGGTCGCTGAAGAAAAATCCTGCCCGCAACTCGTTCGTTAAGTTGGGTGTCGGAGACCAGCGATAAGCCACCGAGCTGAAGATGCGGTTTGACGGCTGAATGACGTTGGGTTCAAGCGTATAGCCTTCGGTGTTGTTGGCGTCAGGGCGGTCGAGCACCCGCTCATCCGCGTAGGAGAAAACGAGGCTCAACGCTTGACGCTCAGTGATGTCGTAGTCAACCCGCGTCGTGTATTTGTCGGTGTCAGCGTTGTTGCGGCGGTTGAACCTGAATCCCGTCGTGTTGCGCTGGTCGCCGCGGTCGGTCGTGTTCCCATTTGTCGGGAGCAGGCTCAGGAGGCGGCTCTGGATGAGCGGATCAACGCCCGTGATGCCAGCGCTCACCGGCAGCAGCGAAAACAGACTGACGCTGCGAGTCACGCCCGCGTTATCAACATAGGTGAAGACGCCTTGCCTCGCGTTGGGCGTCAGAATTGTCCGCAGGGCCGACGCCTGTTGTCGCCTGCGCGTGCCTTCATAGAACCCGAAGAAGAACACTTTATTCTTGATGACCGGCCCACTCAGATTAAAGCCGAACTGATTGCGGTTCAGGAAAGGTCTCTCCACCCCCGCCGCGTTATTGAAATACGTGTTGGAAGAGAATTTCGAATTGCGGTTGTACTCGAAGAGCGCGCCGTGGAATTCGTTCTGGCCGCGCGGCGTCACAAGTTGCAACTGGGATGCGCCGTAGCCGAGTTCCGCGCCCGCATTCTGCGTGGTCACTGTGATCTCGCCGACATCGTCAACCGATGGCCGCTGGACGGCGAAGTCGGATGCGTTCCCGCGAATGTGGTTGTCCTGGATGTTAATGCCGTCGCGGGTGATGTTGGTGAAGGTCGGGCGCTGACCGTTGACCGACGTGTTCTGCGCGCCGTTCGAGGCTGTCCCCGCTTGCAATCTGATGAGGGCTGTCGGGTCGCGCCCGTTGAGCGGCAACTCTTTGACCTGTCGCGGGCTGATCGAGCTGCTGAGGCTGCCGTCGGCGGCGTTGATGACATCTGCGCCCGCCATAATGGTCACGCTTTCAGTGACTCCACCGACTTCAAGCGTTGGGCTTAGTGAGTAATCCCGGCCCACATCAATTTTCAGCTCAGAGGCCGTGACGGTCTTGAAGCCCTGCGCTTCAATTGTCACCGTGTAGGTTCCGGCGTCTAATTGAGAGATGGTGTAAGTCCCCTCATCGCTCGCGACCGCTACGCGCTCCTTGCCGGTTTGGTTGTCGACCGCCTTGACGGTAGCGCCTGCGATGCGTCCGTCCGGGCCGGAGACGGTGCCGACAAGGCGGCCCGTGGTAGTCTGCGCTGATGCTCCTGTCACAAAAGAACAGAGCAAGAGCAGCGGGATAATAAATCTTCGTTTCATGCTGGTGAACTCCTCTTACTGTCAGTGTCGCGTTGGTTAAAAATGATGGCGCTCGCTCTCCTGCGATCTTTCTTTTCGCCGGTCACGCCCTCGGGTTCGCATCCGCACTCACGTCGGGTTACTCTTCCTCGGCTCAAGTGTTGAGCTAATCACGTCTCTTCCGAGAGACGGATGTAACCGGATGATTCAAAGTTTCGGATGCCTGATCGCAGCGCGCTAAAGTAGTTGGGTTGATACCCATGGCGTCTGCGGTTTTGCGTTTTGTTAGATAGGCAAGTGTGAGGCCAACTAGAACGCGACTTGGTTTAGTTGGTTGTGGACCGCATCGTAAATGCGTGGGGAGGAGTCTCATCCTCCGTCCGTGCGATGGCAGCCTCGAGTCAGGCGGACCAGAAAATCAATGTCGTCTAATTAACTATCTTGAGATTTTTGGAGAACTCCAATAATCTGCACCGGGGCTAAGGAGACGTGGGCATGTAAGTCTGGACCTGCGAGTTCGGTTGCGGTCTCAGGACTCTGATTAGCTTCCGAAAATCCGTGTTAACCAGGCTGGTCGCGAGGGTTCTTGTTGAGGTTGTTAGTTTAAGCTGGCAACGCTTATTTCGGAGGTTGTTTTGTGCGGTTGTCCCCGATAGTCAAGCCCCCATGAAACAATTTGATTGCCCCGTCTGTGCCTACTGTGCTACAACCCGACTACCTCGTTTTGATTAAAGAAAAGCATTGCCCCGCGTCTCGGAATCTCGAAGATTTGTTGCTGGCCTCGAAGAGAGATAGCTCAATTAAGACGTAAGGCCGCTATGTCTGCATCTTCCAGAAAAACCGTCTGCCAATCTTTTATCCGGGTGAGCAGCCTTGTCTGCTTGCTCCTTGCCTCAATCGTCTGCGCGTTCGCTCAACAAAAGGGGCGCCTCTCAGGCGTCGTTATCAATCAAGCGAAAGCGCCTCTGGCCGGTGTGGTTGTAGTTGCCACCAACCAGGTCAACCGCCGCATGCATCGCGCAAAAACGGACGCGAAAGGCGACTACGAGTTGAGTCTCCCGGCAGGCGCTTATCGCATCAAGGTGGAAGCTCCCCACGTCGCGCGTTTTTTGCGAATCAGCAATCTCCCCGAAAGACAGTATGTCAGGCCAAGCGAGACCTACGCGGCGGAGTTTCCATCAGAGAAAGATTACAAGGCTGGGAATTTCAACGACGCGCAGGAGAACGTCATCGTCATGGAGGGTCTTGAGACGAAGCTCAACATCCCAGCCGAGATTCCGAAAGAAGAGAAGCCCGTAAGTAATCCTAACGACACACAGGATAAGCCAACCGGATATGCCGGAGACGAAACCGTCCAGTCTGAGCCGCAAACAAAACCCGACCGCCGCGAGGTGCGCGACCGCTGGCGCATAGGCTTCCCGGAATACGACCGCTACGGTGATAAGGGTGCGCGCGGGCGCGACATCCCTTTCAAGCGCGGGCGCTGGTATGACCCTTACAACCAGAGCGTCTTGAAAGGCGACTATCCCATTATCGGCAACAAGACCTTCATGATCTTGTCGGCGGTCTCAAACACCATCGGTGAACAAAACCGCACGCCGAAGCCTTCGGACATCGGCGCAGTGCGACCCGGCAGCGCGGATTTCTTCGGCAAGCCGGAATTGCTCGCCATCAATCAAACGTTCCAATTCACGTTTGAGATGTTTCATGGCGATTCGACCTTCAAGCCGCGCGACTGGGCCATTAAGATTTCGCCGACCTTCAGTCTTCCCAATTACGTCCGCGCGCGGGAAAACGGCGTCGTCAACGTGGACGTGCGGCGAGGGGTCACGCGCACCGACACACACTTCTCCTTTGAAGAGGCTTTCGGCGAAGTCAAGCTCGCTGATATCAACGCTAACTACGATTTCGTCTCTTTGCGCGCCGGAATCCAGCCCTTCGTCTCAGACTTTCGCGGCTTCATCTTTTCCGACAACAATCTCGGCGTGCGTCTCTTTGGCGCGTTCGACAATAACAAGTTTCAATTCAACGCCGCCTACTTTCATCAACTCGAAAAAGATACCAATAGCGGCCTGAACCGCTTTGACCAGCGCCCGCAGCATGTTTACATCGCCAACCTGTTTCGGCAGGATTTTCTGGCCAAAGGCTACACGCTACAGGGCAGCCTGCACTACAACGATGACCGGCGCAGCATCGAATACGACCGCAACGGATTTCTGGTGCGCCCCGCGCTCGTCGGCGATGTTCGCCCGCACTCAATCAAGGTCGGTTACTTAGGCATCAGCGGCGACGGCCACATCCGGCGCTTGAATCTTTCGCACGCTTACTACTATGCCTTCGGGCGCGACGACCGCAATCCGATTGCGGGCCGCAGCACGCGCATCAAGTCGCACATGGCTGCGGTCGAGGCTTCGATAGATAAAGACTACCTGCGCTTTCGCGGCTCGTTCTTCTTCGCGCAGGGCGACCGGAATCCGACAGATGCCGTGGCATCCGGCTTTGATGCCATCTTCGATGATCCGAACTTCATCGGCGGGCAGTTCTCGTTCTGGAATCGTAACGGCATCAGGCTAACACAAACGGGGGTGGGTTTAGTTCAGCCCAACAGCATCCTGCCCTCTTTACGCAGCAGCAAGACGCAGGGACAGGCGAATTTCGTCAATCCCGGAATCTTCATCTACAACGCCGGACTTGATGTCGAAGTCACGCAGCGCCTCAAGGCGATTTTCAATATCAACTATCTGCGCTTTCATCGCACGGAATCGCTCGAATATATCTTGTTCCAGAATCGCATCCGCAAAGACATAGGCTTTGACTACAGCGTCGGCATCGCTTACAGGCCGCTGTTGATTAACAACATCACGTTCACCTTCGGCGCGGCGCTTCTCCAGACGGGACGCGGCTTCCGCGACATCTTCACGGACACCTCGCGCAACTGTCCCGCGAACGTCTCCGACTTTTGCGCGCAGGATGAGGTGGTTATCAATCCGAGCAAGCCGCTCTATGCGCTGTTCGCTCAAGTAAAATTTGTGTTCTGAGGTTTTTGTAGAAAGGTAGAATAGTTCGCAATCCTGGGTAAGTGAATCATCATGCAACGCCAACGCCAGCCAGTTGATCGCATCAAGCTAGTTCTCGTCCTGACCTTCATGGCGATGCTCGCCGTGATTGGCCTGGGCGGGGTGCGTTCAAAAGCTACGAGCGATGATGAAAGGTCTGCCCGCGCTTCTTCAGCGAAAAGCGAAACAATCGTGGCTACAAATCCCACAGGGCCGCAGGAGACTGCGCCCGCCGCTTTTCAGGAAGGCTGCATCACCTGTCACGGCCAGATCGAGCCGATGCACGAGACGAAATCCGGCAAGCTCGAAGAGGGACGTGACGGACAGAAACTCTCCTGCGCCTTCTGTCATGGCGGCAACCCGGCGGAGAAGATGAACAAGGAAGTGGCGCACGTTCAACCTCGCTACGCCGACGAGTGGAAGAGAAACAATCAGAGAACAACGTCGAACCCTGAGCGCACCAACACGCTCTTGGCCAAAGAGAGCCGCGAGTTCGTTCGCTTCATCAATCCGGGCGATTTACGCGTCGCGGATCAAACCTGCGGCAGTTGTCACCAGACGGAAACCAGCGCGGTCTCAAACAGCATGATGCGTCACGGCGCGATGCTCTGGGGCGCAGCCCTCTACAACAACGGCGGCTTCCCGCTCAAAGACACGCGCTTCGGTGAAAGCTACAGTGATGAAACCGGCGCACCTGAGCGCCTCATCCAGCAGGGCGACCTCAAACCCGAACAGATGCTCCTGCGCGGCATCCTGCCATACTTAGACCCATTGCCGCGTTGGGAGATTTCGCAGCCCGGCAACATCCTGCGCGTCTTTGAGCGCGGAGGAAAGCGAAGATTAGAAGTCGGCCTACCTGACAGAGACGAAGACCCGGGCCGCCCCGACAAGGGGTTAAGCCCGCGCGGGTTTGGCACGGCGCAACGCACAGACCCCGTTTATCTGGGCGTGCAGAAGACGCGCCTGCTCGACCCGACGCTCAACTTTCTCGGCACAAACGATCACGCGGGCGACTACCGCTCTTCGGGTTGCACCGCCTGCCATGTCCTCTACGCCAACGATTCGAGTCCCATTCATTCAGGCAAAGAGTTTGCGGCGTTCGGCAATCAGGGCACGACCTCCACAGCGGACAAGAGTTTCGATAATTTGAGAAACGAACCGGGGCATCCCGTTCGTCACCAGTTGACGCGCAGCATCCCGACCTCGCAGTGCATGGTTTGTCACATGCATCCGGGCACGAACATGGTCTCTACCTATCTCGGCCTGACGTGGTGGGACAACGAGACTGACGGGCGTGTGATGTACCCGGCCAAACAGCGCACACCTTCGCAGACGGAAGAGCAGGAGAAACTCGACCGCAACCCGGAAGCCGCAAGTTTGCGCGGACTGTGGTCTGACCGGAATTTCCTGAATCAAACGGGCAAGCCTGAATTCAACAAGCAACTCACGCGCACGCAGTTCGCAGACTTTCACGGGCATGGCTGGATTTTCCGTGCCGTCTTCAAGCGCAATCGCCGGGGCGAGTTGATTGACCGCGACAATAAACCGCTGCTCGATGGAAGCGGTAAGCCCGTCACTTCCGTGGAAGCCGAAAAGCTGTGGGAGGCTGTCAACTTCAAAGACACGGACAACGCGGAGTTAACAAACAAAGCGATGAAGGCTGGTGTGCCCGTCCACCTCAAGGACATACATCTTGAGAAGGGGATGCACTGCGTTGATTGTCATTTCAGCCAGGACGCGCACGGCAACGGCGTACTGTACAACGAGCCGCGCGCAGCCATTGAAATCTCCTGCGCTGATTGTCATGGCACGATTAACGAGAAAGGCTGGCCTGATACGCCGCCGGGTGGAAAGGCTGTGCCACCTCTCACCTCTGGCCCGGCTGCGGGCAAGGGAATGACGAGAGACGGCAAGTATGAAGAGAAAGCCGGACGCAATCTTTCGGCTATCGTCGTGCCCTGGCTCTCGGCGGACGGCAGTAAGGTTCGGCTCTTTGAGAAGGTCAGGCGTGATGAAACGCGCAAGGACGCAAGCGGCAAGGACGTGAAGCTCGCGCGGGGCGACATCATCCAGAACTCTATGGTCGAGCCGAATGTGTGGTGGCGCGTCAAGCAGACGATTGATACCGTCACGGAAGGCAGCCGCGATTACAACTGGAAGTCGCACTACGCCAAGACCGTCCGCCTCGACGATAAAGATCAACTCGCTTGGGGAGAGAAGAAAGGAGAAGTGGCACATCCCGACAACAAGATGAGTTGCATGGCCTGCCACTCTTCATGGATGACGAGTTGTTTTGGCTGCCATCTTTCGATGACGGCGAATCGCAAGATGCCGAATCGCCACAACGAAGGCGGCGACACGCGCAACTTCACCACCTACAACTTTCAGGTCCTGCGCGACGACGTGTTTATGCTCGGCGTGGATGGAACAGCCACCGGCCACCGCATCGCGCCCGTGCGCTCAAGCTCCGCCGTGCTTGTGAGTTCGCAGAATCAGAACCGCGAGTGGATTTACAGCCAGCAACAGACCGTCTCGGCGGAAGGCTTCGCGGGACAAACCTTCAATACGCACGTGCCGCACACCGTCCGCGCCAAGGAGACGAAGGATTGCTCGGATTGCCACGTCTCGAAAGATAACGACAACAACGCTTGGCTCGCGCAGACGATGTTGCAGGGCACAAACTTCGTCAACTTCATGGGGCGCTACGTCTACGTCGCCGCCGAACATTCGCTCGAAGTCGTGCCCGTGACAGAGCGCACAGAGCCGCAGGCCGTTTACGGCAGCACGCTTCATAAGCTCGCCTATCCGCAGAGTTACGACAGTTTCGTCAACAAGGACAAGCGCAAGCTCTCTTACTTCTTCGAGCACATCGGCAACCCGGAAGTCTTGCAGGTGCAGTTGCGCGGCGAGTATGCCTACGTGGCGGCTGGCCCCGGCGGCCTGCGCGTCTACGATGTCGCGCAGATAGATCATAAAGGGTTTTCGGAGCGCATCACGACCGCACCTGTTTCGCGCTTCGGCCAGAAGTTTTATGTGAAGACGAAGTATGCGACCGCTGTGGCCGCGCCTTCGACGCTCGCCGTTGACCCGGCGCGGTGGCGGCTTGATCGTGAAGTCGGATGGTTCGACCCGCTCGGCACTGACGAGAAGAGTCAAAGAGCTTTGGGGAGATGGAAGGATTGGTCGAAGCTGCCGCTTGAGACAAGGAATAAAACAGTCAACCCCTGGGTCAACGAAGAGCAGCCGATTCATCCGCTCTACGCTTATCTCTACGTCGCAGACCGCGAAGAGGGCTTGATTCTCGTCGGCGCAGCCACGTTGCTTGACGGCGATCCGCTGAACAATTACCTCAAGCGCGCTCTCGACCCCGCTGTTTATCCGAACGGAGCTTACAACCCCGACGGTGCGTTAACGGGCGCGAATAACATTACGATTGCCGGAACTTACGCCTACGTGACGACCGAGAGCGCGCTTGTCATCATCAACCTCAACAATCCGCTCAAGCCGGAACGAGTTGGGACGATTCCGCTCAATCATCCGCGCTCAGTCGCCATTCAGTTCCGGTACGGTTTCGTGGTGGATAAAGACGGCTTGAAAGTGATTGATGTGACGAATCCTTTGCGCGCACGCCTCGTTGAGGGAGCGAGTTTGCGCTTAAGCGATGCCAAAGATGTTTACGTGGCGCGCACCTACGCTTACGTCGCCAACGGGCATGAAGGCATCGCCATCGTTGATGTCGAAAACCCGGAAAAGCCTGCGCTCTACATGATGTACGACGCGAAAAATGAGGTAGGCGGGCCGCTCAAAGATACTCATCAGGTGAAGGTGGCGATGACGAACGCGAGCCTCTACGCATATGTTGCGGACGGCGAAGCGGGACTCAGAGTCTTGCAGTTGACAGACCCCGAAACGATGATGACGTATGCAGGTTTTAGCCCGCGCCCCGCACCTCGATTGATTGCGACCTTCCAGACGAAAGGCCCGGCGATTGCCCTCTCGAAGGGGCTTGACCGCGACCGCGCGGTGGACGAGAGCGGTAATCAGGTCGCGGTCTTCGGGCGGCGCGGCGCGCGTCCCTTCACGCTCGAAGAGATGCAGAGAATGTATTTGACGAAGGACGGCAAACTCTTCACCGTTTCGGGCATCAGCAGCCTCGACGAAAAGACGCCGCTGCCGCGCGTGCAAAACACTCTCGCACCCGAAGGCGCTTCGGCTTCGACCACAGACCCGAAATTGAACGAAACGATTGAGTCAGCCAGACCCGTATCGGGAGCGAAAAAGACGAGCATGATTGTCGGCGGCCTGGGACTCTTCTTCGTCCTCATCGGCTGGCGCAAACTCCGCCGCCCGCGTCGTCACGGGCGAAAACATACTGCGTGAAAAATCCGGCAGCCTGCGCCTACAAGTTTGTAGCAAAACTCTCCTGACAGTAGTATGCTCATCGCCGCCCGAAATAAAACAGTATTCGTAGGAGACGATTCTGATGCGTAGAACTCCAGCCTTTTTTATCCTGATGACTCTCGCCGTCATCTCGGTCGGTTGTGGAAGCAGCAGCGACCAGAGCGGCGCGGCGAACTCGAACGCGCCCGGCACGACCACCTACAGCAATTCCAGCGCGCCGCCCCCGACAACTGCCGCGCCATCAAGCGGCGGCACGACCGTCGGCGGAGCTGCTCCGAAGGCGTCGCCGACCGCGCCGGGAATCAAGCCGCCGACGGATAAGTGAAACGTCATAACTTCTCGGTCGGCTCGTCAAGGCTCTTTGACCCTCAAGCACCGGAAAGACTTTGTCCCGGCTTTTGCCGCGAAAGGCTACACCAAATGATGAACAAGAAACTGCGCTCTCTGCTCCTCGCAATTTTTCTCACCGTTCTGGTCGGCGGCGGTCTCGTCTCTGCACAGACGACGACACCAACTCCTGTGACCGCAAGCAGTGATCCGCTGGCTGCGCTTCCGGTTTCTGATATGGTCCTGTTTGCGGATGTCCGGCGAGTTCTGACCGATGCCGCCCCGCGCCTGCTCGCCAAAGACCCGGCGACGCTCGCCAAGATGATGGGACTGCTCAACGAAGTGAGAACGAAGACGGGAATCAACATCCTCGCGATTGACCGCGTCGCCATGGGGATACGCGTCCTCGGCCCTCTTGGTCCTAACTTCAAGAAGGAGAGCGTGGGCGTTGCCATCATCGCAAACGGAGATTTCGATGCGAACGCGCTAATAGAGTTCGCCAAACGCGAGACCAATGGCAAAATCGCCGAACAAAGTTACGGCGGCAAAACAATCTACAGCGAGCCGCCACCCGAGCCGCCTAAAAAAAGGTCTGAGCGCGAGACCCCGGCCTTCGCAGTGCTTGATGCGAATACCCTCTTGGTCGGCGATCTGGCGCAGGTGCGGGCGACCATTGACGCCTCCGGGGGCACGGGGCGCATCGAGCCTGCACTGGTTCAGCACGCAACGCAGAACTCGAACGCTTTGTTCGGGTGGGCCGTAAACTTTTCGCCCTCTCTCGCGGAAACCGCTACCGGGAACGCGATGCCGGATGAGGTAGTGCGGGGCGGGATCAAGTTTTTAATGTCAACCATTAGGCAGATATTCGCTTCAATCGGTTCGACTCCGACGAGCTTTAACGCAGTTTTAGGCGTCCGTTTGTGCAGCCCTGATCAGGCACAGAGTTTGAGCGAACTGTTGACAGCAGCGCGCAAGCGGTTTGGTCCCATGGCTGGCGACCCGAAACTCCGTGGGATGCTCGACAATCTACAAATCTCTGCGCAAGGCAGCGATTTGCAGATCATGGCCGACTTCAAAGACGAAGTCGTCCAGAACTTGATCACCTCGGCGATGGCGAAACCGAAAATCAGCGGAGACGCCCCTTCATCCCAGGTCAAACCTGCGCCCGCTAAAAGCAAGCCACCGACGAAACGGCCCAGCAGTGGAAGACGCAGAAAAAACTGAGTCGAAAGATTACAACGCGCTTCGAGCGTCGTTATCTGCGGAGACTTTTTAAAGAGATGGTGAAGACCAGCGCAAAGAGTTCCAATAAAAAAAAGCGCGGCACAGGCTCGGCCTCTGCCGCCCTGAAGTTTGAGGCGCAGTTGCGCGATGCGGTTCGCGCAGTAGATGTGGCGAATTTGCTGACTTCGCCGTTGCGTCGTTCCATCGAAAATCTCCTGCATGTCGCCGGAGATGCGATGGGGTCGGACGAAGCCTCCGTGCTGGTGAGAGACGGAAATCGCGGCGGGTTAAAATTCCTGGTGGCCATCGGCGAGGTCGCAGACAAATTGATGAAAGTGCGAATCCCGCCGGGCAAGGGCATCGCTGGATTCGTCTTTGCGAGCGGGCAGCCCGTGGCCATCGCCGACGTAGCTCAGGAAGAGACGTTCTATGCTGAAGTGGATCGCGCCACAGGCTATTCGACGCAGACTATTCTAGCCACACCGTTGCGGGTCGAAGATGAGACGGTCGGTGTGCTTGAGTTCGTCAACCGTTTGGGCGATCCGCCCTATCAGCCCTTCACGCCCGAAGAGATGGACAAAGCGGCGCATTTCGCTGATGCCATCGCCACGCTCGTTGACGCACACGAAACCGCCGGATTGGTCGAAACGCTGTTTGCACGATCCGTGAAGACGAGCGAGAAGAGCGGAGCCGGGAACGGAGCGGGAAAGAACAGTGACCTGCTCAAGTGGCTCAAAGGGGTGCGCTCCGCCCCGGAGCATCGTGACCTGCTCCAACTCGCCGTGCGCTTACGCGACATCGCCGGTCGCGGCGATCAGGAGCGCGCTCTGTGTCGTGACGTGCTGGAGGCGCTGGATCGTTTTACGGGCAAGAAGGCTGCCTCCGGGCTGAACTATTTTGGGTTCTAGAGCGATTCCCGATTAATTAGGATGGCTGCTGGTACAATGTTCGTCCATGATTAAGTAGCGAGGTGAAAGGAAGAGCAGTGAACTTACCGGATATTGAAGTAGTCTCAGCGAAAGTTCATGAGGCTTGGATGAACTCTAAGAGGGCGCAGGGCGTCGAGTCGCGCAAGAGTGAGAAGGGCGAAGAGTTGATGGTGCCTTACGAAGAGCTTACAGAAGAGTCGAAAGACCTGGACAGAGGGACGGTGCGAGCCGTCTATGCAGCTATCGAAGAGGTGATGGAAACAAAGAGCAAGGATAAAGAATAAAGGCTGAAGACAGAAAGACGAAGGCACGACTGCTACGTTTGAGCAATCGTGCCTTCATCTTTGTGCCTTCCGTCTCGCTCTCTTCGCCTCTGTGGCGAGGGGCTTCATTCAGGTAGCGTCCTATCGATTGAATTTATCAAGGCTGCCATAATGAAGGAAAAACTTGTCGAAGACGTGCAGGTGGATGCGTGCGATGATAAAGCCGACAAGGCTCATGCTGATGCCGATGCCGATACGCATCAGGGTGTTTCTCAGACGCCCGATACGCATCAGCCACTTCCCAAGAATGGCAGTGAATAGGGCGATGGCGATGATCGTCAGAACTGATATGCCGATTCGCCCGACTGTAATCGCGGGAACAATCTTCCGGTCCGCCCAGTGAATGACCGCCCAAACAGCGAACGCGAGCAGCGCCAACCCTAAAATCCACGCGGTGATTTTCAGCGGCTTTGAAAGCTTCCAGATTTTGAAGGCGAGACTGTTGCTCGCGCCGAGCAACTTCACCAAGTATTTATATTTCTCGTTAGGTACTTTCATGCTCTCTTCGATGGCGAGGAAGTTCCAGTCAACGACCTCCTTCGGCTCCTGAAAGCCCGGAACGCACTTCCCCTCTTTAAGCTGATGCTCGGTCATGCGGTAAGCGCTCGTCATCAAAGCGTAGCTCTCAGCATCGGAGAAGGAATCCAGATCAGTCCGCACTGCCGCCAGACGCTCCTGAACTTTCTTGGCAATCCCGTAGCGCGTGAGCGGGCCTTTGCGGTGAGCGGGACGCGCATCGTCTGAGGCGTCGAAAGGGTCCTGGCAATCAATCCAGTCAACCGGGTCAACATCCAGATCGCTTTTCAGATGAATGAACATGAAACCCCGCAGCAGTTGCGACCGCTTACGCGCGCTCAATTCCTGATACTGCGCCGCACGCACACGCGCCTGCAAGATAGTGTTCGAGCGCAGAGGCACGCCGAGCAACCCGTTGCTGGGGTCTACGAGCGACCCCATCTGGCCGCTGCCGTCGCTGACGAGCAAGACCGTGCAGTCCTGCTCAATCAAACCTCCGATGCCCTGATTGTCACAGACGCCGCCATCAACCAGACGAATGGTTCTGTTCGGATAGAGCTGGTCGAGAGCGAGCGGCTCGAAGAGACCGGGCACGCAGGCCGAAGCCGAAACAGCGTGGCCGAGACGAACCTTTTTGTGCGCTTCGGGCGCTTCTTCGTAGTACATGCGCCGCAAAAAATCGTTGCCGTCTATCTCGCTCCCGATGCCTGCGGGCGGCTCTCCCATCCATGAGGCAGTGAATTGCCAGGTGTGGCCGGTGTTGAGTGTGGCTGCATTGAGAATCAGGATGGGCACTTTCGCTTCGCGCCGCCAGTTGTGATTCTTCGGCGCGAAATCATCGCGCTCGCCCGTGGGTGTGATTCTCAGGTTATTCAGATAGCGCGGCTTGTCACCTTCGCCATCATCAACCGAGGAGAAGATTTCTCGCTCGTAGAGATCGCCCGCGCGCATCGTGCGAGTGTAGTTTGGGAGAAAGATCATTTTAAGATTGGTCGTCAATTCTGCCCCGACGCGAATGCGAATGTTTCGCTGCACGCCCGCGAGGAAATTCTTTTCCATGCGCTTGACGAGTTCGATGTAATCTTTATGCGTGATCTCTCCATCCGGTTTAGATTGGAGAAGTTTGCGAACTTCCAGATAATAATGCGCGCCGATAATCGAGCCGCCTGAGACACACGACAAGACTTCGACGCGGCGCAGGACATCCAGTTCCGCCAGCCGAGCGAACATGCCGATGTGAAAAAGAGAGGCGCGAAAGCCTCCGCCGGATAGCGCCAGCCCGATCTTGCCGATAAACGCGCTTCGCACCGGAGCGGCCTTGTCGCCAAAAAATTCTTTCAGAGCCTTCCATGCCGGTGTGTCCTCGAAATCCTCGCCCGATAGCCCCGCGTCGCTCTGTGCATTGGTCAAGGCGGCAAACTGCCTGACAGTCGCTTCATACTCCCACTCATTAATCTTTTCGACCGACGCCTCGCCTTTTTGCAGCCACTTGACTGCCTCTGCACAATTCCCTAATCCGAAATGGGCTTCGGCAAGGGTGCTGTAAAACCACCACGCGTTGTTTTCCGGCTGGTCGGCCAACGGCTCAACCTGTTTGACGATCTCTTCACGAATAGCGCGGGCTTCGGCGCGTCTCCCGGTCGCCATCTCGGATTTGAGGTTGGCCTTCTTCGCTTCCTCCTCTTCCTCGTGAGCCAGCAGGTCAAGAACGAAAGCGGCGTTGATGCCGGTGTAGCCCCGATCCTGTGCCACGCCCTCGCGGTAGCCTCTCAGATAATAAAGAAGCGAACGTTCCAGTTGCGACTTTTGATTATCAATCTCCCACTTGCGCTTGTAGATTGCCCCGGTCAGTCCGAGGGTCTCCTGATTCTTCGTCTCCGAAGTGTCTTCGACTTCACGCAGGACGGCGAGCGCCCGGTCAAGCCGCTCGTCGGCAGGCAGGTCCGCGTCCTTGTAGGTGCAGAGCGCAAGCTCCTGGTGGATTGCCAGCCGGAGCTTCTTGTCTTCAAAGATGCGTTCGTCCTTTGCCGCGCGCGCCAGAATTCTTCGCGCATAAGTAAAGTCTTTCTCTTCTTTGAGCTTCTTAGTAAGCTCTAAGACCTCGCGGGGCGTCAGGAGATTTTGGCCGCGAAGAATCTCCTGCGCCTTGACGACGCTCGCGCTCGGCGCTCTCTTAGTCTGTTTAGAAGTCATCTTCGAGTTCTCCAAAGGGCATTAGGGAAAGTGTGAGCCAATTGCTCCTGCAAGAGGCCTCTCAGTCAGATTCGCAGGCATGAGACAGCACGGAAAGCAGTGGACGAGTACAGAGGAAAATAAGCGAGCAATTGTTTCTGAAGAACGAGGAAACAAGAGCCGGAATAGAACGCTGGGAGTTATAACCTCCGCAACTTAAGCGTGTCAACGAAATCTTCTGACAGCCGGAAAATGCACAGGCTCTTTACTGGCCGTTGCTCCCTAATCGCGCTTTCAACCCCTCAAACCAATTTATCAATCGTCGCTTTCAGCTTCGCCTTTCTTGCTCCCCAGAGGGTGTGCGAGGTAACTGCGGCGATAATTATCGCGCCGCCGACGAGCGCCCAATCGGTAGGCCGCTCGCCCAGAAAGATAAAGACCCAGAGGGGATTTAATACAGGCTCTATGTAGCCGACTATGCTTGCGTCCAGCGAGCGCACGCCGCGCGCCATGCCCAGCGTGAAGAACGTGTAGGCCACGCCGATCTGAAACACTCCGAGATAGAGAACGCTGCCCGTGTCCCTGAATGTCATCTGCTCAAGGGCTGCGATTCCGGCGGGAGCCGTGAAGATGACGAGCAGCAGGTTGCCGTAGATGACCGATGATGCGCGGTTCACGCGTTGCGAGTGTGGGTGGCGCAGGAGCAGGATGTAGAAAGCGAAGCAAAGGCCGGAGGCTAGCGCCGCCAGATTGCCGCTCACGTCCTGCGGGCGCAGCTTGCCGATGAAGAAAAGCGACATCCCCGCAATGCAGACGACGACCGTAAGCAAATCCGCACGGCGAAACTTCTCTTTGTAGAACAGGGGTTCGAGCAGCAGCACGTAGATGGGCGCAGTGTATTGCAGGAAGATGGCGTTGGCGGCGGTCGTCAATTTTGTGGCGACGACGAAGAGCAGCAGCAACCCGGCGTAAAGCAGCGAGGTGAGAATCGTCATCCCGTTCAGGCGAAACCCTTCGTGGCGCGTGAAGTAGGCGACAACTAAAGCCGCCAGGAGTGAACGCCCGAACGTCAACTCAAAGGCCGAAAGCTGAGTCCACTTGATGAACAGCCCGCCCGTGCTCCACAGGATCGCCGCCGCCAGCACAAGAAAAAGCGGCGAAGCATCGTGTGCTCCACCGCTAGCCTGTGATCTCTCTGCCAAACTTGTCTCTCCGGTCAGACTTGAGAAAAATTACCACAAAGCCACTAAGAATAAAGAGTCATGCTTCTTCTGTTTGTGTCTTCGTGCCTTCGTGGTTAACTTCCGTTTTCTCTGCGCGCAAGCTCTTGCCGAAGACTCCGTTCCAGGGCGGGATGACGATGGAGACTGCGCCGGAGAGTTGCGCCTGACAGGCCAGACGAATCAAAGGCTTCGGCTCGTCCGTGACGATGTAGCCGAACTCTTTGATCTTCTTTCCTTCGAGGCGGGCAACATCCGAGAGTTTCTCCGCTCCGCCGAGCACGCCGACCCAGCACGTGCCACAGGAAGCCGAGCGGCATTCAACAGGGATCGGCCCTTCCATGCGGCGCGGGTCAATCGCCCTCCAATCGCGCGACTGGTCAAGAGCTGCACCATACGCCAGATCGGTCGCGTTCTTCATCTTGTAATGCCCGCGCTCTTCGCTCTCGTCGTAAGTGACAGTCCAATCCTTGTCAATCGTCTTGAGAAAGCCGAACAAACCCTGACTATCATCCCGCGCGCGTTCCTTCAAAATCTGCTCGGGAGACTTACGGGCTGCACGTTCATTAATCTTGACTTCACCCTTTGAAGCTCGAAACGCATCCATGCCGACTTGCTGCAACGTCATCAACGCAACGGCTGTCATGCCCACAAGCAAAGATTCCTCGGCTTTGACCTGTGAGGCGGCACGCTTCGCCAGTTCGCGTATCTCGGTGGCAAGATCGCCATTTGCCTGTGATTCACGGGGCGATGCGGAGCGCTCTGTAATCGTCCTTTTGACCTCAGGCCAGAAGCGATGGCCATAGAGAAAGGTGTGCGAAGAATCAATCTGGTCTTTCAGATAGTAGTTGCCTTGCAGGAGTAATTGCGCCGCCAGCTTTTCGGGGTCTTCCGCTTGTTGAAGCGCGCGCAGCAGTGCTACGGGGTAGAAGCGAAACCAGATTTGCGTGGCCGTTTTGTCTACTTCGTGGATGGCAGGCAACAGGGTCTTGATGGCTTGCTCCCACGTCTCGTCTGTCTGTTGATTCAAAAAGCTCTCTAAAGAAGTTGCTGTTTGGACGCTCATGATTACCTCAAAGATGAAAATATGCTCTCTGTTGAAAAACGGATACTTTAACAGCCAAAGCCTCCGGGCACAAATACGGGAAGGCGGAAGGCAGAAGGCAGTAGGCAGAAAAGGACGGGTCTTTCCGCGTATTGGTGACTGCCTTCCGCTTTCTGCCTTTTGCCTTCTCAATAAATTCGGATGGTATTTAGCGCGGCAGCCGTTTATAATGCAGTCACCGTCGAATCTCCCCCGGGATTCTCAGTTGCGACCATATTAGACTCGATAAATTTTCGTTGGAGGCTTCCCCCGCAATGCAACCAGCAAAATGCCGTATCCTCTGCGTTGACGACCATGAGGATACTTCTTTCATGCTCACTCATCTTCTCGGGCGTTCAAACTACGAAGTCGTGACTGCCAACAGCATCCACGATGCTCTCCGGCTCATCGAGAAAGAGGAGTTTGATCTCTACATCCTCGACAAGAGACTGCCCGACGGCTCTGGCCTCGACCTCTGTAAGAGGTTTACAGAGGTCACGCCGCACGTTCCTGTCATCTTCTATTCGGGCGACGCTTACGATCTGCACCGCCAGGAAGGCTTGTGTGCCGGAGCCGAAGCGTATGTCTCTAAACCGGAGATTGATAAGTTAATTGAGACGGTGGAGCATTTGCTCGCCGAAAAGGATTGCGCGGCGGCTGTCGGTTGAACTTCATAGCCCGAAAGCCTTCCGGCCATTAGTTCTGAACTCGTCTTGTCGCGCTTTGCGCGCATGTGGTAACTTGCGCTGCATAAGAGTTAGATGTTCGCCCCGGATAGATTGTCCGCATTCCCTTCATCATGTCGCTATCTTGTTTCTTCGGAGGAGACTATTTTTATGGAAGCGAAGAGAACTGAGGCCGCCAAGCAGGAGGGCCGAACTTTCGACGGCGCTTACGGCTTCTCGTTCAGCATTGCGCTCGGTCTGGTGCTGTTCATTGGCGGCTTAGTGGTGAGCCTGACGCTCGGCGGAGACAGCAGTCTCGGCTTGGTGTTCGGCATTCCTCTCTTGATTGCGGGACTCGCCGTCCCACTGTTTATGATGCGCGGCGTCTTCGCGCGTAACGACATTGACGAACCCTGTCCCGCCTGCGGCTCTGACATCCACACGACAGACGCGACCATGCGACTCGATTGCCCGAAGTGCGGCAGAACGCTCCGCGTTCGAGACATGCACATCTACGCCGAAAAGCAAGGATGAAAGAACGGAAGGCAGAAGGCGGAAAGCAGTAGGCAGCATACCTCAGAAGTTTACTGCCTTCAGCCTACTGCCTTCCGCCTTCTGCCTTCGCCCTGCTTTTTATGGCGTCAGGCCGTTCGGTCTCGTCATGTAGTCGCTGATTGTAAAGACGAACATTATCCCCAGCCAGAAGAAGCCTGCGGCGACGATCACCCACGTGAGGCGCGAGCTGTAGCGGACGTGCATAAAATAGAGGACGACGAGCGTGGCCTTGAAGACGGCAATCGTCAGCGCCACGACCGTGTTCGCGCCGTGAAAGACTTTATCCAAATCTACGAACGCGGCAAAGACCGTCAGCGCCGTGCCCACCATCAGCGCGCCGAAGATGGCGAAGTAAACTTTTCTTGAAACAATGTGTTCCGACATAATGCCCTTAAAACAGTGACAAGTGACGAGTGACAAGTGATGAGTTAAAAACTTCTTGCTCGTCACTCGTCACTCGTAACTCGTAACTGTAGTTCAATGTCCGCCTCCCGCTTCCAGGTGTCTCCCAAGCAAGTAGAGTAGGGGGAAGAGGAATATCCAGACAATGTCTACGAAGTGCCAGTAGAGACCGGTCAATTCAACGGGCGCGTGATACTCCGGCGTATAGCGTCCCTTCCACGCGAAAAGAATCAGGTAAGCGAGAATGCCGATGCCGATAATCATGTGGAGCGCGTGCAGCCCCGTCATCGCAAAATAAATCCAGTAGAAGATCTGCACCTGATTCGGGTCGCCCGGGCCGTCCCACTCAAAGGATGCGCCGGGAAATAAGTTGCCTCTGAATTTTTCAGCATACTCGAACGCCTTGATGACGAGAAACGTCGTGCCGAGCAGCAACGTTACCACCAGAAACCCGACCTGCGGGCGGCGCTTTCCAGTCTGCGCGAAATAAACCGCCAGCGCCATTGTCAGACTGCTCACAATCAGGACGATTGTGTTGATGCCGCCGAGATGCCAGTCGAGGTGATTACTCGCCGCGGCGAAGGCTTCGGGAAACTTGGCGCGGAAGATGGCATACGCGAGAAACAGCCCGCCAAAGAACATGATCTCCTGAACGAGGAAGACCCACATTCCGATGGAACCAGCCTCGCGCTGTTGCTCCAGATTGTCGAAATGATGCGCCAGCGCCTTGTGCCCATGCGCCCCATGATTTTCCACGTGAGTTGCAGCCAAATCCCTACTCCTAAAATAGTAATGAGTGATGAGTGATGAGTGATGAGTGAAAGCAAGAGTTTTTAACTCGTCACTCATCACTTATCACCCATCACTGCCTTTACGTTTGCAACGCCGGATGGTCCGGCTCGTCGCGCGGCGAGAGCTTGCCGACGACTTCCATATCTTCGGGGGGCGCAAACTCATATGCCTCCCAGGTGACGATCGGCGTGGTCTCAAAGTTTTCCGTCGGCGGCGGGCTGGCCGTGCGCCATTCCAGCCCCGGCAAGCGCCACGGATTCGCCGCCGCAACCCGCCCGTAGCGCATAGACCAGACAAAATAAACCAGCGGAATCAAGAGACCAATGCCGAGGATTGAAGCCCCCGCAGTGGACATGACGTGCAGCACCTGAAACTCTTCGGAATAGACGTGGTAGCGGCGCGGCATGCCCAAGTAGCCGAGCAGAAACTGTGGGAAGAACGTCAGGTTGAATCCGACGAAGATGACCAGCGCGGCAAACCTGCCCCAGCCTTCCGGGTACATGCGCCCCGAAATCTTCGGCCACCAGTAGTGCAGCCCGCCCAGATATGCCAGCAGCGTTCCTCCGACCATCACGTAATGAAAGTGCGCCACGATGAAGTAGGTATCCGTCAGGTGAACGTCGAGGCCGAGCGCGGCTAAGAACAATCCCGTCATCCCGCCGATGGTGAACAATCCTATGAAGCCGAGCGCGTAGAGCATCGGCGTGTCGTAGGAGATCGAACCCTTGAAGAGCGTCGCCGTCCAGTTGAAGACCTTGATCGCCGAAGGAATCGCCACCGCGAAGCTCAGAAACGAGAAGATCATTCCGGCATAAATAGACTGACCGCTGACGAACATATGATGTCCCCAGACGAGAAAGCCAAAGACCGCAATCGCAATCGAAGAGAAGGCGACAAACGTGTAGCCGAAAATGTTCTTCCGCGAAAAATTCGCAATCAACTCGCTGATAATACCCATGCCGGGCAGCACCATGATGTAGACCGCCGGATGCGAGTAGAACCAGAACAAGTGCTGGAAAAGAATGGGGTCGCCGCCATATGCCGGATCGAAAATCCCGACGTGAGCCAGTCGCTCAAACGCTAGGAGCAAAACCGTGATGGCGATAACAGGAGTTCCGAGAATGAAAATGATGCTCGTCGCGTAGTGCGCCCAGACAAAGAGCGGCAAGCGAAACCACGTCATGCCGGGGGCGCGCATCGTGTGAATCGTGACGATGAAATTCAGCCCCGTCAGGATTGACGAAAAGCCGTTGATGAAGATGCCAAGACCGGCGGCGATGACGTAGGAATTTGAGAACGTCGTGCTGAAAGGTGTGTAGAAAGTCCAGCCTGTATCAACGCCACCCGCGACCAGCGCCCAGAGCGTAATCAGCCCGCCGACAGTGTAGATGTACCAACTCAGGAGATTGATGCGCGGAAAGGCCAGATCCTTCGCGCCGATCATTATCGGGATCAGGAAATTTCCCAGCACGGCTGGGATTGACGGGATCAGGAAAAAGAAGACCATGATGATCCCGTGCTGCGTGAAGAGCTTGTTGTAGGTGTGCGATTGAACTATATCGCCCTGCGGCGTTAACAGCTCAAGGCGAATCACCATCGCATAGATGCCGCCGAGGAGGAAAAAGAGCGAGACCGAGGCCAGATAAAGCAGGCCGATGCGCTTGTGATCCTTCGTCAAGAGCCACGACTTGAGGCCGTACTCTTTGTTGAGATAGTTCACCCGCGATGTCTCAACCGATTCGAGTGGTAATGCTGCTGATGTGGTTTCCATACGCTTTATTTATTACTGCAATAATTACGGGCCAGTCCCTGTCCTCGTGCTCGGCGGCGTCGGGCTGCCCGTGTTCGACTGTGGCGAACCACTTGTGTTTGCGCCCGTCGCCGCGGGAGTCGCCGGAGTGGTCGGGGCGCTCGGCTGCGCCCGTGTCGGGCTGAGCGATTTGATATAAGTCATAATTTGCAATAAATGCTCTTCGCTCAGTTGCTCCTTGTAATAGGTCGGCATCAAAGGCTGGCGAAAGCCTTCGACGATCTGCGCCTGCGGCTGGCGAATCGAGGTGCGAATATAGCTCTCGTCCGCCTCGACACTCTGCCCGCCTTCCAGCTTGACTTGGCTTCCGAAGAGGCTCATGAGCGGCGGGCCTTTGCCGCCTTCTCCCTGCGCGCCGTGACACGAGGTGCAGCCCTGCGCCTGGAATAGTTTCTGCCCCGCGGCGACCGGCGATTCCTGATTAGCTCCCCCGGCAAGCCACTGGTCAAACTCCTGCGGCTCCATCACCGTGACCCATCCGATCATGCCCGAATGGTTTGTGCCGCAATATTCAGCGCAGAAGAGATGATAACGACCGGGCTTCGTCGCCTCGAACCAAAGGGTGGTGTAGCGACCGGGCACGACATCCGCCTTGGTGCGAAACGCGGGCACGAAAAAGTCGTGGATGACATCTTCGGTCGTCATAATCAACTTAATCTTGCGCCCGACGGGAACGTGCAGCTCGTTAATCTCGCGCTGTCCCGTCGTGTGCTGAATCTTCCACATCCATTGCTTGCCGACGACGTAGACTTCGAGCGCGTCTTTCGGCATCCGGTACTGGTAAAAGTAGAGGTCTGCGCCCCAGACGAACATGCTCATCGCGATGATGAAGGGAATCACAGACCAGAGCGTTTCCAGCTTGAGCGAGCCCGCAACGGGGCGCGGGATTTCAGAGTCAGAGCGCCTGCGATACTTGATGACGAAGAAGATCAGGGTCGCGCTGATGAGCAGCGTAAAGAAGATCGTCACGCCGACAAGGTAGAAGTAGAGACCGTCCACGCGCGGGGCGAGTGTCGAAGCTCTCTCAGGAATGAATGGAATCCAACCCTGCATACGTTTAAGCCGCTCCTCCTTGACTGAGACCTGCCGCCGCTATACGCGCGTCCTCGTTCTTTCCGTTTCGTCGCCGTAAAATCAGAAGCAGCGCGCCGATTCCGATCACGGTGACGACACCTCCCGCCTTCATGAAGTTCATCACCGCCGGACCGTAGCGACCTGTCGCCGGGTCGTAGTGATAACAGAAGAGAAGAAGTTGATCTACCGTTGAGCCAATCTTGTTGTTCGAGGCTTCGACGAGGCCGAGCCGCAAATCTCTCGCGTTATACTCGATGCCGTAAAAGTAGCGCGAGAGCTTGCCTTCGGGCGTCAGCAACATGATGCCGGAAGCGTGCGCGAACTGGTTGGTCTTCTCGTCGTAGTTGTAATGAAAGCCCACCGCCTCGGTCAGACGACGAATGTTCTCCGCGTCGCCCGTCAGAAAATGCCAGCCCTTTTCCGCGCCAGGGCGATTGTAACGCTCGATGTAAGCTTGTTTTTTCTCTGCGGCAAGCTCAAAGGTTTCGCGCGGGTCGAAGCTCACCGTCAGCACGTCAAACTCTTTTCCGGCATCGAAAGTCTGTGAACGAAGGCCAGCCATCAGTCCGCTCAATATCTGGTTGCAAAGCATCGGGCATCTGTAGAAGACGAGCGAGAGAATGACGGGCTTCGATTTATTGAAATACTCGCCGAGTTGAACAGTGCGCCCCGTCTCATCCTTGAACTGAAGCTCAAGCGGAAGCTGCTCGTTCAATCGCTGCTCAATCCTGACCTCGCGCAGAGCCGTCGGCAACCCGTTCTCCGTCGTCCCCAACCCCGGACGCGGGCTGTAAAGCGGCGCTGACCCGTCGTACATCCTCCCCTGCGAGAACGCGGGAAGGCAGAAGGCAGAAAGCAGAAGGCAGAGGAAAAAGATTCGCCCGCCTGCTGCGCGCACACTCCTGTCTTCCGTCTTTCTCTGACTGACCACTGACCACTGACCACTGACTACTACTTTCTTCATTGATCTCTCTTTTCCGTCATCCGCCCTGAGCTTTGATATGACGGGATGTCTATTCCGCCCGCCCCCAGCTGTTGTTGCCCGTCTGCGGCGGGGCGGCTTTTGAGGCTGCCGTCTTCGAGAACTTTCTTTTTCGCCTCTTCAATCGGCATGCTCGTTTTGCCTGTGCGCGGGTCTGGCTTGCCCTCCAGCACATCCTTCCAGATTTTGCTCAGCTCATTGTATTCGGCCTGCGGTTCTCTGAGTTGCAGGTTGATGAATTTACCGTCGCCGAGATTAACTCCGAAACCGGGAGCAGCCTGCAAGCGAGGCTCAGGCGGCAGTCGCTCCCGTTCCGACATGGCCATCGGTCTGGGCTTCGGGTCGGCTGCGGTCGCACGATTTTCCAGCACGTTGTAGAGAAGTTTCATCAGGACGAAGGTAATCACGGTCAGAACGAACAGCCCGATGACAAACTTGATGATCGTGCCGACATCAACGTCGCTCGCCTCGTGGCTCACGTCCGGGTTCTGGATGTGCGACACGTCCGGCGTCTCGTGAATATTGTCCTTACGCTTCTTCCTCATGCTCTACTTACCTCTTGGAAATCCCGCTCGTTACCGGTTATCTCTTAACTGAAAACTGAAAACTGAAAACTGTCCTAATGTCCTTTGCGTCGCCCGTGCTCAACCGCTTCTTCAAAGTTTGGGTCGTTGAAGGGCAGGAGCGGGCGCAAACTGAGTTGCCAGATAAAGAACGCGAGCCACAGTCCGCCAATCGCGATGGGGGCTGCTACGTCCATCCAGCTCAATCTGAAATGCGCGCGATTGAACTCCGGCGCGACCAGCCAGAACACGTCAATCATCCTCATCACGAAAATCAATCCGGCAATCGTCGCCAATCTTCGCGCGTTGCGCTTCAAATCTCTGGAGAGCAACAGCACGAAGGGAAGCGCGAAATGGAGTATCACCAGGCCAATGCCGACCCAGCCCCAGCCTCCACGCAGGCGATGCAAATACCACTTCGTCTCTTCCGGGATGTTGCCCGACCAGATAATCAAAAACTGCGAGAACGAAAAATATGCCCAGAGCATCACGAACGCGAGCAGGAGCTTTCCCATGTCGTGAAAGTGCGGAGCTTGCACCACACCTTCAAGGGGTCTGCGCGTCGCCAGATAAACCATCACCGCGATGACGAACGAGAAAGCTGATAGCACCCACCCGGCGACATACAGCAACCCGTAGATGGTCGAGAACCATTCGGGGTTAAGCGACATCACCCAGTCAACGGAAGCGAACGTCACCGTCAACACAAAGAGAATGATGCCGGGGCCACTGAGAGCCTGCATCTTCCGCGAGTATTGCCGCTCAGCCGTCCTGTCCTGCTCCGCAGACCACTTATTCAAGAAGAACATCAGTCCCATCCAGATGGCGAAGTAGAGGGCGGTGCGAATCAGGAAGAACGTCGGATTCAGGTACGGCTTCTTCTTTTCGAGAATCTTCCTGACAGCCGGCTCGGTTATGTCGTTAATGTGCATCCACTCGTAGAGATGCGACAGTCCGAGGATGGCGATGGGGAGAAAGAACAGGAGCATCAGCGGCAGCGTTCGCGTTCCGGCTTCAAGCACGCGCCGGATACTGATTCCCCACGCGCCGCCCGTCAGGTGTTGCAGCATCAGGAGTCCCAGACAGCCGAGCGTCACACCGACCCAGAAGACGTAGCCGACAAGATAGGAGCGGAAAAACTGGTCAAAGCCGCCGCCAATCGTCGGGAAAAACGCGCCCACGATGAGAAATAAGAGGAAGCCTGCGCCGACGATGAGCGCCAACTGCTGGTAGCGACCAATCTCTCGCGGAGCCGCGTAGGTCAAAATTTCCACTCTCGTCTCCGCCACTATCTGTGTCCTCCGGCTTCAGGCTGGCTATTAGTATGAGCAGGCGCTAATTGCTGGTTCATCTGGCTGAGTTGCAGGGCACGAATGTAGGCGGCAATCGCCCAGCGATCCTGCACGGGAACTTGCGCCCTGTAGGACGGCATCGCGCCATAGCCTTCCGTCATCACCCTGAAGAAATAGCCCACACGCGCCTGTCTTAAACGGTCTTCGTGATACGACGGCGGCTGGCGAAATCCGCGCCTGACAATCATGCCGTCGCCCTGACCGGTCTCGCCATGACACATCGCGCAGAAGATTTTGTAGCGCTCCTGCCCGCGATCTATCACCTCAGCCGTGACCGCGAACGGGAAATCCCCGGCATCGTCATCCTCACCCGCTTTGGCCGCAGAGGCCGCGCCCGCTTGAGGGGCGGCTGCGCCGCCGTTACCTGCGACCTGCGTGTTCGTCCCTGCGTTAGCCGCTGCACTTGAGCCGCCCGCGTTTCCTTCCTGCCCGCTCTGGCTCGTGGTGTTGCCGGTTTGCGCGCCGCCCGCCTGCATCTTGCTCATCTTGCCCGTGTAGAGATGCGTGTCGGCTCTTAAATACCCACGCGGCACAGTTCCTTCTACCAGAGGCCGCGACGACAGCCCGTCTTTGAATTGCTTGCTCGATTCATACACCTCGTAGCGCGGTTGATCCTGCATGTCCTGACGACAACCGGAGAACAGAAGGCAGAAGGCAGTAAGCAGAAGGCAGCAAATAACTCCGCGCCTTCCGCCGCTTTCCGCTTTCTGCCTTCCGCCTACTGCCTTCTGTCTTTCACTGCTCGACATCAACCACCTCTTTGGGATTCAAACTTTTCAGAAAGCTCATGGCCTTGTCGTGATCAAACTTTGGGTCGTCGGCTTCGATGACGAGGAAGAAACGGTCGCGCGAGGCCAGCGCAAATCGTTCAGCGTTAAAGACCGGATGATACGGCTGCGGCAGCTTGTTGAGCGCGAGCATCCCGAAGACCGCCGACAGGGCTGCGAAGAGAATCGTCATCTCGAACGTAATCGGGATGAACGAAGGCCAGGAGTGATACGGGCGGCCTCCGACGTTGAGCGGGTAATCAATCACCGCCACGTAATACTGCAACCCGTAGCCCACAATTGCTCCGACGATACCGCCGATGAGCACGATCAACGGCAGCCTCGTGCTATGAAAGCCGATGGCTTCCGCCAACTCCTCAATCGGATACGGCGAATAAGCATTAATCCTTCGATACCCGGCGTCATATGTCGCACGCGCAGCCTCGACCACATCCGTCGGAGTATCGAATTCGGCCATCAAGCCGTAGAGCGGTGGTTTCGTTTCCATGATAATCGGTTTTCAGTTTTCAGTTTTCAGTTTTCAGTAAAAGCAAGTTGTCTTTGCTCAAAACTGAAAACCGGAAACTGAAAACTATCATGCATGCTCCTCCTCGATTTCCGCCTGCGGCAGAATCGTCCGCATCTCGAAGATCGAGATGATGGGCAGGAAGCGTATGAAGAGGAACAGGAGGCTGAAGAACAGCCCGATAGTTCCAATGAACATCGTCCAATCCCACATCGTCGGGCTGTACATGCCCCACGACCCGGGCAGGAAATCTCTATGCAGGCTCGTCACGATGATGACGAAGCGTTCCAGCCACATGCCGACGCCCACGACAATCGAGATTAGCCAGAGAACCAGCAGATTGCTTCTAATCTTCTTCGACCAGAGAAGCTGCGGGATAATGCCGTTGCACAAAATCAGCGCCCAGTAAAAGTAGGCGTATGGCCCGGTCATGCGATTCCAGATCATGTATTCTTCGTACTCGTTGGCGCTGTACCAGCCGAAGAAAGCTTCCACCATGTAGCCGTAGACGACGATCAGCCCCGTGGCGAGCATCACCTTCGCCATGTTGTGGATGTGGCGCATCGTGATGAAGTCTTCCAGCCCGTAAAACTTCCTCAGCGGAATCGTCAGCGTCAAGACCATCGCAAAGCCCGCGTAGATTGCGCCCGCGACGAAGTAGGGCGGAAAGATAGTCGCGTGCCAGCCCGGAACCTGCGAGACGGCGAAGTCGAAGCTGACGATGGTATGAACCGAAAGCACGAGCGGCGTGGCTAAGCCAGCGAGCAAAAGGTAAGCCGCTTCGTAGCGCAGCCAGTGGCGTGCGCTCCCACGCCAGCCCATCGCCAGCAGTCCGTAAAGTTTCGCCCATCCTTTACTCTTCGCGCGGTCGCGCAAAGTCGCAAAGTCCGGGATCAGGCCGATGAACCAGAAGAGCGCGGAGACGGTCGCATAGGTCGAGACCGCGAACACGTCCCACATCAAGGGGCTTCTGAACTGCGGCTGGATTCCCATCGTGTTCGGGTAAGGGAAGAGCCAGTAGGCGAGCCAGGGGCGACCTGTATGCAGGAGCGGAAAGAGTCCGGCGCAGGCGACGGCAAAGAGCGTCATCGCTTCGGCGAAGCGGTTGATGGAGGTGCGCCATTCCTGGCGAAGCAGCAGCAGGATGGCGGAGATTAATGTTCCGGCGTGGCCGATGCCGATCCACCAGACGAAGTTGATGATGTCGAAAGCCCAGCCGACGGGCGCGTTGTTGCCCCAGATGCCGATGCCTGTGAAGACCAGATTGGTGATCGTCAAAAGCAGCATCATCGTGATGGAGAAAGCGATGGCGAACCCGATGAACCACCAGATAGGGGTCTTGCGCTTCAAGACCAGAGAACTGATCTTGTCCGTCACAGACGCAAAATCGTGCCCCGGCCCGACCAGCGGCGCGGTCTCGGTCATGTGAATACGAGTCTCGTCGTGTGGTTGATCCACTTCTGGCATAAGCTCTCTCTCTAAGCCTTCTTCTCCGCGATCTCTTCGTTCGGGTTTTTAAGCGCCGATAGATAGGTCGTGCGCGGCTGCGTGTTGAGGTCGGCAAGCAGGGAATAGTTGCGCTGCTCGGCTTTCAACTTCGAGACACGGCTTTCAGGGTCGTTGATGTTGCCGAAAACGATTGCTTCTGTCGGGCAGACGGACTGGCAGGCTGTGACGACCTCACCATCCGTGAGCGTGCGACCTTCCTTCTCCGCTTCGATCTTGCCCCACTGGATACGCTGCACGCAGTAGGTGCATTTCTCCATCACGCCGCGACTACGCACTGACACTTCAGGGTTACGCATCAATTGATAAGTCGGCGTGTTCCAATCCTGATAAAGCAGGAAGTTGAAGTGGCGAACCTTGTAGGGACAGTTGTTGGCGCAGTAGCGCGTGCCGACGCAACGGTTATAGACCATGTCGTTCAAGCCTTCGGCGCTGTGAACGGTCGCATGCACCGGGCAGACAGGCTCGCACGGCGCGTTCTCGCAGTGCATACAGGGCACGGGTTGGAAGTACGGCCCTTCCGGGTTGTTCTCGTCCGCACCGCCGAAGTAGCTGTCAATCCTGAGCCAGTGCATTTCGCGGCTGCGCTGCACCTGTTCTTTGCCGACGATTGGAATGTTGTTCTCCGACTGGCAGGCGACCACGCACGCGTTGCAGCCGACACAGGAACTCACGTCAATCGCCATGCCCCACGCGTACTCTCTCTTCGAGTAGTCGTAGCGCGGGTACATCGAATCGTCGTATGACCCTTCGCCGTGACCTTCGCCGTGTCCTTCAGTTTTCTCTTTCGCGTGGCTCTCGTTTTCCAGATGCTTTTCGAGCGTGTTAACGCGGACGGGGTCGCGGTTCTCCATCAGGTGATGAAGCTGGGTGACGGCCAATGAAAACTGCTCATTGGTCTTCGTGACTTTGACGCCGCCGCCGAACCAGGGCGAGTCAGCCGTGCGAATCGCATAGGCGTTAAACCCTTTGCCTGTGCCGACGCGACCTGCGCTCGTGCGCCCGTAGCCCAAGTGAACGGTGACGACGTTATCGGGCTGCCCCGGCGTAATCCACGTGGGGGCTACGACCGAGCGACCCGCGTATTCGATTGTCACGGTGTCAACGTGGACGTCGCCGCCGTGAGTCCCGATCTTATTCCCGACGCCTAATTGTCTGGCAGTCGCGGGGCTGATGAGCGCGGCGTTGTCCCACGTCAATTTGTTCTGCGGCTTCGGCAGTTCCTGAAGCCAGCCGTTATTGGAAAAGCGCCCGTCGTAAATCGAAGGGTCTGTGCGAAAGACGATCTCGAAACCGGAGGCCGGGGACTGGGCGGCTGGTCTTTGGTTGGTTTGACCCGCAGCGACTGCCAGTCCTTCCCTCGGCTTCGCCGCAGTGTTCGGGATGAAGCCGTCATGCAGAGCCTTGCGCCAGGCCATCTCAAAATCAGTCGTAGCGTTCAGAACCGGCGCAGTCAGAATCGGCTTGTTGGCAAAGTTCGTCCCTTGATTCCCGGCTGCCGCCTGAGTTTGATTTCCGGCCCCAGCCCCCTGCCCCCCGGCCCCGATTTCCCCCTGCCAGAACTCGCGCACGATGTCGTAGCCTTTGCGGTCAAACTGGTTTGAGAAGACGGCGAGCAGTTCATGCGCGCTCTTGCCGCCGTAGAGCGGTTGAATCAGAGGCTGAATGATTGAGACTGTCCCGTCGTAGGAGCGCGTGTCGCTCCATGATTCGAGGTAGTGCGCTTCCGGCACATGCCAGTGGCAGAGTTCCGAGGTCTCGTCTTTGTAGAGGCTCAGATGAACGCGCAAGTTCACCTTGTTAAGGCGCGCTAAGTCTAATTTCAAATCGGCGGGCGTGGTATAGACAGGATTGCCGCCGAGCATGACGAGCATCTGAACGCGCCCGTCGTCAATGTCGCCCACGAGCTCGCGCAAAGATTGCGTGTGGTCTTCCGGGCGGGCTTCAATTGGCTCCGTGTAGAAGACGGTCTTGCCCACGTTGCCGAGCGCTGCATTCATCGAGTGCGCCAATGCATGAATTGATGCCGGTTGCTCATCGCCGACGATCACGATGCTCTTGCCTTGATTAGCTTGCAGGTCACGCGCGAGAGCGTTGATAAAATTGGCGTGAGTTCCAGTGTATTCTGCCGGAGCGGTCAGACGGGCTGCGATTGACTGCGCGAAGCTTTCAATCTCGCTCGGACGCAAACTCAATTTGTGGTCGGCCATCGCGCCCGTGTTGGTCGGCGTGGACTCGACTGCGTAGAGCCGGTTCATCTCCTTGCGTTCTTCGGTCACGCGGCGCTTCGCGGCAAACTCGCGCGCGTAGCGCAGGTTTCCCGGCCCGCAAGCTAAAAAGTCTGAATCAATCGCCAGGATGCGCTCGGCCTGATCGAAGCGGTAGATAGTATTGACCGCCCCGCCAAAGGCGGCGACTGCTCCGCCGTGCGCGCCGCTTCGTCCGGCAGGCTCATACTGATGCCATTTCGCAGCCGGAAACTCCGTCAGAATCGCTTTCAGTTGAGCGGCGAGCGTCGGCGATGTCACCGTCTCAGTCAGAAATCGCAGCCCCGCGCCCTGAACTTTTCGTTGTTCCTCAAGTGCCGTGTTGATCTCCGCGACGAAGGCAGCCCACGGGCGAATCTCTTCGCGGTAGGTCAAGGTCTGCGAACGATCTGGATCATAGAGCGTCAGGATGGAAGCCTGCGCGAAGAGGTCTGTCGCGCTCGTCCCCTTGTCTGCGGGGGAGGCTGAGCGATTATTCGGATGATCCGGGTTGCCCTCAATCTTGGTCGGTCGGCCTTCGTTGCTTTTGACCAGCAGCGGCGTTGCGACTCCGCCCAGCGGCATAGCGGTCGCAAAATACAAGGGCTTACCCGGAACCATCTCTTCGGGCTGATTGACGTAAGGAACGATCTTTTCGGGCGGCTGGTAGACACAGGAACTCAAGCCCGCGAGCGCCAGCGATGCGCCCATCAACTTGATAAACGAGCGGCGGCCAACGGGGTCGTTCCACTCTTCGGCGTGCTGCGGATACTCGCGCTCGACGAACTCTCGAAACTCCGGCGTATCCGCCAACTCTTCGAGGCTGCGCCAGTATTGCTTGCCGTTCTGCTCGGCGAGTATGCGGTCGCGCATCAGAGCGAAGTTAATGTGACTGTCTTTGCTAGGCATTCTTAAAAACGTTCCTCAACTTTACCGGTGGCACGTCGAACAGCTTGTCAGCACGAATGAGTCTGGAATCTTGTTCTTCTTGACAAGCTCCGCTCCTGCTTCAGCCTGATTTACGGACGGCTGCCAGTCCATCTTGTAAATATCTTCCTTCTTCTCCCGGATGAACGGCGCGGGGTTGCGATGGCATGAGAGACACCATTCCATTTGCAGCGATGATGCCTGATACATCAAAGGCATCTGGCTGACGTTGCCGTGACACGTCGAGCAGCCGACGCCTTTGTTCACGTGAATACTGTGATTGAAGTAGACGTAATCAGGCAGGTCGTGAACCCTTGTCCACTCGATGGGTTTATTCGTGCGGGCGCTTTCGCGTACAGGTTCTAAATAAGGACTGTCTGCCCAAATCTGCGTGTGGCAGTTCATGCAGGTTTGCGTCGAAGGCATTCCGGCTGAAGCCGAAGTCTCGACAGACGTGTGGCAGTAGCGACAATCAATTCCGTCGTCGCCCGAATGATGTTTGTGGCTGAACTGCACGGGCTGCTCGCGCTCGACAAACGCACCCGTGACCCAGGAAGAGCGGTTGATGGCAGCGATGAACCAGAGCGCTCCCAGCGCAATAAAGATCGCCCCGAAGATGGTGAGCCTGGCTAAAAAATTTGTGCTGTGGTTAAAAATCTGAGGCATCGCCCCGGCCTTTCGTTCAAACTTCCGAAAAAGCGAACTAACGTGCGGGCAGAAAAATTGCGCAGGGCGATAACAGCTTGAAGATATACTACTAGCACGACAATCCGGCAGCAGACTCGATTAAAAGACAATCGAGTACACCCGTGCCTTGATCCCCACTCGTTTTAACTGCCTATAGAAGTAATGCCAAGTGCGGCTACTTTACCAGATGAGCAAAATTTTTCAAATCAACAATTGATATTTGGCGCGGGTTTTTTTCACGGGAAGAAAAATAGTTGGGAAATGAAACGAAAAGAATATCGTCTGTCAGGGTCTAGACGAGTGCCGACATTAGATTGCTGCCGGTAGCCAGCGGCCTAAGAGACTGTACAACTGGTGAAAGTTGACAGGCTTGGTCAGATACTCGTTGCATCCGGCGGCGAGGGCTTCCGCCTGCGAATGCTCTCTTCTGTTGGCAGAGACGGCCACAATCGGCACATGGCACATCACTTCCATCTCTCGTAAGAGACGTGTGGCGGCAAAGCCATCCATCACCGGCATACTCAAATCCATCAGGATCATGTCGGGACATCTGTGGCGCGCAAGCTCGATGGCCTCACGACCGTTTTCCGCTTCCACCACGCGATAGCCAAGCCTCTCCACCATGTACCTCAACATCTCGCGGAGGTCTTCGTTATCGTCTACCACCATGACGGTCAGCCGCGCTTCGTCGTCCACGCCCATTGTTCCCCTCTATCAATCTATTAATGCGATTCAAACAGAGATGATTTTCTCATCTCGGCTTTGCTGATAAGGGGAACTCAGTCTTTGACGAAACGCCAGCCTTCGCCGTCCTTGATTGAGCAAACGGCGAGTAAAGGGGGTTCTTTTCTCAAGTGGGGTTGTCAGAAGACGCGTGCGCCTCACAGCCCCGCTTTCCGTTTGAGCAGATGAACCAGAGCAGACGGCACGGGAAAAAGGCTGTCGAGCCGATTTCGAGGTCGAGAGCTGAGTCGAACAAAGGCCCGCGCGGTACTCTTGATGGCGCGACTCTACCATATATATCCTGAACAAAGTCAGTAAAAATCAGATTCTATGAGCCGCGCGTTTTCTCATTAATGGGCAGCGCGTTTTCTCATTGAAGCAAGCGTCGCATTGATGAGTAGGGAAAAGGCAATGCGATGCGGGATGCGAGCATGGGGGGAAGAGAAGGGTGAGTTTGCTGGCAAACTCACCCTTCTCTATTTAGTGCAAGCTCTTTGCCGGTGTGGAGAACAAGACCTATCTCAAGATATTTGATAGAGAGTGCGGTATCATTTGCAGGATACGCGCCGCGTTTCGCAGCCGTCGCCGGTAGAGTTATTAACATCAGCAGCGAATTGCACAAAACGGGTGTCGGCGTTTTAGGTTGAGAGCAAAGATGGGTCTTAAAATATGCGTGTTCTAGTCACGGGCGGGGCCGGTTACGTCGGCAGCGTGGTTACGGAAGAACTGCTCAGGGATGGCCATGAGGTGTTCGTTTACGATAATCTTTCCAAAGGTCATCGCGCGAGCGTTCAGCCTGGCGCAAGGTTTATTTACGCCCATTTAATGGACGGCGAAGGATTAAGACGCACGTTCCGTGATGGGCGAATCGAAGCGGTCATTCACATGGCGGCAGACTCGGTCGTCAGCGAATCCGTCGCTGAGCCGGCGAAGTATTATCAGAACAATGTTGTGGCCGGTCTGGTTCTGCTGGAGGCGATGCGCGAGACGAATGTTCGCCGCCTTGTTTTTTCATCAACTGCCACGGTCTATGGAGAGACGGAGAAGCAGCCGATTGAAGAGACAGCTTCGACGAATCCGATCAACCCTTACGGCGAGACCAAACTGGCATTCGAACGCGCCCTGCGGTGGTACGAAAATGCCTACGGGCTGCGTTATGTGAGCTTGCGTTATTTCAACGCTGCGGGGGCGACCGAGCATTGCGGCGAATCGCATGACCCGGAAACGCATCTGATTCCATCAGTTTTGCAGGTGGCTGCCGGACACAGGGAACGCGTCGAGATTTACGGTGATGATTACCCGACACGAGACGGCACGTGTGTGCGCGACTATATCCACGTCTTTGATCTTGCGCGTGCGCACATTCTCGCGCTCGATGTTCTGGACGAGCGCAGCGCCATCTACAATCTGGGTTGCGGAGGCTCGGGCTACAGCGTGCGCGAAGTAATTGACATGGCGCGTGAGGTCACAGGCCGCGACATCCCCGTGCTCGTCAGTCCGCGCAGGGTGGGAGACCCAACGGTGCTGATCGCCAGTTCGGCGCGAATCAAGCGAGAGCTTGGATGGATGCCTGAAAGACAAGACCTCCGCCAGATCATCACGTCCGCCTGGAAATGGATGCAGCAACACCCGCACGGCTATGAGCAGACTAGATCAAGCCAGAGGCCGCGTCTTCGCCTCACCCCGGATGACTGGAGGTAATTGATTCTTTCCCTACCTTTCTGCGCGCTCTAACCCTGCGAAGTTCATCTCTCGTGGCTTCGGCATCTTACTAACTCTACTTAAGGCTTCTTCCGATAAAAAGCTGTCTCTTTCCCGGCGTTGAAACGCCGGGCTAAATTCAGCCCGCCGCTCGCGCGGCGATGATGCACGTCATTCATTTAACTTTGGGGGGATTTCGTCAGGTTTGCTGTAGCTATCTCAGCTCAGGCCGCCGTCGCTTGTGCTGCGTCGCGGGCGAGCATGGCTGCGCCGATGGAGACGGCATCTGTGCCGAGCGCAGCAGCAAGAATCTGTGTGGACTCAAAGCAGGGCTGGAAGGCGCGGCGCGCGGCTTCGCTGATGATGGAATCGAGAATGAGATCGCCCGCTTCCATGACACCGCCGCCAAGCACGATGCGCTCAATGTTCAGCAGATTGATGACGGAAGCGACCGCCGCGCCGATGTATTTGCCCGTGCGCTCGATCATCATCAGGGAAAAGTCGTCACCGTCTTTCGCTTCGTGGACGATGTCTGTGGCGGTGAACTCTTTGTTGATCGCGAGGCGCGAGAGCGATGAGGTGTTGTCGCGGTAAAGCCGCTCGTTAGCGCGACGAACGATGTTGGGCGCAGAAGCGACCGTCTCCAGACAGCCCGCGTTGCCGCACATGCACTCGATTCCTTCGGCGTCAATCGTAATGTGCCCGAACTCGCCCGCAAAGCCGCTCGCGCCGAGCCAGAGCTTGCCGTCAAGAATAATCGCGCCGCCGATGCCCGCGCCGATGGTGGCATAGAACATGTCGCGGCTGCCGCGCCCCGCGCCCACCTTAAACTCGCCATAGGCCGCCGCGTTCGCATCGTTTTCAAGCTCGATGCGCAATCCCGTAGCCTTCATCAATTCGGCGTGAATGTCGCCGCGCACGACCGATGGCAAATCTGTCGAGACCAGCACGCGGTCTGTCTGACGGTTGACGAGGCCGGGAATGCCGACGCCGATGGCAGCGATATTGGGCGACGTGTCGCGCAACTCCGCGATGGTGCGTGTCACCTGCACGACTACTGCATCACGCTCAAGCGGCGCTTCGCGGCGTTCCAGCACCTGGCCATCGCCCGTCACGAGCGCAGCATGAATCGTCGCGCCGGAGAGATCAACGCCGATGAAATTCGCTGCCGATTGCGTGGGCTGTGCCATGTTTTTGAGGTCTTCCAAATGGAGTCTCAGAATAAGTTCGCTATGGTAGGAAGCGCGTGCATTGTAATAAACGGTTTACAGGACTGTCAAACAAGCCCTTCTCCGTGTAGAATGACCTGCGCGATTTTTGATTTGCGATTTTTGATTTTTGATTGGAAAAGGATGAAAAATATTAATTCCTTGTCCAATTGCAAATCAAAAATCGCAAATCAAAAATCAAAAATTCGACCATGCAACTTCGTTCTATTTTATTGCCGACGGATTTCAGCGAGTGCGCGGGATACGCGCTCTCATATGCCACGTCTCTGGCGCGGGATGCCAACGCTGCCATCATCTGCGTCCACGTCGTCGAACCCGTCATGCCGTCAGTTGGATATACGGGGATTACAGAGCCTCTGCCGGTGGTTGACATCAGCGAGCAACTGGAAGATTCGGCGACGCGCGAGTTGCCGAAGATCGCAGATTGTGAAGAATGCGCAGGGCTTGAGGTCGAAGAAGTAATCGCCCACGGAGATGCGGCATCGGAAATCGTCCGCGTCGCTAAAGAACGCAAGGTTGACCTGATAGTAATTTCGTCGCACGGTCGCACAGGATTGGGACGTATCCTGTTTGGCTCGACCGCCGAATCGGTCGTGCGCCACGCGCCTTGCCCTGTGCTGGTCGTCAAACCGCCCCCTGAGAAAGAAGATTCATAAGAGAGCAGACCGGGTTGATGAGACTGCTCCAACCTGAGCCTAAATTAACTGCTCGATACTTTCCATTCATCTTTGCCGTATGGCTCTGAGTTACTTTAACGGACTAATAGGCCAGTTTATCCTTTATACATTCTTCTCTCTCACGGTGTGGGCAGGGGACAATACGATTCTGCTCACGGATGCGGTGGAAAGTAATTTCTTTTATAACCTGATGGGTAAGTACGGCCTCTATGCTGTCTTTCTCGGCACGATGTGGGAGGGCGACATCACGCTCCTGCTCGCAGGTGTGTTGGCGCATCACGGGGTTTTCGGTGATTACGGCTTCGCGCAGGTCTTAGGCGCAGGCACGCTCGGCGGGGTGGTCGGCGATGGTCTGGCCTACAGCGGCGGGCGCGGCTTTGAACGCAGCGTGCGGAATTTTCGCTTCTACAAACTGGCCGCGCCGCGCATCGTCAAGCTGGTTGATAAATTCGGCACGCTCTCTATCTTCATCGTGAAATACATCTACGGCCTGCGTATCGCTTCGTGCGTCTTCTACGGAGTGGGGCGCATGCCGCTCGTTAGATTCACCCTGCTGACGATAGCGAGCGTCGGCGCGTGGGTGCTGGTCTTGAGCGGCATCGGTTATTCTTTCAGCGGCACGATCACTAAGTTCATCGGCGACGTGCAGAACATCAGTCTTATTTTGCTGATTATTCTCGTCGTCGGTGTGGTCGGCTTTTATCTGGTCGAACGCTTCTGGCTCAGCCGAAAGGTCGAGGAGGCCGACCCTGAGCGATTGAAAGAACTGGAACACGCCGCGCAGGGAAAAATTCAGGATTTCAAAGACGAAGTTCACGAATTCAAGGAAGAGATACAGGAGCGCATGCACCTCCCGCGCCGCAAGGATTCATCCGCCAAGCATGAGCAGCCAGCCCCGAAGAGCGGGGAAAGCGGAGGAGACTAAAAATAACAGTTTTCAGTTTTGGGTTTTCAGTTTTCAGCGTTAGGCTGGTTGACTGAAAACTGAAAACTGGAAACTGAAAACTGTAAATTATGATTATTGAATCATCTGCCCCGACGCGTGTTGATCTGGCCGGGGGCACAATAGACATCTGGCCTCTGTACCTGTTTCATCCCGGAGCCTCAACTGTCAACTTCGCTCTCGACTTGCGCGCCTCCTGCCGCATTGAGACGCGCGACGATGAGCGCATCATTCTGGAATCGCGTGACCGCAAGGTTAGGTTTGAAACGAATCTGGCGGGCATCGAAGATTTGATCCATGAGGAACGCCTTGAGCTGATTTCCAAGCTCGTGCACTTCTTCAAACCCGAAGTCGGATTTAACCTCGTAGCTCATAGCCAGGCTCCGGCGGGCGCGGGCCTTGCCGGGTCGAGCGCGCTTAACATCGCGCTCATCGGCGCACTCAATCGTCTGGTGGGAAACCGTTACGACGAGCACAAGTTCATCACCATCGCCGCCAATGTCGAGACCACCGTGATTCGCGTCCCGGCGGGCTTTCAGGATTACTACTCCGCGCTTCACGGCGGCACAAACTGCATCCATTTTCGCGCGGACGGAATCGTGCGCGAGGAGCTGTTAGTTGATGAAGAGACTCTTGAAAGCCGCATCGCCATCTGCTACACGGGCGAGCCGCGCCTGTCTGGAACGAACAACTGGGAGATTACCAAGAATCACATAGACGGCGACCCCGAACTCTTCAGGCTCTTTGACGGCATTCGTGATTCATCCATCAGGATGCGCGCGGCTCTTCTGGCGAATGACTGGGTGGGAGTCTCCGCCACGATGTATGACGCGTACCCGAATCGAAAGCGGCTCGCGCCGGGTGTGACCACACCGCACATGGAGATGCTGGTCGAGAAGGCTTTGAAAAACGGCGCGGAGGCGGCCAAAGTTTGCGGCGCGGGCGGCGGCGGCTGCATCGCTTTCTTCTGCGCCGAGGGACGCCGCGAAGACGTTGAGCGTGCGCTCGAAGAAGAACAGGTTGAAGTCCTCGATTGGAAACTCTCGCGCGAAGGTTTAGTTGTGCGCGAGAGTTGATACCTCGCCTGGGACAGGGCTCGACGAGAGGAGACGAAATGTTGCCGATACGTGGTCTCTACGAGGTAGCCATCCGCGTCAAAGAGCTACAGAGGGCTGAAAGTTTCTACCGTAACGTGCTCGGTCTAAAAGTCGGTATCCGGGACGAGAAGCGCAACTGGCTGTTCCTCTATGCTGGAGGAGATGCCGGAATGATTGTGCTTCAGGAAGACAAGACCGAATGGCCTGTGCAGCACTTTGCTTTCACCATTGCCGAAGAAGATATTGAGCGCGCCGCGACCATGTTGAGAGAGCAGGGCTTGACGGTCAAAGGCCCCGTCCTTCACGAATGGATGCCATCCAAATCAATCTACTTTACCGACCCGGACGGCCACGACCTTGAGCTTCTCGCCCTTGTGAAAAGGGCTGATTGAAGGGCCGCAGGCCACTCGGCAAGATTGTCTCCGCCGGTCGTCTCAAAAAAGTTGGCGAAAACCAAAACTTGCCATATAGTCTCACGGCACATTGCGCTTTTAGATTTTGAGATGGAGGTCAGAGTATGGAATTACTTTTACTGGCGTTACTTTTGGTCGTTGGCGGGGCCCTCGCCGCTGCGCCGCTCATAGTTTCAAAGCAGCCGAATGCGCAGGAGGCGATCAGTAAGCTGGTGCCATATCAGGGCATTATCGGCATCATCCTGCTGCTCTGGGGGCTGTTCGTGCTGCTCTTCAGATTGCTTTCCGTGCTGGGGTTGTTGCTTCAATTTGCTCCGCTGACGGGGATTGGTATGCTCCTCGCTTGTTTGGTAGCAATCGCTCTCGGCATCCTTTTGGGATACGCCCTGATTTCGAAATACGCTCTTAGCAAGAATGCTGATGCGGCACGCAGTGGTGAGATGGTTCGTGCAAAACTGACGGGAATTCAAATACCCCTTGGGATAGCCGGAATAGCGACGGGACTCTGGGCGCTTCTCATCTATCTCAACTTCAGCAGATTCTAGCGCAGTTCAATTGGCGGGGATAAGCCCCCCACGCCCCCACATTTCTTATCAAGAGCGCCTCCCCGCGCGCTCTGTTGTTCTTAGACTGAAATGGGCGCTCCCACCGCAGGAGCGCCCATTTCGTGCTTTGAGAACAGCGATTATCTGAGTCTCTTAATGTGACAGGAGAGACTCGTTCGCTCTGGGTTCGGCAAGGTTCGCAATGGCTGTGATTAATTCGCTCGGCTCGACCGGCTTCGGGACAAACATATTGAAGCCTGCGGATAATGCGCGCACACGATCTTCAATCCGAACGTAGGCGGTCAACGCTACAGCCGGAATCCGCCGACCGTCTTCCTCCGCGAGCGCTCTGACCTTACCGATGAGCGAATAACCATCTTCATCAGGCATTGCCAGATCAGAGACCAGCACGTCGGGCTTGTACCACTGAAGCACTTCAAGCGCTTCCGAGGCAGACGACGCCGTTTGTACTTTGGCCCTGTACTCGGTCAGCATCACGGCGAGCATGTTCAGTGTATCCTGCTCGTCGTCAACGATCAGTACCTCGACACCTTCAAGAGAAGGCAGCGGCTTGAGTTGAGCGCCGGTCGGTTCACTCGGCAGCAAGCTCTCTGTCTTTTTTCTGCGACCCTTCTCCACTTTCTGTGCAGCCGCGAGCGGAAGCCTGAGGGTGAACGTTGTTCCCTGTCCCTTTCCGAGGCTATCGGCGGAGACCGTGCCGCCGTGTTGCTCTACCAGATGTCGCACAATCGCCAAACCTAAGCCCAGCCCGCCATGCTTGCGTGTGCTGCTACCATCGGCCTGGCGGAAACGGTCGAAGATGAAAGGAAGAAACTCAGAGTTGATGCCCTCGCCCGTATCGCTCACGCTGATCTGTGCGTCTGCGCCTGCGCGCTCCAGTCTTACCTGGACGCGCCCGCCCGCAGGAGTGAACTTGATGGCGTTGGAGAGCAGATTCCAGACCACCTGCTGCAAGCGGCTGGGGTCGCCTAAGACGCGCCTTGCCGAAGGATCGAGCGTCACCTCCAGTTGAATGCCTTTCGATTCAGCCGCTAACTGCACCGAATCAATGGCCGCATTGATTACCGAAGAGAAATCAACCAGCCCGATATTGAGATGGAGCTTGCCGGTAATGACACGCGACACGTCCAGAATGTCTTCGATTAATTGCGCCTGCGATTTTGCGTTGCGCTCGATGGTCTCGATGGCGCGAATGGTCGTCGCTTCGTCCAGCCCGCCGCTGCGAAGCATGTGCGACCATCCGATGACTGCGTGAAGCGGCGTCCGCAATTCGTGCGAGACGGTAGCCAGAAACTCGTCCTTCAGGCGATTAGCGTCCTCGGCTTCGGTGCGTGCCAACTGTTCCTGCATGAGTGAAAGCCTGAGCCGCTCCTCGACTTGCTTGCGCTCCGCGATCTCGGCTTCGAGCGATCTGGCCTTCTGCTGCAACTCGATGATGGCGCGGAGGCGGTCGTCAGAGTTGGCCAAATCACTGTAGCTCTCCGCCGGGATGACGCGCGAGTGGGTCGCGCAAACATTGCCGAGCGGCTCAATGAATTGCTCCCCGCCGAAGCCACTCATTTCATAGGCACAGAAGAGCGAGAAGGCATGAGTCTTCTGGAGAGCATTCCAGAGTTCTTCCAGGCGGATCGCGGCAGTTTGATTACCTTCAGCCCACAGCAGCGCGACCATCTCTCCGAAAGCTCGCACACGGCGTTTGTCAACCGCTGCTCGCGCGACGATGTCCCCAACGATTTGATTGAAGCGACCCGGCTCCGGCTGTCCGTCAACCATAAACTTCGACAGGGTCTCGGTTGCGTCCAGAGAAAGATACTGCCCCGTTGCGCTGGCCGCAGCTACATCCAATCCCTGCGCCTTCAGTTGCTCTTCAAGCGCCTCCCGGTGCGCTTTCGTTGCCACAACGATGCAGGCATCACCGGCTTCCAAGCCCTTGCCAACGTAACCGCTCAGAGAGTTCAGGAGAAACAAGTCCGTTTCGTAAAACTGCACGAAATGATCGGACTCGCACATCTCGCTCCACTGCGAGCGCGGCGCAAAGTCCTGCACGGCGATGTCGCCAGCGCCATGTTGCAGCGCCTCGTGAACAGACCGGCCATCATTTATTGCTTTAATCAAAGAAGCCTCCGGGGCTGGTTCGTGAGTGTTAGATGATTGAGCCTGACACCTGACATACTATTAAAATCATCGCAGCGCCGTTATCAACCTAACTACGGCAGGCGCGCTATTCACCACAGGGGGATGTACCGGTCACGCAAGGTTCGTCAAGCTTGCTGGCGCGTAATGTTTCCATCTGGGCCAAGTATTACGCGAGGGGGCGGGGGGCCACCTGTGCATTCTACCTTTTTCACGCTCTTAAATCTAGGCAGGTAATCCTTAGTAATGAGTCAGGTTAAAAATTGCGCCTGTGATCTTCGATTTTCAAAGCGCTTCTTGATGAAAGTATAAAAAAGAGAGTTGGTTACTGATAAAAATAATAAAAGGACGGATTATTACAGCATAGGAAGATGAAGTAGATGCTATCGAGGCGTCGGGTTGAATGTGTTGTTAGGATTCAGTCGCCGAGCATCAAACTGGTAATCCGCCGAAGAGTCGAACGACAAGCAACACCACTTCAGGCAATGTCTAGCCGATTACCCTTGCTCTAATATAAAAGCAGTCATTGAGTTGGTCTGACCTTTAAGAAGTCGCTGCGGGTAGGGTCAGCCCAAAACACTTGCTTTATTTGCAGTGAGCTGTACCGGGATAGCGTGCGTCTCTCTTCGCTGCCGCATCGCATATTTAAGCGTCTTTGTAACTCCGCCGCCTCCACCCGTCCAGAAGCCAAACACTATTTGGGAAAGATCGACCATGTGACGGTTTCTTATCGCGGCGGCGGTCTTGCGCTGCGGAAGTTGCAACTCAATGATCCGATCGAACTGGTCGAGCCAAGGCTGAACCCACCGTGGCTGCTTAACTCGCGTGTACGGAACGATACCCCAACAGATTTCACTATACTCAAGCAGCCATGCCATCGCCCATTGGTCGATCCCGTGAGTTGTTCCAACGAGCCAGGTTCGACCTTGAGACAGGAATGGCGACAGATGCTGCTCGAATAGCGTCCGCGCCTGCTCGCGATCAACGTCTCTCGAGCCTGTAATCATGATGGAGTTTTTGACCAGCATAGAATCAGAAGCCATCTGCCTAACGATCGAATTAACCCATGCTGAACATGAAGCATTCAACAATAGGGAACAAGAAAACGATAAAAGGCATTCTGCTTAGACCCTCATTTGCAACCCCATGCTGAATATCCGTACGCTTTCATGTGCCGGTGGGCGGCGTTAATGTTTACTACAGCATCTCGCCTGTCTATCCTGGCTTTACCTTCGGGCATGTTATTCCACATCTGTATATTGAATTGATAGACTCCCCAGTATGTCCCGTTTCTGCTAATCGCAGTGTGGTCCAGCCTGGACTCACACCTCGCAATTCGTAAAACCTTGTCTACCGGCAAACCGTACTTTTTGGCGGATTCTCTAATAAGAGCTTCGACTTCCTTCTTGGAAAAATGCTGTCCACGAAAGGTGGTGGCTGATTTTGACTGCGTAACAATGCGAGGCAGATTCGCTGACCATCGTTTAATTCGGCTATTCGTAATCTCTTTTGTTTTGACGGCTCGGCCTACTTGGGAAGCCTCAGACCTGGTTGCTAAATTTCTGGAGGATCCGTTGATCTGGGAAAGACGAGTGGTCTCCCGTGCATAAAGGAAGCCGTGCATAGCTTGTACTGGTTTTATAAGGATGGATCCTCCAGCCAGGACAAGCACGAATATTATTGCTTTCAATACGGACCTGTAAAATGTTGTCTCGACGGCTTCATGCTTCATCATGGCGGGGTTTCTATCATAGGTTGGAGTGGATGGCAATCCTACAAAACCTACTGACAATCGCAAGTCGGTTTGAGCATTGTTGACGATGAAATGGAATAGAGAGCATTTCCGCGAATTCCACATTACGGTGGAAAATGATCTGCTACTGAACATCCTAGATAGGAATCAGCCTAGCATTTCTATAACACTGAAATGCCAGGCTGATTATCGTTTTCGTAGGTTGCTTCAGCCGGACGCGCAATGTCTCGGCCGCTTGCTATCTCTCCGGCATGAACCCGATCCGCGCCGATCACCTACGCCGTGCGACGGGCTCTTCCAGGTTCGGGTTGTGTGCATTATCGGGACCGGCGCCATGGCAGGCTCCACAGTCCGCGCGCTGAGAGAATGACCGAAAAGAGCCCGGTCACGCCGAGCGCGATCAGCGTCCAGATGAAGAAGAAGGCTCCGCTGGACTTGGCGATCCCGCTGCCGATGCCGACACCCGCTCCCTTCATGTGGAGGACGGGGACGGCCAACGAAAGGAGCGAGCCGAGGAGCATGATGACGTAGCCCGATCGCCGTTCGGCGAGCACCAGCGTTCCGTACAGCCAGACGACAAAGATGGGCACAGCAGTGAGGTTTGAGACCCCTCCCTTTTCAAACCCGCGGATGATGTCGTCCGCCAGGTGAAACGTAAAGAAGAGGATCGAGAGCAGAGACGTGATGGTTAACATAACGTTGCGGTTCATTTGATATCCTCTTTGTTAGATCTGTGTGTGCAGGTTGTCGAGCTTGACGGCGAGCGCCATCACACTGTGCCTTCCACGTCTTCGCGCATGAGCGCGCCTTGCGCGAACACGCGAGCCAGCAGGAACGTGAGGAGTACGGCGAGCCAGCCGTTGATCGAAAAGCCGGCATTGAGATCGAGCGGATGCGCCGGAATCGAAACGGACTTGGCGATTGCGTCGATGACAATACTGACAAGGTTCAGCGCGAGCAGCACCCAGGCGATCGCCTGCAACCGGGACGCGTTCGCGGCGTCGAATGGGTCGCCCCCGCGAACCGTCTCAACGATCGCGAGCAACCGCTTCAGGACGGCATGATTGAGTGGAATCGCGGCGAGACCGAGCACGGCGATCGCGCGCAGGCCCATGACCAGCCGCTCTGCCTCAGGCGAAGGAGAGAGGTTGAAAGCGGTCATGATCCATTGCTCGTTCGGCAGGACAACCAGCAGAGCGAGGATCGCGGCGCCGCCCAGCCAGTTCACGACGATGAGGAACCGCAGCATGACGTACGCGATCGGCAGCGCGGCGGATGACGAGATTGGCTTTGACATGATTCACCACCTTTTCTATATCGAATATCAATAAACTATTTATCTTGCCCTGCGGGTTCCCCTACAAAAACTTGCTTAAGGCCCAGCTTCTGACCCCGCTTGTTTGATCCATTTGTCTTCCTTCACACCAAACACAAGCAGCCAGAAGATCATTGCGGCTGAGCCTAACAAACCGAAGAGTGCGGCGATGGGAAACACAAGGTCTCCCAGCGGCCGGTAAAGGAAGGTCAGCCAGCCTAAGCCTGCAATGAAAGACAAAACCCCCAGCCAGCGCGGCAGAAACATTGAGCGGAAAACCAAATAGGCGCCCAGTAGAGTTGAGAATCCGAAAAATCCCAAAGCCGCACCGGCGCCCTGATCATTCACTTTAAAAAGAATGACCGCCAAGGACTGCAATTGTTCCGCACTGAATCCTTCCAAAGCCGCCGGGCGTTCCAGCACGAACAACGGAGCGATATAGAAAACCCTCGCGAACGACTTGATGATGCAGCCGGTGACTTCCAGGAAGAGCGCCAGCGAAGCGATGGTCTTATTTACCGGCTTCAGCAAATGATAGAAGAGCACGGCGGCCGTGACTTGGCACGCCATCTCAATGAGATAGACGGTGAAGCCCAACTGAAACAGTCCTTTGTGCGCCAGGATGTTGGTCGCCGTAGCCGCAGCGTCCCCGAAGTCGATAAGTCTTTCGCTCACGAACCCCTGAGCGAATATTCCCGCCAGGATTGGGAGCAGAGCAAACAGACCTGCCATGCGGGCGAGGAAACGTGGAGAAGACGGGGTGATGCGCGACGTCATAAGTATTCCTTACGTGACCGTGATTTCAGTTCAGTCACTTGGTCCGCTGAAATTCGCCGCGCGCCTGAACCGGCTTACCGTCCGGCAGAATGTAAGTCACTTCAACGGTATGATTGTTTGGGTCAACTATGGTGAACATCATGCGCTTCATGAGTCCTCTCTGCGTGCCTCCGGAGACATCGAGAAAGCTGAACTCTATGCTCTTTCCGTCCGGCGTTAACTTGCCTTCAAAGCGCGGCCGATTTCCCTCGCCACCGTAATGAGTCAGCAATAGCCGGTCGCCCTCGAAATAAATCATCGTGATCTTATTGGTCGAGGCCATAAAGGCATCGTGCATGATCGCGCTACCCCCGGAAGTCACGCGAATTGTCACCTGCGTGGACAAATCGCCGATACGTCCTTGCCAGGAACCTGCCAGGGTCTTAAGTGTCGCGAAAGCCTTTTTCGCATCAGACTGCGCGCTGGCGGTTTTCGGCGGTTCTTGCGGCAACGCGACGGCGGCCATCGCAACAAGGCATATTAGAATTGCTAGTTTTCGCATTGGTTCTCCTCTTGAAGGGTTTGTGGAACTGCAACGATCGTACGGCTATGCTAAGCGAAAGGTTGAGCGTGGCTGTGTAAAGTGTTCGTAAAGTGACCAGCCGTTTTGTAAAGACGAGGTAAAGTCTTGGTCCCAGTCGATGCCGGTGACCAAATTTGAAAGCTATAATGCGAGCGATGTTCGATCGGATCAGAATAAATTGGCTGGTGCCGGGTTGCGTGGCGGTGTTGCTGCTCACTGTGATCGCCGGCGTGCTTCAGTATCGCTGGATCAATTTCGCGAGCGATGCCCACCGGCGACAAGGCCGTGAAGCCATGGAGGTGGCGCTACGAAACTTCAGCGGCGATTTCCGAGATACCCTGCTGCAACTGCCGCCTTTCTTCCGTCCACCGCCGGATGAAAGAAACGATGTCGCGTTTGAGCCATACATGATCGAGATTACCAGACGATGGCACAGCACTTCTGACCGCCCGCAACTACTAGCCTCGATCAGCATCGGCACGCAAAGCGACAAGGGAGTCGTCTTCAGACGGCTGCGGACGGGCGACAACCAATTCAAAACTGAAGACTGGCCCAACGAGTTTGTCGTTTATCGCCGCGTGCTGGAGGAGCGTCTGCGTTTGCCCGGAGGCCAGCCTCCGCTTTTCCCGAATGGATTTGCGTTTGAGTTTTTTCAAGGTAGACCGGTGTTGATATTTCCACTCGTTACTGGTGTCCCTGTGCAACACCGACACGACGATTGGATCGCCGCCATCACAACAGCCGGTGGCGCCGCGCGACTTGCTGCAATCGCTCAGGCCCGCGCCCCCGCAGGGATCGGATCATGTGCCCGAACTGAAGGGCTGGTGTTTTCTTGAAGTCGATAATGACTATCTCCGTCAGTATCTGATCCCCGAACTAGTGGCGCGGCATTACGGGACTGGCGCTCGTTATCAGGTGGCGGTCGTTGCCAGCGACCCATTGAGTATGATCTATGGTTCGGATCCAACACTGACGATTGCGTCGTTCTCACAGGTTGACGCCGGCATTGTCTTGCTCGACGCAAACATGCCGCAGGATCGTCAAGGGCCGCCGCGCGCCCCCGATGGCTTCGCGCCGAACGAGCGTCGTCCACCGACCCGACCGGGACCACAGCCGTTTGTGTCTGGCCCGCAAGGTGTGCCGCTCGCTGAAATTCGTCGGCAATCGCGGAGTCGCCGACGACCAGGCCTGGCTGCTGGTGGTGAAAAACAAAGCCGGTTCGATTGAAGCGCTGGTCGAAAATGCCCGACTACACATCCTCATGTTCAGTTTAATTATGCTCGTGCTGTTGGCCGGCAGCTCAGTGATGTTGATGTTGGCCACGTTGCGCGCGCGCCGTTTGGCGCAACAGCAGATGGAGTTCGTGGCGGGCGTCTCTCACGAATTGCGCACGCCGCTGACCGTCATTCAATCGACGAGCTACAATTTATCGCAGGGCACGATCCAGGACCCGAGCCGGGTGCAACAATACGGTGACGTGATTCAGCGTGAAGCGCGCCGGCTGATCAATCAGATCGAGCGAATGCTTAGCTTTGCGGGTATTCAATCGGGTCGTCGAGTTTATGATCTACAACCGACCAACGTGACTGAGATAGCCGAACGCTCTTTGGCCGAGTACGCTGTGCCTTTCGCAGAAGATGGCTGGCAAATCGAGCAGCACTTTGCAGAAGATCTGCCTCTGGTGCTCACTGATGGTCCCGCGTTGGAAAGTGCCCTGAAGAATTTGTTTGAGAATGCGCTGAAGTACGCAGCGCAAGGCAAGTGGTTGAGTGTAAGCGCGTGTGTCGCGCAAGGCACGAAGGGTCAGGGAAGTGCAAATCACTGTTGCTGACCGCGGGCCCGGAATCGCGCCGAAGGATCTGCCGCATATCTTCGAACCTTTCTATCGCGGACAGAGTGTGATTGCCGCGACGACTAGCGGCGCGGGACTGGGGCTGTGTCTCGTCGAGCGTAACCTGCGCGCGCTCGGCGGCAGCGTGACGGTGCAGTCAGCGCCAGGTGACGGGACATCGTTTACGTTGCATCTGCCGGTTTCCTGAGTAGGGCCGGGGCGGGCTTCCGTTGGGAATGGTGATCCGATAACAAAATCACACGAAGCCACACGAAAGAAGAGCTAGCTGGTTCGTGATCGTTCGGACTTATTTCGCATGAGGCGCGTGGATCGTGCCGGCTTCTGACCGGCACCTGACACCCGGCCCTTTTTTTACAGCGACGATGGCAAACAAGATCCTGTTGATTGAAGACGACTCAGGCATTACGATGGCCCTGACGGACCTGCTCAACGCGGAAGACTATCGCGTTGAGACGGCCGCCGATGGCTTGACGGGTTTGGCGCGCGCCCGCGAAGGCAACTTCGACGTGATCATTCTGGATGTCATGCTGCCGGGCAAAAACGGCTTTGATGTGTGCCGCGATCTGCGGCAACGAAGTATCACGACGCCGATTCTGATGCTGACGGCGCGTGGCCAGGTAATCGACAAAGTCCTGGGCCTGAAGCTGGGCGCGGATGACTATCTTTGCAAACCATTCGAGCCGCTCGAGTTGCTGGCGCGGTTGGAAGCGTTGCTGCGGCGCAGCCGGACCACGGCGAGCGCAGCGGAGCCGCTCGACGCGTTTAGCTTTGGCTCTGTCATTGTAAACTTTCGGAGCACCGAGGTGCTTAGCAACGGTAAGCTGGTCGAACTCTCCGCGCGAGAGTTTCAACTACTGTGCTACTTTATCGCCCAACGCGGCGCTACGCTTTCGCGCGATGAACTGCTGCGCGAGGTTTGGGGCTATGAAACCGGAATGCTGACCCGCACCGTTGACGTTCACGTGGGCTTGTTGCGGCAGAAGCTGGAAGACGACGCGAAGGAGCCGCGGCATTTTCTCACTATGCGCGGCCACGGTTATAAGTTTGTGGCGTAGCGGGCTGTCGGGTGCATCCCGTTGTTAGGTGTGGCCTGACTATCATAGGCTACCTCCGCGAAATGCTTAGATTCTCCTGCGGCCCCTCATGCCCTCTCCTTATCCCTCTAATAATCATTCCGGAGTAGTAAACGACGGCGGCGAACGGGAGCGTCCAGACACACAGGGCGAGCCACACTTTCGCAAATCGCTCTAAGCCCCAGTCGATGGAGCGAGCCCCCAGACAGTAGAGGGCGACCGCACTAAGCAAGGAACCCAAGACAGCAGTCCAAAGCCACACAAACCGGGCACCCCGCTGACCTCGAAGCAGCCCGAACAGCAAAGGGACGCTCAGGTAAGAAGCTAAGATGAGCAGCAGGGCAGCGGCTCCGCCAAGTGTCAGTGGATTCGGCGAGTCGCAAACCTCCGGCAGGGTGAAAATCTTATACAGCGGGAAAACGACGGCTAGTCCTGCGGCAACGGCGACTTCTAAATCTACACGCTTCATATTTGTAGCCTCAGCAAGCGAAAACACCTAACGCGCGAATTAACCGGCGAGCAATCAATGTCAAAGATAAGAGGTTTGCTAATTGCGAGTCCGGTTGAATGAGTTGTTAGGCGTCAAATGTTGCTAATATTTCAAGATTAAGGGAAGCGTGGGACGCACATCTAAAACCTTACCCTGGCTGCCGCCGTCAAAGGTTAGTTCTGCATGAGACGATTTACCGTGCTTTACCACCACGACTCCATTCTTTGAAATCATCGAAGCTGTCTCGCTAAATTTCCCCGCTTGGTTACTAGAAGCCATCTCAAAAATAAGCTCTGAGCAAAATCAGCATACAGCCGAGATGCACGAAGCCTAAGTAGTTCTCAGCATGGTACTCGTAACGCACCAGAATCCGACGGAAGTTTTGCAGCCACGCAAACAGCCGCTCGACCTTCCAACGTCGCTTGTAACGACGCAAGCAACGCCCGTCTTGCGTGCGAGCCTTCTTGCGGTTCGCCTTGTGCGGCGCAATCAACTCCACGCCCTGCTCTCGAAGCTCTTTATCCAACGGGTCGGAGTCATACGCTTTGTCGCCAATCAACCGCTCCGGGGCATGGTCGGTAAAGCGTTCGACGAGAGTTTGTTGGACAAGTCGGACTTCATGCGGCGCAGCATTCTCTGTGTAAACGGCGAGAGGAAGACCAGAGCCGTCTGCCACTGCCATGAGCTTCGTACCCTTGCCCCGCTTGGTCTTTCCGACTTTGCCGCCCCTTTTTTCGCGGTGATGAACGTCCCGTCAATAAAGCATTCGGATAAGTCCAACTCGCCGCGTGTTCGGAGGTCTTCGGCCAGTGTTTCCAGCACCCTTTTGAGCGTGCCATCCTTGACCCACTGCTGGAATCGGCGGTGGCAGGTCTGGTACGGCGGAAATCGTGCTGGTAAATCACACCAGCGTGCGCCACTGCGCAATATCCAGAGGACGCCATTCATCACTTCGCGCTCGTCGCGGCGAGGTCTGCCACGTCCTCTAACGCTTGGCGGCTGGTCAAAGAGCGGTTCTATCAAAGACCATTGTTCGTCGGTCAATTCTTCGCGTCGTGCCATGCTGAAATCGTAGCACGACTATTTTTGAGATAACTTCTAATAATCTTGATGCCTGTTAATCTACGCACGCCTAATGCGTGGGTGAAATTCTTGCGATACTCTGGTTGACTGTCGAGCAACTGCTTCAACTGCTCAGCCGAAGGGACTGCTAGATAATCGGGCACAACAAAATAGAAAGGCTCTTTGAGATTGGCAGAGCTTTCAGCAATAGAGATGAAAGTACCAGCTTTCATCCACTCAGCCCAATACATCTTAGTCGGGAACGGAAGATCACTACCCCTAGAGGCAAGCTGGTGGAGACCGATACCAAAAGGCGATGCTCCGCTTTGCCTCCAAGCGACCCGAGCCAGCAAATCTGTGCCCATGTCCTGACTCTTTCGCCGTGCCACCTCAGGTTCATCTACCCAGATTAGCTCAAGGTAAGCGTTCTCGAATAAGAAGACTTTAGAAGAAGTGCCTTGGCCCACGTGTTTGTGATCCCTGCCATCAGTGTAAAGGCCCAATTTCTGAAGCGTGACTGCTTCCGGCGCCCCGTGTGAGACCCAGATAAAAATGTGGTCACGTTCCAATGGGAAGACATTCATCGGCTTGCGTGGTTGAGCGCGGCTATCAAAGGGCCAACAGAAAAGCAACAACGGGCAAAGAAATAACCGGCTAATGAAACGCGCTCTCTTTAGGAACATGTATTCACCTTCCTGTATTAACAAAAATTGACGAGGGAAGATTGAGTATTGACGCCTAACGCTCGAATTTGTATGTTGACCGAAGTTGGCTCAAGCATCAAGCTTGGGCAAACGAAGGATGCCGGAGAAGCTGTGCTCGAATTATGATCACAGAGAGTCAGTCGGTTAGAGAAGCTCCCGGCATCCGACAGCGCAGCGCAAAGAGGTCGAACAGTATCCGAAGCCGCTCAATCGTTGAGCAGAGCTTGCATCTGCAAGTTTGGCCCGCGCCGCATCATCAACAGGAGTTCATCACCATGACAGCACCAGCACTCGGCATCGACATCGCCAAACTAAAGTTCAACGTTTGTCTCATCAATATTAATGGTAAGCTCAAGCATAAAGTCTTTCCTAATACCTCGACCGGCTTCGAGCAACTCCGTGAGTGGCTCTCCAAGCAAAGCGTCGAGCGAGTCCACGCCTGCATGGAAGCCACTGGCACTTACGGCGAGGCGCTCTCGCTCTTTCTCCATGAATCAGGCCAGACGGGGAGCGTCATCAACCCGGCGGCCATCAAAGCCTTTGCTCAAAGTCGGCTGTCACGAACGAAAACAGACCGCGTGGATGCTGAATTGATTGCACGCTTTTGCCAAGCGCAAACACCGCCTGCCTGGAAGCCCATGCCTCAAGAAGTGCGCGAACTACAGGCACTTGTCAGAAGGCTTGAGTCGCTCATCGAAATGAGAGTGGCGGAAGAGAATCGCCTCTCTTCAGGCATCACAGTTGAGGCTGTACGTGAGAGTGTCCAAGAGCACCTCTCTTATCTCAACGAGCAGGTCAAACGCACTGAAGAGTTGATCCGCCAGCACATCATCAATCATCCTGGACTGAAGCGACAGAGCCAGTTGTTAGACTCCATTCCGGGTATCGCACAGACCACAGCCGCACACTTGCTCTCTGAGATCACGGACATCACACAGTACCGCAGCGCTCGCCAAGTCGCTGCTTATGCTGGTCTGGTTCCACGCGAGCGCCAATCGGGTACGAGTGTGCGTGGACGAACTCGCTTATCAAAGATCGGGAATGCTCGGCTCAGGCGTGCGCTCTACTTTCCGGCCATCACGGCCCTCAGATGCAGTCCGTTCTTTCAAGCTTGGGCGAAGGGCTTGCAAGAACGCGGCAAGAGCAAGATGAGTGTCATCTGTGCCGTGATGCGCAAGCTCATTCATCTCGCTTATGGTGTGTTGAAGAATGGCAAGCCCTTCGATCCAGAGTGGGCAAAAATAGCTTGACTCTCAACACAGTATCTAACCGGGCGCGAACACAACCTCGAATTGATTCAAGTTGACGATGAAATGCAAGCTAAATCGCGCTCCGGTTGAATGAGTTGTTAGCTCGCGCGTGTGCCACAATCAAGCCGCATCATATACGCTAATCCTCCTTCTACGCCTTCCTTCGTTTCATAATATCTGAAGCCCACCTTCTCGTAACATCTGATGGCTCTTTTGTTATCCGGGGAAGGGTCGAGAATAATGCTGGCCGGTTGATGCTCTCGCATAATCATCTCGACAAATATTCTGATTGCTTTTGTGCCTACGCTTCGATTGATGTAATCCTCTTCGCCAATAAACTGATCAATGCCGATTGAGCCGTCGGGCGTAAGATAGTGCTGAAAGTATCCGATAGGTTTCTCGGCTCCTTCTTCCGCCTCGACCAAAATAAATCTTTCGAGCCCTTCCTCCTCTTCGCCATAATTGCGAGCAACCTTCTCCAGTGTATCTTCACCATCGTCCCACCACTGCTTGACGTGTTCTTTGGACAACCAAGCAAGCAACAGACGGGAAATCATCAGAGGTTAAGGGTCTGAATTTAAGCCTCATAGATTTACTGCGCTCTCCATAAATGGTAGCGAGCTAGCGCCCGAATTAACCGGGCGCGGAAGAACCGTACCAAGCATTCAAGTCTCGCGCATGAAAGCCGCGCTATTCGCGCTCCGGTTCAATGAGTTGTTAGGCGTCGCCGGACAGCTATCGGGTTGCTTTCTTAATGATACTCTTAAAGGAGGATTCAACATCTGCTGGCGTTTTAGGATGAACGGCCACACCACCAGATGACGAAGCCAATTCGTTCAAAACCTTCACCCCTTTTATATATTCCTTATCTAAGCTCAGAATAATCGGATAGCTCATGTTTACAGCATATAGACCTACCTTCGTATCATTCACCAAACGTTTCACATCCTCTAAGGTTTTATCAGATAGAGTATCTAAGCCATCACTGAATACAAGAACTCTCTGCTTAGAATGCTTTCCTTGAGCAACTTTACTGATACCTAAATAACAAGCGTCATACAACATTGTCGGGCCGTCTGGTTTAGCCGGGCTAAGCTTTTTCAACACATTCAAAATAGTAGGAATATCACTGGAACCATCTGCTAGTAGTTGTGGAGAGGTAAAGAAGGCAACAATGAAATATTCGTTCTGGCTATTCCCCCGCACATATTGCTCAAGTAACCTGAAAAGCACTTTGTACTTTGGGCGACTATCAGAACCTTTAGACGAACTAGACATATCAAGGATGATTGCGACGCTGATGGGCTCGTAATTTTGAGTTGAGCTTTGCCCTGACTTAGATTTTGTCTGAGCAGGAGTAGAACTAGGAACAAGAATAATGGCAAGTATCAACAAAGGACAAAAGATAAATTTCGATTTCATTGATCTATGCGCCAAACGAAAATTATTTTCTCCCTATTTTGAACTAACTCTCCCATTTACACAGACGCCTAACGTTGCTATTCACCGGCCGCCGAAGGTGGTCCGGTGCAATAGCAACGTTAGGCCGCGGTGGGCGCCCGTAAGGTGCTGACATCATTGACCGGCCGGTGGTTCCCAGAGTTCTACCTTGTTTCCATCCGGGTCTATTACCCAGGCGAACTTCCCATACTCTGACTCATCAATCCTGTCGAGCACAGTGCAGCCTTCAGCCCTCAGCACTTTGACCAGCGCGTGAAGATCGGCAACTCGATAGTTGATCATAAACGGTGCGGTACTCGGAGCAAAGGAGTTGCTAGTTGCGTCACCGACAGTCCAAATGGTAGTGCCGGCTGTGGGCTTGCCTTCAGGGTCAGCCCATTTAAATGCGGTTCCGCCCCATTCCTGCACGTCGATTCCGAGATGATCTTTGTACCAGGCTCTAAGCGAAACGGGATCAGGCGAATTGAAGAAAATACCGCCAATGCCAGTGACTCTCTTCATATCTGTCTCCTATTCGTGGGTATGGGTAAAGCGTCGTATCTTCCGCGGCCTAGCGCCCGAATTAACCGGGCGAGAAGCATTGTATCAAGCCTTCAATCTTGCGAATGACATCCGAGCTATTTCCGCTCCGGTTGAATGATTTGTTAGGCGCTTGCGTCAAATGCCCCACGATAGGAAATAGCCAGCATCAGGGCTGGCTATTTCCTATCGAAGCTATTAGACCTGAACATCCAACGCCTGAGACTCTAGACCCTTTGATTGCTCTTACAAACAGAGGACTTGCAGGAAGGCTATTCTTATGAGTCAGGTACTGCTTACGCTACATCCGCTTGATCGGCATCGTCCAGGACGAAAGTGATCATTAAATTAACTTGATATTCGGCGATTTTACCGTCCTCAATTTGAATCTGTTGTTCTTTGACCCATGCGCTACGTACGTTGCGCAGGGTTTGAGTCGCGCGAGTTACGGCGCTTTGAATTGCGTCCTCAAAGCTCTTCTTTGAGGTAGAGCTGATTTCTGTAATGCGTGCGATAGACATAACGTTCATCCTCCTAAGATTGAAAAACCCTTTGACGATTTACATCATCGTTCATAACGGAAGAGATATCAACTAACCCTGTTGCCATTGTGCGATTTTAGCCTGAGCAATGGTCAGCAATGATGTGCCTAACGGCTGAGATGACGTGGGGCGAAACCGCCACCAAGCCCGCTAAAGTTTGACGGACAACGCGATAACGAAGTAGCTGTTTCGCCCTCACGTCCATTGATTTGTTCGGCTTATTTTAGAAGTCCAAGTTGTTGCATTATTGCCAAGTTGTCCATTAAGTTCCACGTTTCAATAATTAAACCATTTTCGTCAAAAAGGTGTAAGTCCCAAAAAGTTGCAGTAATCTTTTTGTGTGTTGGCTGAACGCCTAAAACCGCCTTTGTATGTGTCGCAGTCGCAACACTTCTACCCATTACCCAGTTATCTTCTGCAACAGCGTGTTCAACTGTAATCTGTATGTCTTCCCAAGTTTGGTGCATCCCTTCTAAAAATTTCTGTATTCCTTCTCGTCCTTTTTCACTTTGTTTTGATTTAACCTCGTGATTTGGGGCATAAAAAAGAATACACTCATCTACTTGTTTATTATTGAATGCCTCTTTTGCTTTTAGATAGTTAGCCTTGTTTCTACCAGCTACCTCGATTTTGTTTAGACTTTCCATGTCGTGTTTTCCTTTCTCGTGAAGTTGTCTCGCCTTTGCTAATTTGCCGACACGAAACGCCTAACGCTCCGATTCGGCTGCGCCGAGCGAGCAGCACCCAAGCAGCGACGAAGCATGCATCTTGAGAAGCTTGCTATTGAGGCGTCGCGCCGCAATCGGTTGTTGGGCTGCGCCGCGCCTACGCATTGAGGTCGGTAATCGCCGGAATATCAATTTCTTTGACACATGCTACTTTAGATAGCCCCATTAAACATTTCACTATCGAGATTAAGTCTCCGACGGGGATGCGTGTGCCCGCATATGCCTCAATCGCTCTCTCCACACCATCCTCGTAGGCTATTTCGGCAGCAACCTCGCCGGGATTAATACAGGTCACGGTAATGTTGTATTTTCGCAGATTCTCACGTAAAGCATGCCCTAAACCACGCAGACCGAACTTAGACGCAGCATACGCAACCTCTTGCGAGCCAGTATTCTCAAGGCCGGAAGTTGAGCCGATTAAGATAATCTTGGCGTTATCTGATTGCTTCATATTTGACAGCAATTTCTGAATACAGATGATGGCTGAGGTCAGATTTACGGCAATAATGTTCTCTGATTCTTCAATGCTTACTTCTTCAAAACTATAGTCGCTCTTGAAAGCCTGTTCCTCCCATATCCCGGCGTTATAGATCAAGACATCGAGCTTTTGCTCCGAGAGTGCTTCGGATATTGTCTGGCTTGCGTCTTTTGGGGAAGACAGATCGGCTTTAATCCAGACTCTTTCTACACCATCATTTCTTTCCAGGTTTTCAGGCTGACTACGCGACACCAGCCAGACGGTATCACTGCGAGTTGGTAAGCCCGAACTGAAGGCCGCTCCTAAGCCTCTGCTTGCTCCAAAGATAAGAATGTTCGTCATTCGCCAACCTTTATTCGCAAATCTCAGTCGTAGTAAATAGCAGCCCACCGCCCGAATTAACCGGCGAGCGAAAGCTATCCAACTATCAAAGTAAAAAGATGATGGAAGGTAGCCTTCTATCGAGTCCGGTTGAATGAGTTGTTAGATGGCGTTCTGCCCTGGAAAGCGATTGAGTCATTTTACTTCGCATTCGCAAGGACTGCCGGGCGGCGACACCTCACTTCCGATGTAGAAGATTTTGATCTTTTCAGACTTCTCACGAATACCTTCCACATTTGTACGTGTGAATATCTTTTGGGATGGCTCGACAGAGAGACATACTCGGTCGCCAACTTTAATAGCATCCAATTCTTTTGTGCTTAGAGATAAATGGTCAACGACGATTTCAGTTTTGGTATAGCGCCCACGACATACACGCTCGATGCGATACTTTGCGAGCCTGTAAAACGCGAAGTATCCGCTTGCAGGAACAGATGGCGCAATTTTCAAGACAATGCCCTCGAACACCAAATCTTTACTAGAAGATTTATCCGCGTTAAGAGGTGGAAATGCGCCAGCCAAAAGTATTGATGCAAGAATCAGGATCAGAATTTTCATAACCCCTCTGATTTTAAGCAGCTCAGGACAAAAGGAGCAATCTAACGCCCGGCATCACCCGCCGCCACGCGCGATTCGCTCTTGATGACATCGTTCGTGTCGGCGGTCGGGTGCATGCCGTTGTTAGGTGCGTCATTGATTTTCTGGAAGCTGCCTGACTTCATTTATTTTCTCTGGTCGTGTCAATTGCGCGTCTAAACTTTCTGCATTAAGTCTTCCGGTATATGGCTTCGATCTGTTCTTCCAGAGGTCTGTGAAGTGTTCATTCGCTAGCTCCCAGAATATGCTTTCTGAGGTGGACTCAGCTAGATACTTTTTGGCTTTGAAGTAAGGCGTTATTATGGAGAATTTTCCCGTCCCTCTCCAAATGTGCCCGAAATAGACATTCTCATCGCATATATAAATTGGTATTGTTGGCGTCGCATCATACACCTTGATTTCTACCTTCTTGTTCTTTTTGAACTCAACCGCTATAGATTGAAACAGCGTCAAGTTCGTTTCAATCTGGCGCGTGACATATGTTGGGTCTGTAAATCCAAGGTCTTTGCCTCTCTCCTGACAGAATTTCGATTCTGGGTCGAGTAGTAAAATTTTAATCTCGCAACCGTTCTTAGCGGCGCCCCTTAGAGGGCCAACTATAGATGCGTCTGTGCCCGTCCAGGTTTGAAGAATTTGAATCGACCTCGCTCTTTTGAATTCTTCGTATAGCTCTGCCTCAGGCAAAGCTTTGTAGTAAGCTGTCAAACCTGAATTTTGGAAGTCGTTTGATGAATCAAGAAAGTATTTTAATGAGTCTCTAATCTCCTGGCGCATATCTTGAATGAATACCTGTCGAATCTTAAATTCGTAGATCAGAGTAAATAAGCCGGTAATTAATAAGAGACCGCCAACCTGATTGAAAGCCATGTTAGTAAATTGACCTGAGGCGAAAAGGTTGGCTACTAAAAACAACCCGAGGCCCGCAATTATTAATACTGAACTTATAGTAACTACTCTATCTTTGTGTTGTTGCTTCATACATAGTCCTCAATATTTATAAGCTCCGCCACCGAAAGCACCTAACTACTATTAGACGTACTAACAGCCGTCATGTATCACGCCCAAATCGCCGCCTAATCTTCCTGTCAATTCAAAACTCTTAGGACTTTTGTCTATGTTACAGAATTAGGCCGCCATACTGCCTACAGATTAGACGCCCATCACCAGCCGTTGAATGTGAGGCTCAGCCATCGTTCATTTCTTACCTTTCAGGAAAGAGTTTTCAAGAGCCTCGCCGGGTCTTTCTTTCGCGCCCTTTTTCTCGCTGTGGATTTCTCAGCCTCCTCTTTAGACTTCGGCGGCCTGCCAGGTTTGCGGATTTCAACTAATTTAAAACCGCCTTCGTTAAGCACATAGCTGCCACCAACCTTTTGAGCAGGCAAGCGGCCTTCTCTGATTAATACCTGCACGCGCTCTGACCATCCGGCATAGGTAAGGTGGGTGTTGATAATAAGTATGTTCATCTGGTTCGAGCAATCACGCTGTTTGGTCAACCACCTGCATCTGCATTTCATTCATGCGGCCACCATGAACTTTGAGCTTAGAGAAAGCGGTTTCAAGCTCGCTCAGATCCGCAGGCGTTAGCTGAACATTGAGCGCTCCTAAGTTCTCGTTCAGGTGATCCAGGTTGCGCGTCCCCGGTATCGAGACGATGAACGGCTTCCGGGCCATCAGCCATGCGAGGGCGATTTGGGAAGGCGTTGCGTTCTTCTTTTCTGCAAATCGTCTGAGCAGATCAACAACGGGCATATTTGCCGCCATGTTTTCAGGAGAGAAGCGGTCGAATGTCGCTCGAAGATCCGTCTTCGGGTCGAGCTTCGTGTTGGCATCCATTCTTCCTGTGAGGTAACCCATCCCGACCGGGCCCCACGGGACGAATCCGATCCCCAACTCCTCACAAGTTTGAAGCACGCCGTTCTTTTCCACGTCTCTTTCCATGAACGAGTATTCGGTCTGGACTGCCGCAACCGGCTGCACGGCGTGCGCCCGGCGGATCGTTTTTGCACTCGCCTCAGACAGGCCGAAGTGCAAAACTTTCCCCTCCCGGATGAGGTCTTTAATCGCACCCGCCACCTCTTCGATAGGCACTTTCGGATCGACCCGGTGCTGGTAATAGAGATCAATGCGGTCTGTTCTAAGGCGCTTCAATGAGTCCTCAACCACTTTCTTGATGTGCTCTGGTCGGCTATTGAGTCCGCCAGTCGCCTGTCCATTTGCATCGAACTCGAACCCAAACTTACTCGCGATAACAACTTTGTCGCGGAAAGGCGCGAGCGCTTCTCCGACAAGCTCTTCGCTTGTATAGGGGCCGTAAACTTCGGCGGTATCGAAGAACGTAACGCCTTTTTCATGGGCTGCACGAATGACCTGAATGCCCTGATTTCTGTCTGCGGGGGGGCCGTAGTTGGCGCTGATACTCATGCACCCGGCTCCTATTTCCGAGACCTCTAATTTTCCGAGTTTTCGTGTTTTCATTTTATTTTTTCCACTATCGAGCCCTTTGTTGCTCGTGTTCGCGATCTCCTTAGGCTGATCCGAGCATGCAGCCAACAACAATGGCCCGACGGCCAATCCTGCTCCGATCAGGGCAGTCTTAGCCAAAAAGTCACGGCGACTGAGGGCCCGGCGATCTTGAGCGTTCGATCCAGTTGCTTGCTTATTCTTTTCCATTAACAGTCCTCCCTTAATAGCTTAATCATAGAGGCTCAAAACAAATGGCGTTATGACGATCCTCGCAAATATCCGGACAATCCTGCAAAAACTCTGCTTGCGGCGTGCTAATAGAAAACAAAGTGACTAATATGAATTTTATGAGCCATCGAGAAGAAAGACTTGAGAAACAAAGGCTGAAAATCAGCAGAGTAGAACTGGTCAAGCGGATGACCCGCGCCGTTCCTCAGGACGGATTATTGGAGGTATTTCCGGGACTCGTCCTCGGTCGTTTCTCCAGACCGACGGAGCGGGTGTACTCCGTGTTTAAGCCCTCCTTTTGCGTCATCCCGCAGGGCAGTAAGGAAGTACTTTTGGGTGATGAGGTATTTCGCTACGACCCGAGCCATTACTTGATCGCAACGGTCGATTTGCCGGTCGTCACCCGTGTCGTCGAAGCAACTGATGAAGAACCTTATCTGGGCTTCCAGCTTTATCTTGACGCTACAGTTGTCGCCTCTGTCATGATGGAATCGGGAATCGAAATTAAAAAATCGGACGCGAGCGTGAAGGCGATGGACGTCAGTCCGATTGAGGCCGATTTGCTCGACGCCGCTCTCAAATTGGTAAGGCTGCTCGACACGCTGGACGAGATCAAGTTTCTCGCGCCGCTCATCATTCGAGAGATTATTTACCGGCTTCTGAGGGGAGAACAGGGCGCGCGTCTGAGCCACATGCTAATTTCCGAAGGGGACACTCGCCGCATTTCCAGGGCGGTCGAACAGCTCAAAGAGAACATCGACCAGCCGCTTAAAATTGAAAACATCGCGCGCGAGCTGGGCATGAGCGTTTCCGGCTTTCACCATCATTTCAAAAGCGTCACGGCAATGAGCCCTTTGCAGTTTCAGAAACAAATCCGGCTCCAAGAAGCGCGCCGACTGATGCTCGGCGAAGACTTGGACGTAGCAAGCGCCAGTTACCGCGTCGGTTATGAAGACCCGTCTTATTTTAGCCGTGAGTATAAAAAGCTGTTCGGCACGCCGCCGCAGCGTGACATCGCGAGGCTGCGCAGCAACTTCGAACATTGAGGCGCTCCGACAAGGCAATGAGGCGGTCAAACGGGAATGAGCCTGTCCCATAACAGAATCGCCGATAACAAAAGCCTTACGCCCGTCCGTTATTCCACAAAAAGGTTCTTCTGTGGAATAACAATTAAGTCCTTAATTGGATGTGCTTTTTAGATTGGCACACTATAGGCACACAAAACGGGCGAGCCTAATTAAAGCTCGCCCGTAAATGTTTGTTATTGAATGGCTGGGAGGCAGGGACTCGAACCCCGATAGCCAGATCCAGAGACTGGAGTCCTACCATTGGACGACCTCCCATCAAGGAGCACTAATTTACGGGTGGCGCGCGCTGGTTGTCAACCGCAGCCTACGCGACCCTCACAACCTTCAACTCTCTCCATGCACGGAAATTTCTGCTTGCCCGCCGTTACGCATCCGACGCACAATGGAAACACGGCGAAGCCGCTCTCTCTTGCCAATCGCCGAACAGGATTCGTGACCTGCGCGGGCTGACCAACAGCGGCTTCCTGAAGGGATGGAAAAGCAGATGAGCACCGACGAAACAGGCGACAGCAGTAGTACAACTGAGCCGACGGAGCAGCGCCTCCGCTCCTTAATCGCCGAGCATGAAGCAAAGCTGACGGAGATTGCAGACCTGGTGGCGCACGTGCGCCATGAAATTAATAATCCACTGACGGGTGTGCTTGGTCAGGCGCAACTTCTCCTGCGTGAAGAATTGAGCACGACGGCGCGGCGGCGCGTCGAAACAATTGAGCAACTCGCCGGAAGAATCCGCGACACCGTCGCGCAGCTACGCGACGTGCAGCGTCCACCGAAAAACAGTGGGCCGTAGGCCGTGGGCAGTGGGCAGTTCAAGACAAAGGCAAAGCACGGACGTCGCATATCGCTCCTGTTCTTGACTGCCCACTGCCTACTGCCCACTGCTTACGGCGTTGACAGACGTTTCCCCTTGAGAGAGAACTTCCAATCGTTTACCTGCCGGGAGCAGAGCGTTCTCGCCTCGCTTGAATCCATGAAAGAGCGCAACGGGAGCAATGATCCAGAGGAACGCTCCCATGACTACCGTCTGCGTGATGACTTTGGCGGCTTTGCTGTCACCGACGATTCTTCCGCCTGCTTGAAGCGGAATACGCGTCCCGTCAACAGCCGACACATCTTCCATCGTCCATGCCAGTCGGCCAGCTTTCCCGAAATGTCCGCCACGGCTCGCCTGTATCACTCTTGCAGTCGCGGTCGCGCCCGGCGCAATCACCACCACTCCGTCCACCTTCACCGGATTGATGACGCGAAAGCTGATCGCGTCGCCTTTTCGCACGTCTTGCGAACTCACCGTGAAAGGCGCTTCAACCTCTATCGCCACGCCGTTCGGAATTTTTATCCTGAGATTCTTTTGCGGCTTAGCCGCACCTGAGGAATGATTCTGGGACGGGGCGTTCTTCGGGGCCATGACCATCGCTAAGATAATGGCATCAGGCACATGCTCCTCTTTGAGTTGTTGTAGCGCGGCAGGCGTCGTCGCAAACTCGCATTGAGCAGCTTTTATCTGGGCGATGATGGTTTCGGGCGTGAAATCCGCCTTGACCATCCGCAGCACATCCTGATTGATGAGCGGTGTGACGCCTCGTTGCGACTGTTGGATAGTTTTCGCTGCCTCTTGCTGAGCGGTAACACTCAGCAATGGCATCGTTTGAACCAGCAGCAACGGCAATAAAAGCGCGGATAAGGGCTTTTTCATTCAATGGACTCCTAAAGGTTGAGAATCTCTTCCTGAAGAGACATTGGCAATCATGGTGCCAGTCCCCGCGTCGTCCAGAGCTTAGTCTTCTCTTGTCGTTGTCGGTCGTCCGCCTTGTGACACTTTTTCAACCGTCACCTTTAATGATTATTGGAAAATCCATGAAAGCCCCGAAGGGGCGACAATGTGATAGCCCGGGGCGCAAGCCCCGGGTCAAGACAGAGATAACATGATGAAGCCCTGAAAGGGCGACCATATTTATGCCGCCCCTTCAGGGCTTCATGAGTAAACTGGAATCTATTCCTGTGGCGTTGCCACAGGCTCTTACATTTCGCTCCTTCGGAGCTTTTCAGACAGCTTCTTAGGGCTGAGTTGCAGGCGCTGTGGCGACTGTCATGGCCTTTCCTTTCACCGCGACATCGCCATGCACAAACGCCTCGAAGCGTTTGCCCGCAGGGAAGACAGCGTTCTTGCCCTTTTTGAATCCCCAGAATGGAGCGGCAGGCCAGAAGACTACAGCCGTGACGATGGTCGCGGTGGCGACCGTGCCGCCCTTGCTATCGCCGGTCAGTTTCTTCTCCATGCGAAGAGCTATCCGGTTACCGTCAGCGGCCAAAGCATCCTGCATTGTCCAGCCAAGGCGTCCAGCCTTGCCCCAGTAGCCAGCCTTCTTCACGGCGGCGATGCGCGCCTTTGCTGGTGCGCCTTTTTCTATCACCGTGACGCCGTTAACAATCACCGGATTCACGATTGTGAAATCAACGATGTCGCCTTCTTTCGCCGTCGCCGAAGAGACGTTAGACATCAACTCGATCTCCAGCGGTGTTCCGTCTGGAACTTTAACCTCGACGGCTTCCACGTTGGTTGCGGGGGCTGATGAGTTGTCAGGCGTAGTGTCGGCAGCCTGCACCATCGCCAGCATGACGGCTTCGGGCACGTTGGCCGTTTTCAATTCCTGCAAGGCGGCGGGGGAGGTGTCAAATTTGGAAGGGGAAGTCTTGATCTTGGCGACCACGATTTCTGAAGACAAACCCGCCTTGAGCATCTCAAGCACATCCTGATTGGTTAATGCGGTCTGCTCCTGTTGCGAACTATTAACTGACGCTCGCGGTCTGGCCGTCGCCAGCGAGGGGATTAAATTCGTGGCGACTAAAATCAGGAGCAAAGATAAGAATCTTTTCATAACAAAAATCCTTTTTGGTTAGGGTTGAGGGTGGGAGAAATCAAGTCGGACTGGCCTCTGAAGGGCGCGGTCAAGCTAAAGCCCGGTATTGCTGGCCAGAGGTCTAATCGAACGCCTCTATCTACAGAAAGCGGCCTGACTCTATAAAGTGTGATGCCCGGCTAAGTAGAGCCGGGCATCACCTGAATCACTAAACTGTTACCTCTTCTTGCTCTTCGACAAGATAAGGAGTCACTGTCTGAGTCGGCGTGTCTGAATCCTCTGCGATAATCGCGTTGACGATGGGTAAACTGAGCGAGTGTTTCCCGGAGATGCCGGGCACTGCTTTGCCTTTGGCATAAACGGCGTGGCGTCCATGCTCTTCGTACCATTCGCCTAGACTGGCGGTCTTGTGCATGTTCTCGATAATCTGCCGCCAGCCAACGCCGGTGTTGTAAGCGCAGAATGAAATTTCGCCTTCCTGTGTGCCGTAAGGAATCACGCACATCTCAGTGCGGCGGAAATCGTAGTTGAACAAGTCCTGAAACCACATGCCTTCGACGCAGAGCACGCGCCACATATCTGCGGAGTCTTCGCTCGCGTACTCTTTCTTCATACGGTCGTTGCGATCCGAATTTGAATTCGTCGAAGACGGCCTGAAGAGATTGATGATTTGTGAAATGGGAAATCCTTCGGGCGCACGCTGTGCGTCGAAGTTTCGCATAATCGCCATCGCTAATTGAGCGTAAGAGAGTTTCTTGCCGCGCGCCGTGTCCGTGATGACGGCCACGTCCTTCATAAACTGTTCGTAGTTGAAGCAGTCGAAAAGCGAACTGAACTCTCCTGTTTTGCGGTTGACGATGATCAGCGTGAAGATGCCGCAGTTCGGATGGCAGTTACAGCTTGACCAGCCCCAGGGCGCATCTGCTCCCTGCAACATATCCATCACGCTCGTAAACGCCGAATAGCTTGAGAGCGGAAACCAGTCACGCAGCGGTTGGAGGCGTCCACCGAGCTGATCCTTGAGATCATGCGTCATCCCGGCGAGCGTGTAGCGTTGCTTGGTGCGAATCTCGTCGGAGACATCTTCATCGCGCCCGGTGAAAGAGACGGGCTGAAAGGCGATGGTCTGAACCTTGTCTATGTTCTTCGCCGCAAACTCGACAATCTGGCCGATGGCGTCGTTGTTGATGGTGTTGACGATGGTCGTGACCAGCGTCACCTTGATTCCGACCGCAGCCAGATTCTCAATCGCGCGCAGTTTCACGTCGAAGAGATTGCCCACGCCCCTGTGCTTGTTCTTCTCTTCGGAGACGCCGTCGAATTGCAGGTAGACGCCGTGCTGCCCGGCTTCTTTCGCGGCCTTGCAAAACTCTATGTCTTCGGCGAAGCGGATGCCGTTGGTCGCGGCGAGTATCCGGTAGAAGCCGATCTTCTTGGCATAGGCGACCGCCTCAAGGTAATAAGGCGAGAGCGTCGGCTCGCCGCCCGAAAAGAGAATGATAATCTGGCGGCGCGGCTTAAAGCTGACGGCGCGGTCAAGAATGGCTTTCGCGTCTTCAAACGTCGGTTCGTGAACGTATCCAACCTGATTGGCGTCCATGAAGCACGGGTCGCACATCATGTTGCAGCGGTTGGTCAAATCAACGGTCAAAACTGCGCCGCGTCCAAACTTGATATTCGACGTGCCGTGCTTGTGAATGCTCTTGTCTTCAGCCGAGCGAAAATCGCGCCCGTAAAAGAGCGATTCGATGCGCTCCAAAAACTTCGGGTCAGTCGCCATCACGTCCGTAAACTCGCCATGCTTGGGGCAGGTTTTACGCATGATGACCTGACCGTTCTCTTCCAGAATCTGCGCTTTGATTTCGCCGGGATGCTGGTGCATCAGGGTTTCCAGCGGCGTCTCGCCGGTGATGACAGCGGTGCGGACTTCCTTGACGCAGCGGGGGCAAAGACTGTCAGTCTCGCGCGGGAAGCCAAGCGGCGGCGCGGTGCGCTCGTAAGATTTCAGGAGCGGCCCCGGTGCCCACTTCGGGCGAATGGCCTCGCCTTCCGGCAAGCGGCGATTCACCGACTGAAAGACTTTCCACGCGACATCCGAAAGGCCAGAGACCAGCTTTGAAGTCTTCACTCCGCTGAATCTGCCCTTTTCTGATTCGCCCCTGCGAAATTGATCGCTAAACAACAGTCATTCTCCTCTAGCATTGGGACTCGTCTTAAAAGATATGACGCCCCGATGAAGTATTGCACAAATTCCGTATGAATCACTGCGCTTTTGCCGGGGGAGGTAGTTGGCGCAGCAACGCGCAATGATAGCCGCATCTATAGATATTCGCAAGACGTTAAGCGCAGAAACAAAGCCTGAACGCGCCGCCCTAACAAAACATTGACACGTCCGAAGGTATGGATTATGTTGCGTGCGTAGCCATTCCGACCTGTACTTTGGCAATCTCACTTCTGACCGTTCTTTTCAAGCAGTAGACTCCGAAACTCCTGAGGCGCAGCCGCCGAACCATTTTGTGCCGGATTGTCCTGAGCTAACGGCGATGAAAGAACTTACCTGAGTAAAACCTCGCGTTCCTTGCTTCCGCCTAAGACGGCTGTTCACGACTTGAGACGAGACTTATCCAACTGTCAATAAACCGGTTTCTTTGAGCGAGTGCCGAGCCGGGACATGAGCGACGGAGATAAACATGAAGCGAAACGATTTTGGCCTGTGGGGACTTGAGCTTTCGCCGGAGGCGTTTGCCAGGGCACTGGCGGCGCTGGGCTTCTTTGAAGGCTCCGGCCAGGACTTGCCGACTTCCGTAGACCTCATCCAACAGCAACTCCTGAGCGCGGCTACTCAATCAGAAGGGCCGCTTCGTTGGAGTCTCAAACGCGAATTGCTTGAAAAACTGGCAGCCTTGAAAAAGCCCGGTGCGGCGCTCTTCTTCGCTCAGGCCTGGGAGAAGTTCAGAGCGTCTTACACAACAGACCTGCGGTTCGAGCTTCATCTGGACAAGACAGAGGATTATTTCTGGCTCGCCGAGCAACTGCTGGGTTCTGCCGTCGGTGCGACCTCGCTTTATGTGCGTGTAGACGAGCCGCAAACGACTGTCGGTTGGAATTGGCCGCTGCGCGTCGGTTTTTTGGAAGATGACGAATCACAGCAACTCTGGCAACACTTTGAAAAGGTGTTCAAGAAATCAGGGCTGGAGATGCTCGTTGATTTTGTCGCCTTGAAGAGCGAGCGCGATGACTGCGACCTTCTTATTCTGCCGCAGACGTTGCAGGGCGCTTTGTCCGAGCTGCTCAAAGCCTCCTGGAATCCGAAGGCCGATTGCGTGCTAGTGCTGGGCGGGAGCAAGGATTTATCCGGAAGGATGACATCCTTGCTGCAATCCGTGCGCACACAGGCGCGCACGAGCGGCGTCGGGTTGCTGTCCATGACGGGGGAACGGCGAGGTGAGTGGCTCGTTAGTTTGATTGCCCAGTTGTCGCACAACAATCCGCTCGACGTGGCGCTCTTTAAAGCCAACCGCGAGATGAAAGCTCCGACGCTGCTGCTGGCCGCATCGAGGCGGCTGATAGACCTGACCCTCGTCTCGCGCACTGCCGCGCGGATGGGTCAGGCGCTCAAACGCAGGGTCGCTGCTGCTCCTTCTGCACCCCCGGAGTCCCCCCCACGACCGAAGCGGGCACCTGGACCGAAGCTGTCACCTGGCAGGCGGATAGGGCTGAGTAAAGGTAGGGCCAGAAATGGGGGCGGAGGCGGCTTTAAATCCATGAGGCGACATTATTCCGTTGGGGGGAGCAAAAAAGCCTCGCGTAAAGTGGCTGGCAAGCGTCACACGAAAGCCGGGGGCAAAGGAACTGGTAGAGGTTACGCACCTCCGCGCGGAGCAGTTAAGAAGAACGGTGGGGGAGGTCTGTCCCTGGCTGCCAGAAACGAAGCACTCGAAGTTGCGGCAGAATTGGAGCGTGAGCCTGCGAGTGGGGGCGGAGTTTTCGAGTCCGTCGATCCTTCCATGATGATGCCGTACGACGCCACCACCGTGGTTGAGAACAGCCGCAAAGCGCAGTCAATCATCAAAAAGGTTCCGCGCAAGACTGAAGATCGGCGGATACGGGCTGTAGTGTCCGACGCAGCCAGCGGCAAAAAGCAGAGTGGCGCGCTCAAGCCGGACACTTCCTACTCCGTTGCTGTGAGCATCGGTCGGCCCGACAAAAAGCAGGTGAGCGCAGATAAGCCATTCGCGATAGAGGAGCTGCCGCCGAGCGAGACGGGGCATATGTTGACGGTGGTCTTCACTGCGCTGAGCGGAAAGCCCTACCCGCAGCTTGAAGAAAAGCTTTTCCTTCCGCCGGAGGGTCCGACCGAAGCCCGCTCTTTCTATTTTCATACTGACGGCTCGCTCGACAGCTTCAGGGCGAGAATCACCGTGCTGCACCGTAACCGCGTTATTCAGACCGCCATTCTGGAAGCGCCCGTCGCCGCCACGGGCAAGGCGAAGAAGGGGGCTAAGCAGACCATCAAGATCGAAGCGCGCGTCCTGCCAAACTTCAACGACCTGCGGCAGCGCCAGGACTTCGACGCGGCGCTCATTCTCAACCACGCTGACGACGGGAAGCCCTACGCAATGACCGTTTCGGGTACGCAGGCTTCGGTTTTCTCCTTTGACGACACAGCATTCAAAAAGACGATTGATGACCTCAACGGCCAGTTGACACAACTGGCCCTCGACGCTGACTTCCCGGAAGACATCGGCAAGAATCCGACGACCAAGCTGCTCAGCACGCTGGCGTATCATGGCAGGCTTCTCCACCGGCACCTCTTTGAATACAATCAGGAAGAAGAGTGGCCGCTCGGTCAGGACAAAAAGAAAATACAGGTCGTCTCAACCAGACGCGATAGCAACCTCCCGCTCGAATTCCTCTACGACTACGATGCGCCGAACGATGACGCCACGCTGTGTGCTTTCGCCAAGAAATCTCTACCGAAGGGCCAGTGCGACAAAGCGTGTGAGGGGGTGAAGAATAATATCAAGGTAGTTTGCCCGCTCGGCTTCTGGGGGCTTAACCGTGTCATCGAGCGCCATTCCTTCGACAGGAATCTCCGCTTAGACGGTGGCACATATGGTCTGAAGACTGCTTCCAGTTCGGAGCGCAAGCCGCTCCAGGTTCTCGACAAGGCGCTCTTTGCCGCCAGCGCGAGGGTTGACGCAGGCGAGACCAAAGGGTTGATTAAGAGCGTGCAGACGTTACTCAAAGAGAAGACGAAGAAGACCTACTATGTCAAAACCTGGGAGGATTGGACTGCCAAGATCAAGGCCGAATCGCCGAGCCTGCTGTTGCTGCTCTCGCATACAGAAGAGGCCCTGGAGGTGGGTGATACGCGGATGCTAGAAATTAGCAAAGACGAGAGGCGGAAGGTGGGTCAAATCACAAAAGAGTACGTGATTAACCCCGACTCGCAGACGAGGCCGCTCGTCATGCTCGTCGGCTGTAGTACGCACGCGCCCGACAACCCCCTCGAAAGCTTTGTCACGCCCTTCAGTCAATACGGGGCAATCGTCATCAGCACGGGCGCGACAGTGCTGGCCGTGCAGGCCGCGCAGGTGGCGATGGAGTTTATCAAAACGCTCTCGCAGCTTTCCGGGAAACCGGGCGGCACCAGCTTTGGCGAAGTGATGTTGGACGTGCGCCGCAGGCTGCTGGCCAAGGGGCTGCCGATGGTGTTGTGCCTTGAGGCTTACGGCGACGCCGACTGGTATCTCAAATGAAATGCAGATAACGGAGGATTGAAAGATGCTAAGAATAGAAATGCTTCCGGCACGACACGGCGATTGTATTTTCATCGAGTACGGAAACGCGAAAAAACCTTACCGGATGCTCATTGACGCCGGCCCCGCCCCGACCTACAAAGACCTGCGCGAGCGCATCCTGACCATCCCCGAAGGCAAGCGCCACTTTGAGCTTTTCGTCATCACACACATTGACGCAGACCACATCGAGGGCGTAGTCAGATTGTTGCAGGACACGAAGCTCAAGATCACTTACGGCGACATCTGGTTCAACGGGTGGAAGCACCTCAAGCGGAAGACGAAGGAGGTCCTCGGCGGCCCGCAAGGCGAATACCTGACCTCCACCATCCTGAAACAAAAGTTGCCGTGGAACGAAGCCTTCGGCGGCGAATCAATCGTCGTTCCTGACGAAGGCCCATTGCCTGTCCATGAATTGAAAGGCGGCATGAAGCTCACACTCCTCTCGCCGATGTGGGAGCAACTGGAAAAATTGCGTCCGAAGTGGCAGAAAGAGGTGGAAGCCGCCGGTCTTGTGCCCGGTAAGGCGAAAATGGCACAGGAGAAGCTCGCCACCGTTAAGAATCTGCAACCGATTCTCGGCGAGGCGGTCGTCAACGTGCAGAAGCTCGGAGGCTTGCCGTTTAAGCAAGACACCGCGCCGGCGAACGGCAGCAGCATTGCGTTCCTCGCCGAATGCGACGGCGTACGCGGCATCTTCTCCGGCGACGCCTATCCGGGTGTGCTGGTCGCATCCTTGCGCCGCATGTTGAAGAAGCCCTCAGATAAACTCGAACTCGACTTTTTCAAGCTCCCGCATCACGGCAGCCGCTCAAACGTCAGCCCCGAGTTGATTGAGATGATCAAATGCAAGCAGTACATCTTCTCATCCAACGGCGACAAGTTCCGGCATCCCGATGAGGAATCCGTGGCGCGCGTTATCATGCATGACAAAACGTCACCGCTGCTTTGGTTCAACTACACCACCGAATTCAACAAGATGTGGAAGAACAAGAATCTCCTCGCCAAGCACAAGTACCAGGTCAAATACCCGCCGGATGGCAAAGCGGGGATCGTCGTCGAAATCTGAGCAGAAAGCAGTGGTCAGTAGTCAGTGGTCAGTGGTCAGCAAGAACAAGCAACGGGAGGCACTGTGCCTTTGCTTTTAACTGACCACCGACCACTGACTACTGACCACTGCCTTTGCAGCGTTTGCGCGGAAGAAGTACCATGCGCCAGACCGAGGGGCGTATGGAGATTCATCAAACAGCCGTCATCAGTTCGCGGGCAAGGGTTGCGCTCGATGTGCGCGTTGGCCCTTACGCAGTCATCGAAGAAGACGTGTCTATCGGTGCGGGCTGCGAGATCGGCGCGCACGCCGTCATCAAGCGCTTCACTACCCTTGGCGAGCGCAACCGCGTTTTCGAGCATGCCATCCTCGGCGGCGAGCCGCAGGACATAAAGTTCAAGCATGAAGAGAGCCGTCTCGTCATCGGCGACGATAACCTGATTCGCGAAGGAGCGACGCTGCATCGCGCGAGCGGCGAAGGCTGTGCAACGCTCATCGGCTCGCGCAACTTCCTGATGATTGGCTGCCACATCGCGCACAACTGCGTGATCGGCGACGACAACATCTTTGCCAACGAAGTAGCTCTCGCCGGACACATCACCGTCGAAGATCACGCGTTTCTCTCCAACAATGTGGGCTGTCACCAGTTTGTGCGCATCGGGCGCTATGCGATGGTCGGCGGCAAGTCGAAGATAGTGCAGGACGTGCTCCCGTTTTTTATCACGGACGGCAATCCGCCGCGCGTGCGCGGGCTAAACTCTGTGGGCTTGCGGCGCGCTGGCTTCTCAACGGACGAGCGTCGCGCTCTCAAAGAAGCTTACCAACTTTTATTTCGCAGCGCGTTGGCGCTTGAAGACGCGCTGGGCGAAATGGCGGGGCTTGACGATAAAAACGTCCAACATCTCGTCCACTTCATACGCGGCTCACGACGGGGCTTCTCGCGCGCACGAAAAAGCGGGCGCACCGTGGACGAAGAATCGCTGGCAATCTGAAATTTCCATGAACAGAGAAACGAAAGAAAAATTGGTCGCCGAACTAGCCTCGCACGTTGGCGGGCGCGTTCGTGGCGACGGCAACGTTTTGATTCGAGGCATTGCGAGCTTTGAAAGCGCGCGCGAGGGCGAGATAGCTTTCATCGAAGACAGTAAGCTACTCGCAAGCGCACGCTCGTCCACTGCGTCATGTTTGATTGTGCCGGAGGGGGCAGAAGTTGAAGCCGCTTGCCTCATCGAAGTGAAACACCCCAAACTCGCGTTTGCTCTGATTGCCGAGTTGCTGCACCCGCCGAAGCGACGCGCGGGCGGGATTCATCCGACGGCGATTGTGGCGGCGAGTGCTAACTTAGATGAAAGCGTTTTCGTCGGTGCGTGGGTCGAAATCGGCGAACGCACCTTTATCGGCGCGGGAACGCAGATTCATTCAGGAGCGGTCGTCGGTGATGATGTTCTCATCGGGCGCGACTCTGTGATTCATCCGAACGTGGTGCTTTACGATAATGTTCATTTAGGGGAGCGCGTCATTCTTCATGCAGGCGTGGTTGTCGGCGCGGACGGCTTCGGCTACGTGCCTGACGAGCAGAACGTGCGTCACAAGTTTCCGCAAGTAGGGACGGTGTTGATTGAGGACGACGTGGAGATCGGAGCTTGCACCTGTATTGATCGCGGCGCGCTCGGGCGGACACGCATCGGGCGCGCGACGAAGATTGATAACCTCGTGCAAATCGCCCACAACGTAGACATCGGCGAGCGCGTCGTCATCGCCGCGCAGACGGGAATCTCGGGCAGCACCGTTATCGAGTCGGACGCCATTATCGGCGGGCAGGTCGGGATGGGCGATCATGCGCGCGTGGAGAGCGGTGCCGTCATCGGCTCGAAGGCCGGAATCCTGCCGGGTAAGATCGTGCGTGCGGGCGTCTGGTGGGGCATCCCCGTGCAGCCGCTCGACCAGTACAAACGACTCAACGCTCACATGAATCGTTTGCCGCAGATGCGCGAGGAGATTAAAGAGCTGCGTAAGCGGTTGAGCGAACTTGAAGAGAAGGTGAACGAGGAGCAGTAGTGTGGGAAGGTCAACACAAAGGCAAGCAACTTAAAAGGACTCAGGAGAAAGTAAGTAGCCCGCCTTTGAGTTGATCTCCGCCTTAGCTCCAATTACGGTAATAGTCGCCGTGAAATCAATCGCACTCAATTATTGCGCCATTGATGTTGCCGTCCAGCGAAGTGAGGCGGTCGATTGTTGTTGGCAATTTCCCTCGTAAGGCCAGCGCCGCGCGCAGTGTCGCCTTCGTAGAGCCGGCCTTTTTCCCGGAGAGCCAGCCTTCGAGATGGGACGCCTTATCGCAATCTTCGCCATCGTGTGTCCCGACACGATCCAGCAACTCTATTGTTCCCTCGAACAGCTTTTTATCTTCAAATGTGATTGTAAAACTACCTGCGAAGTAAGCGAAGCCGTCCTTCCTTCTTGTCAATGTCCCTTGCGCTCCGAGCACAGAATACTCTGGAATCAGATCGGTCTCATTGCAATTGCCTTCTAAAACCCGGACATCCATTTTGATTGTCATCGAGTCCTGCGTGGTCGAGACTCCATTGCAATCATAGGCGATCCCAAGCCCTGTAAGGGTACGACTTCCTTTGAGATATTTATGAAACCGCGTGAGACAACATGCGCCGCGCGGGCGAGCGATTGCCCCCCCTGTGGGAAGGCCGCGTCCCTTCGTAGTTTTGGCTACCATTTTAATGTGCTCCTTATTAGTTGGTGGGTTGAGTGGAACGTTTAATGCCGAAAGGGATGAGATTGGAAAGATTGGAAAACCTGAGCGGCGATACAGTACAACTATTCGCAATTCTCCACAAGATTTATCTGCCAGGGCCGGGACGCTTCCAGACGGTGGGAAGAAGCTGTGAAAACATCGGCGGGTGCTTCGCTATCGCGGTTCGTCAAGCGTCCGACGGACGCCCCCACTTGCGAAGGGCATTGACGATTGCGTGGGCTGCCGCTTTCGATGCTCCGCCCGCTCCAAGCTGCGAGACTGCCGCAAGCAATTCATCGCGCATGGCTCGATTGCGCTCCGGGCTTAACAGCTCTGTCAATTCTTCCGCAAGGCTCGCGCCGCTAAACTCATTCTGCATCAATTCTCTGGCGAGCCGCTTTCCGGCGATCAGATTAACCAGCCCGAAATGCTCCGTGCTAATGAGTCGGCCAAGCGTGTGCCAGTTGATCGTTGATTCTTTATAGACGATGACGAGCGGTGTGCCGATGATGGCTGCTTCGAGCGTGGCCGTGCCGCTTGCGACGGCTGCCGCGTCCGCCGCCGCCAGAGCTTCGCGCGTTTCGTGCTGTGCGACGTGTAGATTGTTAAGAGGGTGAGAGCTGTTCCGGTTGGCGGCTTCAATGATTGCTGTCGCTTCGTCACGCGAACGATTAGCGGCGAGCACGACGACGAATTGTATTTCGGGGCGCTCGCTTGACATGAGCCTGGCCGCGTCGAGCATCGGCGGCAGGATGCGTTCGAATTCTTTGCGACGGCTGCCGGGCAGAAGAGCGATGATGGGGCGCTTCGGGTCAAGCTCGTTGCGACTGCAAAACTCTTCGCGCCCGTAGCGCGAATTGACTTCGCCTGTCAGCGGATGGCCGATGAATTCGACGTGCTCGACGCCGCGCTTCTTGTACCATTCAGGCTCGAAGGGAAGTATGGCGAGCAGGAGGTCAACATCGCGCCGGATGCTGCGGACGCGATAGGAGCGCCAGGCCCAGAGTTGCGGGCTGATGTAGTAGATGACGCGCATGCCTCGCCGGTGAAGCGCACGCGCGAGGCGCAAATTGAAATCCGGCCAGTCAACGAGGATGACGGCGTGGGGACGGCGCTCAATCGCGGCCCGCTTCAGAGCTTGATAGGCACGCCAGAACTTCGGCAACGCCTGAGCTATTTCGGCCAGTCCCAGGATAGCCAACTCGTCCGAGCGCACAACCGACTCAACGTCCGCCTCGCGCATGAGCGCGCCCGTCGCCCCGAAAAACTCAAACTTCACGGCGGGCGCTTCTTCTTTGAGCGCCCGCACGAGCGCGGCGGCATGAGCATCGCCCGAAGGCTCGCCCGCAACAATCATCAAGCGCAGGTGGTCGGTCATCGTGAGCATCATACCAGTGGTCAGTGGTCAGTAGTCAGTAGTCAGTAAAAACAGGCGACGAGCGTGATATTCGTCTTTTGTCTTCAACTGACCACTGACTACTGTCCACTGCTTTTTGCTTTGCGGCTTTCCGTGTTAGCATCGCCACGCTCTTCAAGCAGGATGGCGCGCACTTCTCACGAACCCGGCAAGGTAGAGATTTGTGCCGAATTCAATCCTGCGGAAGGTCTTCGGTTTCGTCCCTGGTCATAGGTCTTTCCGTGAAAAAAAATTGCGCTCGGCTCACGTTCGTTCTCTTACTCTGCCTCGCCGCGAGTCTGTCTGCGCTTGCCCAGCAGACGAACCCGGTTGATCGTCAGGTCACGAATCCCATCACGGACACGCCGAACGTCAATCCTCTGACACAGGAGCAGCCCATTCGTCCCCAACTCCCGGCGAGAAGCGCGGGCGGCGCGCAGGGCACGGAAGATTTGACCGTCACCGCCGGAACGCAGACCATCACAGGCCCGAAGGACGCGCTCGTCTCCGTGTACGAGGGCAACGTTGACGCGCGCATCGGCACGTTTCGCTTGCAGGCGGATAAGCTGACGGTGATTGAAGCGAGCAATCGCGTCATTGCCGAAGGCAACGTCGTTTTCGATCAGGGCGACCAGCAGCGTATTACAGGCACGCGCGCCGAGTGGAACTATCGAACCAAGACAGGCTTCTTCATCAACTCGACCGGCTTTACGAACCAGACGCAGGACGGCACGGTCATCTACTTCACAGCCGACAGCGTTGAACGCGTGAGCTACGATACCATCGTCGCCATCAACGCGGAGATTACCGCCTGCGAAGACAACGTGCCGAAGTGGAGCTTCAAGACGAAGCGCGCGACGATCAAAACCGGCGACCGCGTGCGAATCAAATCTCCCACCTTCCGCGTCAAGAACGTGCCCATTCTCTATCTCCCGTATGCTTCCGTCTCGATTAAGAGACGCGACCGCGCCTCGGGCTTCCTGACGCCGACCTTCAGCGGCTCAGGCGACAAAGGCTTTCGCCTCTCAACCGCTTACTATCAAACGCTCGGACGCTCGGCTGACGCCACGCTTCGCAGCGAACTTTACACGGGGCGGGGCATAGGGCTGGGACTCGACGTGCGAACACGCGCCAACTCGCGCTCCTATCTCAACTTCGGTTTCTACGCCGTCAAGGATCGCATCTTCGGCCCGGCAGAGAGTCCTGACAACCCGGATCAGGGCGGGTCCAGCTTTTACATGGAAGGCGTGCATTATTTCCCGAACGGCTTTCTCGCCGCTGCGGATATCAACGTCACGTCGAACCTGGCCTTCCGTCAGGTCTTCTCGGATTCGATTCAGCAGGCCATCTCGCCGGAAGAACGCTCGCAGGTCTTCATCAATAAAAACTTCGGCGACTATAGCTTCAACTTTCTGGCGCGCTCGCAGGTCACTTCGATTACCAACACGCGCATTCGCACGCGCCAGCTTCCCAGCATCACGCTCGACAAGCGCCCGTCAGCGCTGCGCTACTTTGAGCGTCTCCCCGTTTACTTCTCCTTTGAAGGCGGGCTTGAAGGCGTCAGCCGCAAAGAGACGGTTGACGATATTGATCTCTTCCGCAGCCAGGTGAATGGCGAACCTATCATCACGCCGTCCATCGTGCAGCGGCTCGACGTGCATCCGCGCTTCTCCGTCCCGGTCCATTTCGGCGGCTGGTCTGTGACGGCGACCGCGGGCTTGCGCGCGACCTACTATTCGAATTCGATTGACCCGATGACCCGCCTGATCTTAAGCCGCGATGTCGTGCGCGGCTACGGCGAATTTGAATTGGACGTGAGACCGCCCGCGCTGGCGCGCAACTTTCGTCACCGCGACGGCTCATTCTTTTTCCGCCACGTGATAGAGCCTTACTTTATCTATCGCAAGATTGAAGGTATCTCGAATTTCGAGCGCATCATTCGCTTTGATTACCAGGACGCCATCGCCGACACCAACGAGATAGAGTTCGGAATTACGAATCGCTTCTTCACGCGCCGCTCGACGGAGAATGTCAATAAGAAGGCGGAGCAGGGAACTGGTCGCCCGAAGATTCCGCTTTCGAGCCAGCCTTACGAGGCGCTCACCGTCACGCTGCGCGGGAAATATTTCTTCGACCCTTATTTCGGCGGTGCGCTGATTCCGGGTCAGCGTAACCAGTTTTATCCGATCAATACATTCTCCGGCTTTACTTACGGCGGCGTTCCGCGTCGCTTCTCGCCTCTGAACATCGAGGCGCGGTATCGTCCGAGCCAGAATTTATTCGCGGACGTGCGTTCGGATTTTGACGTGCATAACGGTGGATTGCGAACGCTGGCCGTGAGCTTCGGTCTTAATCGCAAGCTCATTCAGGCGTTCCAGACTTTCTATTACACGCGCGCCATAGACCTCGTTCCGTCTTTGAGCCGTTTCGCCAACGCGCAGGGTAAGGAACCGGGCACGCAGCGCGGCTCGCAGTGGAGTCCGTCCATTTTCGTGGGCAACCGCGAGCGCGGGTTTTTCGGCGGCGTCTCCTTCTTCTTCGATTTCCAGAATAGTCCCACTCAGCAAAACTCCTCGCTCATCAGTTCCGTCATCACGGCTGGCTACGCCTTTGACTGTTGCGCCATCACCGTCCAGAACTACACCTTCGATATTGGGCTGCGCAACGAAAACCGCTTCGTCTTCGCTTTCCGTCTCAACGGCATCGGCTCGTTTGGCACAGAACAGATCGGGCAGCAGTTCCGCTGAGTGTTCGGCGCTCCCTTCAAAGTAGACCAAAATTTTTGGACGCCGGACTATGCCAGCAGGTATAATGCCTGCGGTCGGTTTGACCCGGTTCGGGATGGTTTCTGGGAGTAGCAATTCCGGCTAAGGTTTACCGGCACGGCATCGAAGGGTTTTTCCTCGTTGAAGATTCAAAATTTAACCCAATAAAATTGCCGTTTTGCAAGCATCTTCGGCCTCGCTGATTGCATCTGAGGTGATGTTCGCACGCCCCCCACACAATTCATCGTCATAAACCTCAGTTTTCGTTCTTTCGAGCGCCGTTTAAATTGGTTTCTGCATGCCTTGCAACCGAAGTTGATGGCGTGTGCGTACTTTCAATAAAATATTTTAGGAGAATCTTGATGTCGCAGTTTCCCCGCTCTCGCTTCAACCCCCTGAACCGCCAGAACACTATGCCGTCAGGCTTCCTTTATCGCTTACGCAATGTGTTGGCGCTGGGCCTTGCGGCTCTCCTTTTCCTTGCGCCGCTCTCTTTCACAGTCTCAGCGCAGCAGGCCTTGCCCGGTGTGAAAGTGCCGGATGGCGACTATTTCATGATTTATCAGGATGCGAACGGCGACACGGTTTGCCGCACGGCGACGCTGGCTGAAAAGCGCGAATTAATCAAGATTAATACTGCCAATCTGGGCATGCACCCGATTACTCCCGCTACGCGCGATTCCAATGCTAATGCTAAGACGCAAGCCGATAACGCGACGAGCGATAATGTCGAGCCGACAAAAATCATCCTCCGGGGCACGGCGCAGCTAGATAATTTCCCGGAAGCCAAGGAAGCGTTCAATAGAGCCGCACTGGTTTGGGAAAGCTACATTCAATCGCCAATCAAGATTTACATTGACGTTGATTACGGTACGACGAATTTCGGGACGCCCTGGAGCAGCCCGGATATTCTCGGCTCTACCTCTTCTCTTTCTACCTCGCGCCCGTATTCAACCGTCCGACAGAGCCTGGTTAATGGAGCGTCCACGGCGTCTGAGACTTCGCTTTATGCCCAACTGCCTTCTACCGCGTCTCTTCCGACTAATGGCGGCGGTGCCAGTAACATATCTATCTCGACTTCCATCGCTCGTGCGCTGGGAATCCTTAATCCGGTGGCCTCTCCAACCGATCAGGCTGCGAGAATCGGGTTCAACTCGAATTTCCAGTTTGACTTTGATCCAAGCAACGGCATCTCTTCGGGCAAAACGGATTTCGAGGCAGTCGCGACCCACGAGATCGGGCACGCGCTCGGATTTACGTCAAGGGCAGGCGCCTCTGCCGGAGCTACTCCGGCCATCTGGGACATGTTCCGTTTTCGTGCTGGCACGACTCTGGGCACGTTCGGGACAGCCGAGCGCATCATGACAGCCGACGGGTTTCAGTACTTTTTCGCGGGCGGCGCTGATTTGGGACTCTCAACCGGCGGGCCGAACGGCGATGCGACGGGCGGCGACGGTAATCAATCGAGCCACTGGAAGCAGAGAAGTCAGAACGGCGGCGTTTACATCGGCATCATGGACCCGCGCATTCCGAGCGGAACGCGCAGGGAAATTACCGTCAACGATACGACCGCACTTAATTTTTTCGGCTACAATCTGGACAACAACACTCAGCCACCGCCACCACCACCGCCTCCGGCTGCCCCGGCGAATGATAATTTCGCCAGCGCGCAGGCGGTTGTCGGTTGTACGGGCACAGTGAGCGGCACAAATATCTCTGCCACGAAACAGAGCGGTGAACCGAGCCACTCACCGGATAATAATGCCGGAGGCGGTTCAATCTGGTATCAGTGGCAAGCTCCTGTCAGCGCCAGCGTAACCATCACCACCGCAGGCAGCGACTATGACACGCTGTTGGCCGTTTACACCGGAAGCGCAGTGAATGGCCTGACATCGAGCGGGAAAAACGATGACGTAGATACTCAGGGAGGAATTTTAACCAGCAGCGTGACGTTCAACGCCACGGCGGGCCAGGTCTATAAAATCGCGGTTGACGGCTGGGGCGGTGACACGGGCAGCGTCGTCCTCAACTGGGCACAGAGCAACTGCGCGCAGTCGGCGACGGTGCAGCTGAGCCAGGCGAGCTACTCGATTGGCGAAGCGGGAGGGAGCGCCCAACTCGTCGTCAGTCGCACGAACACGACCGCACCGGCGAACGTAGACTATGCCACCTCGGACGGCTCAGGACTCAACGCCTGTAGCAGCGTGACAAGCATGGCCTCATCGCGTTGCGACTATGCGACCTCCATCGGGACATTACGCTTTGCTGCCGGGGAAGCCTCCAAGACCATCTTCATTCCCGTCATTGATGACAACATCGCTGACGGTAACGAATCATTCACCCTGACCTTGAGCAATCCTTCGGGGGCGAGTCTTGGCTCAACCACAACAGCGACCGTGACGATCATGGACAACGCCAACACGGGAGGCAATCCGATAGACGGGGCTTCGTTCTTCATCCGTGAACATTACATAGATTTCTTAGGGAGAGAACCGGAGCCTGCGGGCTTAGCGGGCTGGCTCAACGTCTATAACAACTGCGGCACGACCGTCGCGCAACCTTGTGACCGCGTTGAGATCAGCAGTGCCTTCTTCCGCAGTGAAGAGTTTCAGACCCGTGCCTACCCCATCTATCGCTTCTACTCGGCAGTGGGCAAGATTCCACTGTACGAAAACTTCATGCCTGACTTCGCTAAGGTCAGCGGCTTTCTCTCGGCTCAGGAGTTGGAAGCCAACAAGGTGGCCTTCGTCAATGAGTTCATGGCCAGAAGTGATTACCAGAACCTGTATGGGTCGATTACCGGTAATGATGCGTATGTGACAGCCTTGTTGAACACCTTGGGATTGCCGAATCATCCGAACAAACAGTCGTGGGTGAATGCCTTAAACGGAGGGTCGTCGAGAGCGCAGGTGTTGCGAGCAGTGACAGAAGATGGGCAGGTCTACAACAAATACTACAATGAGGCGTTTGTCATCATGCAGTACTTCGGGTATCTGCGGAGAAGTGCTGACATCTCTTACTTGAACTGGATTCAGTTGATGAACACGAATGGTGGTGATTATCGGCAGATGATTGACGGATTCCTGAACTCTGCTGAGTACCGCAATCGTTTTCAGTAATCAGCCACTCGGCGACTGACGCGAGAGCGATTGCCAGGAGTTATATGGGTCGGGGGTTGTGAGAATATCCAACGCCCTCGACCCATTGCTTTATCCTTTGCCTTCGTATAATTTCTCATCCCGAGTTTCAGCAGCATCTGACTCTCCTTTCACCGTCGCCCGATTCCGACGCCCGGCTTGCGCGTTAACCTGTAGCTATAAACCTCCGAATTGACTATGAGATTTATTCGAGCCAGACGAGCAGAGAACAAGTTTCCGGCAATACCATTGCTGTGGCTGCTACTGTCGTCGCTGACCTTCGGCGTTGCTCACAACGCTTCAGGACAGAGGCGGACAGAGGTGGTTGCTCCCGACTCTCAACCGACCACTGCCCGGCAGATAGCGGGCCAGCGCAATGTTGCGATGCGCTCGGCTGTGATGAACGTCCACCAGCTTGCGCGTCAAGAAGCGCTCGCTCCTCCTTCTGCTCGCGCGGAAAAGTTTGACGAAACTGAAGAGGTCGAGCCGCCCGAAGCGATGCCGGAGAACATGCCCGTTCCCATTGGGGCAGCCGCGTCCATTGAGAAGTCTCAGCCAAAGGCGCTTGATAGTCCGAAAGCCCTGGGGCCTTCGCCCGTGCCTTCGGCCAGCTTTCTCGCCTCAGACGACACCGGGCGCTTTCCACCGGATACGCACGGCGCAGTCGGCCTCAATCACCTGATGGTCGTGCATAACGGTCGCGTGAGGATTCAGAGCAAGGCGGGCAGCCTCATCAGCAACGTTTCACTCGTCGGCTTCTGGGCATCGCTCCCGAATGCTCCCGCTGATGTTTTCGATCCAAAAGTTCTCTACGACCCTTACAGTGGGCGCTGGGTACTGACGGCAGTCGCCGAGCGCCGGTCGGCTGGCTCAAGCGTGATGATGGGCGTCTCGCAAACGAGCGATCCGACGGGCAACTGGAACATTTATCGCGTTGATGCAGATTCGACGAACCTCCTGTGGGCTGATTATCCGAGCATCGGATTCAATAAAGACTGGATCGTCGTTCACACTAATATGTTTCCGGTGGTGGACGGCACGGGCAGCTTCACCTCGCATCTCTACGTCTTCAACAAGGCTAATCTCTACGCGGGCGGGCAGGGACTCTACACGTTGATTAAAGCGCCGAATCTTGGCGGCACGATAGTTCCGGCCATCACGCATGACGCGACGCTTTCGACTCTTTATCTGCTGCAAAACTGGAACGGCAATTCCGGTGGAAGTGGCTACATCGGACTCTACCGCATCACGGGCTCAGTTGGCGCGGAAGTTCTCAACGTTGCCAACGGGACTTCTCCCACTCTCATCGGGACGCCCAATCCCTGGTCGAGCAGTACGCCGGAGATTTCCGGCACGACGGATTTTGCGCCGCAGCTTAGCTCGACGCTCAAGGTTCAGAACAACGACTCGCGCATCCAGACACTGGTCTATCGCAACAACTCGCTCTGGGGCGTCCACACCGTTTTTCTTCCGGCCGGGTCGTCGCCCGCGCGCAGCGCCGTCCAGTGGTGGGAACTCTCTACGACGGGAACGATCAAACAAAGAGGCCGGATTGACGATGCAACGGGCAACACTTTCTATGCCTTTCCCAGCATCGCCGTCAATCGTGATAACGATGTGCTCATCGGCTACTCGCGCTATTCTCCCACGCAGTATGTCAGCGGCAACTATTCCTTCCGCGCCGGAACAGACCCGCTCAATAGTCTGCGCGACGATACCGTGCTGCGCGCGGGCGACGCCACTTACTTCAAGGCCGGGACAGCCACGCCGCCTAGAAATCGCTGGGGAGATTTCAGCGGCACGGTCGTTGACCCCGCCAACGATAAAGATATGTGGACGATTCAGGAGTATGCCGCGACTCCCGCCGGAGGCACTGATAAGTGGGCGACGTGGTGGGGACGCGTTTCCTTAACTGCCCCCACACAGTCGAACATCCAGATTGGAACGGGAAGCTTCAGTGAAGGCTCAGGCCACGCGAGCGTGACCATCACGCGCACAGGCGGCACGTCCATCGCGGAAAATTTTAACTACGCCACTTCGGACACTTCTGGATTGAATCCTTGCGCGCCAACTCCACCAACCGGCGTCGCGTCCTCGCGTTGCGACTATGCGACTTCAATCGGGACATTACGCTTCGCCGCCGGGGAAACTTCAAAGACCATCTTCATTCCACTGGTAGACGACGCGTTTGCCGAAAGCTTAGAGACCTTGACGCTGACCTTGAACATTCCCATCGGCTTCGGCATCGAGATACCAATAACTGCGCCCGTGATAATCACGGACAATGACTTCAGCACCGGAGCGAACCCGATAACCCAGACCGCCTTCTTCGTCCGTCAGCATTACATAGACTTTCTCGGTCGTGAGCCAGACCCCTCAGGCTATGCAGGCTGGCAGAGCATCCTCAACGGCTGTCCACCCTCCGGGAAAGATGCCAACGGCAATTTCTGCGACCGAATCGAAGTCTCTTCGGCCTTCTTCCGCAGTGAAGAGTTTCAGACCCGTGCTTATTTAGTCTATCGCCTCTATTCGGCTGTCGGGAAGATTCCACTGTACGAAACCTTCATGCCGGACTTCGCAAAGGTGAGCGGCTTTCTCTCCGCTCAACAACTGGAAGAGAACAAGGTCGCCTTCATCAATGAGTTCATGGCGAGATCGGACTTCCAGAATAGATACGGCTCATTGAACGACCCCGCCGCTTATGTCAACGCTTTGCTGCTCACCGTCGGATTGCCGACGCATCCGAACAAACAGGGATGGATTACAGGTCTAACGAATGGAAGTCTGACGAGAGGGCAGGTCTTGCGAGCATTAGTGGAAAGCGGGGAAGTTTATAACAAGTACTACAACGAGGCGTTCGTCATCATGCAGTACTTCGGCTATCTCCGGCGCTCTGCGGACATTTCCTACCTGAGTTGGATTCAAACGATGAACTCTAATGGTGGGGATTATCGCACCATGATTAATGGCTTCTTAAACTCTCTCGAATACCGGCAACGCTTCGGGCCTTGATTGGCGTGAAAGTTGCTACTCTCCTTGTCATCTCCCGTAGACTGACCTTTCTCTCACTTTTGTGTTTGAGGTCAATACAGTCTGGTCAATTCCTAGTAATACGTTAGGACAAAAATTTAACGTTACTAGCGAGCGCGGAAGGCAAGGGAACAAAATGGGTAGTTCATATAGCTCGCGGCAATCTTCTCGTCTATTCTTGATAATCGCATGCTGTTCGCTCCTTCTGGCGCTGGGCGGAGCAACCAAAACGTATGCCCAGGGGTGTCCCACACTTTTTAGTCCCAATCGTGGATGGGCGCAAAGCTCAATTGTTCGTTACGCGTTCACGGGCAGTTTCAATGAAGAGCAGAAAAGACAGATCCGGGCGGCTGCCGCCGAGTGGAGCCGCGCAAATTCCATCAATAACTCGAAAGTAAGTTTTGTTGAAGATACCTCAGGCCAGAATTTCAACCTGGAATTTAAGACGGGTGCCTTAACGCCCGGCAACCCGGCCATCTTCAACGCTACCTATAATGGCGCGACCCTCACCATTACCTCCGCCAGCATCACCTACGATCCCAATAATACTTTTCCCGGCTCAAATATACTCGTCGCCGATCCCAACGTGCCCGGCTATAGCACAGTTGTCATGAAACTGGTGCTGCATGAGATGGGTCATCTCATGGGGCTCGATCACCCTTCGGTCCCGGCGAACATTTGTGACCAGCCGGATGGTGCGACCACCTTGAATTATGCTTGCGGCATCAACGATCAGGGCAATAATGTCCCGACCACGATTCCTGCCTGCGACCAGAATGCTATCAATTCGGAATCTATCTATCCGCCAATCTCGTTGCCTCGGCCCTCCATTCAAATAGAGAGTTCATCCGTCGCCATCTCTGTTAACGAAGGAGCGGGCAGGGCGCAGGTGGTCGTCACCCGCACGGGAGACCATACAACAGCGGTGAGTGCTGATTACGCCACATCGGATAATTCAGGACTCAACGCCTGTAGCAGCGTGACGGGGCTGGCCTCTTCGCGTTGCGACTACGCGACCTCAATCGGCACGCTTCGCTTTGCTTCGGGGGAAATATCGAAGACCATCTTCATCCCCTTAGTGGACGACGTTTATGCTGAAGGCAATGAAACTTTCAGACTGACGCTGAGTCGTCCCGTTGGCGCAAGTCTCGGCACAAGCACCCTGGCAACCATCACCCTGACGGACAATGAAACCGTGACGGGGACTACCAACCCGATAGACTCTGTGCCATTCTTCGTCCGTCAACATTACATAGATTTCTTAGGCCGTGAGCCAGACCCTGCGGGCTATCAGGGTTGGCAAGATGTGCTGAATAACTGCGGCAGAACAGTCGCGCCGCCGTGTGACCGGATAGAAGTCAGCGCAGGATTCTTCCGCTCACCAGAGTTTCAGGACAGAGGCTATTTGATCTACCGCTTCTACTCAGCCGTCGGACGGATTCCGCTCTACGAAGACTTCATGCCTGACTTTGCCAAGGTCAGTGGATTTCTCTCCGCTCAGCAACTGGAAGAGAACAAGGTCGCCTTCGTTAATGAGTTTATGGCCAGAAGTGATTTCCAAACCAAGTACGGTGCGTTGACTGACCCAACTGCTTACGTGAACGCACTGTTGCAAACAGTCGGATTGCCGAATCATCCGAGCAGGCAGACGTGGATTACGGGACTGACGAATGGTTCGATGACGAGAGGGCAGGTCTTACGAGCATTGGTGGAGAGTACGGAGGTCTACAACAAGTATTACACGGAAGCCTTTGTGATTATGCAGTACTTCGGATATTTGAGGAGAAGTGCTGATATTTCCTATCAGCAATGGATTCAGACGATGAACAGTACGGGTGGAGATTACCGTGTGATGATTAATGGCTTCCTCAACTCGGCTGAGTATCGCCAACGCTTCGGACCATAGCCCCGGAGTGGCGGGATAACAGTAGCCCAGAGCGTCAGCTCTGGGTTAACTCTAGAATAACGATTTAAGCCCCGGAGGGGCGATATATTATGTCGCCCCTCCGGGGCTTAACGATTTATTCCATGCTTGTTCCCATGACTTACGTCATGGGCTACTGATATATCGCCCCTCCGGGGCTTAACGATTTATTCCATGCTTGTTCCCATGACTTACGTCATGGGCTACTGATATATCGCCCCTCCGGGGCTATACTCGCCGCTTTTCTTCCCACAATCTCTAAAAGAACCGATCGCGACATATGCTATCATTGGCGCGGACTCCCCGCCCACGTAAACCGAAGCTTTTACCTACAGGTTTAATATGACTCTCTCCAACTCTGGGAAATCGACGCGTGTGTTCTGCGCGGTGCTCCTTTGTCTGCTATGGCCCGCTGCGCACGCGCTCGCGCAGCAGCCGACCTCGCCGCCCGCCGAACAAACGGATGAAGTCGTGCGCATCAACACGGAGTTGGTGCAAACCGACGTGATGGTCTTCGATAAGCAGGGGCGCTTCGTTGACAATTTGCAGCGCGAGCAGTTTGAGCTGCGTGTTGACGGCAAGCCGCAGCCCATCTCTTTCTTCGACCGCGTGACAGCCGGAAGCGCCAGCGAGGAAGCGCAACTGGCGGCGGCGCGCGGGCAAGCGCGTCCCGTCCAGCCGGGGAATAATGAAGCCAGTGCTCAAAGCAGTGTCGGGCTTTTTGACCGCGGACGCACCATCATCTTTTTTATAGACGACATTCACCTGGCCTTCGACAGCCTCAAGCGAACGCAGAAAGTCCTGCTGCATTTCATCAACGACGAGATGGGACAGAATGACCGTGTGGCCATCACGACGACGGGCGGGCAGTTAGGCTTTCTACAACAACTAACAGACAACAAAGCCGTCCTGCGCACAGCCGTCGAGAGGCTGAAACTCCAGCGCCAGCTCCTCAACGATGCGCAGCAACCTCCGATGTCCGAGTATCTGGCGTTGCAGATTGCGGCGCGCGGCAATAGAGATGTGCTCAACTACTTTGTCGAGCCGCTCGTCCAGCAGGGCACGCCGGTGAATATTGCCACTGAGATCGTCAAATCTCGCGCCAATCAGATTCTCCAGCAGTCTCGCGTCTTCACGCGTAATACCTTCTTTTCCCTGGAGAGCCTCGCGCGCACGATTGCGGTCGTCCCCGGTCGCAAACTCGTCTTCTTTATCTCAGACGGTTTTTTGCTCAACTCGAACGAGAGTGACGTTTACGATCACCTCTGGAGTATTACCAACACGGCGGCGCGCAACAGCGTCGTTATCTATACACTGGACGCGCGCGGGCTCAGCACCCCATCCGTCTTCGACGCCTCATCGTCCGGCGGTTTCGATCCTTCGGGGCGCATCATCACCGCCACGCTTGGCGAGAGCGCAGCCTCACAGGAACCTCTGCGCACGCTGGCCGCCAACACGGGCGGGCGCGCACTGCTCAACACCAACGCCCTCGATATGGCTATCAGCAAGACATTGAAGGAGACTTCCACTTACTACGTCATCGCGTGGCGACCTGAAAACGAGGAACAGAAGAAGAGCCAGCGGCGACGCATCGAAGTGAAGATCGCGCAACATGCCGACTATAAAGTGCAGGTCAAAAGCGGATTTCTGACTCCGGCGAAAGAGCCGGAGGCGAAGACTCCAAAGCCGGCGGAGGCGGCTAAGACTGCTAAAGTCAAAACGCCTATCGAACAATTAGGCGCGGCTATCAGCGCGTTTTATCCGAACAGCACGCTGCCCACCTCCCTTGCTCTCGATTATCTGGACGCACCTCAAGGCGGCGCGCTTCTCACCATCTCGATGCAAATCCCGGCAGAGGCTTTATCCTTCGAGCCAGTCGAAGGGAAATACAAGGCGGCGCTCGATGTCGGCGGCAACGTCTACAACATAGATGGTAAAGTGGGAGCCACCTTTCAGGATCGCTTGAACGTCAACGCCGATACCCTGGAACTACTGCGCTCGGATGATCACGGCGTTTACTATACTTCTCAAGTTCATCTCAAGCCTGGTCTTTATCAGGTGCGCGTCGCTGCGCGCGATGCGAAGAACGGGCACATCGGCGTGGCGACACAGTGGGTCGAAGTCCCTGATTTGAAGGCCAAGCGTTTAGCCTTGAGCAGCCTCTTCATAGGCGAGTTGACCGAAGCAGACGCGGCACGCAACTCCGTGACTCCGATTGCTGAAACGCCGCCGGCAAAGCGCAATATCACTCGCCGTTTCCCTAAGACTTCGCGGCTCAGATTTCTGACCTTCATCTATAATGCACAACGCGGCGTGGTCGGAACGTCAACGCCCGATGTGGCAATTCAGGTGCAAGTCCTGCGCGACGAGCAGCCATTGATGACGACGACGCTCAGGAAGGTCGCCACCAATGAGACGAGCGACTTCGCACGTCTTCCCTATGCAGCGGAGATTCCGCTCGACAACATGCTCGCGGGCCGCTATCTCCTGCAAGTCACGGTCATTGACCGCATCGCCAAGACCAGTGCCTCACAGCGCGTCAACTTTGAAGTTCAATGAAGAATAGCTCGACATCCTATTTCCAGCAGAGGCGCGCCCTTTCCGCAGCTATTTGAATTGACTGCATCCGTTTGATACGTTCAGATTCATTTCAAATCAGCTTCTCGTCGTCTTCTCATCTTCCACCTCGTTTTTGCCCCTCCCTGGTAAAAACGTAAGGCTTCGTCTCTCAACAGTAACGAACCCGTATCGGTTAATCTGCATGATTGGCGTGGTGTGGCCTGCATGTTGCTCTTACTCCCATATATGCGGCGCATTATCACTATTCCGGTCTTGTTTCTATTCATCCTGAGTTGGGTGCTGCCTGTGCGCGCCTACACGCTGCAATATACGGATAGTACAGCCACCGCTCAGATTAAATGGCCGAGCCGTGAAGTCAAGGTCGCGCTCTCAAACTCGCTTAATTCTCCACCGGCAAACATCAAGGCTGGCAGCGATGTCGTGGGCGCAACGCGCCGCGCGCTCGCGCGCTGGACCGAAGCCGCCAATATTCAATTCATCGAAACTTCATCCAATGCGCTCTCTATCAGCCCGCGTGGGCAGGGAGACGGAATCAGCCTGATTACTGTCGCCGACATGCCTGATAATCGCGGCGTCTTCAGCACCTCGGACCGGACGGGGCGGACGCGCGTTTTTTATGATCCTGCGGTGGGCACGATCATGGAAGCGGATGTGGTTATCAATCCGGCAGCGCAATTTTCGACAGACGGCACTCCCGGCACTTACGACCTGGAAGCGACCCTGACGCACGAGATCGGTCATGTCCTCGGTCTTGAGCATTCAAGCGAGGTCAGCGCTGCGATGCAGCCGCGACAGGGAACAAACGGGCTGTACGAACAGGCCGCTTTAAGCTCGCGCACGCTCTCTGATGATGATCGGGCAGGCGTGCATGCGCTCTATGGCTCGCGCGAAAATTACGCAGTGATCGCGGGGACGATTACAGACGCTGCGGGCGCAACCGTCAAGGGCGCGCATGTCTGGGCAGAAGACGCCTCGACGGGCAGAGTTGTCGCCGGTAATGAGACTCTGGCGAACGGCTCTTACCGTATCGAAGGCTTGCCGCCGGGACACTATCGCCTCATCACCGAACATGGCAACGAGCGCGCGGGAGACGCTGAAAGCGATTTTGCGAAGGGCACTTATGCCGAGCTAAAAATTTGCAGTGAGCACTGAGCACAGCAGAGCCGCGAAATCAGGTTAACGTGGCGGCGGGCGAAATCGTGCAGCAGGATATTTCACTCAAACAGGGAAGCATGGCCTTTATGCCGCAGGTCTTCGGCAGCAATGGCCATCTTTCGACTATGGCCGTTCCGATTAGTCAGGGCAAGCGTTACACGATCTTCGTGGGAGGCCAGGGCGTAGATGAAATAGCGGGCAGCGGCATCAGCGTGACGTCGCCTTTCATCAAAGTGAATCCGGCGAGCCTGACGCTGCAATCGGGCGTCAATTACCAGTACCCGATTATCAGTTTCGACCTTGAAGTCGCCCCGGAAGCCTTGCTCGGCGACTACAGCATCCGCCTGCAATCGAAGACGGGCGAGGTGGCATACATTTCAGGCGGCTTGACCATTGACGAAGCCCTCGGCGCGCAAAACTCCACAACGCCGCTTGGCCTCGTCGGCGGATTCTTCAACTCTTTCTTCCTCCACTAAGAAAAACAGAAGGCAGAAGGCGGAAAGCAGTAGGCAGAAAGCGAAAGGCAGAAGGCAGCAAAGAATTGAGTCTTTTGCTGCCTTCCGCTTTCTGCTTACTGCCTTCTCTTTTTCCCCGTTCTGCCTTGCGCTTACGTCCTCTTGCGCTTAAAATGGCTGTCTTTAGCCGCTCGGGTGTGCGAGAGTTCTTCACCTGCGCAATTTAGCTGCTCAAAGCTCCCCAGAGTGAGCGTTATTTCTTTTATGTCCGTCTCTTAATTCGGAGGCCTTATTACGTGAAGCAAGCTTTTCGTTTGTCCTGCGCTGTCGCTCTCTTTGTTCTCTTCGTCGGCGCGTCCTCCACTATCTATGCCCAGACGACCCCCGACCCCTTCGTCGCGCAGGTGACCTCCTCCGCTCGCAACTCGTTTGCCGGAGACATGAGCGGCAACGGGCGCCTGGTCGTCATCGAATCGGAGGGCGACATCTCGACGGAGAAGACCGCTTCGCGCAACAACGCTGACGGCAACCGCGAAATTTTTCTTCTGGATTACGCGCAGCGCCGCATCTTTCAAATTACCAATACGACGAGCGCGCGCGTTGACACCACTAAGCCTGCCCTTGATTTCACCGTTTCGACCAATCCGACTAATTTCAGCAACATCAAGGTCGAGGTCAGCAACAACAAGCCGACTCTCAGCAACAACGCGCGCTGGATCGCTTTCAGCTCAAACGCCTCCACCCCTGATAACTTCGACGGCGACGCCAACTCAGCCGCTCTCATGGCCGACGGCAACCAGGAAATTTTCATCTACTTTATTCCGGCAACCCCCGCCGTGATTTTATCAAGCGGCGCAGACCCCGGCCCGGTTGACCTGACGGCAGCCGGAGGCGGCATCTTTACACGGATAACGAATACGGCTGCGAGCCGCCTGCCCGTGCCCGGCAGGGCTGCTAGCTCGACACAGGAGGCCGCCGCGCCCTTCGTCGCTTTCGATAACCGCGACGCGTCCATGAACGACAATTCTTCGGTCGTCGCTTTCGTCTCCACGCGTGACCTCGTCGCCGGGGGCAACACGGACGCGAACCCGGAAATCTTTATCTACAGGCGAACTCCCTCGGCAACGATTTCACAACTGACCGTCACGGGCAGCACGACCACTCCCAGCTTCTTATTCAACGAAAACCCGTCACTTTCGGGTAGCGGCTCGGTGGTGAGTTTCCTCTCGAACGCGAATATCACGGCGGGCGGCTCGGGCAACAATGCGGACGGGAATGCAGAAGTTTATTTAGGCAGCTTTGATGCGACGACCTCGACGGCAGCCGTCACGCGTCAGGTGACGCGCACGACCGCACCGTTCTCCGGCATCGGCATCAACTTCCTCTCTCCGGGACGCCGTATCAGCCGTGACGGGAATCTCGTCGCGCTGGAATCTCTGGCAGACCTTTCGGGCAATAGCGCGATTCAGGCGAGCACTACAGTCTTCATCTACAACGTCACGACCAACGCTTTCACACAGGTTGGGCCGCGCGCCACGAATACGTCTGCGTTTCGTTTCCCCGTTTTCACAGACTACAACGCTTCGCTTCAGCCCGCGACGATCCTTTTTGCCTCGGGGCTGAACTTTAAGGCGGACGGGACGGCTCCGACGACCGCCGCCGACGGATTGAATCCGGGCGGCGGGACACAGATTTTTGCTGCGCCGGTCGCCGCGCCGACTACTTTCACCAAATTGACGAACACTCCGGCTCCGGTAGCCTTTCCCGGTCCGGCTATCCAGCCGTTTCCCAGCAACACGCGCGAGCGCACCGCTTTCACCATAGCTGGCGCGGAACTGGGCGGTCTCAACGCTGACAACCTGGCCGAAGCCTTCTATCTCCTGAGCCGACAGGGAACGGATGTGGCGGGCGCAACCGTCTCATTCTTTACGGGAGCAAGCGAGCGCCCCGTGACAACGCCGAGTCCGACGCCTCCTGCCGTGCAGGGACTCGCGCCGGGCATGCTGGGAATTGTGCGTTCGGCCACCCCGCTGGCGCCGTCAGGCCAGATAGCGGGCAGCGCATCGGAATCAGCACATCGTCCGTCACTGCCCATCGAACTCAACGGCGTTACCGTCTCGGTCAACGGCGCGTCAGCCGGTCTCTACTTCGTCAGTGCGGGGCAGATCAACTTCGTCGTGCCGCCGGGACTCACAGCCACGACCGGCACTAACACTTATCCGGTCGTCATCAATAACAACGGCGCCACGATTCGCGCAACGATTCAGATTCTGCCCGCGCAGCCTGACATCTTCACGGAGGTAAATGGCTTCGGGACTAACCGCGCGAGCGTCCTTAACGTCACGAACCCCTTGAGCGCCGGGTCGCCTGAGCCCTTCACCGTCACGACGACGTATGTGAATGGAAGCGGGGCGACGGTCACAGAGGCGACGAAGCTGCGATTCTTCCTGACCGGGGTGCGGCGCGTGACGGACAAAGCGCAGATCACCGTGCGAATCGGAACGACCGACCTGACAGGCGCTGCCATCGTGATGGTTTCGCCGACCGATTTGCCGGGAACAGACCAGATAGATGTCACGCTTCCCGCCACGCTGGCGGGCGCAGGCGACGTGCCTGTCATCATCACGGTCGTCAAAGACGGCGTGACTACTTCAAGTCGCGCGGCTGACACAGCGTCGCGCATTCGGATAAACTAGCCGGAGTGCGAACCCGGAAGGCCAGCGAAAGTCAACAGACTCTCGCTGGCCTTTTTCTTTACAGCGAGTCTTATCTTTCGCAGACATGCTCGTAAGCCTTGATGCTATCCCGCTCGCAGCACCGCGCACAGGCGTCGGGCACTACACTTTCGAATTAGCTCGCCATCTCGCGCTCCTCGCTCCGGCAGACGAGTTCGAGTTGGTCTCGCCTTTTCCCATCATTACACCCTTTCCCGGCCAGGCGGAGCAAGACTTGCCCGCCAATCTCCGCACCGTTCATGCGAAAGTAAATTCTCTGCGCCGCCGATGGTTCGCTGTTGGTCTGCCACTCTATCTCAGACAAAGGGGAAGCGATCTTTTTCACGGCACGAACTACGAAGTGCCGCTCTGGGGCAAGCGTCCCGCGGTTTTGACGATTCATGATCTCTCGCTCCTGTTGCACGCGGACACGCACGAGCAGCGATTGGTGCGGCGCGGGCGTCGGCGTCTTCCGCTGATGGCACGCGCCGCCTCCCTGATCATCACGCCTTCGGAGAGCGTCAGGCGAGAAGTTTTATCGCATCTACGCATCGAGCCATCGAAGGTCGTCAGTATCCCGGAAGCCCCGCGCGGCATCTTCCGCCCCGTAGCTCCAGAGGAAACAATCGAGGTGAGGCGACGGCTCAGAATAGAGGACGACTTCATCCTCTTCGTCGGAACGATTGAGCCGCGCAAGAATCTGTTGACGCTGCTCAAGGCGTTTGAAGAAATCCTGCGTTCGACGTCCCTTTGTCCGCAACTTGTCATCGCCGGGAAAGAAGGCTGGCTCATGGATGAACTCTTCTCTCACGTCAAAGAGTCGGGCGTAAAGGATCGCCTGCGCTTTACGGGCTATCTCGGCGACGATGACCTTTGCGCGCTCTATTCGTCGTGCCGCGTTTTCGTCTATCCCTCTTTGTATGAAGGCTTCGGTCTGCCGCCGCTTGAGGCGATGGCCTGCGGCGCTCCCGTCATCGCCAGCCGGATTCCCAGCATCGTCGAGGCTGTTGGCTCAGATGCCGCGCGTCTCATCTCGCCAACGGATGTTCAAGCTCTCGCTCGCAGCATGGTGGAAATCTTGAGCGATGAAAACGAGCGACGGCAGCTTGCCCTCACGGGGCAGCAGCGCGCAGGGGAGTTTTCATGGGAGAAGACCGCGCGTGCAACGCTTGCCGTTTATGATGAAGCTCTAAAAAGAGGAAGAACATAGGCCATGTTTGCAGTCGCTCCAAGCGATGCAGTATGCTGCTCATCCGATGACAGATAGTGCCGATGAGCTACGCGCGCAAATTCTGGAGATGGTGAGTCGCTATCACCGGGCGGCCTTTCCAGCGCAAAAGTTCATTCCGGGCGAGACCCCCGTGCCGATTTCCGGCAAAGTCTTCGATGAGACTGAAATCCAACTGCTGGTTGATGCCGGATTAGATTTCTGGCTGACGACGGGACGCTACGCCGCTCAGTTTGAAGACGAGTTTGCGCGCCATTTCGGACTGCGTTATGCGATGCTGGCCAACTCAGGCTCTTCGGCCAATCTGCTCGCGCTCACCGCTCTGACCTCTTCATCTCTCGGTGAAAAGGCTCTGCGACCCGGTGATGAAGTCATCACGGTGGCGTCCGGCTTTCCCACGACCGTTAATCCTATCATCCAGAATAAGCTCGTGCCCGTCTTTCTGGATGTCGAGATTCCGACATACAACGTAGACAGCAGCCAGCTTGAAGCCGCCCTGTCTGAGCGCACGCGCGCCGTCTCCCTGGCGCACACGCTCGGCAATCCCTTCGAGCTGGCGGCGGTCACAGACTTTGTTAAGAAACATCATCTCTGGTTAATTGAAGATTGCTGCGATGCGGTCGGGGCGACTTACAACCATCGTCACGTCGGAACTTTCGGCGACCTTGCGACCGTCAGCTTTTATCCGGCTCATCACATCACGATGGGCGAGGGCGGTTGCGTGCTGACGAATCGCCCGGCGCTTAAAACTCTAATCGAGTCGTTTCGCGATTGGGGACGCGATTGCTGGTGCGTGCCCGGCGTTGCCAACACCTGCGGCAAACGCTTTGAATGGCAACTGGGCGATTTGCCCTACGGCTACGATCACAAATATACCTATTCGCACATCGGCTACAACCTGAAGCTGACGGACATGCAGGCGGCGGTCGGCGTCGCGCAACTCAAAAAGCTGCCTTCCTTCATCGAAGCGCGGCGGCGAAACTTCGCGTTTCTGTATGAGGGCTTGCGCGACCTGGAAGAGTTTTTCATTCTCCCGCGAGCGACTCCGAATTCTGAGCCGAGTTGGTTTGGGTTTCCACTGGCAGTGCGCCCCGATGCTCCTTTCTCGCGCGACGACCTGTTGCGCTATCTTGAGAGCTATAAGATAGCGACGCGTCTTCTCTTCGGCGGCAATCTGCTCAGGCAGCCCGCTTATCAGAATATTCAGCATCGAAAGATCGGAGACCTCGCTAATTCTGATTTCGTGATGAATCAGGTCTTATGGATGGGCGTGTGGCCGGGACTCACCGAGGAGATGCTTTCGTTCGTGATTGAAACTCTACACAGGATGGTCAAGCAGTAAGCGATGCGATGTCTGGTCACAGGCGCTTCCGGCCATCTGGGGTCTTACCTGACAGAGCGGCTGGTGAAGGAAGGCTCGGAAGTCTCTATTCTTGTCAGGCCGCAAAGCGATCTGTGGCGGCTCTCCGGTGTCATGGAACGAATCAATGTGCTGCGAGCGGATTTGTCCGACCTCGGAAACGTTGCCCCATTGATTAATGAACTGAAGCCGGAGGCCACCTTTCATCTCGCGTGGGAGGGCGTAACGAGCGCCTTCAAAAACAGTCCCGAACAGATCACGCGCAACGTCACGGGCAGTCTTGATTTATTCGAGCTTGTGCGCTTGGCGGGCTGCCAACTCTGGGTCGGGGTTGGCTCGCAAGCCGAGTATGGCCCGCACGATTCCGTACTGACAGAGGAGACGCCCGTTCGACCTTTGACCGCTTACGGCACGGCCAAGCTCTGCGTCGGTTTGCTGACCAAAAAACTCTGCGAGCTATCGGGGATGCGCTACCTCTGGCTGCGACTGCTGGCGACATACGGCCCGAAGGATGATGAAAGGCACTTGCTCCCGGCGACTATCGCCAGGCTGTTGGCGCATGAGCGACCATCACTTACACTGGGCGAGCAACTTTGGGACTACCTTTACGTGGAAGACGCGGCTGATGCTATTTATCGTGCGGCTATGACTGAAGAAGCTCAGGGCGTCTTCAATCTCGGCTCAGGCGAATCTCAGAGCATTCGCCGCGTGATGGAGCGCATCAGAGATTTGATTGACCCCACGCTTCCCCTGGGCTTCGGCGAAATCCCTTATCCAAAGGATCAATTGATGCGTCTGGAAACAAGCGTTGACCGTTTGCGCTCTGCGACCACGTGGACGCCGCAGGTTAATCTTGATGAAGGATTGCGCCGCACAGTTGATTGGTTCAGGGCGCGGGCAAGTTCCGCCGCGTAACGGCAGGATGAATTTAGCCCGGCGCGTCTCGTTGAGATGCTTTCACGTAACTTCAGTGATTAAGAGTCAGGCATGAAAGTTTCCGACTACATCGTGAGCTATCTCGAAAGCCGGGGCGTGGAGTGCGTCTTCGAGATGTCAGGCGGGATGATCGCGCATCTGCTCGATTCGCTTGAGCGCAGCGGCAAGATTCATGTCGTCAGTATGCATCATGAGCAGGCGGCAGCTTTCGCGGCGGACGCCGTTGGGAGGATGACGGGTGTTCCCGGTGTGGCGATGGCGACGAGCGGGCCGGGCGCGACCAATCTGCTGACAGGCATCGGGAGTTGTTATTTCGATTCCTCCCCGGCAGTCTTCATCACAGGTCAGGTCAACCGCAACGAGCAAAAAGGCGAGAGGGCAATTCGACAACTCGGATTTCAGGAGACGGACATCGTGCCGATGGCACAGCCCGTGACGAAAGCTGCGTGGCGCGTGAATGATCCGGAAGAAGTCCCACTAATGCTCGAAGAAGCGTTTGCCCTCGCCACAGAGAAGAGACCCGGCCCGGTGCTGCTGGACATTCCGATGGATGTGCAGCGAGCCGAAATCTCTGTCGAAGGCGCAACAGGAAATGCGCGCGCCGCTGAGCCTGATTCAGAGACAGACGAGGAGACATGGCAGAGCCTCTTTAATCAGCTTGAAGCGGCGAAGCGCCCGCTTATCTTAGTCGGCGGCGGTGTCTCTTCGGCGCGTGCCACACATCTGTTCAGGGATTTCGTTCACAGGCTGCGGATACCCGTCGTCAATTCTCTGATGGCGGTTGATGCGTTGCCGTTTGATGATCCGATGCGTGTTGGGATGATCGGCAGCTACGGCAATCGCTGGGCGAATTTGTGCATAGGCAGGGCGGACTTTTTGATGGTCTTGGGAAGCAGGCTGGATGTCCGGCAGACAGGCTCGCAGACCGCGAGTTTCAAGGGCGAGCGGGTCATCTTCCACGTGGATTGCGAAAGCGGCGAAATCAATAACCGTGTGACGGGATGTCGCGCCATCGTTTCCGGCTTGAGAGAATTTTTGTCCGCTGCGCTGAGCCGCGCGGCTGAGCGCGAATTTAGGGAGCGGACAAAGTGGCGCGAAGAGATTGAGGCTCTGCGCCGAGCGTGGCCAGATACGCGTGAACTGGCTGACGCTCCCGGTATCAACCCGAATGTATTGATGCATCAACTGTCCGCCCATTCAACTCAGGCCGCAGCCTACGTGGTTGATGTGGGTCAGCATCAGATGTGGGCGGCGCAGTCGCTCGATGTCGGGGGCAATCAACGCTTCCTGACATCAGGCGGAATGGGTTCGATGGGTTTCTCTCTGCCCGCCGCCATCGGCGCGGCGTTTGCCGCCCCCAGTCAGCCAATCGTCCTCATCGCCGGTGACGGCGGATTTCAATCCAATATTCAGGAACTACAAACCGTCGCCCATCATCGCCTGCCCCTCAAGATGGTGATTCTCAACAACGGGTGTCACGGGATGGTGCGGCAATTTCAGGAAAGTTATTTTGAGAGTCGTTATCAATCAACGCTCTGGGGCTACAGCGCGCCGGATTTCGCGTTGGTGGCTGCCGCTTACAAAATCCAAGCGCGCACGATTGAAGATGAGAAGGAAACGGAAGACGCTCTGCGCTGGCTGTGGGCTAACCCGTCCGAGCCTGCTTTGTTGCAGGTGATGATAGATACCTACGCGAACGCTTATCCGAAGATTGCTTTCGGCAGCCCGATGACAGAGATGGAGCCGTTCGCCAAACCTACCGAGATGGAAAGCACCTAGCAGTTCGCGGCTAACGCCTTTGAAGTCAAAATCAAAAGCCAGAGGTTTGCTCGACGCAGCCACAGGTGATTTAGAGCCTCTCTGGATCGCTGGCCTTGCCCTGCTGTGTGTGTATCTCGGTAGTCTGCTGTGGGGAACAGGGCTGGGCTTAGAGGGCGAAGGATACGAGTGGGCGATTTATTTGACGCTGGGAACAATCTTTCCGGCGCTGCTGTTGATTATCGCTTTGCCGAATCGCTTCTCGCAGATTGCGCCGCGTCGCTGGCAAATGTTTAGGCTGGCGCTGGCGCTTCTGTGCCTCGTCGTCTCCATTCCTTTCATTATCAGGCAGCATCAATACACGGCGCTGACTATCTCGATAGCTCATCTCCTGCTGCTCATAGCTCTTAATAAAAGAGCTAACCTGCCACTGAATCCCGTTTCAATTCTGGTCAGCTTCTTTGTCATCGTCATCGCCTGGACAGTCTCCGCGCGATTGTTGTGGTGGGATTCTTTCGGCGCGTGGTTCTTTTCAGGTGGCAGCACGACTGAAACCATTTACAGATTTTTGATCTGCGGCCTTTCTTTACTCCTCGTCTTCGTCAATCTCACCAATCAGGAGAAAGCGGGAGACGGCGCGACATCCCGAATGTGGACAGTCCTGAATATTTTTGCCGTCTTGATTATCGGGGTGGCGAGCGTTCGCTCAGACCAGCTCTTTAATACAATGTCCAACTCCCATTGGAGTGTGTTCGTTGGCCCTGCTGAAATGGTGCGGCAGGGCGGATGGCTGTTGTGGGATGTGCCTTCTCAGTATGGCTTTCTCAATATCCTGCTGATAGCTTTTTCTCCATTCAAATCCGTCTGGCAAGCCACCTATTTCATTAACTCGTTTCTGCTTTTCGCTTCGGCCATTTTCCTCTTCTACGTCCTGCGCTCGGTGAGAACCGGCCTCCTGAATTTTTGTTTCGCCCTGCTGGTGACACTGGCCGCAGTTTTCCTGATAGCAGGATGGCCGCCCGCGCTCTTAGGTCCACAGGTTTTCCCAAGCCTTGGCCCTTTTCGCTTCATCTGGTGCTACGTCCTGCTCTTCATTCTTGTCGTGGAGTTTCGCCGCGATTCAAAAAGGTTGGAGTGGCAGTTGCCGCTGATTGGGTGCGTCGTCTGGTTGATCGGGACGTTGTGGTCGTCCGAGAGCGCAGTCTATTGCGCGGCCATCTGGCTCCCGGCTTATGCGTTGATCGTTTACCGGAAAGCCCGCCAGATTTACGCTGAGCGGGAGTCCATGAAGAGTTGTTTCCGCGCGGTTGCCTTCCCAATGATGATTCCGCCCGTCTTGCTAGCGCTGTCAATCGGACTGATTACCGTTTATTACACCTTAAGATTAGGGCACGCGCCGGACTGGCGCGGCTTTTTTGAATACTCGCTCTCCTTCGCCAATGGATTCTTTGCCATTCCGATTGAAGCGGGCGGGGCGGTCTGGACTCTCTTCCTGATATTTTGTGCGTTCTCAACTGTGGCTGCATATTTTCTTCGCTTTGGCTTAACACACAGGGCCGCGAGTCTCATCGCCGGAACGTGGGGAGCTTTGTGGTCTGTCACGAGCTACTTCGTCTCGCGCAGCCATCCGAACAATGCGACGGTTCTGGCTCCCATCTTCTGCGTCGTTATCGCCTTGACGTTGTATCTTCTCGCCAACGCACACAGGCAAACCGAGTGGTGGGCAACCCTCGTTAAAATGAGCTTCGTTCCTGTCCTGACCATCCTCCTGACGGCGACGTTCGGCAACGCCTCTTTCCTCGGCCTCTATCTTTCTTCGCCGAAGCTCACTTACGAAAGAAATATTGACACGCATCTTCCGTTAATAGACCCGTCGTTGCAGGAGCTTTTGAACACGGCGGGCGTCAAAGCAGACGACCCAATCATTTATAGCGCCGTCAGGGTGAAAGCGATCGAACCGCTGGCCGACGGACTCTCGCACGACCACGGCGTGCTGCTGCCCGCGTGGCCGATTAATAGTGGTCAGCAACTCATTTCTACCTACAGGGCTTGGCTTCCCACCACACCTTTCGTACTATTTGCCCCACTGCCGGAAGAGCGTAGACAAACGTACATGCGGCGGTTCACCGCCCGGACTCGCTTAAGCGGTTGGTTGATTCAGAACAGGAAAGAAGCGTCTTATACTTCTTCCCGATGGTTCTACAACCAGATCATCAGGACGCACACGCCGACCAAGGTGTTCGAGAATAATGATTGGCAAGTAATCTGGTTTGAATTCAAACCAGCGGAACATGAATGACACAATGGCGAGACGCGAAGCTCTGATTTCAATTGTCATCCCCGCTTTCAACGAGGAAGGCAATATCCCGCGCCTTGAGCACGAGCTTCTGGCGGCGGTTGAGCCTCTGCCCTTTTCCTTTGAGTTCATCGTCGTTGACAACAGCAGCACTGACAGCACGGGCGAGTTGGTGAAAGAGATTTGCGCGCGCGACTCCCGCTGGAAATACCTGCGGTTTAGCCGCAACTTCACCGTCGAGATGTCTATCACCGCTGGCTACCACTATTCGAGCGGCGAAGCCATCATCGTGCTGTATTCCGATTTGCAAGACCCGCCCGGTGTGATTCCGAAATTTATAGAGAAGTGGCGCGAAGGTTACGATGTGGTGTACGGGGTGCGGACTCAGCGACCGGGCGATGCCGCGTGGAGGAACAAGGCCGTCAAGATTGCTTATCGTCTGATCGGCTGGTTCTCGGATGTGCCGATACCGAATGACGCGGGCGACTTTCGTTTGATTACGCGGCGGGTGCGCGATGAGTTGGAGCGTTGCCCGGAGCATAATCGTTATATGCGAGGTCTGATTGCATGGCTCGGCTTTCGGCAGGTGGGCGTCACGTACGAGCGCCAGCCCAGACATGCAGGCGAGAGCAAAGCGCCGTTTTCACACCTTCTGTTTTTCGTCTTCAACGCCATCACCAGCTTCTCTTTGAGACCGCTCAGGCTGTTTACGCTGATGGGCACGTTTATCCTCGCGCTTTCGATAGTCGCGGCGTTCGTCTATGCGCTGCTCTGGTTCACGGGGTCTCCGCCGCCGGGCGTCACCACCATCATCGTGCTCCTGCTGGCTGCCATCGGATTGAACAGCATCGGCATCGGTATCCTCGGTGAATACGTCGGGCGCACTTACGCGGAAGCCAAGCACCGGCCTCTCTACGTCGTTCAGGAAAGCGTCAACATTGAGACGACGACGGAAAATAATTAACGAGAGTTCGATAAAGTGGGAAACAGCATTGACACCCAGCCCCGGAGGGGCGCAATAACAGTAGCCCATGACGTCAGTCATGGGAACAAGTAGCGAATAAATATCAAAGCCCCGGAGGGGCGGTGTCATATGTCGCCCCTCCGGGGCTTATGAATATTTGTGGCGCTGAAACCCAGCACTGACGTGCTGGGCTACTGATATTCCGCCCCTCCGGGGCTGGCAACGCCAATGCCTCACGAAAAAGGCCAGCTTCAATTGAAGCTGGCCTTTTCGTTTGAGCTAGGAACGCTTGGGTTAGAACCTGTTGCGGTATTCGAGAGAGTTGACGAAACCGTTAATCATCACGCGATAATCTCCACCATTGCTGTTCATCGTCTGAATCCAGTTCAGATAAGAGATGTCGGCGTCGCGATGCAGGTATCCATGATACTGCATGATGACGAACGCTTCGTTGTAATACTTGTTATAGACTTCGTTGCTCTCGGCAATCGCGCGTAAGACCGTTGCGCGGGTCATTGTTCCCGCCGTCAGCCCGTCAATCAGTGCCTGCTTGTTCGGCAACGTCACGCCCGCCGTATTCACCAGCATATTGACGTAATCCGCCGGGGCGGTTAACGCGTCGTACTTGTTCCTGAACTCAGACCGCGCCATGAAATCGTTGATGAAGGCAACCAGGCTGGCCTCTAATTGGGCATCAGACTGGAATCCGCTGACGCGCTTGCGGTCAGGAACAAACTCCGCGTAAAGCGGAATACGCTTAAAGGCGGTCGAGTAGAAGCGATAGATGCGGTAGCCGCGAGCTTGAAACTCCGGGCTACGGAAGAATCCGGCGCTGACTTCAACACGGTCGCACGACTCGTTGTTCGGCGCGCAGGTGTTCAGGACATTCATCCAGCCCTGGAATCCTGCCGGCTCAGGCATGCGTCCCAGGAAATCTATGTAATGCTGTTGGATGAAAAAGTCGCTATCGTCAATCGTAATCCGTGTGTTCGTCCCGGGTCGCAGACGCAGCGGCTTAACTTTAATGTCCCCGTAGAAAAGCTCAGACGGGAGATTCGGGTCGTCGGTGACGATCCTGAGCGTCGGGGGCGCGCTCTGTGCAAACGCAGTTACAGCCGTGAGGGCGACTATCAAAAGGGTAATAGCGAACTTCATCTCTTGACTCCTAGTTTTAACAAATAAGGGGAAGAGTATCTCACTCTTATGAGGAAGGGCTTTCCATCATCGCCCAGAATGCGTAGAACCCATCCTTGAGCCACCTTGTAGTGTAAGACGCCCCCCTCTCTGCTGTCAACTTAATAATTGAGATTTAGCGGTCTTCCGGCGAATGACGGGAAACGCCAGAAAGCCCAATAAAACAAGCAGGGAAAAGGCGCTGATGGCTGCTCCGTAATAAAAGCTTTTCGGCCTGAACGTGAACCTCATGAGGTGGCGGCCAGCGGGCACGCGCACCCCCCGAAGAGCGTAGTTTGCGCGGAAAATCTGGATGGGCGCACCGTCCAGAGTCGCCTGCCAGCCGGGATAATCGGCATCGCTCGTCACCAGAAAGCCGGGTGACGAGGAGGCCGTCTCGACTTCCATCGCGGTCGAAGATAATTGGGTGACACGGGCAGAAGCGGACGCGTCGAGTTGCTCTGCCATGACGGGCGAGGATTCTTCCGTCAGAGCCATCTGCGAGGGGTCGTAAGCGCGCCCGTCGGGCAGCCTTGAGGTTTTGATGGCCTTGAGAATCTCTTCAGGCTTGAGCGCCATCACTTCCGAAACGAGCCACGCGCGGGGCCTTGCTTGCAGGTTCTCGTAGACGCGAGCTTCGGCGTCTTCTTCGACGAGGCGCCAGCGGCTGTCATCCTGCATCCATGAAGTGACGGGAGCGGAGCTTTTACCGGGTTCGTCAATCAAGCTGACCTTTTCAATGGTGATTGAGCCCGAGCGACCCACCCACTTGAGTTCTATTTGGCTGACATCTTTGAGGCCGTCCAAAGGAATCGTCGCCAGATAGAAATGGCCTTCGCATGGCTCGTCCATCATCTTCGCGGCAAAGCTGCTGAAGACCTGCGCTCGCCTGTGCTTCATCTGAGGCGTTACGCTGCGGCAATCAAAAGCCCATTCCGCCGTGTCGCGCCCCGCCAGCATATTCTTCGTCTGAACGATTCCGGCAGAATCCGTGATTAAAACACGCACGACTTCTTCACCCTCCGGGACAGGCGGCGCGCAGGCTAACCGGGTCACAATACCAATGGTCGTCGCCCGAAGAGGTGTTGGAAGATTGAATTTAACTGAATCCCTGGGAGGATGGTCGCAACCTGAGCCGAGCCAGATGTCCATGTTCAACGCATCCCAGAGAATCCCCTGCGCGTCTTTGAGCGGCGCGGGGCGAGGCAGAAAAACATAGCGCACCGCCGCCAGATTCAAACTCTGGTCATCCGTGTTCTTCCATGCAGGGTCAAGGCTCGCATCGGGGCGCATGGAGAGAAGATAAGTCATTCCCGATAAGCTCAACGGGCCATAAATGCTCGCGCTCGGAATATCCCAGAGCCTCGACAGATTCGGCGGAAGCTCGCTCCTGTTCCCCAGGATGCCGCGCGCGGGAATCACGCGCTGGTTAGTCTCCCGCAACAGGGTTTGATAGTTAGCGGCTAACGCGGGCGGGCTTAAAACATTTTTGGCGGGCGCGAATTCCTGCCAGCTATAGAACCAGCCGAAAGATGCCATATCCAGCGCCAGCACGACGATGAGCAACATCTGTCTTGGAAGATGCGTCGGCTTGCGATGCCAGTAGAGAAGCGTGAGCGCCGTTGCGAGAAAAATTATCAGCGGCAACGCTATCGCCGCATTAGCCCAGGGAAGCCCGTTCAAACGAACAGACCCACCATTGAAAGCATATTCAGCCGAGTTTTTTGAGACGATGTAGAGCAGCCCCGCAAGCATCACGGCAGCAGCTACAGCGATTACTTTCAGCAGCAATGCGCGCGTCACCATTTTTCGGATGATTGCGTTAGCGCCAATTCCGGCAAGCACGCTCGCGGCCAATGCCATCTCGATGAAGTGGCGCGCAGGCACGCGAAACTTGCCGACGACAGGCAGCCGGTAAACAAGTTGAGCGAGCGGCGTTTGATCGCCCAGGGTCAGCAGAAAGGCTACAAGCGCGGCGCACAACCAGAAGACGGAAACGGCTTGGCGGCGCGTAACCATAAACCCCACCCCGGCCAGCATGAGGGGCAACAGACCGACGTAGCCTGTCAACTCCGTCAAGTTCCATTGCCCGAAATATGACGGGACTCCGTAGCCGGACAAGCCGCCGAAGATGCCCGGAAAAAGAAGCTGCACGAGTTGCTGGCGCGGAAAAGAGTAGGAAACGAAATCCGAAAATACATACTCCGTCCTCGTACTCAAACTCGCCAGCTCAAGGGTCGGCAGAATTTGCAGCGCCGCCAGTCCCAAGCCTACGAGCAGGACAAGCGTTGCGACCATGTAATATCGCCAGCGCCCCGTTGTTGCTTTCCAGCCGAGCGCCGCCCCGTAGCAGACGCCGAGAATTAAGCCATAGACCACGATCTGCAAATGCCCGGCGAGAATGCAGCAGGCGACCGCCGCGCAGCCGACCGCGAACCAGAGGGAACTGAATTTACGGCGCAGCATTTCCAGCGACCAGATAATCAGGGGAATCCATGTGGCGGCATGAATAATTGCGGTGTGCCCTAAGTGAGCCATCATAAAACCGCACATGCCGTAGATGATGCCGCTTGCGGCGCTAGATAGTTTTGAATTGGTCAGCGTATAAACGTAGCCGTAGGTGAAGCAACTCGCCATGACGTAGGCCGAAAGGACGAAGACGTTCCACGCGCCGGGTAGCCATGAGAGAATGACTGAGGGCGGATACCACGCCATGACCTGTGGGTCGGCGGTCATGGGAAAGCCGCCGCCGAGAAGCTGATCCCAGAAGACTTTCTTCGATTCAAAGTAGGCTACGTGATAGGTCAGCCCGTCGCCGGGGGCAAGCAGTGAGCCGGAGAAAAGCACTGGCGAGAAAAAGAGTGTGAACAGGAGAGAGTAGAATAGAACAACCAGCAGGGCGTGGCCTGTCGAGCTTTTCAGGAAAGGTGAATTGATGAGCCGCCGAAGCCCGCGTGGCACGCCTGATTCCGGTGTCGAAGTTTCGCTCATGAGACTCACAGCGGCTTTCAATTGGGTGTAGGGCAAATTGATAATTCACCACAGAGACACAGAGAGCATAGAGGGGTCACAGAGAGTTGATTCAAGCCTCCGTGCCTCCTCCGTGTTCTCTGTGTCTCTGTGGTGAATCTTAGTTCCCCTATATTCAATTAAAATTTCTCTAAGATGAAGTGAGGCTGCTTGCCTCCAACGGGCTTTTACTTTGGGAAAGCCACGATGTCTATATGAGACGTTAACATCTCGCTTTGACAACGTAAGACCTTCCCGATGTCATCGCCGCAGTCTATAACTTCCGTGTCAAAGCCGAGCACGGAGATGTCATAACCCTCGTCAACCAGAAGTCGCAGAAACTCCTCACCCGACACACCGGAAACATTTCTGAGACCCGCCGGGGAGAATTCGGAGATGATGATGGGGCGATGTTGTCTGAGCATGTTGGCAGCCCCGCGCAACACCATGTATTCAGCGCCTTCGACATCCATCTTGAGAACATGAACTGATTCTTCGTCGCGCAGAACCTGATCGAGAGGCAAGGCTCTGACGACAAATCTCATCGGCGTTGATTCAAGGTTAATGTCAAAGTCGGAGATGACGCCGTTGCCCTGCATGCTGTCGAAAATGACGTTCCGGTTTTCGTCGGCGATGGCGAATGGATAAATCTCCACGTTCGCAAATCCGTTGACCTTCGTGCTCAGGTAGAGAAGTTTGCAGTTATACAGGTCAGGTTCAAAGCAGATTACTTTTCCTTCCTTCCCGACTTCATGCGCCGCCACCAGACTGAGATAGCCGATGCTGGCTCCCACATCAACAAACACCATCCCCGGCTTTAACAGGCGTCTAATGGCCGCTACCACATGAGGCTCGTAGGGTCGTCCCTCAATGATGGGAGTCGCCACGGGAGAGCCGGAAGGCGCAACGTAGATTTTGAACGTCTCCGCTTCCACGAGCAACGGAGTTGATTCGACAGCGGATTGAGCTATCTGCCGGTTACGAAATTCGACGGAATTCAAGAATGACGCGACAAGACTCTGCACGCTCATCCCCGTCTTGATGTTGGTGACATATGTCGTCCAGCCATCGGCGTCCGGCTCTCTGTCCAGAAACAAACGATAGCAGTAGTAAATATCCGCCTCCGTGGCAATCTTCCAGTCGCTGCTGCCGCTCTCGTTGACCGGGTCATCCATAGAAATCTTCCCTGACGCTCTTTAGTGTTCCTAACAAAGCCGCTAAGAAATAGACCGAGATTAACAAGATGGACAGGATGGTAAAAGCAACATCAAGCTCCTTTGACCTGTCTTGTCTTCTTAATCTTGATAATCCCGTTAATCTCGGTCTATTCCTTTCTTCAAAGCAGTTTATTCGGGTGAAGATTTTGCTGCCGCGACATTTACCCAAACCTGAGGCGCACGCTCGCCGAAGGCCGCCACTCCATCCTGCACCATGCCCCAGTGAAAGGAGTACGTGCCGGGCTTTTGTGGAGCTTTAACTTTGAACTCGAATTTTACGATTGAGCCGGGTTCAACAGTTGACGGCAGTTCCACTCGCTCCAGAATCCAGTCGCGGTTTCCGCTCAGGTACGCCAGCCTGTAAGCCTCGCTGGCCCTCCACGGTTTGATTCCAGTATTTTTCAGCGTGACGAAAACCTCATAGCTCTGGCCAGCCGTCATTGCGTCGGGGACAGATTGTTCGACAAAGGCCGCATCGTTGTTTTGACGATTAGGCGCATTCATCACGGGTTCGGCCTTGAGCACGACCCAGCCATCTTCTTCAAAGATTTTGCGATAGCCTCTGGTCTGTTGATAGTTCAGATAAGCCCTGATGTCCTGGGTGCTTAGAAAAGGATAGGGATTGATGCGCTCGCTCGCAACTATGAAATCAGAGTCGGGGATGGTTATGGCCGGGTGCAGCACATAAACGATGCGACGATGTGTTAAGTGAGGCGTGATTGGCCCTTGAGTGATGACCGAGGCGGTCGGCGGAATTAAAGAGAGCGCCCTTCGTCCGGTTAGATCGCTTGGGCTCAGCCGCCAGTGCGAAGGTGTGGTTAAGTTCCAGAGTGGAAATTCGGGGAGCAAGCGTAAATTGAATAACACCACTAAGCAACTCGCCGCAATGATGATTAGATAACGCGGCCTGACTTGTTTGATTCGCCGTGTGATTCTGGAGAGTCCATCAACGGAGGCCATGACGAGCACAGGCACAAGGACAGCAGTGTAATGATAATCAGCAGTCCAGAGGGTTGCGTTCTCCGAGAGGAAGCGTTCTGCGACGAGTGGAATAGCCAGAATAAAGAGTGGTGAGAAGAAAGCTAAAAACAGAAAAGGGTGAAAGAGCAGCCAGTAAGTATGAAGTTTAGCGCCCGGAGAAAAAAGCGTTTTGATAATGAGCAGAGGGTTCTTGATAGCGTTGAGCAGAATATTGAGAGGGCCAGACCCTAAATGATTATAGCTCCAATACCGGTAGTAGTTGTTGGCGCGGTCAGCGCGCATTGTCTCCGGGTCAATGAAGAAGGGAATGAAAATCTTGGTGACGGCGACAAACCAGACCGCGCCCGCTCCCATGCTGATTAGCCCGCGCTTGAATTGCCGGAGGGTGAGCAGGTAGACCCCGAAAAAAAATACCAGGATGGAGAGATTCTCTTTCGTCAGCAGAAGCAGCGCAAGACAGATGAAATACGCTCGCCATTTCTTCTCGTCAATGAAATAGATAGCCAGCGCCACGAGAGGAACGGCCAGGGCGATCTCATGGAAATCAAATTCGACAGCTTTTTGAATGCCCCAGAAGATTGAGTAGGAAATGGCGAACAGGTATCCGGCAACTTGTCCCAGACGCTTCTCCGTAAAAAGAAAGATCGGAACGATGGCGATTGCAAAGAGCAGCGCCTGAGTTATGAGCAGGGCTTCGACGCTATCCGTCAACCAGTAGAGAGGCGCTAACAGCACGAGGATGGGATGAAAGTGATCCCCTAAAATATGTTCCGTCAAACGATTTGAGCGAACGGAGATGTATGGTGCTTGAAACTCGCTGTATTGCCAGATGGCTTGATCGAAAATTCCCAGATCGAATGCGCTTGAGGTGAAGTGCCGGTGACGCAGGATGGAGAGCGACGAATAGACGAACGCCACCAGCAGGACTAGCAGCCACAGGTATTTCCTTCGCTTGAGGGTGTCGCGAACGCGCCCCGCTATTTGAAAAAAGTGGGCTGAGACCTGCTTGAAGTTAATCATTCGGATAATTTTCAATCAGTAGTGTCGGACTCGTCGGGCATACTTCTGTATAACCAATGCGGGCGCACCGGGGGCAATTGCTTGCTCACTTGATTGACGCTGCTCTGGCAGAAAATATATTGTCCCAGATCAGTCTGCCGATGCCTCACCAGCGGCGCGATTCTTTCCAGCGGCACGCTTGAGCTCGTATGGCCGGGATTAACGTCGGCGGTAAACATCGTGCTGACGGTGAAGCCGTTGGCCGAGAGCAAGCTGAACAGGTCTTCCTGTGTGTATTCACGATTATGCCTGCCGTATGGCCCATAGCCTGAATAGGGATCGTAAACATTCTCTCCGCCGATTATCTTTCGCACGTTATCCAGACGCACGACGTTGGGCGTGGTCAAGACCAGCGTGCCACCCGGCTTCAACACTCTCCTGATTTCTAAAAGTGCGTGAACCGGGTCGGAGAGAAGATGCTCGATGATCTCGCAGAAGAGAACAACATCGAAGGTGTCGTCCCGGTAAGGAAAATCTTCGTCCTCAATATTAAACTGCTTGTATGCGTATTCTATAACTTCGCCGGTCTGACGAATCGTGACTCTCTGACTGCCTTCCCGCTCTGACTGGCTGAAAAAATTTGCCAGATGCAAATTCGCTTCTCTGAACTTATAAAGAAGCGTGGTCGTGAAATAAGGATTTGCCCCCAGCTCAAGCACCGTTTGACCGGAGCGTTCGGGAACGAGTCCGAGGGTGTAGACGAAGCGTTTGAAATCCGCCTCGACGTACATCTTCATCTCTTCATCCGGCGCATCTTCGACCCGCACCGACCCGATGAGGGCGCGCAAGTCATCTTCACCCCAACCCGCAGGCAAAGGCAGCGGCGGAGAGGAAGACAAATTATCTGCTTGCCTCGCTTCCGCTTTCTTTTGCTTTTCAGGTGAAAGCTGGCTGGCGGTTGCGGAGAACTTTGGTGCGACGACAACATTGCCGTTTCCTTCAGGGTCAGGACAGGATTCCACCGCTTCGACAAGCGATTGCCGGACGCGCTCTCGGGTGTATCTGGATGCAACATACGCCCTGCCCGCTTCGCCCATCCGTGCGCGCATCGATTCATCAGACAGCAGTTGGCCGAGTTGCTCGGCAAAGCTTTCGTAGTCCTGATAGATTCTGCCGCCACCGCTTTGCTTCACGTGATTGGCCAGCACATCGGATGCGCTCGTCACCAGCACGGGAGTGCGTTGCGCCATCGCCTCCAGCGTCACGATGCTGAAGCTCTCCTTACCCGATGGCATCACGTAGGCGGTAGCGCCCGCCATCAGGCTAAACTTCTCCTCAGCCGAAACGAAACCACGAAACTCTATGTCCGGGTGGTCGGGAACAGGAATGTCATCCTTGCCGGTCAAGACCAGACGCAGGGAAGACTGGTGCTGCTCTTTGAACCGGATGAAATAGTCGAAAAGCTCAAGGCATCCCTTGTTAGGGTCAATCCGCCCGCTGTAAAGCAGAAAAGGTTCATCGCGCAGGAGAGGCTCGCGCGGTGTGGCGTCTATCGCCATGCCAACGACGCGCCCCGGCAATTCTCCCCAGAGAATGTGTCCCAGACGGCGCTCGGCTTCGGTCAGCCAGATTAAAGAATGCGCGCGGCGGGCAGCATGCTTGTAGACGGACAGGTAAGCGGGTTGCTCATTGTGCAGCGTCGGCGCAAAGAGCGCGTATCCTCGCTGAACTTCCGTCAGCCCGAAGTAGGCCGTCGGGTAAAGGTAGGTGATGAAAATAACGGTTCGATATTTCGACCAGTTGGAGCGCAGAAACCTGACGAGAGAATCGGAGTAAGGGCCGATGCGCCGGATGAGTTCTTCCTGAAGCGGAATGCTCCAGGGGATGTGCCTGGTTCCGCCGTCCGCAGCGCGCTGAGTCCCGGCATTGAATCTCCCGAAATCCTGCATCATTCGCGTCCAAAGCTCTGTCCTGTATTCGCTGTAGCCGATGTCAACGTGGAAGCGACGGATGTTGATGCCTGCGCGTTCCTCCACGCCTTCGGGCAGGACGTTCGACCAGTAGGCTGCGTCAACGGCGGTCGTCGTCAGCACGTCAACCTCGTATGTGTCCTTGAGCAGCGTGGCATATTGCCAGGCGAGAGCTTCCGAGCCACCGACGACGCTCTGGTGGCAACGCTGCACGACGATGGCGACTTTCCTCATAAGAACTGACCGGCGGCGCTTAAGAACTGCGCCCTGATTCTCTCGTTCGTGAAATGTTGTTCGTAGCGGCGCAGTCCCATCCGTCCCAGGGCGGTGCTGATGCCTTTATCTTCGACCACCTTGTTGACGGACTCGGCGAAAAGATAAGGATTCCTTTCTTTCCAGACCAGACCCGCTTTATCAATTGTGCCGGGGATGGCCGACGAGCCGTAGGCCACAATCGGCACTTTCATTGACATGGCTTCCACGAGCGGGACACAAAAACCTTCGTGCTCGCTCGTAATCATAAAGACGTGCGCCGTCATGTAGAAGGCCTTGAGCTCATGGTCGGAAACTTCTCCGGCGAAGATGACGGCTTCCTGTAGCTTCAGGCGCTTGACGAGTTCATGCAGCAATCTGTTGTAAACATTCAGCCGCGTTTCACCCTTGCCGACGATAATGAGACGGCTGTTTGGATTGTAGTCGTGATGATAGGCGGCGAAGGCTTCAATCAGCATCGGGTGTCCCTTGTTCGGCGCGACACGACCGACCATCAGGATGTTGGTCTTGCCATCCCCGTAGGCGTCTAAGACCTGACGATCAGCTTCGAGTGCCGCGAGACGATCAATGTGATGAAAGGGCGGGACGACCGAACTTTTTGAAAGGGGTGCGCCTCCCTGCAATAGCTCCTCTTCGTTGTAAGCGGAGGCAGACATGAAGAGGTCGCAGCCTGAGCGGGCGATGAAAGGTAGTTGGTCACGACCCTCAAGGCACATCCTCGCGTAATCTTTGCTGAATCGCACAGAAAATTCGGGCGGCGTGACGTTGTGATACCTGACCACCTTCCGGCACTTTAGCTCGTGCAGCAGATTCAAGCCGAAGTCCCAGCCTCTGGAGTAGTGATAGATTAAGAGGTCCGACGGATGCTTGAGAAAACCGCTTATCTTCGGGGCAGGCCAGATTTTGGGTTTATCAAAACTCCATCCTTCAGCATAAATCCGCGTCTCATGCCCGAGTTGCCTGAGCACGCCCGTCATCCCGAAGACATCATTGCTGACGGCATCGTTCGTCGTGATGCTGGGAGTAAGAACAGCGATTCGGGTCATCTCTTTATTCCAGCCTGCTCCGAAGGCTGCGGAACAGTTCCAGTTCTATCTGCTCATTCGTAAACTGCTGCTGATAGCGTTGCCAGCCTTTCATCCCCAGTGCGATGTTCAGCGATTCATCGCGGACGAGGCGATCAATTGCTTCGGCCATCAGGTAAGGGCTGCGTTTATCGAGAACCAATCCAGCGCCGCCGACTGTAGCGGGAACTGCGGACGAAGCGTAGGCCACCACCGGAACTTTCATGGACATCGCTTCAATAATCGGCACACAGAAACCTTCATGCTCGCTGGCAATCGCAAAGACGTTGGCTAAAAGATAATAAGCCTTGAGCGCGCTATCGGAAGCCCCGCCGATAAGCAGTACGGAATCCTTCATCATCAGGAAAGCGACGGTTTCACGCAGCCGTCTTGAATAGCGCTTGAAAGCCTCTTCTTCCTTGCCGATGATGAGCAGACGACTATCGCGGTTGTAATCGTGATGATAAACAGCGAAGGCTTCGATTAACGCCGGGTGGCCTTTGTTCGGCGCGACGCGACCGACCATCAGAATGTTGGTCTTGCCGTCCCTGTAATCATCCAGCACCTCCAAATCAGCTTCGAGTGCCTGAAGACGATCAATGTGGTGAAAGGGTGGGACGACGAAACATTTTTCCGGGGCGATGCCTTCATTTAACAAGTCCTGCCGGTTGTATTCAGAGTCGGACAGATACAGGTCGCAGTCGGCGTGCGCGATCACTTTAAGCTCGGCTCGTCCGATACGACACTTCTCCTCGTGCCACTGGCTCACGCCGACGAAGAATTCGGGCGGCGTCACGTTGTGATACTTGATGGCCGTCCGGCATTCCAAATCTCGCAGCAACTCCAGACCGGGACCCCACTCGATTGAGTAGTGATAGATGAGCAAGTCTGCCGGGTCTCTGAGAAACTGCCGGATTTCGGCGACAGGGAAAATCTCAGCTTCGCTCGGGTCCCAGCTTCCCGCATACATCCGTGCCTCATAGCCGTGTCTTGAAAAAGCGTCGCACATCCCCACCACGTCATTGCTGACGGCATCGCCCGTCGAAAAGTGGGAAGTCAGGATAACAACGCGATGAAGAGGAAGATTTGCCACAGGTGAATCGTTTTCAGGGATTAGCAACTATTAGAAAGACGTTCAAGCTCTCCGGCCAATCACGGCAAAGTCGCGGGGGCTGTAGAACCAACTGTCGAGCGCAGCAGAGCCTTCGCTTTCATCTTTGAAAGGACTGCCGCCGACCGGGTTGACATATTCGAGTCTGACATCCGTGAAGCCACGATTGCTGAGGATGAAGCGAACGGTTTCTGGAAAGAGCGGCTTGACGTGCGTCGGGTCGGAATAGAAGTTACATGCTCCGACCACGAGATTCTTCGGGTTCGGCGTCTCGAAGATGACTAACCCATCGGGTCGCAGCGTTCTGGCTATCTCGTCCAGCATTGCGATTAGCGTCTCAAACGAAAGATGCTCGATGAAATGAAAGCCCGTCACGGCATCCAGACTGTTATCGGGAAGACTGCGCAGGAAGGGAAGCGCATCTTCTTCCACGACTTCGTGTCCCCGGCTTCGCAACTGCTCGGTCAGCACCCGGTTGATCTCGACACCGCGCCCCTCGAATCCTTCCTCTTTCAATAACTCAAGCCACTCGCCGCGCCCGCAGCCGATGTCCAGAATATTGTTTTCGATTCCGGCAGCTTTCAGCACCGGCAGATAAAATCTTAAGCCCTCTTTAATATCTTCACGAGCCCCGCGAAACTCCTCTGCAAACGAAGCGAAGAGTTCATCCATGCGGGCGCGCGCGTCTTTCGTCGAAGTCGCCCCGCTGGCTGTCTGATGAGGCAGCGCCAGGTTGCTTCCTGCCGCCCCTTGCGGAGCTACCAGACGAGCGTTTGATTCCGCTTCCAGCTTCCCCAGTCGCTCGACTATCTCGCGCTGTTCAAGGAACAGTCCTGCGACCTGCTGATGTTGTAGCCTGGCGAGCTTCCTCTGCTCTTCAGATACTTTTGATGAAACTTGAGACGCCTCTGACAGTCCCCGCTCCCACTCACGCGAATAAGAGTCCATGACTTGGAAAACGGTGTCGCTCACTTGATTGACGTGAGCTGCGAGCAATTCCTGTTGCGCCAGCGTGTGATTTTCAAACTGTCGCTGGCTGCGGATCATCTTGGGCAGACGCGCCACTGCGACCATCATCTCCAGGAGGTATCCGAAAACCGGAACGCTATAGAGCCGCCTGAGCAGGGGGCGTCGCCGCAGTCCGTCAAGCTGAACGTTTCGGGCTTGGCCTTCGGGTGAAAAGCGCAGGCTCGCCAGAACATCAATTTTGTTGAAGCGCCCGCTGCGCAGTTCCTTGAGAAACTGCGTCAACCCCGTTTCGTCCGGCTCACGCTTCAGAATCGCGCGATAGGCGTTCCAGACGAAGATGTGGTCGTGGTATTTCAGCAGGTCGTTGATGTGATAGTGATCTTCCTTATTAGGAACGAACTCCGGTTGGAGTTTGAGGGGTAGCAGTTCAACCTGTTCGGCCTCTTTGTCCTGTTCGCCGTGTTCGGCCACCTCGTCTGCCGTCTGGTCAATAGCCGCGAAAATATCGGACAGCGCCAGCGACGCGCCGATCAGAGACCCCCGCCCTTCAGCCTCGCGCAGGGAGACCGCGTCGCGTATCTCCTTCATCAACTGTTCAACATCAATTTCGGAATCAGTGGTTTCAATCATTGACGTTCAAGCACCGGCAGGGATGGCTGCCACCTGCCGTGTAAGTTTCATTCTACAAATTTGCGCTCGCGCGGTCGGCGCGCAGACTGAGCCTCCGCGTCGCCACGCTGGCATTGAGATTGGCGACACCTTCCATTGGAAAGGCACTCATCACGCGAAAGAAGACAACATCGTCAACCCAGTCGAAACTAATAGCTCCGGCGCTGTGAACCGCCACCGTAATCGAGAACTCGCCCGCCCCCAGCCAGCAGTTGAAAGAGAACGTCGCTTCGATAATCTGTCCGCTTCTGACATAGCCGAAGTCTGCCTGCTGAATCTCTGTGTTTGTCCCGTAGACATGAATGCCATGACGGTTGCGAATCAGAAAGCCGCAGACGGGATTCTCAAGATCGCTATTGAGTTGAGCGCGAACGCGCACCATCACCGGCTCGCCCGTTTCAACCAGATCAATCACGCGGCGCGCGGCGTCCATCAATTCAACGCTCAGAATCTCTGCGCTGCCGTCGCCGTGACGATACGTGTAGCTGAGCGGCTCGATTGGCTCATCCAGCAAAGCGATGTCTTCTTCATATTCGTCAGTTTCAGGAGCGGAGGGAATTGAAGCCTTGTAAGCCGCTTCACGCGACATGATAAGCTCGCGGTAGCGATTGAGCACGTCGGTCGGATCATCGTCCGCCTCCATCCGACCGCCGTTGAGCAGAATGGCGCGGGAGCAGAGCGCGCGAACGGCGTGCGGGTCGTGCGAGACGAAGAGAATGGTCGCGCCGTTTTGCTGCATCTCCTTGATGCGGCGCAAACAGCGATGCTGGAAAACGGTATCGCCCACCGAGAGCGCCTCGTCTACAATCAGGATTTCGGGGTCGGCACTGACGGCGATGGCGAAGGCGAGACGGATATACATGCCGCTCGAATAGGTCTTGACGGGCTGGCTCAGGAAATCGCCGATCTCTGCGAAGCGCTTAATCTCCGGCAGTCGCTCTTCGGTTTCGCTTTTTGAAAAACCCATCAGCGCGGCGTTCAGATAGATGTTCTCCAGTCCTGTGAATTCAGGATTGAAGCCCGCGCCCAGTTCAAGCAGCGCGGCCACGCGCCCTTCGTGATAGACGTGGCCGTGCGTGGGTTCGAGCGTGCCCGTGATGATCTGAAGCAGGGTTGACTTGCCCGAACCGTTCGGGCCGATGATGCCTGTCGTCGTTCCCGCTTCGAGTTCAAAGCTGACATCGCGCAAAGCCCAGAACTCGCGATGACGCTTCCAGCGCCCGCGCGTCAGAGACTCTTTCAGGCGGTCGCCCGGGTGCTCGTAGATGCGATACTGCTTGGAAACATTCTCGACGCGCAATGCCGTTGCCATAAACTAAAACCTACCTTAGACGGGTGACAGGTGACAAGCACGCAGCCAACTTTCTGGTATCATCCTGCCATTGTTATAGCCACGTCGAAAATGATTAGAGACCACCGCAGTTTTGTCAAAAGATTGAGCTCGACGACCGTCGCGGGCGCGGTTATCTTCGTGCTGACGCTTTCCATCTTCCTCTTCTCGCGCATTCGTCAGGTCGCCGATTCGGAATATTCGATGCTGCTCAGCCAGAGTCTCATCAGCCACCAGAGCTTCACGTTGGACGCCTACGCGCTCCCGCGCCATGAACCTGTGTGGCATGGATACTACTTCAAAAACGGGCCTGCCTATCAACTGGAAGTAACGCGCGGCCATCTCTATTATCACCTGCCGCCCGGCAGTTCCGTCCTCTCGACACCGTTTGTGGCCGCGTTCAATCTCTTCGGGATTTCTGCCGCCAACGCGGACGGGACTTACGATCCGCCGGGGCGAAGTCGTGATTGAAGCAGGGCTGGCAGCCTTGTTGATGGCCCTGCTTTCCGTCATCTTTTTTTATACGGCGCGCTTGCTGCTTCCCGTTAGTTGGAGCGTCGTCGTTGCCTTTGGCGGCGCGCTCGGCACGCAGGTCTACAGCACCGCGTCGAGAGCTTTATGGTCGGAGACCTGGGGAATCCTGCTGCTCGGCGTTGTCATCTTCCTGCTCGTGAGAAGCGAAACCGGCAAGCGGCGCTTCAATCCTGTCTTGCTGGCAAGTTTGCTTTCATGGATGTACTTTGTGCGCCCGACTTTCAGCGTGCATATCTTAGCCGTCACCGTTTATCTCTTCATCTACCATCGCCGGTTGTTTCTCCGTTATGCCGTCACGGGCGCAACGTGGTTAATGGTGTTCGTCATTTATTCATGGTCGAATTTTGGCCAGCTTCTGCCCAATTATTATCGCGCCAGTCGTTTGCAGTTCGACATCTTCTGGGAGGCGCTGGCGGGAAATCTCGTCAGCCCGTCGCGCGGGTTGTTGGTTTATGTCCCGTCGCTTCTCTTTGTGGCATATCTCCTGGCGCGCTACCGTCGGCAGCTGGTTCATCAACGGCTCGTGTGGCTTTCGCTCGCAATCATCACAGGGCATTTAGTGGTAATTTCCAGTTTCTCTCACTGGTGGGGCGGGCACAGCTTCGGACCGCGTTTCACGACCGGTTTGGTTCCCTGGTTTGTGCTGCTTGGTATCCTGGGTATCAGGGCAATGCTGAATTGGCGGGAGCAGTCGGCTTCGGATCCAACGCGCGCAGGCTGGCGTGTGCAACTCGCCTGCGGCGCGCTGCTTTTGCTGATGAGCGCCTTTATCAACACTCGCGGCGCGACATCGCACGCGACGTGGCTCTGGAACATGAGGCCGCTTGAGATAGACCAGCATCCTGAACGGCTGTGGGATTGGAGTCAGCCGCAGTTTCTGGCGGGGATTCTACCGACGCCGCCAGCGAAAGAAACTCCGCCTGCTGGCCCTTAGGCACTTCTTCTACAGCTTCTTACCACTTGCCGAGCAATGGATACATTATTACTCCGCCGAGTACGACGGCTATCACACCGGCCACGACAAATCCCCAAGACCTCTCAATGGAGACGCGCGCCAGCATTCTCATCCCATGTTTCGGATAGGTTAAGTAGACGAGATCTTTGATTACTAAGCCCCAGCCCATGATGGTGACTATCAAAGGGATTCCACTCCACACGTTATGAAACGACACGATCAGCAGGCCCAGCGGAAAATGCAGCAGGCCGCTCAGGAAGCTGCCCACTTCACCCTTATCACGAAACATGATGAAGAACTGCGCCCAGACGCGCGGTTGAACGATGTGCGAAAGACCGATGACGAGATACGAGATGGCGACGAGCTTCTGGATTGAGGTTTCCATAATGAACTCCTTCGAGAGCCGACGCGGAAAATCAATGAGCTACCTTTTACGCGCCAACAGCCGGGGAAGTTTCTTCAAGGTCTGAAGTCCACGCTTCAACTAGCTCAAGTTCCTGCCGCCCGACCAGTTCCATCCTGATTAGCTCCTCGTAGCAACTCAGCAGATTATCGCCAAGCTTATCCACACCCGACGGGAGCGAAAGTTTATCCAGAGCTTCGCAGATGGCGCTGTTGTTCAGATAGCCGGGCACTTCATCGCGAAAATCGCGCATCAGGTTATGCTCGTTGCGCTCCTGCCAGACGGTCGGCTCGTGGTAGAGAATCCCCCAATCGTTAGCCCAAGCGATGCGCTGCGCGATGAAGCTGCGCCAGATGTCCGTCATCCGAAAAGAACAGTAAGCGGGCAGGTACAGAAGCGGGAAAGCCTCTCGCCACCATGTCGTGTTCTGGCTATTGAACGGCGACCATGTCCCCGCGCCTAACACCACGCGCCGATCTTTCCTGAAAGATTGCGGGAGCGGCAACGCCAGGCGATAGATGGCATCCACGTCAGGATTCTCGTCCGCCAGACCCTGCTGAATCGGGCAATCAACATCTTCCTGCTTGAGCGATTCAAAGGCCGGGATGTCCGTCAGTATCCGGTCGAGCGGCAGACCGCGAGGCCAGATGTTCGCCTCCGTGAAGTAGCGATAGACGTTGACCCAGCCAGCGTTTGAGACCGTCTTGACAGCTTGTGAACGGCTGCGCTCTTCCCAGAATTCCGGGTGGGGATGGTTGTCGTCGTCCGTTTCGATAATCACAGACACGCCCGTGCCTATCGCCAGCAGGTAGCCGATGTTCTTGCGCGCGTAATGTTTGGTCGGGCATTTATGGGCGAAACTCAGTCCAAGCTCGCGTTGCTCTGCGAGGCCGTAGAAGCGGCAGCCTTCCAATTTGAAGTCGGGCGGGCTGGCAACGTCTCCGATAACGATGAAGTCTATGTCTCGTTCGAGGCATCCTTGCGCGAGGCTGCGCAACACCTCGTTCGGCGGCGCGATTGAAGTCACAATCAGAGCGGTCTTATCTTTCATCTGAATAAATTTGATTTGTCCTTGTGCTTTAGAGTTGGCCTTGCAAGCGGAGGCGAAACAATCGCCACAGATTGCTGAAAGAATCTTTGAGCGCCTTGTTGCCGACATTGTGGCTGGCGGCGCGGTATTGAATCGGGACTTCCGTGATTCGCAAGTTGCGGCAATAGGTTTTAATCTCGGTCTGGAAAAACGGGCCGCGAGATTTTATCCCACGCGTAAGAATCTGCTGTAGAGCGGTGCGCTTGAACATCTCAAAGCCGCTCGTCATGTCTTTGAGTTTCGTGCCGAGCAGGAGATTCGCCAGGATAGTTCCGCCGCGACTGATAAACTCTCTCTTCGTAGAGCTATCAGAAACCGTGCCCCCAGCGCAGAAGCGGCTGCCGAAAACGCAGTCGTAACCTTCGAGCATCTTGTCAAAAAACTGCGGGATGTCTGATGGCTGATGGCTGAACCCGGCGTCAATCTCCAGAATCCAATCACACCCGGCGTTGAAAGCCTCGCGGTAGCCGCGAACGTAAGCATCAACCACGCTCCGGTTCTCCGGCGACCAGACGACTCGAAGCTGGGGGTTCTCTTTTTCCAGTTCCTCAAGCAGTCCGCGCGTTCCATCGCGACTGACGCTATCCAGCACGACGAAAAAAGTGACCGACTGAAACCCGCGCTGGGCGCATTGTTCCAACACGGCGTTGACAAATGGGACGGCGGACGCTTCCTCATTCGCCATCGGGCAGACGATTCCAAGTTTGATGTCGGAAAGCTCAATGTGCTCTCCCTGCTTCACTGTCTCCATAATCAGCGATGAATAATCAGGGAAAGACACTTGTAAAGCAAGTGGTCAGTAGTCAGTAATCAGTAGTCAGCAAAGGCAAGGCGATAAGTAACCCTGACCTTTTGCTTTTAACTGACTACTGATTGCTGACCACTGATTACTGTTATACTTCCGCCATGATTTCGTCTCAAACAGCGCGCAGGGCGGTGTGGCGTCCGCTTTGGGAATTGCCGCGCCGCTTCGATTTGATTGACTCGCTTGTCCGGCGCGAGATTGCCGCGCGCTATAAAGGCTCTGTGCTGGGCATCCTTTGGGCTGTCCTGACGCCGGTGGTGACGATTGCGACGTTTACACTGATCTTCGCCGGAATCTTCGGCGCGAGGTTTGGCGTCAGCGGCAGCGGCTGGGAATTCGCGCTCTATCTGTTCTGCGGGGTGTTGCCCTGGACTGCGTTTCAGGAGGCGGTGCAGCTTTCATCGCAGAAGATTGTCTCGCAGGCAAACCTTGTCAAGCGGGTCGTCTTCCCGCTCGAAATTCTCCCGGTCGCGCAAACACTCTCCTCGCTCGCCAACCAGTTGTTCGGGACAATCGCGCTGCTGGTGCTGGCGCTCATCATTCAACGAAGCGTTCATCCGACCGTGTTATGGCTGCCCGTACTCGTTGTGCCCCAGCTTCTCGTCACGTTCGGCGCGGCGTGGCTCGTCGCAAGCCTGGGCGTTTTCCTGCGCGACATCGTGCAGGGAATCGCGCTGCTCCTGATGGTCTGGATGTACCTGACGCCGATTATTTACCCGGAATCAATCGTGCCGCCGCGATTCCTTCCGTTCATCAACGCCAACCCTTTCACGCACCTGATTAGAAGCTACCGCAATATCATGCTCGAAGGCCGAGCGCCCGACTGGCGCGGCCTGGCCTACTTCACAGGCTTCGCCCTCATCGTCTTCATCTTCGGCTACTGGTGGTTCGCCAGAACGCGGAAAAACTTTGCAGACGTAATCTGATAATAGTTTTCAGTTTCCAGTTCTCAGTTTTCAGCTTTTGGATTTAACTGAGAACTGAAAACTAAAGACTGTAAACTGACCACGACGCCCATCAACCACCAGAAGACGAGCGCGACTTCGGCGTCGCCGAAGTTGTAGTTGACGAGTGAGCTGGCGAAGAACCCGGCGATAGCCCCGGTTGCGCCGAGCAGCAGACCGTGACGGTTCGCGTCCTCGAAATCACGAAACAACTTTTCCGCGCGCGCGGCCATCAGCCAGCACGCCGCTATCAGCCAGAGCCAGAAGAAAAGTGCGGGCAAGCCTCTGTCAAATGCTATCTGCAAAGGTGTCGAGTGCAGGTGAATCATATCTGTGCCGGGAAAGCCCCACTGCGTCCAATGATTCTTTACAGCGTCCATGCCATGACCGAAGACCGGATGCAGCATGATTCTTGAAACCCCGACACGCGCTACCGTCCAACGCAAAGACGCGCTGTGATCTTCGAGGGTCAGCGCCCCAACAGTGCGTGTGCGCCAGATGGCAAGCGCGCCAAGAGCGAGCGCCAGCACGATAACTGCGGCGACGATTAAGCGTGCCCGACCGCGCGCCGCGCGCATGGTGATGACGGCAGCGCCGATAGTGAGCGCAACCAGCACCGTTCGCATCGCCGCGAGCGCAATGCCGAGGGTGAGCAGCACGGTTGCGGCGAGCGCGAGATAGATAAATCTGCGGCGCGAGTTGCCGCGCTGAAGATGCGCGAGCGCTAACCCGAGCGCGAGTTGAGCCAGGATTTGCAGTGTCTCGGAGAATGTTTCGTAGTGACGTGTCCACGCGGAAGCACGAAAGCGGTGCGTCGGCCCAAGGCTTTTGATGCCGGATGGCGCTCCACGCGCTTTCATCTCAGCCGTGACGATGAAGCCGGGACGCTCGTCATGCTCGCCCTGCTTGATGATGCTGACCGGCAGGCGCTCTCCCGCTCCTTTTTGCCTGATCGCTTCGTCAATCTCTTCGACCGAGCGGATGCGCCTGCCCTCCACGCGCCACACCGCATCACCGGTTCCCATTTGCAGTTCGTGAAAAGGACTCTCCGCTGACAGTTCTTCGATCATCACGCCGCGCCCGCGCGCCAAATCAAAGACGCTTCCCACGACTCCGGCCACGCCGGAAGCAATCATCAGGACGGCGATCAGGACGGCTGTGCGTCTGGTCAGAATTGATTGCGTGAGATAGAAGAGAAGCACGACCGCGATTGATTGCAGCTTTGGCAAACTGATGCGCGGCTCTGCCGAGAAGAGGGCTGAAAGAATCGTCCAGCCCAGAAAAAGCAGGATGGGCAGGTCAAGCGCGCTTCGCTTAATAAAGGTTCGCCGCGTAATCAGCAGGCGCACGAGCCAGCCAAGCCCGACCAGTATCAGGGCAATCTCCGCGCCCGCGATTGAATGCGGCGCGAAGATGGCGTAGAGGGCAAAGCCCAGGAGCGCTACCCGCTCCGCGAGGCGTACGGCGGGCGCTCTTGTAGTGTCCGCGCTCGCGTGTGCGGGCTTTCTCTCGTTGAGGGTCGGGCGATTTAGTTTCAAGCTACAGGTGAAAATTAACTCTGAAAAACTGGCTAAACTGTGGAAAAACGAAGCGTTGACACTCAGTATTTATGCGTGTTAGCGTACCTGTCTGGCGCTTTATCGGAGAGAGCGTCAGGTATGTTGCCGGTCGAGTTCACCCGAACAGCGCTCTAAGACTAGCGCCCGCTCGCCGCTCATGATTTAATCCCGCAATCCTGATTTGTGACCGACTAGAAGATTCAAGAATGGCCTTCGATAAAGCAAAGGTTGTGCGTGCGGCTGAGAAATTCCTTGCCCAGGGCAAAATTCCGGCAGCCATCAAAGAATATCGTCAGATAGTCGAGCATGACACCGGGGATTTCACCGCGCTCAACATGCTCGGCGACCTCTACGTTCGCCAGAACGACAAGCAACAAGCCATTCAGTGCTTCTTACGCATCGCCGAACATTACCGCGAAGAGGGCTTTCAGAGCAAAGCCATCGCGATGTACAAGAAGATAGACCGCCTCAATCCGCGCAGCCCCGAAATCGCCAACAAGCTCGCCGTGCTTTACGAATTGCAGGGACTCGTCGTTGATGCTCGCGCCCAGTACATGATTATTGCGGAGGCGTGGCTGCGCGACGGGCAATCGCGTAAAGCTCTCGAAATCCTACGCAAAGTTGCGGACCTTGAGCCGCACAATACGGAGACGCGCGTCAAGCTGGCGCAAGGCTATATGCGCGAAGGAATGCCGGACGAAGCGGCTGAAGCCTTCAGAGAGGCGGGCGCGCAACTTCTCGCTCGCGGCGCTCACGAGCGCGCTGCCGAAGCCTACACCTCCGCGCTCGACCTCCGCCCGCTGGATTACAGCGGCCTGAGCGGATTTCTCAAAGCTCAGATTGCGCTCGGCACGCCCGACGAAGCCGCAGAAGTCTTAGAGCGTGCGCTCCAAAAGCAACCCGAAGATGTCGAGTTGCTTTCGATGCTCGCGGACGCTTACATCGAGGCGGAAGACGCTGCCGCTGCCGAGCGTACCGTCACCACGCTTGTTACACGCGAAACATCACACTACCTGCGCTTTGTTGACGTGGCCCGGCTTCATCTGAGCGCGGGCGCGGTGGACGATGCCGTCCGCGTGCTCTCCAGCGTCACGGAACAGATGCTCTCCGGGCGCGAAGAAAACAGATTGATGGAGTTGCTGAACGAAGTGCTGGCGCGCGATCCCGACCATGTGGAAGCGCTGCGCCTGCTCGTTCGTTTCTACGCGTGGCAGCGCGAGGATGAAAAGCAGCATCAGGCGCTCGAACGTCTGGCGGAAGCGGCTGAGGCCGCCGGGCTGCCTGAGGTCGAACGCTCAGCTTTGCAACAACTCGCGCAGTTTGCGCCGGACCAGCGCCACCTTGCGCGGCTGCACGCACTGGGCTACGTGTCGGAGCAGGCTGCGGAAGAAGTCGCACCTGAGCCTGAGCCGGAAGAGGTTCCATCCTTCGAGAGCTTCGCGCTGATTCATGAAGAATCCTCGACAGCTTCTGCCATGGGATTGCCGCCAGCCGAGGAGGTCACAGAGTTTGAGTTCAACGCGGTCGCGCCGCCCGCACCTGATCCCTCTTCCTCGTTTGCCGATCTGAACGAAGACTGGAATCCGGCGGGCGCTGAGGGAGCGCCTGTTCACACGGACGCGACGCAGTCCGATTCTGTGCCCGGTAGTTTTCAGGAGTTTGATTTCGGAGGCGGGACAGCGCCGCAGCCACAGCCTCCCGCTGCTACCGCCAGCGAAGCAGGTGCTGCTTCAGGCGCGGCTGACCCGCGACGCGACGCGGCGCTCAAGCAGGAACTAGACAGCGTTGATTTCTATCTCGCACAGGGCTACATGGACATCGCCGCCGACACGCTCGACATGCTCGAACGTCAGTTCGGCGCGCACGCGGAGATTGCTTCGCGCCGTGCGAAGCTAGGCCAGCCGGCGTCGCCTGAGGCGGCCTCTGCTCCGCAGGCTGAAACCGTAGAGTTCGAGAGCTTCACGCAATATGACGTTGCCGAAGAAGTTCCTGTGGTTGAAGCCAGCAGCGTAGAGGTGGACGAGATTTTTGCAGAGGTGCAGTCAGCGCCGCCCGCAACTGAGCCGCCTGCGCCCGCGCCTGCCTCAGACCAATCGAAGCCGGGGCTTGATGCGGGATTGGCGGCCATCTTCGACGAGTTTCGCACGGCGGCTGAGGAAGAAGAGTCGCCCTCTGCCGACGGCGATTACGAAACGCACTATAATCTGGGCATCGCCTATAAAGAGATGGAGCTTCTGGACGAAGCGGTCGAACAGTTTCAGGCCGCCGCCGCCATGACTTCGCCGCGCGACGGCACGCCGCGTTACCTGCAATGCTGCAACATGCTCGGCCACTGTTTTATGGGCAAGGGCATGCCGAGCCTCGCCGTCATGTGGTTCAAGAAGGGTTTGGAAGCGCCCGGCCACACGGAAGACGAGTATCAGGCCTTGCGCTACGACCTCGGCACGTCTTACGAACAACTGGGCGAACTGGACAAAGCCATAGACGTTTTCAGTGAAGTCTACGGCATCAGCATCTCCTACCGGGGGGTGGCCGAGAAGCTGCGCGAGCTTCAGGAACAAAAGGCCAGTCAATAGTAAATGGCAGGTGGTGAATGGCAGAAAGCTCGTCGTACATTTGACCATTTACCCTTGACCCTTTACCATTCACTCGTATGGCAGCCAAGCTCAGCGTTATCTTCTACATTGTCCTGTGCCTCGAAGTCGGCATCGTGCTGACGCTGTTGCCGTGGTATGCGCCATTCGGCCTCTCGGATTGGGGCGACAACTTTTTCCTGCTCTACGCGGCGCAGAAGACGGGCATACAGGGTTTGCAGCACGCCGTCTCATCGGGTTGGATACGCGGCGCGGTTACGGGGCTGGGTTTATTGAATCTCGGCATCGCCGTCTGGGAGATAACGCATTTTCGCCAGACCGTGCGCGCTCTCGAAGGCGTCCCCATTAAGCCCACAACGCAAGCGACCAATGCCGCTGAGCCTTCCAAAGCCGATTATCTACCTGATTACCAGCGGCGCGATGACCCCCGCCAGCACTCCGAGTAGTGAAGATTTCCAGACCGTGCTCGCGCTCGTCCGCGCGGGCTGTCGAGCCGGCATTCCGCTCATTCAACTCCGCGAAAAGAATCTCAACACACGCACGCTTTATGAATTGACCGCACGCTCCGTTGAGATTACGCGAGGCACACAGACGCGACTTCTCGTCAACGACCGCGCAGACGCGGCCAGCGCCGCACGCGCAGATGGCTGCCATCTCACCACGCGTTCCCTCCCTGCCTCAGTCATTCGCCGCACCTTCGGACCCGACTTCCTGATTGGCGTCTCCACGCACACACTCTCGGAAGCGCAAGCCGCGCGAGACGACGGTGCAGACTTCGCGGTCTTCGGCCCCGTCTTCGATACTCCGTCGAAACAGGTCTACGGCGAGCCTGTCGGTTTAGCATCTTTACGCGAAGCCGCGCACCAGCTTTCTCCCTTTCCGCTGCTTGCGCTTGGAGGCGTCGCCCTCGAAAACGTGCCGGAAATCTTGCGCGCAGGCGCGAGCGGTGTCGCCGCGATTCGCCTCTTTAGCGAATCAATTGATCTGGATGCAACAGTCCGAGCGATTCGCGACAAAAGCTCCAACGGGTAGCCGAAAAGGAAAGCCGCCGCCGATCCATCTGAGGCTGCATAAATTTACTGAGTAAATGGCCGCTCCCCGGTGTCTAACGGTATTGTGTCCTCACTATCTGATGAGGAGGAGTGTGTGATGAACTCTGATAGTAAGTTCTTGTTTCAGCTGCTTGCGCTCGCCGCCTTTGCCCTGTTGCTCTGCTCTCCCTTATCCGGCAACGTGCTGGCGTTGACGCTGCCGGAATCGCGGCGCGCCATAGATGCGCCTCCTTCAAGAATTCCTTTTGAGCTGACTGATGGCGGCCATGTTTTAGTTCGCGTGAGTGTGAATGGCTCTGAGCCTCTGTGGTTCGGGGTTGATAGCGGAAATGAACAAACGCTCATCAACCGGCGTCAGGCGGCGGCGCTGAATCTCAAGCTTCAAGATGAAACGCAGGCCGCCGGGAGTGGAGAAAACCTGGTTGATTTTGCTCTGGTGAAGAATGTTTCGTTCAATCTCTCCGGCGTCAAGTTTGTTTTAGGAGAAATCGGCGTGCTGCCGCTGGAGCTTTCTTCCGCTTCAGGCCCGGCTATTGTCGGACTCCTCGGCTACGATTTCATCAGCCGGTTCGTCGTGGAAATTGATTACGAGACGAAGGTCATGACTTTGTATCGTCCGAGAGGTTATCGTTATCATGGGCGCGGTGAGATTATCCCGGTGAGGATGATGGACAATAACCCGCACGTTCGCGTCCGGGTTGTGCTGCCGGGACTTGCTCCCATCACAGGGATGTTTGCGATTGATAGCGGCGGTGGGGGAACAGACCTTGAGTTCTACAGCCCTTTCGTGAGAAAGCGCAGGCTGCTCGATTCGACCCAACAAACGATGGAAGCCGCCGTGGAAGGGATAGGCGGAGTGAGCGGAGTTCGCATCGGCAAAGCGACGAGCCTCCGGCTAGGGCGCCTGGTGATTCAGAACCCGGTCGTTTTCTTCTCGACAGCATCGCAAGGCGCAAACGCAGGTGACATCGGCGCAGGTGTCATTGGAGCTAATTTGCTCCGGCGGTTCAAAAAGGTGATTTACGACCAGACGCGCCACCGCATGATCTTAGAGGAAAAATGAATAACCCCGTTGCATTGACCATCGCCGGATTTGACCCGTCGGGCGGTGCGGGCGTTGTTGCGGACATCAAGACCTTCACCGCCTTTGATTGCTTCGCCGTCGCCGCCGTTACGTCGCTGACGTTTCAGAACACGATGGGGGTCTTCGGCGCCACACACCAGACGGCTGAGACTGTGCGCCAGCAGGTGATACCGGTCATCGAAGATTTCAAAGTCGCGTGTGCGAAGACCGGCATGCTGCCGACGCGAGAAGTGATCGCAGAGGTCGCGCGCCTGTTTCGTGAAACAAGCCTGCCCGCGCCCGTCGTTGATCCGGTTGTGCGCTCGACCTCCGGCTACGATTTAATTGACGACGAGGCCTTGGCTGCGTTGGTCGCAGAACTCCTGCCGCTGGCTTGCGTGGCCACGCCGAACATTCCAGAAGCCGAACGCATCACGGGACTGAAGATAGAGGACGAAGAGGGGATGCGCCGCGCCGCTCGTGCTATGCGCGAGATGGGGGCACGCGCCGTGCTGGTCAAAGGCGGGCACCTGAAAAGCAATGGGGAAGGCAGATGGCAGATGGCGGAAGGCGGGCGGGATGAAGTGTGCCGACCGCGCTTGATCTGCTCGACGATAACGGGAGTGTGACGCTGTTTCGCGGTGAGTGGATTGAAACGACCTCGACGCACGGCACAGGTTGCACGCTCTCTGCCGCCATCGCCGCGTGCATGGGACGCGGGCTAACTCTCGAAAAAGCGGTCGAAGCCGCCAAACGCTTCGTCACGGACGCCATCCGCCACGCGCCGGGGCTAGGTCACGGTCACGGCCCTCTCAACCACAGCGTGAAAATAGTAATGAGTGATGAGTAATGAGTGATGAGTTAAAAACTCTTTCTTATGCTCATCACTCATCACTCATCACTCATCACTATCGTTTACTGCTCTTCAATCGTTACTTTCTCCATCGTCACAGGTGAGACGGGTTTGTCGTTGGCGCCCGTTTGCGTTGTGGCGATGGCGTTGACTACGTCCTGGCCTTCGATGACCTGCCCGAACTTGGTGTAGCTCGGAGGCAGCGGATAGTCGGTGTGCATGATGAAGAACTGCGAGCCGTTGGTGTTTGGCCCGGAGTTGGCCATAGCCACCGTGCCTGCCTTGTAGCCTCCCTGATAAAGCGGAGACGAACTGTTGATTTCGTCTTTGAACTTCCCGCCCCAGGCGGACTCGCCGCCGTAGCCCGCGCCGAGCGGGTCGCCACCCTGAATCATGAATCCTTTGATGACGCGGTGAAAGATGATGCCGTCGTAGTAGCCCTTCTCGGCCAGCAGGCGAAAGTTCTCTGTCGTCTTTGGCGCATCCTCCTCTAAAAGCTCGAAGCGAATTGTGCCCATGTTCGTTTTGATAACTGCGATGCGATTAGCCATTAGTTGCTCCTTAAAGTCTGGCGAGTCTGGCGAGTCTATCGAGTCTGGCGAGTCACACGGACTCGGTAGACTCGATAGACTCGCCAGACTCGGAGACTTCCTTTCGTAGAATGAATTGTTCGACTGCGAGTGCTACGCCGTCTTCGTCGTTGGTGGCTGTCGTATGACAGCCGGAGAGTTCTTCGAGGAGAGCGCGCAGAGAGGCTTCGGCGTTTCCCATCAGGACGCTTGTGCCTGCGTATTGCAGCATCTCCAGATCATTGAAATTGTCACCCATTGCCATGACCTCTTCGCGCCTCACTCCCAGTTCAAGGGCTGCGGCCTCCACACCCACGCCTTTCGAGACTTCCGGGTGCAGCACATCCAGAAGCGCAAAGTCCATCTTCGGATAGATCGTGCTCAAAAGTTTAACTCTTGCGCCAAGCTCATCGCTCAGTCTCTCGGTCAGATGATTCATCCGCGCGACGTTGCCGGAAAAAGTAACGTGGACGGGCGCATGGTCAAGATAATCTTCAAGAGACGCGACGCGACGCACGGCTTCTTCCACCTCGTCGCCATGAATCCGGCGCGACCACGCGATATACTTGGCGAGCGCCTGATTGTCATCGCTCATATAATCGTAAACCAGGACGCCTGCGCCGTGCGGGTCGTCGCTGATGAGAGCGTCCGCGCCGTTTTCCCGGCCAACGCGCAAGACCTCTCGCGCCTCTTCAAGCGGCAGCAAGCGCACAGCTACAGTTTCGAGCGTGCGCGCATGTTTGGTGAGCGCACCGTTGTGTGAGATGACCGGCACGTCCAGCCCCAGTTCAAGAGCCAGCGGGCGCGCATCACGAAAGCGGCGACCCGTGACCAGCGCGACGCGCACGCCCGCACCCCGCGCCGCCCGAATCGCCCCCAGATTACGCTCCGAAATTTCGCCCCGCGAGTTAAGCAGTGTTCCGTCAAGATCGAGGGCCAGCAAACGTATAGACATAAGGGTAAAAAGAGAAAGGAAAGGGTAAACGAACGTGGGGGAAAAGGCAAAGAGCAGGGAAGCGTAGTCAGTGGTCAGTAGTCAGTAATCAGCAAAGACAAGGGCGATAAATCGCAGTGAACCTGTGGTTTTAACTGACCACTGATTACTGACTACTGATTACTTCCTTCTCCTCACTGCCATACGAATGCTCCACCTGACGGAAAACGGGGGCAAGGCGGGTATGATATAACCCGAAGATGAAAGCGGAAAGATGAAAAGCGCGCTTTTCTTCATCCTTCAGCTTTCATCCTTCATCCATACTTTTTAACGGGCTATTTTCACTATCAGGCTCTGAAAGGGAGAATTGAAACGAATGAACGTGACACATCTGGAGTGCGGCGCGTGCGGCCTGCATCACGAGGCACGACGCTTGCACAACCTCTGCGTGCAATGCGGCAAGCCTCTGCTCGTGCGCTACGATTTACGGCAGGCGGCTAAGAGTTTGACAAAAGAATCTTTGAGCGGACGAGCGTCCACCCTCTGGCGCTACCGCGAGGTGCTGCCCGTCGAAGCGGACGAGAGTATCGTCTCGTTCGGCGAAGGCTGGACGCCGCTTCTTTCTGTGCCGAGGTTGGCCGCGCGGGTCGGCTTGAGCGAGCTTTTCATCAAGGACGAGTCGCAGAATCCGACGCAGAGTTTCAAGGCGCGCGGGATGGCGGCGGCGGTCTCGATGGCGAAAGAGCTGGGCGTACGAAAACTCGCCGTGCCGTCTGCCGGAAATGCTGCGGGCGCGCTCAGCGCTTATGCCGCGCGAGCCGGGCTTGAAGCGCACATCTTCATGCCGAAGGACACGCCCCGCGCCAACGTCATCGAGTGTGAGCAGACAGGCGCGCACGTTACTTTGATGGACGGCTTGATTACGGACTGCGGCGCAGAGGTGGCACGGCTCAAAGATGCTGAGGGCTGGTTTGACATTTCGACTTTGAAAGAGCCGTACCGCGTTGAAGGAAAGAAGACGCTCGGTTTTGAGCTGGCCGAACAACTCGATTGGGAGTTGCCGGACGTAATCATTTATCCGACGGGCGGCGGGACGGGATTGATAGGCATGTGGAAGGCTTTTGACGAGATGGAAGAGATGGGATGGATCGGGAGCAAACGACCGCGCATGGTCACTGTGCAAGCCGCCGGGTGCGCTCCCCTCGTGCGGGCGTTTGAAGAAGGGAAGCGATTCGCAGATGAATTTCCGAACGCTGCAACCACCGCTTCGGGCTTACGCGTGCCGCGCGCCATCGGTGACTTTTTGATTCTCGACGCGCTGAGGGCATCCAATGGCTCAGCCTTGAGCGTAACTGATGAAGAGTTGATTGCCGCAACCGGCGAGATCGGCGCTTCGACAGGTTTGTTCTGCGCTCCCGAAGGAGCGGCTTGCCTGCCAGCGCTGCGAAAATTGATCGCCGCCGGGAAAGTCAAACGGGATGAGCGCGTCGTTCTTTTCAACACGGGCGCGGGCGTGAAATATCTGGAGAGCTACGGCGGATGAGGAAACATCCAGCCGGATACGCAAGCGCTAAACCTCGGCGTCATTAACGACGCACATGAGTAACAGAGAAGGTATTAAGATGAGATTTCGTTTTGCTTTCACTACATTGATGCTGCTCTCGCTTCTCCTGTTGGCAAGCCAATTTGCGCTGGCGCAGGTTGAGGCGAGCCGGCGGGTTGCGCCTGCCGTCGCAACTATTCTGGCGCGCAACGATGGTGAGCGCTTTAAGGTCGCCGGGTCGGGCGTGTTCGTGCGCGGCGATGGCGTGTTGCTGACGGCCTACAGCCTGGTGCGGGGTATGCGTGAGATTCAAGTGCGGCTGGCGAATGGCGAGACTTATGACAATGCCCAGGTGGTCGCCACAGATGAACGCCGCAACGTCGCGGTGCTGCGGATTTATGCGACGAGCACGCCTTTCGTCATCGTCAGCGTGATGAATGAATCGGCCGTCGGCGTGGGCGTCAACGCACTGTATAGCACGGGCGGGCAAGCCATGATTGAGGGCGGGGGCATCTTGAGTTCGATTAGCATGGCGGACGAGATTCCCGGCGCGGGCACGGGCTTTCGCGTTCTGAAATTCACTTCAACCATTGACGCGGACACTACCGGCGGCGTGCTGGTTGATTCTCAAGGCAATGCTCTGGGATTAATAGCGCCGCATCCGCAAGCCCAGACGCAAAGCTACGCCGTGCCGCTCTACAATGTCGTCGGGTTGGTGCGGTCAGTTCCGGCTCAGCAGCCGACAACCGCAGCGCTGGTGATTGCGCCGGGGCCGCAGCCTTTGAGCCGGGCGACTCCCATCTGGCAATCGTCCACAACGCCCATTGAACCAATGCCGCCGGTCGCCGTCCCACAGCGACCGACCACCCCTCTCACCCCCGCAGGCCCCGGGTCTGTCGTCATACGCGAGACAGACCCGGCCAAACTTCTGGCGGGCTCCAGGACTTTATACATCACTTCGTACAGCAACCTTTTTAAGTCAGTGCAGCTTCTTAACGAGCTAAGGAAGAGACAGGAGTTCACGAACTGGAATCTGTCGTTCGTGGATGAGCGCGAAGTCGCAGATTTGATTCTGGACGTAGAACACGTGCCGCTGACGTGGGAATTTCCTTTTTCGATCAGGCATCAGCGCACAGGTGTGGTGATTACGGCGGGTAAGGTTTATGCGTGGGGTGGCGGCGACGGGGCGCAGTTGATGGCCTCGCGCGTCGTCGAACGTCTGACCAAACTCCGTGCGTCCGTGAAGATCGAGAGCAAAACAGAGAAGTAATGAGCCGATAAAGCAGTAGACGGCGGAGGAAGCGAAGGAGAACGAAGAATGCAGTTTCGGGCAAGATTTATGGCGGGATTACTCGTTGCCTCGTTGGTTGGCGCACTTTCTGTTAACGCGCAGAATTCTTTAACGAGCGAAAAGAGCGGTGGCTTAACGGACGCAACCAGTGCCGCCGCCGCACGTCTGGATGAACTGCGCGCAGCAGGATTTGAAGCGCTCTATAATCTGGATTACGAAGTGGCGCGCAAAAACTTCAAAGAAATCGCGCGGCTCTTTCCGGAACATCCAGCCGGGCCGCAGTTTCTCGCCGCCACACTCTGGGCGCAGACCTTGAACGAATCGCGCCGCCTGCAATCCTCGCTCTACAACACCGAATCCTTCTACGAGCAGAAGGAAGATAAGCCAGACCCGCGCATGGTCGAAGAGTTTCGCTCGCTCACGCGCACGGCGGCGCAGCTTGCCAAAGCGCGACTCAAGCGCAACCCGAAAGATGTGGAGGCGCTCTATTTTCTCGGTGCGACGGAAGGCTTGAAGGCCGCCTTTGCCACGGGCGTCCAGCGCAGCTTTAAGGCTGCCCTGTCCGATGGGTCGAGCAGCGTTGACCGGCACCGTGAAGTCCTCAAACTCGATCCCAATTTTCACGACGCGGAGTTGACCATCGGACTCTACGACTACGTGGTCGGAAGTCTGCCCGCACCCGTCAAGCTGTTGGTGAGTCTGGTCGGCGCGCGCGGCTCGAAGAAGCGGGGCCTGCTCACCTTGCAGCGCGTCGCCGATCAGGGTAGCTTCGCGCGCGACGATGCACGCGCTTTGTTGATCGTGCTGCTCAAACGCGAAAAGCGTTATGCAGAAGCGCTCACCATCTCGCGCGAGCTTGGAACGAAATACCCGCGTAACTATCTTTTCAAGCTCGAAGCAGCGGACGCGCTCAACTCGATTGCCTCAATCGAGCGTCAGGCGGGGCGAACAGCGGAAGCGTCGAAAGCAGAAGCGGAAGCCCTGAGCGTTTTGGATTCGCTCGTGCGTGACCGCACCATGCGGGAAGCTGCGACGCGCTCCCTCGATTTGATCCATTTCCGCTACGGCGAAGCACTATTGAATGCGGGACAGCATGAGAGCGCAGCGAAAGAGTATGTCGCCGCCGCGAGCGTGGTGGGCGCAGAGCCGGGACTCGTGACGCTGTCGTATCTTCAGGCGGCGCGCTCTTTCGATCTGGCGGGCAAGCGTGCCGATGCTATCGCACAGTATCGCAACGTGCTGGCACGCCCCGACGCCTCAGGCGCGCACGAGGAAGCCAAACAGGGTTTGAAAGAGCCTTACAAGTTGAAGAACAATGGAAAGAATTTAGGGGAGTGACCATAGACCATAGATGAGGGACGAGGGGCAAACAAAAGAACGCATAGTTCTTGTCCATCGTCTATCGTCTATCGTCCATCGTCCGCAAAAAAAAATGAAAGCCAACGGGAAGCATGTAATCGAACGAGCAGGGGTGACGAGGCCGCGTCGTCTGTTGTTGTGTCTGGACGGCGTGCCGTATGAAGTGCTGAAAGCGGCGAAGGGGCGCGGGCTGTTCGATAAATTCTCAGAGCCGTCGCGCCTGCTCTCGCCGTTTCCGACGATGACGAATGTCGCGCTGTCGAGAATGCTGGGCGCGACCGCGCCGCTCGGCTACGAGAGTCTCTATTTCGACAAGTGCGCGGGAGAATTGCGCGGCGGCATGCGTAAGTACGTCGGCTGGCGCACGCCCGACAAAGTGCCTTCGTCCTACATGGACGAGCTAGATTATCAAGAGCCATTGCCCTTCGAGTTTCTGGTCTATTTCGCGCCCGAAACAATCTGGCGCGCAGACATGAAGCGGTTTCACGAACGTTTCCGCCGCGCCCCGCAACAGCGCGACTTCTTCGCCTTTCTCAAAGGCACAGACGGTCTGATGCACATTCGCGGGCCAAAGCATCTGGCGGTCGCGCTTCAATCGCTGGATAAAATTCTGACGGACATTCACGACTATTGCGGCGATGAAACCGAGATCGTCCTCTTCTCGGATCACGGGATGAATCTGGAAGAGAACAAGCGTATCAACCTGCAAACGCATCTGCGCAAGAGCGGCTTCACTGTCACAGACCGCCTGCGCGGGCGCGACCGCCGCAGCGTCTCTGTCCCGGCCTTCGGTCTCTGTAGCTATGCCGCGCTTTATTGTGTGGACGATGAAGCGGCTTCGGCGGTCGCGGCTTCACTCGTTGACCTGGAAGGCGTAGACTTCTCGCTTCATCGTGACGGCGAGACGGCTGTCGTGGTGAAGGGAACAAGGGGCGCGGCTCGCATCCACCAGCGCGCGAGCGACGATGGCGGCAAGATGTATCGTTATGAACAGATCACGGGCGACCCGCTCGACGTCGCTCCCTTTGCCAATCAACTCAAGGAAGATGGATTGCTTGACCAGAACGGCTACGCAAAGGACGCCGCGTGGTATGAGCGCACGGCCTCGCATATCTACCCGGACGCGCTCGATAATCTCTTTCAATCGCTGCACACGCCGCGCGTTGGCCACACGGCGGATGTGTTAGTCAGCCTGCGCGATGGCTACTATTACGGCGATTCATTCTTCAGCCGCCTCGCGCGCCTCGCCGCTACACACGGCAACGCCCTGCGCGCCAGCTCCACCGCATTTCTGATGAGCACGCACCGGCAGCTTCCCACTTACGTGCGCGCGGACGAAGCGCAACCGCTGTTAAAAGGGTGAATGCTGAACGATAAACGCTGAGTGAATGATAACTGCTTGTCAGATTATCGCTCATCGTTCAATGTTCATCCTTTCTCTTGACTGCGTTGCTCGTCCACGCGTACAAAGCTAGGCATGATGAGTAGCGCCCCGCCTGATTCCGCCCGGCAGCCAGCGGTAGAAACTTTCAATCTCGTCAGACGGTTCGGCAGCTTCGCGGCGGTTGACCACATCAATTTGCGCGTCGAGCCGGGGCGCTTCTTCGGTTTCTTGGGGCCAAACGGTGCGGGCAAATCAACCACCATCAAGATGCTCACGGGTTTATTAGCCGCAACTTCGGGCGAAATTCGCGTGCTGGGGCGTGATATTCAGACCGAGCCGCTGGAAGTTAAACGCAGGATCGGCGTCGTCCCCGAAGACCTGAACCTGTTTGAGCGTTTGACGGGCGCGGAGATGTTGACGTTCACGGGGAGAATGTACGGTCTTCAACGGGCGGAGATAGCGGAGCGCACGCAGGAGTTGCTCGCGCTGATGGAGCTAGATGGAGAGCCGCGAAAGCTCGTCGTCGAATACTCGCACGGGATGAAGAAGAAACTGTCGCTCGCGTGCGCTCTGATTCATCGCCCCGAAATTCTCTTTCTGGACGAGCCGTTCGAGGGCGTAGACGCCATCGCCTCGCGCACGCTCAAGGATTTGCTTTCGCGTTTGACGGCGCGCGGCCTGACGGTTTTTCTCACCTCACACGTGCTTGAGATCGTCGAACGACTCTGCACGGACATCGCCATCATCTCTTCCGGCAGGCTCGTCGCCGCAGGCTCGCTCAATGAATTACGGCGCGGGATAGAGGTCGAAGGCGATGGCCACGCCGCACGCGGGCCGATGTCGCTCGAAGATTATTTCATACACGTCATCGGCGGCGCGCGGCAGACGGGCGACGATGTGCTGCAATGGCTGGGTTAGAGCAGAATCATTAAGGGATAAAGGCGAGAACTTCCTAAGGAGCTTTGGAAAGTTTTTATGAAAGCCCCGCAGGGGCGCAATGTGATAGCCCAGGGCGCAGCCCTGGGTCATGTCACAGATACAATGATGAAGCCCTGAAAGGGCGGAATAAAGCCGACGTCTCTATTCCGCCCTTTCAGGGCTTCCTGAATAAACTTGAATCTCTTCCTGTGGCGTTGCCACAGGCTCTTACATTTCGCTCCTTCGGAGCTTTTCAATCAGCCTCTAAGTGTTCGCTCTAGCCTCGCACACGAGAGGTCTGTTCCTCGAAAATAAACGCCAGCGACTTGTAGATCAGCTTGGCGCAGAGGAAGGCTGACGCCTCGAAGCCTTCGACGTAGGAGTATTCGGTTAAGTCCATCCCGACGACGCGCCGCTTGCGTGCCAGCGTGCGGATGAGTCCGATGGTTTCATACCAGCCGAGTCCGCCCGGCTCAGGCGTGCCCGTCTGCGCCACGAGCGATGGATCAAGTCCGTCAATGTCTATGGTCAGATAAACGTTCTCCGTCAACCCGTCAACCGCCGCGTCCCACCAATCCGAGCGTCCCACGATGTCTTTAGCCCAAAAGATGCGCGTCGGCAATTCATCAATGGCGCGCGCTTCTTCGGCAGAGATAGAACGGATGCCGCATTGAACGGAAGGCAGACGCAGGTCGCGCGTGACGCGAGCCATAATCGAAGCGTGCGAATGCGGCGTGCCGTCGTAGGTGTCGCGCAAATCCGCGTGCGCGTCTATCTGAAGCACCGAGAGATTGTCGTAGCGTTCGGCATGAGCGCGGATGACGGGTGCGCTGACTGAGTGTTCACCGCCAATCATCGTCACGAACTTTCCGCTGGCAACCAAGTCTCGCTTGCGCGCTCGTGCGAGCGACTCCATCATCCGCGCCGGAGGCTCAATCGAAGGCGATTCCGCGACGTATGGATGCCGAGCTTATAAACCTCCGCATCCGTCTCCTCGTCATAAAGCTCCATATTGCGCGAAGCATCAATGATGGCTTCAGCTCCGCGTCCCGTGCCAGTGCCGTAAGAGACCGTGCCCTCGTAAGAGATCGGCCACACGAGCACCCGCGCCCTCTCAAAACTCGAAAACTCTTCTTCGGCAATCCCGCCGAAGTTCATTGGAAGATTGGCTGATTCAGACATGCGTACAGTTTAAGGAGATGAAGCGCGAGTGACAAGCTGAGAATGTTTGTCGAGAAGTGCTATAATCCTGCCCATGAAAATCCTGAATTACACGGTTCTCATGACGCCGGACGAAACGGGTGGCTATGTTGTAACTTGTCCTGCGCTGCCGGGGCTGGTGACAGAAGGCGATACGCTTGAAGAAGCTCGCGAGATGGCTGCTGACGCCATTCGCGGTTACATTGAAAGTCTTCAGATGGATGGAGAGCCGATTCCAACGGATAACCCAATCATCGAAGAAGTGACTGTTGAGCTTGCCTGATTCTTGATCTCTTCCCTCGTTAGAGCAAATCCAGAAATTCTTGAACTGTTAGGCCAGCCTGCTCAATGATGGATGCGAGCGTGCGCGGCTTCAAATCTTTATTGTGATAGGGAACAGTAGCTCTCTGTTTTCCCCTCTTCAATATGTAATGACTTCCAGTCGTATGGTGGATATAGAAACCATTTCGCTCAAGCGCCCTGATAACTATTTTAGGTTTCAATGCCGGCAATTTCCCAGACATAGGCACATCCTCTTTCTCTTCCGCATAACAAGCGGGTTCCGTTCATTATAAGCATTGAAACAGCTCACATGATTGGACGTACTTAGGACATAATCTAACTGATTGAGCATCTTTCTTAAGGATAGATATAAGAAAAGCAGCAAACCGAAAAAGTGTTGAGCCGAAACTAAAAATCGCCTAATCTTGGGTTAAGACCACTTGTGGCTCTTAATCAAGTATTAGGCGCTTTTGTAGCACGCAATGTAGAGGCGGATAGGGAGCTATGGCATCGAGATATTTCAATCTCGACAAATACACCCTCTTAGTTATGGCACTTCAATCGTCAAATCCCTTCCCGGCGAAAGTGAAGTTCGGGCGTTTGCGACCTTTCATGTATTTGGCGGCGGTTTGCGAGAGCGCGGTGACGAGGATGGGGAGCGCGATGGTCGCGTCGCAATTAACGTAAGCCGTGTGCGCGCCGCGAGCCAGCTTGCCGAAGATGAGAGATTCGTCGCCGATGGCTCCTGTGGCGTGCGAGCGCCCGCCCGGATGGGGCGCATCTGTGGCGACGGTGATGGCGTATTTGTGGCCGCGCGCGGGAACCTTGACGATGTTGGTTGAGATTTCCGTCTGCTGGATAAAACTCTTGCTCGTTCCGCCGCCGAGATGAAGCACGCCGGAAACGCGCGCGCGCGCGGCAATCTGCGTCATGTCTAGAACATCTTGAATAATATCGAACTGAAAATTGTTCTTCTTCTCAAAGCGCGAGGCCGCAATCCCGATGCTGATTGAGCTGTCGGCGATGGCCGGGCAGAAAATGGGGACGCGCGATTTGTAAGCGGAAGTCAATACACCGTCTTCAGTCGCTATCTCGGCCAACTCTCTTCCCAGGAGATGCAAAAACTCGCGCGTCGAATAGGGGCGCGTCGGGTCCAGTTGATTGCTGAAGCCGCCGACCCATTCTTCCGCCTCTCTATACTCTTCATCGCTGGAGAGCAAGTCCCACATCCGATTGATCTGCGAAGCCTCTAACTCGGCGTCCGTCATGCTTGGGATGCGCCTGAAAGTGATGGCGACCGAGCGTTTCATGCAGGTCATGGAAGATGATTGAGCCCGACAGCACCAGGACATCAACAAAGCGATTCTTGATGATATAGGCCAGGAGGCGGCGCATCCCTGCCGGAATTAAGAGCGCCGGAGGCAGCCACATAAATGGTCGTGTTGTCGCCCAGCATGTCCAGCCAGATGCGATGCGCTTCGGCCATCTGCCGCCCGCCAAAGCCAGTGCCCTCCATCTTTTCAAGCAGCCCGGCCACAGAGCGGTCGCGATCAACCTGCACGGGCCTGGTCGGCACAGTCAAATATTTCGAGGGCTTAGGTCTTCGCTGAGTCACCATAAATTTTCTCCGAGTGATAGAGTGATGAGTGATGGGTGATGAGTTAAAAGAAGAAATTGCTTCTACTCATCATTCATCACTTCATCACCTATCACTTCTCTTCAATCCCTTCTACGTTTACCACGATCTGATTTTCCGTTAACTGAAAGGTAGGTATAGGCGTCAAAACGCGCTTCATAAAATTCGATAAGCTCTGCGGCTTCGGCTTCCGTCAGTTCATCGCGCTTGACGCGCTGCGCGACCTGGCGGCGAAAGCCGTCATGCAGGAGGCTGCGCTCATAGCGAGCGCGCTCTACTGCCTGACCGATGGAAGTTCCGCGGATGACTTTCTTAATCAGGTATCCGCCTTCGTCAATATGCACGTGCGCTTCGTTGGGCGCGCCAAAAAGATTGTGGTTGTTGCCCATCACTTCCTGATATGCGCCGACGAGCAGGAAGGCCAGATAGTAAGGCTCGCCCTTAGTCAGAGGGTGCAGCTCAAGCACCTGTTTGACGTCATGCAGGTCAACGAACTTATCAACGATGCCATCTGAATCGCACGTGATGTCGCAGAGCGTCGCGTATTCGGTCGGTGCTTTGTTCAACCCGTGAATCGGGACTATCGGGAACAACTGGTCAAGCGCCCAGTGATCCGGCACTGAGCGAAAGACGGAAAAATTTGTCAGGTACTTGGCGCAAAGCAGGCGGCGCAACTCGCCGAATTCTTCCGAGACATACTTGGCCTGCTGCGCATACTTGTCCGCGCGCTCGCAGACGTCCCAGAAAAGCACCTCGCCTTTGGCTCGATCTTCGAGCGAGATCAATCCCAGATTGAACATCGTGAAAAGCTCTTCGCGATGTTCGAGGGCGTCGTGGTAATACTCCCGATAATTTTTAACCGAGACCGTCTCGCGCAAATCGGCAAGCTCGACCACCACTTGCGGGTCGTCTTCGTTAATCTCAATCGGCGTGATGTCTTCAACCACAGTTTCAATCTCGTCAACGACGTTAGTGACGAGAATGGCGTGATAGGCTGCGAGAAAGCGTCCCGATTCCTGAATGATTGTCGGGTGCGGCACGTTTTCATCGTCGCAGACCTGCATGATCGTGTAGATGACGTCGTTGGCGAATTCCTGCGCCGTGTAGTTGGCCGAAGAATCAAACGCCGTCTTCGAGCCGTCATAATCAACGGCCATCCCGCCGCCGACATCCAGAAGCTCGATGGGAATCTTCATCTGGCGCACTTTCGCGTAAACACGCGCAGCCTCTTTCATGGCGTTCTTGATGCGCTTGATGTCTGTCAGCTGCGAGCCGATATGAAAATGCAGGAGGCGCAGCATGTCCACGCGGTCGGCTTCGTGCAGGCGGCGGATGGTCTCTAAAATCTCCGTCGTCGTCAACCCGAACTTGGCAGCCTCGCCGCCGGACTTTTCCCAGCGGCCAGAGCCTTTCGAGTAGAGCTTGACGCGCATCCCGATCATCGGCAGATCGCCTTCGTGGGTTTCGGCAATCCGCAGGACGTGATCGAGCTCGTTCAATTTCTCTATGACGATGACGACGCGCTTGCCGCATTTCGCTCCGGCGAACGCCAGCTCGATAAACTCTTCGTCTTTGAAGCCGTTTAAGACCAGCAGGCTTTCGGCCGATTGATCGAGCGCGAGCGCAGCGTAAAGCTCCGCTTTCGATCCGGCTTCGAGGCCGAAATCGTAGCGCGAGCCTTCGCGCAGGTATTCTTCGACAACCGCGCGCTGCTGGTTGACCTTCATCGGGTAGACGCACATGTGCGAGCCCTGATATTCATACTCGCGTATGGATTTGCTGAAAGCGCGCTGGAGTTTTCGCACCTGGCTGGCGACGAGTTGTGGGAAGCGCAGGAGCACGGGTGTGCCGATGCCGCGACGCGCAAGGTCTTCGATGATTTCTTTTAAATCAGCCGCACGACTGTCGTTCTCCGCCGGGTGCACGACTAAGTTACCTTTGCGATTAACGTCAAAGTAACCGGCCCCCCAATTTTCTATGCCATAAGTTTCAATCGTGTGTTCGATAGCCGTGGTCAATTCGCGGTCTCCTGCTTGCTTCTATTTTGCGTGTGCGCGTAGGTTTTTGCGTCCGAAGCGCAGTTGCCCCCAATCCGAGCCTCGTGAGCCTTAACTTTAATGGTTGGACATCTTGCGGTCAATTTAACAGAAAATGCGGGGTCGGACAATAACTATTTTCCCTGCCAAATGGGCCGCAAAAGGGATAAATGAGGCAAGGTAAGGATTTAAGTCCTGAAAGGGCTCCGCTCTGAAGTTTAATTACCCCGTAAATTGCAGCGAAAAGCTTGACAGGAGCTGCATGAGAAATATAATTCAAACTTTTATACGCCACACCTCTCGCATGGGTAAATCCTTAGAGAATTACGTTGACACCATCACCAACGGGGATTGCCTGGAGCATCTCCCGAACCTTCCGCGAGCGTCCATCCATCTCTGCCTCTCCGACATTCCTTACGGGATTAATCTGGCTGATTGGGACGTGCTTCACCGCAACACCAATTCCGCTCTCTTAGGCCAATCTCCGGCGCAACGCGGCAAGGCGGGTTTCAAGCGCAGAGGCAAGCCTATCAACGGCTGGAATGCTGCCGATAGAAATATTCCGAAAGAATACGAGGCGTGGTGTCGCCAATGGACTGAACAGCTTTTTCCCGTGATGAAAGAAGGCGCGAGCGTCCTCATCTTCGGGGCGCGAAGAACACTGCACAGGGCAATCGTGGCGTTTGAGGATAGCGGGTTTTTATTACGCGACATTCTCGCCTGGGAAAAATCGAATGCTCATCATCGCGCGCAAAGCCTGGAAAATCTTGTCCAAAAACGAGGGTTAGCATCGGAAGCCAGGCGATGGGCGGGCTGGAAAGTGGGAAACCTTGCGCCCCTCTGGGAGCCCGTCGCGTGGTTCTTTAAACCCTACCGGCGCACGATTCTGGACAACGTGCTGGAGAACGAAGTCGGCGCAATCAACATCGCTGAATGTTTGGTTGAAGGTCGCAGCCCGACGAACGTTTTACGCTTTGATTCCGAAACGGGTGAGCGGCTGCATGAGACACAGAAGCCGCTCGACCTCATCAAATATTTAATCAGATTGACGACGCGTGAGGGCCAAATCGTCCTCGACCCGTTCATGGGCAGCGGCACGACCGCCTTGGCCGCGCGCGATTTAGGGCGGCATTTCGTGGGCTTTGAGGCTAACGAGGAGTTTTGCCAGGTTGCGCTGGAACGGCTTAAAAGGGAAGCCCCACTGACGTGTGGCGGGCAGCGTCGGCGTCAGGTCAGAAATGCTAAGAAAGCCTCGATTAAGGATTTGCCGCTGCTCTTTCCGGAAAAATAAGCGGCAGCCTCTCTGAATTAAAGAATGGAGATTGCAGTTCTAAGTTTGTGCTGCTAGTATGGCGCGCGCTGCACTTCGCACTTTATCCTCAGCTTGGAAAATTGCATCACGCCGCTCTGCTCTACAGCGGCGCGGTTCGAACCCCTAACACTCCCTTAAACTCTCAGGAGAAGACATGAACCCAAAAAATGCCTTGAAGTATGCCTCGGATCAAGGGGCAAAATTTGTCTCAGTCAGATTTACGGATTTACCAGGTGCCTGGCATCATCTGACATTCCCGATTAGTCAACTTTCAGAAGATTCTTTTGAAGACGGCTTCGGTTTTGACGCCTCGTCTTTGCGCGGCTGGGCGGCGATTAACGAATCCGACATGCTACTCGTCCCCGACCCGACACGCTACTGGATAGATCCGTTCTCAGATGAAAAGACGCTCTGCCTGATAGCTAACGCCGTTGACCCGATTACCAAAGAAGGCTATCCCTTCGACCCGCGCTCCGTCGCGACGCGCGCCGAAAGCTATCTTAAATTCACAGGACTGGCCGACACCGCAAATTTCGGCCCAGAAGCGGAATTCTTCGTCTTCGATTCGGTCAAGTTTCATAACGACCAGAATTCAGCCGGGTTCACGGTTGATTCCGACGAAGGCCATTGGAACAGCGGACGCTCTGCGGACGAATTCAGCGGCTCGAATTTGGGCTATCGCATCCGCGCCAAAGAGGGCTACGTGCCTGTTCCTCCGGCAGATTCTTTAAGCGATCTGCGCTCGGAGATTTCGCTCACCTTGGCAGAGTGTGGCATCAAGGTCGAATGTCATCATCACGAGGTCGCGACCGCCGGGCAATGCGAGATTGATTTCCGCTTCTCGAACCTGATTCGCACTGCCGACAATTTGCAAATCTTCAAATACGTCGTTCGCAACACGGCGTATGCTTACGGCAAGGCGGCGACATTTATGCCGAAGCCTCTCTACGGCGACAACGGCTCAGGGATGCACTGTCATCAATCCTTGTGGAAAGGCGAGAAACCACTTTTCGCCGGTGACGGCTACGCAGGGCTTTCCGACATGGCTCGCTATTATATCGGCGGGTTGCTGAAACACGCGCCAGCTATCGTCGCTTTTGCCGCGCCGACCACTAACAGCTACAAGCGGCTCGTGCCCGGCTTTGAAGCTCCCGTGAATCTGGCTTATTCGGCGCGCAATCGCTCGGCAGCGGTGCGGATTCCGATGTTCTCGACCAATCCGAAACAGAAGCGGCTGGAGTTTCGTCCGCCCGATCCGTCGTGCAACGCTTATTTGGCGTTCTCCGCCATGTTGCTCGCCGGACTCGACGGCATCCAGAACAGCATTGACCCGGGCGAGCCGCTCGACAAGGACATCTACGATCTTTCGCCCGAAGCTCTGAAGGATGTGCCGAGTTTACCCGGCTCTCTGGATGAATCGCTCAAGGCGCTCGAAGCAGATCACGCCTTCCTCTTGAAAGGCGACGTGTTCACGCCGCAGTTAATTGATCGCTGGATTACTTACAAGCGCGAGAAGGAGATTCAGCCTTTGAGGATGCGCCCGCACCCGCTGGAGTTCGGGATGTACTTCGACATCTAAGGAGCTGTTGGAAAAGTCTCAGAAAGCCCCGACGGGGCGATGATGTAATAGCCTGTGGCAGCGCGCCGGGTCACACATTGTCGCCCCTTCGGGGCTTTTCAAAGGGGCGGAGCCTCGTCCTCCCCTTTTTCCTTCTTCCTCTCTCTTGTATCATTCGGCCTTGCCTGCTTCTGACGAAACAATCGAATCACTCTTGCGCGATTTGCCGGACTCTACGGGCGCGCGCCTCTTCTTCGAGCGTTTACAAGCTGAGCACCCGCGCGCCGTGAAGACGCTGATGCGCGATGCCGGGCTGTTTTCTGATGCGCTGGCATTGGCTTCATGGAGTCCGCTGCTTGGCCACCACGCTCGCGCAGAATCCTGATTACCTGGCGTGGCTGGCGCGCGAACGTCTCCACACGCGCGTTAAAAGCCGCGAGGAGTTCAACGAGTCGCTCGCTCGTTTCGGATTGACTAACTCGCAGCTTGAGCCGCAAGTCCTGCTCGCGCGTTTTCGCCGCCGCGAGCTGCTGCGTATTTATCTGCGCGACATCCGCAACACCAGCACGCTCGTCGAAATCACAGAAGAGTTGTCTAACCTCGCGGACGCCGTTTTAGAACACGCTCTCAATCTAGCCCGTCAGGAATTGGATAACCGCTACGGCTCGCCGCAATGTACGGATGAAAGAGGGCGTACTGCCATCGCCAGCTTCTCTGTGGTCGCGCTCGGCAAGCTCGGCTCTCACGAGCTTAATTACTCTTCCGACATAGACCTGCTCTTCCTCTACTCGGATGAGGGCACAACTTCCGGCGCGGGCGAGCGCGGCGAAATCACCAACCGCGAATATTTCAATAGACTGGCGGAGAGCGTCTCGCGCATCGTCGGGAAGCCTTCGGGCGAAGGCGCGGCCTACCGTGTTGACTTGCGTCTCCGTCCTTTCGGGCGAGACGGCGCGCTCGCTTCCTCAATTGAAGAGGCTGTGCGTTATTACCGCGAGAAGGCGCAGGCGTGGGAGCTTCAGGCTTTGATTCGCTCGCGCGCAGCCGCCGGGGCCGCCGCGCTCTACACGCGCTTTGCTGAACGCGTGCGCCATCGTGTCTACGCAGAGGACGTCACAATCGAGCATGCTCTGGCAAACGTCCGGCTCGCCAAGCTGAAGATTGACCATCATCACGCACACGATGCGGGTGGCTTTAACGTCAAGCTCGGTCGCGGCGGCATCCGCGAAATCGAGTTCATCGCGCAAGCTCTCCAGCTCGCCTTCGGCGGGCGCGATGCGTGGCTGCGCGCTCCGCATACGCTCATCAGTCTGGGGCGTCTGGCCGACCGGCAGTTGATCACGGAACGCGAGCGCACAGAACTCTCCGACGCCTACGTTTTCTTGCGCAAGCTCGAACACCGCCTGCAAATGGAGCATGGCTTGCAGACCCACTCTGTGCCGGACGAACTTTCACGCCGCCGCACAATTGCCCGCCGAATGGATTTTACAGGCGACGCTTTGCCTGAATTTGAGCGTGCGCTGCAATTGCACACAACCCATGTCCGCGCCGCCTATGACCGCGTCTTCGGCAAAGCCGTTGAAGAAGGCGGTGACGTTCAGGCAGGCTTGCCCGACGCTTCTCTCAAGCTCGTGCCGTCTCGTTCAGCAGTTGTTTCAGAGATACCGATTGACGCAGGAAAGGCGGCGGCAAACGTGGCCGCAACAATCTTCGCCGCGCACCTCAATGATGTCGGGTCTGAAGAGGAGGGCGGTGAACAAGAGCGTGAAATGAATGTGACGGGCAGCGAAGCCCTCGCGCAATTTCTGCGAGATGCAGCGCGCGAGTCGCTCAATCCGCGTCGCGCCTTGATGCTGGCGGCGCGCATCGCGTCTTCGCTCGACAAGGCAAGCGCGGAGATCAGCTTTTCGAGAGCGCACCTCGCGGCTCTGCTGCGTTTGTGCGGGGCGTCGGAATTCTTCGGCGAGATGATTGCGAGCAACCCCGCGTTGATTCTCGCCCTTCCAGCGAACGAGTCAGACGGCGGCAACATTGCGCCTGATTACCACACTGTGCTCAACACGGCTATCGAAAGCGAAACCAATTTCGGGGCGGAGATGGCCGCGCTTCGCCGCATTTGGACGAGATTGCTGATTGGGATCGGCGCGCTGGATGCTGCCGGGAAGATCACTATGCGTGAGGCCAATGCGCGTCAAACGCGACTGGCCGCCGCGAGTCTCGACGCCGGATGCCTGATAGCCAGCAGGGAACTTGCGAGGCGTTACGGTGAAGATGACAAACAAACGCGCGTTGCTATTCTCGGTATGGGTCGCCTCGGTGTTCGTGGGATGGACTACGGCTCTGACCTCGATGTCGTTCTCGTTTATGACGACACTGTGGGGTCTCCTATTCAGAGCCTTGCGCCTGCCGAAGCATACGCACGCTTCGGCGAGCTTCTGGTCGCTGCGCTCTCAAGCATGACGCGGGACGGCCATCTTTATCGCGTGGACTTGCGGCTGCGCCCCGATGGGAGAAACGGCGCGACTTGCTCCGGCGCGCACGCGTTCACGGAATATCTGAAGGAGCGCGCGGTCGAATGGGAGTGGCTGGCATACGTCAAGCTGCGCGCCGCGGCGGGCGATCTTGAGTTGGGAACAAAGGTTGAAGCGCAAGCGCGCCGGATTGTTCACGAAGCGGCACAAACGACGGGCACAGACGCTCTGCGCCTTGAGACGCGACGCGTGCGCGAACGACTTGAACAGGAGAAAAGCCGTCGGCGTGGGCTGAGCGTTGACATCAAGTACGGAGCGGGCGGGATGCTCGACGTTTATTTCGCCACGCGATACTTGCAACTGCGCGACAATGTGCCGGACGACGACGCAGACCGTTCGACGCGCGCCGTCCTTGAGAGCTTGCGCGCCGCTCGCTCACTGGGCGAAGAAGACTATGCGGCGATGAAAGACGGCTATGATCTCTTACGCTCGCTCGACCATCAACTTCGCCTGATTGTCGGACGTTCGACGCGGCTGCCGACAGCCGACCATCCGGCCTTGCGCGACATCGCTCGCCAGCTTAATTTCCCCTCGCCGGATGAGCTAATCGAGTCGCTTGCTGCGCGCATGAAGAACGTGCGCGCAGCTTACAACCGGATAACAGGGAATTGAATTGTCCAGCTTGCTGTTCTACAGACTGATGAGCCGTTGAGCAGATGAATCAGTTTATTTGGGCATGTGAGCGTCTACATATTCTTTGGCTTTCTTCTTATCTGCGGCCTGGTCGGGAGTCGGCGGCAAAAAGGAAGGATTTTTGTTGAGCCATTCGGAGTGCTCCGCATTGAATGTTCTAAATGCAGGCAGCGGCTTACCATCGGAGTCTGTTAAGCCCAGCTTTTTGGCCACTTCCATTGCCGTATCCAGTGATGTGATGACGCCGGCCTGATAGAGCTTATGCTTGTCATCATCAGACATCGATGATGCAGCGTCGCTGCCGCCTTTACTGCAAGCTGCGCCGAAGAGGGATAACCCGATCAAGAGGGCGATGATTGTTGATTTTAATTTCATAGGTGAGCTTTCTTTTCAAGGAAGGGTGCGAGAGCAATACTCTTTTACGCTGAAACGGGTGGTCCAGTCAAATTTTAGGGCGAGCAGGCGCGCTGATGGTGTTCCTCACCTTGAGGCAAAACTGCTACACTCGACCGGACGCAATTACATAAAGCATGTGGCATCCTGAAAATCCAATTCGACACCAGATTCCTGAGACGCGCTGGCCTAATGTAGATGAGGCCGCCGCTTCGCTCCTCTTTCAGCCAATCAGAATCGGCCCTCTCACGCTCCGTAGCCGCACGTGGGTTCCGGCAATGGTTCCCTGGCGCGCGACTGATGAAGGCTTTGTGACGCGCAGCAATCTTGATTGGTACAAAAGATTTGCCGAAGGGCAACCGGGCGCGCTGGTGGTCGAAGCGACGGGCGTGCGCGACATTGCCAGCGGCCCGCTCTTGAGAATCGGCCACGACCGCTACCTTCCGGGTTTGCGCGAGTTGGTTGAAACCGTGCGCGAGGCGAGCGGTGGGCAGACTAAACTCTTCATCCAGATTATAGATTTCCTCTCGGTCAAGCGCCGTCCAGACAAAAGCAGATTCTTCGAGCGATTCCTCGTCTTAACTGAGCGTCACCGGCTGGCTCTCATGGAAGCGACAGGCAAAGAACACTGGCGCACCGATGATGAAGGGGAAGTGCGCTCTTTCCTCAATCTTGCGCCGGATGAGTTGCTTGAGCGCATTCTTGATGAACGCGAGTTGGAATCGCTGCGTTTCGGTTATCGCGAGCGCGTCACGGACACTCAGCTTCCACACATCAATGAACTGCCCGAAGCGCTCCCCGAAATCTTCGCCGCCGCTGCCCTGCGCGCGCGCCTTGCGGGATTCGACGGTGTTGAGCTTCACTACGCGCATGCCTACACGATGGCGTCTTTCCTGAGCGCCAGAAATAAACGCGAGGACGGTTATGGTGGAGCGCGCGAAAACCGCGTGCGCCTGCCTTTGGAAGTCTATCGTGCGGTGCGCGAGCGCGTCGGCCACGACTACGTTGTGGGCGTGCGCTTTCTCGGCGACGAAGTGATTGAAGGGGGCAACCGGGTTGATGATGCAGCTTATTTCGGCGTCGAGTTTGCGCGAGCGGGCTTCGATTATCTTTCAATCTCGAAGGGCGGGAAGTTCGAGGACGCGAAGCAACCGAAAGTCGGGCAGGCCGTTTATCCCTACACGGGGCGCAGCGGCTACGAATGTATGCCGACGGTGATTTCAGACGCGCGCGGCCCGTTCTCGCGGAGCATCCCCGTAGTCGCAGCCATCAAGCGCGCGGTCAACGAGGCCGGTTTCGCAACACCTGTCGTCGCCGCCGGAGGAATCACAACCTTTGAGCAGGCTGAAGGAATACTTCAACGGGGCGAGGCCGACATCGCCGGTTTCGCAAGACAGGCGCTCGCCGACCCCGACTGGTTTCTGAAAGTTAAACTGGGGCGCGGAGAAACAATCAGGCGCTGCACCTACACGAACTACTGCGAGGGTCTGGATCAGATGCACAAACAGGTCACGTGCAAGCTCTGGGATCATCTCGACATGGACGAACCCGAAATCGCCCTCAGCAACGACGGCAAGCGCCGTCTCCTGCCTCCGCAATGGAAAAGAAGTGATGAGTGATGAGTGATGAGTGAAAAGACAAATGCTTTTAACTCATGACTCATTACTCATCACTGTTTTTATTTGACTTTGCCGCGAATGCTGAGGCGGACGAGTTCCTCGACGCTGAGGTCGGTATAGCCGCTGGCTCTGGCGCGGCGAATAAAATCTTCGTCAACGTGATGAATCCTCAGCTTGACGGCATCTTCGACTGAAATCTGCGAGAGACCTTCGGCCTTCAGGCTTTTAATGAATTCGGGCGTGATCTCGAAAATCCTGAGCTTGACCAATTCTTCAGCCGAAAGATTTTCAAAATCAGCCGATTTCATGGCGCTGATAAATTCCGGGGTGATCTTGAAGATTCTGAGCTTAACCAATCCTTCAAGCGACTGCTTATCGAAACCCATCCCCTGAACTTGCCGGACAAATTCCGCATCAACGTTGAAGATCCGAGCCTTGACGAGTTCTTCAAGCTCTAAGTTGTCAAAGCCGAGCGATTTCATCTCGGTGACGAACTGCGGAGTCACTTTGAAAATCTGTGCCTTGATGACATCCTCGAAAGGCAAGCGGTCAAAGCCGATTGACTTTAAGTCGTCAACAAATTTCGCGGTGAGATTAATCATGACCGACGTGAACATCTGTTTGTCGGTCAGATTATCGTAGCCTCTGCCACGCATGGCGCTTCGGAAACTCTGGCTCGGAACGAGCCGCCAGTCGCCAGCGCCTTTGCCGTCACGAAAGCTGCCTTCGCATTCGATTGTTCCGGCTTCGCGCACGAGCCGAAAACTGACCCGCGTGTTTATGCCTGAGAAGACCTGCTCGCGCGTCAAGCCTTGAAAATCGCCGAGCGCATAATCAGAGCCGGAGAAACTCCCGTTGCCGCGCTCGGTGCGGCGATGAAACGAAAATTGGATTCTATCGGTTGGTTTATCGCGTTTACTCTCCGCCGTCCATGTGCCCGAAAATGTTTCCTGCGCCGTCGCCGTCGTCGTCGTGACACCCGCCGGGCCGGATGCCGCGTTACCGAGCGAGGAGGTGGCCGAGAGCGCAAAAAAGATGGACAAACTGAGCAGGATGGTTACGAAAATGCGTGTTTGAATTTGATGGCTGCGAATCGAAAGTTGTGGCGTCATCGTTGAAGAATCCTCTTTCATAAAACTCCTCCCATTCGGAAACTTGACAGTGGAAATGCCGGTTCTACTTTTGATAACACCGCGAACCATTGATTTGTGACAAAAATTCTCCGTCCGTCACTTGAAAAGATAACTGAGCAGGCCAAGCACGAAGGGTGAGAGGACGACCAGAATGGCGAAGGTCAGGATGAGCGAAAAGCCATCATCTTTGATGGGGCCGGGCAGCACGTCTGCTCCAACGCTTCGCGCCGCGCGCCCGTGCCCGTATTCCAAATCAACCTCGCCTGAGATGAACATGCGGCTGTAGATGTAAATCTCGTTCGCCAGCGCAGCGACAAGCCAGATGTTATCGTACCAGTTAAAACTTCTGTGCAACTTCGACAAGCCCCAGCCCCAGACCAACAGAAAGCCGCCCATGAAGACGTAAAGCACGCCCATGTAGAAATACTCTCGCTCTTTGAGTCCCTTCACGGTCGCGCCCGCGACGATGCCAGCGCACATGCCGCCGACTTCGACGAAAGCTGCATCGAGGTAAAAATACCAGAAGCCGCCGCCCAACAAACTGGAGATCAGGAGTAGTACGGGGCTTGAGAAAACAACCCACAGGGCAGAGGGAAGATGCGTTGTCAGGTGATAACGTTCGGCCTGAAGTGCGTAGTAAGCGGCAATAGCCGCGAAGCCGGAGGCGATCATCCAGCCGAGCAATCGGCGCTCCAGAAACCACCAACTGATGATTCCCAGCAAAGGGACTGCAACCAGATAAGCGAAATGGAAGCGAACCAGATGGGCGAGCAGTTTGCGCTCTTTGTCGGGAGACATAGATTGAAACTAAATTTTGTTTTGACTGTCGGTCAACGAACAGCACGCTCGTAAGCGGCGATGAAAGCGGGGTCGCGCCTTTTCAGATTCTCGTAATCAATCCGCTTGCTGCGCGTCATCAAACTGTAGGCGAAGGGCAGGGGAGCGAGGTGCATGTAGTCTCTCGCGTTCTCGAACCAGATCAAACTCTCGCGGGCGGCTTCCTGGTATTCCTCAATGATGGGCTGACGCACCCTTTCAAACTCGCGCAGCGCCTCTTCCACACCTGCGGCGGATTGAAAACAGTTGTAAAGCGCGATGGCATCTTCGAGCGCGAGCTTTGTGCCGGAGCCGATGGAGAAGTGCGCCGTGTGCAGGGCATCGCCGAGCAGCACGACGTTGCGATGACTCCAATGCTCATTCTTCACGTTGACGAAGTTGATCCACTTGGAGTTATTCGAGAGCAGCGGATACTGACCAAGATCATCACGGAAAACTTCGGTCAGATACTCGCGCGTTTCCGCCTCCGACATTTTCTCGAAACCAGACCTATCCCATGTTTCTTCATCGCACTCGACGATGAACGTGCTGGTCGTCTGGTTGAACTTGTAGGAGTGAGCGGCGAAGACGCCCGCCTCGGAAGCGCGGAAGGTCAGTGTCAGCCCGTGAAATAATTGATTCGTTCCGTACCAGATATATTTATTCTTCCGCACGCTCAACACGGGTTGGAAATTGTCCGCGTACTTTTGTCTGACCGTGCTGTTGATGCCGTCTGCGCCGATGAGCAGGTCGCTCCCGGCGCGCAGGGCATCTACATCAGAGACCTCCGTGCGAAAGCGCAAATCAACGCCTAGTTGCTGGCAGCGGCGTTGCAGAATCTGTAGCAGCTTGATGCGCGCGATGCCGGAAAACTTGTTCCCACGAATCGTGATCTTCTCGCCGCGATGAACGACATCCACGTTGTCCCACATCTCGAAGCTGTCGGTAATCTGCGTGTAAGATTCCTCGTCCGTTTCTTTCAGGTAAGAGAGCGTCTTGTCGGAAAAGACCACGCCCCAGCCGAATGTATCGTCGGGCGCGTTTCGTTCCCTGACAATGATTTCATGCGCCGGATTCTGTTTCTTCATCAGGAGCGCGAAATACAATCCGGCTGGCCCGCCGCCGATGATGTTGATTTTCATAGCATCTGGATTTCGATTACGGAAAACGTCTTCGCCGTCCAAAGACAAACTTCACTTGGTAGGTGTCCAGACGTACTTCCCAGCCTTATCAATGTAGCCCACCCTGTTGCCAACCATGACGAGCGCCAGCCCACCAGAGAACCTATGTGCTTCCTGGAAGCGGGGCGGGATGACGAACTTCCCGGTCTGGTCAACGTAGCCCCACCTGCCGAGTTTGTTGACTATCGCCAGCCCTTCGGAAAATGACCACCGCTTTGATTCACTATAGTAATCAATCACCTGCCAGTACGGAGTGGGACGGGGCTCGAAGAGAGCGAACTGCGGCCTGATAACAACGCGCCCCGTCTTATCTATCGCGCCCATCTTCCCATTGATGAGGACGAACGCCAGTCCCTCGGAGAAAGGCTGGTAAAATTCAAATTGCGGCTTGATGACGATTTTCCCCGTCGTGTCAATGAAGCCCGCGTCAAAGGGGTCGCCTTTCTCATCGTCGGGAACTTTCGCGGGCTTGAAGAACATCACCGCTGCCAGTCCCTCTGAAAAATCATCGGCGGCTTCAAACTTTGGTTCGATGACGACTTTGCCGGTCTTGTCCATGTAGCCCTGCGGCAAATAATCTTTGCCCTGCACGGAGACGGCGAAACGTGCCAGCCCTTCGGAAAATCCGTTGCTGTTTTGCGACGGGATAGACGACAGCGCAATGACCTCGTTGCCCGTCTTGTCTATGTAAACTTCACGAGTGCCTGTTTTACTGTTCCTGTCTCTGGCGGCGGTGCGCGCCAACCCGTCTTGAAAGCTCATGGAGCTATAAAACTTCGGCTCGATTGCCCAGCTTCCGGTCTTGTCCATGTAGCCGCAGAGATAGCCTATCTCGTCCTGTTTATACAGGCAGACAGCCCCTAAGCCTTCGGAAAAATCTTCGAGCCTGTTGGCGGACAAATTCTTAAAGATAGGCTTCCCCGTAGTGTCTATATAATTCCACTTCTCGTTCGTGAATCTCTTCCCCGTCATCACCTTTGCTACGCCGTCATAGAAGGGATGAGCGCCATCGAACTGCGGCTTGATGACGATCTTCCCGGCTCGATTGATGTAGCCCCACTTGCCGCCCAGCACTACGGGAAACAATTTATCCGAAGCCTTATCCTGCCCATACGTGTTGAGGCTGGCGCACAGAGCAACGAGACAAACGAGAAACGCAATGCTTCGCTTGAACATGGGCAAGGGTCCTTTCTGTGATGTGTGGGTGAATTTCACTGCCAGCCGCTCTCTCGCCTGGGAAAATGAGAGAGCCGCCCGGCGGAAGATTGCGCTTGCCGGACCGGTGGAAAGTACAGCGAACGCGCCTATTCCTGCAATAGCTGGCCGGCAATAACGAGCTTCTGAATTTCCGATGTGCCTTCGTAGATGCGTAGCGCCCGAACGTCTCTATACAGTCTTTCAACGACGCTGCCGCGGACCAGCCCCGCGCCGCCGTGAATCTGCACGGCGCTATCAACGATGCGCCCCGCCGCTTCCGTTCCAAACAGCTTGGCCTCGCTCGCTTCGCGTGTGACACGCGCCACACCTGCATCCTTGAGATACGCGGCGCGGTAAACAAGCAGGCGCGCGGCGTCGAGTTCCGTCATCATGTCGGCCAGCTTACCTTGAATCAACTGGTGCTCGGACAGGGCGCGTCCGAACTGCTGCCGCTTCTTCGCGTAAGTGATCGCTTCGTCGAGCGCGCGCCCCGCCATACCGCAAGCGGCTGCGCCGACGCTCGCGCGAAAAGTGTCAAGCGTCTGCATCGCCAATTGAAAGCCATCGCCTTCGCGTCCGACCATATCTTCCGCCGGAACTCTACAGCCGCTGAACTCAATCTCGCCTATTGGGTGCGATGCGAGCATCGCTGTGCGTGAACGCACGGAAAAGCCGGGCATGCGCGCTCCGACGACGAAAGCGGAAAGCTCCGCGCGGCCATCGGGGCGCGTGCCGGTTCGAGCAAAGACCGTGTAGAAATCGGCCAACCCCGCGTTGGAGATGAAACGCTTGCTGCCGTCAATGATGTAGGCGTCTCCCTCACGCCGCGCAGTCGTCCTGATGGCGGCGACATCCGACCCCGCCTCACTTTCCGTGAGCGCGAAGGCCCCGATAGCCTGTCCCTGTGAAGCGCGCGCGAGCCAGAAGTCGCGCACGTGTTCGGGGGCGGCAAGACTGAGCGGGTACGTCCCCAGCCCCTGCATCACGAACGCCAAATCCGCGAGCGACGAAGCATAGGAGAGAGATTCACGAATCAGGCACAGCGACCGTGTATCCAGGCGTCCGCCGGGAGAAGCAATCGCATAGCGCAGAAGATCGGCTTTCGCCAGCACGTCAAGGTACGCGCGAAAGCTCGCGTCCGACACCTCCCCCTCCTGCTCTTCTTCGACCGCGCGCGTCTCGATCTCGCGCGCGACAAAACCCCCCACGCTGATTGACAGATTGCGTTGCTCTGTCGTGAAAAATGGTGTGTCGGCAATGAAAGCGTCCATAAGAAAACAGTAGATGAGTAATGAGTGATGAGTGATGAGTAATGAGTAGGAATGAGCTTTTAACTCCTCACTCATTACGCATCACATCTTAAACTTGGGTTCTCGCTTTTCGACGAAGGCTTCGTAGGCTTCGCGGTAATCAGGGTGCTGCATGCAGGTAGCCTGCGCCTGAGCTTCCCATTCGAGCGCGGTGTCGAGGCTCACGTCCATCTCGCGGTTGAGCATCTCTTTCGTCATCATGAGAGCGAAGGCAGGCCCCTTCGCAAGTCGCGTTGCCAACTCGCGCGTCGCATTGATGAGTTCGTCCGCGGCGACGACGCGATTGTAGAGACCTATCTTCTCGGCTTCCTCCGCCGACACGAAGTCTCCCGTGTAGAGCATCTCCGTTGCCTTTGCCAGCCCGACGAGGCGCGGTAAAAGATAGGCCGCGCCCATGTCCGCGCCCGATAGCCCGACACGGACGAAGAGAAAAGCAATCTTGGCTGAGGGCGCGGCGAGGCGTATGTCCGAAGCCAGAGCGATGCACGCGCCTGCACCAGCGGTCGTGCCGTTGAGACTCGCAATGACGGGCTTTGGCAGAGCGCGGATGTTGCGGATCAGCTCGCAGGTCATCCGTGTAAACTCAAGCAAGCCCTGCATATCACACTTGAACAACTCGCCGATAATATCGTGTACATCGCCGCCCGAACAAAACGCTCGCCCCGCGCCCGTAATAACGACCGCCCGCACATTATCCTCTGAGCGCAGAGCGGCGAACGTGTCCGTCAACTCGCGGTAAACCTCAAACGTCAGCGCATTCAGACGCTCCGGGCGATTGAGCGTGATCCAACCCACATTGTCTCGTACTTCGTAAAGGAAACTTTTAGGTTCAAGCATAAAAGAAGTGATGAATGATGAGTGGAAGAGGTTTTAACTCAGCACTCATCACTGTATTACCGCTATGCCTTCAATCTCAATTTTTGCCTCGTCTTCGAGCAGGCTCTTGACTTCGACGAGCGCCATTGCGGGAAAATGTTGACCCATGCGAGCCCGGTAGCGTTCGCCAATCTCACGCGTGCGCGAGCGATACTCCTGCTTGTCCGTCACGTAGATCAAGAGGCGCGCGATCTCTTCCGCGTGGCCGCCCGCCTCCGTGACGACCGTAATGACATTGGCGAGCGCGCGGTCAAACTGCTCGACGAAATCCCGGCTAATGATTCTTTGCTTCTCATCCCACGCGATCTGACCCGCAATGAACAGCAGCCTGCCGCCAGCTTCAGTCAAGACTCCGTTTGAATAGCCACGCGGTAGCCCAAGCGATTCAGGGTTGATGAAATGAAAAGACATGATAAGTATTCAGTAATCAGTATTCAGTAATCAGTTCTCAGCTTTTTACAGATTACTGAATACTGATTACTAAAATAGCACGCTTCCGCCGTCTACGTTGATAGCCTGCCCGTTGATGCCACGTCCTTCTTCGGATGCGAGAAGAAGCGCCAGCGCTGCGACCTCCTCAGTCGTGATGAGGCGTTGCTGCGGACTCATCTGCTCAATGATGGCGCGAGCTTCCGTTGATGGCTTGCCTGTTTTGGTCGTGATGTTTTCGATGGCGCGCTCCGTCATATCGGTTTCGACGTAGCCGGGACAGATTGCATTGACGGTGATGCCTTTGGTCGCAACTTCCAACGCGCAGGAACGTGTCAGGCCGAGCAGGCCGTGCTTTGAGGCAGAGTAAGCGGCGATGTACGGCGCACCCGTTTTCCCCGCGATGGAAGCCATGTTGATGATGCGACCCCAACCGCGCTCAATCATCGAGGGCAGCGCCGCGCGCATGCAATAGAACGCGCCTGATAAATTGATTGAAAGATGTCGCTGCCAGAATTCATCCGTGGTCTTGACCACCGGCGCGCTCTCAGCGATTCCGGCATTGTTGACGAGAATATCAGCGCCGCGCCCGAACTCTTCATGGACCCGACTAAACGCGGCACGGACGCTTTCGACCTCCGCCACATCGCACACGGCATGAATCGCACGGACACCACACTCATCCCTAATCTCTTCCGCGACGCGCCGCACCTCATCCTCAGTCCGGGCACAAACCATAACGCCCGCGCCCTCGCGCGCAAACGCTAAAGCGACGGCACGACCGATGCCGCGCCCGCCACCCGTAATCAACGCAATCTTGTCAGCGAGTTTTTTCATTTATAAGTTACGAGTTTCGAGTTTCGAGTTTCGGGTTTCGGGATCGAAAGCCTTTAACTCGAAACCCGAAACCCGAAACTCGAAACTTAGACTTTGCGTGGTGCGCGTTTCTCTAAAAATGCTTTGACCATCTCGCGGGCGTCCGGTGATTGGAAGCACTGGAGCTGCGCTTCTGTTTCATACTGGAGCATGCGCTCAAGGCTCGACTCTCCGCTCATGTAGACAGCGTGCTTGGCCGCCGCGATTGACCTGAACGGCGCGTCTCGCAAGCGCTCCGCGAGTTTGAGCGTCTCTGCGGCTAGGTCAGCCTCCGGCACGACGCGATTGACTATTCCCAGTTGCTCCGCACGCTGTGCATTAATCGCCTCGCCCAGAAAGAACATCTCGCAGGCCAGATTGGTTGGCACGACGCGCGGCAGGAAAAATGTTCCGCCCCAGTCCGGGTGCAAGCCGACCTTGACGAACGACTGGCTAAACGTCGCCGAGGTTGAGGCGATGCGAAGATCACACGCCAGCGCCAGATTGAAACCCGCGCCATAGGCCGGGCCATTGATGGAGGCGATGACCGGCTTCATCATATTGCGTATAGCCATCACCACGCGACGACCCGCGCCGAGCAGCCGCGCAAACTCGTCCGCGTCATTCCGCTCCATCAACTCTGCCATGTAACTTACGTCCGCGCCCGCACAAAAGCCACGCCCCGCGCCCGTGATGATGCAGACACGCACATTGCGGTCGCTCGCCGCATGCTCCAAAGCGTCGGCCAGATCGCGCCGCATGTGTCCGGCGAAAGCATTCAACTTTTCGGGACGATCCAGTGTGATGGTCGCAATCCCGGCTTCGTTAGAGATTTTGATGTTGTCGTACATAATCAGTTTTCAGTTTTCGGTTTTCAGTGCTGGCCTTGAGTTTAGCGCGGAGCACGTAAAGCATTTTACGGACTTCAGTGATGCGCTCGTCCAGAGACGCGCTTCTTTCGTGACTAAGAAAGTTTAGATTTTCAGCAAGGATGCGTTGCGTGTCCAGTTCAGCCAACGAACCGTTAGCGACAGAAACGAAATGGAGAAATTCTTTAATATGCTGTCGCCCTTGCCCTTCGGCAATATTGGATGAGACTGAGACAGCAGCCCGTTTCATTTGATCTGCTAACCCATACAGCTCACTCTTCGGAAAAGCCTCACAGGTTTTATAAATTTCCACACACAGCGCCATACTCTTTTGCCAGACAACTAAATCGCGGTATGACTGCGACCCCATAATGGCCTCCCGGCATAAAGGCTGAAAACTGAAAACTGAAAACTGAAAACTTATTTCCCTTTGAATTGAGGCTTGCGTTTACCTGCGTAGGCGTCGAGACCTTCTCTGGCATCTTCGGATTGGAAGAGTTGTTGCTGGAGTTCGCGTTCAAGCGCCAGCGCGGACTCGAAGGGAATCTCCGCGCCGGTTTGGACGCTGCGTTTGATGCGCCCGACGGCGCGCGCCGCTTTGCCCGGCGGCGTAAACTGGCGAGCGTAAGTCAGAACTTGCTGCATGAAGGCATCGTTCGTTTCAGCTTCGTAGATGTGATTGACCAGCCCTAGCTCCGCGCCTTTCTCGAAGTCGAAAAGCTCGCCCGTCGTCATCAATTCAATCGCGCGGGATTTGCCGACGATGCGAACCATGCGCTGCGTGCCGCCCGTACCCGGCAGCACGCCTAAAGAAACTTCCGGCAATCCCATCTTGCCCGCGCCCTTGCGTGCGATGCGAAGGTCTGCGGCCATTGCGACCTCCAGGCCGCCGCCGACGCAGTGGCCGTTGATGGCAGCGACGACTAGTTTCGGCGTTTGCTCAAGACGCGAGAGCGTTTCATTGGCGTGGAGACAGAAATAGTATTTGTATTCGGGCGTCACGGAGGAGAGCATCTGAATGTTTGCGCCCGCGCAGAAAAACTTCTCGCCCTGCCCGGTGATGACGATGACATGCACGCTCTCGTCCATCCTCGCTTTGAGAATCGAGCGGTCAAGCTCCTGCATCATCTCATAGCTGTAGGTATTGGCCGGAGGGTCGTTGAGCGTCAAAAGCGCGATGCCTTCCGCCACCGTGTACTGGACGAGCTTGCCTTCCACGTCTGCCGTCTCTTGAACTTTAGCTTCCGCTTCTGCCACTTTGATTCACTCCTCAAATAGAATGCTGCCGTGTCTCTTAATTAAGATTCAAACTCTGAGCGTGGAACACCCGATTGCCGGATTATAGACAGTAACGTGCCGGTGCGTAACTCTGGATGCAAAGGGACGGGAACGGTAATGGTAGAGTTGTCTATAGATTTTTGCATGACTACGTGGCTTCCTTTCTGGCGTTTCGCCACGAAGCTGTGCTTGGCTAAGATTGAGCAAACTTCGCGTCCTGAAAGCTTTCGCAGCTTACCCAACCTTAACCTCCAATGGAGTGATGTAGATTTCCGAATTGAGTCGCCGCGCTACTTCGTCAGAGGTGGCCGTTTCAAAGAACAGTTCCACCGCTTCTTTTAAATTAAAGCGGGCTTCTTCGACGGAATCACCTTGACTGGCTATGTCTAATTCAGAGCAGAGCGCAACATAGCCATCTTCTTCTCGCCAGATAGTTGCCGTCAATGTTTGTGTCATTCCGTGTTTCCTCTCTAACTTTTTATACCTGCGGCTCACGCCAAACGCTGGGATGTTCGACCTTAGCCGCCTTGGGCATCGAATGGAGTGTATCGCTGTTCCCTCCGGCGAGGAAGCCGGAGAGAAAGACGCGCGTGATATTTCCTACGAGGTCTGTCACCGACAGTAGCCCGCGCGGGTCATACCAATTGTAAATCCAGTTCATCATGCCGAACAGCGCGTAGGTCGCAACCGTTAAATCAATCTTCTGGTTGCTATCGCCCTGCGCCTGCTGCGACTCAGACAAAATCTGGCGGACGAGTTGAGTGTACTGCTGTTTCTTGCCGGAGACGTGCGCGTGCATCTCGCCTGCGAGCGAGTCGGCTTCGTGCGAGAGCACTTTCATCTCGGCCATGTTCGCGGCGAAGAACGAAAGATGATTCTCGATGACAAGGCGCAGCTTCTCAATCGGCTCGGATGTTTCTTGCAGTCGCTCTTGAAGACGTTCCAGCACATGCCCGAAGCAGTTGTCCTGAATCAGAAAAAGCAACTCTTCTTTGGAGCGGCAATAATGGTACAGCCCCGCGAGGCTTACCTGTGTCTCGCGCGAGATGTCGCGCATAGTCGTCGAATGATAACCCTTCCCGGCGAAGATATGCGCGGCGGTTCGCAGGATGAACTCCAGCTTCTGGTCGTAACGCGTGAAATTCTCTGAAAGATTAGCTACCATCGGACATTTTCGCTCTCTGCTTGTTACGCCAGTCAGACAAATGTTCCAGCAGTTCAGGCAATCTCTCTCTCCATCCCTGATTCAGATTGATCTCGAAGCTGGCCTCCAACGGCTGCCTGCCTGGCTTTTCAACCGATACCATCGCACCGAACACCCCATAGCCCTTCTTCCGGTCAGGAGAGTAGAATATCGGGTGAACCATGAAGGTGAGATAAGCCGTGCTCCCGACCGGAGACCAGTTCGAGATCAACAGCCACATCTCGTCCGCCCACCATTCGCGTTCGTAGTCTTCTTCGACAGGCAGAGCGTCCCAGCCGTGCTTCGCAAGCTGTTCGAGTATTTGGTCTCTCTGGGCATTCATCGAAACCTAATGTACTTCAATCTACAAACGCACGTATTCAAACTCGAACGGCTTGCCTTTAATCCCGGCGGCTGGCGGCGCAATCCAGTTGGCGATCTTGCCGGGTTCTGTCACCGGGTGCATCAGGCTGCGGACGTATTCGCGGTCTTCAATCGTCGGCAGCCATTCTGATTTGCGCTGCTCGAACATTTCCTTCGTCGTCAGATTGCCCTCAACGTCGAAGTAGTGTCCGGCAAACTCGCCGACGTGACGGTGAAAGCGCGTGCTGGGTAGATAGAGCTGCGCGTCCACGCCTTCATCCTTGAGATACTTGTTCCAGCGCGTCATGGCGCGCTCGCAATCCCTGACATACTCGCCGCGCAGGACTTCGTTCAAGGCGTTTCTGAGAGGAACTTCGCGCGGCACGAGCTTTCCATCTTCAACCACAGTAAGCGTGAAGCTGCCCTCGGCGGCGATGTGGTCTTCGTATTGGTCGCGTTCCTTGTAGCGTCCCTTTAACCCCGCCGCGAAGAAGTCAGCAGAGTTGGAACTGATCTCGCCGCCGAAGAGGTCCAGCGAATAGCTGAGCCAGAAGTTGATATATCTTTGAATGATGTCGAGCGGGATGCCGCCACCCTCACGCACATCTCCGTCCTTGCTCTCTTTCATCAGTTGCGCAGTGCGCTTGACGACACGTCCGACGCCCGTCTCGCCGACGAAGAGATGATGCGCTTCTTCAGTCAGCATAAACTGGCAGGTGCGCGCCAGAGGCTCGAAGCCTGATTCGGCCAGCGCCGCCAGTTGGTACTTGCCGTCGCGGTCTGTGAACATCGTGAAGCAGAAAAAGTTGAGCCAGTCGTCGCAGGGCTGGTTGAATGCTTCGAGGATGCGCGGCTTGTCCGGGTTGCCGCTTCTGCGTTCCAACAAAGCATCGGCTTCGTCGCGCCCGTCGCGCCCGAAATAGCCGTGCAGCAGATAGACCATCGCCCAGAGGTGCCGGCCTTCCTCGACATTCACCTGAAAGAGATTTCGCAAGTCGTAAAGCGACGGGCAGGTCTTCCCCAACTCGCGTTGCTGCTCGACGGAGGCGGGTTCGGTATCGCCCTGCGTGACGATGATGCGGCGCAAGGAGTTGCGAAACTCGCCGGGAACTTCCTGATAGGCTGGCATCCCGTAGTTGTCGCCAAAGCCTACCTTGGCATCAGCTTCGGCGGGCTTCAAAAAGATGCCCCAGCGATAATCGGGCATCTTAACGAAGTCGAAGTTGGCCCAGCCTTCGGCGTCAACATCCACCGCCGTGCGCAGGTACACTTCCTTGTCCTGAAAGCCCTCCGGCCCCATCTCGCGCCACCAGTCCAGATAGCTCGGCAGCCATTTTTCAAGCGCACGTTGAAGGCGCTTGTCCTGCGACAGATTCACGTTGTTAGGAATGCGTTCGTATAATTCCATAATCAGTTTTCAGTTTTCAGTTTTCGGTTTTCAGTTTCAAGCACCGGCAAGTGCTTTAACTGAAAACCGAAAACTGTCCTCACGTCCTTTTGTAATCAAACTGCGGCTGAGTCGGTTTGCCGTAGTTGGTTAATGCGCCCTGCGGGCCGACGGCGTTGGGTCGCTGGAAAATCCAGTTCTGCCAGGCCGTCAGGCGACCAAAGATTTTCGTGTCGAGCGTTTCCGGCCCGGCGAATCTCAGGGAAGCCTCCATGCCTGTGAGCGCGTCGGGCGAAAGCGACGTGCGCTCTTCGATGGCGACGCGAATTTCGTCTTCCCAGTCGAGATCATCCGGCGCGAAGGTGACAAGCCCTAACTCATCCGCGTCTTCTGTATCGAAGCTCCTGTCCAGACTAACGATATGCTCGGCTTTCTCTGGTTCGGCCAGAAAGCGCGATTGGAGGCGCGCCAGTCCGTTGCTCATCGGCAGAGCGCCAGTGCTGAGTTCACTTAACGCGACCTCTACAGTTTCGTCGGGCGAGTTGAGCATGTAGCTGCGATCAGCCGCGAGTAAGAGTTCAAATAGATTACCCGCGAAGCAACTCCCCGGCTCAACCAGCGCGAAGAAACTTTTAGCCGTCAGGTCGAGCCGTCGGAGTACGCGCGCCATATTCAAGATGATTTCATGGACTAGCCAGTGCTCGCGGTTTGCGACCAGAGTTTTATCAACCGCCAGCACGTTGTCTATGTCGCCCTCGGTGTGCAGGCAGACCAGCCCGATTTCGAGTTGGTTGACGCGCAGGTGCAGCAGCGCATCGTCCAATTCGCGGTAAGCCTGAAGAGGCCAGTAAGCGTCGCCGAGTTTTTCTATCTCTTCAATCGTGGCCGGCGTGTCTGCTTCGGGAGCGCGCACGGTCAAGTCTGCGTAACGCTTCTCGCGGTTTAATTTCACGCTAACGTACTTGTACTCGCGGCTATCTGCCGTCACTTCGACCTGGAGAGGATTGAGCTTGATGCCTTGCGCTGCTTTCTTCTGCCCGTTGCCCCTGACGATGTCCTGCACGCGAGCGGCGACCGATTCTTGAAATTTGCTGGTCGGGAAATGGTCGTCAATCAAGCCCCATTCTTTCGCGCGCTTGCCTTTGAGTCCTTCGGCGAGCGTGGAGAAAACGTCCGCGCGGTCGCGGCGCACCTTCCGCTTATCAACCAGACGTGTCAGGCCGCCCGTGCCGGGAAGCACCCCGAGCAGGGGAACTTCCGGTAAAGAAATGGCCGAGTTGCCGTCGTCTACCAGATAGATTTCGTCGCACGCGATGGCGAGTTCATAGCCGCCGCCGGATGCCGTGCCATTGAGCGCCGCGACATACTTCTGTCCTGAGTTAGCGGACGCGTCTTCGAGGGCGCAGCGCGTCTCGTTGGTGAACTTGCAGAAATTGACCTTGAACGCGTGTGAGGACGTGCCCAGCATGTAAATGTTAGCCCCGGCGCAGAAGATGCGAGGCTTGAGGCTGCTGATGACCACCACCTGTACTTCCGGGTGCTCGAAGCGCAGACGTTGAACGGCGTCCGCCAGCTCGATGTCAACGCCCAGATCGTAGGAATTGAGTTTTAGCTTATAGCCCTCATTCAGCGTCACGTCTTCCTGTACGTCCATCGAAAGCGTGGCGACTGAACCATCTATCGTTAGTTTCCAGTGCCGGTAACTTTCCGGCTGTGTCTCAAAATTAACCATCCGAAACCCCGAATCCATAATCTTTGGTCGAAAATTTTAAGGTCGAAACGAGCGGCGAATTGCCGGGCAGAGAGCCTCTCTGGTTTTGGCCGTTCGAACGTCCGTTCGAATTATATTAAAGGCAGAAAGATGGGCAGTCAAGCCGGGAGAGGCTGGCCCGAGCGCGCAGCAAATCCGTAGTGTTTGGGACTTTTCAAGGGCTTCCTGCTACACTGTCCCGACCCGAAATACATATATGCAAAGTCTCAGTCTTCACGAAACCGCAGCGCAGAACGCTCCTCTCGATTTAGAGCTTCAACTCTCGGAGCTTGAATCGCTCCTTGCGATGCGCCGCGCAGAGCTCGTCGCCTTGCAGCAGGAGTTACGTGCCTTCAAGGAGCGTTACGCGCAGATGGTGGGCAGCCGCCTCGCCGAACTAGGCGACGTCGAGCGCGCTCTCAAAGAGGCTGAAGCGCGTCTCTTCAATCTTGAGATGGAAGCCGAGAGCGAGGTTGAAGAGAGCGCTGCTGCTGAAACGCGACTCTCGACAAGCGCGTCAGGCAAGACGGCCTTGCGTAAATTATTCTGGTCGGTCGCGAAGCTTTTTCATCCGGATCATGCGACGGACGAGAAAGAGGCGAAGCGCCGTCACGAGGTCATGAGTGAGGCGAGCCGCGCCTACCAGGAAGGCGATGTTGAGAGCCTCAACACGCTTCTCGGCGACGAGCAGTTGCAGTTCTTCTGCGCGTCGCAGGGAGCCGACGACCCGGAAGAGGATTTGACCAGCAGGCTCTTGAGGCTCAAAGGAGAGTTGAGCACCACCGAGTTTGGCATTAAACGTATCAGGCAGGACGGTCTCTACCGTCTCAAGCTCAAGGTTGATGAGGATGCGGAAGGCGGGCGCGACGCACTCCTGGCGATGGCGGAAAACATTGACCGGCAAATTACAAAAGCCCGTCGCCGTCTGGAACACCTGGCCGCTTGATAGCTTTCACGGCAGCAGACAATTATTATTAAACTGGAGGATTAACTCTCACGCATCCTCCCCGCAGTTCTCACAAATCAATGCAGAAGATTTTGGCTGAAAACTTGTTTCTTGACAGGGGCGTACGGTGGCGCGTAGGTTCTACTTCGTTTTACCTCAACCGAGGAGGCGCATCTGTTCTGGTGAACGGCGCGGTCTTCAAAACCGTCTGTGAGCCTGTGAGAGCAGGCTCAGGTGGGTTCGATTCCCACACGCCTCCGCCAAAAAATGGTTCTCAGTCGTCAGTCGTCAGTTAAAAGCAAATGCTCATTGCTGCTCCTCGCCTGTTCTTGACTGACCACTGATTACTGACGACTGACCACTTCCTTATGAAAGATTGGATCGCACTGAACATGACGCCGGGGGTTGGGCCGCGCGCTGCCGCCAAGCTGCTCGAACGTTTCGGGTCGGCGGAGGCGGTGTTCAATGCGACGAGGGGCGAGCTTGAGAGTCTGCGGCTGCGGCCTGAAGCGATTGAGAGCATCAGGGCGCGCGATCTGTTTGAGAAGGCCGAAGGCGAGATTGAAAGTGTTCGTAAACTCGGCGCGGACGTGTTGCTGCTGGATGATGGGATTTATCCACAGCTGCTGCGTGAGATTTTTGATCCGCCGATTACGCTGTACCTCAAGGGCGCATGGAACGAATGCTTTAACGCGCCGTGCGTGGCAGTTGTCGGCTCGCGTCGCTGCTCGACCTACGGGCAGAACGCGGCTTCAATGTTGGCGCGCGACCTCGCTCAAAGAGGCGTGACGATAATTTCAGGACTGGCACGCGGCATAGATGCAGCCGCGCACAGGGGCGCGCTCGAAGCCGGAGGCCGGACGGTGGCGGTGGTGGGAACCGGCCTCGATCAGGTCTACCCGCGCGATCACAGGAAACTGGTGGACGAGATTCTGGCGGCGGGAGGCGCGCTGGTTTCCGAGTTTCCTTTGGGGACTCCGCCCGCGCCGCAGAATTTCCCGTATCGCAATCGCGTCATCAGTGGCCTCAGTCTGGGTGTCTTGATTGTGGAAGCGGCGGAGAACAGCGGGTCTTTGATTACGGCGCGGATGGCTATGGAGCAGAACCGCGAGGTCTGGGCTGTGCCGGGAAACATCACCTCGCGAAACTCTTTCGGCACGAACTATCTCATCAAAGGCGCGGGCGCAAAACTCGTCCAGCAGTGGCAGGACATAGCCTCCGAACTGCCGCCCGAAATCGCCGCCGAGTTGTTGCCTCCCGTCACAAAGAAGAGCAAAGAGGAAGGCGTCGTCAAGCAATTATCGCTCGTCCCGGTTGATTTGACGGCGAGCGAGCACACCCTTCTCAAACTACTTTCGCCGGACGAGCCAGTACACATTGACCAACTCGCCGAAAGTAGCAAACTTTCCATCTCTGAATTAACCAGCGCTCTCTTGGGCCTGGAAATGCGCGAACTGATTCGTCAGCTCCCGGGTAAATGCTTCGTGAGAAAGTTATGACAATGATGAGCAGTGCTATTCGACACGTGCAGCTGGAAATCAGAGACTCAACTCGCGGCCAACCAAATCAACTCTGACCGCTTCAAAGGTGCTCGTCCGAACTTGAGAGAGTGATTCCGGCGTTGGTTCAGGTAGTCATCGCTGCATTTGACTTTGGAGTCACTAATGATGTTATTTTCAGATAGTGTGATAAAACTGGACACCATAAGCAGTGAAAATTGTAATTAACAAGTAGATGATAGCGGGCGGCTTCGGTTGAAAGAAAGTATTCAGCACAAGACGCGCCGCTGATGAGTATTGAAGCAAAATGGCAAAGAATCTGGTTATCGTCGAATCGCCCGCGAAGGCTAAGACGATCAATAAATATTTAGGAAAAGATTATCTGGTGATGGCCTCCATCGGCCACATCAAGGATTTACCGTCGAAGGGGCTGGGCGTTGATGTCGAGCATGATTTCGAGCCGACCTACGAATTGATCCCCGACACGAAGAAGCGGAACAACAAAAAGATCGTCGCCGATTTAAGACGCGCTGCGAAAGAAGCCGAAGCAATTTATCTGGCCGCTGACCCTGACCGCGAAGGCGAAGCTATCTGCCAGCATCTGGCCGAAGAGATTGTTCCGAAGCGACCCAAAAAACCTTCGTATCGCGTGATGTTCAACGAGATTACGAAGCGCGCCGTACAGGACGCTTTTCTTCATCCGAAAGAGATTGACGCCAATCTGGTTGACGCACAGCAGGCGCGGCGTCTGCTCGATAGGCTCGTCGGCTACAAAGTTTCGCCCTTGCTGTGTCGCACCATCGGTGGACGCTTGAGCGCAGGCCGCGTGCAGTCCGTCGCCCTCCGCATGGTGGTTGAACGCGAGCGCGAGATTGAGGCTTTCGTCAAAACCGAGTACTGGACGGTGACGGCGAATCTGACGGCTAACTTGCCGCCAGCCTTTGACGCGCGTCTCCTGAAAATCGGCGAGCAGTCTGTCAAGACCGGCAACTTCGATCAGGACATCAAGAAGAACGAGATTCTGATTGGCAATGAGGCGCAGGCCAAAGAGATTGTCGCGGAAGCGGAAACGCAGAGTTACACGGTCGCAGATGTTTCGACCAAGGAGCGCAAGCGCAATCCCGTCCCGCCATTCATCACGTCTAAGTTGCAGCAGGAGGCTTCGCGTAAGCTCAGCTTTGCCGTAAAGAAGACGATGATGCTGGCGCAGAAGCTCTATGAAGGCGTGGAGGTAGGCTCTGAGGGCGCGGTCGGTCTCATCACCTACATGCGAACGGATTCGACGCGCGTTTCGGATGCGGCGTTGACTGAGGTGCGCGAGTTTGTGGGCGCTCAATACGGCGCGAACTATCTGCCGGAAAAGCCCGTCTACTACCGCTCGAAAAAGGACGCACAGGACGCGCACGAGGCGATTCGCCCGACGGATGTCACGCGCACTCCCGATTCCCTGGAGAAGTATCTCAATAAAGAAGAATTGAAACTCTACCGTCTGATCTGGCAGCGCTTCGTCGCGTCGCAGATGATGCCCGCCATCTTCGACCAGACGACGATTGACATCGCCGCCGGGCGCTTTATTTTCCGCGCCACCGGGTCGGTGCAGAAGTTCGACGGCTTCCTGAAAGTCTATCAGGAAGGACGCGACGAAAAGGCAGAGGATGACGACGAGGCTGAGCGCAAGTTGCCGCTGGTAGAAAAAGGCGAAGCGTTGAAACTCAATTCAATCGCTCCTGAACAGCATTTCACAGAGCCGCCGCCGCGCTTCACGGAAGCCACGCTCGTCAAGATTTTGGAAGAGAAGGGCATCGGGCGTCCTTCGACTTACGCGGCCATTATGACGACTATCTTAGACCGCGAGTATGTCGAGAAGCACGAAGGGCGTTTTCATCCGACAGCGCTTGGCACAACCGTCAACGATCTGCTCGTCGCCAGCTTCAACGATCTTTTCAACGAATCCTACACGGCGCGAATGGAACAGGAGTTGGACGAGATTGAAGAAGGGAAGCTGAAGTGGACGACTGCGCTGCATGAGTTCTACGGAAAGTTTGCGAAAGATTTGAAGGTCGCGGAAACGCAGATGCGAGCGGCCAAGCAGCAGGCGATTCCGACCGACGAGACGTGCGAGAATTGCGGCTCAGGGATGGTCATCAAGTTTGGACGCTTCGGCCAGTTCTTAGCTTGCTCAAACTATCCCGAATGCCGCACGACACGCGAGGTCGCAAAGCCCGCCAGTGCCGAAGGCGACGCGAAGAGCGCCGCCGCGTCTTCAGCGAAGACAGCAGGACAGGGGGAAGCCGCAGGCGCGACCGAAGAGGAAGCCGAATCATGCGAATTGTGCGGCAAGCCTATGGCCTTGAAGCGCGGAAGATTCGGACAATTCTTGGGCTGCACAGGCTATCCGGAGTGCCGCAACATACGCAAGATCGCGCGCAGCGGCGCGGTCGCACCAGCGCCCGTCCCGTTAGACGAAACGTGTCCTGTGGATGGCGTGCAGCTTGTCCGCCGTCACGGGCGATTTGGCGAGTTCGTCTCCTGCTCAAACTATCCGAAGTGCAATTACATTAAACGCGAGACGACGGGCGTTGCCTGCTCGCGCGCTGGCTGTCGCGGCGAGATCGTCGTCAAGAAGTCCAAACGCGGCAAAGCCTTTTACGGCTGCTCGGAATATCCGAAGTGCGACGTGGTCTTCTGGGATAAGCCCATTGCGGAACCCTGCCCGAAATGCAACGCGCCGTTTACGCTTGAGAAGACGACGAAGAAGGAAGGCACGTTCAGGTACTGCGCGAAGGAAGGCTGCGATTATCGCGCCGAACAGGACGCGCCGACCACAACGGTCAAGCCTGCGGCGGCGAGCGATAGACGAGTAGCAAGCTAGAGAAGGCAAAAGTAAAAGGCAACAGCCCCGAAGGGGCGGCAGAAATCCAAGATACGTGACAACGCAACTTGGGCTTCTGTCGCCCCTTCGGGGCTTAATAGTTATGTTTGCGCTGTGACCCCGGGCTGACGCCCGGGGCTATACTCTTCCGCCCCTTCGGGGCTGGTTGATGCAGGCTCTCTTATGCTGAACTATCGTTAGTTTTGCGCTTTTCTTTCTATCGAATCTCTTTCAATCACATATTCAACGACGTAGCGGCGCAGCTTGTCGCGGTTGGCTTTGCGATAGGTGGCGAAATCATGCACGATGCCGTCATCGGGACGCGCCAGCAGGATGTAGGCTTCGAGGAGTCCGGCGTCGTTGAGCTTGACCAGATTGGCGAGCGAACTATCGAGCGCTTTCACCTTGCCCGATTTCAAATCCTTTGAAGCTGCTTCGGCGACCCGACGCAGCGCTTCCGCCTCTTCGCGCAGGCTGTGACGGTAAGTTTTCTCGCCGGGATACTCTTTGGTGAACCGCTCGTTGTTATTTGTCGTCCAGGCTGCGCGCGAGAGACCGTAGATCGTCCAACTGGATGACGCCTTTGGATCAATCGTAATCGTCATCTGATTTTTCCCCGTCGGCGAGACGTTGGTCGGAATCTCTATCTTCGGGTGGTTGAGCGTTACCTTGTTCTGCTCCGCCCAGCCGACCAGATTATTGATGGCCAGCCGGTTGTAAGGCTCTGTGATGAAGGCTTCGATAAACTTGTCACGCGCCTCCGTCATTTTATCCTGCTTCATGAAGGCTATGCCCCAGTAGCGATAGGCAGTCTCCCTCTCAGGGTTGATCTTGATGGCTCGCGCAAACCATTCCCCGGCTTGCTCAGGCTGATTCTTCCTGTTGTGCATATCACCGGCAAAGAGAGCGGCTTCGTAGAGCTGCGGGTCGAACTGAAGGGCGCGCTGGTAGGCAGCGAGAGCTTTGTCCAGGTCGCCCTGAACATAAGCTGCTTCGCCTTCGCGCATCGCCTGGTCTGCTTCCTTGTTCTTGGAAAAAGATTCCGTTGCTTCTCCGTCCGGGCGCAGCGCATCAAGAAGTGTCTGCAACAACGGATGGTCATAACCCAACTCTTTAGCGCGAACCAGAGTGGCGCGGGCGCGGATGCGTCCCTGCTTGCGCGTTTCCGGGTCTTTATCCGTGTTCGCTTTCGCCAGTGTCGAGAATCCCAGCCCGAATATCACCTGCGCGTCCGTCGGTTTCTCCTTGGAGAGCTTCTCAAAAACGGGGAGAGCGTCGAGGAATCTGCCTTCATCGAGAAGACGATTGGCGCGCGCTCGTTCCGTCTCATAACTGTCGCTCGTTTGCGCGAAGGTGGGCGCAGGAGGAGAGACGATTAGCAAGACTCCGACGAGCGCAACCGCGTAAAAGATTGCCCACGATTCGCGCTGTGAAGTGATATTGGGTTTAGACATTAAGAGCGCCTTTCTAAAGGGAAGAAATAGAAGGGAAGAAATAGACGGGATTTACAGGATTATCAAGATTAAGAAAAGCAGATCAGGCAAGGAAGCTTGAAGCTGCTTCTTTTCATCCTGTTCCCTCTTGTTAATCTCGGTCTAATTCTTCTCGCTTTTGTTAGTGACTCTTACTTGGAAATGACGAACTCTTTCCAGTAGCGCCTGAGCTTGTCCCGGTTAGCCTGCCGATAAGCAGCGTAATCTCGTACGATTCCCTGATCCACGCGAGCAAAAAAGATGTAGGCTTCCAGCAGTCCGGCTTCATTGAGCTTGACGAGCGCCGCGAGCGATGGCGAGAGCGATTTTATCTTGCCGGATTTCAGCCACTCCGAAGCAACTTCAGCGGTTTTGCGCAACGCTTCTGTTTCTTCGCGAAGAGAGTGCCGGTAAGCTTTCTCGCTGGGATAGGCTTTAGCGAAATCCTCTACGATCCACTTGGCACGAACAAAGCCATAGTGTTCCCACGCGCTCGACCCATCCGTCGTCTCGCGCAACGCCGGGTCAAGATACACGTCGAGCTTTTTCTCCCCGGACATCGTGAGCTTGACCAGAACATCTATTTTCGGGTGAGCCATGCTGATTTGATTGCGCTGTGCCCATTGTGAAAGTCCCATGTAACCATTCCGGTTGCCGGGGTCGGCGATGATCGCGTCAACAAACTTCGCTTTCGCTTCCTGCTGATCGCCGAGATTCATCAGCGCATCGCCCCAGTAGCGATGTGCCGTCTCTACGTTCTCGTCAATCGCAATCGCTCGCGCAAACCACTCGCCCGCTTTGTCCATCTGCTCTTTCTTGGCGCGCGGGTCAGTCACCTGATAGCCCTTCTTGAAATACATATCGCCGATGAACAACGCCGCAAAGTAGAGCTTGGGGTCTAGTTGCAGCGCACGCTGATAAGCGGCGATGGCTTTGTCCAGATCACCCTTTGAGTGCGCCTCCTCGCCTTCGCGCATGGCCTTGTCGGCTTCCATATTATTTGAGAAAGGCTGTTCGGTCGGGTCAGGGCCTGAAAGATGTTCAAGTCCCGCCCGCAGCAGTTCGCTGTCGGCACCCAAATCCTTGGCGCGAAGCAGATAGGTGCGCGCACGGTCGCGCGCTGCTTTGCGCTGCTGTGGTTCTTTGACAGTTCCTGCGACAACGAACGTCGCCCAACCCAAACGCTCCAGCAGAACAAAGTCATCCGGGTTGGTTTTGACGAGTTTTTCCAGCAGCGGAATCGCGTCGGCGAACTTGTTCTGGTCATAGAGCTGCAACGCGCGCTGGCGCTCTTCCTGATTCGGCGCGGTTCCTTGTGCAAGAGGGCGCGGCACGGCGCTGGAGAGCATCAATCCAAGCAGGATGACGACGTGGATTGCGATTGCGGGCTTGCGAGACGACGTTGAATTTTGTGCAGGCATGAGAGAGTCCTCTTAGAAGCTCAGCAATTGAGGGGTTAGAAGTCGGGAGACGAAAGGGAAGTCTATGAGCAGTTAAAGAGAGTGTCAACTAATCTAACGTTTAAGGTTCAATGTGCCTTTAAGAAACGTCAACCCGGCTGTGATTCGCTCTCGTCCTTGTAAACTATGTCGGCGGCCATCTCGTCCGGGACACGCGTCCAGCCGTCTGGCGAATGGCGGAAATGTTCGGATGAAGACGGGATGAACGCGGCGCGCTCTTGTTGCCACGAAAGGCGCTCGACGTTGATGAAAGGATGCTTGACGCGCAGCACGTTGAAGGAATTGGTTTCGCCGCGCCCGCGCGTTGACGTGGCCGTCCCGGCGGAGACGACGAGCGCGCTGTGCCCCGCAATCTTGTAGCGGGCAGAACTGTGTCCCGTGTGGCTGACGTGCAGGTGTCCGGCCAGCAGCACATCTGCTCCGCAGTTGGCAATCGCTTCCATCGCGAGTTGCGCGCGGTCAACCAGATCGTCTTCGTCGATGACCTTCCGGCAAATCGAAGGGATGATGCGTGACGATGATTTTTACCATCTCGTCAGGGTATGGACAGAGGCGGTCGCGCATGGCGGCAATCTGCGTTTCGTTGATGCGCCCGTCCTTGATAGTGAAAGAGCGCGCGGTGTTGATGCCGAGAATGGCGACCTCTTCATCGGCGTAAAATGGTTCGAGATCATTCGTGATGAACTCTCTGTACTTGTCGAGCGGTTGCACGAAACGCGCGAAGACGTTGTGCAGCGGTACATCGTGATTGCCGGGCACGATAATCTGCGGGAAAGGCAACTTGTCCAGAAACTCACGCGCCTCCTTAAACTGCTGGCTGCGCGCTCGCTGCGTTAAGTCTCCTGAAACGACCACGACATCGGGCTTAATCTCCGCTACGGTCGCAATCACCGGCGCAAGCAACGCCTCATCAATTCGCCCAAAATGAAGATCGGAGAGATGGACAAGTGTTCGCATGGGTTAAGCTCCTTCGGAGCGACGATGGACGATGGGAAGAACGCTTTGCTTTTGTCCATCCTCTATCGTCTATCGTCTATCGTCTATGGCACAAGGACGCGCAACGCGCCGGGGCGCACGCGGTAGTGCAGCGGCGTCGTCATGACTGTGACTTCGCCGTCGGTGGCGACGCGCAGGCGCTTGGGGCGGCGCGTCTCGATCCAGACTTCTTTGGTACACATGGCATTAAAATCTTCTTCGTCGCGTAAGCCGCCGAAGAGCGCGCGCCACGCCAGACGAAGTAAGCCAAGGCGACCTGTGCGGTGAGCGACGTAGAGACTCAAAAGGCCTGCGTCTATGCAGGAGCGCGCGCCGACGTTGAAACTCTCCATCTCGTATTCATTGTTGCCGACGAAGACAAACGGCGTGTGGCGGATGAGCCGCTCATCATCCGTGCTCAAGCGCACGCTCAGAAAAGGATAGCGTTTCAACATCGTGAGCGTCGCCCAGATGAAGGCAGGCCACTTACCGCGCCCCAGTTGCTCCTGCTGCTTTTCACGATGCCGGACGATGCTCGGATAAAGCCCCAGACTTGAGTTGTTGAGAAAGATGCGATCATTGACTTCCCCAACATCAACCCTGGCCTCGCGTCCCTCGATGCAGACTCGCGCAGCCGCTTCCAGGTCGAGCGGGATTTTCAAGTCTTTGGCGAAATGGTTGAGCGTGCCGAGCGGCAGAACGCCGAGCGTGCGATCCGTATCTACGAGGACTGAGGCGACGGCATTGATCGTGCCGTCGCCGCCGCCCGCGATAATCGGCTGGCAATTGTCTCGCACGGCGCGGCGCGCCAGTTCAATAATCTCCTCACCGCTCTCGGCCAGAGAAATGCGCGCCTCTGTGTTACCGGAAGCAAAGGTGGCGGCGAGAATTTCGCGCGCCTTCTCTTTATCGTTTGTGCCCGAAGAGGCGTTGAGGATGACAGCCGGGCGCGAGGCGACGGGTTTGTCGGCTCGCGTTTCGCTTTCAAGATTTAAGGTCGCGCTTTCCTGCAAATCTTTCTCCGCACATAGTGAGCTGGCATCTTTAGCTCGCCAACATATGATAAAGGGCGAGCCTGATTGGAAAGCTCGCCCTTTGTCCGACAGATAACGAATTACCGCGCTCTAGACTTTAGCGGTCAAGATCAAGGACAGAGCTTCCTTCACCGCCTTTGTCCGCTTCGCGCGCCGTTGTTTGAGCGCCGTAGCCGCGATTCTCGCTCGTGGCATAAGACGAGGCGGCGGAAGCGCTCGCCGCGCGTGTTCCTGTGTTGGTCTCCGGCGCGCTGCCCGTTGGCACCGACTGGCTGTTCTCCTGCGACTGCTGACCTTGCTTGTTGGACAAATCAACGCCGAACAGTTCCTTGAGCTTATTGAAGAGCGCTGGCAGCACGACGGTCTGAGCCGTGCTGGACAACTCTTCCATGAAGCGCTCTCCGAGCGTAGACACTTCCGTTTGCAAGCGGTCGTAAGCCGATGTCTCTTTGAAGCGCTCATACAGGCCGGGCTTCTGTGGCGTCTCATCCCGCGCGCCGCCTGAGATTTCGTCCGCTTGGTCGGTGATCGGTTGAGCCGCATAGGAGTGGCCGTGAAAAGCCGAACGACGCTCCGCCTCGTCTCGCTCATCTTCATACCTGGAAGGCGTCGCATCCATCCGGGCATACACATCCGTTTCTTCGGACGAAGGATAGTCGTCGTCATCGCCGCGCCCGCTGTCTTTGATTGCGCCGGTTAGCCCGTAGCCGAGCAGGAAACCGACCGAGAGCGCGCCGACGCTGAAAGCGATGGGGTTCTTGCGAAAATGATGACGCCAGTCGAGCGCGTCCGAGACCGTTTCTTTCATCGAATAGTATTGGTTAGTCACTGTCTCTTTAATCTCCGTCACGGTTTGGGTGATTGATTCGCGCGCCTCTTCCATCCGACGCTGAAGCTCTTCCTTGCTAGGCTCTTCTTCGTCGCCATCTGTAAGGGCGCGGTTGTCCTAGAGTTAATTCTTCAGCCATTCTTTATCCTTTCTGAGTTCGTCAACGCTGCGGTTTGGAACAATGTCCTGCTTCGCCAGTCGGTTCTTCGCCGTGATGATGAAGATGCCGCCGATCAGCAGATAGACGACGCCCGTAATGACGAAGCCGAGCGCGTAGCGCATCGCCGGATCCATCGTCTCCGGCATCAGAGAGCCGACAAACAACGCGACTGCAACATTCAAAATCGCGAAGCCGACCGCCGCGATGATTCCGCCAATCAGAATCTTGACCGCCCCGCTAACGTAGCCGGTGACATCCTCTTTAATCTCAACTTTGAGCAAGCTGAGCTTCGTATCCAGCAGCGTCGTCACGCCATCGCTCAAACGCCCGAAGAGCGCAGGCAAACCTTCAATGTCCGGCTGCGTCTCGGCATTCTTAGCGGGCGCGGCGGCTGTCCTCTTCTCTAAATCGGCCATCGCTCATTCTCCTTCGAGAGTTTGGAATTACGAGTTTCGGGTTTCGAGTGCGTGACTCCAAACCCGAAACTCGTAACCCGAAACTTTAATTAACGGCGACTGCCGCGAATCAGCATGCCGAGGACGAGTCCTGCCGCAGCCGAGATGAGAATCGCCTGGCCGGGATTCTTCTGTGCGTAGTCCTTCGCCTGCGTGGCGACCTCTTTGATGTCCGTGTTCTTGAGGTCGGCGAGCTTATCGCCAATCACGGAGACTTTGTCGGCCACATAATCTTTGGCAGTCGAGGCTGCGTCGGCGATCTTCGCGCCGTAGCCTTTATCCTCTGCGCGCCCCGTCGCTGCGCCTGTGCCGCCGCCCGTGCTCTGGCCGCCCGTTGGCGTCAGGCTCTGGTTGTTGCCGCCCGTTGTCCCTGTGCTGGAATCGCGCGTCGTTCCGGCATCGGTCGCGCCCGTGCCTGCGCCATATCCTGAATTTCTGTTCTCTGACATCTCGTATTCTCCTTAAAAAGTATTTCATCCGCTCGTTTTGGCCGGATGAGCGTAGCATGTGAATTATCCTAAAATCGTTCGCTCCCGCCGCAAATGAGCAAACAACGTGCCGACCACTAGCGTTCCGCGTGATACATCACGGCGCAAGCCATATCCCTCTGAATTAAAGAGACGCGGCTGCACGCCTTCAAAGGAACGCGCGAGGTCTACTGCCTGATCTTGTTGCGAAAAGGTACGTGATACTTTAGCGCAAAGGTCGGGAACAGTACAGCGGAGAGCAGCCGAGAGACGAGAGACGAGGGACGATAAAAGACGCGCTTTCCGTCGTTCATCGTCCCTCGTCCATCAACAATTTCCTGAAACTAAACTCGCCTTGACTTCGTTTATCGAAAGATGGTAAGTAAGTACTTACTTTTGAAAAGCAGCCCAGGCAGAAATGGAATTAATTTTTTGAGTAAAGAGATCAACCCCGTTCCCCTTATTGAGCAACCCCCCATCGTCGGCGGGCGGATGGCGGGCGAGGAGCGCAAACTGCAAATCCTGCGCGTCGCCGTGCGCCTGTTTTCGCAGCGCGGCTTTCGCGGCACGACCACCAAAGAGATAGCGCAGGCCGCCGGAGTCTCCGAAGCGATGGTCTTTCGCCACTTCGCCACCAAGGAAGAACTCTACACGGCCATTCTCGACCATAAAGCCTGCGCGAGCGAAATAGCAGACCCGTGCCAGTTAGTGGCCGACGCTGTCGGGCGCAAAGATGACCGCGACGTTTTTGAAACTCTGGCCTTTTCTGCTTTAGAGCATCACGAGCAGGACCGCGAATTCATGCGCCTTCTGCTCCATTCCGCGCTCGAAGGACATGAACTGGCGCAGATGTTCTGGGACAGGAACATTCTCCAGATTTACGGATTCCTGGGCACTTATATAGAGGAGCGGCAGCGCGACGGCGCGTTTCGCCCAATCGAGCCGAAGGTGGTCGTGCGCGCCTTCATCGGCATGCTCATTCATCATTCACTGAACAATAATCTGTGGGACCCGTCGCGCCGCCTGCTCAACATCACGAACGAAATGGCCGCGCGCGAGTTTACAGAGATTTTACTCCGTGGCATTAGAAACGATTCAGCGCCGCCAGCCGAAACGGGCAAGCATATCGCTCAGTCGTCAACCGGAAACCTTGCGAAGAAGAAACAAACGAAATGATCTCCCGCGAGCAAGTAAAATTTTTATCTCTAGCTTTAGTCCTCGTCGCCATGAGTCTGTTTATCTTCGGCGTGCGGCGGCTCGAAGGCTTCAAACGCGCAGCAGGCAAATGTGGCGGCGACTCCCGCAGCCGTTGACGTGACGACCGCACCTGCCATCACGCGTGAGTTGCCGCGCTTCTTTGAAGCTACGGGCAGCTTTATCGCAGATGAGCAGACTGATGTTGCGCCGTCGATCTCCGGCAAGGTCGTCGCCATCGGCGTCGAACTTGGCTCTTACGTCAAGCGCGGCCAGATGATCGTCAGGCTCGACGAAAACGATTCGCGCATCCGTCTGGATCAAACACTGGCGCAACTCCAGCAGGCGCAGGCCGCAGTCCGTCAGGCTGAAGCGAAGATCGGTCTGCGGCCCAAACAGAGTTTCGACCCGACGCGTGTGGCGGATGTCGGCTCGGCGCGCGTCGCGCTTGAGTTGGCCGAAAAGCAGTTGCGCCGCTTCGAGCGTCTGATTGAGACGGGCGACGTTTCGCGTTCGTCCTACGATCAGCAGAAAGCCCAGCGCGACCAGTTGCAGCAGCAGTACGAAGTGGCGCTGACAAAAGCCCGGCAGGACTATGCCGCCGTCATCGCTGCCCGCGCCGGAGTAGCGAATGCCGAAACGCAGGTCGCGCAGGCGCGCCGCAATCTCTCCTATGCGCTCGTCTATTCGCCGATTAACGGTTACGTCGCGGAACGTCCCGCCGATCTTGGCGAATACGTTTCACCCGCGACGAAGGTGGCAACAGTTGTCAGCACCAACCCTCTGCGCGTGCGAATAGACATTCCTGAACAGGCAATCACGGGCATTCAGATGGGGCAGAGCGTTTCGGTCAACGTCAGCGCCTACCCGGACAGGAATTTCAGCGGGCGGGTGCATCACGTCGCGCCGAGCGTGACGCCGAATTCGCGCACCCTGACGATTGAAGCAGTGGTTGAGAACCCGGACGGCCTGCTCAAGCCCGGACAGTTTGCCACCGTCCGCATCCTGCAAGCGCAGACCAGTGCGGCGGTGCTCGTTCCTCTGCGTTCAATCCGCGCGGAATCGGGTACGAGCTACGTCTTCGTCATCAAGGACGGGCGAGCCGAACAACGTATCGTGCAACTCGGACAATCGGACGGCGACCTTGTCGAGATTAAAAGCGGAGTGGCTGCGGGCGAACAGGTCGCCACCAGCAACGTCGAACTATTGAGCGACGGCGCGCCCGTCAAACAATAAAAAGTAATCAGTAGTCAGTAATCAGTCATCAGCCAAAAGCTTTTTACTGACTACTGACTACTGACTACTGACTACTGAATTGTCATGCAAAAGCTTGCTGAAATCTGTGTCCGCCGCCCGGTCTTCGCGACGATGCTCATTTTGTCGCTGACTGTGGTCGGTCTCTTCTCCTACAAGTCTCTCGGCGTTGATTTGTTCCCGAAGATTGATTTGCCGACCATCACCGTCACGGTCATCAATCCGGGCGCGTCGCCGCAGGAGATCGAGACCGAAATCACGGACAAGATCGAGGGTGCGGTCAACACCATCAGCGGTATTGACGAGTTGCGCTCGACCTCCGTCGAAGGCGTCTCGCAGGTCTTCATCACGTTTCTGCTGGATAAGAATGCGGACGTTGCCGCGCAGGAGATACGCGATAAGGTCGGTCTGGTCATCCCTGATCTGCCGGAAACCGCAGAAGAGCCAATCGTTCAAAAGCTGGATACTGACGCCGCGCCTGTTCTTCGCATCGCCGTTTCCGCGCCGCGCAATTTGCGTGAAGTCACAGACGTTTCCGACAAGCAGATTAAGGAGCGCATCGAATCCATCAACGGCGTCGGGCAGGTGCAGATTGTCGGTGGGCGCACGCGCGAGATTCAGGTCTGGGTAGACCCCGATAAGCTGCGTTCATACAACGTGACGGTCGCGGAGGTCGCCGCCGCCATTCGCTCGCAGAACATGGAAGTGCCGGGCGGGCGCATTGACGAAGGCACGCGCGAATTGACCGTCCGCACGATGGGACGCATCACAGACCCTTCGAGCTTCAACGACCTCGTAGTTGCCACGCGCGGGAATTATCAGGTCAAAGTCAGCGACATCGGCTACATCGAAGACGGTGCTGAGGAACAACGCACGCAGGCTCTGCTCAACGGTCAGCCCGCCGTGACCCTCGTGGTCTCGAAGCAATCGGGGCAGAACACAGTCGCGGTCGCGGATGCCGTCAAGGAAAAGCTGGCTGAGATTAAGCCGACCTTGCCGCCGGGATTTAAGACAGAGGTCGTCGGCGATCAATCTATCTTCATCAAAGCGTCGCTCGAATCCATTCAGACGCACTTGATCGAAGGCGGCATCCTCGCGGCCATCGTCGTCTTCATCTTTTTGTGGAGCTTCCGCTCGACCTTGATTGCGGCGCTCGCCATCCCGACTTCGATTATCGCCACCTTCGGCCTGATGGCCGCGATGGGCTTCACGCTCAACCAGATTACGATGTTGGCCCTAACGCTGATGGTCGGCATCGTGATTGACGACGCTATCGTCGTCCTTGAGAACATCTTTCGCTACATTGAAGAGAAGGGCATGCCGCCGTTTCAAGCGGCGATCCAGGGCACAAAAGAGATTGGCCTCGCCGTCATGGCGACCACGCTCTCTCTGCTCGCAGTCTTCCTGCCCGTAGGTTTCATGGGCGGAATCGTCGGGCGCTTCATGTCATCGTTTGGCCTGACCGCATCGTTCGCCATCGCCGTTAGCTTGCTCGTCTCCTTTACGTTGACGCCGATGCTGGCCGCGCGCCTGATTAAGCGCAAGGACGATCCGCTGCCCGCAGGCGCGGGGAGCGAGCCTTCTGAGAACGATGCTCCGGTGGCGCTCGCCAACGAATCGCGCGTCGTCGCTGCTGAAGACGGCCCGGAGAAGAACGTAGAAGACGATAAAGCTGCAACGCTAACGACAGCGCCGCCGCAGGAAGCCCTCGCGTTGACGGCAGAGGAAACAGCCGCTTCATCTTCTGAAGAGAAGAAGACAAAAGCAAAATCCGCCGGGCACAACTCGAAGGATGCTCGCTGGTATCGCCCGATTGACCGCACTTACACGTGGATGCTGCGGTGGTCTATGGCGCATCGCTGGGCAATAGTGTTGATGTGTCTTGGCGTGATTATCAGCATCGTGCCGCTGTTTAAGTTCGTCGGCAAGAACTTCCTGCCGGTGGACGATCAATCGCAGTTTGAAATCAACGTTCGCACTACCGAAGGCGCAACGTTGCCCGCGACCTCCGCGCTCGTCGAAAAGATTGCGGCTGACCTGCGCAAACTGCCCGGCGTCGAAGCCACGCTCACGACCATCGGCGGTGGCCAGCAGCAACTCGTCAACAGCGCCGGAATCTACGTCAAGCTCGTGCCGATTAAGGAACGAGCCGAGACGCAGGATCAGTTGATGGTGCGTGCGCGCGAGCTGTTGAAAAACTATCCGAAGGAATTACGCACAAGCGTACAGCAGGTCGCGGCCATCTCCGGCGGCGGCTTCCGCAACGCGGATATTCAATACGTCATCGGCGGCCCCGACCTGCAAAAGCTGACGAAGTATTCCGAAGAATTGCTGGCGAAGATGAAGACTATCCCGGACGTGGTTGACGCCGATTCGACCCTGATTACGGGCAAGCCTGAACTGCGCGTTCGCATTGACCGCGCTCGTGCGGGCGACCTCGGCGTGCGCGTTGGCGACATCGCACAGGCGCTCAACACGCTGGTCGCCGGACAAAAGGTCTCGACCTTCAACGCGGGCACGGATCAGTACGACGTGAGGGTTCGCGCTGTTGGCGAGTTTCGCGCGAGCGTCGAGGGTCTCAGGCGCATGATCGTGCCTTCGGCGAAAATCGGTTGGGTCAGTCTCGATAATCTGGTTCAGATTGAAGAGGGCGCAGGGCCTTCCGCCATTGATCGTCTCAACCGCGAGCGTCAGGTCTCTTTGCTCGCCAACGTGCGCCCCGGCGGCTCGCAGGCCGACGTGATTGCGAAGATGGACGTGTTCGTTAAAGAGTTGAAGGTCGAGAGCGCATACAAGACTGGCACGGCTGGACGCTCAAAGGAACTGGGACGCGCGGGCTATTATTTTGGCCTCGCGTTTCTCCTCTCGTTCGTCTTCATGTACATGGTGCTGGCGGCTCAGTTCGAGTCGTTCATTCACCCGATTACCATTCTGTTGACGCTACCGCTCGCCATTCCGTTCGGCATCGTTTCGCTCCTTGTGACGGGGCAGACCGTGAACATCTTTTCGGGGCTTGGACTCCTGCTGCTCTTCGGCGTCGTCAAGAAAAACGCCATCTTGCAGATTGACCACACAAACGAACTGCGCTCGCAGGGCATGGAACGTCTGGACGCCATCATTCAGGCGAACCGCGACCGCCTGCGTCCCATTCTGATGACGACGATTGCGCTGGTGGCGGGCATGATGCCGCTTGTCATCTCGACAGGGCCGGGAGCGGGCACGAACCGTTCAATCGGCGTGCTGGTCGTCGGCGGTCAATCGCTCTGTTTGCTCTTAACGCTGCTGGCCGTGCCGGTCTTCTATTCGCTCTTTGATGATTTGGGTCGCGCACGCCTCTTCAGTCGTATCTATGCGCCGGTCAGGGGCGCGTTCGCCTGGGCGAGACGCAAGACAGCCTCGGCAACTGCTTCGATCTTCGGGATGTTTACGAAGCACTAATAATGAAAATTGTTATGAATCGTCATAAGTTTAGTTCGGCAATCATCACTCTGGCAGCAGCGCTGTTACTTTGCGCGCAAGCGTTCGCGCAGCAACCCGGAGGAACGACGACTGCGCCCGTGACTCCTGCACCCTCTGGCAACACGCCGACACAGAGTGGCGCGCCGCCGTCGTCTTCAAGCGGAGTGAACATTGCGCCGAGCGGCAATAATCCGCAGTCGCCCGCGCCAGCTCCGGGAGCGAACGCGCGCCCCGTCACACCGTCCGGACAAACAGAGCAGAGCGTGCAGCCGACCACGCAAGCCGATCAACAAACGCGCGGCAACAACCCTGCGCCCGCGACGCAACCGCAAACTCCGCAGGGCGGCGCACCCTCTTCATCAATCCCGACGACGGACAGTTTGCCGTCGGGTAATTTGTCTACGCCTGCTACGACATCACAGCAGGAGGGTCAGCCGCAGCGACAAGTTCCCGGTCAAACAGTCGCGCCAGCACAAGCGCCGCGCGCTCCGGGACGCGAGAGCGTGGCCAGCCCGGCGCCGCAAACGGAAACTCTTCCAGATGTTCCGGCAATCGCGCCGAACTATCGCGCCCCTGAACGCCCCTTGCCTGAAATCGGGCGCGTTGGCGTTGACCTGACAGACCAGCGCCCGCTTTCTCTGCGCGAAGCCCTGGAGATGGCGCTTCTTAACAACAAGGACATAGAGGTCTCGCGCCAGAACGTTCGCGCCGCCGAGTTTGATTTGCTGGGAGCGCGCGGCGCATACGACCCGCGCTTTAGTTCGCTCTCTTACTACGAACGAAGTGAAACGCCTTCGGCCAGTTTCTTAAGCGGTGGCGTGACGAGCGCAGTGACCCAGAGCGATTACACCGGCACGGCGCGCCTTGAGGGTTTGACGCCGAAGTTTGGCGGCGGCTATCGCGTGGATTTTTCGGCAATTCGGTTGACGACCGACAACGTGTTTGCCGCGCTCAATCCGCAGTTTCCGACGGCGCTGACCTTCAACTACACGCAGCCGCTTATTCGCGGACTGCGCTTTGACAACAATCGCCGCCTGATTGAAGTCGCCAAGAAAAATCTTAACCTGACGGACGCGCAGTTTCGCCAGCGCGCCATCGAAACCATCACGCAGGTGCAGCGCGCTTACTGGGATTTGGTCTTCACGCTCCGCAATCTACAGATTCAGCGCGAAGCCGTGAGAGACGCTCGCGCCCAGCTTGCTCATAACAAGCGATTGGTCGAAGAAGGCGTGCTCGCGCCGATTGACGTGGTCGCAGCCGACGCGCAGGTCTCAGGCTACGAGCAGAGCGTTTACACCGCGCTCGAAGATGTGCAGCGGGCTGAAAACAATCTGAAGAACCTGATTGCCGAGAATCGTCAATCGCCTTTCTGGAACGTCTCGATTATTCCGACCGACTCGGTTGACCTGACGCCGCCCACCATCAACCTCAACGACGCGATGGCGGCGGCGATGGCGAATCGCACGGAGCTTCAGCAGTCTGCGGTCGTCAGCGAGATTAACCAGATAGACCAGCGCTACTTTCGTGAACAGACGAAGCCGCAGATTGATTTGATTGGCAGCTACGGCGTCGTCGGTCTCGCCGGGGCGCTCAACACCAGCAGCATCGCCAATCCTTTGACCGCTTCAACGGCGCAGTTGCGCGAGCGCGTCAACGCGCTTTCGGCGCTCAACGGATTGCCTCCGCTGCCGGAGACCGCGCCACAGACCATCCCGGAGAATCTGATTGGCGGACTCGGACAATCGCTTTTGAATGTGGGCGCGAATCGTTACAGCAATTTCCGCGTCGGCGTGCAGTTGAATCTGCCGCTCAGGAATCGGACGGCGGAAGCGCAATTGGGGCGGTCTCTTGTCGAAGGGAAGCGCATCAGTACGCAGCGCGAGCAGTTGGAGCAACTGATTCAGGTTGAGGTGCGCAACTCTTTGCAGGTGGTGCGAACGGCTGAGTCGCGCCTGCGCGCGGCGGCGGCGGCGCGCGAGGCTTCAGAGCAGCAATACACGAGCGAGCAGCGAAGATTCGACGCCGGTCAATCAACGCTCTTCCTCGTCCTTGAACGACAAACGGCTTTGACTACAGCGCGCGGCAACGAACTGCGGGCGCAGACCGATTTGAATAAATCAATCGCCGAACTGCAACGCGCCACCGGCAACGCGATGCAGGCTAATAACGTAGTCGTGAGCGTGAGGTGAGGAATAGAAGTGATGAGGACTGAGGACTGAGGACTGAGTGAAAAGACATTTGCTTTTACTCAGCACTCAGTCCTCAGTCCTCAGTCCTGTTCTTTCGTTGTGTGTGTGCGCTGAATTTGGTCTCCCCGTCCGGCAGCACCGCACGACGCGAAGGCGGTGAGTTTTTGGGGCGAAACTCACCGCCTTTATTTATTTGCCGCTTGTGTCAGAGGTCAGCGGTGATTAAGTCCTCATTGGGTGAGAACTGACAGGTGGAATGCACGGTCGCTGAAAGTGCCGTTAGGGGCGCGTGTGTCCACCCAGACGCCTTTGTCTATCTCCGGCGAAGTTGCGCTGAAGCGTAGCGCAACGGTGATAAAGCCGGGAGGCTCTGTGAAGATACCGGGTCTGCCGATGGTGGCGTTATAGACGCCATTGCTGACATCACCGGTGAAGATCACTTCGTAGATGCCCGTGGCCAGTCTCGCGACGCGCCACACGTTGCGGCCACGAATCAGCGTGCCGTTGGCCTCGACCACAGCCCAAAATTCGCGGACGCAGCAACTCTCTGCCCCAAAAGACTCCGGGGTTCCGGTGGTTGGGGCAGTTATCGCTTTGTCGGCACTCGCGCCTGGCGGTGCATTCGTCGGAACCTGGCCACCAGGCTTCGGAGCCTGTGCATCAGGCTTCTTTTTATCTTCTGCCATTGTCATTCTCCTTTTACTGTTGATGAGGTGAAGCGTACCGGACTGCAAGTCCGTTACAACTTGATGGGACTGACCTGCGAGATGAGGTGGTCAGTCTTGGTTGAGATACTACGCGAGTGCCGACCAGAGCGTCGGGTATCACTGACAGCGGTCGCCTTGTGAACGACGCACAGTCCATGAACGACTGGCGCTGGTCTTCACCGGCGTAACCCTTGAGCTTTCAGCTTTGGCTGATTCATTCCTGGAAAGGTGAGTTCTTAACCAGCCTTGAAGAACGTCATCTGCGTAGGTGCTGTTATGGAGAGGCAATTGCTATACCCGATGGCAGAGGAACGGAAAATAGAGATAATTGAACAGAAAGCTGCTCTGGAATTGCATTGCTGTCTACTATTCACGACAGTGCCGTCTATAAAAGTGGACATCACAACGCGCAATGAGAAGTTTTTTGAGGTATTACGCAGGAATTGACAAAGCCGCGAGCCTGGAGTCAGCTATCGAGCGGCGGAAGTCGAAAGGATGAGCCGGACGGCAGAGCTTTTTACTTTGCCGCTCTCTTGTCATCTCTCTTGTCATCGTTCAGCGCGACCGTGACCCACAGCGGCCAGTGATCCGACAGCCCGATTTTCTTATCAATCCCGTGATTGGTCGGTCTCAATCCGCGCAACCAGAGCCAGTCGAGCTTGAGTTTAATGATAAAGGTTTTCCACGTTGAGACGTCGTTTGGGAAAGGCGTGGAGAATTTTGCTTTGGTGAAGAGGGTGGTCGTTCCGTCCACGTCTTTTTCGGTTATAGTATTGAAATCCCCGAGCACGATTGCCCGCTCAATCTGCGTATGATGCGCCTTGAGATCGTCCAGCACGGCTTCGATTTGTTGCAGCCGCCGCTCATTAGAGATGCGTATCTCAGCGTGAATTGAATAGACGCGCAAACTCGTCGTGCCGATTTTAACAGTCGCGCCGATGGCCGCGCGCCGACGACCGCCCGGCCCGGCGTTGGGCAGCACGAACCGCGTCACATCGCTCAGCGGATACGCGCTCAAAATCATGACGCCCGTCTCTTCTTCCTGCTCCTTCTTATCTTTCGACGGAGGCGGTGGCGGCGCAGCCCAGGCGTAATACATCCCTAACTCTTCAGCCATCAAGCGCGCTGTGTTGACGTTTCCCGTGCGCTTGCGGTTACGGTCAACTTCCTGCAAGCCGATGATTGCCGCGCGCCCTACCTCGGCATCCGATTTGAATAGCTCGATCAACCTGCGCAGGTCTTCGCCACCCCGCCAGCGTATGTTGTAGGAAACGATTTTTATCTCATCGGGCACTGTCGCGGGCGCATGAGCTTTGGATGCTCCTCCTATTTCCAGCAACCCCGAATCAGGGTCCTCAATCGTGCGTGCGAAAGTCGGAAGCTGTGCGGCGATGAAGACAAGGATAAATAAAATCCTTGAGACGCAGGTGCGGACGGTTTTTTGATGACCCATGAAACTATCTTCCCTTCAATGGAAGTCTGGCATGGCCGAGCTGGAAAGAGGTAACGTTTTGGGGGATAAAGATGCGCGAGCGCGGGCAAACTTTAACAGCCTTTCTCACAGATTGCCATAGTAGGACAGGCATTCTCGGCCTGTCGAAGCGTGCGAACAGCACGCTCATCAATATTCGCTAATAGTTATTCGCGCTTTCGCGCTCAACGACAGACAAGAATGTCTGTCCCACGTTCTAGCCGATGTTGAGGCGCAGGCCGTCGGTCGCGGCGATGGTTTCGCCGGGCCAGAGTTTTTTCGCTTCCGCCGCGATGTCAACGCCGTCCCATTCCGGATAGAGGTGCGCGAGCATGACCTTGCCGGGTGCAGCCTGTTGAGCCAATTGCATCGCATCCTTCAATTCAAGATGCGTCTCGATTGGCTTGTTACGCCAGAAAGAGCATTCCATGATGAACAGGTCAACGCCCGCGGCAAATTTACCAAGCGCCTCCGTGTAGCCCGTGTCCGAAGTGTAGACGAGAGCTGTGCCGCGCGCGTCCGTCAGCCGCAGCGCAAGGCTTTCGCGCGTGTGCGGCGTGGAAAAAGTTTGAGCTTGCAGACCGGGCAGCATCTCAAACTCCGAGTCGGGCGCGACTTCGCGGATTTCGACAGGGAATGGCTGCTCCAAGAGATTGTAATCGTTCGCTTCATCGAACGCACGGAACAGTTTCTCCAGCCCCGCTCCGCCGAAAATCGTGAGCGGCTTGCGGCGACTCTTTGTTTGCGGGGCATGCTTCGTGCCGAAAAGAAAGGGAGCGAGGCCGCCGACGTGATCCAGATGAAAATGGCTGATCCAGATGGCGTCCAGATTAACCCAATCGAGATTCTCCTCGGCCATGCGGTGAACGCAGGCCGCGCTGGCGTCGAGCAAGAGCGTTCCGCTTGTCGTTTCGAGCCAGTGCGCGCTCGCCGCGCGTTGCGGGTGCGGAACGGAGGTGCCTGAGCCGAGAACGACGAGGGTCAGCATAAGAGCAGTAGTCAGCGGTCAGTGGTCAGAATAAAAGCTGTCCTTGCGTTGAGCGTTGCTTTTCTCTTTGATGAATTGAAGGCTACCGAAACCGGGGCAGGGAGGTCAACTGCTCGCTTGACCGGAGCGCGTCTGTTAGGCTAAATCAAGAGTGACGTTGGATTTCTTAAACTTCGATTTTCGATTGAGGCTCAATGGACGGAACTGATGTAGAGCTTGATGCGCTGGGCGTCTTTTCGCATCCGGACGATGCGGAGTTGTCGGCTGCGGGTACGTTGCTCAAGTTGAAATCGCTGGGCTATCGCACGGGCGTCCTGGACATGACGCGGGGCGAGATGGGAACGCGCGGGACCATCGAAGGCCGCGCAGAAGAGGCGCGGGAAGCCGCGCGCATCCTCAAACTGGACGCGCGTCTCAATCTTGAGCAGCCCGACGGCCACGTCTGGCTGACGGAAGAAGCGCGCAGCGCGATGGTGCGCGTCATCCGCAGGCACAAGCCCAAAGTGATTCTCACTTCGCACTGGGACGACCCGCACCCGGATCACGCCGCGACCGCCCGCATCGTCCGCGAAGCCGCGCGTCTGGCCAGCATGCGCCGCTATGATGAAGAGTTTGGACTCGACAGTGTGGCCGTGCCAGCGCTGGCGCACGTCGTCTTTTCACGCCTCGTCGTCCCGTCATTCATCGTTGACGTTTCCGATTTTCTGGAAGAAAAAATGCGCTCCATTCGCGCGCACGCTTCACAGTTCTACCGTGCCGACGCCGAAGAGCCTGAGACGCGCATCAGCGACAAAAATTTCCTCCAGCAAATCGAATGGCGCATGCGTTATTACGGCTCGCTCATCGGGGTAGCTGCGGGCGAAGCCTTCTACGTCCGCGAGGCGCTCAATGCGGAAGACCCCGTCCGCCTTCTCACTCGCCCGATGAATATCTATTCTTAATTCGATGAGCCACAACAAGCGGGTCAAGATAGGTTGCTGTGGGTTTCGGATGGCAATGGCGGAGTATGTCACGCACTTTCCAATCGTCGAGGTGCAGCAAACTTTCTATCAACCGCCGCAAGTCTCAACTCTCCAGCGTTGGCGCAGGGATGCGGCCCCTGATTTCGAGTTTACGCTCAAGGCATGGATGCTCATCACGCACGAAGCTCGCAGCCCGACTTATCGGAGACTCAAACGAGAGCTTAGTGAGAAAGAGCGCGCCGAGTGCGGCTCGTTTCAGGCGACGCCGATTGTCATGGAAGCCTGGGACGTGACGCTCAAGTGTGCCACAGCTCTCGCCGCCCGTCGCCTCCTGTTTCAATGCCCGGCCAGCTTCAAGCCGACAAAAGAGAATATTAAAAACATGCGCGCGTTCTTCCGGGGCATCAAGCGCCCGCCTGACTTGCAGCTTCTCTGGGAGCCACGCGGAGGCTGGCCTGACGCGACGGTGCGCGAGCTTTGCCGCGAGCTTGATCTCACACACGTCGTTGATCCTTTTGCCGCGCGCACCGTCACGCCAGAGCGTTGCTACTTCCGCCTGCATGGGCGCACAGGTTTCCGCTACGTTTACGAAGACGAAGAATTGGAAGAATTGTATGGGATGCTGCCAAAGGATAAGACCTCTTATGTCTTCTTCAACAATGTGCGAATGCGGGAGGACGCCGCGCGCTTTCAAATGATAAGTGATGGGTGATAGGTAATAAGAGAAAGCGTTTTTTCCCTATCACCCATCACCTATCACCCATTACCGCTTACGGCAGATTCGGGCAGGTTTTGTGATACGTCTGGCCGGGGAAGTATTGTTCCCACTCTTCCAGCGTGAGGTTGCGGTTGGCGACGCGGCAGGCGTCCGCGATCCACACTTCCAGCGTCATATCCCAAAGGATCAGCGTTTTGCCCAGACCGCCGGAGGCTAGCCGACGGCCATCCGGGCTGAAGGCTATGTCCTCAATAAACTCGTTATGGCCGACGAGCGGTTGGCCGATGAGTTGGCGAGTTGCCACGTCCCACACGAAGATGTTTTGAGTTGAAACCCCTTCACCTGCCGAGGATGAAACTAAGGTTTTACCATCAGGACTGAAGAGCACCTTGTTCATGACCGAGAGGTAGCCCGTGAAAACTCCGAGTTGCTGGCGGGTGGCTATGTCCCAGAGCCTGATTGCTCCCTCTACCTTGCCGGAGGCGGCGGCCAACGTCTTGCCGTCAGGACTGAAAGCCACGCTCCTGATTTCGTCTTTGTAGCCGGTGAGAGGTTGTCCGATTATCTGTCGAGTCGCCATGTCCCATAAACGGATTTCACCTTCAGTACAGGGGGCGCTTGTTTTATCCAATTTCCCGCAGCCGCTCGACACCAACGTCTTGCCGTCAGGACTGAGAGCCATACTGCTGATCGGGCGGGCAAGTCCACTTCCCTCAGCGTATTGATGGCCGGGTGCGATTTGGCCCAGCATCTGGCGCGTCTCGACATTCCACAGGATGATATTGTTGCCGTCGCTGGAAACGAGCGTTTCACCGTCGGGAGCGAACAGCAACATCTTTACGTGGGTGCTGTGGCCTGTTAAAGGTTGAGCGATGAGCTGTCGTGTCTCTGAATTCCAGAGGCGTATCTCGCCCTGCGTGCATTTTAGTTCGCGGTCCCGCTGTTCAAGCTTCGCGCAACTGCCCGCCGCCAGTATTGTCCCGGCAGGACTATAAGCCAGACTGGTTATTTCATCAGGCGCGCCCTTGAGTTGGCCGAGCGGCAGGCGAGTAGCGGTATCCCATAAATGGACTTCACTGCCGGTACAATCATCAAGCCCATCACAGCCGCCGGAGGCCAGTACCTTTCCATCGGGGCTGAAAGCGACGCTTGACACTTTGATACTGGGATTTTCGGTGATGAGGCGACTGATGGGCAGGCGAGCGGCTGTATCCCAGACACTGAGGTCAGCTTCAACGCAGTAGCCATCCGCTCCGTACTTCCGGCAGCCGCCTGTCGCCCACTTGAGCGTTTCAGGACTAAAGGCGAGACTCCGTGTTTCACGCGAAGAGTAGCTGGCGAAGTAGTTGAGGAGGCCGCTGCCTGAGAGAGTGAGTTTGTTGTCGCTGGTCGAAAACTCTACCTCTCGCATCAGGACGTGGTTTCCGGCGTCGGCTGAAATCAAGGTCTTCCCGTCGCGCGTGAATTTTACGTCGAGAATCTCGCTCTCATGGTTCTTAATCGGCGGGCGAAAGTCAGCGTCGAGTGTGTCAATGTCATTGACAGATTTGCGTGCGGCGACATCCCATAGTCTGACCTTTTTATCTGCGCTGCCCGAGGCCAGTACCTTTCCATCCGGGGTGAACGCCAGACTTAAGATTGCGCCGGTATGGCCAGTGAGCTGCGAGCCGAGAGGCCGGTGCGTAGCGACATCCCAGAGAATGATTGAAGCATCAATGCCCACAGAGCCTAAAATTCCGCTACCGGAGGCCAGCGTTTTGCCATCAGGGCTAAAGGCCAGACTCTGTACAAAGCTGGTGTCGCCAACGCTGGCGTGACCTTTGAGGGATTCGCCCATGCGCGCATGAGTGGCGACGTTCCAGAGATAGATTTCCCCTTCAGTGCCATTTCCCGCCTCGTCCAATGAATAGAAGCTGCCTGAAGCCAGCGTCTTGCTGTCGGGACTGAAGGCCACACTATAGACGGCTTGCTGATGTTCGGTGAGGGGTTGGCCGATCATGCGTTGAGTGGCCACGTCCCACAGAATGACGACTCCTGTATCGTCGCCCGAAGCTAAGGTTTTCCCGTCAGGGCTGAAGGCCACGCACCAGACATCACTCTGATGGCCTGCGAGAGCTTCCCCGATGGGCTGGCCTGAGGCCGCATCCCACAGCCTCACGGAATTGTCTTTGCCGTTCTCGCCGCTGGCCGAGGCCAGCAATTTACCGTCAGAGCTGAAGACTACCTTATGAACCTCTGCCGTGTGGCCGTGAAGAAACATGGCGAGGTACTCTCGATAGTGCATGTCAAGGAGCAGGGTTCGACGAGGTACGAAAGATGCGCGGATGCGGTTGGCCTCGACGCCCAGTAGCAGACCGAGGTCTGGTTGATTCTCCATCTGCGCGTAGGATTCCGCCGCCAGTTGTCTGGCGGAAGCTAATTCCGCTTGATCGTTGGCACGCCACCATTGAAAAAGCGCCAGTAAGGCGAGACCCACGGCAAAGATGAGACCCGCGGCCAGCCCAATGATAACTCTTTTTCGCCGCCGCTCGATTGCCTGGCGCGCGGCCATACTCGCATCCAGAAATTTTCGCTCAAGCTCGTTGAGCGCCGTCTTGTTTCGGTCGCGCCACTCGACGGCCTGAGCGAGGCGTGCGCCGCGATAGAGGAGGCTTTCATCTTTGGTCGGCTGCCATTCGCGCGCCGCTTCGGTCAGTCGCCGCAGAATACGCAAGCCCATGCGATCTTCCTCAATCCATTTTCTCAAGAGCGGCCAGCCGCGAATCAACGCTTCGTGAGAGACATCAACAATCTGATCGGCGGATTGCTCGTCGCTGTCAGACATCAGAAGGCGCGCTTCTGTCAGTGTCCGCACGACCGCTTCCACCGCGCCACTCTCGCCGGGGTTGGTGACGAGTTCGCTCATTAAAGCTCGCCGCCGGGTGTCCTCCGTTCCTTCGCCGGGTTGCGTCAGGCGGAGCATGATGCGCCGCGCAATCAATTGTTGCTCCGTGTCGAACGAGGCGTAGATGGCGTCGGCTCGCTTGGCAATCGCGCCTTCAACGCCGCCCGATTCGCGGTAGGCTTCGAGCGTCAGCATCGTTCCGCGCCGACGCTCCCACAATTCCAGCAGCGCGTGTTCCAAAAGCGGCAGCGCGCCCGGCTGGTTCTCGACATCGTCCAGAATCGTTGCGACCAATCCTTGCTCAAACTCCAATCCCGTATGCCACGCAGGTTCTTCAATCGCCTGTCGCAAGTTGTCGGCGCTCATTAAGCTGACGAGAAATTGTTGCGCGGCGATGCGTGAGGAAAGCTCCGGGTAAGCGGCGCACTTGTGATAAAAATCTGCGCGAAGGGTGAGCAAGACGATTGTCTGCCCGTCGGGAATGAACGCCGCGTAAAGCAGGTTGGCGAGAAACTGCGTGCGTTCGCGCTCATCCCGGCAGAGTGTAAAAATCTCCTCGAACTGATCTATCACCAGCACCGTCCGCGCCGTCGCCGGTAGCTCTGAGAGTCCGAGTGAAACAGACAGATGAAGGGTGCGCTCGTCCTCGTTCAACTGGTCGAGCGTTCGATTCATTGATTCCTGCGGGTAGAGACGCAGGAGATTGGCAGTGAGAGCCGTCAGCGGGCGTGCGCCGGGAGTGAAGACGCGCACCGCCCAGGTGTCGCTTTCGGGCAGGACACCTTTCTTGATGGCCGGGATGACGCCAGCGCGCACCAGGGAAGATTTGCCGCTGCCCGATGGCCCGACGACGGCCAGAAAGCGCGTCGCCTTGAGCTTCTCAATAAGGCGCTGGATGTCGCCGTCGCGCCCGTAGAAATATTCCGCATGCTCTTCGTCAAAGGTTTGTAGCCCGCGATAGGGGCAAACGTCGTCGCGTCGCTCAATCGGCATTTCAGGGCCGAGCGGGACTCCCTTGATGGCGTTGATGAGAGATTGAAAGCTGCGCGCATCTTCGATGCCCTTGCGTAGATCAACCCATGTGCGAATGTTCAAAAAGGGTGGAAGCTGACTCGTATCGAACGGCTCAGGCAGCCCCGGCAGGAGAACCAGAAAGACGCGGAAGGCACGGTCTTTAGCCATCCGGTCGGTCGCGAGCTTGTACTCAAGGTCTTCCCAACTGCCCAGGCCATTTGGGCCGACGAAGACGGCGCAGGTCGCGGACGCGCGAAGCCCCACGGCGAGTTCATCCTGCCAGTCGCCCGCGGGCGTCAAACACCACTTATCAAGCCAGGGTTCCAGCCCCTCGCGCTTTAACTTTGCGGCAATGCGTTCGACGACGGGTTTTTCACGGCTGTTGTGTGAGAGGAAGACACTGAAACTATGCGTGGGCGTTTCGACCGGCGTGGGGGGCGTTGGCTCGGACATAGTTTCCCTTGAACTTCATCAGGTGGCGCATAGATTACACTTCCGATGCTTTGGGCGTAAAGGTTTTAGAGGCGGAAAAGCGGAGGCCAGAGCTTTCTTTGACCCTGAAGGGGTCGCACCTTCAATGTTGAGGTGCGACCCCTTCAGGGATAAAAATATGATTACACGACCGCTTGTTCTTTTTCTGACCTCTGGCCCCTGAGCCCTGACCCCTGCTTTACTCGTTGGTCACGTCCCGGTTCTCGACTCTTCTCTCACTGTTCTTTTGATCGAGGATGGCGCGGATGATGGCAAGCGTGGCGGTGGCGCGTGGAGCCTCATTCGTAAAAGTCTTCGCCAGTTCGACGGCGCGGAAGAGGTCGTCTCTGGCAAGCAGACCAAAGATGCCGTTGAGGTCAAAGCTCTCAACATTGAAGTTGGTGGTCGAAGTGCCGCGCTTGGTCTGAAAGCGGGAGACGATTTCAGCATCCTCGCCTGTGAAGCCGGTCGCCGCGTTGGCTGCTTTGACCGCTTCGGCCACAATCTCCCAGGCGCGTGTGCGATCAACTTCATACATCCGCGTGGCGACGCCGACAAGCGCGCGGGTCCGCTCAGGGTCAGTGCCGCCGATGCGCCGCGCTTCCATCGCCGCTTCGTCCAGGATTTCACCCGCGCTCTTGATGTCCGTCTGCTTCACCATTCGCGCAATCTGCGTCAACGCCCAGACCCGATGAATGCTCGTCAACTCGCCCGTGCGCGTTAGCCTGAGCGCCTCCTGCGCATCTTTACGGTCAATCGCGCGGCTCACGAGACTGAAATCAACGAAGGCGCGAGCGGACTTACGCAGCTCGCTGTCCTGAATTTTATCTACCAGCTCGCGCGCGCTTAGGTCGCCTTTTCTGGCTGCGACCAATGCTGCTCTGGCAAAGGAGAGATCGCGGTCGGCAGGCGTGGCGGCGCGGTCTGCGTTCTCTAATGCCTCCTGTCCTTCGTCTCTGTGCGTCTCGTCGGGGACGAGTCCGCGCGTCAGCATTTTGTCTGTGCCGTTGCGGAATCTCTCAGGCGCATCGGGCGCCAGCGCGCCCATCTGCGCGCGCAACTCAGGCGAAAAATCTGCGGCATACTGGTCAAAGAGCGGAAGCAGGCGTGCGATGGTGAAGTAGAGACCGCCGCGCCCGGCGAGCGTGCGATCCTGATCGGCGGTTGGAACGGGACGCAGGAGAATCTGCGCTGAGGCGCGCAGGAATGCCGCGCGAAGTTCCGGCGACATGTTGGGCGCAACGATGCGGTCGCGTTCCATGCTCGTGTGATTGCGGCCATCGCCCCTGACGACGAGCGTCATAAATGGAGTGAAGGCGTAAGAAGAAAGAACCGAAACGTGGGTGGCGTCCGACGACGGGTCAGCTGCCGCGCGTTGAAACATAGCGGCGAAACGCTTGTCGGCAGCCGCCGGGTCTTTCTCGCGCAGCATAGACAGAAAGTTGATGCCGCGTGTGGTGACGATGTCGAGCGCAAGGTCAGCGGCTTGCAGGGCGCGCTCCGTATCGCCTTCTTCGAGAAACTCTCTGGCGAGTTGTAATCTTTGCGCGACGGCGAACGGCGGCTTCTCAGGATCGGCGGTCGGTTGAGCGGGAGCATTGTCCGCCTTTATCGCTAGATTCTGATTCTCTCGCTCCCTCTCTTCGGTGAGCTTGGCGAGAAACTCTTCGCCGAGCGCGCGGTCGCGCCGTGCTGCCAGCCGCAAGAGTTCTCCACGCAAGTTAGGCGGGCCAGACCCTGCATATCCGCCGCTCTGCGTTTGCGCGTTGCGTTTCTCCTCGAAGATTCTGAACGCCTCGCGGTCTGCGGAGTCTGCCGAATCCCACGCTCTACGAAAGAGCGCGCGAGCCTGCTCCGCATCCGACTCCCACAAAGCATCTGCGGCTCGCATCTGGACACGCGCGCGTAGCTGCTCGTCTTGAAACGAGCGCGCCTCGTCGGCCAAACTGGTCGCCAGCGTGATAGCTGCCGCCCGTCGCTGGCTGGCGAGCGGGTCGGGGCGCTCTCGTTTAGGCTGCGCGCCTTTCTCAACTTTCGCCGCTTTCGGCGGAGCGGCTTTGCCGGGAGGCGTCTGCGCGTTGATGAGAGCAGGCATCGCCATCAGGCAGCAACTGACAGCCAATGCGCGGATGAAGGGTGACATGATTTTGTCTCCGAAGTGAAAGAAAAGAATTAGACAGGATTAACATGATTATCAAGATTTAGAAGCGAAGGCAGGACAGTGAAGCTTGAATCTCTTTCTCTTATCCTGTCCATCTTGTTAATCCTGTCTATTCCTTATTTCTGCTTCTCCTCAAGCACCGTGCGGGCGATGGCTAAGATGGCGTTGGCGCGCGGCACTTCGTTCGTAAAATTCTTCGCGGCCTCAATCGCCGGGTAAAGATCGCTTCTGGCTAAGGTGCGAAAGACTCCGAGCAGGTCAAAGTCCGCCGCATTTGAATTTCTCATCATCGCCCCGTTTTTGAAGCGCAGCATAACACTTATCCTCGCGTCGTCACCTGTAAACGCTTCCGCCGAGTTTCCCGCTTTGACGACTTCGGAAATCAACTCCCACGCACGCGAGCGGTCGGCTTCGATGAAGACAGAGCTGATGGCTGTCAGCGCACGCGGGCGCTCAGGCTCGCTGCCGCCGATGCGACGCGCTGCGGTCAGCGCTTCTTCAAGCAATTCAACGGCGCGCTCGCGATCCGTCTTGATGAGTTGGCGCGCGGCCTGCGTCAGCCCATAAACGCGCTGGAAGTTAGTCAGCTCGCCGCTGCGTGCAATGCGGATTACCTCCGGCACGTCTTTCTTTTGCAGGGCGTTATCCAGATATTCAAAATCCGTGTAGGCACGCGTCTGCTGGCGCAACTCAGAGTCTTCGATCTTGTCCACCAGTTCGCGCGCGCGCGGATCGCCTGAGCCTGCGAGAGATGCGGCCATGTCAACGTAAATCGCGTCGCGCTCAAGGGAGTTGTCGGCCTCGTTAAGCCGTTCCTGCATGGCTTGCATGGGGTCTCTCGTGGTGTCTTCGGGCACGATCCCATTGGTAACGGCGCGGTTCTCGCCCGTGCGATCATTTGCCGGTACGTCCGACATGAGCGCCGTCATTATCACGCGTAAGTCTGCCACGCGCTCCGGCGCATGCTGCTCGAACAACGGCAGCAGCCGCCTGATGACCATGTATTTACCCCCGCGTCCCGCGCTCGTGGTGTCCTGCTCTGCCGGAGGCAATGGACGCGAAAGTATCTGCGTGGCTGTTGTGAAGAAGGCCTTTCGCAAGCCCAATGGTAGGTCCGGGGGCGGAGTGGGCCCGCGCTGCTGCATTTGCGATGCGCCGCCACGCGGATGAAAGACTACGTAGAGAAACGGCGTGAACGCGTAGGACGAAAGTCCCGACACCGTGTTGGCGTCTGACGCTGTGTCCATCTCGGCGCGCGTGAGCATAGCGCTGTAACGCTGGTCCGCCGCTGCTGCATCTTTTTCGCGTAAGGCGGAGAGGAAATTTATCGAATCCCTGCTGACAGAACCCAGGGCCGGCTCTGCGAATTGGAGCGCGCGCTCCGTATCACCGTCTTGCAGTAGTTGGGTGGCTAATCTCAAACGCTGTGATTGAGAGACCGATGCCATCCACGGATCACGGTTGGATGACTTGTTTGCAGCTTCACGCTCCTTGGCTTCTTCGAGCTTTTTCAGGAAGCCTTCGCCGAGCGTGCGGTCGTGGCGGGCTGCGAGACGCAATACTTCATTTCGGATGTTGGGAGGGGAAGAGACCACCGCCGAGCCTGTCTTCTGCTGCTTGCGAATGTCTTCTTCCATGCGGCGCGCGGCATCTTCGTCGGCAATCACCGCCGCGTCCCATGCGCGCTGAAAGAGATTGCGTGCGCGCTCCGAATCACCAGACCAGAGGGCATCAGCCGCTCTGGCCAGAACGCGCGCCCGCAAAACCTGGTCCTGATAATTCTTGGCTTCGTCGGCCAAAGTGGTGAGCAGCGAAATGGCTGTGTTGCGGCGCTGTTCGGCGAGCGGGTCTACACGTTCGCGTGTCGGGCGAGCGCCCTTCTCAACTTTCAGCGCTTTCTGCGGAGCTGTGGTTTTGCCGGAAGGCGTTTGGGAGAAAGCTATGGAAGAAAAGACCAGCAGGCCGAGCAGGAAAGCGAAAGCGCGAGCGCGATGAATCATGTGAATCTCCTTAATGCACAGGGCGAGGGATTTGAGCGCCAACAGAGCGGCTTTGATGAACGAAGAATTTATCAGGGAAAAACTTTTCCGTAAAATACATCTGCTGCCATTTTGGATTCGCGCGATCAAGCAACATTGCTTCAGCCGCGCCGAAAGGATAGAACGCCGTTCGCTGCCGCTTATCGAGAGACATCTTTTCGAGATCGTTTATCATGCGGTCGAGCAGTTGACGGGCGTCGTCGGCAAAGGGGGTGAAATCTTTGAGCGCTGCGAACTCTTTGCTAGGCTTGTAACGGGCAGCGGCTTCTTTCGCAATGCGATATTCAGTGTATCTCGCCACGCCTTCTTTCCACAGTTGAAAAGAGAAGTATTTGTAATCGTCTGAGGTGAGCAACTGCTCGAAACTTCTTCTCGCGGCAAGATAAATTGAGAGCTTGTCGTTGAACTCTTTTCTCTGAGGAGCGCGAAGCGCGTCCGCCAGCGCCCGGCTCGTCATAGAAAACTGCTCTTTCACTTCCGTTCTCTCATAGGGGAAGGGAAAATTAAGCATCCACATTCCCGTCTCGTCTCCGCGAGCGAGACCGAGCGCGTGGGCTTCTTTGTAAAAATCCGGCTGAGAGTCCTGCATCTGGTGAAAGTGCTCGTGAAAGAGTGTGACAACCCAGCGGGTTGATGTTTTAGCCTCCGTGTTCTCCGCCTGGCCGATAACAATTGTCGAGACTCCACCTACCGCAGGAAAGGTGGCGAGCAGACCCGGCTGGAAGACTCGCTTGCGGAAATAGACTTCACTTTTGAGTAGCGGGTCATAACCGATGGAGACGAAATCTTTCGACGGCTGTGGGTGTCGCACGAGAAACTCAAGCTCAGGCGTCACCAGCAAAACGGCAAACGGAGCTTTGCTCCAACCCTTCCACACTCTCTCGCCGAGCTTCTCGCCCATGCGGAAAGCCTCTGCCATGCGAATGCGATCAGCTTCTCTGATTTGAGGCTTGGCTTCGTGCGCCAGCGCCGTAGTTGGGCTGAGGAGCAAGCTAAAGATGAGAGCTATTAACTGTACGGCGCAGACTTGCGGCTTGTTTCCAGTATTCATCTTTGAGTTTTCCGAGAGCCTGAAGACAGAATTCGGGGCGCGAAGAACCTAGGCTGCGCCGGATGAAAGCTTTCCTGAGCGCTCAAACGCGCGGGCAGGTGGGAAGTTCCACGAAATTCAACCAGTAACCACAAAGGCACAAAGCCACTAAGAGAGACAGCTTAACTCCTTAGTGACTTTGTGGTGAGTTGTCGGAAACTTTTGAATTAGACGGCGACAACATCAAGGTCAGGATCAACTTCCTGCTTGATCATTCCTTCGATAGCCATCAACGTTCCGGTGAGGGAACTGGGACAACTTCCGCAAGCTCCCTGATAACGAATGCTGAGCGTGTTGTCTTTAATCCCGAGCACTTCCAGATAGCCTCCGTCGCCCATCAACGCGGGACGCACTTTCTCATCCAGAATCTCGTTGATCTGCACTAAGCGCGGGTCGTCGCTCATCACGGCGGCCAGCGACCCACCGAGCGACGCAGCATCGGCAGAGGCAGCAGTGGGCGCGCCCGTCGTGGACTCGGTCGCGCGAATCGGGATGGCAAGCTGCGGCAGCATCTCGTCCCAATCGCCTTCGTCGGTTTTCTCGACCGTCACCATCTTGTCCATGTAGAAGACCGAGACGACATTGCCCGTGTCGAACAAAGCCTTTGCTAACTGGTCTTCCTGAGCTTTATCTACGGAATCAAACTGGCGCGCGACGCCGTTGGTCACAGGCTCTTTGAGAATAAATTTGACCGCGTTTGGATTCGGTGTTTCCTGAATATCGCTAATTTTCGGCATTCCCTAATCTCCGTTCGCCTGCCGTTTCAAAACGGGCGGCGACTACTATTAATCACAAGGTTTAATGACAGCCATAATTATACTTTGTTTCGCGGACTTACGGCAGTCCCGAAGCGCCTTTTCCAGGCGCTTTCGTTAAAGCCAATTCAGGCAGCAAAACCCGACAAAAAGCTCGAAAATATCGGTGTTTTTCATCTCGCGTTCAGATTCACCCCGACGCATCCGACTTCAAACTAAAGATTTCATCTTTTTGCAAAAAAAATTGTTGCTAAAAGCGGGGCATGGGCATATACTTCCGAATCTCGCTTGACCCCCCTTTAACCAGGTGAGACAAGTTGAGGCAAGAAGCAGGCGATTGCGAGGGTCGCCTGCTTTCTTGCTGTTTGGCACTACAGTAATCAGTAGCCAGTAATCAGTTTTCAGTTCTGCTTTTGCTGACTACTGATTACTGGCTACTGATTACTTTTTTTATGAACATCGGCATCACCGTCTATCCGACATACGGCGGCAGCGGGATTGTCGGCTCTGAGTTGGGCAAGGAGTTGGCGGAGCGCGGCCACATGGTCCATTTCATCGCTTCAGCCCTGCCTACTCGTCTCACCAAATTAAGCGACCGGGTGCGCTTTCACGAAGTCGAGATGATGTCTTACCCGCTCTTTGAGCATCAGCCGTACACGCTCGCGCTGGCGACGAAGATGGCGAAGGTGGCAGAGACAGAGAACCTGGACCTGCTCCACGTTCACTACGCTATACCTCACTCCATCAGCGCCATTCTCGCGCGCGAATCTTTGCAGCCGCACCGGCGCTTGCCCGTCATCACGACGCTGCACGGCACGGACATCACGCTCGTCGGAGCAGACCGCTCCTACTTGCCGATTACGCGCTACGGCATCGTTCAATCGGACGGCGTCACGGCCATCTCAAATTATCTGAAAAAAGCTACGGCTGAGATTTTCGATTTCGACAACATCGCCGTCATCCCGAATTTCATCTGCGCCTCAGACTATCAAAGGCACACGGTTGAAAAGTTGCGCGCAGAGCTTTCACCGAACAACGAGCCGCTGCTGGTTCACGTCTCAAATTTTCGTCCCGTCAAGCGCCCCCTCGACTGCGTGGAAATCTTCGCGCGCGTCTTGAAACAAACTAAAGCACGCCTTGTGATGGTCGGTGACGGCAGCGAGCGTTCCCTGGCTGAGCATCGCGCACGTTGTCTGGGCATCTTTGAGCATTGTTCGTTCGTCGGCAAGCAGCCGAAGATTGTTGATTACCTCTCGGCGTCGGATGTGCTGTTGCTGCCTTCGGAGCAGGAATCATTCGGCCTGGCTGCGCTCGAAGCGATGGCCTGCGAAGTGCCCGTCATAGCATCACGCGTGGGCGGTTTGCCGGAAGTCGTGACTGACGGCGAGACAGGATTCTTAAGCGAGGTCGGCGACGTTGAGAAGATGAGCGCAGACGCCGTGCGCTTGCTGACAGATGAAGAGTTGCGGCGCGAGATGGGAAGACGTGCGCGCGAATCAGCCATCTCGCGCTACAGTACGGATTTGGTCATCCCGCAATACATCAATTTCTATGAGCGCGTCCTCGCAGCCTGAAGCGGCACATGACGAATCGGAATCAACCGGAAAGCCGATTCGTTATCTCATCCAGAATCTTGAGCGGACTTACGGCGTGCCTGAAAACAGGCGCGCGTCCGATCCGCTCGACATGCTCATTAAAATCATTCTCTCGCAGGCGACGAGCGATACGAACTCGGAGCGCACCTTTGCCGCGCTAAAGAAGCGTTTCCCCTTGTGGGACGCACTCGCCCGCGCACGCGTGTCAACAATCGCTGCCACGATTCGCTCTGGGGGCTTGGCAAACCAGAAGGCCGCCGTCATCAAAGACGTGCTCCGGCAGATCAAGGAAGAGCACGGCACGCTCGACCTCAATTTCCTACACGACCTTTCAAGCGAAGAGGCCACGCGCTATCTCTCGCAGTTTCGAGGCATCGGCCCGAAGACCATTGCCTGCACGCTTCTCTTCGCCTGCCGTAAAGAAGTTTTCCCGCTCGACACGCACATCTTCCGCATCCTCCGGCGCGTCGGCCTGATTCCGCAATCATGCACGGATCGGCGCGCGCATGAGATCATGAACGGAATCGTCCCCGCGGGAAAATTCTACTCTTTCCACGTCAACCTGATTCGTCACGGGCGCTCTCTCTGCCGCCCGCGCGACCCGCTATGCGAGCGTTGCCCGATTGTGGAATACTGCGACTACGGACAACGCGCGATATGAATTGCGGATTGTAATTAGTACCAAAAGGATTCCGATTCGGAATCTTTCTGTTACCAAATTGCATCGGAAACCTTACTGCTATCGAAAGCTCCGGCGTTGCTCACGAGCATTGCCTTCCGAGATGATGCAGGGCCGGAACTGAATGTCTCCCCGCCGGATGGCTGCCTACCTCCCGATCTTCCGCCTTTCCTGGCGCATCTGCTTATAAGCTTTCGCCATCTCCCGGTAGAGGATGCTACGCACAAACCCCGACCTCGCGCGGCCCAACTCCTCACGGCACATCTCGAATCGCTTCTCTGGGGAGAGGATCATCCACGCCTCATCACCGCCCCCACTTGCTGACGGCGCGGAGCCGCCCTCGCGCCCCAACAGCCCTTTCCGGTAAAGAGCGGTTAGCTCCCGCAGGGGGGCGGACTTCAGCGTCAGGAAGACGATGATCAGGGCGATAGCGGTTATCGCCGGCACTAGAGCCAAGCCGAGATAATTACTCGCCACGAGCGCCCCGAAGAGCTTGTAAAGGACCCAGAGCACTCCGGCCAGCAGCACTAGGACAGGCAGCCCAATAGTCATCCACTTCACGAAGAACTTGCCTACCTCGCGCATCTCCTCGCGATCCGTGACAACCTCCCACAGCATTCTAAGCCGCTCCGCGCTGTCTTTCGGACTTTTCCGCAACAGGAAGATCACCATGCCAATCCAGAACAGGAATAGGGCGCAAATCAGGAAGTAGTAGCCGGCTTGCGACCGCGAGAGGAGTAGCGACAGTAAAATTTGGAACATCATTCCACCGAAGATGATGCCAACTATGATCAGTAGCCATCGCTGCAACTTGTCCAACAGAGTCGAGAATGCACCCATGTTTTTGACGTAAATTACTGGCGCACGCAAAATCCTGATCGAGCCCAGCAGGAAGGATGAAACCAGTGCGATGACGCTCAGCCCGACGACCTCGACCGCTTGAGGCAAAGCGATCATCGCGCCAGTCAATGCGGTTGCCTTAGAGAGTTCCGGCGCGATTTCCAGCGTAAGACGGGCATTCTCCTGCCTGCGCACTACGGGGTCATCGCTCGTCACTTTGCCCTCCGGAGTCTCGCGGACGATTTGGGTGATAGTTGGCAGGAAGAGGCAGATGGAGCAGGCCAGGAGGCTGGCCCGGAGGACGGGAATATTTAATCGCGCCTTCGCAAGATAGATCGGGAAGACGACGAAACCGAATGCCGCCAGCCAGACCCATCCTCCGATCCCCAACAAGCCCTCCGGACCGGACAGGGCGGAGTCGAATCGCGCCCATAGCGCAGCATAGATTAGAAACGGCGAAAAAGCGGCCAGGTAGGAGACAAAACAAAGCAGTATGAATGCGATGACAAGTCTACTCGGAAGTGATATCTCAGACCTTGAGCGGAGGAAGGGCACGGGCTCCGGGTAAAACAGATCGCCCTTCAAGAACCGGAGAAAAATGATGAAGCCCGTGTGACGGCGGTGGGCGTCGTCTGCCAGCGGGTACTTGGCCATGGCCGCCACCGCCTCGCCGCGACACCATGAGTCCTTGCTCATGAGCGCGGGCTCGACGACGGAGTAAAGGTCAATGCCCGGCAGCCGCGCGGCGATCTGGATGGCGCGGACGGCCTCCAGTATGTTCCCGTCCTTCGAAAAGGCTGCGAGCGTCGCCGCAAAGTTCCCGCTCGCCAGCCGCGCCACCTCCTCGCCCTCCATTTTGCTTAGGGCATTGCGATAACACTCAACCGACAACTCCAGCCTATCGAGCACGACGGCATTGTGGCCCTCCAGCCACTTGCGCGCCGACTCACACAAGGGTCTCCCGTCCGGTTCCGGCGAGAGTTCGAGCAGCGACTCGATCTCCTCGCTCGTCGGGTTCAACTCATTGGTGAGCACCCCGGCCTCACTGAGCGCATTGAGGAATGCAGCCTCATTCTCTGACGCCTTGGCTACTTCATGCAGTCCGTAGAAGCCCGAGGAGTCCATTTCGAGCAAAGCTTCGCCGATCTCCGTCGAGGACGACCAGCGTTTCCTCTTCGAGTAGCTGACGTGGGGCGCCGTCGGCAGGCGGGCCAGAAGGTGTCCGAGCGCCGCGCCAAAGTCTGGACACAAGAGCGGGCGGGCGGGTACGTAGCGGAGCAGCGCCTCCATTCGCTCCGCCGGGCTGCTGGTAATGCCGAAGAGCATCACCAGCGTCTCCCGCCACCAAATGTCGTCAATGCATCCCTCCCAGTCGGGCCACGCGCCGAACTCTTCCAGGTAGACTGCGGTGTAATACTCTTGGAGGCGGTGATGATGGAAACTGAGGACTATCCCCGATGCTGACCCACCCGCTCCAGATTGGAGGGGAGCAGGCTCGGCGTGCAGCAGTCGCTCCTTGACGGCGACTTCCAGCACCTTTTCGACCTTATTTTCATAAGCCTTCAGCCGACATTCGCCTTCGCTGGGCGCGACCGGAAGAAACTGCGCTACGAAGTCCGCCGAAGGGATGGTGACACCTCGCCTGCTGGTCGTGATGATGTAGGCAAGGCGTGCGAGGACGGCCCGGAGCGCTTCCGGCTCAAGGTCGGCAGGGAACGTCGTCCTGCCTCCGGCGCGCTTGAAGACCTTCTCCTCGTAGACCTTCATCAACTCGGCGCGGCTATCGGGCAGCCTCCTATACTCCCTGTAAAACTCGGCCAGGAGTTTCAGGAAGAACGGGTTGTGCGCCATGTCGCGGAACCGGTTGGCGGGTGACAGAATCTCCTTGAACGCTTCCCGTCCCAACTCGCTGAGCGTTCCCCGCAGGAACCGCTTAATCCGGTCGCGGTCGAAGGGCTGGATGCGTGCGCGGAGGAAGGGAAAGTCCTCCTGAAAATCGAGCTCCCGGCAGGCACAGAGAATTTTATTCGGCGTCAGGCGATTCAGCTTCTTGACGGCCTCGAATCGCTCGTCGAAGTCGCCGCGCGGCATCTCATCCATCGCGTCGAGAAGGAAGACGACTCGCCCCTGATCGAGATAGCGGTCCAAGTCTTTCTCGATCCGCTTGGCGTGCCCGCCGAGACCGCGCAGGCTCTCTCTGGCAAACTCGACCATCTCGTCGCCCCCGCCCGTGAGCGCCCGCGTGAAGAGGCCGAGCCGTAAGTAAATGGGCAGCTTGGGTGCCTGTTGTGAAAGGCCCTCGCGCGCCAGCGTGAGCATCACCTTGCTCAGCGAGACACTCTTGCCCGCACCCGGCTCGCCCAGAACGACGATCGGGTCTTTGGATTTCAGCAGTGTGGCGACGAGGTCGTCCGTGATGCGGCCCTCGTCCGGCGACTCTTGCTGCGGACCTGCCGCCGCCGCAAAGAGACGATACCTGGGCTTTATGATATCGGCCTTTAGTTCGATAATCTCTGTCTCATCCGCTGACAGCGGGTCGCGCTTCTCATCCCGAAACCACTGGATCAACTCCCGTAAGTAGTTGTGCTCCAGCGCGAGTTGTTCTGCGGTGTGCCGCTTCGATCGTTTTCGCTTGTTCAAGTAGGGCAGGAGACCGAAGAAGATGGCAACGAGAAGGCCCGCAAAAGCAATAACCATGCTGACAAGCGTGACTAACCCCTGATTATCATGTGCCCATTGTTTTGCCTCAGCCCACGACCAAACCCCACAGCCAGCGGGGGTCGTGCAGACTTGGAGATACACGATGACCCCTGCGGCTGCGGCTATCAAAAGTGTAAGGGCGAGATATCGCTTCATCCAGGCAATCCTGCTTCCTTGTCACGCACGACCGAGCGTACTATAGCGATTTTCATTGACTGTAGCTTATAGCCAGGAGCGCGGGCATCTCTGCTCGTCAAAGCGTGCCGCCAACACGCTTCAAAGCTTTCGCCTTTGCTCAAGGACGTTGCCCGATTCTACTTCGGAACAGGTGTAGCTACTGAGCAAAACCAGCGTCAGCGGAACTTATGATTTTGGCACTCCGTCTCCAGATTGAGAGTGGCCATCAGCAGCCCATAGAATACTACCAATTTTAGGTTAAGCTAGGCAGGAGGAATGAACTATCGGAATCTTATAGTTCCAGATCGGAATGATGATGATATCAATGAATGAATTTAGAGTACAAAGTAATGTTCAGGGACACCAGTTTCGGAGATGTTTCGGTACTGATTCTGGAATCTCTTTGGTACTAATTACATTTGATTTGTGATTGGATAAGAATGAAAGCTGCGATTTCAAATTTCAGATTTATAATTTCTTTTCTTCTTCCAATCAAAAATCCCGCATCATGTCTTATCTCGTTGACGGAAATAATGTGATGGCGCAGCGCGTCGGGTGGCACAGGGATAAGCCGAAGGCGCGGCGCGGGTTGATGGATGAATTGGCGCGGTTCGCGCAAGGGCGGCGCGTGCGTGTGTCGGTTGTGTTCGACGGTGCGCCGGAGCAGCATTTCGGTGACGGCGCGAGTTACAAAGGCGTGCGCGTCTTTTATGCGGAGCGCGGGTCAAACGCGGACGAGCGCATCAAGCAGATGGTCGAGCAGGCGCGCGAGCGTCGCACGCTCATCGTCGTGACCTCCGACCGGCAACTCGCAGACTATGTTCGACGCTGCGGCGCGCAGGTCGTCCGTTCAGGAGAATTCCGAAAGAAGATGGAAGACGCCACGCTTGAGGCTGCTCCTCAAGATCAGGATGAACCGTCCGTCAAAGGGAAACTAGATGAATGGATGCGCTATTTTGGCGTCGCGCCGGAAGACGATGAAGAATAGAGAAGTGTAGAATTAGCTGATTGAGGTATGCTGTCCGAGATAACGAAGCGTGGAAAGTCAGGGGAGGAAATCAATGCGACGGACTTTAAAAATTGTAGCTTTGCTCGCCATTGCTGTTTGCTGGAGCGCCTGCGGCGGCAACTCGAATACGAGTGTCAATGCGGGTAGAGATGATACCGATACGACCGTTAACAGCGAAAGAATAGATAGCTCGAACATCGCTCCGACAGGCGGGCCGGGAGCTGAGCCGGAAAATGGAGGCACGAAATCTTCAGGGAATACAAACGAGAGTAAGGCTGATAACAAAAATAAGGGCGAGAATAAGAACAAGAACACGCAGTAGCCATTGGCATGGCCGCTGTCGTTCACAGCGAACGCGGGGCAGCTATCTTGAGCATCAATTCCTTGAATCGCGCGTCCTCGCGCAAGGCTGCCCAGTTGGGGTCATGCTCGAAGCACGGGCGATTCTCATTGCCGAGAGCGATGGAGCGTTCCAGCCATTCAAATGCCTCCTCGCGCATTCCTTCAAGCGCGTACACTGAAGCCAGCCCATAGGCTATGTCAGGGTCAACGCGAGCGTTCTTCTTCACTTCATCAGTCAATTGATTGCGTGCGGCTTCGTGCTCGCCCAGCGCGCTCAGGGACATAGCCAGGAACGGACGAACGCCGTGCATGTTCGGATGGTGCTGAAAGACCTGCTGCATCAAGGTGGTTGCCCCTTGAGCATCTCTCTTGTAGTAGAGCGTGAGCGCACGAAACGTCTTGACGAGCGGATTGTCCGGCTCGCTCTTGCTGGCTTCGTCCAGTTCGCCGAGCGCATCGTCGAACCGTCCCTGAAAAATGCGGATGAGTGCGCGATTACAACTCACCACCACATGCGCCGCCGGGTCGAGCTTGACCAGCTTGTCATAACTGCGAAGCGCCCTGTCATATTCGCCGTCGAGACGATGAAGCGTCGCTTTGACAAAGTAGACCACAGCCTCGTTCGGTGAGGCGGAGCGTGCGCGCGCGACCTCCGCCCGCGCCTTCTGCTTTTCTCCACGCCAGAGGTAAACGAAAACCATCAGCATCCGTGCTTCCGTAATACTCGGGTCGAGCGCGAGCGCTTTCTCAAAAGCCCTCTCGGCGCGCTCGTAATCTTCAGCCGAGCCGAAGCCTTTGAAGACGCGGTTGGCGTAGCAAGCGCCGAGACCGTCGTGCGCGAGCGCGAAATCCGGGTCAAGCTGGATGGCGCGCTCAAAGTGAGCTATCGCGGCGTCGCAATCTTCCGGCGCAACCGTGCGAAAGATGAAGCGCGCGAAGAGGTCGCGCCCGCGCAAAAATTCTTCGTAGGCGGCAGCGTTTTGGGTCGCGGGACGCGCAATCTTGGCCTGCTCGTCGTGCGTGAGTTCGAGCCGCAATCCGTCAACGATGCGCTGGGCGATGGTGTCCTGCACGACGAGAATGTCGCTCGCCGCGGCATCTATCCGGTCGCTCCAGAGCATGTCGCCGCTTTCGACATCGAGCAGTTGCGCCGTGACGCGGAAGCGCTCGCCCGCGTGGATGAAGCCTGCGGTCAGCACGGCATTGACATTCAACTCGCGCCCCGCATCGCGCGGGTCTATCGTCTGGCCCTGATATTTTGCGATGACGGACGAGGGACGCACGACGAGCGAGCGCAAGCGCGCCAACTCCGTGATGACGGCATCGGCGAGCGAGAATTCGTAGAATTTAGACTCCGGGTCGTTGCTCAGGTTTCTGAAGGGAAGAATCGCCAGACTCTTTTTCTCGCGCTCGCCCAAACTCGTCATCGGCGTTTGATGAATCTCCTGCGAGGTGTGCGGAGTGGAGACGGGCGCGCTGGTGTGGTGCGGCGCTTCAGTGCTGGTGATGCCGCGCAGCCAGCGCATGGCGCGCGAGACAGGGCCGGAGCCAGAGAGATGACGCGGCTGGCTGCCGGCCCCTCCCCCAATTAATTGTGCGTCTCCGGCTGAGACTTCCTGCAAAACACTCTTGAGGTCGTCACGAAACTCCGCGATCTTCTGATAACGGTCGCGCGGCTCTTTGGCGAGCGCACGATCCAGAATCTGTTGCAGGCGCGGTGGAACGTAGCCCGGTCTGGCTTCCGAGAGCGGCTTCGGCGGGTCATGTAGCACGGCGTGACGGACATCTATGGTCGTCTTGCCGCGAAAAGGCCACGTTCCGGTCAGCAATTCGTAAATGAGAACGCCCGTCGAAAAGATGTCTGTGCGCGCATCCGTGCGGTCGCCGCGCGCCTGCTCCGGCGCGGCGTGCGTGGGCGTGCCGTAAGGAACGCCGACCTCTGTTAACTGCGTTCGGTCTATGCTTCCAGTTTGGCTCACATCTTCATCAAGCAGCTTGGCGAGTCCGAAGTCCAACACTTTCGCCTGTCCCGTGCTGGTCACCATCACGTTGCCTGATTTGATGTCGCGGTGAATGATGCCTTTGGCGTGTGCTGCGGCGAGCGCGTCCGTCACCTGAATCGCAATCAGGAGCGCGCTGCTTAGTTCGAGCGGGCGGCCATTGACAAGCTGCCGCACGGTGCGCCCTTCGACATATTGCATGGCGATAAAATGCACGCCGTCTGCTTCGTCCATGTCGAAGATGGTGCAGATGTTCGGGTGGTCTAAGGATGAAGCGAGGCGTGCTTCGCGCTCGAAGCGTTTGAGATTCGTTTCCTTGACGGTCAATTCCGGCGGGAGAACTTTGATGACGACCGTGCGATTGAGCTTTGTGTCAACGGCTTTGTAGACTTCGCCCTGCCCGCCGACGCCGAGCTTTTCAAGAATACGATAATTGGACAGATTTGAGCCGATCAAGGGCTATGCGAGGGTAAATTGAAATAATTGCCAGTCTGTTTCTAAAAATCTCTTTACGTGACGGGGGAGGTTATATCTCATTCGCCGCGCCACTTCAATCTGTTTGACGTTAATTAAATCTGACGGAGGAACATTTCACCCACGACGGGTGTCTAAACCTGCGAAATATTATAAGCGCCCAACGGGAGGTCAACTGATGAGCAAGACCACCGCGCTCACTTTCACCGCCGCCGTCTGTTTGTTCGCTGCGTGCGTTGCCATAAGTCTTTACGGGCATCGCCTCGCTGTGAATCGAATCTCCGAGGCGGGCGAGCAGTTCATCATGTACGATGGAGACGTGGGCTTCGATTCGTGGGAACGAGCAGCCGTTTTGACCGGGCTGCTGGGCGTCTCGGTGACAATGGCGGGCGCGCTGCTCTGGGACAGAGAGACGCAACCACGCGCGCAGAGGGTTTCGGTTCTGGGGCTTGAAGAGAGCGCGGGAAGACGAATCTTCAGAATGGCTGTTCCACGAAAGCGTATGACGGCTGCGGAGATTGGCGTTGATGAAAGCTACGCACGCCTCCATGAAGAAGAGAACCTGACGCCTCTGGAAAGAGTGATCCGTGGTTATTAAACTCTCGCCGCCTTCAGTTCTTCACGCTCCCGTGCCTCTGCCGAGAGCTTGGGTGGGCGCTGACTCTTCGATTACCGCCAGTAGATTCTGCTCGATGGAGGCGCAAATCTGTTCGAGGGGCAGGTCGTTGTCGTCTTCTCCGAATGGGTTTTCAATCTCCACTCCGATCTCCTCAATGCCAAACAGCACATAAGCAATGAGCAATGTGTCAATGGTGGTAGACCAGCCGTATGACTCGACCAGGGCGAACGGCAGGGTCAGGCAGTAGAGAAGAAGAGCGCGCCGCAAATGGACGACGTAAGCGAAGGGCAGCGGCGTCTTCTGGATGCGTTCGCACGCGCCTATATAGTCAATCAGGAGTTGGACGTTGCCGTCTATGTAGGTGGCCGCGTAGTCCGTGAGCTGCCCTTCTGTCCGGGCCTTCACCAGCAGAGTCGTGACGCGCCGGGCGATGGCCGACGGGACGTGCTGCGCGGCGAGCATCTCCTCCACTTCATCTTTCGGCAGTTGCGACGCGACCGGCCCCAGCCCGCGCACGCCGCGTAACGAGTTCATGGAGGCGTAAGGGAAGGCCGCCGTCCAGAGAATAATTGGTCGGAGCAGCGCGGGCCGGTCAGATAAAAAGGCGGCAGCGGCGCGGGCGAGATTACGTGACTCGTTGACGATGCCGCCCCACAATTTCCTCCCTTCCCAGAACCGCTCGTAGGAGGCGTTGGTGCGAAAGACGAGAAGCAGTCCGAGGGCCACGCCGATCAGGGTGTGAACCGTGGAAGGCACGCCGACCGGTCGGACGTAGAGGTGAATGGCCACAACCACGGCAGACCAGGCGACAAATAGCATAACGCGCCAGAAAATCTGCCGAACCACAGAGCCCTTGATATCCAGCAGGTGATTTGTCCACTTATGCGAGTCGTATTCGATCATAAAAAATTTAGGGTCTGATGAAGTTAAGAGAGTCAAAGCGGGTACTCCCGCAGCAGTCTTAACAAGGCACGATACAAGTTATCGTGCCGATGATTAAAGCGCCACTCGCACTCTTTCAAGTGCAGGTGAAAAGTCGCAGCGGGCACGCCATTGAACTTCTGCAAGCGCCGCTTGGCAAAGCTCCAGAAGCTCTCGATGCCGTTAATGTGACTCTGGTCATTGGCAAACTCGTTGGCACCATGATTGACTCTGAAGTGCCGAGCATAGCCGACATCAACGAGGCCATCATAACCACGCCAGCCATCACTGTGAATGACAGCGTCTGCCGCCACGCGACCGCGAATAATGGCCTGTAAAGTGGCCTTCTTGCAATCTGGCACGATCTCCGTGTAGACCTTGCCGTCGCGCTTCAAGAGGCCGAACACAATAGTCTTACGCCCTGCTCCGCGCCCGCGCTTACCACGCACGCGATGCGGGCCGAAGTAAGATTCATCGACTTCGACTTCACCGTTTTTGAACGGTGACTGGCGCTCGCATTCTTCCGAGATGCGGCATCGGATTTTGCCAAAGATCGTGATGACTGAGCGATGTGACAGCCCGGTCAGTTGAGCCACCTGAGTGGCAGATAAATCGAGAGCAAAGTGCTGAACCAGGGAACGGAATTTCAGCTCCGAAATTCTCGAACGTTTATAATAGCGGTTTAGCCTTTGCACGTCAGAAGTTTAGCACTCATCAAAGTATGCTTAACTTCATCAGACCCAAAGGTATCAGGATTTGCAATGCACAGAGTTGCCAGTTGACGCTGCGGCGCGTCGTTTAAAGTCGTCCAGAGCAAAAGACTGCTTAGCTGAACTTCATGCGTTCTCCCGTGCTAACGGCGCGATAGCAGGCGTCCACCAGTTCCACAGATTTGTAGCCGTCGAGCGCGGTCACAATTGCGGGCACTCCGTTCAGGATAGAATCAACGAAGGCTCTGTCTTCCTGCACGTATCCCCACTTTTCTTCTTTCGATAATTGATGCATGGAGAGTGTCACTTGCTTGCCTTCCATGCCTTCGCTGGAGACCAGGGCTTCCATCTCGCGCGTCGTGATGGTGCGATGATGACAGAAGACCTCGACGCGCTCGAACGGAAAGAGCCAACTCGCGTCAGCCGACGAGCAGAGGGTGGCGTGGATGCCGCTCTTAAAGCCGACGAGCACGGAGAAATCATCAGTTTCAGGATATTCGTGCGTTGAGCCTAACGCGTTGAGTTGCGCGACCTCGCCGAACAGATATCGCATCATGTCGAACATGTGGATGGTCGTCTCGTAGAGAAATCCGCCCGTCACCAGCGGGTCGCCGACCCATTCGGGATTAACCAGCTCGCCGCGATTCATCTTGACGTGCGCCGAATGCGGCGCAGCCTCTTCGGAGATCATCTGTTTGAGCGTCGCATAGACTGGAGCGAAACGACGGTTGTGGCCGACCTGAAAGACTGCGTTGCTCTTTCCAGCCGCTTCAAGCACCTTTTGCGCGTCGGCCAAATTGGTTGCCATCGGCTTCTCGCAAAAAACATGCTTTCCGGCTGCGGCTGCCGTGATTGCCAACTCCGTGTGCTTCGTGTTCGGCGTCGTGATGTAAACGGCGTCTGACGACGCAATCAGCTCTTCAGCGCTCGACGACACATTAGCGCCCGACGAGCGTGATAGACTTTGCGCTCGTTCGTCCACAAGGTCGTAAATTGCCGAGACACGAACGCGCTCATCTCGCGCCAGCACAGAAGCGTGAACACCGCCGATGTAGCCCGCGCCGATAATCCCGATTTTGATTTTGTCCATCTTCTTTTAGGTTTCTATGCCTGCTGCGGCGAGAACCCGGCTGACAGCCGCCCGCGCCTCGCGCGCCAGTTCCGTGGGGTCGCGCTCCCAGTATTCGGGTCTGAAAATCTCGACACTCGTGACGCGGTCATAATTGATTCGCCGGAGCGCGCCCGTAATCTCTTTGAGCGGCAGGATGCCGAGGCCGGGAAGCAGGCGGTGGCGATCTTCCAGTTGTTCGCGCGGCAAATCTTCCGCATCGTTGATGTGAAAGATGAAAAGCTGCTCGGCATCGAGCGCGTCAATTGATTCGATTCGGGAACCGCCCGCGTAGAAATGAAAGCTATCAATCACGAGTCCGACGTTGGGGCGTTTAAGTTGTCCGACAATTTCGGAAGCCTGCGCCAGCGTCTGCACACTGCAACTGGGCTGGCCTAGAAACTCGAACGCGAGCGCCACGTTGTGGCCTTCGGCGATTCGGCCAAGCTCTCCGAGCACGCGCACGGACTCTTGCATGACATCATCCTGGGTCTTACTTTCCGGCAACGGACTAGGCACAACGACGATATACGGGCAGTTGATTTCAGATGCAATGCGACACAATTCCTCGCACTCTTCCAAAAGGCTCGCGTGCGATTCAGTGTCTCTAAACGTGATGCGCTCGATTGAGTTGATACTGTAAGGCTCAATCTCGTGTTCATCGAACAGACTTTTCAAATCAGCAATCGAGTTTGTTTTGAGGAAAGCCCTGAGCTTCGACGCCCAGATTTCCAGGCAATCAAACCCGGCGGCGCTTGCGGCGCGAATGTCTGTGGCGAGGTCAGCCCGCATCGTGGTCGCGCCGTTCAATGCTAGTTTCATCCACAATTCCTCATCTTAATTCTTAGAGTCACTAACAAAACAGAGAAGCAATAGACCGAGATTGACAGGATTATCAAGATTAAGAAAACAAGACGGGGCAAGCGTGTTGAGTGCTTGTTCTTTCCACCCTGTTAATCCTGTCTAATTCTTGGTCATGCTATGAGAATTTATCATATCTCATTTGATTAGCTCCGCTTGATTGCCTCACCCGACTCCGCATCGAAGAAAGCGGCCCTGTCCATCTCGACTCCCACCCAGACGGGCGTCTCCTGTTCGGCGCGGAAATCCGCTGCCGCTCGCGCGATAATCTTTTCGCCGCCGGAAAGCCTGAGGAAGACGAACGTCTCGTTGCCCATCAGTTCGGTCACGTACACGGTGGCAGGGAGCAAGCCTTCCCGCGCAACGGTTGAAACGTGAACGTGCTCCGGGCGGATACCGAAGGTGACGCGCTCTTTTGTTTTCAATTGTTCGATTTGAGAGTCCGACAAGGGCAGCGCTAAATGATCGTTAGTGAATGCCCGCTCGCTTGCTTCGACGCGGCCTTCGATGAAGTTCATGCTGGGGCTGCCGACGAATTCTGCGACAAAGCGATTGGCCGGCGAGTTGTAAATGTTCATCGGCGTATCGAACTGCTGAAGACGACCGCCGCGCATGACTGCGACGCGATGCGCGAGCGTCATGGCTTCCGCCTGATCGTGTGTGACGTAAATGGTCGTCGTCCCCAATTCGTGCTGCAAGCGTTTCAACTCGCCGCGCATCTGCACTCTGAGCCTCGCGTCAAGATTCGAGAGCGGCTCGTCCATCAAATAGACGCGGGGTGAGCGCACGATGGCGCGTGCAAGGGCGACGCGCTGGCGCTCCCCGCCTGAAAGATCGCGCGGCCTGCGCCCCAGAAGCCCGTCAATTTCCAGCATCATTGCAACCTGATTGACGCGGCGCTTGATTTCCTTGCGCTCCGTCTTCCGCACGCGCAAGGGGTACGCGATATTTTCGGCAATCGTCATGTGCGGGTAGAGCGCGTAGGATTGAAAGACCATTGCGATGTCGCGCTGTTGCGTCGGAATGTCGTTGACACGCTCCGCGCCGATAAAGATGTCGCCCGTACTTACGTCTTCAAGTCCCGCCAGCATCCTGAGCGTGGTCGTCTTTCCACAACCCGACGGTCCCAGGAGGACAACGAACTCGCCATCTTCAACCGAAAGCGTCAGGTCATCGACCACGAGCGTCGAGCCAAACGTCTTGCTCACATTTTTGAAATGGACGCTCACCCTTTGACTGCTCCCAGTGATAACCCTCGCACGAGATAACGCTGCACGGCGAGCGCGAAGATGAGGATGGGAATCATCGCCACGACTCCGGCGGCGCTCATCACGCCCCATTCGATTTCATACTGCGTGACGCGCCCGGCGATGCCGACAGGTAAGGTCATCGCGGCGTCGGTTTGCGTGAGCGTGAGCGCAAACAGAAATTCGTTCCACGAGATGATGAGACAGAAGACGGCTGTGGCGGCGAGTCCGGGCGTGACGAGCGGCAGAATCACGCGGCGGAGTGCGCCGAGGCGCGAGTCGCCGTCAACGCGCGCGGCTTCCTCCAGATCGCGCGGTATCTCGTTGAAAAATCCGCGCATCATCCAGACCACAAAGGGCAGATTGAAAGCCGTGTAAACGATGATGAGAGATGCCATCGTGTCGAGCAGACGCACGTCGCTCATCAGGAGAAAGAGCGGGACGGCTGTGACAATCGGCGGAAACATCCGTGTCGAGAGTATCCAGAGCGCGAGCCGCATGTTGAGCTTATGCGGCAGGCGAAACCGCGACAGCGCGTAGGCCGCGAGCGTCCCCAAAACAAGCGCGCAGATGGTCGAAGTGACGGCGACAATCGCGCTCGTCGTGAGATATTGACCGAAAGAACGCTCGACGAACGCATCCCGGTAGTGCGCGAGCGTCGGGCTGAACGCGAACCACTTCGGCGGCACCGCGAATTGATCCACTTCGTTCTTGAGCGAGATGGTCAGCATCCAGTAAACCGGCAGCAAAGCCGAAAAACAGCAAGCACCACCAGCCCATACTTCATCATCCGGCCCCCGGCCCCCGACCCCTGACCCCCGTCTTTCATCCTGCCTCCTGTCTCTGAAGCAGCCGGATGTAGAGCAGGCTGATGATGTTCGTCAAAAGCAGCAGCACGAAAGACATTGCCGCCGCGTAGCCGAAGTCACCGAAGCGAAACGCCGTGCGATAGATGTAGAGACTGATGGTTTCGGTGGCGGAGCCGGGGCCGCCTTCCGTCAGGATGAAGATTTGATCGAAGACGCGTAGCAAGTCCATCGTTCTCAGCAGGAGCGCAATCAAAATGGCGGGCTTGAGCAGCGGCAGCGTGACGTGTCGAAAGGTCTGCCACGCACTTGAGCCGTCAATCAGCGCGGCTTCGTAAGGCTCTTCGGGAATGGCTTGCAGCCCCGCGAGCAGGATGAGAAAGATGAAAGGCGTCCATTGCCAGATGTCCACGAGGATAACGGAAGCGAAGGCGAGTGTGGGCGAGGCCGTCCACGTCAGAGATTCCGTGTTTGCGCCAAAGCCTTGCAGGCTGCCGTTGATTGCGCCGAAGTTTGGGTTGAGCATCAGACGCCAGACGACGCCGACGACGACCGAAGGCAGCATCATCGGCACGAGCAGCGCCGCGCGAAAGAAGCTTCGCCCGCGCATCTTTCTATTCAACAGCACGGCGAGACCCAATCCCAGCAGGAACTCAAAGGTCAGGGCGATTGTGGCGTAGACGAGCGTGTGCGCGAGCGCGCTCAGAAAAAAATCGTCCTTGAAGAGACGCGCAAAGTTTTGCAGCGTCCAGCGCACCCCCTCGTTGGATTCCGCCTGGAGGCTAACCTTCACCGAGTAAATGAGCGGGTAGATGGAAAGCGCGACGAGCACCGCGATGGTGGGCGCGACGAGAAGAAAGGGGAGCGCGCGCTCGCTTCCTGACGAGAGAATCCGTTTTCTCATTGCTCGCTTATTGCCTTTGACACAAGGGGCGGGTGGCAGGTTAAGGAATCAACGGTTCATAAACGACCCGTTCATCCGTGCGACGGATGATTGCGTAAATCTCTTCAATCAGGGCGACCGCATCCTGGTAGAGCTTTTCTTCCTTGAGGTCAGTCGCCTTTCTCGAACCCTTGATGGAGATGGAGCCTGTGCTCTTGTCAACGGTAGACTTTACCGAAAGCTCAAAGTAGAGGTACATGCCGGACACAGCTTGCGCGCGCTCGATTGATTCAGTCCGCAGCAGCTTCCTGTCCTTAATCAGCTTGATGAGATTCTTCTTGTCTTCAGCTGCTAGTTTGAACTCTTTCGTCTCCTCCGGCATGCGGCCTCTCGACCTTCCACTATAAGTCTTCCTGTAAACAAGCGTCTCACCGTTGATGGTTATCTCAGTGGTCGAAGAGTTGCTGTCCTTGCTCCTTTCGCCTCTGGTCATCGTGAGTTGGAGAGACAAAGCGTCTGCGCGCTCGATAGCTGCGAGCGCGGGATAAGCGCAAAGTAACAGTGCCAGAGCTAACAGCTTTTTCATGAAGCCTCTGTGATAGTGGGGATGAAAGAGCGGAAGGCGGAAGGCGGAAGGCGGAAAGCGGAAGGCGATCGGCTGAGTCTGCCTTCCGCCTTCTGCTTTCTGCCTACTGTTTTTACTCATCCCTCATCCCTGCTCTTAATTGGCGACGCTGATGCCTCGGTTGACTTCCGCGATGGCTTGCTCGACCAAGTTCAGAGCATTAACTCGATGGCCGCCTTTATCGGAAGATGCCCGTTGCAGATTCTTCTGTGCGCTTTTCAGATGATCGAGCGCCGCTCGCATGTTCGGCTGGTCAGCCGCAGACATTCGGGCGTGCGCCTCGTGGCGACGGTCGAAGTTAATACCCTTGTTGACTTCGACGATGGCGCGGTTGACGAGACCGATGGCGTTTGCCCTGTGTCCGCCTTTGTTGCGTGCCGCCTGCTGAAGCTCCCGTTTCGCATTCTCTAAATCTCTGAGCGCATCCTGCATATAAGGCTGGTCGGGCTTCAGCGCAGTTGTCGAGACCAACGGGGCCGGGGCAGCGTAATTCGCCATCACGCCTCCCAGCAACAGCACCAGCGTGCCCAAAATGCTCTTCTTGTTCATACTCCGGGGTTCTCCTTCAAATGAATGATAGGCGAGGGGGTTTCAATCCAAAGCGGGCATATCCTACAGAACTCTCACAGGAGCGACAAGCAAAATGCGCCGGACGCTCCTTGTGATGTGTTGGGAGACATGAATCACAAGGAGCGCCCGGCTTGAGATCACAAAGGGCTATCTGTTGTACTTTAAGTGACAGGGCTTACTGTACAAGACCGACTCGCCGCAGAATGTCCACGAATCTTGGGTCGGAGCGAAGGCTGTCCCAGGCCGGGTCTACTTTGACGAAAGCAAGATGGTCGGAGTGTTCTTCGTATGCCTTTTCCAGCCACGTGAGGGCCTGCTCCCGCTCGCCCAGCGCGGCATAGACCCTCGCCACTTCTTCCGGCGGGATACGGGATTGCTTCGACCGCCCTTTCAACTCTGCGAGCCTGCCCCTCGCCTCGTTCCCCCTTCCTGACACCGCAAAGGCACGCCCCAGCGAAGCCACAACCCACGGGTTATTGTCCAGCCGTCTGGATTGCTGTAGCTCTCTGAAAGCCTCCTCAGACATCCCCGGTTGGAGATAAGTGTTGCCGGGCGTGTGATGCGCCTGAGCGAAGCTCTGATCAATTTCGAGGGCGCGTTTGAACTCTCCTTCCACATCTGCCCAATCCCAATCGCGCATCTTCAGGTAGGCGAGCGAGGCGTGGGCTTCGGCGAGCGCCTCATCCATCTCCAGCGCTTTCATCGCCGTCGCCTTCGCCTGCGGGCGGTACTCTGTGGGCGCGCGTCCGGTGTACTCTCCCGGCATGGAGTAAGCATCGGCCAGCCCGGCGTAGGGCAGATGGAAGCGCACGAGCTTCATTTCGTCGAAATAGACAGCGGCATGCTGTTCATCTGCTCCGATTCTTTGATGGAGCACTTCGGCCAACCCGGCTCACCCGCCTAGTCCGGCTGCCTTGAGAAAACTGAGCGTCGCCGCTTTGACCCGTCAGCGGCGACGCTTCCTGAGCGCTCTTATTGCACGCGCGCGACGATTTCAGCAAGCTTCGCGTTCGCCTGATTCATCGCATCTTCGGGTGACAGTTCGCCGCTGTTGGCTTTCGATAAGTAGATGCCGAAGGCGTTTTCAATTTCGTTCCACGCGGGCGTCCGTGGACGCGGGCGCGAGTTTTCAAGCGAGCGCAACTGCGCCGGGTAAGCCGGAAATTTGGCGAGCAATTCCGCATCCGTGAAAACTGACTTGCGCGTCGGCGGGTTGCCGCGCAAGGCCGAGCGCTTCATCTGCTCTGCGCTCGTGGCCCAGATGAGAAAATCGAAGGCAGCGTCCGCGTTCTTCGCGCTGCGCGGAATACTGATGAGCCAGTTGCCGATCTCCGCGCGCCCGGGCCTGGCCGCACCCGGCATCACCGTGAACTCCATCTTGCCGATGACTTTCGATTTGGCCGGGTCGTTAATCGGGCTGATCCACGCGGGCCAGTTAATAGACATCGCGGCTGTGCCTTGCAGGAGATGCGCGTTGACCTCGTCTGCATTGAAACTGGCATAGCCGGGCGGCGAGTATTTTCCGAGTTCCAGCATGAACTTCAGAGCAGCAATGCCTTCGGGACTGTTGACCGTCGGCTTTCCGCTATCGTCAAACATCTCTGCACCGAAGGCCCAGAAGATTGGCATGAAGTCTGCGACCGCCGCGTTGCCCTGCGCGGCGCGCATCACGTAGCCGTGCATCTTCCCCCCATTCGGTGCGCCCGCCGTCTCGCGCTCGCTGATCGTGCGCGCCGCCGCCAGCACCTCGTCCCACGTCACGGGTTCTTTCAAATTATGTTTCTCAAAAATGTCTTTGCGGTAGAAGAAGAGTTGTGAGTTGCCGACGTAGGGCAGGGCATAGAGCGCGCCCGACTGGTAAGGATGACGGCAGAGCGCGATTGCTGATGGCACGAAATCTTCATCCGGCCCCTTGATTCCACGCTTCTCGTAGAGCGGCGCGAGGTCTGTCAAAGAATTTTTTGTCGCAAACTTGGGAAACCAGGGGTCATCGAGCATGATGAGATCATACGCGCCAGTGCGTGCGTTCAGATCAATCAACTCTTTCTCGAAGAGGTTGGCGTAAGGAAACTCTGCGATGTTGATATGAACGCCCGTCTGCGCTTCGTAATCGCGTGCAGCATCTTTGAGCGCGTCACCTTCGACGCCGGAGACGACCGCGAGCGTAAGTTGTTTTCCGCCGCTGCTGCCGCCACCTCCACGCTGACAGGCGGCAAAAGAAAAACTAATGAGCGCGAGCGTGATGAGAATGGTGATGATTGTCTTGAAACGGGTTGGTCTGGTTATCATGCGTGGCCTCGCTTGGCGTAAAGCTTCATGGGATAAGACTTCAGGGCAGCATAACAAAAAGCGGCGCGTCCACAAACATCGTTTCCGCTTCACAACGGTGCTACAATCGTCCCCCAGCAACATTCAATGAATCACAGATGGATAGTCAGCAGATGTCGTCAAACTTTCTTCTCTACGGCGCGAACGGTTACACGGGCAAACTCGTCGCGCGCCTCTGCCGGGAGCGCAATCTTCGTCCCATCCTCGCCGGGCGTGATGCGGCCACGATTGAGCAACTGGCGGCTGAGCACAATCTGGAACATCGCGTTTTCTCTCTCGATGATGCGGCCAAGATGGATGCGGCCCTGAGCGAGGTCTCGGTGGTGCTGCATTGCGCCGGACCTTTCTCGCGCACCTCGAAGCCGATGGCCGACGCCTGCCTGAGAACGAAGACGCATTATCTGGACATCACAGGCGAAGCGACAGTGATTGAAACTCTCGCCGCACGCGACCACGAGGCAAAGGCTGCCGGAATTATGCTGCTCCCGTGCGTGGGCTTCGATGTCGTGCCTTCGGATTGTCTGGCCGCGCACCTCAAGCGGCGGCTACCTTCGGCCACACATCTTGCGCTCGCCATTCAGGGCATGGGGCGCGTCTCGCGCGGGACGGCGACGACGATGGTGGAAAACATCAATCGCGGTGGCCTCGTGAGGCGCGATGGAAAATTGACCCCTGTTCCCGCCGCGTGGAAGACTCGTGAGATAGACTTCGGGCGGGGCGCGGTTAAGGCGACGACGATTCCATGGGGCGATGTGGCGACGGCCTTTTACAGCACGGGCATTCCGAACATAGAAGTCTACGCGGCGATACCCGCGAGCGTCAGGCGGATGATGAAACTGACGCGCCCGTTTGGTTCGCTGCTTGGTTCTGGATTAGTGCAACGCTTTTTGAAGAAACGAATCAAAGCTCAACCGCCGGGGCCGAACGAGGAAGAACGCGCGCGGGGCAAGAGCTTCGTCTGGGGAGAAGTGAAAGACGATTCCGGGCAAAGGGCTGTCTCGCGCCTGCGCGGCCCGGAAGGTTATACGCTCACCGCGCTCACGGCTCTCACCATCGTCGGGCACGTGCTCGCCGGGAACTTTTCCATCGGCTTCCAGACGCCGTCAAAAGCTTACGGGGCGGATTTGATTTTAGAGATCGAAGGAGTCACACGTGAAGACGTGGAATAGAAAAAGGGGAAGATGAGATGATTACCATTCGCAAAGCAGAAGAACGCGGCCATTTCGATTTCGGCTGGCTGAACACGTATCACACTTTTTCGTTCGGGGAATATTACGACCCGCGCAACATGGGTTTTCGTAGTCTGCGCGTCATCAACGAAGATTTCGTTCACGCGGGGCGAGGCTTTCCCACGCACGGCCACCGCGACATGGAGATTATCACCTATGTGCTCGAAGGCGGCCTCGCGCACAAAGACAGTATGGGCAACGGCTCGATCATTCGTCCCGGCGACGTGCAAAGGATGAGCGCCGGAACGGGCGTCAGGCATAGCGAGGCTAACCCCTCACAGGATGAGTCCGTGCATCTACTACAAATCTGGCTGCTGCCGAACAAGATGGATGTCGAGCCGAGTTATGCAGAGAAGAAGTTCGAGGATGAAGAAAAGCGCGGACGCCTGCGCCTGGTCGCGTCTCCTGACGGAAGCCTCGGCTCAGTCAGCATGCATCAGGACGCACGGCTTTACGCCTCACTGCTCGATTCTGAGCAACAGGTCGTCTACGAATTAGAGCCTGACCGCCACGCGTGGGTGCAGGTGGCACGCGGCGCAATCGAAATCAACGGGCAGCCTTTAAAGCAGGGCGACGGGGCAGCCATCAGCGAGGAACGAGAGTTGAAGATTGTCGGCACAGAGCCGTCGGAAATTCTCCTGTTCGATCTCGCCTGAAGCGCAAGTTATTAGCCCCAAGTTTTTAGCCCCGTCAGAGGCGCATGGAAATAGCCCGGCAATATATTGCCGGGCTATTTTCATATCGTCCCTCATGGGACGACTAATAATTCACGCTGACCTCGTTACACTCCGAGAGCAACTTGCACGCATTCTCAACACGCCGGACAGATTGTCGTGATGTGGTGGGGGTAACATCGAGCGCGTGATGAAATTTGATTACACGCTCGACTTCGACAAGATAGATTTTCGTCAGCATCCTGAGTTGTACCGCATCGGGCGCGGCGAGCAGGGCGTTCTCTCAGTCGAGCCTTACAAATCGGAAATCCTTCCGCACTGGCGATTCAGAACGCTCGCCGTCGCCCGCAAATCCGCCGCAGAGATTTACCAAATCTATTTGCGCTACAAGGCTGCGGATGATTTCGTCGGCATGGACATGGCGCGAAAGTTCCTGCAAATGGGATGGACGCGCAGCCTGCGTTACTTCAATCACAAAAGCGGCAAGAAGTATGTTGGTCCCGTGCCAACGGAGCGCAAAGGCCAGAGCGGAGCGTGGGGGCGCGAGGTCGCGCCGTTTGAAAGAAACCCGGAGAAACTGGAATGCGCCCGCATCTTCAAAGAGTATCTGGACACGGTCAAAGCAGACCCGGAATATCTCACGGGCGTCGAGCGGCATCAGGCATTGTACGACCCGCCATCGCAGGAAAAGAGAAAGCGCGGGAGCCGTGGTCAAAAACGAGGAGCACAGTCACAGGCATGAAAAGTTCGTTGATGCAGCCGCGATTAGGGTTGGTCTGTATTACTACATCCGATGCCGTGCGCTATCGCGCGCTGACGCGCAAGCGGCTTTTACAGTTTGAAGCGACAGAGCAGAAGCGAATGCTCCGCGAGTTGTACGCGGATAATCTCGCGCGCCTCAACCTCGCCCTAGATTTTTGCGGCGGGCGCGGCCTACAGCTTTATCGCATGACCTCATCGCTCTTTCCGTTCGCAGACGACCCTGTAGGCGAAGACGTGCTGGAAGAGTTGCGTGAGCAAATCGGAGCGACGGGCAGGCGGGCAGTTAGTCTGGGAATACGTCTGGTGCTGCACCCCGATCAATTTGTCGTGCTCAATTCGGATACGCCGCAGGTAATTGCCAACAGCATCAAGATTCTTGAGACACACGCGCGCGTGATGGACATGCTCGAACAGCCGCGCTCCGCCTGGGCTTTGATTGAGATTCACGGTGGCAAGGGCGGGCGCGCAGAGCGGCTGGTGGACGTGACGCGCAATCTTCCTGAAGCGGTGCGCTCGCGCCTGGCTTTTGAGAACGACGAATATACCTACAGCGCGGCAGAGATTCTGGAGGTGTGCCGCGCGTCCGGTGTGCCGATGGTCTTTGACGCGCATCATCATCTGGTTCACGAAAAACTGGAGAGCTACGATGACGAGAGCGTTGGACGTATGCTGAAAGCCGCGCGCGAGACGTGGCCTGTTCCCGAATGGCAACTTGTTCATATCTCGAATGGGCGGGAATCATTTGGTGATAGAAATCACAGCGATTTTATTACGACCATGCCCGCCGCTTTCCGCGATGCGCCGTGGATTGAGGTCGAGGCGAAGCAGAAAGAGTTGGCGATTGAGAGGCTGCAAGCCGAGTGGTTGGATGTTCAGGAAGAAGGCGGAAGGCGGAAGGCAGTAGGCAGCAAACAATAAGTTCTCTGCCTTCCGCTTTCTGCCTACTGCCTTCTTCCCTCCGTGCCTCTACTCAACCACCACCTTATCACTCGCGCCGCGCCCGAAGGTCTCCGGGTGGTACATCTCTTCGGCCTTCGTGGGCGGCACGACGAACGTGCCGGGTGTCGTGGCGCGGGCGACGTAAGCGTAGTTATAAACTCCTTCCCAGAGCAGCGACGTGAAAGCTTCGACGCGCTCGTCGCGCAGGTTCTGATGCTCGAACCAGTTGCGCCACCACCACCAGCCACCGCGTTTCGACGTGTCATCTTTCTGGTCGGCGGGGATGTCGCCCGTGACCGCGAGCGCCGGATTCATCGCTTCCAGTCCGGCGGGCAAGGGGTCAACAAGCGCGACGTGATACCTGCGAGACGGAGCGGCCATCGTCAGACGCACGCGCACGGTCGCGCCCGACTTGATGCGCCATGTGCCATCCGAATCGCGCCGCACGTCCGCCGGGTTATCAACGGCTTCGTAGACGCGCTCGACTGTGAAGCCATAATCCGCCGCCTTGAGCTTCAGGTTTGTCGGCGCATAGTTCATGCCGATACGATAGTAGAGGCGTCCTGTTCCCTCCTTGCTCAGGATGAGGTTCTGCGCTCCGTCTTTCTCGGCCAGATAACTCATCGGCACGTTGATCTGCTGGCGGTCGGTCGAGCGGCCACGGAACTGCTGCTGACCTGCGAACGTGTCGCCGAGCCAGGCCTTCGCCACAAAGTCCGGCGTCGCCTTTTCGTAGACATTAAAGTAGCGGTCGAGCGCAAGCAGGATAAAGACGTTCTCCTGCGTGTTGCCCCAGCGTCCCTGCACGCGATGCGCCAGCAAGCCCCGCACGATCTTCGGGATGAGGTCGTTCTGCGGCTGGTCTCCGATCAAGGCTTCGAGAATCACTCCGTCGGCACGGCGATCAGAGTTGAGCAAGAGATAATCGCCGTCGCTGTAGGAACTGGCGAAGTGAGCCGCTCCAGCCGTTTCGGTCGCGCGGTTGTTGAGATGGCGACGAATGGCCGTGATCTCCGCCTGCGATGCCGGATCACCGGACAGCACTGACAAGAGCCAGCCGACTGATTCGAGCGAGAGGTTCGCCAGCCCTCCTGACTCACCAATCAGCTTGCGAGCTTTCGCCGTGTCGCGGTCACCCATGCGGTTGCGAACGTAGAGCGCGTAGGAGACGAGTGCGCGGCGCGCGTCAATGCCGTAGGACGATGGAATGTGGCGCTCGATTTCGCGCAAATAGCGTTTTGATTTTTCGAGCATCTCCGGCGGCACAGGGAAATTCTTCTCCTTCGCACGCTGGAGCGAGTGCGCGACGTGAATGCTGATGTAAGGCCAGACGTGCTCGTCGCGCCGCCAGAAGCCGAAGCCGCCGTCGTCCGACTGCCTGCCTTTAAGGCGCTCGATGTCGCGCGTGACGGCTTTCAACATCTCTTCGGGCTTCGGCATGTCTTTGGCCTTGAAGGCCGTCAACACATCTCGCAATGCGGCGACCCCAAGGATGCGCGAAGAGAGTTGTTCGGAACATTCATACGGGTAGGCCATGAGATACAGCATGGCGTCCGTCAAGGCTTGAAGCTGTGTGGAAGAGGTGGAGATTTCCAGTCCGCCGAATTGCTTGAAGACGTTTGACGGAGCTTTGACGGGTTGAATCATGGCGGTCGCGTCGTCAATCTCGCCGTAGGTCGCAAAGGCTTCGGTGGTCGCGGGCGTCCAGACGGGCAAGCTTATTTCCGCCGCATCCGACCATTTACCCGACACGATGCCGACCTGAAAACGCGCCGTACCTGCGCGGTTGGCCGAGACGGGCAGGCGCACCTCCACGCGATCATTTGCCGGAACGGTGACACGACGGCCCGCGCCGTCCGTAAGTTCGGCGTTTGAAGCGCGCACGGCTACATCAACTCTCATCGGCGTGTCCATCTGATTCTGCACGACGATGGGCAGTTCAAACTTGTCGCCGAAGTTGAGAAAGCGCGGCGCAGAGGGGCGAGCCATCAAGGGCATGCGCGCCGTGATGACGGATTCGCCTGAGCCGAACTGCTTGCCGCCCGCGACCGAGACGGCCATCACGCGATAGCGCGTCAGATTGTCGGGGACTTTGATGGTGACGGAAGCGCGACCGTTTGCGTCCGTCGGGACAGCGGGCGCGAAGACGGCCAGCGCGTTGAAGTTCTCACGCAGGCGAATCTCCTGACTTTCTTCGGCTTCGGCGGGTGCGTTTTCAGCAAGGCCATCCAGCTTATATTCATTTGAGCGTGACCTTGCCTCGCGCTTGGCCGCTGGTCTGGGTGGGGCCGCCGCATCCGCCGCGCTCAGCATCGCCAGGCCCCCAACGCCGCGCCCATTGACGGGCAGGCTTTGTATCTGCTTGAGCACGTCTTCGGGATTACCGAGCAGGACGTTGGCGCGCAGGTGATGATCCGTCGCACCGCCGCCGCGTTGAGAATAAAAAGTGTAGAGCGGGTCGCCGATGCGATAGCCCGTCAGCGACAGGATGGCTTCGTCAACCACGACGAGCGCCACTTCGCTGCCAGCGACCGCGCGATTCATTGCGTCTTTCACTTCGACGTTGACGACGGTTTCCGTACCCGGCTCAAGCGCCTTGTCGCGCGGTGTGGCCGTCACTGCGAGTTTGCGCGAGATTGGTGGAATCAAAAGATTCAGCTCGCCTTTGGCAAACGCGGGTCGCTTCGGCAGTTTATCGTTGACCTGTCCCTTGTCGTCCGTTCGCGCTGCCGCGCCCGTCAGATCAACCTGTACGTGAAGGTTCGGCGTGTAGGCTTCCTCAAGCGGAACTCGCAGCGTATGCGATGGCCCGTCCATCTGGAATCGCTCGCTCTTGAGGATTCCCGAACGGCGCAGCGTTAACACACCTTCAGCCGGATAGAAAGGCGACTGCACGAGAATCTCCGCCGTCTCGCCCGCCTTGTACTCCTTGCGGTCAGGAATCATGTCAATCGCTTCCTGCTCGACATCGCGCTTCGGAGGCGTTTTGCCTCCCGCGACCCAGAGCGTCAAAGCCGACTGGTTCGGGCGCTCGCGGTCATCCTGAATAAGAGCGGTGACGCGATACATGCCGCCGAGCTTCGGAGTGAACGTACACTTGACCGCCTCGTTCGCAGATTTCACGGTGCAATCCTGCGCGTTCGTCTCTTTCTGTTTCCATACTCCCTTTTCATAAACCCAATCGAGCATCACGGCGCGCATCTTGACTTCACGATTCGCGATTGATTTGCCGTCAAGGTCTGTGACAATCGTCTCGACGATGAGCGGCTCGCCCTGCTGGACGAAGGTGCGCTCAGACCGCAGGCCGACGTACAAATCGGCCGGATGAACAAGCAGGTTGGTAGAGGATGCCCATTGCTGGCGATTCACGTCCGTCACGCTCGCCTGCGCCGTGACGTTTGACGCGCGCGCGGGTTTCACAGAATCAAAGTCAATCCTCAATTGATGCTTGCCAGCCGCGTCCGTCGTGCCTTTGAACGTCTCCGTGCGGCTCGTGTCTCGTGAGTTCCACGAGCGCCACCAGGGAATCCATTCGCCGAAAGTGAAATCTCCGCGATTGGGCGGCGTGAAGTTGGTCGGCGTGGAAGTCACGCGCCAGTTCACTTCAGCATTGGGCAGACCGCCGCCAGCGTAGTAGGAAGCCGCCACGGAAGTCTCCGCATGGCCTTTGACGAAGAACGGGCCTTCGGAAGCCTGTGTCGTGACTTCAAACTCAGGGCGACGAAACTCCTGCACCTGAAAATAGTGCTGCATGGTCGTCCCCGTAACGGTCGCGTTCGGAGCATCGAATTGAACGTAGGCGTTGCCCAGATTCATCGTCGCGGGCAGCTTGAACTTGGTGTCAAAGCCGCCGAGCGCGTTGATGGGCGCAGTGCCTTTCGTAATCTCGTTGCCGCGCGAATCTTTCAACGAGTAAGTGATGGAAGGGCCAGCGCCCCCGCCGAGCATTTCCACGTCGCCGGTCTTGCTGCCGCCAACCCGCCTGATCCAGCCCTTGATGTGAACCTCTTCGCCGGGCCGATACATCTTGCGATCATCGAAGACGAACCAGCGCAGCTCGTCATAAGCCTCTCGCCTGTACCAACTGCTTCCGGTGTTCCACCATTCATCATATTCCGGCAGGATAGCCACATCGCGTCCCTGACGCGCGATGAGCAGACTCGCTCCCGGCTTCTCGTAATTTTTTAGGGCCAGGCGCGCGAGGCCGTACATCCCGCTCGTGCCCGACACTCCCAGCGGGTGAATCGTCATCTCGACATCGCGCAGCGGCTTTCCTTCCTTGAGCGAAGTTGCCCACGCGACCAAATCCGTGTAATCAACGAAAGCCGAAAGCCCGATGTTGGTTGATTGAACCCACGCTTCAATAGACGGGCGCTCGCGTTTCTTCAAACCCGTTCCCGCCTCGACGATGACGACCACCTGACCGAGACCTTCATCAAGCGCGGGATTGAGGTCGAGCCTCGTTTCGGTCAACTCGTCCGGCTGGCCTTTGACCGTGACCGTCTTTGAAGAGACGAGCACACCGGGCGGCACGGTCTGCTTCTCTTTCGTGTCTTCGTAGTATTCGTAGACGAAGCGCATGTAGCGCGTAAACTTGTCCCAGTCTTCGGGCTTGACCTTGTAGAGCCTGACCTTGAGCGTTTTGTAATTGACGCTGTAGACGGAAAAGGCGCGCGGCGCAGACGGGTCCAGCACGACGAACGCTTTGCCGCTGGAAGAGAGCGTCGGCGGCGCTGACCCGACGTTGAAAGTTAAGGTGACGTTTGAGCCGAGCGTCTGCCCGAACTGATCTTTGAGCGAAGAGGGAAGCGTGACTTTGTAGACCGTACGCCCGCGCTTGATGCCATTGATCTGAAGCGTCTGGCCATAGATGTTCGTCTTCAATCCCGGCACTTCAGGCTCGACGCGAATCTGGGATTGATCGAACGCGGCTGCGTCCAGCGGATTGTTGAAATTGATATTCCACGAATCGAAGGGCGAGCATTTTTCGTCGTAGCCGCACCTGTGAGACAGGACGCGGAACAATCCGTAAGTGCGAAAGGCAAAACTTTGTGCCGAGGTGGTCGTGCGCGGGCCTTCCATTGAAGGCGTGCCGGGGCCGATCTGGACGTTGATGCCGGAATCCGCGGGAAGAGCCTGACGCGTGTCTCCTGTCTCAGCGTTGATGGCGCGGAATGCGAGCCAGCGCCCCTGCTGGGCAGCCTTCGCGAACTGGCTGATTGTCTTGTCGGCGTCAATCTCTTGTTGAGTGGCAAGCCGAATCTTTAACTGGCTGCTTCCGGCGACAACCTTGATCGTGTTGAGCACCGCAGCCGGGTCAATGCGCTGGTCAAACTCGACGAACATCAAGGCGTCTCGCGTCGTCGGCATACTGGAAGAAGGATAGAACATCCTCATCTGCGGCGGCGGCGTGGCAAACGTCCAGGACTTCGCGGCGGGGAACGTTCCGCCGTTGGCCGATTTAATTCCGGCAGCGACGGTGGCCGTATACTGTGTCGCCATAGGAAAGCGCCCGTCCGGCACAAAGAGCAGGGTCTTGGTGCCGACCCAGCGCCACTTGCCCGGAGGCTGGGGCGTGAGTCGCACGGGCACGTCCTGCGCCGCGAGATCGTCGTTTGAAGTCACGGCGACCATCGGCTGCGAAAACGTGATGCTGAGTTGCGGGGCGAGCGGTATCTCTCCTTCGGGCGCAAACCGCAGGACTTCGAGCGGGGCTGCCGCTTTTGGATCAGGAGTCGGGGCAACTTCGGATGAAGGGAACGAGACGTTGACGGTTTTTCCTGTGCGCGGCGGAGGAAGCGAGCGGTCGCGCATGGCGAAATCCTGCTGGTCTCCCTCTTCCGCCTTGACGGGCGGAAGGCGCTTGAGCACGTTCTGGACTTCGCTTTCCGACAGGCGCGAAGTTTCCGCAGGCTTGACGGAGGTTTGGCTTTCAGTCTGCCCCGCGCCCTGGCTCAAACGAAATTGCAGCCCTTCCTTCGTCTGGTCTGCATCGTTTGCTTCATCTTGAGTGCTGATTTCATCCGGGCTTGCCGCGGCCACCGAGTCGGCGCTGAGGCGCGGGATGCTTCCGGCAAAGATAAAGAAAATTAAGGAGAGGCTGAGGGTCAGTTTGAGATGCTTCATGGATTATGGTTCTCGCTCGAATCAAAAATTAGTCAAATCAGGGAGATTTACAAACATGCACACACCAGGCTGGCTTAAAACATTATCCAGCACGGCTAGAACGCATCGCTGCTTTTCAACTTGCACGCCAAACACTGTCTTGGAGGCGCGCTCAACAGACCATTGACATTGCTGGTTCGGAGGCATATCTTACCTTCGCTTCAGGTTCGTTTCCCGCTGATGAGCGTCTTTCCTTGTCAGCCTCACAAAGTCGGTCACCTATCGAGGCCGCTCCTTTTAAGTTTTGACCACATCGCCCAGCTTCGGCCTCGGTCATTTCGTCACTCACCGAAAGAAGGAGGATTACTTCATGGATTTCAAATTTGAAACAGACCATTTTCCGGTAGTCAAGGCCAAGTTCTTCAAAGAGATCTCTGGAAAACGGAATATCAGACTGGTCGTTATGCATTCCATGGAAGCCCCGGAAAAAGGGAATACTGCTGAAAATGTAGCCCGGTTCTTCCAAAACCCGAGGGATGCGAAAGGAAGACCCGTCAGGGTGTCGGCACATCTATGCGTTGATAGCGATACTATCGTGCAATGTGTGATGGACAATAACGTAGCTTTCTCAGCGCCGGGTGTAAATAATGACGGCATTCACATAGAGCAAGCTGGCTTTGCCAGACAAACGAAAGCCGAGTGGTTAGACCCCTTCGGCATCTTGATGCTGAACCTCTCGGCAAACGCAGCCGCGCAGTATTGCTTGAAGTACAACCTCCCGGTCAAGCATTTGTCTAATGCTGAATTGAAGGCCGGGGAAAAGGGTATTATCGGGCACGTGCAAGCGACAGCGATCTTCAAACCGAACAACGGACACACAGACCCAGGCACTGGATTCCCATGGGATCATTTCATTGAACGTGTCCAATTCCATTTCGACGAGCGACTCAAGAAATTCAAGACTTTGTAAGAGCCGCATTTGCCGGTAGAGCATCCGAAAGAAAACGAGTCGCCAAAGTCGGATGCTCCCGCCGGCAGGAATTTGTCGCACCCCTCAGAGCTTTACTCCCCTGCACTCCGGCGAGCGCGCCTCAACCTACTTCCAGATAACCCTCGCCCATAAAACGACATTGCCCGCCGACGCGCACCGAGCTAATCTCGCCCGCTTCCTGTTCGATGATGATTTTGATGATGCTCGGACGCCCCATTTCAATCCCCTGCTCGCTCGTAAACTCCGCTTTTTGAGTCTCCCCGAAAACTTTGTGGCGCACGAGGTAGCAACCCAGCGGGCCGCTCGCACCGCCCGTCGCCGGGTCTTCCCACACGCCTAGAGCCGGAGCGAACATGCGCGAGTGTACACTTGAGCCTTCCAATTCCGTCTCCTTCGTGAAGACGAAGACCTCCGAGACGCCGAAGTCGCTCAAAACCCTTTCCCACACATCGAGCCGGAATCGAATCGCGCGAATCGCTTCCAGATTTTTCAACGGCACGAAGAGAAAGGGAACGCCGCAGGAGACGGCTTCGAGCGGCAACTCGGGCTCAATCGCTTCCGGTGGGATTGACAACATCTCGGCAATCAATGAGGCGTCCTTAAAGCGCGGGCCAAATTGGGGAAGCGGTTGCTGCATCCAGATGAGGTCGGGCACACCCTCTTTGAACTTGAGCGTGACGGGGATTGTGCCCACGCCCTCTTCAAGTTTAATCGTGATTTCATCGTCCCTGAGTTCGATCATGTGCTCACGCGCCAGAATGAAAGACGTGCCGACGGTTGGATGCCCCGCCATCGGGAGTTCGGCAGCGGGAGTGAAGATGCGGACGCGGTAATCGTTCTCAGGATTATCGGGCGGCAAAACGTATGTCGTCTCCGAGAGATTGAGTTCCTTGGCGATTGACTGCATGAGTTCCGCCGAAATCCCCCGACCATTGGTGAAGACGGCGAGCGGATTTCCGCCAAAGGCTCGATTGGTAAAGACATCAACAATGTGGTAACGAAGTTTTCTCATGTTCTCCTCATGAAAATTAAAAGAGCGACGGCCCTGATGTTAAATACTTTTCCATCTGCCCAGCATCAAGGTTAATCACAGGCGCTTTGAATCAACGACGCCGGTTGTGGTGGCGGTCGTGCGTTTCAGGACAATCGGCGGCTCGATGAGCGCAGGCGCGGTTGCTCTCGGGTCGCGCTCTGTATCTGGAACGATCTCCGCTGCTGTCACGTCAGCGCTTGTTTTCCATTTACGCGGTACTCTGCGGATGCCTATCGCGTAGATGGTCAGGTCTCCGCTTTGGTCAATCTTTAATTTAAGAAAACTCTTCCAGTCTTCAACGGCGATGGTCGAGAAGGCTTCATTGTAGTGGCGACCAAAGAGATTAAAAGAGACCAGCAGATACAATCCCTGAATGAACGAGCCGATAACGTAGCCTCCGATTAAAATCAGCAACACCACGAGCAGCACTCTGAGGTCGAGATTGAAGACGTGCTCGCCCTGCGTTATCTGGTACACCCAGTTTAACTCGAACGAGCCGAGCTGTAGTGGCGGATTATTCCAGCGCGAGGTGGTGGCGACAATGCTGAGGACGGAATAAATAGACCCGAGCGCGACCGTGAAAGCCGAGAGGATATGCGCGAGCGCGTGCATTGACCCCATAATCCATTTGTACGCTTTCGAGTGTGTGTCGGTGAAAAGCACGAAGCCCAGGATAGTGAGCAGCACCCCGAACAAAGTCATCGGGCTGTTGAGAATCGTATGCAGCGTCGTGCCGATGATGTTTTTCAAGCCGACGACGGAGCGAATGCCGTTGGCCGTTTGCTCTATATGCTTAAAGTCGGAAACCACAGCCAGCGTTATCAGCAGGTAAAGGCCAGCGGTCAGAAAGCCGAACGTCCAGCTTTGATTTCCTTTCAGGTAGGGAAAGACCAGATTGCGCCAGCACAGCTTTCTTGATTCTTCTTCCGGCGGAAAGGCCGCTTTCTTTTGAAAGATACGGCCTGAGCTTTTCTCTTCGAGCAGGGAAACATCTTTGCCGAAGTGTCCCATGTGCGTCGGATGAAGAAACGCGCCGCCACCGCCCGAAGTGATTTTCTGCGTGGAAGATTCATCGGTCGCTTCGTGGCGGCGATAGTGATGAAGGTCGCCCGCGATAAAGATGGCGACTCTCTTCCCCAGCATCTTCTCAAGAAACGAGAGATTGCTCTCAGAGATGCTCGAATCGAGATGCTCGTACATCCGCGCGAAAATCCAGTGCGGCTCGGCATGACAGAGAATGATGCGGTCTGTCTCCTTCATCTCGGCGGCGACGCCTTTGAAGTATTCCACCTGCGGCGCGTCAATGTCCGAGCCGAGTTGTGTGTCCGTTCCCAAGAGCCACCAGCCGTGCGGCAGTTTCAAGGCGAAGTAGCTGCGGCTCTGCCGTGTGCGCCAACCGCCAAACCAACGCTTCGAGCAGAAGAGGCGAGAGAAAGAGATGAGACTGTCGTACCAATCATGATTGCCCGGAATAGCGAAAGCGTGCGGATGTTCTTCGCGCCCTCTCGGTGGAAAGGCTCTTTCGTATGGCTTAACCAGACGCTGCTCGTACTCAATGCGGTCTGCCGCCGGATAGACCTGATCGCCGCCGAAAAGTAGTAGGCTGCCGCGCCGCGTTTGCACTCGGCGCTTCTCGCCGCTCGCGTGATCCGTGTACTCAAAGTCGCGCGCCTCTTCGCTGAGGTGATAGGCGACCGCGTAGGTCGAATTCCAACCCTCGCCGAGATCGGCGACGTAGTCAATCCAGATTTCATCGCGCTTGCGGCTCTCGTCCATCTCGCACAATTCGTGGCCGTCGTCCGTGTAGTGATAGGTATAATCGTAAATTTCCGGGCGACCCGAGGCGAGAGCTTCGACGAGGCGGCGATCTGAATGGTGACCGAAGATGGTGGAGATGGCGACCTGAAGGCCTGTGCGAACGAGCTGGCGCGGGTCGTACCATCCGACCATCGGCAGCGGTTTGAAACTCACGGCAGCAGGGGGCGTGACGTTGACGACCTGTTGCGGCGTGGAAATGTTTGCCTGCTCTTCTTCCACCTTAGCTTTTTCGGTTTTGTTAGCCATGACGGGTCGCCGCTTAATATACCGCATCGTTCAGCGCAGACGATATACAACAGGCATTATTCCTGGAATTTGTTGGCGTATGTTTCCGGTTCGGTCAAGATGAGTATTGACAGGACTCGCGGACGGGCATAAAATTCGGGACATAACACAAGTTAAGGGAAGCTGTGCTCGCGCATTTCCTAACACTTGGAATTGCAAAGCGGGAGTAGAGCCAAACACTAGGCTCTCTACAGTTGGTCGGTGAACGTACGCACCGCTCCCAAAAGAGTGTTGGAGCTTTCCAGCACGGCGCGCGCCCCACAGGGTTGTTAAGACTGTGTGGGGCGTTGGCGTGTCTGGGCGACGAAAAATGCTCTTATCAACACCTCATGCCATAGAGCGTTTGGATGTGCCGGAGTTCTTCGATATCTCTCGGATAAGTGCTATAGCAGTCACAACCGCCCATGTAGCCTCCAGCACAACGAATGGTATAAAGCCGATCAGGTATGAAGAATAGCAGGCCAAACCGCCGCCAACGAGGTTGAGGATCAGGTAAGTGTATCCCTCCGAGCGCAGAAACTTGAATAGATTTAGAAAGAAAGCCAGCAGCAGAATGCTCACGCCCAGAGATCCGATAATCGTTGCAGTACTTTGATGGCTCATGATTCAGCCTAACTGTAGAAGAGAAGTTTTACCAGAGTAGCCTTGCGTTAGTTTCGTGTCATCTTACATAGATCGGGTTCGAGATAATCCAGGGCTTGTCTTTGACCAGACTGCCAAGCTGTGGGAGATAGACTTCGATGCGGTAGACGCCACGCTCTGCGACCGGAAATTCCTTTCTTGCCGCTCCGTCTTCATCGCGGATGACCTGCCCGTCTTTGATAAGCAGCACCCGCGCCTGAACCGACGTTGTCACGATCAGGCGAACTCCGTCCAGAAGCTCAATCTCATCGCCCATAATCTTCGTGCCTTGATTATTCTCGGCGGCGAAGGTGAAGCCTGTGGAGTCGCCGAAGAGATCGAAGGCGATGTAGCAATGGCCGCTGGCTATGCTGGCAAGCAGCGTCTCGGGCGTTAAAGGCTTCTCTTTTTCGATCAACACATGGTTGCGGACGACGCTGAAGGTTCGCTCATAGGGGTCAAGGTGAACTCCGATGAGACTTTTTCCTGTGTGGTCGCCGAGTTGAAAACCGACGTTGGCGTGAGCGTCGTTGCCCGCGATGGCGACGACTTTGCGATTTTTAGCCAGCATCAACTCGTCCCACTTTTTCAATTCATCATTCGGTCTTTCGTAAAACCGCGCGAACATCAAATCAGCATAGCTTCGGTAAGACCAGAGCCAATCGAAGAAGGTGACGAAGTAGTTAATCTTCTTCGTGTTCGTGTAAAGGTTGTAGACCTCCATCCCGTCAAAGTCGTTCACCTCCCAGTTTCTGAATTCATGCGGGTAGGCGATGAACGACAAAGTGCCCTGCGCTCTCTGGCGCGCAAGTAGTTCTTGAGTCCCGATAGTGTGTGCGGTGGCCGCTTCCGCGTTTCCCGGCGCGAGCAGCAGGCGATCATGGCTGGCGGTGCTGACCTCGTTGCCACCCACGAAAAGCACGCCCGCGTGAATCCCTTTGAGCGTCATCGCGGAGGTGTCCATCAAAGTGGACGTGTGCTCGGTCATCAGGACGAAGCTCAGATTGTTTTGCTTGGCGGCCTCGATAATGTCCACGAAGTTTCCGTTGCTGTGACCGCCGAGGCTGGAATGAACGTGAATCACGCCTTTGTAGTCAGTGTACGCGCTCGCGTTCTGGTCTACGACGCGCGCGGTGTTCACCTGCCGAATCGCCGAGCGGAGATTGCCGAGACGCGTGCGACGATAGATGAATGGAACCTGAAAGAGCAGAAAGAGGCCAAGCGTGATGAGCGCGATCTTTTTCCAGCGCTTCATCTCTTTCCAGTTTGGTTTCCACTTCCACTTCATCCGTCGAAACCTCTCCGCCCCGTCTAATTCTCGTCCACGAAATCAACCGAGACGACCGATTCGCTGATGTGGCGTCCCATGTCCGCGACCAGGATGTGTTCGGGATGCACCGTGTAGGCTTGCAGCGCGGCGCGGTCGCGGAAAGTGGCGACGAGGCCGGAGTCGTAGGAGCGCGGCAGATTCAGTACGTCGAAGCCGACGTTGAAGCTCTCTATCTCAGGGATGAGAGACGCCAGCCGTCGGAGGCGCGCAACGTGTTCCTCGCGCACCACCTGCTCCACGTCCGCGCGGTATTTCCAGACTACAATATGAGTCAGCATATTTTTGATTCTAACCTCTATTTCAGAAATCTATCGAACCAGGCGAGGGTTCTTTCAAGCGCATCCTGTCGGTGGAGCGGTTCACGGAATCCGTGCCCTTCGCGCGGGTAGCGTGCGAGGACGGTTTCAATGCCGCGCCGCTTGAGCGCCATGTACATCTCTTCGGCCTGCGTGATGTGTACGTCGTTGTCCAACTCGCCGTGAATCAGGAGCGTCGGCGTCTGCGCCTGCTTAACATAGCGCAGCGGCGACCAGCGCCACAGCAGATCGTAATCATCCCAGGGAAAGCCGCCAAACTCCGCGTGAATTAAATCCTGATAGAGAGAGGTACTGTAGAAGCTGACGAGGTTGCTAACACTCGCGGAGGCAACCGCAGCCTTGAAGCGCGTCGTCTGCGTGATAATCCAGTTGGTCATAAAGCCGCCGTATGAGCCGCCGGTCACGCCCAGCCGCTCAGCGTCAATCCACGAGCGCGTGCGCAAGATTTCGTCAACCCCCATCATCAAATCGCGGTAATCGCCGCCGCCCCATTCGCGCAAAGTCCCGTCGGAGAATTTCTGGCCGTAGCCGGAGGAACCGCGCGGGTTTAAGTAAAGCACACTGTAGCCGCGCGCCGCGTATGCTTGAAAGGTCGAATTGAAACCGTAGCCGTACATCCCGTGCGGCCCGCCGTGAATGCTCAGGATGAGCGGGTAGCGGCGATCTGCGCGCCAGCCTGCGGGCTTCATCAGCCAGCCTTGAACGGTTGTGCCGTCGAAACTCTTGAAAGAGAAGACTACGGGATCAACGAGCGCCAGCGTTTGCACCAGCGAATCGTTATGCCCGGTGAGTCGCCTGACAAAACGTGAGCTTCCGTGATACGGAGTCGCGTGCCCCGCCCAGACCTCGCTCGGTTGAGTTGCGTTGCTCAATGTACAGGCAAGCGTAGTGGGGCTGTCATGGCTAATGCTGAAATTACCTATTTGAAAGGGGCGCTTCGGAAAAGGTGGTGCCGCTGTTGCTTCCTGAAGCGGGCCGGGGATGTATGGATCGGAAAACATCTCCACCGCCTTTCCGCCTCTCACGCCAACTCGATAGATGAGGGTTCGGCCAGAATTCCCTGCGAGAAAGTAGATGTCGTTGTTATCTTGTGACCAGCGCGGGCTGCGTGCGCGGCGATCTTGCGCGGCGGTGAGTTCGCGCCCCGTTCCTCCGCCTGCGTCAATTACCCAGACGTGCGCGTCTTCCGCGACGCTGTCAATCGTCGTCACCTCCCGCTTCGTCGCCGTGTAAGTGATCCATTTACCGTCGGGCGACCAGGCGGGTTCATATTCACATCCACGAGTTTCCGTGAGTTGGCGAACGCGCCCGTTCAGATCGACGGCGAAAATGTCGGAGTTGTTGTTGGCGTCGGCGTCCGCTTCGTGGTTGGAGAGAAAGGCAACTTCGTCGCCGCGCGGATTCCACGTCAAAGCATGATCGTAAAACTGCCCCGAAGTTAATTGACGCATCGCCGCATCATCACCGGCTAATGAGGAATCAACGTCCACGACCCAGACGTGTGTGCGCGCACGGTCGGAAAATGAGGTGCGCGATTTGTACCGGATGCGGTCTACGATGCGCGGGTCGTCCGCACGCGAAGGCGTGCCCGCTGTCATGATGGGCGCGCCCACGCTTATTGATTCTTCGGTCGCAGAGATGAAAGCGATGCGGCGCGAGTCGGGCGACCATGCGATGGATTCGCCAGCGTAAGGGAGGTGAAAATTGGTCGCCCGAACGGGCGCGACAAAACGGGGCTGACGCTCTCGCAGTGTGACGACCCAGATGCCGCTCTGCTTATCTTTGGAGGCGAGGAACGCGATGCGCTTGCCGTCTGGAGACCAGCGCGGATTAGAGGCGTTCAATCCTGCGGGAAGAAGCGGCTCGGTTGCGATTCTCGAATTGGTTAGCGGTTTTTCTCTCTCCTGAATTGTGCTCAGCCTGTTGAGACGCGCGAGCCAGAGCGTAGTGCGCGTCGCGTTGTCTTCCGTCGTGGCGACTGTGTAAACGACCCAATCGCCATCGGGCGAGATTTGGGCATCATTGACACCTGCGACGCGCAAGGTGTCCGCGGGCGTCCATGTGCGCTGCGCGCTGACGGCTTGAGCGAGTAGCGAAATCAGCAGGGCGAGAAAAACGTAGACCGGAGTTCTCTTCATCATGGCGAAAATCCTTTGGAGGATTTCTCAAGGCTGCAAGCAAGATGGATTATGACAGACGCCGCATCTCTTCGTTCAGCAGCTCCCACGCGCGGCGGATGTGCGCCTCGGTTGTGCGGATATTACCAATAGCGAGGCGCAGTGTGTAGACATCATTCAGGCGTGTGTGTGAAAAGAAAATCTCGCCGGTCGCGTTGAGGTTGTTCATGAGCGTTTCGTTGAGCGCGTCGAGACGTGCGGCGCGCGCGTCTTCTGTTTCTCCCTCGACGCGCGGGCAGGCGCGGAAGCAGACGAGGCTCAAGGGAACGGGCGCGAGCAGTTCCCAGTCTGGGGAGTCTTCAACCCAGGCCGCAAAAGCTTGCGCGAGACGGCAATGCTCGCGAATGCGCGCGGCCAATCCTTCGTGGCCGAAGTAGCGAATAATCATCCAGAGCTTCAGCGCGCGGAAGCGACGGCCAAGCTGTATGCCGTAGTCCATGCCGTTGCGAACAGTCTCGGCCTCGCTGGTCTTGAGATATTCGGGCACGAGCGAGAAGGCGCGACGCAGCACGTCCATGCGGCGCGAGTAGAGCACGGAGAGGTCGAACGGCGTAAATAACCACTTGTGCGGATTGGTGACAAGGGAATCGGCGCGCTCCGACCCCTGAAGAATGTGGCGCATCTCCGGGAGAATCGCCGCCGAGCCTGCGTAGGCCGCATCAACGTGCAGCCAGATTTTATGTTCCTCGCAGATGTCCGCGATGGCAGGCACGGGGTCAATACTCGAAGTCGAAGTCGTGCCGACCGTTGCGACCGTGCAGAAGGGAAGCGCGCCCGCTCGCTTGTCTTCTTCAATCGCACGCGCGAGGCTTGAAGCGTCCATGCGAAATTCTGTATCGGTCGGAATCTGGCACACGGAGCGTTGGCCGAGTCCTAAAGTGAGCGCGGCTTTTTCGATTGACGAGTGGGCTTGCTCTGAAACGTAGAGGCGCAAGATGGGCAAATCGGGGCGACCGCTCATGCCGTCTTCGCGGATTCGTAAATTCAAGTTCTCACGCGCCGCAGCAATCGCGTGCATGGAAGCGACTGAGGCCGTGTCGTAGATGATGCCGTCAAAGCCTGCGTCGAGTCCCATCATCTGCCTGAGCCAGTCGAGCGCGACCTGCTCAAGTTCCGTCGAGGCAGGGCTGGTGCGCCAGAGCATCGCTTTGACATCGAACGCGGCGCTGAAGAGTTCGCCGAAGATGCCGGGGGCTGATGAAGAGGTGGCGAAGTAAGCGAAGAACGAAGGATGATTCCAGTGTGTCAGTGCAGGCGTGATGAGACGGTCAACGTCCCGTAGGATAGTTTCCATCGCTTCGCCTGTGGCGGGCGGGGCGGGCGGAAGCTGAGAAACGAGTTCGCCGGGTTTGATCTGCGAAAGCACGGGGCGTTCAGAGACGTGCGCGAGATAATCGCCGATAGAATCAATGACTTCGTGGCCGAAGCGCCGAAAGTCTTCCGCGTTCATGTCGCCAAACTCAGGCGCGAAGCCCTCTCGTTTATCTTCCTCTCTTTTCATGTTCGATGTGTCTCACAGCGCAGGATGGAAAAACTTCAGCCGCACTATACAGGTGTCGAAAAGGAAGGCGCAAAGCAGGGCCGCTCTCGCTCGCAAGCGATTATCGCTCGACACGCGGCAGCAAATGGGTATAATGCGCGTCGTTCGACCACAATAGCGCCCGGCGAAAATTTGCTTCTCAGCCCGACTCGCAGCTATTATGCAGAGCAATAGCCAGCGAGCATGGGGAGGCCACGCGCCCGCTCTCGATGATTGATGAGTGCGGCGGCGCGCGCCGAAGATGTCGGAGTTGTTGTCGAGCAGCGTGACCGGATGCTCTCTTTCGCGTGGGGCCCGAAACTGCGCTGCTTCAATCTTCCGTTTCAGAGTTAATCGAAACTTAGGCTTCAGCGAGGTAAAATATGAGACGCACTTTAATCGCGCTTGGATTGATCGCCGCCCTGTTCGCATCCACCAGTTGCACGAAGAGAGGCGGCAATTGCGCCGACCCCGGCGGCATAATCAAGATCGGCGTTTACGGCGACCTGACCGGACAGACTTCCAGCTTCGGCCAATCAACCAGAAACGGCTCGCAGATGGCCGCAGATGAAATCAATGCTGCCGGAGGCATCAATGGTCGTCAGGTTCAACTGATTCACGAAGACGATCAGGGAGAACCGGGCAAGGCCGCGACCGTCGTGGCGAAGCTCATCAATCAGGATCAGGTGCGCGCTCTCATCGGCGAGGTCGCTTCGTCCAACTCAATCGCCGCCGCGCCTAACGCGCAGCAAGCTCAAGTGCCGATGATCTCGCCCTCTTCGACCAACCCGGCGGTGACGCAGCAGGGCGACTTTATCTTCCGCGTTTGCTTCATTGATCCTTTTCAAGGCGAAGTGATGGCGAAGTTTGCCGCCAACACCTTGAAGGCTAAAAAAGCCGCCATCCTGTTCGACTCAAACTCGGATTACAGCAAGGGGCTGACGCAGTTCTTCAAAAACAGCTTCCAGAAACTCGGCGGGCAGATAGTGGCCGAGCAGGCTTATGCTCAAAGAGATCGTGATTTCACAGGACAGTTGACGCAGATTCGCTCGCTCACTCCTGATGTCATCTACGTGCCCGGCTATTACCAGGAAGTCGGCGTCATCGCCAAGCAGGCCAAACAACTCGGCATCAACGCTCCGCTGCTCGGCGGCGACGGCTGGGACTCGCCACAACTCTGGGATTTGGGCGGCGAATCTTTGAACGGAAGCTACATCTCCAATCACTACTCGGTGGATGACCCGACGCCCGTGATTCAGGATTTCGTCGCCAGGTATAAGGCGAAATACAACGGCGTCGCGCCGGACGCATTGGCTGCGCTCGCTTACGACGCGATGATGGTGCTGGCCGATTCGATTAAGCGCGCCAACGGGACAGAGTGCGCGGCCTTGCGCAGCGCGATTGCCGGGACCAGCAACTACAAAGGCATCACCGGCGTCATCACTCTCGATGCCGAGCGCAATGCCATTAAGCCTGCGGTCGTGTTAGAGCTCCGCGACAAGCGATTCGTCTACAAAGAGACCATCCAGCCTGATGGCGCTGCCCCGGCGACGAGCCCGTCGCCAGCGGCTTCCGCCTCGCCGGCTAACACGAATGCGTCGCCCGCTGCCAACACTTCGCCAGCCGCGAACACGTCAGGGGGGAACACCTCCGGCGGGAATACGTCCGGTGGAAACACCAACACCGGCGCGATGAATGTGAACAAATAGCCGGAAGCCAAAGGCCTTTTTGATTTGCGATTTCAGATTTTTGATTGGAGCAGGATGGGAGCTTAAAGTTTAATTTCCCGTCCTCTTCCAATCAAAAGTCGCAAATCAAAAATCAAAAATAACCCACATGGACACTTTCGTTCAGCAGCTCATCAACGGCCTCAACATCGGAGCCATCTATGCGCTCATCGCGCTCGGCTACACGATGGTGTACGGCATTCTGCGCCTGATTAACTTCGCGCACGGCGACATCTACATGGTCGGGGCGTTCGCCGGTTACTTCATTGCGAGCAGTCTCGGGCTGGCCGGGCCGTCGTGGGGCGGCCTGCTCGTCGTGCTGCTCGGCGCGATGATCGTCGCCGCGCTCGTCGGCATGGCCATCGAGCGTTTCGCTTATCGTCCGGTCAGAAAATTCTCGCGCATGACGACGCTGATTACCGCCATTGGTGTCTCGTTGTTGCTCGAAAATTTGTTCGTCGCACGTTTCGGCGGCGCGGGGCGCGGCTTCCCGCAGCTTCTGCAAGACGATGCCTATCATCTCTTCGGCAACGCTGCTATCTCGAAATCGCAAATCCTGATCTTCGTCGTCTCGGTCGCGCTGATGCTGCTCTTGCAGTGGATTATCTTCAAGACGAAGGTCGGCACGGCCATGCGCGCCGTTTCGTTCAATCTCAACTCGGCGAAGCTGATGGGCATCAACACGAACGCCATCATCACCTTCACCTTTGCGCTGGGGTCGGCACTGGCGGCGGCGGCTGGCGTCCTGACCGCTCAGTACAGCCCGACGATTGATCCTTTGATGGGTATCACGACGGGGTTGAAGGCTTTCGTCGCCGCAGTGCTTGGCGGCATCGGTAACATTCCGGGCGCAGTGCTCGGCGGATTGCTCATCGGTGTGGCTGAAACAATGGTCGTCGGCTACGGGGCGAACATCGGCATCGCCTCGACGTACCGCGACGCCGTCGCCTTCGCCATTCTCATTCTGGTTCTACTACTTCGCCCGTCGGGACTATTAGGCTCGACCGTGCAGGAAAAAGTGTAGCGGTGGATTTGCGATTTTAGATTTTTGATTTGCGATTGGATAAGGATGAAATCTGCGATTTCAATTTCTGACTTATAATTTCCTGGCCGCTTCCAATCAAAAATCAAAAGTCGCAAATCAAAAAATTCCTTATGCCAAGATTCCTCAAACGACTCCTCGGCGCTGTCTTCATTGTCCTTGTGCTGCTCGCCATCAATATGGCGATGAGCCGGGAGGGCTTCTTCGGCGTCGGCGTGCCGCTCTATCAGGTAGACCTGTGGAAGATGGCGGGCATCAATATCATCCTCGCCGTCTCGCTCAACCTGATTAACGGTTTCACCGGGCAATTCTCCATCGGGCACATCGGCTTCATGGCCATCGGCGCATACTCGTCCGCCTACCTGACCGTTTATTGCACGATGGGGTGGGAGCAATCCCTCGCAGGTGTCGTCGGCGCTCAAGCGGCGGCGGCGATAATTTTCACGCTGGTCATTCTGGCAGGCGCGCTGGCGGCGGCTGTCGCCGGACTGATTGTCGGCATCCCCACCTTGCGCCTGCGCGGAGATTATCTAGCCATCGCCACGCTCGGCTTCGCAGAGATTATTCGTATCCTTATCGTCAACATAGACAAGGTAGGCGCGGCGACGGGCTTTCGCGGGGCAGTCCCGCCGTATGTGGGACGCGACAGCATTCCGGCTTACACGAACTTCATGTGGATAGGCGTCTTCGCCGTTATCACCATCGTCGTCATTTATAACATCGTCAATTCGGACACGGGGCGTGCCCTCATCTCGATTCGTGAAGACGAACTGGCGGCGACGGCGATGGGTGTGAACACGACGCGCTACAAAGTGACCGCTTTCGCCATCAGCTCGGCTTTCGCCGGAGTTGCGGGCGCGCTCTATGGCCACTGGCGGCTGCCGCATCCGGGTGATTTCACGTTCGTGCGCTCCTTTGAGATCATAATCATGATCGTGCTCGGCGGCATGGGTTCGATTACGGGCGCGGTGCTGGGCGCGCTGGTGATTACCTTCCTGCCGGAACTTTTGCGCCAGCTTCCGGGCGGAGTTTACGACTATCGTCTGGTGATTTACGCCCTGCTCCTGATTTTGATTATGATAGTCAGACCACAGGGCATGCTGGGCGGACGCGAGTTCGGCTTTAACTGGCTCAAGCGAGCGCAGCGGCGTCCCGAAGGCGACGAAGCCGTTGGAGCGTCCAAAGGTGTCCCGATTGCAGAGCGCGACGACCCGACCGCAGACCGGGCGAAAGAGATTGAGAACAGATGAACGAAGCACCTCAGCCAAACGCCGTCAGCGCGACCAAGGAAGATTCCGTCATCACGGAGGCTGCGCGCACGATTCGCTCGAAAGCGACCGTTGACGCAAGCGGCGCGTGTTTGCGTACAGATAAATGCACGATTCGTTTTGGCGGTCTCGTCGCCGTCAATACGCTCGACATGGCTGTCCATGCGGGAGAAATCTACGGCTTGATCGGACCGAACGGCGCAGGCAAGACGACCATCTTCAACTTGCTGACGGGAGTTTACGAGCCGACCGACGGCGAAATCTATTTTCAGGGCAAGCGCATTCACGGTCTGCGCCCGCACCAAATTGCGCGGCTTGGCGTCTCACGCACGTTTCAGAACATACGGCTCTTTCCCGGCATGACCGTGCTCGAAAACGTGATGACGGCCTGCCACATGCACGCCCGGCAGACGCTCGTTGACGCGGTTTTTCGCACGCCGCGTTTCTCGCGCGACGAGAAAGAGCAAAAAGATTTCTGCCTTGAGCTTTTGCAAATCTTCGGCCTCGAACGCTTTCAGAACGAGGGCGGAACGAGTTTGCCTTACGGCAACCAGAGAAGGCTGGAGATCGTGCGCGCGCTCGCAACGCGCCCGAAGCTCTTGTTGCTGGACGAGCCTGCGGCGGGCATGAATCCTTCGGAGCAGGAAGATTTGATTGAATTAATCCGGCTGATACGCGACCGCTTCGGCCTGACCATCCTGCTCGTCGAGCACAACATGAAAGTCGTCATGGGCATCTGCGAGCGCATCCAGGTCGTGGACTACGGCAAGTCAATCGCGCTCGGTTTGCCCGAAGAGATCAGAAACGATCCGAAGGTGATCGAAGCTTATCTGGGAGATTAGTTTTCAGTTTTCGGTTTTCAGATAAAACCGATTGCCTGACTGAAAACTGAAAACTGAAAACTGACATATGCTGACCATCGAAAACATTTCAGTGAACTACGGCGCTATCGAGGCGCTGACGGGCATCTCCATGCACGTCGAGCAGGGCGAGGTCGTGACTTTGATCGGCGCGAACGGGGCGGGGAAGACGACGACGCTGCGCACCATCACGGGGCTGCTTGAGCCGCGCGAGGGGCGCATCCTTTTCGAAGGCGATGAGATTCACGGCGCACCCACTCATAAACTGGTGGCGCGCGGCATCTCCATGTCGCCTGAAGGTCGTGGCGTATTTGCCAATCTCTCTGTCCGCGAGAATTTGCAGATGGGAGCTTACCTGAAGAAGAACAAGGTGGAGATTGCCGAAGACATTGAGCACGCCTTCAAGATGTTTCCGCGTCTCAAGGAGCGAGAAGCGCAGAAGGCCGGAACGCTCTCAGGCGGCGAGCAGCAGATGCTGGCGATGAGCCGCGCGCTGATGTCGCGCCCGCGCCTACTGCTGCTGGACGAGCCGTCGCTCGGATTAGCCCCGCTCGTTGTTCATACCATCTTCGAAGCCATCGAAGAAATTCGTGGCAAGGGCACGACCATCCTGCTCGTCGAGCAGAACGCGCACGCCGCGCTGAAACATTCCGACCGCGCCTACGTCCTCGAAACCGGCAGAATCGTCATGGAAGGCCCTTCGGCTGAACTCGCCGCCGACCCGCGCATCAAGGAAGCCTACCTGGGTGAGTAAAAAGAAAATTTTTCTCGCAAAGGAAGTCCACTTCAGGGGCTAGCAACTGCTGTCCACGGGGTTACGGCTCACGTAATAGTTTCGGCAAATGCGCCGCAAACCTGGCGGTGCGCGCGACACAATTCCCAAACTGGAATGGCAATCTCGGCAGTCTGTTGAACGACCCATTCATGCTGACGGTCGCCTCAATCGGATTAGGCCAGCGATGGCGAAGACCTTTCAGGAGGCCAGCCGGGTAGCGTAAAAAACTCGCCATCGGAGCAGTGTGCCTCTGCGACATCGAAGGAACTTTTGATTCCCACTCCTTCAAGATGGCGGGAACAAGCCAGCGGGGAAGCGGTCTCTTGATGTGCGCCGCAGGAGTTTCGTCCAGCCTTGCGCCGAGCAGTTGTTGCGCCAGCCTGAGCGCGCAGATTACCCAGTCCGCACGCCGCGGGTTCTTTGTCAGGCATAGCTCCCAATCAAAACCCGCGCTTCGGGATTCGATTGCCAGCGCAATATCGCACAGCCACAGGGGACGCCATGCGCCTTCGCGCAGCATGTGGATGGCGAGGATGCGTAGATGGTCTTCCGCGCAGAGCACGCGCACCTCTGTCTCTCCGAGTCTGGCAAGGCGCGAGCGAGCATAAATCGCCTCCACATCCCCGCCACCGAACTTCGCAAACCCGCAATGCAGGTCTACTCCGCGTCGCACTTCCGCTACATTCTCAAGCGCAGTTTCGGCCCTGGAGAATTGTTCAGGACGCACGCATAGATCAACGTCGCCGTAAGGGCGCAAGCCCGGTTCAGGATAAAGCCTTGCCGCCGCCCAGCCTTTAACCAGAATCGGCTCAACTTCTGCCGAGCGCAAGAGTGCGATTGCTCTCTCGATTGTTTGTTGATTGAGGGCGTTTTGGAGGGTACACCTGCGATAAGCCTGTCGAAGCTCCTTCGCCGCAGGAACATCTCGCAACTCAGACAGGCGAACTCGCCGCCAGCAAAGCGCCGCTGCCCCTGACCTCAGAAGCAGCGGCGCAATCCTGTTCAATTCCGCCTCATCAAGCTCTAACGTAGGAGGGACATCGCGCCACGCGCCTGCGAGCGCAACTGCCACCAGATGGCCGGACGATTTAACCGGGGCTTCAGCCATGACAGGGGCGGTCTCAGAAGGCGGCAATTTGGAAACAAATGCCGTCGCAGGTCAGACCCGGACAGCACTCGACACCGTCGCCGCAGGAGTCGCCTACGCCTGCGCACGTCGAAGCCGATTGCGCCGGTGTCGGGGCAGCGATAGACATAATTAGAGGCAGGGAAAGCGCGACAGGCAAATACTTCCTGACCACGTCGCGCCGCGAAACCTTCACCGTAAAAATCTCTTTACCTGCTTCGTCCAGCAGGTGAAATCTCCGCAGTTGGCTCAAAGCCAGCCAGACAACATCGTCATCGACTAATTGGGAAAGCTCCCTCTCAAGCAGGCGTGCGGTCTGCGCCACCGTCGTCTTTCCGTCACAGTGCTTCCAGACAAGAGCGGAGGTTTGATTGAGGCAATGAGCTTTGTGCCGCTCCAAATCATAAACCAGCACTTCATTCGGCAGCTCTTGAATGATTAGCTCACTTTTACGCGCCAGAGGTAACGGTTGATTGACTATGCGTGCTCTCATTAAACCCTCCCTTTAGTTGGCGAGGTCTAAGAATCCGAGTTGCTGGCTAGAGTGGCTTTGTCATCTCCAAAATCTGACCGCATCACAGCTCAGGCCCGCATGTCCCGCCACTGCAATTAAACGAGTCGCAATCGTTGTCATTCCCGCAGGGACAACCCATTCCTCTCGGGTTGGCAACGCAAGGATCAGGTGGAACGGGGGAGCCGGCCTGCGCCGCTGTCGGTGAACTGATAGACAGAATGAGCGGTACTGCCAGCGTCGCAGGCGCGTACTTCAAGATTAAATCTCGCCGCGACACCCCTTTCGGCTGCGGCACGCGCCCCTGCAAGAGATGGAACTTCTCAAGCTGCCTGAGAGCCAGCCACACGACATCCGTCTCTACAGGCGTGTTCAATTCCTGCTCTAGCGTGCGCGCCACCGCTCTCACAGTTGTTTGCCCATCGCAATGCTTCCAGACAAGAGCGGAAGTTTTATTAAGACAATGCGCCTTGTGGCGGTCAAGGTCGTAGACCAGCAACTCGTCCGTCACTTCCTGAACGATCAATTGAGCGGTTCGGGCAAAAGGTAGAGCTTGGCTGTCTCTAGGTTTCACGGGGAGTCCCTTCTTAAGCTTCTCTTACGGTCCGGGCAGTTTCAGTACGAGGAAGGCTTATTCGGATGATTTGATTAGTGGTGAACGAACAATCGGAAGATAAGCGGAATCCGGCAGCAAGTCAACAAATTTCCACTCAATCGTTCAACTCATAGTCGAGTAAACCTTGCCGTTTAATCGTCAAGATATTTGAGAAGGGGGGTAATCATCTCTTCGGCCTCACCGCGCGCTCCCTTTAGAATCAAAGCCTGCGTCGCCACCTGTTGCAACGCAGCGAAAGCCTTCCCCGGCTGGATGCGTGCGGAAACGGTCTGATTGAGTAGTTCCAGCACACCCTGCCCGGCTGACAGTTCACGCGGTCGCCACTTTGCTCCGGGCTTGTACTGGCTCACAATCACCAGTTTCACCGGCAGGGGCTTGACCCCGGCGCGCCCGCCCAGTTTCTCCACCGCGTATCTCTGCTGCTTTCCCGTCTCGCCCTCTCTAATCTGCAACGGCCTCGGGTAAGGATGAACGCGCCCACGCCGGTCAAGCACCGCATACTCATCCGAATAATAAGTCGCTCCGGCTTTAACCAACTCGGCAATCAAGGTCGTCTTGCCACTGTAGCTGCGTCCCGGCACGAGGACGGCCTGTCCTTTCCAGCCGACGACGCCCGCGTGAACGAACACTCTGCGCGGCGCTTCTGTCGCCACGTGCATTTGCACATCCGACTCGAACATCCCCAGAGCTTCTTCCAGATTTCTCGTGCGGACGATGCGGCCAATGTCCCTGTAGAGCAGATTGAAACGGCGAACGCCTCGTGGTTGCGCCTCACCATTTCCGCCGTAGACGAAGGAGTACAACCGCTCGACGATTGTCGAGGCCGATGGCTTCCATCCCGGCGGAAAATAGTCCTGCACGAGCGGCAGGGCTTCCACGCTGTTAACCCGAACCCCGACGAGCACGCCATGACTGGTAAAGGAGATGCCTGCCGCCCACCCGAGGCGGTCAATCTTCTCCATTCAAGTTGTTCTCCGCTTCAAGTGCGGCAGGTTTGTTGATAGCAAGTAAAGAAGATTCCTGACTAATTGATTAGGCGCTCTCCAAAGACTGTCGGAAAATACGTTAAATCCGATGAGGCGTCAAATGACTACTGCTCGATATCACTCTCCTTTGTTCGCCAGCGATGCGCGTGCCGCTTCGAGCGCCTCTCTCACGCGCTCCGGCGATGTGCCGCCCGTTTGCGATTTGGTCGCGAGCGTTTGCTCAAGCGAAAGAGCAAGGTAAACATCTTCTTCGATGAGCGGCGAGAATCTCTGCAACTCGTCGAGCGCGAGGTCTTGCAACTCACAATTTCTCTCGATTGCTTGTAAGACAACACGCCCGACCATCTCGTGGGCTTCACGAAACGGCATACCCTTGCGGGCGAGATAATCGGCGAGTTCCGTCGCATTCATGTAGCCGCTCGTGGCCGCCTCGCGCGCTTCCTTCTCGCGTACGCGCACATTGCGCAGCACCGTCGCCGTCACTTCCAATGATGAAAGGGTTGTTTTGGCCGCATCGAAGACGGCCTCCTTATCTTCCTGCATATCCTTGTTGTAGGCGAGCGGCAATCCCTTGAGCGTCGCCAGCAGCCCGCTCAGGTGGCCGAAGACGCGACCCGCTTTGCCGCGCACCAGTTCCATCGAATCTGGATTCTTCTTCTGCGGCATCAGGCTTGAGCCGGTCGCCACACTATCGCTCAACTCCAGGAACCCGAACTCAGTGGTCGAGTAGATGATGATGTCCTCACTGAGACGAGAGAGGTGAAGCATGACGAGAGAGCAGGCCGCTGTAAACTCCACGCAGAAGTCGCGGTCGCTCACGGCATCGAGGCTGTTACGCGAAACGCTGTCAAAGCCAAGAGCGCGCGCCACTCGTTCACGATCAATTTTATAGCTTGTGCCTGAGAGCGCCGCCGAGCCAAGCGGCAGGATGTTGACGCGCTTTCTCACCTCCGCGAGTCGCTCACAGTCGCGCGCCAGCATCTCGAAATAAGCGAGACACCAGTGCGCCCAAAGGATGGGTTGCGCGCGTTGCAGATGCGTATAGCCGGGAAGCACCGCCGCCGGGTAAGCTCCCGCCAACTCAAGCAATGCGCTTTGCGCGTCGCGCACCTTACGGATTGTGTTGTCAATCTCGTCTCGCAGCCAGAGACGCAGATCGGTTGCCACCTGATCGTTGCGGCTCCGCCCCGTGTGGAGCTTGCGCCCCGTGTCGCCGATCAATTGCACGAGACGCGCTTCGACAAATGAATGGACATCTTCGGCGGGTAGCTCGTCGAAATAACGGGCGTCAGTCCGCGCACGCTTGAGAATTGTCTCAAGACCGTTACTGATTTGCTCAGCTTCCGCCGGGTCGAGGACCCCAGCGCCGCGCAAACCTTCGCAATGCGCGAGACTGGCGCGCACGTCCGCTTCAAACAATATACGGTCGAAGCCGAATGAGCGATTGAACTCCGTGAACCTCTCGTCAGCCGCCCCTGTGAATCGTCCGCCCCACAAATTTTTCGACTCAGCCATTCACTCCTCCGTCTTAATAGTAGGACAGACATTCCTGTCTGTCATTGAGCGCGATAGCGCGAATAGTGTTTGACTAAAATATTGATGAGCGTGCCTACCGCACGCTACGACAGGCAGGAATGCCTGTCCTACAGTTTGACCAGAATGCATCCTGGGTGCTATTTTATGCATCTATGCAACAATTATGCAAATCAGTTGCATAAGAGGAGCTATGCAGAAAGAGACACGACAGCAGAGAATCCTGAGCTTGATTCGCGCCCGGCGCATCGGGACGCAGGAAGAACTGACGACGCACCTTGAGCGCGCCGGGGTCGCGGCAACGCAGTCGAGCATCTCGCGCGACCTCGTAGAGCTTGGCGTCGTCAAGCACCACGGGCATTACACCTTGCCCAGAAGCACGAACGGCTCAGTGGCGCGAGGGCTGCTCAGTCTCGACACGGCTGGCGACGTGCTGGTCGTGGCAAAGTGCGATTCCGGCATGGCCTCGGCGGTGGCTGTTGAAATTGACCGCGCCGCGATACCTGAAATCGTCGGCACGCTCGCGGGCGAAGACACCATCTTCATCGCCGTCACCGACCGCAAAGCGCAGCGCACGGCGATCAAGAAGATTTGGGAACTGTTCGGATAAGAGTCTACGAGTCCATCGAGTCTGGCGAGTCTACCGAGGCAAAGCAGTCTCCTAACTCGCTAGACTCGCCAGACCCGATAGACTCGTAGACTTAAAGGATTAACAGTGGAGAAGAAAATCAAAAAGATCGTGCTGGCTTATTCGGGCGGATTGGATACGTCCGTGATGCTGCGTTGGATCAAGGAAAAGTACAATTGCGAAGTCGTCTGCTATTGCGCCGACGTGGGGCAGGGCGACGAGTTGAACGGACTCGAAGCGAAGGCGCTTGAGACAGGCGCGTCGAAGCTTTATGTCGAGGATTTACGCGAAGAGTTTGTGCGCGACTATGTCTGGACAGCTGTTAAGGCCAATGCGGTTTATGAGGGCGTGTATCTTTTGGGCACATCCCTGGCGCGTCCCGTGATTGCTAAGAGGCAGATCGAGATTGCGCGTCGTGAGGGCGCTGATGCTGTCGCGCATGGCGCAACGGGCAAGGGCAACGACCAGGTGCGTTTTGAGTTGACTTACTACGCGCTTGAGCCGGACATCAAGGTCGTCGCTCCCTGGCGCGAATGGGAGTTCAAGGGGCGCTTGGATTTAATCGCCTATGCCAAAGAGCATAGCATCCCGGTGACGGCGACAAGTGAGAAGCCTTACTCGACAGACCGTAACCTGATGCACATTTCTTATGAGGGCGGCATCCTCGAAGACCCGTGGAGTGAGCCTCCCGCAGATATTTTCCAGTTGACGAAAGCGCCGGAAGAGGCGCGCGTGGAAGCCGAGTACGTTGAAATCGGATTCGAGAAGGGCGAACCTGTCTCAGTCAACGGTCAGCATCTCAATGCTGTCGCTTTGCTGGAAAAATTGAATCAGCTTGGCGGCTCGCACGGAATCGGGCGCGTTGATCTGGTGGAAAATCGTTTCGTCGGGATGAAGTCGCGCGGCGTTTATGAAACTCCGGGCGTGACGATCCTGCAAGCGGCGCATCGTGCGCTGGAATCAATCACGCTCGACCGCGAGGTGATGCACCTGCGCGATTCCTTCGGCGTCAAATTCGCGGAGAGCGTCTATTACGGATTCTGGTTTGCGCCTGAGTTCGAGTTGATGCGGAAGATGATTGATGAAACTCAAAGCGGTGTGACAGGCGACGTGCGTTTGAAACTTTATCGCGGCAACGCGACGGTCGTTGGGAGACGCGCTCCGCATTCGCTTTACAACGAGCGGCTGGCGACGTTTGAGGCCGAAGACATCTACAACCAGCGCGACGCGGAAGGCTTCATCAAGCTCAACGCCCTGCGTTTGAGAACGCAAGCACGGTTTCGAGGCTGAGGTTAAGAGTTTCGGGTTTCGAGTTGCGAGTTTCGGGTCAGCGACATCTTTGAACTCGTAACTCGAAACTCTAAACTCAAAACTTTCCCGGAGGGAGAACGATGTTAATGACGAAAAGCGTGGACGTAGCATTTGCCACAACGGTCGTGGTGGTGGAAGCCGACAAACTCGGCTCTGCCACTTCGCCTCTCAACTTGCCGAAGACGATGGCGGTCATCGAAGCCTCAGAGAATCCTCGCGCGGGCGATGTGGTGGTCGTGCGCGCTCTGACGGACAGCGCGACGTATAACCAGTTGGAGTTGCCGACAGGACGCATGGCAAAGATCAATCCGGGTGACGTGCTGGTCGGTGTGCTGGGACGCAGGCGCGCGTTGAAGGGATTTGTCGGTGATGTGCCGGAGGTCGTCCACGCGGGAGACCGTCTTCATCTACTGAACATGGGCGGTGTCATAGGCTTCTGTACGGGACATCATTCGAGCCTGTCCGACGCAATCAGTGTTGAGGTCATTGGGCTGGCCTCTGACGAGCGTGGCCGTGTGCTCAATATCGCAGATGTCGCTTTACCTTTGCGCGAGAAGTTAGGACAAAAGACTGCGCCGCTCGTGCTGGTCGCCGGAACGTGTATGAACAGCGGGAAGACTTACGCCGCGACGGAGTTGATTAAGCAGGCGACGCGCGTAGGATTGAAAGTCGCGGGGGCGAAGCTGTCGGGTGTGGCGTGCCTGCGCGACACGCTCAACATGGCAGATCATGGAGCGATTGCGACCGCCAGCTTTCTTGATTGCGGCCTGCCTTCGACGGTTGACGCGGGCGATTTAGCTCCCGTCGCAAAGGCAATCATCACGCGCTTGAACGATGAGAAGCCCGACATGATTGTGATCGAACTGGGCGATGGCATCCTCGGCGGCTACTCGGTTGATTCCGTCTTTGATGATGAAGAGTTGCGCGAGGCGACCGCTGCGCTTGTCTTCTGCGCCTCGGATTACGTCGGCGCGTGGGGCGGCATCGAGTTGTTCCGCAGGCGCGGGCTTGCTGTGGACGTAATCGCAGGCTCGGTGACTGACTCGCAGATGGGCGAAGACTTCATCGAGCGCGAGTTCAATGTCCCGGCAGGCAACGCGCGCAGGGATGGGGTGCGGCTTTTCAAGATCGTTAAGGATAAAATTTCGAGTTTCGGGTTGCGGGTTTCGAGCCTGCCTTCCAGCGTGCTCGACTAAATCGCGGAGGTGGCAATATGAACTCGAAACTCGAAACTCAGAACTCGAAACTTCGCGTCGGCATCTTCGGCGGTTCGGGTTATGGCGGGGCGGAGCTTTTGCGCCTGTTGTTGATGCACCCGCATGTCGAGATTTCATTGGTGACGGCGAACGAACATGCGGGCAAGGCGGTCGGCGACGTTCACAGGAATCTGTACGGGTTGACCGAGCTACGTTTCGTTGCCATGCCGGAAGATTTGGAGAGCTTGAGCGAATTGGATTTCGTTTTTCTCTCGCTCCCGCATGGGCAGGCGATTGATGTCGTGCCGCGCTTACCGCAAGGTGTGAAGGTGATTGATTTGTCGGGGGATTTTCGCCTGCGCGACCGCGAGACGTTTGAGCGTTTTTACAATCGCCAGCATACTGCGATGGACGCGCAAGGTGAGTTCGTTTACGGCTTGACGGAGACGAATCGGGAGGCGATCACGAAGGCAAGCCGCATCAGCAATCCCGGCTGCTTTGCGACCGCGACTTTGCTTGGCCTTGCGCCGCTCATCGCTCAAAATCTTTTACACGGGCGGGTGATTGTTGACGCCAAGACAGGCTCTTCCGGTTCAGGCGCGAAGGCTGCGCCGAACACGCATCACCCGCAGCGCATGAACTCTTTTTACGCTTACAAACCTTTCACGCACCAGCACGTGCCTGAGATCGAGCAGGAGCTACGTGCCGTCGGTGATTGGACGCACGAGCTTATCTTCATGACGCATAGCCTGCCGGTCGCGCGCGGCATCTTCGCGTCCATTTACGTCGAGACGAAAACCGAGATGACGGCAGGCGCGGTGCGCGTCCTCTTCGCAGATTTTTATAAAGATTCCTTCTTCGTCCGGCTGGTGGAAGGTTCGCCTGACATCAACTGGGTGAAGACGACAAATTTTTGCGACCTCGGATTCGCGGCGCGCGGGCAGCAACTCGTCGTCTTCTCCGCGATTGATAATCTGGTCAAAGGCGCAGCCGGGCAAGCCGTGCAGAACATGAACCTGATGTCCGGGCTGGAAGAAAAGACGGGATTGATTCTGACCGGGAGTAACCCATGAGTCAGGATGAGAGTTTCAAAGCCGCGCCGGTCAAGTCGCCTATCTCTTTCGACCTGCTGGAAAAGATTGACGTGCGCGTCGGGAGTATCGAGCTAGTTGAAGAGGTGCGCGGCTCGAATAAACTGGTCAAGCTCACCGTTAATTTCGGCGATCACCGGAGAACGATTCTTGCGGGCATGAAGCAGGAGCGGCAGAACCCTCAAGAGATAGAAGGTCGCCAGGCGTTGTTCGTCGTCAACCTTGAGCCGAAAAAGATGGCTGGTGAAATCTCTGAGGGGATGCTGTTCGATATAGGGTACGCCGACGGAATTCAGCCCGTGTTGGCCGTCCCGGAGAGCCGCGTCCCAGACGGAGCGAGGGCAGGATGAAAGCAGAAACAGGCTCAACTCTCGATGCGGTCAAGCCGCTTGAAGACCGTTTCCAACTTGAGACATACAAGAAAATGCCAGTGGTGGCCGAGCGTGGGCAAGGTGTCTGGCTGTACGCGGGCGACGGTCAGCGTTATCTCGATCTCTACGGCGGGCACGCCGTCGCCGGGACGGGGCATTGCCATCCGCGCGTGGTCGCGGCTATCAAAGCGCAGGCCGAGACGTTGCTCTTCTATTCCAATCTCGTTTACTCGGAAGTGCGCGCGCGTGCGGCTGAAAGATTGGTTTCGCTCGCGCCGCAGCCAATTACGAAAGCCTTCTTCTGCAACTCTGGAACTGAAGCCAACGAGAACGCGATGCGAATGGCGCGGATGGCGACCAGGAGAGAGAAAATCATAACTTTCACGGGCAGCTTTCATGGACGCACCGCCGATGCCATTAGCGCGACCGGACTGGGGAAGTATCGTGAGCTTGGACGACCGAACGTGCCGGGGCATCTGTTCGCGGAGTTTGGCGACATCGAAGCGGTCGAAAGGATAATTGACGAAGAGGTCGCCGCGATCATGCTTGAGCCGGTTCAATCAATGGCCGGTGTGCGGATGGCCGAGGCGGAGTTTTATAGTCGTTTGCGCGAATTGTGCGATGCGCGCGGGATTGTTTTGATCTACGACGAAGTGCAAACGGGCGTCGGGCGCACTGGCGAATGGTTCTTCGCTGGAAGCGAGGCGGGCGGTGGTGTTGTCCCGGACATTATCACGCTGGCGAAATCTCTTGGCAGCGGCGTCCCCGTCGGCGCGTGCCTCGTCAATGAGCGCATCGCTTCGCACATTAAAGAGAATGATCTGGGGACGACCTTCGGCGGCGGGATGCTGGCGATGGCAGCGGTTATTGCGACGATTGAAGCGATTGAAGCGGACGGGATGTTAGAGAACGTGAAGGCAATTGAAAGCTATCTGCGCGAGCGTCTGGCGGAGATACCGCAGGTCTTGAGCGTGCGAGGCCTGGGCTTTCTGCTGGGGCTGGAGTTCGAGGAGAAGGCTGCGCCGATTCATCAGGCTTTGCTTGAGCGACGCATCATCACGGGCACGTCGAGCGATGCGAACGTGCTCAGACTTCTGCCGCCTCTGTGTCTGGGACGCGAAGAGGTTGATTTGTTCGTTGATGGGTTAAAGCAATTGTAGGGGCAGGGCTTGCCTCTACAGAACAATTCCATGCCTAGAGATTTTCTGACAACTGGCGATTGGACGCGCGACGAGCTTGAAGGCTTGATCGAGTCGGCATTTCGTTTCAAGCGGGGCGATGAGCCGCGGAAGCTGCTCGCGGGGCGCTCAATCGCGCTCGTCTTCTTCAATCCATCTCTCAGAACGCGCGCTTCGATGCAGGTTGGTATCTTCGAGCTTGGCGGAAACGCGGTCATGCTTGAGCCGGGCGGAACGAGTTGGACGCTTGAGCACCGCGATGGCGTGGTAATGGACGGGGACAAGACCGAACACCTCACGGAGTTTGTGCGCGTGCTTGGGAGATACTGCGCCGGGATTGGCGTGAGAACCTTCGCGGCTCTCAAGGATTGGGAAGAGGAGCGGCGTGATCCTATTTTGAATGCGTTTGCGAAATATTCTGATGTGCCGGTGATTAATCTCGAATCGGCGATGCATCATCCGTGTCAGGCTCTGGCAGACATGATGACCGTGCGCGAGAAACTCGGCGCGGGGCGCAAGCGCGTGCTGCTCACGTGGGCGTGGCATCCAAAGCCGCTGCCGATGGCCGTGCCAAACAGCTTCGCTCTGGCTGCGGCACAGATGGGGCATGATCTGGTCATAGCGCATCCGCGCGGCTACGAGTTGGATGAAGAGTTAATGCGCGGCATCGCGGGCCAGGTGGAAAGCACGGGCGCATCTCTGACCGTGACGAATGATGTGGACGAAGCCTTTGACGGCGCAGAGGTCGTGTACGCTAAAAGCTGGGGCAGCCGACAGTTTTACGGTGCGCCGGAGAAAGATGTGGAAGAGCGCGCCCCGCATCGAGCCGCCTGGATTGTTGACGAGCAGAAGATGGCGCGCACACGCGCAGGCATCTTCATGCACTGCCTGCCCGTGCGCCGCAACGTCATTGTCACCGACGGCGTGATTGATTCTCCAGCTTCGGTCGTGATTGACGAAGCTGAGAATCGCCTGCATGCTCAGAAAGCCGTCATGGTAAAGCTGTTTGGAATGCAAAATTAAAAATTAAAAATGCAAAAGGAAGGATGACACCACATTCAATTAAGCGTGGTTCTCCGCCTCAATTTTGCATTTTACATTTTTAATTTTGCATTCTTTTCGCCAGAGGTGGAAAGTTATGCTCGACGCTGCCAATCAATTCCGGCTCGACTTACTGCGCGAGGCGTTGCCTTACATTCAACGGTTTCAGGGCAAAACATTCGTCGTCAAGCTGTCGGGCAAGGCGACCGAAGATGCCGAGAATCTGGCCTCGCTTGCCGAAGAATTGGCTTTGATTCATCAGGTCGGAATCCGCCTCTGCGTTGTGCATGGCGGCGGGAAGCAGTTAAGTGAGCTGGCTTCGCTGATGGGCGTGGAGCAAACCATCATCAACGGGCGGCGCGTGACTGATGATGCAACGCTTGAGATGGCCAAGATGATTTTTGCGGGCAAAATCAACACGGACATCTTAGCGGCGCTCAGGAACAAGGGTGTGGAGGCGGTCGGGCTATCGGGCGTTGACGGCAACATCGTTCACGCCGAGCGCCGCCCGCCCAAAGAGATTTTGAATCGTGCGACGGGCGAGCATGAGCACGTGGATTTCGGACACGTCGGAGATGTTGTCGAGATTAATACGCGGTTGCTGTGCGTGTTGCTCGATAAAGGGTATTTGCCAGTCATCTCGTCGCTTGGCGCAGATAGGGAAGGGATGGTCTTCAACATCAACGCCGACACGATTGCCTCGGAGATTGCCGTGCAGTTGGAGGCCGAAAAGTTGATTCTGCTCTCGGACGTTGACGGCATCTATCTGCGCGAGGGCGAGCCGGAGACGAAACTCTCGCGGCTCTCAACTGATGATGCCGAAAATCTGGTGCGTGAAGGCAAGGCAACGGGTGGCATGATCCCGAAACTTCAGAGCCTCACTGGCCTCTTGAGGCGCGGTGTGAAAAGCGCGCACATCATCAACGGTCGCCTGCGCAATGCTCTGCTGGCAGAAGTCTTCACGGACGAGGGAACCGGGACAATGATTAGATGAGTGCAGACGTGCCGGTTGCGGATTTGGGATTGCGGAATGCGGATTGAAGAGAAAGCGGCTCGTTCTTCTTCAATCCGCAATCCCTTCATTCATCCCCGCCGCGATTCCGCAACTCAACCAGTTCATCAAGCGACAGATTATTATGGCCGCGCGCTTTCATCTTCTGGATGAAGCTGGCCGTGACTCCGTGATCGCGCAGTCGGATGAGCTGTTCTACGGGCACGCGCTCGTAGCCAAGTCCTTTGAGCTCTTTGATGAAATTTACGCTGACGCCGTGATCTCTCAACTTGATTAATTGCTCGACGGAGAGCTTGCTGTATCCCAGTTCTTCAAGCTCTTTGGCAAACTTCGGGCTAATCCCGTGATCTCGCATATCTACGAGCCGAGTCAGAGGAAGCCGATCATAGCCGGCTTCGCGCAGCCATTTGATGAACTCCGGGGTGACGCCGTGATCTCTCGTCCTGACGAGTTCATCCGCCGGGATGCGTTCGTAGCCGAGCGCCGCGAGTTCGCGTATGAAGTTGAGCGTGACGCCGTGATCTCTCATCTGGATCAGCGAATCAATTGAGCTCAGCATGTATCCCATCGCTTTGAGTCCTTGAACATATTCCAGACGAACTCCGTGTTCTCCCATCTTGACGAGTTGATCTAGTGTGGGACGCTCATACCCCTGCGACTTCAGCTCTGCGATGAACGCGAGGCTGACATCGTGCAGTGCCATCGAAAACTGCTGCTCACTGGAAGGCGCACCGTAGCCTTGCGATTTCAACTCGGCGGCATAGGCTGGATTCGGAGAGAAGACGAAATGGCCTGAGCCGTTGCCGTCTTTGAACCAGCCTTCGCAATTGAACGTGCCCGCATCACGCTTGAGTTGAAACTGGACGCGCCCCCCTGCGCTCGACATCGCCTGCTCACGCGTCAGTCCCTGCAACTGGTCGGGCGCGATGCCGAAAGAGTTATTGCTGTAGCCGAAGCCGTTTTTGCTCTCACGCTGGTAGCGCAAAGATAGTTGAACCTTATCTTCTCCGGTCTTGAATTCTATTATCCACTGCCCGTTGAAAGATGTCTGGACACCGCTGACAGCGCTTCCTCCACTCGCATCATTCGTATATGACGCCGGGGCACACGCCAGAGGAGCGTCAAGGCGGCGAAGACGCCAAGCGACCATATTCTGTAGTCTGAAAATAATCGGCGCACGACACGCTGCGCTTTGCCTGAATTATTAAGCTTATTCATCTGTCGAGTCTCCTGCTTTATCAGCTTTTTGCGAGATTGGCTTGAGATTGCCCCGCTGGTTCTAACCCTCTTTTGAAGGTAAACACCGCCCGCGCCGGTTTTGTGGCAAGAATCTTACTCTCAGGCGAATCGCCCGGACTTTCTCCGCAACTCTCCGACTACTCGTTCGATTCCCTCTGAAACATTTCGCCACGCCGAATCTTTGCTTTCCCATTCGGTGACAGCCCGCCCGTCTTTGGGCAGGTATTGCAGTCCTTCGAACGGTGCGCCCTTCAGGCTGACATCACGCACGATGACAGGAATCACCCGCGCCTCTCCGTCCTTCTCTCGTTTTAGCGCCCGCGCCATCTCCTTTTCGTAGCAATAGTCTGAAGCTATGAAGTCGGCGCTCACCAGCAGCAGAATGATGTCTGCACGTTCCAGATTGTCATCAATCTTCCGTTTCCACTCATCGCCCGCTTCGATCTTGCGGTCTTGCCACGTCTCAATCAGTCCAAGTCGCTGCAAGAGCTTCAAGTGAGTTTCCAGTTCGTTGCGCAGGCTTTCGTCCCTGTGCGAATAGCTGTAGAACAAGCGCACGGCCTGCCTGCGTTCATCTATCGCCCGCTCTCTCCGGCGCATGCCTTCAAGGTCTACGCCGTTGAGCAGTCCCTGCACGTCCAGTTCGATAACCTGACTGCCCACAACCTTCGGGAATTTCTTCATCCCGTTTTGCTCCATCACCAGCAATTCCTGATATGGCGTGACCACTTCCGGGTAATCCGGCAAAGGAATCATTTCCAGCGGCTGCAAATTGCGAATGTCGTGATGAATTCGCTCGAAGTCTGAGCGGATGACTGCCAGCAGACGGCGGCGTCCCGCCACGGGGCCGGAGACGTTGATGAATACCCTTTTGTCCTGCACGTCGGCCTTGACCAACGCGAGATTGCCTTCAAATTTCAGGATGACGCCTGTGCGCCAGCGCGAGAGACCCTCGCTCAGCGTGTGAGTGCGAACAATGAAGCGCGGCAATAATCCTTCTGTTAGTACTGGGTAGTGATACTGAAAATTCAGACACTCCTCCGGGGTGAACGCTGCTGCTGCTGCCGGTTCTTGCTTATCGAGCAGTTCGGGAATCAAGTAGTGCGTGTCATCATCCGGAAAACTGAAGCAAAGCTCAAACTTTTTCATCAGGTCGAAGATGAAGCGGCGCATTCCGGCGGGATACTCGTTTGAGTCTAAAATTTTGGACAGTTCAGGTAAACGAATCTCGCCTTTCTGTTCTTCCAGCTTGTCGGAGTTGAGAATTTTGTAGATGCCGGTTGTGACCCAGTGCGGATTCAGCACGTGCGTGTCCTGCAATCGTGGGTCATCTTTGTAGTTCAGGATGATGCCGAGGTTGTTTAGATAACCGGCAAGTGCTTCCTGAGCATCCTTTTCTGTTTCACCATTCTTATTACAGAACTTGCGGTATTCTTCAAAGCTCAGGTAATTCTTTTTCATCCCCGCAAGCCGCTGCTTGATAGTAAACCAGCTTGCTGGGAAGGCGTCGCGCAAATGTTCAAGGCGGTCAGTCTCCCGCTCAATAGCTTTGCGAAGTTGTTTGATGCCCGTCCCATCTCCGCAATCCGTCTTAAGGAATTCGCGGATGACAGGGTACTTCTGTTGCAGGGCGCGGCGATTCACATCGAAAGGATGCTCTTTGATTTTGTTCAGTACGACAATGACCGGCGATTCGCCACCGAAGCTTTCAATGAGCTTGAGCCAGTATTCGGCGTCGGCGTCTTCACCGCCTTCGCGTCCGTTAAGCACCAGCAAGTAGAGGCTGCGCTCGGTGAGAAAGAACTGGTGAGTGGCATGCATAATTTCCTGTCCACCGAAATCCCAGACATTCAGTCGCACGTCCTCTTTCTCATTAAGGTTGAGAGGCCATTCGGTAATCTTGATGCCCTCTGTTTTCTTTTCATCCTTGAACAGGTCGTGTACCAGCCGATTGACAATAGAAGTTTTACCTACCGTCCCTCGTCCTAACAGAATGAGCTTGGCTTCATTTAGCGGACGCTTGCCGCCGCGCACTCGGAAATAGTAGTCGAGAATCTCACTGGGTTTGGCTGGTTGGGCCCCCTTTAAGATATCGCTCAGTGTAGGCCCCAGAACTTCTGATGGTAGGCCGAGAGCATCGTTCCCGTGGAGGAAAAGCTCTTCCAGTGATCTGAGATTTCTTAATGACTCCGGCAGTGATTCTAGTTGATTGTTAGCGAGGGATAGCCTCCGAAGCTGACCCAATTGGCCGATAGATTCTGGTAAAGCTTTTAGTCGGCTACCAATGATATCTAGGCTTCTAAGCTCAATTAACTGGCCGATGGATTCGGGCAACAGCGTTAATTGGTTGTTATTAAGATATAATCTCCAAAGCCCAGTCAACTTTACAATGGAGTCTGGTAATGTAGTTAGTTGGTTGTCGGTGACGTGCAAGTAGCGAAGATTTGTCAACTGGCCGACGAACTCAGGCAATTCTGTGAGTCGGTTATAAGATAGTTCTAACTCAAAAAGCTGTGTTAGCTGGCCGATGGATTCTGGCAGTTCTGTCAGTTCACGCCCAGACAACGTCAATGAAGTTACTGTCTCCTCGTGGGCTTCTTCAATGAGAGCAGACCCAGCAGGCGATTCGTCTGATCCCTGATTTTTTCGTTGGTTTCGCCTCTTACTCATTTGCTACTCCTCAAATGAAATTCAGCAGTGCTTGTCTTTCTCACATTGTAACTCGACCGGAGAAATAAGACTTCATCTCAAATTGCGCCGCCCATCAGCATTTCGTTTTGACTTTACGGCGGGCGTGGTCTGACAATTCTGTTTGATGGCCACCACTGGAAAAGAGCAGTCGCAGAGTGTTTCGCAGACGCAGCGAAGAAGTGACGGGCGTACTCGAAAAAGGTTGAGTGGCTTTGCCGGGTTGTTGCTCAAGGAGTGGAATCGGCTCGCTTTGCCTGTGACGGATGCGCGCGTGGTCGTCGCTGTGTCGGGCGGTGCTGATTCTGTGGCGCTTGTGCTGGCGCTCGACGAGTTGATGAAGGGCGGGCGATTGGCGGTGGAAGTGACGGTGGCGCATCTCGATCATGGGTTGCGTGGGGAGGCGGGGCGCGAGGATGCTGGTTGGGCCGAGGCGTTGGCGGGTAGTCTCAAGGTTGAAGTTGTGGTTGGGCGGGCGGCTGTGAAAGAGCGCGCGGCCTTGACGGGCGACAATTTGGAGCAGGCGGCGCGGCGTGCGCGTTATGAGTTTCTGGCGGAGGTGGCCGAAGGGTGCGGGGCGCGTGTGGTTGTGACGGGGCACACGATGGACGATCAGGCGGAGACGGTGTTGTTGAGGTTGTTGCGGGGAAGTGGCGCGGAGGGATTGGGCGGAATGGAGGCGGTGCGGGCGCTCAACGAAAGCTCAGATATTTTGCTGGCGAGGCCGCTGCTGAGTTGGGCGCGAAGGGCTGAGACGGAAAAGTATTGTCGGGAGCGCGGGGTGGAGTTCAGGACGGACGAGATGAACGAAGATGAAAGGTTCGCTCGCGTGCGTGTGCGTCGAAGGCTGCTGCCGCTGATGGCGCAGTTTAATCCGCGCGTGGTGGAGTCTCTTTGCCGCACGGCGGAACTGCTGCGCGGGGACGGGGCAGTTCTGAAACGGGCCGCCGGGGAGTTATTAGAGGCCGCGCGAGAAAAAGAAAAGGCGGAGGGCGACGCCTTCGCATCCGTTGCCGGGTCGCTCAGCGTAAATATACTGGCACGCGCTCCCCGCGCTGTCAGCAGGCGAGCATTACGTTTGTGGATCGCAGAGGGGCGTGGGAGTTTACGGCGGTTGGAGTTGGTGCATCTCCTGGGCGTTGAAAAATTGTTGGTGGGAGAGCGCGGCGGGCGCATTGCAGAGTTGCCGGGCGGGAGTTTTGTCGAGCGCAGGCGCGGGCGATTGTATCTCCACGTTAAATAGGTTGAAAAAGGTGACGCTCCCCTCTACAATCAGTTTTGACTTGCCGCCTCTTTTCGCAGGCGGTTTTTCGGTTTGTTGGCCTCTTTTGATTGAAAGCGGGGCGTAAAGGGAATGACGGACGAGATCGTAGAGGTTTACAGCGCGGCAGCCATCGCAGCCCGCGTGAAAGAGCTTGCCGGAGAAATCGGTCAGGCTTACGAGGGACGCGACCTCACTATCTTAGGTGTGCTGGACGACAGCTTCGTCTTTCTGGCAGACCTCCTGCGCGCTATCAATATTCCACTTCGCACAGCTTTCCTGCGCTACGACCATCAATCCCTGGGCGGCGTTCAGGACATCTCTTTCAGCACACAAATTGATCTCTCAAGGCGCGATCTGCTGCTGGTCGAAGGCGTGCTGGATACGGGCGTCACGCAGGAGTATCTCATCAAGCAACTGGGCGCGCATGGCGCATCCAGCGTGCAGTTGTGTGTGCTGCTTGATAAACCCGATGGGCGACGCGTCGAGCTTAAACCTGATTGGCGCGCGTTTGAGACGCATGAGAGCTACGTTTTCGGTTACGGGCTGGGCTTTCAGGATCGTTGGCGCGGGCTGCCCCACCTGGCGACGTTCGCGAGCAAAACTGACGAGTTCGTGAAGAAAGATTGAGAACTTTGACACAGGCGAGCGCCGACAAGGAAAAGCACAACGCGGGGCGCGCTCAGGGCATCTAAAACAGGCAATCACGCGCCGGAAAAATAAGGATTAGCTCCCGCTCCGGCGCGAGAGGAATTTTAAGGTCAGGCGGGAGCGACAAAAGATGCCGGGATAGGTTATCATCGGCATCGGAGGCAGGAAAATATTTTGAGTTCTACGGCGAGACAAATCATTTTCTGGATGTTCATCGTGGTCGGGGCGCTCTTGCTCTACAAGTTCTTTGCGAACCCGCAAGGCAAGACCGCTGCGCCGCTTTCCATCACGCAGTTAACAGACAAAGTTCGCAACGGCGACATCGCCAAGATGACGATCAAGCAGAGCGAGGTCGCCGCCACCGGCAATGATAAGCAGGAATATCGCACAAGTCTTTCCAACGAGAAGTACAAAGCAGACTTGATGACGCTTGCTGCCGAGAAGAAGCCGAACAGCGATCAGCCGAAAGCTGAGGTTGAAGAAGAGGGTGCTGGCAACAGCATGCTCTGGGGCGTGCTCCTCAGTTGGGCCCCGATTCTCTTCATCGTCGGCATCTGGATATTCATGCTGCGACAGATGCAGTCGGGCGGCAACAAGGCTCTCAGCTTTGGAAAATCCCGCGCGAAACTTTTGAACAACCAGCAGAAGCGCGTCACGTTCAAGGATGTGGCGGGCGTGGAAGAGGCTAAAGAGGAGTTGCAGGAGATTATCGAATTCCTCAAAGAGCCGCAAAAATTTCAAAAACTCGGCGGGCGCATCCCGAAAGGCGTCCTGATGATGGGGCCGCCGGGAACCGGCAAGACTCTTTTAGCACGCGCCATCGCAGGCGAAGCCAACGTTCCGTTCTTCTCTATCTCCGGCTCGGATTTTGTGGAGATGTTCGTCGGCGTCGGCGCAAGCCGTGTCCGCGACCTCTTCGAGCAGGGCAAGAAGAACGCGCCGTGCATCATCTTCATTGACGAGATTGATGCTGTCGGGCGTCATCGCGGCGCAGGACTCGGCGGCGGCCACGACGAGCGCGAGCAGACCCTTAATCAGTTGCTCGTCGAGATGGACGGCTTCGAGTCGAACGACGGCGTTATCCTGATAGCTTCGACGAACAGACCTGATGTGCTCGACCCGGCGCTGCTTAGACCGGGACGCTTTGATCGGCGCGTCGTCGTCTCTCGACCGGACGTTCGCGGGCGCGAAGGCATCCTGAAAGTTCATACCCGAAAGATTCCGCTCGGCGAAGACGTTGACATCAGCATCCTCGCACGCGGCACACCGGGCTTCACCGGCGCAGACCTTGCGAATCTGGTCAACGAGGCTGCCCTGAACGCTGCGCGCTACAACAAGAAGCTCGTCGCCATGCCGGACTTTGAGCTGGCCAAGGATAAGGTCTTGATGGGCGCTGAGCGCAAATCAATGGTCATCTCAAACGACGAGAAGCGCATCACCGCTTATCACGAAGCCGGGCACACGCTCGTCGGCCTGAAAGTGCCAAACGCTGACCCCGTGCATAAGGTGACGATCATCCCGCGCGGCATGGCTTTGGGTGTGACACAACAACTGCCCGAAGGCGACCGTCATAATTACTCGAAAGAGTATCTGGTGGGACAAATCGCCATTTTGATGGGCGGGCGCATCGCGGAAGAGATTTTCCTCGACAGCATCACGACCGGAGCAAGCAACGACATCGAGCGTGCGACCGAATTGGCGCGCGCGATGGTTTGCGAGTACGGCATGTCGGAACTGGGACCGCTCACGTTCGGCAAGAAGGAAGAGCAGATTTTCCTGGGACGTGAAATCGCGCAGCATCGTGATTTCTCGGAGGACACTGCGATCAAGATTGACCAGGAGGTCAAGAAGATCATCTCCGAGCAATACGAGCGCGCCAAGGGAATTATCACGGATAACCGCGACACGATGGTGCGTCTCTCCGAGACTCTGCTTGAGCGTGAATCGCTCGACGGCGTGCAGATCAGGCGCATTGTTGCGGGCCTGCCGCTCGATGACGACCAGCCGCCGGTAGCGGACGATGATGAAAAACCGCAGCTCAAAGAGCCTGCGGCCAAACCGCTCAAACCGATCCTGCCGCCCATCACGGGCAGCAATCCGGCGACAGCGTAGCCGAATTAAAAAGGCAAAATTAAAAATGCAAAATGGAAGACGAAGAGCATGCTCCTTGTCTTCCATTTTGCATTTTTAATCTGAAATTCCCCGTCAGCTCGCTGCGGGGTCGCCGATAGAAAATAAGGGAGTCCAGAGGGAACAATGTTCCCTTTGGTCAAGGGCGGGGTCAATACCTCGCCCGCGAAGTCAGCGTGCGGCGCGTTAGCGATGCCGCTGTTTATTTTTTAATTTTGCATTATGGGACTATGGAAACTTGCGCGCCGTGCGCTCATCGTCGGTGAGCGAACACTCGTGATGGGCGTGCTCAATGTGACGCCTGATAGCTTCAGCGATGGCGGGCGGTTCTCGTCTACAGAACGCGCTCTCTCACGCGCCGAAGAGATGATTGCGGAGGGCGCGGACATCATAGATATCGGTGGCGAATCCACGCGACCCGGAGCGGAAACCGTCTCCACCGAAGAAGAGACGCGGCGTGTTGTGCCTGTGATAGAGCAACTGTCGAAAAGCTCGATTGTTCCTGTTTCCGTTGATACGACGAAAGCAATGGTGGCGCGTGCTGCACTTGAGGCCGGGGCGGAGATTGTCAACGACATTTCGGCTTTGCGTTTTGAGCCGTCGTTGGCGGACGTGGCGGCGAGCGCGCAGGCCGGACTCGTCCTCATGCACTCGCGCGGAGATGCCGGGACGATGCACAGCCTCGCGCCTGTCCCGGACATCATGGCTGAAGTTAAGCAGAGTTTGCGCCAGAGCATTGCGGAGGCTCAACGCAGAGGGGTCGCGCCTGAGTGCATAGCCATTGATCCGGGCATCGGTTTTAGTAAGAGTCTTGAGCAAAACGTCGAGTTGATTGCGAAACTTAACGAACTCGCGCAGTCGTTCCCGCAGTTTCCCATCCTTGTTGGCACATCACGAAAATCTTTCCTCGGACGCCTGCTCGAAGGTGCGCCCGTGGAAGAGCGTCTTCATGGAACGATGGCGACCGTCACGGCGGCGGTGCTTCGCGGCGCGCACATTGTCCGTGTGCATGATGTTAAAGCTGCTGTCGAGACCGTGCGCATCGTTGATGCGATTAAACAAGCATCGGCTCAGTCGTCCGACGCCCTGACCTGATTTCCTGATAATGACAATCATTCTTGAGACAGAACGCCTGAGGCTGCGCACGTGGTCGCTCGATGATGCGGAAGACGGCTTTAAGATTTGGAGCGACCCGGAAGTGATGCGTTATGTCGGGACGGGGCAGCCTAATGCCACCGTTGAAGAGACAAGGGCCTGGCTGGGCCGGATGATGGCGCATTATGACCGGCATGGGTTCGGTTTCTGGGCGGTGTTGGAAAAAAAGACTGGCCAGGTGATTGGTAGCTGCGGCATGGGTTATCAACGCGATGGTGGGCTGCCCATTGAATTCGGTTATACTCTGGCGCGTTCACACTGGGGACACGGGCTGGCGACGGAAGTGGCTGCGGCGTGCCTGAGCTACGCTTTCGAACACTTGCGCCTGCCGAAACTCTCAGCCAGCGTTGATTCGCGCAACGTCGCCTCGCAACGTGTGCTGGAAAAGATAGGCTTCATCTACCAGCGAGAGGAACAACTCGCCGACGGGATTGACTTCTGGTATGTAGCAAGGGCGGCGAATGAGCCAGAGCAGGTTTAGAGCAATAATGGTGTTGGAGTAAAATTATCAAATGAACTTGAGACAAAAGAACTGGCGCAGGCTTGCGCTCTCTCTGATGCTCTTCTTCGTTTCCGGCTTTACAGAGTGCTACAAGCCTGTGACGAAGAATCAACTGCCGACGCGCATCAAGACGGTCGCCGTCCCGGCCTTTCAGAATCAGGCGCTGCGCTACAAGATAGAGCATCGTTTCACGGAAGCCGTCATCAACGAGATTGTCCGGCGTGGGCGGGGCTTGCGCGTGCAGGGTGACCGTGAAGGCGCAGACGCGGTGATTGACGGAGTGATTAAGAGCTTCACCTTCACAGGCGTCCTGCTTCAACCGGACGACCCGAACCGCCGCGCGCGCATCTTTGAAGTCACGATCACAGCCGCCGTCACCGTCCGCGATCAGGTGGAGAATCGCGTCATCTACGACAACCAGAACTACGTCTTTCGCGGCGAGTTTGAATTCACCAGCGACCCGCGCTCGTTCTTCAACGAAGAAGACCCGGCTGTGCAGCGCATGGCGCGCAGCTTTGCCGAATCGGTTGTCTCTACACTCGTCAACGGCTTCGGAGTCAACGACGAGAAATGAGTCTCCTAACACGACAAGATTTGCATCGCGCTCTCAAGCAGGGAGAAACAAAGCCGCTCTACCTGCTGTTCGGCGCGGAATCTTACCTGCGAGACCTTGCCGCACGCGCCATCGCAGACATTAGCCTCAAAGGCGCTTCTTTGCGCGAGTTCAACGAGGCGAGCTATAGCCTCTTGAATATGGATGTGCAGCAGGCGATTGCCACCATCGAGCAACTTCCAATGATGTCGCCGCGCCGCGTCGTCTTGATTAGAGATTTCGGTAAGCTGCGCGAGGCGGACGAAGAAGCCCTGATGCGCTACATAGCGCGCCCCGTCGAATCGTCAATCGTTATTTTCGTCGCCGACGATCTGGATAAAAGGCGTAAGCTGAGTAAGATGTTGATGGAAGCTTGCGTGGCGGTCGAGTTCGCACCGCTTTCGGATACGGAGCTTGCGGAGTGGGCGAAAAAACGACTGAAAGATTTGAAGGTGCAGACGGACGATAGAACTCTGCATCAGATTGTGGCGCTCGTCGGGGCAGATGTTCGCACGCTCTCGAATGAAATTGAAAAGTTAGGATGCGCCGCGCTTGGCTCAGGGTTGATTAGTATGGAGATGGTTGACGCGCTCGTCGGGCGCTCGCGCGAGTTGTCCAATTTCGAGTTGGCGGATCATCTGATTGCGCGTAATCGCAAGCGCGCGTTGCAGACTTTGCAGCGTCTGCTGGACGACGGCGCAGAACCTGTGATGTTGATTGGCTTGATTGGCAGCAACTATCGAAGGCTGGCGCTCGCCAAAGAGTTGATGGCTAAGGGAGCGGCGAATCAGGAGGTCTATCGTCAGGTCGGAATCTTTGGCCGCCGCGAGGAGTTTCTGGCCACCGCCCGCCGCAGCGATGCTCGCACCCTCGCCCATAGTATCCAGCGCATCGCCGCCGCCGATTTAGCCATCAAGACCTCTCAAGCGACACCGCGCCTGCAACTCGAACTTCTCATCTGCGAACTCGCTGCATAATTTCAGATTCGTTAAATACTCTCAAAAATCTAACGGCTTTAAGTTCGGCTCGACCCACGCCTTTCGAGCTTCGCTGGATAAAAGATGCTCTCTGCTGAAATAATCGTAGATCAGGTTTGAGTTGCCGAAAGATTCAATCATCTCATTGGAGATGTCTTCGATTGGGCGCGCGGTGTCAGTTCGCGCTAGGAAGCTGCTAACAATCCCTATCCAGAAGAGAGTTATCGTCTCATTGTATGCCTGACGGTCATCTGCATAATGATCCAGATAGCGATAGAGCGCTTCACGCATGCGCGTTGTGGCATCCTCCACGGTCAGGCGCGAGCGGTGAAGATACGAGAGGGCGACCGTCAGATGCTCTGCGTGCTTAAATTGTGAATCAGGCAAGGTGCAGTCCTCAAACCCACTCACTACCGCTTCGATTTCATCCTCGCTCTTGTAGTAATTCCTTGAGATCGTCACTGGAGAAACTCCTTTCGTCTTCTTTAAGAGAAAAAGCGAGGCAGACCGGAATGACCCGGCCTGCCTCGCTTTCCAAAAATTTAATTGAAGGGTTGTCTTACTTCGTGCCAGCCTGATTGACGCGCGTGGTCAGCCGCGATTTATAACGCGCGGCGGCATTGCGGTGAAGCACGCCCTTTTGCACGGCTTTATCAATCGTGGAAATGGTTGCGGGCAGCAACTCCTGAACGTTTGCGGCCTCGCCTGTGGTCAAAGCCGAGCGCAGTTTCCTGATGGAAGTACGCAGACGGCCACGATTGCTGCGGTTAACGTCGCGGCGCTTTTCGTTCTGGCGCATGCGCTTTTCTGCTGATTTATGATTTGGCATTGCTCTTAATCTCCGTCCCTGTTATCTACTCTTTAATGATTGCCCTGCAATAGTCTCGATAGCCCAAATTGCGACCATCAAGCGCAAAGGGCAGAGTATAGGTACGGAGAAGTGCTGTGTCAAGGCGCGCCGTGCTGCCGGAAATTACACGTTTTCTGTCTGAAAGCGCATTGACACCTGCGCGCGGCATGTAGTAGCGTCCGGTTTACGTCATATGCAAGGGAATTTTGCTCACCCTCATCGGCACGCCGTCGCGCCACAAGACTTACACCACCAGCAAGGAGATTTTTGCCTCTTTTGAAGAAGATAGAACTTCCGCCCAGAGGTCTGGAAACGCTCTTTGGCGTTCATGACCAGAACATCAAATACCTCGAATCGCTCCTGGATGTGCGAATCAACGCGCGCGGTCAAGACCTGACAGTTGACGGCGACCCGAAAGATGTGGAGACGGTCGAGCGCATCCTCGAAGATTTCGCAGAGTTGTTCACCGAAGGCAAGACCTTCACAGACAGGGAACTGCGCGAAGCCTTTTCTCAGATAGCCGAAGACCGCGCCTATTCCCTGCGAGACTATTTCACGAAAGCCCGCTTCAACCCGGCTGGCAAAAAGCAGGTCGCACCCAAATCCGCCACGCAGCGCCGCTACATCGAAGCCATTCAGAATAAAGATGTCGTGTTCGGCATAGGAGTCGCGGGCACTGGAAAGTGCATTGCCAGCGATTCGCTTGTCCTGACTGACAGAGGGATGATTGAGATTGGCGCGCTTGGCGAAGCCTTAGAGGACGACGAGTATGCGCCAATTGAGTTGAGGATTCATGGAGCAAATGGCGCGGAAACTGCCTCGCACGTTTACAGCGGTGGCGAATCCGATACACTGCAAGTAACTACACGCCTCGGATATTCTATAGAAACGACTCCTGAGCATCCTTTGCTAACGCTGAGTACTGCGGGAGCGCTCGAGTGGAAGCGTGCTGATGAGTTGCGTGATGGTGATGTTGTTGCCCTCCAACGCGGTCAGCACATGTTCGGTAAAAAAGTTTCGGTTTCCTTTAAGTATTTTCCGAATAGCCCGCATGACCATTCATCAAAGGCGGTCGCATTAGAGCAGATTGATGAAAAGCTCGCTTACATGATGGGGGTGCTGACGGGCGATGGCTGTCTGACCTTCCGTAATCGAATCATTCTCTCTTCGGCGGATGAAACAATTATCGCAGCCTTTTATGAACTGGCACTGCGATTCGGTCTGCATGTTTTCCGTAACGGCGGAGATCGTCCATACGATTACATCGTTGCCAGTTCGCAGCTTTACCAGTTACTAGCCGGTCTTGGAATGCCAACCGGCAAAGCCTCTACAAAATGTATCGCGCCTTCGATTTTATCCGCGCCGGAGCGGATCGTCGCGGCATTCATGCGCGGGCTGTTCGATGCGGACGGAACGATTGAGAAGCGCGACGGCAATGTGTCGCTCTCATCTGTTTCAGAGAAATTGATTCGCCAAGCTCAAATTGTTTTGCTTAATTTCGGTATCGTCGCCGCGAAAGCTATCAAGCGAGGGCGTTATCAGGGTAAGCAGCATATCTCGCATCTGCTGACTATGGCTGGCGCGGAGGCCGAACGATTCCATGAGCTGATCGGCTTCGCGCTGGAGCGCAAGCGGGCCAGAAGACAAGTAAAACGCTCTAATACAAATATTGATGTCGTGCCTTATCTTGGCGCGCGCTTGAGTACAGCGATGCACGGCACAGTTTTCACTCGTGCGGAGCATCAACTCTTCGCCGATTATCGTAGGGAAGATCGGCGGCCAAGCTATGCCAAGCTTGGGCAGTTGGTTGAAGTTCTCGAAGCCCACAGCGTACAGCATGAGAAGCTTGCCCATTTCCATTCGCTTCTAAGGGATCATTTGCTGTTCCTTGAAATCTCATCCATTAAGCCTTCTCACGCGAAAGTCTATGATCTGACAGTTCCGGGCACGCATTCATTTGTCGCAAACGGCTTCGTCAATCACAACACATATCTGGCCGTTGCAATGGCTGTGCAGGCATTGATGCAGAAGCAGGTTGACCGCATCGTGCTGGCGCGCCCGGCGGTTGAAGCTGGCGAGAAGTTGGGCTTCCTGCCCGGCGATTTGCAGGACAAGGTTGATCCCTATCTCAGACCGCTCTACGACGCGCTCTTCGATTTGATTGACTACGAGCGCGTGACGAAGCTCCTGGAAAAGCGCGTGATCGAAGTCGCGCCGCTGGCATTCATGCGTGGCCGGGCGCAACCTCTACACAGTCAAATCTTGACTCCGACGGGCTGGCGTGCAATGGGCAGCCTCAAGCCGGGTGATGCCATCATCGGCTCTGACGGAGAGACGACGCAGGTCACAGGCGTTTATCCGCAAGGGTCAAAAATGGTCTATCGCCTGACAATGACTGATGGGGCGAGTGCTTTAGCCTGTGCCGAGCATCTCTGGGCGGTTCGCACACTGGAGGATAAACGCAGACACAAACCTCTGCGTATCTTGCAAACCCAGGAGATGGTCGGCAATTTTCGGCGCAATCACCAATACAGATATGAATTACCACTGCTTTCAGCCCCTGTGGATTGGCCGCGACGGGAAGTCACGCTCGACCCGTATTCGCTGGGATTGCTTCTTGGCGATGGCTGCATCACAGACAAGACCTCGCCGAGCTTTTCAACTTCAGATTCTGAGCTAGTCTCATCGCTGAGCTTCGCTCTTGCCGACATGAATCTGACGTTTCGGCGTAACTCCAGCATAGACTACGTGCTTTCCAGCTTCGCTGCCGGGCGTGGCATCCGCAATCCGCTCACGCAGGCGTTGCGTGGACTCGACCTGGCGGGAACGCGTTCGTCCACCAAGTTCATTCCCGAAGTCTATCTATACAATAGCGCCGACGTTCGTCATGCGGTGTTGCAGGGATTGCTGGATACAGATGGCGGGCCGGTTAGGCAGGCGGGGCGCACTTGTAGGATTCAGTACACCACAACCTCAGAGCGGCTCAAAGATGATGTCTTGTTTCTAGTGCGTTCACTTGGCGGTGTGGCCTACTGTCGCAGGCGTGAATCCGAAGGCCGTAAACCGGGGTTCGCTAACGGCAGGGAAGTTCCATACCGAAACGATGCCTACGTGATGGACATCCGCTTGCCGCGAGGGTTGGAACCTTTCCGGCTGACGCGCAAGGCTGCTATCTATCACGAACATGGTGGCGGACGACCTATGCGGTTCATTAAAAACATCGAACCCGTCGGCGTAGAGGAAACGCAGTGCATCAGCGTTGCTGCGTCCGATGCGCTCTACGTGACAGACGACTTTATCCTGACACACAACACGCTTGCCAATGCTTTCATCATTTTAGACGAAGCACAGAACACGACGAGCGAGCAGATGAAGATGTTCCTGACGCGCATCGGCTTCGGCTCAAAGGCCGTAATTACGGGGGACGTAACGCAGATTGACTTGCCGACCGGCAAGCGTAGCGGCTTGATCGAGGCCGAGCGCGTGCTGTCGGGCGTCGAAGACATCGAGTTCGTCTACTTCACCGAAAAGGATGTCGTGCGCCACCGCCTCGTGCAGATGATTATCAAGGCTTACGAGAAGCACACGAGCAAGAGCGCAATATAAGTGACAGGAGATGGGAGATAGGTGATAAGAAGTTTTTCTCCTATCACCTATCTCCCATTATTCATCACCTGTTACCATGATTGAAGTCGTCAACCGCCAGCGCAAGATGCCGCTTGATTGCGAGCAGTGGCGGGCGTTTGCAGCAAAGGCTTTGAAGGTTGCGCCTGCTGATGGCGCGGGTGTGACCGTTGCTTTTGTGTCAGACCGAATGATGCGGGGGCTTAATTGGCGGTGGCGGGGGAAGCGGGGGACGACGGATGTGTTGTCGTTTCCGGCGGCGCAGGATGAGTTTGAAAAGGCGGAAGGCTTAAGCTTGGGCGATGTGGTGATTTCGGTCGAGCAGGCGGCGCGGCAGGCTGCGGAACATAATCTGAGTTTTGAAACGGAAGTGGCGCAGCTTATTTTGCACGGTCTGTTGCACCTGTGCGGCTACGACCACGAAACGGACAAGGGTGAAATGAATCATCTGGAACTGCGCCTTCGTCGCCGACTTGGAATATAATCCTCAAAAGTCTGGAGTTTGGAGTTTGAAAGTCTGAAGTCAGCTTTGACTCTCCAGACTCCAGACTTTAGACTCCAGACTCTATATATGGGAATCGAAATAGTAATCACCTGTTTGTTGCTCGTCGGGCTGACGTTTCTCGCGACGGTTGATATGGCGTTTGGCCAGTTGAGCGATGTCGGATTGCGTGTGCTGATTGCTGAGGTCGAAGAAAACCCGGCTGCCGATGCCACCTTTCTCAAGGAGATTCAGGAAGACCGGCCTCACTTTCGTTTCACTCTGGGCGCGTCCATTCAAATCCAGTTGGTCGCCGTCTCGATTCTCATCACCAAGATTCTGCTTGAGTGGTTCTCAGGCATAAACCTGCTGCTCGTCGCTCTCTTCACCGGACTCATCCTGGCCGGTATCTTTCGCCAGTTAATCCCGCGCATGATTTCCTTGCGTAACCCTGAGAAAACGCTGCTCGCGCTCCTGCCCATAGTTAAGCCCTTCTATCGCGCGCTCTCCTTTATCGCAGACCCTTTGCATCGCAGGACTAATCGTTTGCGTCGTGAGCGTGAGTTGACGGAGACGGGTGACATGGAAGAGGAAGAGGATAACGGTGGCGACATACAGGCCTTGATTGATGTCGGCGCGGAAGAGGGGATTCTCGAAGAGGAAGAAGGCGAACTGATTCATTCCATCATCGAGTTTGGCGATACAACCGTCAACGAGGTGATGACGCCGCGCACGGAAATCGTCGCGTTGCCGATTACCGCTACCGTGCGCGAAGCACGCGACCGTGTGATCGAATCCAAATATTCACGCCTGCCCGTCTACAAAGAGCAGATTGATAACGTCGAAGGCATCATTTACGTGCGCGACCTTTTGCAGTGCTGGCCCGAAGGCAGGGAAGATGACAAGATCATCTCACTCTTGCGCCCAGTCTATTTCGTTCCCGAAACCAAGGCGGTCGCAGACCTCCTGGAAGAGATGCAGAAGGCGCACGCGCAGCTGGCGATGGTGATTGACGAATACGGCGGCGTGGCCGGATTGGTGACTGTCGAGGACATCTTAGAAGAGATCGTCGGCGAGATTGAGGACGAGGATACTGAACAGGAAGAGATCATCGAGATCGTCGAAGCCCAGGACGGCTATTACGACGTGCTCGGGTCGACCGAGATTGGAAAGATTGAACGGCTCTTCGATATGGAGATTGAAGACGACGATTTCACGACCATCGCGGGGCTGGTCATCAGCGAATCCGGTTATGTGCCGCGTGCAGGTACGCGCTTGACGCTTCGCGGCCTCGATGTAGAAGTGCTCGAAGCTGACGACCGTCGCATTAATCGCCTGCGCCTGCGTCGCGCCGAAGAAGAGAGCAGGGCGCAAGCCGAATGAGCCTGCAAATATTCGTGACAGCTTTTGTGAATTGAACAGCGCAGGGTCAAAATAGATGGGCTTACAAAAGTCAGAAAGTGTTGCTCTCCCGCTATACCGCAAGCCTTCTACCTGCGAAGCGTGTGGCGAGACATTCGTGTGCGGGGCCGGGCTTTCGAGTTGCTGGTGTCAGGAGATAAAGTTGAGCGAGGCCGCGCGGGGAGAGCTTCGCGCACGCTACGAGCGTTGTTTGTGTCGCGCATGTCTGGAAAATTACGCAGAGGTCGAAAAGAACAATGGCGAAAAAGAAGAGCAGATTTCTACAGGGGCGGCGCATTGACCCGAAACCGATAGCGCGCGAGACGACGCTCGCCGATCTGGTTGACGAATCGTTTCTCGCTTACAACGCAGCCAGACTGCGCGAGGCGTGTCATCTCTTTACACAAAAGATGCTGGAGCCGGACGTGACGGTTGGACTTTCACTCACGGGCGCGCTGACACCTGCGGGCTTAGGCATCTCCGCGCTCATTCCGCTGATTCAGGCTGGCTTCGTTGACTGGATTATCTCTACGGGAGCGAATCTTTATCACGACACGCACTTCGGTATCGGGCTACAACTCCATCAGGGCAACACACAAATCTCGGACATAGTGTTGCGCGAGGAAGAGGTCGTGCGTATCTACGACATCTTTTTCGACTACAGCGTGCTGCTGGATACGGATGCTTTCTTTCGCCGGGTTATCGAAGGCGAGGAATTTCAAAAGTCCATGTCCACCGCAGAGTTCCATTACCTGTGCGGGCGTTACGTGCGCGAGCGCGAGCGCAAGCTCGGACTGGAGAACAAATCCCTGCTGGCGGTGGCTTACGAATACGGAGTCCCGATCTACACCTCATCGCCCGGCGATTCGTCCATCGGGATGAACGTCGCGGCGAAGGCTTTGCAGGGAAACAAGCTCGCCTTTGATCCTTCGCTTGACGTGAACGAGACCGCGGCTATCGTGCTCGCCGGAAAACGCGGCGCGATTCATGGGCGTGGCGATAAGGGAACGAAACATGGCGGGCGCTCTGCCGTCTTCATTCTCGGCGGCGGCAGCCCCAAGAATTTCATCCTCCAAACAGAGCCGCAGATTCAGGAAGTCTTAGGCATTGACGAGCGCGGGCACGACTACTTTTTACAGGTCACGGACGCACGCCCCGACACTGGCGGACTCTCCGGTGCAACTCCGGGCGAAGCGGTCTCATGGGGGAAAGTTGATCCAGACCGCTTGCCCGACGCGGTTATATGTTATGTTGACTCTACGGTCGCGCTGCCCATCATTACCGCCTACGCGCTCGCTCGCCACGAGCCGCGCGAGCCGAAGCGTCTCTATGACCGCCGCGCCGAGTTCATGGAGCTCTTGATGTCTGAGTACAGGAAATCGAAAAGAAGGTAACGAAGTGATGAGTGATGAGTGATGAGTAAAAGACATTTCTTGCTCTTAACTCATCACTCATCACTTCTTCTTTGAGGGAACAATGGGGAAAAAGGTAACTGACGAACAGCCGCGCGTCTATTTCGATTGCTCGAAGTGTCCGGCCTATTGCTGCTCGGTTTATGAGCGCGTGCAGGTTTCAAAGCGCGACCTCAACCGGCTGGCTAAATATTTCGAGTTGACTCCCGAAGCGGCGGAGAAACGTTACACGAAGATTGACAGGTCGAGCGGCGAGCGCGTGCTGCGCCGCAAAAAGGATGTGATTTTTGAGCAGGCATGCATGTTTCTTAATCAGGAGACGCGCGGCTGCTCAATCTATCACGGCCGCCCGCAGGTCTGCCGCGAATACCCGGACCGCTCACGGTGCGCCTACTACGACCTCTTGAAGTTCGAGCGAATCCAACAGGACGACCCCGAAGTGCTGCCGCTCATTCAGATCACGTTCCGTGAAGTGAAGAAAACAACGGTCCATGACAAAAATGGGAGCGAGAAGATCTGGGAATGGGAAAAATAGTGATGAGTGATGAGTAATGAGTAAAAATGAAGAAATTGTCTTTCACTCATCACTTCTTTTTAGGAGGTGAAAAAGATGCAGGAGTTTCTTTCGAGGATGATCGGGCGCAAGGTGGACATTTTTTGCGGTGGGGCGTCGAGCCTGCGCGGAGAGATTATGAAGGTCGAAGGCGGCGTGCTCCATCTGAAGGATGACGAGCAGACGATGTGCTATGTGGCGATAGAGAAGATAGCGGTTGTCTGGGAGGCGCGCGAGGATGAAAAGCGCGCTGGCTTTGTCTCCGGTTTTGTCTCCGGCCCGCCCAATAATCGTTAGGCGCTCTAGGGCCGTATCTTAAAACGCAAAAGGCCGACGCTGAACATTCAGCATCGGCCTTTTTGACTATCTCACTTAATAAGCTATTCCGCTGTTGCCAGCAACTGCATTGGCAGGGGAACGCGGCGGAAGCCGTCAACACGGGCAGGATATTTGTCGAACCGTGAATAGATCACACCTTTGCGGCGCGAGGCGTGGTAGAAACCGTATTCGTCGGCGACGATGCCAACGTGCGTCTGGTTATTGAAGAAAACCAGCGTGCCGAACTTTCTCTTCTCATCTTCGGTTGCCGGGGCAAAGCGCGCCCAGTAGGAACGTGCGTTGCCGCGAGTGAAATCTGCCCCCAGTTCCTGAAAGGTGCTCCAGACAAAACCGGAACAGTCGAACACGCGCGGCCCTGAAGCTCCCCACACATAGCGTGCGCCGAGACGCGCGTCTATCGCTGTATGTAATAGATTGTCAAAACGAAGTGTGCTGGTCGTCGCTGCGCCCAAGGTTGCCATCGTAGGCTTGGCGCGCGAAATGATGATCGGATCGGTTTCAAGCCGCGTAGCGCCGCTCTGGTCAATCGTCGTTGTCGTGAAATTAGTAGTAGCTGAATGAATGCCGTTACTGGATTGAGCGGTAACCATGACCGCAAACGCGCTGAACACAAAATAGGCTGCGATTACGCAGGGGAATATTCTCTTATAATTCATAGACGGGGAACACTTATCTCCTTGATAAATTCGGGTCTTGCCTTTTTTAGGGATTGCTTTGTTGCGGCGGGTAGTACCTAACCACAAAAGCCATTCTACTCAGCACTTAGAGGCATTACAAGAGGCAATGTGACTGTTTTGTGATGAGTCACAAATGGTCCGCGTGAGACGACCCAAAAGGGGTCAGGCGCGATGATTCATCGCTTCGCACCTGTGAAGCATGAGCGTACACACGTCCCATCACAGCACACAGTCGGTCAATCTGCGACGATGTGGGCGAACGAAACGTAGAAATTTTTCCACCCGACGTGATAGCATGCGCGGCCATAAGACCAGAGAGGAGACAGTTCAACGATGCTGTTTATCGAAAGCAGGACTTCGAAAAGGAGCGTTGAGGTCGGAAAGCGCTTAGGGGTACTGGAGAAACTTCAGGAAAAGGGAGTGGCTCCGCTCATCCGCTCAACGCGCTTGAGCTGCTACGAGCAGGCGCTTTTAGGGCCGGACAGAGTTGCCGAAATGGAGCGCGAGGTCGCTTCCTGGGAGGAGACGGAGGACGACCGCACCTACATACGCGGCGACGTGTTCTGCTTTGAAGATTTTGTTCTCTTTCTAATCTTCGGGAACGACGAGGATGAAACGGCGGGGATGCGCGCCGGAATCGTTCACGGCGCGGAGACCTTTGAGCCAATGAAGAAATTGGACGCCTTCTGCCGCAACGTCAGCGATTCGCTCGAAGCCACGCACGGTGAGAGCAGCAGCGGTGAGCTTGATGAGATGCCGGAGTGGCAGCAGCGTGAGCCGCGCGTCATGGCGACATTGGGACGCAAGGCCGCCGAAGCTACAAGCGATTCATCCACGTCAAGCCGGAGAAATGAGGCGGGGCAATCGCGCGCCGTCGAATTGCTTGAAGATGTGGAAGCCAGACGCCTCCTGCGCCGTATCAGAGAATCACAGACAGAGGGGCGCATCTCGGAAATCGTGTCAGGAGCGGAGAACGAGGCGGCGGTTGTCTCCCTTATTAACAGGATGGCAGATGCCGGATTGTTGCGTCGCGAAGTGCAGGTCAGTTGCCGTAAAAAGGGGCGCTCGCTCTTTCGCCTGCCGTCGCCCGACGCGCTCAACGTCATTACGGCGAGCAACGCTACGTGCAGCGAATGCGGCACGGCCATCGCAGATGAGAAGATCGAAGATTTGGTGAAGCCGACGGAGACAGCAGCAGAGTTGCTGGAAGACGGCTCATGGCTCGCCAGCCGTGTCGTTGCGTCGTTGCGTGAACTGGGCGTCCCGGAAAAGCAGATTGCAACGGGGCGACCCCGGAAGACGGCGAAGCCCACATCCTGCTCAGCGTGTGCAATGAGCCGTTCCTGCTGGTGCTCAGAGATGGCGACGTGACGACCGCGCAGGCGCGGCACGCTCTGGCCATGCAGGTGGAAACCGAAGCCGCGCATCTGGTCGTGGTTTCAAGCGGCAAGATTCAGGATGAAGCCCGCGAACGGCTGCGCGAGCACGCGCGGCGGCGCTTACGCGGCGGCAGCGACGTTGAAGTGATCTTGATCGAGGGCGTGGATGCCACGGAGGAATTGAGGCTGGCGTTTGAGCGCGTTTCCCAGAAAGCGCTCGCGGGAGAATTGAGCGCACTTGATACGAGCCTTGGCCTAAGCATCGGGTTCATCATTGCAACGCGCTTTCGGCTGATGCAGCACGCGGGAAAGCTCAAAGACCTGGCTGAATCGGCGGTCGGCGCGCTGGCCGGAAGCCTACGAGAGTTTTAGCGCGCCTTTCTCTTCGCTTCTTGCCTGATTCCACTGTGGCTGACCACAGTCCAGCACCGTGTGCTGTACTATGCAAAGACACCTGCCCCTCGCGTCTAATGTGCGCGGCATTGGGAGGTGCCAATAAAAAACAATGAGTACAGAGAAAAATGGAACGATTTTTAACGCCGGGTTTGCGCTGGCTGTGGCTTTGGTCTTATCGTCAATCGTCATGGCATGGGCAATCACGCAGAACAAAAAGAGTGACCAGACCATCACGGTCACGGGTTCGGCGCGCAAGCGCATCAAGTCTGACCTGGTCATCTGGCGCGCGGGCGTCTCATATCAGGGATCGCAGCCACAGGACGCTTACAAATCACTGACGGACGGCATTTCGCGCATCAAGCAGTATTTGATCTCGAAGGGCATTCCCGCAGAACAGATCACAATCTCGTCTATCTCTTCAACCACGCTTCACGGTAAAGATAATGACGGGAACGAAACGTCGGAGATTACAGGCTACAGCCTTCGTCAGGAGGCGCAGGTGCGCTCCAACGACGTTGATAAGATTGAGAAGGTCGCTCGCGAGGCGACCGAGTTAATCAATCAGGGCATCCTGCTCGAATCAGGCGCGCCGGAGTATTACTACACGAAGATCGCAGACCTGAAGATAGAGATGCTGGCTGAAGCGGCGAAGGACGCGAAGGTGCGTGCCGAGCAGGTCGCCAAGAGCACGGGGAGCGGCATCGGCAGTGTGCGTCAGGCTCGCATGGGCGTGATGCAGATTACGGCGGCTGACTCAAACGAGGTTTCGGATGCCGGTATCAACGACACCTCGTCGCTTGAGAAGGACATCACAGCGGTCGTCAACGTCGGCTTTGCTGTAGATTAATCTTCGAGCAAGGTCTTACTAACAAAATGAAAAAGGGCGTGCCAGCGAAACGGGCACGCCCTTTTTCATTTCAAGCATCGCCCGCCAACGAAATTAGGCCGGGCACAACATCTCAGTCCCGTTATTGAGCCCGAGCCATCTCAGGCCCGCCCGCCTGGACGACGATGTTCTGGTTATCCCCGGGAAAAGCTACGCTGATTAACATCTGGCTTCCGCCTTTCTGGGCCAGGACTACGTCCGTTCCTGAGGCCGTCGTCTGACGTTTCTCCAAATGGGCAATTGTTCTGGCGGCAACGGTCTTGTCTTTTGCGATGATACTCAATTCGTTGGTCTGGGTATCAAAGCTCCACTTGTAGGTGCCCTTCTTGACGAGCGTCGTGCCAACCACAAAATCCACTCCGACGGTTATAGTCTTGCTCTTCACCTTAGCCAGAGCAGCATTACCGGCCAGAGCGCACACTACGAGCGCGATCATCATGCGAACTGAAAACTTTTTCATCGTTACTCCTTTCGAAATCCGCTTTCTTGGAAAACATCCGCCTTATCGCAAGCGAAAGGAGTAAGGGGGAATTCCCAAGCTCTGTCATGTTGTTGTCAGGTAGTTGAGATTAATCGAGAATATTTCAGACTCGCTCATTCTGCCATGGCGATGTAAGCACCGCGCGTGGCCTACCTGATGTTGAAACCCCATACGCAGCTATCGCTGGAAAAGTTCGCCGGATGAAATGGAATAATTTTGATCCGGATTTCCGTATGGGCCAGAAAAAAAGAGCCGCACGGAAAAGTGAAGAATCCGTGCGGCTCTTAGTCCTCGTTTGCGTGTCAAACGATGCGTGGGTGAGTTAGCTTAACGACGTGTGCCGCTGCCTTCGACGCTGCCGCCGCCGCTCGTGCCATCTGTGGCGGGACGACCTTCGGGATCAACGAAGGTGATGGTCGTGCCGACATCCGTCAACGAGCGCAGGCCCGGCTCGATGACCTTGCGGTCGCCGACGACGAGAATCGCCATCCTGGATGGGTCTAAATAACGATTGGCGACGCGGTTGATGTCTTCCACCGAGACGGCGCGCACGCGCGTGATGTAGTTGTTGAAGTAATCGTCCGGCAGATTATAGAGCACGACATCCGTCAGACGATTCGCCATCTGTTCGGGCGTCTCGAAGGTGCGCGGGAAGCCGCGTATGATCGCCTGCTTCGAGAACTCAAGCTCGGCGGGCGTGACGGGACGCTCGCCCCGAATACCACGCAACTCCTTCAGAAACTCGAAGACGGATTCCTTCGTCACGGCGGTCTGTACGCCAGCGCTCGCCGCAAACGGCCCGGCGCTGCGCCTGTAATCAAACGACGTGCGCGCTCCGTAGGTGTAGCCTTTCTCTTCGCGCAGATTCATGTTGACGCGCGAAGTGAACTGCCCGCCGAGCATGGTGTTCATCACAATCAACGGGAAGTAGTCGGGTGTTGAGCGCGACTGACCAACCTGACCAATCGTGATGACGCTCTGCGCCGCGCCCGGTTTGTCAACGATATAGAGAGTCGCTTTGTCGCGCATGGGCGGCAACGCGATGTTGACGGCAGGAACTTCGCCGCGCTTCCAGTTGGCAAAGGCGCGCTCTAATTTCGGAATCAAGGTGCTTGGCGTCACGTCTCCGGTGACGATGAGCGCGGCGTTATTCGGGCGATAATAGGTATCGTAGAAACTCATGATGTCGGCGTTCGTAATTGCGCTCACGCTTTGCTCATCGCCGATGGCCGGATGGCCATAAGGATGGTTGCGACCGTAGAGCAGGGATGCGTAGACGACTCCGGCGATTGCCGAGGCATCGTCGCGGCGTTGCATCAAGGTGGCGAGGCGCGACTTGCGCTGCAATTCCAGTTCGCTTTCAGGGAAAGCCGGATTGGTAACAACATCCGAATAGATGTCCAGCGCGCGGTCCAAGTGTTTCGAGAGCGTCAGTAGATTCAAACCGGCGCTGTCGAAATCAGAACCCGTGCCGAGCCGCGCGCCGATGGCGGCCAGCTGGTTCGAGATGTCCAGAGCAGAGCGCGACTTCGTTCCCTCGTCAATCAAAGCGGCGGTCAGGCTCGCCAGCCCCGCTCTGCCTTGCGGGTCAGCCGCGCCCCCGGTACGCAGGACCAGATTCATGTTGACGACGGGCAATTCGTGCTGCTCGACGATCAGGACTTCCAAACCATTGGAGAGCTTGCGACGCTGCACCTGCGGCAACTTGAAACGCGGGTCAGGCTTCGGCTTGGGCTGAACATAAAGGCCGCCGAGTTCTGATTTGTCCTGGCCTTTACCCGCACCTTTAGCATTGGCTGTCGGCGGGGTTGCGCCCGCCGGTGTGGTCGCGGCAGCTTCGGTTTTCGTCTGCGGTTGAGTTCCTGCGGGAGTTGCTCCGCCGGGTTTGGTGGTTGCCGGTGTTGTTGCCGCGGTCGCCGTTTGCGCGCCCGTTTGTTGTGACGGAGTGCCGATGGCGGTCGTCGGATTCGTCGGCGCGGGATCGCCCGTCGTTTTGCCTTTCTGTCGCGGGGTGACCGTCAGTATGAGCCGCTTGTCGGTCAGATAACCGTTGGCAACGGTCATCACATCGGCAGGCTTGACGTTGCGATAGCGCAAGAGGTCTTCTCGGAAGTAGCCGGGTTGATTAAGGAAAGTGGCGTAGGCATTCAACTGGTCGCTCTTGCCGCCGAAGCCGCCGACGGTTTGCAGTCCGTAGACATACGCAGACTCACGAGCGTTGTAGGCGCGCTCCATCTCCTCGCCGGTCGGAGGCTCGGTTTTGAGCTTGGCAATCTCTTCATCAATGGCTTGTTCAATATCTTCGAGCTTCACATTGGGCTTGGCTGTGGCCGCGATTTGGAACTGCCCCGCGATCTCGCGCGAATTGTGAAAAGCGGAAACGTCCTGCGCTATCTGCTTTTCGTAGACGAGCGACTTGTAGAGGCGCGACCCCTTGCCGCCTGCGAGAACGAAAGCGAGTTGGTCGAGCGGCGCGTCGTTGCTCGTGTATTGCTGTTCCGTATGCCAGGTCATGTAAACGCGCGGAAGCGAAACGCGGTCTTCCATCGTCAGGCGCTTCTCTTTTTCGAGAACGGGACGCACTGGTGCGACCTTTTGAACTTCCGGGCCGCGCTTAATCGGGCCGAAATATTTTTCGACTAGCATGCGCGCCTCTGCCGGGTTGATGTCGCCCGCAACGACCAGGCTGGCGTTGTTCGGCGTGTAGAAGCGGCGGAAGAAATCGGAAACGTCTTCGCGCGAGGCTGCGGTCAGGTCATCAAGCGAGCCGATGGTCAGCCAGTGATACGGATGATTCTCCGGGTACATCGTCTCGGCAATCTTTGCGCCGGCCAATCCATAGGGCCGGTTATCGTAGTTCTGTCGCTTCTCGTTTTTAACTACGTCGCGCTGGTTGGCAAGCTTCTTTTCCGTCAGGGCTTCGAGCAGATAGCCCATGCGGTCTGATTCGAGCCAGAGGGCCAGCTCAAGGAAGTTAGAGGGCACGACCTCGTAGTAGTTCGTGCGGTCTGCGTTGGTCGAACCGTTGAGCGTGCCGCCCGCTTCCTGAAGCGGGATGAAGAAATCGTTATCGTGGTGGAGCGAGCCTTGAAACATCATGTGCTCGAAGAGGTGCGCGAAGCCCGTGCGACCCGGCACTTCGTTCTTCGAGCCGACGTGATACCAGACGTTGACGGCGACAATGGGCGTGGAGTGGTCTTCGTGGAAGATGACGCGCAGGCCATTGGCCAGCGTGAATTGTGTAAACTTGATTGGTGGTAACACGGCGTTATCAGCTGTCGCGCCTCCGGTCTTCATCGCAGCTTTCTTTCTTCTCTGCGCAAGCGCCCCAACGGGCGCTGAAAGTGAGACGGCAAGCAGGATAACGAAGAGTCGTTTCATTCTCATCTCAAAATCTCCTCTCAAGGTAGTGCGATAGGCAAAGAAGCGAACGCGGCGCAAACCAGCAAACACGGGCGCGCGGTCTCCTTAATTGTTTGGGTTAATGCTAGGGGATGAATCCGTGAGGCATTCTATCGCGTCGTTTGGCAGGGATGCAACGTCACCTGAATGATGTTGGGCAAGCATTCCGGTTAAAGCGAGAAGCGGGAAGCGCGCTTGAGTGAAACTCCAATTAGTCTCATAATCTTTGTTTGGAGAAGACCATGAGCGAAGAAACCACAAAACATTTACCGGATGGCGACTTGAAGCTCATCCTCACGCGCTTGGATTCAATAGATGCGCGCCTAACGACGCTCGAAGATAAGGTTGATCGGCGGCTACAGGAAACTCGCCCGATCTGGGAACAGATCCTGACCATGTTGGGGAATCTTGAAAGCGACATGCGTAATGGATTTCGCAAACTTGAGCGCCAGGTGGGATTGCTGGCAGAAGATGTCCTGGTCGTTCGTGCCGATCAGCGTGACCTGGAAAAGCGCATAGACAAGCTTGAGCCAGAACCGACGCAGTAATCTTCATGGCTCTCGAAACAGATTTCATCATCATCGGCAGCGGCATTGCGGGCTTGCGCGCTGCTATCGAATTGGCACGCACGGGTGCTCGCGTCACGGTTCTCACCAAAGATCGCACAGACGAATCGAATACGGAGTACGCGCAGGGCGGCATCGCCGTGGCGCTCTCTGAAGAAGACGAAGTTGCGCTTCATGAAGAAGATACTTTGAATGCCGGAGCCGGGCTGTGCGACGAGCGGGCAGTGCGCGTGATGGTTGAAGACGGGCCGCGCTACATTCAGGAATTGATTGCGTGGGGGACGGAGTTTGACCGCGAGGGAGGCCGACTGGCTTTCACGCAGGAAGCCGCACACTCGCGCCGCCGCATCCTGCACGCGCATGGCGACTCCACGGGGCGAGAGATTGTTCGCGCCTTGATTGCCAGAGCGCGCGCCGAACGAGAGATTGCTTTCGTGGCGCACGCGGCGACAGATGCTTTGCTTGTGAAAGACGGGCGCGTGTGCGGCGTCAGGTATCTTGATCCGCTGGTGCGTGCGCCGCGCGAATTGCGCTCGCGCGCGGTTATTCTTGCTTCGGGCGGCGCGGGACAGGTTTTCCTGCACACGACGAATCCGCAGGTTGCGACCGGCGACGGGATGGCGATGGCCTACCTTGCGGGCGCAGAACTCGCCGACATGGAGTTTGTGCAGTTTCACCCGACGGCTTTGAACATCGAAGGTGCGCCGCGCTTCCTGCTCTCGGAAGCGATGCGCGGCGAAGGCGGGATTCTACGCAACCGCGAAGGCGAGCGGTTTATGACACGCTATCACGAGCGTGCGGAATTAGCGCCGCGTGACATCGTCAGCCGCTCAATCGTCGCGGAGATGCAGCGGACGGCAACGCGCACAGTCTATCTGGACATGACCCAGCTTGAGCCGCGTTTCGTCCGTCGTCGTTTCCCGACAATTTACGAGACGTGTTTGCGCTACGAACTGGACATCACGACCGACCCTGTGCCCGTCTCGCCAGCTTCGCATTACTGCATGGGCGGCGTCAGAACAGACCTTGACGGGCGCACGACGCTGCCCGGACTCTACGCGGCAGGCGAGGTGGCCTGCACGGGAGTTCACGGCGCAAACAGGCTGGCGTCAAATTCTTTGCTCGAAGGATTGGTTTTCGGCGCACGGTCAGGAAGCGCGGCAGCGGCAGATCACGCTCAAGACCGCCACGGCGTCGTCGGCGCGCAGGATGCCGCGATTGAAGATGAAAGGGAAGTGAGCGAGACGGCTGCGATGCGCGCTTCGGGCGATGTGGCGCTGGCCGTCAGAAAGCGCGTCCGGCGTTTGATGTGGGAGCGCGTCGGCATCCTCCGCAGCCGGGAATCAATCAAGCGCGCTCTGCTGGAGTTTGAGCAGATAGCGCGTGCGCCGCTCGCTCGCGCTTCGAGGAACTTTCTCAACGTCGCCACGCTTATCGCCCGCTGCGCGCTCTGGCGTGAAGAATCGCGCGGCGCACACTTTCGCACGGACTTCCCCCAGCGCGACGACGAACACTGGCGCGTACATTCCATCGTTCGCGCGGGCGCGGACATTTCTTCAAGCACGGAACTGGACTTCAAGGAAGTGATGAGTAATGAGTCATGAGTGATAAGTAAAAGCAAGGGTTTTTAACTCATCACTCATCACTTATCACTATTTTTATCATGGCAAAATACGAACAACTACATGATTGGACGATGACGCCGCGTGAGGCCGTAGAGCTTCAAAAGAGTTTGCGTGAGCGTGTGCGTCTTGCGTCCCTCAAAAAGCAGATCAAGACGATTGCGGGGGCGGATATTTCTTTCAATAAATTCTCAACGGTGGTTTACGCAGGACTTGTGGTCATGCGCCTTCCTTCGCTCGAAGTGATTGAAGAGGTCGGGGTGGTGAGCGAAACCGGGTTTCCGTATGTGCCGGGGCTGCTCTCTTTTCGTGAGTCGCCATCCGTTTTGGAAGCGTGGGCGAAGTTGAAGACTGAGCCGGATGCCGTGATGTTCGACGGGCAGGGAATCGCGCACCCGCGCCGCGTCGGGATCGCGTCGCACGTTGGGTTGATTATCAAACGCCCGACGCTCGGCTGCGCCAAATCCGTGCTGGTTGGAAAGTATGAAGAGCCTGCACCGGAGCGTGGGCATTGGACGGAGATGATTGATAAAGGTGAGGTGGTCGGGGCAGCGGTGAGAACGAAGACGAATGTTCAGCCCATCTTCGTTTCGCCCGGACACTTGATTGACCTTGAGGGAGCGATCAAGCTCACGCTCGCTTGTGACGGGGGTTATCGTCAGCCTGAGCCGACGCGCCGCGCGCATCTTTTAGTCAACGCGCTCCGGCGCGGGGAAAGAGAAGTTTAGAGTTAAAAAGTTTCGGGTTTCGAGTTAATTGAAAACCCGAAACCCGAAACCCGAAACCCGAAACCCCAAACTCTAAGCTGTAAACTTACTGTGTGACGGTAAATTTGCCTTCCTGCTTAATGGATTGGCCGGAGACGCGGTCGCGGATGCGAATTTCCATTGAGTAGTCACCCGCGCTGAGGTTACGTGTATCAATCAAGCGAGACAGCGTCAGGCGTTGACCGTAATCGGCCAGTCCCTGCCAGTCTTCGCTCTGCTTGCCGAGTTCCTTGCCGTTTTGCATGAGCACGTATTGAACGTCAACCGAAGGACGCAGCGTCGTCTGGTCAGTCCCCACGTTGTAAACCTGCATGTAGAGGCCGACAGGCTGCCCGCGCCGGTAGTTGCCCGAAAGATTAGGCACAACTTTGGTCTGGCCGATAACGAACATCGAGGGCTGCAATGCCAGATTGGTGATGTTCTCAAGCTTTGAGGCCATCACGAGCGTCGAAGAGCCAAGCTGCTTGGGATCATACTTCGGAACGGTGAATCCTATCTTGCGAACGCCGGTTGCGCCTGAGGCGATGTCGCGCACGACCACTTCGACCTTGTATGTTCCGGGCTGGAGCGGCATGGCTTTCTGATAAGCGGACTTGCGTTCTTTGGCATCCGCCAGTTCGGCTGGCGAGGCCGTCGTCTCCACCGGGTCTTCAAAGATGGCGACACGGCGGCCAGAGACTGCGATGACGCGCCCGAAGATGTTCATGCGAGCGCGCTGAATGCCGCCGCTATCCTGAAAGACCAAATCCTTGTTTTCAGCCTGAACGGTGATAGCCGTGATCACACGCTCGTCCGACTGGCGGAAGAAATCAACGCGCACATCGAAGTTGAGCGGATTGTCGTCGAGGACTGGGCCGCTGGTCGAGCTCAGCTGACCTTCCAAATCTCTGAACTTGACTTGCGGAGCCTGATTGAGCTGGCTGAGCAGCAGCAAACGCTCGAAGGGCGAATCCTGAGCGCGCTGGTAGCCTGTATAGTTTCCACGCCCCAGAACTCTATCGCCCTTGTCTGCCAATCCAAGTTGTTCGGCGAGTGTTAAGCCAGCGCCCGGAATGTTGAGGAGCGCGTCCTTCTCGTCGGGCGAGCGAGCGATGCGATATTCGCCGCTGCCGGTCGGGTCAACGAATTCAATCTCGATGCCTGAGCCGATGCCGGGCAGGTAGCGATAAAACCAGATTTCAAACGGGTAGGTCGAGGTCGAGCCGCCGCCGTGATACGAGGGGCGCTCGTAGGAGCCTCCCATCGGGTGAGTTTCAACCTCGTCGGCCTTGCCGTACATGATGTAGATGCGCCCGCGATCCGTTTTCCAGCCGGGGATGCCGGAAGAGAAGTGCTCATTAGCGTAGGCGATGCGTTCGTAATACTCCTCACGATACTCGTTCTCGTCCGTGTCCGGGTCTGGGTCGCGTAGCCGCCAGAAAAGCCCTATGAACTGCTCACGCTCTTCGTTCGTCTTGAGTTTTTTGAACGCAGCGCGCTCCTGCTGGGTGATGATATAGGCGACATCCTTATCAATCCAGTCTCTGTAAGCTTTCGGCAGTTCGGCTTTTTGGTTAGTCTGTCGGTCGGGCAAATCCTGCGCAAAGATGGCTGGCACGGCCAGTACCAGAGCGAGAAGAGCCAGACTCACGCGGCGAATAAATTTGTGGTCAGACATTGCGGGACAACTCCTGTTGAAAAACGAAAGAGGAAGCCTCTAGCTCTTGGAACAAGCGCAAAACGCGCTCTTTCAAGAACTCGGCGCAGCTTAATCAGGCAGTTTAGAGAACAACCCCAGGGCAAAGCATTCAGGTTATCAGAGCAAAGGCGTTGCAAAGCGCGGCCATCTCAAGTAACGGTGATTTTACGACCTCGCTTAGAACAGAGTCAAGATGCGGTGAAAACCCCGAAAAGTTGCCTGAAAAGTGAGAGTTCAGGGCATATCACCTGAATAATTCTCCGGGTCTGTAGCGCTCGCGTGCCATGTAATCGCGCACAATGGGCAGGATGGTCTCCACGTCTCCGGCTATCAGCATGATTACCTCGCCGCTTTGGAGGCGTAAACGCAGCGCACGCTCAAGAAAAAGGTGTTGCCAGGGACGTGCCACCTCGCAACCCATCACGCGCTCATGCGGGATTGACAGGATGTCCGACGCCCCCGCTTTGCGCTTGAATTTTGGCCGCCAGATGAACCGCTGATTGGTGAAGACAAGCTGCCCCGTGCGCCAGCCGCGCCGCGCCGACCGCGTGAAGACCTCAAACTCGCCCGGCAGCAACTCGACTCGCGCCTTCCACCTGCCGCCGATGAACTTTCCCGTGCCTTCCATCAAGAAATTAACCTGCGCTTATCTATACGCTCTGCGCGCGCGGCGATCATGGCGGAAGAGCGGGCGACCGCAAGCCTCGCATTTGAGCAGCGCTTCCAGCTTACGCAGATAGGCGATCACCGTTGCGACGACCGTCGAGTGCGACCATGTGAGCGGAGAGACGGAGACGGGCGCGCCCGTTAGAGGGTCAACCTGCTCGGCAAGCACGCCCGAGGGCAGTGCGCGCTCGACCACCCATTCCAGAATCTCCATTGCGCGTTCCAAATCTTCCAGGCTGTGCGCCGACGCAATGCGATAGTCTGCCAGCCAGAGCGTGCAGATGAACCAGGGATTGCCGGGAACTTCCCCGACCTTCTCGGTGACACGCATGTAACTGTCCGCTTCATAGCGCGCTAAGCCTCCGACCTCAGTCTTCGCCCACAAACGCGCCTCGACCGCGCGCATCGTCTCCCGCACCACAAGATCGTCGGGCGCGAACGCCCCGAAGTAGAAGATGCCGAAGAGCGAAGCGTCAATGGTTTCGTCAACTTCAAAGCCGCCGCCTTCGACAGGCATGACTGAGCGGGCGAAGCGATTAAGCTCAGGACGATAGAGATGCGCCCGCATCCCGTCGCAGACTTCCTGCGCGGCCCGCTCATACCTTTCCGCCAGTTGCGGTTCTCCAAACAAGGTCGCAAAGTTTGCCGCCGCGCGCAGGCCGCCGACGACCGTGGCACAGGTGAAAGTGTGAACGGCGCGACGGTCTTCCCACAGATTCCAGGAGGGCTGTGGCAGACCCGTCTGCGCGTCACGAAAGCTCACGAGAAAATCGGCAGCGCGTGTAATCAGTTGACGGTAAAGACGACTGGCAAACTCAATGTCGCGGAATTCGTCGTAGTGATGCCATAAAGCCCACAGCACGAGCGCCGTTTCATCCTCTTGAATCGGCACGAGACGACGCTTCGTATGCGGGTCCCATGAAGCGTGCCAGCCCGAAGCGACAGAGCCGTCCGGATTGTACTTTTGCAAAAAATATCCTTCGGGCGTGATGATTCTTCCGCAGAGATCGAAGAACGAGCGCGGCAAATTGCTGTAGCCTGCGAGGTCGAGCGCATAGGCGACGAGCGCGCCGTCGCGCGGCCAGAGATAGCTGTAGTGATCGGTTGCGCGCAGCGTTACGTCGGAATCGTTGGCCGCGAGGATTGCGCCCCCCGAATCAATCTGCGTGCGAACGACAAGGAGCGACCGCTTGTAAAGACGAACGACTTCCGGCGGCAGATTGCCAAAATCCGTCTCGTTCTTGTTGACCCATGCGCGCCAGTAATTATTTGTGCGCTCTATCAAATTATGCGGCTGCCGCTCATGCACGAGCGCATTCAAAAGCGCGACTTCGCCGTAAGACGTGCCGACCGCGATCCAGTAGAACATCTCCGCCGTTTCGCCTGCTTCAACGGAGAGTGTGCGCCCGATGGTCGAATCAACGGAGCCTTCCGTGATAGCGGTTTCGCTTAATCGTCCATCTTCCGCATCGCGCCACGTTCCTTCCGCGCCCTTGAATGCTTTTCTTCCGGTCGCGAATGTTTCCACACCTACGGGTGCATCTGTGGAGATGAGAAAGTATCGCTGGCCTTTGTAATGAATCAGCGCCTGTGTTTCGGGATCGAAGTAGACGGTATCGCCGACTTCGGATTCCGAGATGTAAAAGTCCTGATGGAAGAAGAGACGAAACTCTCGCCGATTGCTTCCGGTATTTTTGAGCTTGATACGACGAACGAAGACGTTCTCATGCGGATCAACCGCATCGTTTGAGACAATCTCAATATCGAGTTTCTGGTTGACGAGGCGCACGTCCGTGACGAGCGTTTCATCGAGATAATTCAGTTCGCGCGTCCAGCTTTTATCACTGACCCAGGCAAATTCGCCGTCAACCCAGACACCGAAGCGGAAGGGATGGCCTTCCGAATGATTCTCTTTGCCGACGTAGGGAAAATAGATGTCGCGGATTTGATACAGCTCGTCAAAGGCGACGAGCAAGGATCCATTTCCGACGGGGATGTCACGAGGCATAAAATCAGTGCTGAGTGATGAGTAATGAGTGATGAGGAGTGACGAGTTCTTGACTCATTACGCATCACTCATTACTCATCACTGCTTGTTGAATCGTGCGTTCAAGCTCTGCCGAGGCGGTTTGGTCGTAGCCGACAAAATGTTTGACGATGCGCCCTTTGCGGTCAAAGACGATTGTTTGTGGGATGCGGCTATCGCCGCCCATGTACAGGTTCGTCATCTCAGGTTCGGGAATGCCGAGCGTGTATTTAATCTTCAGACGTTCGGCAAACTCAGGAATCTTGGGACGGTCATCAGGCCCGCCGACGTTGAGGCCGATGACCTCTAAGCCCTGCGCGCCGAAGCGTCTTTGCAATGCGTCCAGATGCGGCGCTTCTTCCAGGCACGGCGCACAATACGTCGCCCAGAAATCCAGCACGACGACTTTCCCCAGATAATCGGAAAGCTTCACCTGTTGATTATCGAGCAGCGTAAACTTCTGTGCGTTAGGCTGCCCGTTGCTGGCAGTCGTTGGCGGCATCGGGAGCGTTGTGCGTGGCGGCGTCCTGCCCTGCGGCGTTTCCGACCTGCTGACTTCAACCGGCGCAGGCCCGCCACATGCCGCCAGGAGCATTGAAAGCGAGAGAACGCTGATTGTTAATCCTACCTTTAAGCGAAACGCGCAACTTAAAAACCCAGACAGCATTTCTTACGGACTCCCGGCTTCGAGAAAATTGTTTGAGCATTCTAACAGGGGAGTGGCTTCAGGGGATAGAGGTGAGAGCGAAGGCGGGTGCTACTTAGTGCGTTACTGCATGGGTGTGAAGCTGGGCCTGGATTTGTTGCTTTATAGGCGAATCCCCATACTCCCGGACAGTAAAATCAACGTCACCGCAACGCGGACATTTCATGGAAATGCTCCACGCCCCTGCCCCATCATCTTCTATAGATTTCACCGATAAATTGATGTCTAAAGATTTCAGGTCTTCTGCTATGTATTGCTCGATTTCCGCTTTAGTCATTTCTTCTCCTGTAATAGTTGGCCAGTAAATTTCTTAGTGACCCTCTTCCGCCTCCGCCTGCGTTTCTTCGCTTTCAGCATCGGGGGCGGGTTCGGCGGGCACACGATATTCTTCGTTAGCCCAGCGGCCAAAGTCTATCAGCTTGCAGCGTTCGGAACAGAAGGGGCGGTGCGGATTATCTTGCCATGCGGCGGGTTTACCACAGTTCGGACACTTCTTCATGCAGTTACGAGCGATTCCGGACGCTTGATAAGAATTTTACGATTGACGAACTCAATGATACCGTCACGACGCATGGCGTTCAAGCGCACGGTCACGCTCTCACGCGTCGAGCCGACGATAGAGGCGATTTCGCGGTGCGGCAGTGGAATATCAATCAGCACGCCGTTCGTTTCGTTGATGCCGTAGCGCCGGGAAAATTCGAGCAGGAGCTTTTCGAGGCGTGCCGGGATAGCGTCGAGCGCAAAGTCTGCCATCAGCCGTTCGGCGCGGGCAAGGCGTTGACCGATGAGACGGAAGGTGTAATCATAAAGCTCTCGACTTTCCCCCATCGCCTCCTTAAAATCCCCCATAGGGATTCGCAGCAGCCGCGAATTCTCGTAAGCGACGGCACATTTTTCGCGCGACCCGGCAGCGTAGAGCGCCGACTCTCCGAAAAGTGAGCCTTCCGGTAAAATGTCTATCACGGCTTCGCGCCCCGTCGCGCCTTCGACGCGGCACAGCTTGACGCGCCCCAAAGGCGCGATGACGTACAGCGCGTCAGCCGGATCACCGGCGCGGTAGACGAAACGGCGACGACGATAATCAATTGCCAGAGACTTTGCAGCGAGTCGGGCTAATAAATCATCACTCAGGTGGATGCCAAAGTCAGACTGGCGAATGATTTCGGCGCGATCTTGGGCAGTCAGGTCGCAGGCGCGTTTTTGTAACATCGGGGGTTAGTTCCTTATGGTTTCTTGTGAAGCGCAGAGGTTGGCGTTTACTTTCAGCCTTCGTTCCCGTACCTTGTTCACGATGATGACTAACTGGAAAAGATTTGTTCCCGGACTATATTCGGAAATTTGGTAAGGAGATCGACCCTCTGGTAGTAGCGCGAGGCAAGCGCTGTTCAGTTCTTGTTCGGGTTTGCTTGAAGAAGGGCAGCTTTCAAACCGTCTGTCACGGACAACAACTGAAGAAGCGACACTCTAGCACGAAGAAGAAAAGCGCGCAAGCACTATCCTTACACGGCGAAAAAGCGATTTATGATAGGAAAATTTAACGTTCTCGTGGTTGACGACGACCCGGACAAACGCATGCTCCTCACCGTCGCCTTGCAGATGGCTGGCTACGAAGTTCGGACAGCAAATGACGGTGAAGAAGGGCTGGCGGCTGTCGAAGCCTATCAGCCCGATTTGATTATCACAGACGTGATGATGCCGAAGATGGACGGGTATGAACTGGCGCGGCGAATTCGCGCGAACCCTTTGACCCGGTTTCTGCCCATTATCATTCAAACTGCGGCGCGAAACGACGCGCAGGACTTGAGGCGCGGCTCCGAGGTCGGCGCGCTCGGCTACATCACAGACCCGACGGATATTGACCTGCTGCTGGCGCGGGCGCGCACGCTCCTTGATTTCAAACGCTATCTGGACACCTGTGAGGAAGAGGCTTTCACAGATCATCTGACGGGGCTGGCCAATCGTCGCCGCTTCGAGCGGCAATTGGAGCGTGAAGTCTCGCGCACCTTGCGCTACAGCCGACCATTTTGTCTACTCCTTCTGGACATAGACAATTTTAAGCTGGTGAACGACACATACGGGCATGATGCCGGAGATGAAGCCATCCGCCGCTTGTCCCTGACGCTTCAGGCCGGAACTCGTGGAATAGATTTGGCCGCGCGCATCGGCGGCGAAGAGTTTGCGGTCATTCTGCCTGAGACGGATTTCGATGGCGGCGTAGACGTGGCAGAGCGTTTACGCATCGCAATCAGTGAGATGGAGATTCCAAATGTCGGGGGGATTACGGCGAGTTTCGGCGTGGCGGAATTTCCGCTCTGCGCGGCGACCGGGCGCGAGTTGATTGGGGTGGCGGACGCTGCGCTCTACGAAGCGAAGCGCGGCGGGCGCAACCGCGTCGAACGCGGAACGCCAATCGAAGCGAACCGCCAACCGACGCTTGACGTATAACTGGAATAGTAATCAGTAGTCAGTAATCAGTAATCAGCTTTTAAGGCTTTAACTGACCACTGATTACTAACTACTGATTACTTTTGAGGTTTTGAAACAAATGGCCGATTACAAAGACAAACTGGATGAGTGGCAGCGGGCGGCGAGGCGAAAGGCGCGCGAGCTTGATGAAAAGTTCGGTATCAAGGGGCGCGTCGAAGAGGGCGCGCGCGTTGCTCAGGATGCGGCGCGGCGCGGCGCGGAGACTCTGGCCGGTGGGGCGGAGCGCGTGCGTGCCGAGGCTGAGCGTTTAAGCGAAGAGTATGAAGTGCGCGAGCACGCACACCGCGTCGCCGAAGAAGCCGCGCGCCGGGCGCGTGATGCCGGTGAAGCTGTTCGCAATGTCGCCGGAGTAGCCGGAGAGAAGGCCGGTGACGTTTTCGACGGGGCGAAGTATTATTACGAGAAAGCCTCGCGCACAGCCCGCGCCGGAGCGCGTTTCACGCGAGCTTCAGTTGCCTCGACCGCCACCGTGCTCAAGGCGCGCACATGGATCAAAGAGAATCCCGGCAAGGCCGCGTTCGTCACGTTCTCCATTGTGGCGGGCGCAAGGCTCGGAGCGTCGTTCCCCAGCCTTGATGGCGTGTTGCTGGGCGCGCACCCGCACTGGTTCACACATTCTGCGCTGCCCGTTTACGGCCTCCGCAAAATCGGTGAGAAGTTTGACGGCTACCTGCGCGAGCGCGAGACGCTCGTCAAGAATGGTGAGTTGACCGAAGCCGAGCAGAAGCGCGTCGAGTTCGAGCGCAAGATCGTCAAATATGTCGGCGCGCCGCTTCTGGGAGCGTTCAGTTGCGCGGCTGGCGTGGCCATGTGGGCGCAGATTTTTCAACCCGGAGCGATTACGGGAGCGCCGATTAGCTGGATACTGGGCGGCAACCCCTTGCTTGAAGGCATCTGGCTTTTCGCTAACGGCGTACTTTGCTTTTATCAGGGCTACAAATTCTTTATGATAGCGCTGGCCGGGCAGGAAGATGTCGCGCGCGTGGTCAGGGAGATCAAAGGTTTATTGCCGGCAGGGAACGCGGCGTGACCCAAGTGTTTGAGAAGGCGCGTTCTGTAATAATGTAGCTTGCAGGCTTATCAGGGAATTAAGAACATGAAACACCATGCTTTTCGTCTCGTTGTTGCCCTTGTGACCTTCGCCATAGGGCTTATCTCCACAACCCTCTTGCCGGGTTCGCGCTTTAATGCCGTCTCGAACGGCAAGGTCGAGCAGGAAGTCCTGCAAGTAGAGCGTGAATATATCCAGGCACATTTGAACCGGGATACCGCAGCCTTAGACAACATTTTGGCTGACGAGTTCACTTTCAGAAGTCGCCGGAGAATTGAAACCAAAGCTCAAAGGTTGGCTCTCCTGGAATCTCCCGGGTTTGGTTTTGAAGCCATCAAGACAAGTAACGTAGAGGTCGAAGTCAACGGCGACAGCGCGAAGGTTACTGGTGAGGCTTATACTGTGAGCTTCCATTACGATTTAGAGTCCACCAGCCCGGTGTACAGATTCAACCGCCAGTATGAGAAGAGAGATGGGCGGTGGCAAATAGTTCGGGTACGAGTTGGGCGCTAACTGAGAGTTCTGGAAGAATAGAAACAAAGTAAAAAGCGAGTGGAGTAGCACGACCAATGGGTGACAATGAGCAGTTGATTAAAAGGGCAACAATTGTGGGTTTCCTGCTGACAATTATGATGGCGGCTGTTTTCTTCTTTGGATGAACAACCCATCCGCCCCGGACACGCATCTTTGTTTGGAAAGGAAGGACTTTCATGAATACAGGAATCAGACGCTTCATTCTCCGTCTCGCTGTCGGCCTGTTCGCGTTTCTGATCGGCATTAGTGCTGCATGGGCGCTCGGCGGCTTCAATCCTTTCCAGAGTTCTTCAGGTGGGAGATATTACCGTTATCAGCGTGACGGCTCTCGTCGCGGATTGGACGTGCAGTCTGGAACTGCCGACATGCCCCGTGTCTATCGTAAACATGATAGATGCAACGTGCCCGCGCTTAGCGAACTGCCGCCACCGCCACCGCCAGCGCCACACCGGGACGCGCCAATGCCGCCCAGCCCGCCGTCATCGTTGCGCTAAAGCGAGACCTGACAGCAGTGGTCTAAGGCCGGGGCTGCGATTCTTATATCTTCAATTAAATGGGAGGAAGGTTGAATGAAGTCCGCCCGTTTGATGGTTCATGTCTTCTGCCTCATCCTGCTTTGCGCGCCGCTGGCAGTTGAACTGAGCGCGCGAAACTCCGGCGGCCTGAGAGGGCAGTCGGATACCTCATCTGCCTTAACGCCGTTCACAGCCCTCGTCTCAAAGAGTGAGGCGCGGTTCGTCTTGCCCGTGCCGGTTCGTCCCGAATGGAAATGGCGACAGCCCGACACAAGAGATAATATGCAGGAATACCGGATGGATGTCGGCGTTGAGAACGAAGGCCGGAAATACGCCTTCGGGTTTTATCTCTGGAAGCGCGCGGGCGCGACGCCTGAATCCGGGAGCCTCTCCGAGTTAATCAGTGCGGGACAGAAGAGCGTCTTCGGACGCACACCGGCGGGGATGAACGAGATCATCAGGGAGGCAGGCATCAAAACAAAGCTCGACAAAAACCTGCTCATCATCACCATCCGCGGGCAAAAGAATGTCGAGCGGTTATTTTCCGCTCATCCTGCGGAAGTGACTTTCGAGATTAAAGTGCCTGACGAAACTCCGACCAGGAAGACTGTGGCGGTCACGTATCAGGATTGAAAAGAGAGTTACCGAAATCCCACCTTTAGTAAATCTTAATCGGGAACGGCAGGAATGAAAGCACGAAGACCAGCAGCGTGAGAGCCGCTATGAGCACGCGTGGCCGATCAAGCGGTTCGCTTTCGTCCATCACCTGCGGATGCCGGACGCGGAGGATGACGGCGAGCAGCACCGCGTAGAGGAAACCACTGGGACTGCTGTACCACACCCACCCAAGGATAGCCAGAAGAGACATCACGACAAACGCGATGCGACCGAGCCAGCCGTGCAGGCGCTTACCGAACAGCGAGTACGTCGCGTGCCCACCGTCGAGTTGACCAACCGGCATCAGATTGAGACTCGTCACGAGCAGCCCGATCCACGCAGCAAAATAAAATGGATTGATCTGGATGTTGAGACTAGCGCCGAACATGCGAGCGATTAGCTGTATCAGCAACGGGTCGCCGAAGATGATTGCTGTTTGCTGCCCCGGCTCGATTGCGAGTTGCGCTGGCGCGGGGGTTGCAGTCAGGATGCCGATGACAGCGATGGGTAGAGCGACGACGAAGCCCGCGAGCGGCCCGGCCACGCCGATGTCAAAAAGCGCGCGTCGCGAAGGTATTGGCGATTTAATCTTGATGAATGCGCCGAACGTGCCCGCCAGAAAGAGCGGCGGCGCGGGGATGAAGAAAGGCAGCGTCGCGTCCACGCCGTAGCGTCGGCAGGCGACGTAGTGCCCGGCCTCATGCGCCGTCAGGATGGCCAGGAGCGCGCCCGCAAACATCCCGCCCTGCGCGATGATCTGTGGATGAGCGAAAGCGTACAGGACATAGCCCGCCACCGCCTTCACATAAAATTCAGGGATGTAGAGAACGTAGTCGAGCAGCCCTACGGGTGAGCGCATGACCGGGTCCGGGACTGTTTCGCTGACGAGCATGATGCCCGCAAACGTGGTCGTCAAAGCGGTCAGGAGAAAGAACGTCGCATGCTTCCTCCACTCCCGCGCACTCGGACGCACATCTCGGTGACGCGCATCCGGCACGGGTGAATCAACAAACGGCGGTATGGCTTGAACTGATTCAGACATAGCAACAGTAGTCAGTTTTCAGTAGTCAGTTTTCAGTAAAGAGCAACTGGTTTTACTGAAAGCTGACTACTGAAAACTGAAAACTGATTCAGTACGTTGAGTCGGGCAGGCGTGTGCCGGTGTCATTGGCCGGGCTTGAGCCGGCGTTGCCTTCTTCGTGCGCCTGTAGCTCCTTGCCGGGTTTGAAGCGGATGGTCTTGCCGGAGGGAATGGCGACCTCTTCGCCAGTACGCGGGTTGCGCCCCACGCCACGCTTGCGCGGTTTGACGACGAAGACGCCGAAGCCGCGCAGTTCGATTCTCTCGCCGCGCATCAGCGCCTCTTTCATCGAATGAAAGAGGGCATCCACAGCTTGTTCGGCCTTCATCTTGGGAACACCCGTGCGATCTGCCACACGGTTGACGATATCTAATTTAATCACGACTTGCGGCCTCCCTCTTTCAAATGCCTATCAAATGTAATTGGTCTCTTCGGGCAGTACACTGTCTCAGGCGATGATAGAGACGCGCCGCAAAGACTGTCAAGGAAAAGAGAGTGGTCAGTAGTCAGTGGTCAGTGGTCAGTAAAAAACTGACGATAAGCATTGCAGAGCTTTTGATTTTAACTGACCACTGACCACTGACCACTGACTACTATTTCCCTTTGACAAAGCTTGCCGCGCGCAGCTAACCTCAAAAGATGGACGATAGACCATAGACGATTGCACGATAAATGCTCGTTCTTCCATCGTCCATCGTCCATCTAAAAAATTATGTTTGGAATCAGGAAACGCCGCACGCCGCTCTTTGGCAGCGTCGCCGTCGAAGACGATAAAGATATTGAAGTGCAGCGGGCGCGAGATGTGGCGCGTCATAGCCTCTGGTCGGAAGCGCGCCTTCTCCTGCGCGACCTGCTTTTCGCTTTGATGTTCGCGGCGCTCCTGGTCGTCTTCGTCGTTCAGCCCGTCAAAGTCGAAGGCACTTCGATGCTGCCGCGCCTGCACGACGGCGAAAGAATCTTCGTCAACAAGTTGATTTATTATGGATTGCCCGAGCTTCAGCGCGGCGATATCGTGGTCTTCTGGTTTCCAGACGATCCGTCAAAGAGTTATATCAAGCGCATCATCGGGCTGCCCGGCGAAACAGTCGAAATCCGCGATGGGCGCATCTATATCAGGTCGCAGGGGCGCGAGCAGTTGTTGGAAGAGCCGTACCTCGACCCGCAGCGCAATCTCTCGCGCGCCAATCATCAGCCTGTGGCGGTCAAGCAGCACTACTATTTCGTGATGGGCGACAACCGCGACGCTTCGAGCGACTCGCGCATCTGGGGACTCGTGCCGGAAAAATATATTTACGGCAAGGCTCTCTTTCGCTACTGGCCTCTGGGCAGCGCCAGCTTTATCTCGCATGAGTCTGAAAGCAACGTCCCCGCGCCGCCTCCGACGAACAGGCCGAGGACGGATGAGGCGGACGACGAGCAATAAGCATTGATGGCGCGCAGTCTGTAGATATTTGAAGCGCGAGTTTTATAGAGAGAGATGAATAACTGGTTGCGGCCTCTGTTGATGATGTTCTATGCGCCCGCGCGCGGCTTGAGCGAGATCCGCGAGCGCTCTCCGCTGGGCCCTGCGATGCTCCTTGCATTGCTGGCGCAAGTCGGCTACGTCACCTATACGCAGTGGCAATTTCTCAAACCGGCGTTTGTCATGTATGGGCCGTCTCTGGCCTTCAATCTTCTCTTTAGCTCCGTCCTGCCGCTCCTCTTCATCGCCGTCATTTTCGTCCCGTTGATGGCACTCATCGCCAATTTATTTGAACGCCGCGCCAGCCTCGGCTTAGTCATCAGACAGGAATATGCGCCACTCGCCGCGACCACTTTCTACGCGTGGGCGGCTGCCAACCTCGCAGCCCTCCCGCTGGCTTTGCTTGCGAGGGTGACGGGCTTTGAGGCGGAGGTTCTCGCTCAGTTCAGGCAGCAGTTGAGCGTGGCCGCGCAGCGAGGCGACTACGAGCCGGAGATATTGATGCGGCTCGCAGACCCGCTCCTCCAGTCATTCTATTTCGCCATGATGCTGCTCTTGCCGTTGTTCGCCTTCTGGGTCGTGCTGGCGATTCGCGAAGTGTTCCGGCTCGCAATCTGGCGCTCGATAATTGTTGTCCTGTCAGGCGGCTTCTTAACGATCATCGCCAGTTATGTGCTGAGACCGATCTTCGGGACGGTGATGGGCTCACCCTTCCTGCTCATCATCTTCTTCATTCTCCTGCGCGGCTACTTTGCAGACGTGTCGCAGGGGCAACGCGCACGCGCTTCGTTCAAGCAGAATCTGGAAGCGGCGACGCTCAATCCGGCTGACGCTTCCGCCCACTACAATCTGGGCTTGATTCACCAGCAGCGTAATGAATTGAATGAGGCTCGCACGCGTTTCGAGCGTGCCATCGAGATAGACGCGGACGAAGTGGACTCGCACTATCAACTGGGACGAATTGCGCGTGAGCAAGAGCGGCTGCCCGATGCGATTAAGCATTTCAGCGAGGTCGTCGAGCGCGATCCACTGCACTCGCTGCACGAAATCTGGCGCGAGATCGGCGCGACCTACTTGGCCGCAGGGCAGTTTGAAGACGCGCGCGAAGCCCTCGAACGTTTTCTGGAGAATCGCAACTTAGACCCGCAGGGGCTTTACCTGATGGGACGCGCTCTGGCGGGCTTGGGCCGCCAGCGTGAAGCGGCCAACTCCATGCAAGCCTGCATCGAAGCCGTCAAGACCGCGCCCGCCTACAAGTATCGCACCGAGAAACGCTGGCTCAACGAGGCGCAACAATTCTTACGATCACAGGCATAACCAATAAACAGGCTTCCGACGCGCGCGCCGTCGGCGACTATACTCGGCACAAAACTTGATACAAGGAGATTTTCAGATGATGAGAATCCTGCTAATCCTAACCATGTGTCTGGTTCTGATGCCTGCCGTCAACGCTCAAACAAATCCCGGTTCGTCCCCTCAATCGGAAAGCCCGGAATTAGCCAGAGCCAAACAACTGGCTGCTTCCATGAGCGAGATGTATCAGAAGGGTAAGTATGACGAAGCCTTGTCGCTGGCCAAACAAAAGCTGGAAATCATAGGCAAAGTAGAAGGCGAAAATTCTCTCCTATACGCCGATGCGCTTTACGATGTCTCCACTATCTACGCTAAGAAAGAGAAGTATGACGACGCGATCAGCTTTCATCAACGTGGCTTGTCAATTGAGGAAAAGCTGTCAAGCATAGACAGCCCAAATGTCTTTCGTCCTCTCTACGAACTGGCTGTTTTGTATGATACGAGGCGCGATTACGGCAAGGCCGAGCCGTTGTACCAGCGTGCCGTGGCGATCAAGGAACGAATTTCGGGCTTTAACAATCTGGATGACGCGCTCTTGCTACTACGTTATTCTTGCGCCATGCGCCGGAATAAAAACCCGGAGGCTGATTCCACGGAAACCCGCGCTTTCAATCTCATCCTTAAAGAAAAGGGCGACCAGCTTGATAAAATCCACTTGCCGGGTGAGTGTCTCGGTGGCAAAGCGATTGAATTGGCGCGCCCGCAATATCCTGCTCTGGCCAAAGCTGAACGCGCTACGGGAACTGTTCAGGTCGAAGTATTAATTGACGAGCGGGGTAAAGTAATCTCAGCACGCGCATTGAATGGCCCCGCTTCGCTGCGAGGAGCATCCGTCCAGGCGTCATACAAAGCAAAGTTCAAACCGGCAGTAGTGGGGGGAAGAGCATTTAAGGTATGGGGAATCATCACCTATACTTTCGCAATAGATCCATAGCGAGTTTTGGAATCGTCGGGCTGCTGTAGTGTGGCAGTCAGGTGGAGGTTAAAACATGAGATATACCGTTCTCTTTATGATTCTGGTTGCGGCGCTGACTTTTCCCGTCAATCAGTCGAGAGGTTCGCAAATCCCGCAGGCGAGTAATGCCGAACAGGAGGTGCGAAAATTAGAGCGCGCGTGGCTCGATGCTTACGAACAGCACGACACAAAAGCGATGGACGCAATCGTCGCAGATGATTTTACCATCACGTTTCCCGACGGCTCGATGCAAACCAAGCCGCAAATACTGGCCTCGATTAAAGCGCCGCGTAATCCCGCCAGCCCTGCTATGAAGTTTTATACGGAAGACGTTCAATCGCGGGTTTACGGCGACACGGTGGTGATTCTGATAGGGCGCGTCGTCACAGAGTATGTGCGTGACGGTAAAACGATGAAAGAACAGAACCGCTACACGGACACCTACGTCAAGCGCGGGGGACGCTGGCAAGTTGTCGCCTCGCATCTGTCGAACGTCGCTCAACCTCGACCTCAGACTTCTGCTGTTTCATCGAACGCCGGGCCGGGACGCTCACTGCATGACAACAGGATTACTTCGATAAAGCTTCCGCCGATTAGGATTGACGTGGACGAGCAATTGCGCCACGTGGGTATTTTGAACTTTACCTTGAAGAAGGTCGCGCAGGTCGAGCGCTACCTGTATGCCCGTACCGATGAAAGCGGAAGAGTGCAGCGTCTCTTCATCGCGCAATTCGAGTCAATTCTTCCGGGCGTCAAAGGCGGCTACACGTTTCAAGTTGAGAATGCGACACGCCTTGGCGAGCACGACTACCAGACGAGCGTCGGGTTATTCAACTTCGCGCAAACAATCGCCGCGAATCCGGGAGCCGAAGCCGAGCACACCAAAGCCTTGCTCGAAAAGAACGGCCTGAAAGTTAATGACGATTATCTGGTCGCCCGGTACGCCCGAGTTGCGGACGCGGACAAGCGTCACGAGTTGATTCTGTTTTACCTGGAGAGTCTGCGCGATATGGGCTTTGCTCGCGCGGAATTTGAGCCCGGCGGCTCGCGTGAAGCGAAGGCTGCCAAAATTTTCAACGACTTCGCCATCCGTGCCACACAAAGCTTTAAAGTCGTTGACGGTAAGTCGTAGCATCTTAATTTAAAGACTGAAACTATAGCGATGGCTCTCAACGATTCAAAACCGGCACTACTCGCGCTCGAAGACGGGCGCGCGTTTCGTGATCGCTTCTGGGGTGTTGAGGGCGAGGCGTGATAATCTTCGAGCTTATTGGCAAAATTGAGAGTGTCGAGACGATTGCTGTTGGTAGCGGAATTCACGATATTGCGCGATTGCGAAGGATGTACGGAAAGGGTAAATGGCGCAAGCTGAAAGGTATTGGTCGTGTGCGGTTGGCGGATGGCTCGGAGTATGAAGCGGAGTTACACTGGTATGAAGCACACGGCATTGGCAAAAAGGAAATGAAGGTCAAGCATCTTTTCGATTGAAAGCTATGAACACTGAACATCAATTCGTGATTTGTATTCATAACGATGGCTACCCGGCTTCGTTGGAGTTGTGGAAAGTCTATCGGGTTCTGCCTGATGAGAAGGCGGCGAAGCATCAGCTTGTCAGAGTGATTGACGAGTCGGGAGAAGACTATCTGTATGCTGAAAGCTACTTCGTTCCGATCAAGTTGCCGCAAGCTGTAGAAGAAGCCTTGCTCGCCGCATCCTGAGTTAAATGGCTCTCAACGATTCAAAACCGGCACTACTCGCGCTCGAAGACGGGCGCGCGTTTCGTGGTCGCTCATGGGGGGCGGAAGGCGAGACGTGCGGCGAGATGGTCTTCAATACTTCGATGTCGGGCTATCAGGAGATTCTGACCGACCCGTCCTACGCCGGGCAGATCGTCTGCATGACGTATCCGCTGATTGGCAATTACGGCGTGACGAGCCTGGATGCGGAATCATCGCGCCCCTGGGTCGAAGGCTTCGTCGTGCGTGAAGCGAGTCGGGTGGCGTCAAACTGGCGTGCGGAAGAGACTCTGGATGCTTACCTGAAGCGTTGGAAAATCGTCGCCATCGAAGGCCTTGACACGCGCGCGCTGGTTCGACACATCCGCGACAAGGGAGCGATGCGAGCCTGCCTTTCGACCATTGAGCTTGATGAAGCGAGCCTTGTTGAAAAGGCCAGACAGTCGCCAGCGATGGAGAACAGGGAACTGGCAAGTGTGGTCACCTGCGAGCGGCCTTACGAAATCGCAGCCGAAGGTGAAGAGCGTTTTCACGTCGTCTGCTACGATTTCGGCGTCAAGCTGAATTCCTTGCACGAACTCGCGCGCATGAATTGCCGCGTCACGGTCGTGCCTGCCAGCACGCCTGCCTCGGAGGTCATCAACTTAAAACCGGACGGAATCTATCTCTCGAACGGGCCGGGCGATCCGGCTTCGATGACAAAGGTGGTTGAGGAAGTCCGTCGTGTGGCCGACTCCGGTGTGCCCACGTTCGGCATCTGCTTCGGCCATCAATTGCTGGGGCGCGCGTTTGGCGGGACGACTTACAAGTTACAGTTCGGTCATCGAGGCGGCAACCAGCCCGTGAAGGATTTACAAAAAGGCTCAATCGAGATTACTTCGCACAATCACGGCTTCGCCGTCGAGGCCGCAACGCTTCCCGCAGAGATTGAAGTCACGCACATCAATCTCAACGACAACTGTGTGGAAGGAATGCGCCACCGCACACTTCCCATCTTCTCCGTTCAATATCATCCTGAAGCCGCCCCCGGCCCACACGACGCCGAGCATCACTTCAAACGTTTCATCGAATTGATGGAGAAGAAGTGATGAGTGATGAGTGATGAGTAGGAATGAGCTTTTAACTCATCACTCATCACTCATCACTTTCCTTAATCCATTCTGGGCATTTTGAGTTCGCCGGTGGTGAGGTCTGGGCGGGCGCGTCTCATCTCATCAGGTGTTGTTTCGGCGGTCGGATGCGTCTCTTGCCTGCGTGTCTCAGGGTAGCCAGATTGCGGCTGAGTAATGTGAACATCGCTGTCTGATTCCGTGTGCGGGACGATGGCTTCTTCGACAGGTTGTAAAATCTCGGCCATCAGTCCTTCGCTGCCTCGATGCTCAAGCCAGTGGCGATAGCTGACGGTGGCGATGGCGATCACGGGGATTGACAGGAAGATTCCCGCTACCCCGGCCAGTTCATGTCCCGCCAGGATTGCCAGAATCACCGCCAACGGATGCAGGTGAACGCCCTGCCCGACCAATCGCGGATAGATAGCATAATCGTGAACGATGCGCAGGACTCCCAGAAACAGAAGCACCCAGAGCGCAGAATAGGTAGAGGTGTCTGAACTAAAACTTGTGATCAGCAGCGCGATGAACGCGACCACTACAGGGCCGACCAGCGGAATGAATTCCAGCATCCCTGCGACCACGCCCAGGACGAGCGGGAACGGCACGCCGAGGACTATGAAGCCGAGAGTGCAAATCGTTCCGATGAGCAAACAGGCGGTCAACTGCGCGCGGATGTAGGCGGCCAGGGCGCTGTTGACATCCTGAAAGAATTCGTCGCCGCGCCACCGCCAGCGCCCGCTCGGAAGCATCTGAAGCGCAGAACGGCGAAAAGCGTCCGCATCTTTCAGAAAGAAGAATGAGAGAATCGGAATCAGAACCAGCCAGGGAAGATAGCCGAGGACGTTAACGGCGAGTCCCGGCAAATCTTCTGCGACATAGTTCTTAGCCACGTCAATGCCTTTCAGCATCGTGGTGTTAAGATAGTTGCAGACGTTCGGGGAAATCTCATTCCGGTTGCAGAAATCGTTGATGACTTTAACGCGGCCTGCGGCAGTTGTTTGAAACTGGGTGCTGGCATCCGAAAATGCCTTGATCTGTTTACTCAGTCGCGGCAGCAGAATCCAGAGACTGAGAATCAACGAGCCGAAGATGACAACGTAAACAATTCCGAGCGCCGCCACGCGCGGCATGATGCGCTCGCGGCCACGCATGTTGAAGGGGCGGCGCACAAATTCGACGAGCGGCGCGATCAGGTAAGCGAAGAAGATTGAGAGGACGACAAGCAGAAGCACGCCTTCAAGCCTGTACAGCACCCAGATCATGGCCGCGACCAGCAAAACGATGATGATGACGCGCAGGATGGCGCGCGTCTGCGGCCAGGAGGCTTCTGCTGCCGCGACGGCTGCGGTCTCAGCGACCTGTTGAGCTTCCTGTTGTTTCTCTTGCTTCTCTTTTTGGTCTTTTCTGAATTTCAAAGGTTTCCTGTTCACAGATTCAGGCGTTGGACTAAGTGGCTTATCTCCTGTTGCTCAGTCGGCGAGAGATTGCGAAACTCCACACCGAAGCTATCGGACGTGCCATGATGGACTACCTCGCCATGTAAAGACAATGCCTGCTCTTCATCTATGAGCAGAAGCCCGAGGCGGTCTCCGGCGCGCACCGCCGTATTTTTGGGCAGATACCGCACACGCAATCCGCCCTCGCTGATGTCAGCCGCCTCGCCGATGCCGATAGTTTCACCGGCGCTCTCATCTTCAACAGCCAGTTTCACCTGCTCCACGACGGGATAACGCGGATACCTGCGCCGCTCATTAGATGCATCAACACGCTGAGATTGTGAGTCAAGCATAGCGCCCTCCGTTAATGAAAAATTAAAAATTAAAAATGCAAAAGGAAGGCGGAGAACCACATTTTATTAGAGGTGGTTTCAGCCTCAATTTTTCATTTTTCATTTTGCATTATCAATGTGTTACTTCCTCGTCCTCTGCTTCCTCGTCTTCGCTCTCTTCCGGTTCGGGCTGAGTGACGCGAGGCGCAGCAGGTTCCCAGACAAGGCCGCGCCATTCCTCGGTCGCGTCCAGCAACTGGAGCGCGGCGAGCGGGTGGGCGGCGTTGCGCTCAAGTCGCAAGACCTCTGTCACGACTTGCAGCTTTTGCCCCTCTCCACTGAGCACCATCAATTGCACGCGGCTGCCGACATCCGGCAACTCGCGCTGCAAATGGATGAGCGCCCCTTCGGGGCCGACATTTTCGGTTGTGCCGTCGGCGACGACGTGCTTACCTTGTTCCGTATCCCACTCGGCGCGCACCACCAGCGATGCCAGATAACGCGCCCCGGTCCGTTGCTCCTGGCTGATTTGTCGGGCCATCTTTACTCCTTAAAAGCAGTGATGAGTGATGAGTGATGAGTAATGAGTGAAAGAAAGAGTTTTAACTCATCCCTCATTACTCATCACTCATCGCTTTCTTTATTCTTCTTCCGCACGCAGTTTCTCCAACACGGAAAAGTCTTCGAGTGTTGTTACGTCGCCTGCGATGATGCCGCTCGTAGCGATTTCGCGTAGGAGACGGCGCATGATCTTGCCCGAACGGGTCTTCGGAAGCTGATCCGAAAAGCGTATCTCGTCGGGGCGAGCGAGCGCGCCGATCTCTTTGGTGACGTGGCGGCGCAACTCTTCCTTGAGCGCGTCCGTCGCCTTGTGTGTGCCTTCGAGCGTGACGAAGGCGACGATGCTTGAGCCTTTAATCTCATCTGGACGCGCCACCACCGCCGCTTCCGCGACCGCTTCGTGCGAGACGAGCGCGCTCTCGACTTCGGCTGTGCCCAAACGGTGTCCGCTCACATTAATCACATCGTCAACGCGACCCATAATCCAGAAATAACCGTCCTTGTCGCGCCGCGCGCCGTCTCCAGCGAAGTAAACTCCTTCTATCTCAGACCAGTATTGCTTGCGGTAACGCTCGTCGTCTCCCCAGATTGTCCTCAGCATCGAAGGCCACGGACGCTTGATGACCAGATAGCCGCCTTCCGATTCGCCGACAGATTTCCCGTCGCGCGTCATCACGTCCACCTCAATTCCGGGCAGAGGTTTAGTCGCCGAGCCGGGCTTGGTCGGCGTCGCACCCGGCAGTGGAGCAATCATAATCGCGCCCGTCTCCGTCTGCCACCATGTATCCACAATCGGGCAACGAGCCTTGCCGATAATTTCCCTGTACCACATCCACGCTTCAGGATTAATCGGCTCGCCGACAGTTCCGAGCAATCTCAGAGAAGACAGATCGTGCTTGAGCGGCCAGTGCTCGCCCCACTTGATGAAGGCGCGGATGGCGGTCGGGGCGGTGTAGAAGATGTTGACGCGGTGACGCTCGATGATGCTCCAGAAACGATCCGGCTCAGGATGATTCGGCGCGCCTTCGTACATCAAGACGGTCGCGCCATTCGAGAGCGGCCCGTAGACGACGTAAGAGTGACCCGTCACCCAGCCGATGTCCGCTGTACACCAGTAAATATCCTCGTCCTTGAGGTCGAAGACCCACTTCGAGGTCAGATGGCATTGCAGCAGATAACCTGCGGTCGTGTGCAGGATGCCTTTTGGCTTGCCGGTCGTGCCCGAAGTATAGAGGATGTAGAGCGGATGCTCGCTATCGAGTTCTTCCGCCGGGCAAGACGCGTCAACCGTCTCCATCAACTCGTGCCACCAGTAATCTCGCCCCGCCTGCATATGAATCTTCGTGCCCGTTCGACGGACGACGATGCAGCCCTTAACTGACGGCGTCTCTTTCAATGCTTCGTCAACGGCTGGCTTTAATTTCACTTCCGCGCCGCGCCGCCAACCGCCGTCAGCCGTCACGACCATTTTGCAGCCCGCGTCGTTGATGCGGTCAACGAGCGCTGTGCTTGAGAACCCGCCGAAGATGATGGAATGCGTTGCGCCGAGACGCGCGCACGCGAGCATGGCGATGGCGAGTTCTGGAATGAGCGGCATGTAGAGCGCCACGCGGTCGCCCCGTTCAACGCCGGAACGCTTCAGCACATTGGCAAAGCGACAAACCTCCGTGTGGAGTTGCTGGTAGGTGAGCGTGCGTTGGTCGCCCGGCTCGCCTTCCCAGATAATGGCGGCCTTGTTGCGCCGCCAGGTTTGCAGATGACGGTCGAGGCAGTTATAGGAAACATTCGTCTTGCCTCCGACGAACCATTTGGCGTGTGGCAGGTTCCATTCTAAAACCGTGTCCCAACGCTTGAACCAGTGAAGCTCTTCGGCCATCCGCGCCCAGAAACTTTCCGGCGCGTCGTGAGCTTCGGCGCGAAGCTGCTCAAGTTCCTCCATTGATTTGATGTGCGCGCTCTGGCTGAAACTCTCCGGCGGCGGAAAGACGCGTTCCTCGTGAAGCACTGATTCGATGTTTGATGTGACGGAAGACATAACCCCTGAGCTTGACTCCTCTGAAAGATAGCTTGCACGGTTCGTGGCAATTGGATAAACAGACTCGAATTGACGTTCTGTGTACCACAGAACAGAGCAAGGCGACAATCACTTGTCTACAAATTCGTCGTGTTAAATTTCATCGGGGGCGTAGCTATGCAAGCATGTTAGCGTATAATCCCCGCGCCAGCAGGCCCCTCGCAACGCGTTACCCGCAATGGAGGAATCAGCCAACTATGAGAATGAGATTTCGAAAGTGCCACACTTTCTGCTCCTTCACTTTCATTGTTTTGTTGTTGTCAGGCTGCGGAGCGTTGACCAATAACGGACAAGCGGAAAGGGGCATGAAGGCGGATGGCAGGGAAGTAGCTTTGGGAGAACGCTTCAAATTAGAGAAGGATGAAAAGGTGGCGGTCAAAGACACTGCCTTGACCGTGCAGTTAAAGGGCGTCCGGCGCTCCTGGCACGTTGACGGCAAAAGCGAAACCGCTGACGCCGACCTGATTATCACGCTGGACGGGAAAGAGCAGCGGCAATGGGTGGACATCGGAGAGAAGGCAGCGGTCGGAGATTATGTGGTTGAGCTCTGGGGAGCGGATCCGTTCGGCAAGACAAGTTGTCAGATAGTCGTCACGCGCCGGTAATCCTTCGTTATGCGAATCTGGCTCTCGAAAAACAGTGAAGTTCCGGTGCGCGAGCAACTGGCGACGCAAATTGTGCTGGGCATCGTCAGTTGGGATTTGAAGCCGGGGCAGAAATTGCCCAGCACGCGGGAACTGGCGCGGCGTTTCAAGATTCACTCGAACACCGTCAGCGCGGCCTACCGCGACTTGGCCGAGCGCGGCTGGGTCGAGTTGCGCCGGGGCAGCGGCATCTACGTGCGCCAGCAGCGGAGCGACGCGCCAGCGAGCGCGGGGCTTGAGCTTGACCAGCTCATCAACGCCTTTCTACAGGCCGCGCGAGAGCATGGCTACTCGCTCGGCGAGATTCAGACGCGCATCAAGCGCCTGCTCGAATTGCAGCCGCCCGACCACTTTCTCGTCATCGAGTCGGACAAAGAGCTGCGGGAGATTCTCGTCGCAGAGATTAAGGAGGCGACCGCGTTTCATGTCTCAGGCGCGGGTTTGGAGGTTTGCGATAATGCTTCAATGCTCGCGGGCGCTCAGCCGGTCGCGTTCTACGGGCAGGAAGGCGAGCGCGTCCGGGCAATGCTCCCGCCGGGCACCACTTGCCTGATTCTTCATGCGCGTTCCGTCCCGGACTCGATGCAGGGCAGAGAATTGCCGCCGCCGGACGCGCTCGTGGCGGTCGTCTCACACTGGCCTGAATTCCTGCGCCGTGCGCGCACAATGCTCGTCGCCGCCGGAATTGATCCCACGTCCTTAAGCTCACGCGACGCGCGCGAGCGCGGCTGGCAGAGAGGCTTGCGCTCAAGCGCTTTTGTCATCACCGACGCGCTCACCGCCACACTACTCCCCGACGGCGGCGATGTACGCGTCTTTCGCCTCATCTCCGATTCATCACTTGCAGAATTACGTTCGCTCGTAGGACAGACATTCCTGTCTGTCTAGCGTGCGAGCAGCACGCTCATCAATATTCGCTAATCAGTATTCGCGCTTTCGCGCTCAATGACAGACAGGAATGTCTGTCCTACGAAATATCACTTGACTACGAACTTCGTTGGGGCGACGACCGTGCGCGCTTCCGGGTTGTAGTAATCGTAGAGCAGAGAGGGCGCGGTCTGTGCTGTCAGGCCGAAGCGCGGGCGAAACTTGAACTCAAATTTGGTTCCGCCGGAGCGCGGCCAGAGGTAGACGATGAGACGATCCGGCAGCACGTCGTAGCGGCTCAGATACCACCCGGAATTTTTCACAGCCAGTTCAAGTGAGGCGCGGTCAACGTCTGCCCCAGGCGGCAGCCCGATTTCGCCCAGTTGCATTCCCCCGTAGTCCCTGCCAAACGCTTCGACCTTGCACGTCACCTCTTCGTTGATGCTCACCTGACTTTTGCTGAAACTCACCGCGAGGCGTAGCGTCTTGCTCGCAGCCGTTGCGCTGTGCGCCGCCAGAGCGACAGACCAGGGCACGTAGAAGGTTGAGACCACCTGCGCCGATGCTAGCTGTGACGCGCCGCCACGACGAATCAAAATCTGGTTATCGCCGGGCGAGATAAACTGTGAGATGTCAACCATGATCGGGTTATTCAGGCGGCCCGGCGGGAGTGTGATGGAAGTCGCGGGTCGCCCGTTGATGATGACCTCAGCCTGTCCGCCCGCGCCTGTTCCGAGCGCAGTCCATGTGCCCACGGTGTCCTGCTTTGATAAAACTGCGATCATCGCATTGAGCACGTTGACGGTCGCTTGCGTGGAATGCCAGACGCCGTAGCGATCTTTCTGGCGAAGCAGGTAGAGCAGCGAACGCTCAATCAATTGCGGAATGCGGATTTCGGATTGCGGATTAGCGGCGGAAGAACTTTTCAAGCCGCAATCCGCATTCTGCAATCCGCAATATTTTGTCATTGCCTGCAAGACAAGCGCGGTCGTCTCGATGCGCCCCGCCGTTCCCCAGCCATAGAAGGGCGTGCCCCCATCGGATGCCCATGAGACGGTTCCATCCACATCGGCGTGAACTGTTGCGCGCAAGCGAGCGATGGCGCGACTTGCACCCGCCATCTCGCCCACGTCCATTGCCGCCAGAGCGTAGGAAGCGAACGCGTAAGGTTCGTCCGCTTCATCCATGTGGGATGTGAGGTAATCGAGCGCGTGCTTGAGCGCGAGTGAGGCCGGGGACGGTTTTTGACCGGGCGCGGTCTGAGGATTTCCCTGGCCGACGCTCTTCGCTTCCACGCCCGAGATGATGCGGGCGATGTATGAGGTGAGGACAACGTTTGCGCGTGGGGTGATTTGGTTTGAGCCGTAGCGTGTCGAGGCGGTCGTCCAACTGCCGTCTGGGAGTTGCTGCTTGAGGAGAAAGTCGCGTGCGCCGCCGATGACGGCTTCGTCAATTTGTAAATACTCGCGTGCGTCGTTGAGGAATCTGAGCGCGTAGGCGGAGAGCGCGAAGTCTGCGCTTTCTGCTCCACCCCAGTAAGAAAAGCCTCCGCTCTCAACGCGGTAATTGAGCAGGCGCTTGTAGCCTTCCTGTAAATAGTGATGCGCTTTGGCTGTGATCGGCGAATCAACGCCCACACTCTTGTTGAAGCGGAGAATCATCAGGTTCGGGTAGGTTGAAGAGATGGTCTGCTCGCCGCAGCCATAAGGGCGCACGAGGATGCCTTCGACGCTCTCTGTGACGTGCGACATCAGGTTCGGGTAAATCTTCAACTCGCCGCGCAGTGACCCTTTAATCAACTCCGTGGGAATGCTCATTTCGAGCGTCGTTGAATCTCCCAAAATCTGACTCGTCGTAACGGCGCGCTCTTCACCGTCCGGGTGAACGCTGATGGGTTTTTCGATCGCGTCGCTCGCATCCCCGCCAATCGCGGTGATGCGTTGCTTGCCATCATTGACGGAACTGATGGCGCGAAAATCAAATGTCTCGCGCGATGAATCACCCGAAGCGACTTCTGCGCGTTTTCGTGCGGGACTGAGCAGCGCGAACCAGCTTTCGGGCTTGATCTGCAATTCAACCGCCTGCGATTTGTCGAGATAGTTTCTCAAGACCACCGGCAGTTGAATCTCGTCGCCTTCGGTCAGCACGCGCGGCGGGTCGTGCTCGACGAAGAAGGGTTGAAAGGCGCGTATCTCTTTTTCGACGATGCCGACTTCGCCGTCTACAGTTGAGCCGATGACCGCCATCTTCCATGTCGTGATGTTGTCGGCCAGTTTGAAATCAAGCTGCGCTCGTCCCTGCGCGTTCGTTTCAAGCGAGGGTTGCCAGACCAGAGTTTCAGGAAAGTATTCGCGCAGGCGCGGTGTCGCGACTTGCGCCATTGCTCCCCCGCTCCTCCCGTATTCGGCTGAGTAGCCTCTTGTGACGACAAAATTGGAGAGGTTTGAGTCGGTCGTATTCACCGAAAATTCGCCCACACTGGTGACATTAACCATCTCCGATACCCCGCCAACCTGAAGCATGCCGTCAACGCGAGTGATGTTTGACGAACGAACCGGCGTGCCTTCAATCACGTGGGTAGAAAATCCCACAGCCTGGACGCGCACGGTGTAGAAACCGGCGGGCAAGTTGCGCAGGATAAAGCGGCCTTCTTCATCGGTGGTCGTTTCGTAAACCGCCGCGCTTGTCGCATGCGTGGCCGTGACCTGCGCGTTTGGAACAACCGCGTCCTGTGGGTCGGTGATCGTGCCCACGATTGCGCCGCTTGCTCCTGTGAGCGTTGCCGTCATGCTCACCTGTGAAGAATGCTGGCCTCTGCTGATTGACTCTATCTCCCTGCGCGAGAGCGCGGCTACATCGAAATCATCTGCGGTCGAAGGCTTCCCGTCCGCGCCGACGCTTCTGACGCGTATCAGGTTGTTCTGATACGTCAGCGGCGAGACCACCCAGCCTTTCTTCACCGCCTCTTCATAAGTCGAATAGGTTTGAATCGTGAATGGAGCAGCAACGCGCGGATCATTGGTGAAGGTCACGTAATAGTTCTGTCCCCAGGGGTCGCGCTGGTCTTCCAGATAGATCTGCGTTTTATCGAGCGACGCGCGCAGATCACTTTCGTTCTGCGGGAAGAGTCCGGTCAGCCTGAGATGGTTGGCGAGCGCAGTGCTCATCTCCGCCCGCTTCTCGGAGAAGTAATCGGTGAAAGAAGTCCAGACGGTGAAGTCGTCTGATGCTTGCCCGGTGGTCTCGAATTTTCCATTCGGCCCGCCGCTTTTGACCATGATGGTAAAGTTTGCGCCGCTCGTGCCGAACTCAAGCGCGTAGGGCTGGCCCCAACGGTCGCGTTGCGCGCTGAAATCCGTGCCGCTGCCGAGAAACTCGCTTTTGATTGTCGCTGCATCGTGGATGTAGCCACCCGTGCGCTTGTGATATTGCTCGACGGTGCGGTCGAGTGTTTCGCCAAGCGGACGAAAATATGGCCAGAACATACGCGTAGCGATAAAATCGTCGTCCGTGTCGAATCGCTTGTCTGCTCCGGCGCTCGCTATCCTGAGCACGTCCAACTCGCGCTCGACGTTGAAAGATGCGCGAAACGGTGTGCCCCAGGGGTCTCGCTGCTGGTTAAAATCCAACTCCGCAACACCCAGCAGACGGCGCACGCTCGCTTCATCTCGCGGATATTCCATCTTGCTCGCGTAGTGGGCGGCCAGAGCATCCTCCGTCGGTTTGACCTGACGGGCGATGAGCTTTGAGAAAATCTCTCGCTGATCCAGAGAATACTCGCGGCTACCAAAGGTGTGCGGAGAGTAGTCGCCGCCGCGCAGCATAATCTCTGCTACCAGCTCCATGCCTTCAGGCACAGGTTTGGAAAGGTCTAGTTTGGAGAAATCCCTTCGGGTCAGCCCCGATAGCTCTCCTTCATAGCCGTTCAGGCTGTTGTAGGCATCGTAAAAACCGTGGCGTGAACCGAACTCGCGGTCGGTGCGGGCGCGCTCTTCGATTGCCTTATCGAAGACGACGACGCCGAGCGCGCTTTCAACTGTTCTTCCATCGGGGTCGCGCACGGTGAAATCCGCGTGCGCCTCTTCGCCCGGCTTGTAAGTTGATTGATCGAGCCGCACGTCCAGCTTGAGATCGCCCTCGCGTGGATACAGCACGCTACGCTTGGTGGAAGGTATCTCGTATCTGCTCTCAGAGGCTGTGCCGGAGTAAGAGTAAGCGGTGATGCTGATGGTGTCCTTGAACGCTTTTGTGTAAGGCACGTTGAGAGACGCGCGACCGTCATGCAACTGAACAACCTGCGACTGGATGACGATTGGGCCTTGCCACACGTCAACGGCCACTCTCATCTCAGGCTCGCTCGCCGCAATCTCCATCGCGATTGCTTCACCCGGACGATAGAGCGTTTTGTTGGTGGCGAGACGAATGACGGGACGGTCTCTGTATGAAAAGCTGTTGGTCTGGCGACCCGATGCGCCTTTGCCGTCATGCGCTAGAAAAGTGAGCGTCGCCTCGCTCTCTTCCTCTGAGTCCTTAGCCAACGCGAGGTTGCTCACTTTGGCGACGCCATACCGGTTCGTTTTGATGGTTCGCAAAGGTTGCTCAAGGAAGCTGACCGAAGACCGCGTCGGATTGGTGGACGTTAGCTCCTGGTTAATCGTCACTTCACACTGGGCGGGCACACCATTGGCGTAATAGGTTGAAAGATAAAACTGCAAGGGGAAATCTCTGGCCTGATGCGAATCATTTTCAATCAGGTAGACATGAATCGCGCTCTTTGTGAGGCGTAGCTCGAAGCGCCGCTGCTCGGTGCGATTCGTGGTCGGGTCTGTGAAATAAGCCGCGTAAGAGAGATCACGATAGCGCGAGTAGTCTTCGCCGCGCAGCTCGTTATGCTCTTTCGAGAAATCAATGTGCGCGAGATATGCGCCCTGCTCGTTCGTCTCTCCCTCATATTTTTCTGTCTCTTCCGCCTCCCACTTCTGCTCGCGATAGTTCCAACGTCGCTCCTTCTCGCGCACGACACGAACGTGGCCGCGCTTGACCGGCTGCCCGAAGAGATAATCGGCGCGGACCTCGATTGTCGCGTTCTGTCCGGGAAGATAATAGGGAAGGTCTGGCTTGACCTGGACTGCGAAATTCGGAATCTCGTAGCGACTGACCTTGACGCTCGCATGGGCTTCCTGCTGGTCGTCGCCATTGTCCATCTCGATTTTGAGGTTGTAGTCGCCGAGTTTGATGTTGTCGGGAATCGTCCAATCCGCGCTCATGATGCCGAAGCGCGAGGTCTTGAGTTCGACATTGAAGACGGTCTGCGCGGTCGGGTCTTTGATCTCAAGCGTGGCCTCGCGCTCACTGATAGCGTGCTTTGACGAATCGAACACGAGCGCGCGGACATGCAGCACCTGGCCGGGCTGATAAAGCGGCTTGTCCGTGGTGATGAGGATTTGCGCCTCGCGGTCAATATCAATTTCCGTATCGGCCTCTTCGACCAGAATGCCGCGACGCGCGACGACTTCCAAATCTAAGTCATCCCCGTTTTCGATTTTTCGCGGCAGATCGAAATCCAGCGCCGCGTAGCCATTGGAGTCCGTGACGCCCGAAACCTTCATGTCCTCTAACTCGTTGTCGTCGTCGAAATCAATTTTGGCTTCGACCTGAACGCCTTTGACCGGGCGCGATGTGACCGGATGAACGGTGCGAACTTGTGCGCGATAACGCGTCCCTTCGCGCGCCTTCTCCGGCGCGGCGACGTTGAGTTGGAAAATGTCCGGCGTGATTTCCGAAAGCGAGACGATGCCTTCGACCATTTCATTCGCCGTCGCTTCGGAAGATGACAGTGGAGTGAGCTGGTAGCGCAGGCGATACCAGAGCATCTCGCTGCGTTCATTCTCGCCCAAGCCTGTCAGTTGCAATGGCAAAGGAATCACGAGCGCCGCGTTTCCGCGCTTGATGGTCTCATCGCTCTCGGATAAGGCTACGACCTGACTCCTCGGGTTAAGCACTTCAAGTCGAACGTGTGCCGGAAAGGCTTGCCCCGTCGGATTCTCTATGGCGAGCGAAAGATTCGTTTGCTTGTCTTCAAGCAGCAGCTTCGTGCTTGCTTCGTTGACACGTAAAGATGTGCTGGCTGATGAGAGTTGAGAAAGGAGCAGGGAGACTGTGAAGAGGCAAAAGAGAACGATGACCCAGCTTCGATGTCGCATCGAGGACCTCCTGTGTGTTCAGCAGGAATGCAGACAAACGTGGGCCTGGGGAGGAGCTCCTCATTATCTTACTTTTGATTAATGCAAATCGCAGACCTCTTGGGAGAAGTCTTCGGATTTGCGGCTGAGATGCGAGCAAACAGGTTTCGAGTTGTTGAGAGGCGGAAATTTATTTCCGAAAAATTGGATGATAGTCAAAGTTTCGGTTAAGGCACTCAGGCAGGAGATGCCCGAACGACGCGGCTTGGACTATACTGTTTGCCGGCGTTCAAAGCGCTCTCGCCCGTCAACGTTCGAAGGAGGGCTACCCTTGAAAGTTCGCATCAAGAGATTAGATCACGTCCAGCTTTGCATCCCCTTTGGCGAGGAAGAGAAGGCGCGGGAGTTCTACGCCAGCGTGCTGGGCCTCGAAGAGATCGAAAAGCCCGACGCGTTGAAGCCGAACGGCGGTCTCTGGTTCAAGATGGCAGACATCCAACTGCACATCGGCACGGAAGACGTGCAGGGCAAATCAAAGCGTCATCCGGCCTTCGAGGTCGAAGATATAGAAGGAATCAGGGAATATTTGCGCGGGCATGATGTCCAAACTAAAGATGAAACCGCAGTTCCCGGAATGAACAGGTTCTCTTTCTTCGATCCGTTCGGCAACCGGATAGAGTTTATGGAGAAGAGCAGCCAGTGATTGAAAGTTGAGGAATCGCTCTTGATGAGAAGACTCATTGCTATCACTTCGCTACTGCTCGGCCTCTTCATCGCTGGCTGCTCAAAATCAAGCGACCTGAGCAGCGTTGATGAAAGGAGCGCGCTTGTCAGCCCCACCGTGAGCGTCGCTTCAACTGCCGCGCCGGGAACCGGCAAACCAGCTTCCAGCGCGATTGACGACGCCCCCGCCTCACAAGAAGAATCAAAAAGCCCTTTGCCGCCGCCCACCGGGTTCGTCAACGATTACGCGAAAGTCATTGACGCGCCGACGGAAAAGGAATTGAAAGCCGCAATTGAGAAGCTCAAGGAAAACTCGAAAATCGAATTCGCGGTTGTGACCGTTGACACCACAGGCGATAAATCACACAACGACTACGCAGACGCGGTGGCGCGTGGCTGGGGTATCGGCCCCAAAGACAAAAGCGGCGGCGGCCTCATTCTGTTAATTGCCATCAAGGATCGCAGGTGGGTGCTTCGCTGGTCGCAGAGTCTGGCGGACGACTTAGACGCCATCGAGCATGAGCTTAAGGGCTTGATGACCGAGCCATTCCGCCAGGGCAACTACAGCGAAGGAATCGAGATGGGTGTCGATGCGGTTATCTCAAGGCTCGCTGAACGAAGAGGTTTTTCTCCTGACTAGTAAAATCTATTAATTCTCTCTCTCTGCGGCAGAGATTTTGACGGCGTTTGCTTTGCAAAGCGTAAACTGTGTCCCGCCGCCCTTGCGGTTTCTCCAATTCACCTCGGCTTCAATCAAGCTGGCGCGCGCTCTGATATTGGTCAGGCCGCGCCCCTGTTTGATTTTCCTGTTCTGCGGGTCAAAATCGCGCCCGTCGTCTTCGAGCGTGAGACGAAACTCTCCTTCGTCCGTGGTCTTGACGATGAGGCTTGCGCGTGAGGCGGCGGCGTGGCGTGCAAGATTGCTGACGGCTTCCTGCACGATGCGGTAAACCTGCATCTGTGTCGCGCGTGAGAAATTAATCCGTTCATCCAATCCGTCGTCTGCGACAAACTCATACTCAAATTTGCGCTCCGGCGGCGAATGTGTGACGGCGTTCGAGAGCGCCCATTCGAGCGCGGCGCTGAAGCCGACGTTTTCCAGCACCGACGGACTCAAGTCTTCGCAGATGCGCCGAATCTCGTTTGAGATAGACTCAATCTCCGAGCGAAAGACCGCAGGGGTAGCCGGTGACGGTTCACCCGCAGGATTGCCGTCAGTGGGCAATTGATCCGTCAGCATCAGGAGGTGACGCAGGTCTGCGAGCGTTTGGTCGTGAAGGTCGCGCGAGATGCGGCGACGCTCGGCTTCGGTTTCGTTGGCGAGTTGCATGCGCGCGTCGGCAAGCTGGCGGTTTGTGTCTTTAAGGGTTGCGCCCGTGCGCGCAAGGCTGCGGTTCTGGCGGTAGCCCCACCACAGCGCGACGAGCGCGAGCACCAGCAGCACCGAGAGCAAGGCGGTCGTTCGCGGAAACGGCGCACCAGCGACCTTGAACTCAAAAGCTAAAGGCTCAGACGCGACCAAATCTTTCGAGAAGGCGCGTGCCGACACTCTATAATTGCCGGGCTTGAGACTCTCCATCGTAAACTGCGCGTCGTGAGAGAACTTCTGTTTGATGACACGTCCCGCCGCATCGTAGAGCAGAAAAGCATATTGAAACTGTTCCGGGTAGGTCCGGCTGCTCGTCGCAGTCACGTCGAGCAGGAGACTGTTCTGCGGGTATTCAAGATTGAGGCCGGTGCGTAGTTCCTCCAGTTGATGTATACGCTGGCCGATGATGCGCGTCGGGTTCAGCACGGGAGGGCGCTTCCCCGGGCTGTAGCGCGCAACACCGCGATTCGTCCCGATGATGAGCGTCTCCTCCATGCTGCCGGATACGACGGGCAGGACGGCAAAGACGCTCTGCGACGGCAATCCCTGCTCGGCGTCCAGACGAGAGACGACCGCGCCCAACTGGTCATTCATCAAGACCCTGAGCAGCCCGCCTCCGGCGGTCGCACACCACACGCTCGCGGAAGATGTATCACCCATTGTGGCGACAACGCTTCGCGCGTCAAAACCCTGCACGACATCTTTCAACTCTCCCGCGTGATAAAGGTAGAGGCCGCGAGCGGAGGCAAACCAGAGGTAATCGTTGCCCCCATCGTCAATTGACCAGACGGCGCTGCCCTTCAGTTTTTCGAGCGCCGGGACAGTCTTGACCTCACGATTATCGAAGACGAAAACGCCCGAGAGCGCCGTGCCGATCCAGAGTCGCCCGCTTTTGTCTGCGCGAAGATGGACGACCTCGCGCTCCTGCGCGCTCGCTTTCGCGGTAGGCCAGATGAGCGTGCGCGTATCTCCGTCGAGCCGTTCGACGCCGCGCCCGAATATCCCGATGTAGATTTCTCCCTGAAACTGAGCGAGGGCGCGCACGCTGTCGCTCGCTTCCGCGTTCATTGCTGCAATGCGGAGAAGACGCAAATTAGTCCCGTTCTCACTAACTGGCTTCTCGCTACGATAAAGGCCCACACCCGCGCCGATGAGCACGCGCCCCTTTTTGTCTTCGGCAATCGCATAAACGGGACTTTGAGACAAATCTGGAACAGGCGACCAATCAGATAATGCGCGGTCGTAGATGAACAGCCCGCGATTCGTGCCCGCCAGAAGATGCCCGTTCGTGGTTTGAAAGAGTGTGCGAACGAAGTTGCTTTCTGCCTGCGTGGAGATGTTTTCGACGCGCGGCGCGTGCGGGTCGTAGCGGCAAACGCCCCTGTCCGTGCCGAACCAGACGACCTCTTCGCGGTCAACGAAGATAGCGTAGACGTGATCCGAACGAAGCCCGCCCGCCGTTCCTTCAAACGTGAAGCGCTCAATGAGGCGCGATGAGTCGTCGTAATGAAACACGCCGCGCCCATCCGTGCCGACCCACATATCTTCATGCGCGCCCGCACGCAGGGACATCACCATGCCGAGACCTGCTCCCGTTTTCACAGGACGCAAAGCATCTTGAGCTTTGTAAAGCCCGCTGTCTTCCGCTTTGGCCTTCGCGCCGTACCAGAGCGACCCGCGAGCATCCATCTCAAGCGCCTCGACAAAGAAAGGGCGCGGGGTACTCTTTATCTCGCTGACCACATCATTCTCAATCGCAATCACTCCGCGGCTACGTGTGCCGATGTAAAGCACGCCGTCTTTCATCATTAGACTGGTCAGATTGAGCGGGCCCGGACGATCAAAGTCTGCGCTCGTCAGAGGCTTTTCGGGAATGGTCCTAACGCTGAAGGAATTGTCGGCGTTGGTGCGGCAATCGAAGATGACGCCCTGAAGGCTGGCGAGGATTGCGCGCCCGCGTTCCCGGGTAATGATGCTGGTGATGGTGTTGCCTGCGGTCTCTTTGAGGTAGCGAAACTGACCACCAACGAGCGCGCCAGCGCCGTCTTCCGTCCCGACCCAGAGCGCCCCATTCTCGTCTACTTTGAGCGCGAGCACGCGCTTGGACATCAAGCCTTCAAATGTTATCGCTTCGGTCCGTCGCCCGTCATACTTGGCCAGCCCGCCGTCAGTGCCAAACCACATCGCGCCGTCTGCGTCCTGAGCAATCGCATGCACGCGGTCAGAAGGCAAACCGTGAAAGAGCGTGACCGCGCCCCATTGATGCAGGGTCAGCGGTGGTGTCGGCGTTGGTGTTGGTGTTGCCGTTGGCGACGTTTGCGCTGTCGTGGGCGTCGGTGTTGGGGATTGACTCGCATTCTGTGCTGTTGCTGCTGGAATGAGTAGCAGGCAGAGAAGCAAGATGGGAAAAAAAGTGGTGCTTGTAATAATTGAGTGAAGGTCGCGGAGCAGTTCACCACAGAAACGCAGAGAACGCAGAGATGGCACAGAGGCTTGAATGCCGTTCAACTCTCTGTGCCCCTCTGCGTTCTCTGCGTCTGCGGTGGTGAATACTTCTTTGGCTACACTCAATCCCATGAGAACATTTATCTCGCGTTGCTTGAGGAGATTGTTTCCACGAATTTCGTCGCTACTTTTTGCTGTCTGATTTCTGCTCCTCTACGTAACGCTTGCGGTCGCGCACGATCCAGCCTTCAAGATCGTGTGCGGCTGTCTCCAGTTCATCCGAATTAAGCAAGCCTCGCCGCAGAGCTTCAAAGAAGGCGCGCGTTCTGACGTTGTAGGCGAGCTTATCGTAGGCTTCGTTCGGCGTGCCTTCGGGCATCGAGACGAAGAGTTTTTCGTAGAGCGTCGCCAGACGGCTTTCCACCCCGCGTAAACTCAGACTGCACTTTCGCGCAATCGCCCAGTTTGATAATCCGAGCGCGAGATAATAGAGAGCTTCGGCTTCAAACTCCGTCAGGAGCGGGCGCTTGAACGAATCTTTGAAGGCCGGGTCAATCATGTCCGCGCCGTCTTCCAAAACGGCGGCGACAAAGCGCAGGAAGCGCGATTCGGGATTGTTCTTGTGGATGAAACCGTAGGCGGGCGGCGGCGTGACCGACTTGATAATCTTGCGAATCTCGTTGATATAGATTTCGTGCGGAAACTGCGTCCAGAAGATGATGCGCGCCGCCGGGTATTCTTTCCAGATGGCACGCGCCGCCTTCACGCCCGACAGCTTCGGCATCTGAATATCCAGCACACAAAGCTCCGGCTTGTGCTTTAAGGCGAGTTGAATCGTCTCCTCGCCGTCGGCAGCTTCAATCACGGGAGCGTGCGAGGCGAACTCGCGCTCCAGGATTTCGCGCAGGTAACGGCGCTGGGCTACGTTGTCTTCGGCAATCAGAATGGACATGCTCATATTGTAAGACTTCGCCTACTAGATGTCAGTGTAAATCTAATCTTTGTAGCTGACCCGGTAAATGTGGGCAGCCACAGTTGACAGGCGTGCAGGTGACGTGGCTATTTCGTCAACATGCCTTCAGTGTTCACCCACGCAGTTGCCGCGCTCGCGCTGGGCAAAGTGTCCACAGCGGAAAAGATGCCCGCGCGCTTCTGGCTGCTCTCAGCCTTTTGCGCCGTCCTGCCGGATACGGATGTCATCTTCCGTTTCGCTTTCGGCATACGCGGCTCGCAGTTCGGTCACAGGGGGTTGACGCATTCACTCCTGTTTGCCCTGCTCGTCGCCCTCATGGTCGTCTGGCTGGCTTTCAGGAAGGCGCGCGCTTTCTCTAAAGAATGGTGGAAGCTGCTCGTCTATTTCTTCATCGTTACCGCTTCACACGGTCTGCTCGACGCGCTGACGAACGGCGGGTCGGGCGTGGCCTTCTTCGCTCCCTTTGACGAGACGCGCTACTTCTTCCCTTGGCGACCCATCGAAGTCTCGCCGATGGGCTTGAGGTTCTTTAGCCCCCGAGGTCTGGAAGTGATTCAAAGCGAGTTCGTCTGGGTCTGGATTCCGGCGATGGTGCTGGTCGCGCTCAGTTGGCTTTATCGCAAGCTTGCTCGACCGGGTGAAGTAAGCTAGAGTTTTCTCGCTCGCATTCATCAACCCTATCGAAAGCGGACGCTCGGCAAAATGAAGAAACGTAAATTTTTGTCCCTGACTGTTCTGAGTTTGTCCCTGGTCATCGCAAACGTGCCTGCGCCAAGAGCGCAGACGAGCACGGTTGCCCCCCAACTACCGAGCCCCCCGCCAGTTGCGCCGCGTGACGAGCGTTTGTGGAATGAGGCTCTCAAGATTCAACGCAAGTCAATCGTCGTTGACACGCATAACGACATCACCACGATGATGATTGACGACGGCTATGATCTCGGCACGTCTTCTGTCGGCAAGTACCACACAGACCTGGCGCGGATGAAGGAAGGCGGGCTGACCGCAGAGTTCTTCTCCATCTACGTTGACAGGTCGTATGCGGCTAAAGGCGGTTCGGCTCGCCGCGCGCTGGATCAGATTGATCTGGTTTACCGCGCTGCGGAGCGTTACCCCGATAAGCTGATGATGGCGACTTCCGTTGCAGACATTCGCCGCGCGAAGAAGCAGGGCAAGATCGCCGCGCTGATGGGGATTGAAGGCGGGCATGCGATTGAAAATTCTTTGATGGCGTTGCGCGACTTTTACCGTCTGGGCGTGCGCTACATGACGCTGACGCACAACAACACGAACGATTGGGCTGATGCCTGCTGCGACACGGCGCGCAACAACGGGCTGTCGGATTACGGGCGTGAGGTCGTGCGCGAGATGAATCGTTTGGGGATGTTCGTTGACATCTCGCACGTCTCTGACAAGACGATGAGTGATGTGCTGGATGTTTCAACCGCGCCCATCATCGCTTCACATTCTTCGGCTCGCGCGCTCAATAGTCACCTGCGAAACATCCCGGACGAACTGCTCCGCCGCATTGCCAAAAACGGCGGCGTCGTGATGGTCAACTTCTACCCGGTCTTCATAGACCAGAAAGCCCTGGACGCAAACAAGGAGCGCAACGAGCGTTTGAAGCCGCAGTTGGATGCGCTGAATGAGCGTTTCAAGGATGACCCGAAACGTCTTGACGAAGAGAGGCAGAAAGTCTTTGGCGCCAACCCGCTGCCGCCCACACCGCTCTCCGTGCTGATAGACCACATAGATCACATCGCTAAAGTAGCGGGCGTTGACCACGTCGGGATTGGGTCGGATTTCGACGGCGTGCCTTCCTTGCCAGTCGGCATCGAAGACATCTCACGGCTGCCCGTCATTACCTATGAGCTTTTGCGGCGCGGCTATGACGAAAAGGACATTCGTAAAATCCTGGGCGAGAATCTCCTGCGAGCCTTTGCCGACGCCGAGAAGGTCGCCAAAACAATGAGCCGCACAATCAGCGGCGAGGGCAATCAGCGTCGCTTGAACACCACACCGAAATAGGCTCGATGAAAAATTGAAAAGCGCGCGATGACGAATCGAAACTCGTCACCGCGCGCTTTTGTCGTTAGTGGTTAAAAGAGAGTTGGGGTTAGCTATAGCAATTACTGACCGCCGCCGGAACTCTCGCCGGAGCCAGACTCACCACCGGAAGAACCTGATTCTCCGCCTGAGCCACCGGAGCCACTGCCCTCGCCGGAACCGCTGCTACCACCCGAACCGGAGCCTTCACCCGAACCGCCGCCAGAGCCGCTGCCGCCACTGCCTTCACCTCCGCCGGATGAGCCGCCAGAGCCGGAGCCACCCTCGGAGCCGCTGCCAGAGCCTTCGCCCGAGCTACCACTGGAGCCGCCTGAACCGCTGCCGCCACCAGAGCCACCTGAGCCCGATTCGCCACCGGAACCGCCAGAGCCACCAGAACCAGAGCCGCTACCGCCGCCCGTTCCTTCTTCTTCTTCTCTCATCGTAAAACTCCTCCCTTGTTGGTTAGGTACTTACGTTGATTGTCAGATTTCAATGAACACGCGATAAAAGCTGTTTGAGACACAAGCATTCGTGTCCATTCGATTAGCCTTTTTGACTATCAACTATCATGCCGTATATCTGTTCGGGAAGTTTGGCGAAATTGTTAGAAATAATCACGCACATATTTAGCCGCGACTCACCACGCTACAAGAAATCATACACAGCAAAAAACCGGCGTTGCATTCTCGTCCACTAAAAACGTGTGCGCTGGCGTACCCTGAAGCACCCGGAGCGAGAACGCGCATGCTATACTCAAACCTACCGTGATGCAGCCAGCCGGACTCTACATTCACATTCCTTTCTGTCGTGCGCGCTGTTCCTATTGCGACTTCGCCACCGGCGCATATGAAAGCGCGTTGGCCGAGCGCTATGTCCGCGCGGTCGCTGATGAGGTCACAGCCTTTCGTTCAACTGAAGACATCACGGCGGACGTGGACACGATCTATTTCGGCGGCGGCACGCCAAGCCTCCTTACACCCGCGCAGGTCGCACACATTCTCCACGCGGTGCGAGAGCGTTTTCGCGTCGCGGGGGATGCGGAAGTGACGATGGAGATGAATCCGGGCACTGTGACTATTGATGCCTTACGCGAGTTTCGCGCTCTCGGCGTCAACCGCGCGAGCTTCGGCGCACAGACATTTGATGATCTCGAACTGAAACGACTCGGACGCACGCACACCGCCGCAGATGTCGGGCGCACGTTCTCTCTTTTACGCGAAGCGGGATTCACAAACATCAGCTTCGATCTTATCGCGGGGCTTCCATCACAAACGCTCTCCGGTTGGTCGCGCAATCTGGCGCAGGCGCTCGCGCTCCGCCCTGAGCATCTCTCGCTCTACATTCTGGAAGTTCACGAAGGAACGCCGCTCGCCGATCAAATTAAACGCGGCGCTGAAAGCAGACCGGACGACGACCTCGCGGCGGAGATGTATCGTGTCATGCTTGAACGCTCCCGCGCGGAAGGCTACGAGCACTACGAAATTTCCAATCTCTGTTTGCCCGGCTACGAATCGCGCCACAACACGAAATACTGGACGAATGATGCCGTCTACGGCTTCGGCTGCTCCGCGCACTCCTACGACGGCGGGCGCACGCGCTGGTCTAACGAGCGAGACGCAGCGCGCTACACCACGCTCGTCGAAGCTGGGCACACGCCCGTTGTCGAAACGATCGAGCTGGACGAGCGCGCGGCACGTGCAGAGTCTATTTTTCTCGGCCTGCGCTTGATGCGCGGCGTCAACCTGGAAGAGTATCGAACGCGCTTTGGCGCAGACCTGCGCGCCGAATATAAGGATGATCTAACGCGACTGAGCGAGGCCGGATTAATCGAGCTTGATAAAGACTTGATGAAACTGACAACCTCCGGCGCGCTTCTCTCTAATGAAGTTTTCTCGCTCTTTGTTTAGCGGGTAAAATTGAACCACAGAGGGCACAGCGGAAATCTTAAATTCTGAATCGCAGACTTCAAATCAGAAACATGGTTTTCAGAGTTAATCCATTGCTTCCTTCTGTGTTCCTCTGTGTCCCCTGTGGTAAATGTGAACCATGATAGATTTGCGTAGTGACACTGTCACGAAACCGACGCCCGCCATGTGGCGCGCGATGGCGCAGGCCGAAGTGGGCGACGACGTGTACGGCGAAGACCCGACCGTCAATCGCTTGCAGGAGCGCGCGGCTGAGATTTTTGAAAAAGAGGCCGCCATCTTCGTCCCGACCGGCTCGATGGGCAACCAGATCGCCGTCAAGCTGCACACGCGCCCCGGCTCGGAAGTCGTCATCGAAGAGCGCGGCCACATCTATAATTACGAGATGGCGGCGATGGCGGCAGTTTCGGGCACGCTCGCGCGCCCCGTCCGAAGCAACGATGGCACGGGCATTCTCAACTGGGACGAGATAGAAACTGCGATTCACGTTGGCGGCGCTTACTACGTCGCGCCGACCGCGTTGGTGGCACTCGAAAACTCTCACAATCTGGCGGGCGGAACAGTTTATACAAGCGCGAGAACTGAAGAGATTTGCGAACATGCGCACGCGCTCCGGCTTCCGGTTCATCTGGACGGGGCGCGCATCTTCAACGCGAGTGCCGCACTGGGTGAACCGGTCGCGGCTCTGGCTCGCCCAGCCGATTCGGTCATGTTCTGTCTCTCGAAAGGATTGGGCGCGCCGGTCGGTTCAATGCTGCTTGGCTCGCGCAGCTTTATAGACGAGGCGCGCGTCTGGCGAAAAATTCTCGGTGGAGGAATGCGTCAAGCCGGCGTGTTGGCTGCTGCCGGTCTCATCGCGCTGGAAGAATCGCCAAAGCTATTGCATGAAGACCACGCCAACGCGCGTCGTCTGGCCGAAGGACTCGCGGAGATAGAAGGCATCCAGATTGATCCCGAAGGGGTCGTCACCAACATCGTCCTCTTCGACGTTTCGGAAACCAAAATCGCGGCTGACGAAATCTGCGCGCGCCTCAAGGAGCGAAATGTTCTCGCCTCCGGCTTCGGCTCGTCAATCCGCATGGTCACGCATTACGATGTCTCCGGCGCAGACATTGAAACGACGCTAAGCGAGATGAAGAAAGCACTCAGTTTTCAGTTTTAAGTTTTCAGTTATTGGCAAAGACCACTTGCTTTTTCTGAAAACTGAAAACTGAAAACTGAAAACTGACTATGATTATCGCCATAGATGGCCCGTCGGGTGCGGGCAAATCCACGCTGGGACGCATGATCGCGCGCGAGTTGAAGTTGCTTTACATAGACACGGGCGCGATGTACCGTGCCGCCGCATTGGCCGTCATCGAATCTGGCGTCAGCACGAGGGATGAGCATGGGGTCGCTGAAGTTGTCGAGCGAGCCGACATCAATCTGGCAGGCGACCCCGCTTCGTTGCAGGTGATGCTCGATGGCCGTGATGTCTCCGAGGAGATTCGCACGGAGGAAGTGAGCCATTCGGCATCCGTGATTTCGACCATCCCGGAAGTGCGCCGCTCGCTCGTCAATCGCCAGCGCGAATTGGGCCGGCGCGGGGGCGGCGTCGTTCTGGACGGGCGCGACATCGGCACGATTGTTTTCCCGCAGGCCGACCTCAAGTTTTTCCTGACCGCCGCGCCCGAAGAACGCGCACACCGCAGGTATGATGAGGATCGGCTGAAAGAGCGCGACGGGAGCTTTGAGGAAACCCTCGCAGAAATCAATATGCGCGACCGCCGGGACTCGACGCGCGACGATTCACCGCTCGCCATCGCCGACGACGCCATCGTCATAGACTCGACAGAGTTTTCAATTGACGAAGTTTTTGAGCAGATGATGAAAGCGATTAAGGAGAAGGGAAATCCGTAAATCGTGTTCACCGGCATTATCGAAGAACTGGGTCAGGTGCAAAGCGTTGAGCAGCGCGGCGAGGGTGTGCGCATGGTCATCGAAGCGCGCACGGTGATGGAAGGAACGCGAGAAGGGGATTCCATCGCGGTCAATGGCGTTTGCCTGACAGCCGTTGACGTGCGCGCGGGTTCGTTTTCGGCGGACGGCTCGCGCGAGACTTTGCAGCGTTCCACACTTGGCCGCCTGCGCGCAGGCTCAGTCGTCAATCTCGAACGCGCCGCAACGCCTTCAACGCGCCTCGGCGGGCACATCGTTCAGGGACATGTTGACGCGCGTGGGCGCTTCCTGAGCGCAACCGAGCATGGCGGCTCCTGGACAGTTCGCATTGCTTACCCGCGTGAGATGGCGCGCTATCTCGTCTTCAAAGGCTCTGTCGCTGTCGAAGGCATCAGCCTGACTGTTGCCGGACTCGCGGACGAGCATTTTGAGATCGCGGTGATTCCGAAGACGTGGGAGGTGACGAACCTCTCGCGCCTCAGACCACAAGATGAAGTCAATCTCGAAGCCGACATCATCGCCAAATACGTTGAGCGCATTCTGACAACTGCGCCTGAGATTCGAGCGGAGCAGCAGCAGCAACAGCAATCATCGCTGACGATAGAGAAGCTGGCGGAGTTGGGCTACAAATAAGTGGCGCTGAAGGAGTGGGCGGCCAGTCGCGCCTTAAACCGAAGGAGAAACAAAGTAAATGAATCAAATCTGGTTTTAATCGTGTTCTGCGGTCTCATATTGAGCGGCTTGCGCGAAGAGCAGTAACAAACCGACCGTATGCTCATCAGCATATAGCAATCAAAGGGCAGTGAATATAAGGGCATGGGAAACTAAAGCAAATAGAAGTCTGAGAGGAGATGGTACATGAAACGCTGTCCGGCTTGTCAAAAAGTATATGAGGACGCACAGAATTTTTGCCTTGATGATGGAACGACTCTGGTGAGCGCGGCTGGCGATTCGTCAGGCTCTTACCCGCCGCCACCGCCACCGCCGGGGAATCCTCCGTATAGCAGTAGTTCAGCACCGACGCAGGTGCTACAGGGGGGTCCGACAGCGGGTGGCTACGGAGCGCCGCCCACCGCTCCGCCTCACATGCCATACATGATGTCTCCGACGCCGAAGAAAAGCCCCTTGCCCTGGATTATGCTAGGCGTGCTGGTGCTGGTTGGGGCAGGCGTCAGTATTATTCTCGCTACGCGCGGTTCAGGCAGTACGACGACGACGACCGGCGGCAGAACGCCTTCGACTCGACCGTCCTCCGTCTATACCGGACCTCCGTTAAATGATATCGAGTATGCCAAAAAGGTCTTTCAGCTTCTGGGAGATGGCGACGAGTCGGTGAAGTCGATGATTGATTGGGAGCACCTGAAGATGATGGGAGTTGATGTCGGGGCGCTGTACACGAATACCCGTGGTGACGCTGCGCGCGATATAGAAACATCAAGTTTCATCCGCGGCTACTCGAATTCGTTCAAAAAAAGCGGCGGCAGCGTCGCAAACCTGACCAACTGGCGCGAACAATCACGCGATGCCACGAATACGGTGGTCGCGGCGGACAGCCAGAGGGGGCAACTTGTTTTGATAACGATCACCCACATCAACGGTCAGCAGAAAGTCTCCACCCTGGAGCTTAAGTAACGTTATCCAAAGCAGAGACAAGCGGCGGGCAATGCAGAGTCGTAAAAAACGAGGCTTTCGGATAAGATAGCCCTCACTTATTGACTGTCCCTGAACTTTTGGCGAGTTCAGTCTAACGTCTCCGGCTTCGATTAACACTACCGCCGCCGCTGTCGGCAGACATTCTCCCCACCTCGCCGATTTACCCTGCAAGTGTGATATGGAACGGCCTTTTAATCTACAGGCAATCCTGAATCTGCTGGGCGCGGTTCAGGCGCTGCTGCTGGCCGTGGCGCTGGTCAGCATCAAGGGCGGGCATAAAACTGCCAACCGTCTGCTCGCCGCTTTCGCCTTGACGATTGCCGCCCTCATCGGCGGTCATCTTCTCGTCTCCACGCACTACGTAGAGCTGTTCCCACATCTGAGCAGGATAAATCACCCCTTTGATTTTCTTGCCGCACCGCTGCTTTATCTCTACATCAGGACGCTGCTGACAAGAAGCCCTCTGTCGAAGAGAGATTGGCTTCATTTCGCTCCCTTCGTTCTCTGCATCCTTTACCTGATTCCATACTATCTCCAAAGCAGCGAGTACAAACTCGCCAACTATGTCTCCCCTCAGTATGCCCAGTGGTATTACGTGAGGTCCGCGCTGACCTTACTCCTGGCCGTTGTCTATCTGACTTGCATCGTCTTCATGCTGGTCAAGTTCACACGGAAGATTACAAGGGAAAGCTCTCCGGCAGAAAGGGCGATTCTCTTTCAAGCCCGGTTTCTGGTCTTCACCTTCCTCGCGCTCCTGTTGATTGCCATCCTCCGCTATCTCTTTGACCTGCGCTTTCCAGCTTACATGAGGTATACGAATCTGATCCTGCCTCTGGGAGCGACAGTTTTTGTTTACACGATGGCCTATTTCGGTTTGAGGAAATTGGAATGGCCGGAAATGGAAACGGCCACGCCCGCGAAGAAGTATGAGCGGTCAAACCTGACGCCGGAAAGGTCCGAGAGGTATCTCAGGAAGCTGCTCGATTTGATGGAGACCGAAAAGCCGTACACGGACGGTGATTTGACGATTCAGAAGCTGGCCGAGCGATTAATGATTCCCGCGCAGCATCTTTCGCAGACGATCAACGAACAATTGAACCAGAGCTTTTCCGAATTCATCAACACTTACCGTGTGGAAGAGGCCAAGCGACAGCTTCTCGACTCGAAGAAAAAGCATTATTCGATTCTGGCCATCGCCGAAGAAGTCGGCTTCAACTCGAAATCCTCCTTCAATGCGGTCTTCAAGAAGCATACCAACATCACGCCTTCCGAGTTCAGGAAAGCTGCCAACGGCCACGTCTCAGGCTGAAGGCGCGTTAGTCACCCTCTTTACTCTCTAAAAAACCGTCCGCATGTCCAGAATCGCGATTCTTGACGTGCAAAACTGCGTTTGCGGGCGACTGGCCGGAGAAAAGCCTGTATCTAAATGAAGCGCAAGGGGGCATCGCTACAGTTTTGACAGAATGTTTATCGCTCTCCTCTGCCGCGCAGATTATCTCTCCCAGATAAGCGACGACCTTCAGTCGCGCCCGACTCATTTTTGAACAGGAGACATTTTTATGACATTAAGAGACCCATCCCGCTTGCGCCTTGTGTTATCGCTCAGCCTCACACTGCTTTACGTAATTTCCTTTCCAGCGAACATCTTCGCTCAACAGGGCGGAATAGTCGGCCATGTCACTTCTGCCGACGAAGCGCGGCTCTTGCAATTTGAGCAGTCTTTAGACGGGTTGCGTCAGCAGTACAGGATTCCGGGGCTGTCTGCGGCGATTGTCAACAACGGGCGCATCGTCTGGGAAAGGGGATTCGGTTTTCAGGACCTCGGCAACAATATTCCGGCCACGCCCGATACGCCCTATCGCATCGCCTCGCTCACCAAGACCTTTGCCTCGATGCTCTTGATGAAGTGCGTCGAGCGGGGCACTCTCAATCTGGATAGCTCCATCCTCAACTACACAGCTGCCATCCTTGATCAGGGCGTCACCGTCCGCCATCTCTTCACGCACACTTCGGAGAATCCGCCCGGCGCGTTCTACCGTTACAACGGCAACCGCTTCGGCTCGCTAACCCCGGTCGTGGATTCCTGCTCAGGCCAGCCTTTCCGCGCAGCTCTGGCCAGGACGATTCTCGACCCGCTGGAGATGCGCGACTCTGTGCCCGGACATGATATGGCATCTCCCACGGATGAGGCTGCCGCGCTCTTCACCCCGGAAACCTTGCAGCGATATTCAAACGTCATCAGTCGGCTCGCCAAGCCATACGCGGTCAACAATCAGGGACAAATCGTTTTGTCTACCTATCCCAACCGGGGAATCAACGCCTCTGCCGGACTGATTTCGACCGTGCGCGATCTGGCGCGCTACGACGCGGCGATTGACAATCACACTTTGCTCCAACCGCAGACACAGGAACTGGCCTGGACGAATGCCGTCTCCAACCAGACGGGTCAGACCTTGCCTTACGCGCACGGCTGGTTCGTGCAGCAACATCGCGGAGAACGGCTCATCTGGCACTACGGTTACTGGCCGACCTTCTCTGCCTTGATCTTGAAAGTTCCGGGACGCAAGGTGACCTTGATTCTGCTGGCCAACAGCGACGGATTGAGCGCTCCCTTCAGCAACGCGCTGGGCGGCGCAGGCAACGTGACAGGCTCTCCGTTCGCCAATCTCTTCTTGGGGATGCTCGAAGACCCAACGGCTTTCGCCGCCAACCCGATAGACCAGACAGCATTCTTCGTCCGCCAGCATTACATAGATTTCTTATGGCGCGAGCCTGAGCCTGCGGGTTATCAAGGCTGGCAGGACATCCTCAACAATTGTCCGCAGGGCAGCCCCGCGTGCGACCGCATCGAAATCTCTTCGGCCTTCTTTCGCTCACCGGAATTTCAGGAGCGCGGCTATCTCATCTATCGCCTTTATGCTGCTGCGCTGGGGCGCGTTCCGCGCTACGTTGAGTTCATGCCTGACATGGCGCGCGTCAGCGGCTTCCTGACTCCTGAACAACTGGAGGCCAATAAAGCCGCCTTCATTCAAGAGTTCATGGCGCGGCAGGAGTTCAAGAGCAGATACGACTCGTTAACCGACCCCGGCGCATACGTCAATGCGTTGACGGCCGCCTCAGGCGTAACTTTGCCGCAGAAGCAAGCGCTCGTTGACGATCTAATAGCAGGCAGGAAGACTCGCGCCGAAGTCTTGAGGGCAGTCGTTGAAAGCCTTGAGGTGTATTTGAAATATTACACGGAGAGCTTTGTCGTCATGCAGTACTTCGGCTACCTGCGTCGTGATCCCGACATTCTCTATCTTGACTGGATTCAGACGATGAACCAGACGGGTGGAGATTACCGCACCATGATTAGCGGCTTTATGAACTCTGCTGAGTATCGTCAGAGGTTCGGGCCATAGCCCCGGCAGGGGCGATATAACATTAGCCCAGAGCGTCAGCTCTGGGTTAAGACACAAGAATAACGTTTAAGCCCCGGCAGCGGCGACATAATATGCCGCCGCTGCCGGGGCTTAAATATTTATTCGATGCTTATTCCCACGGCTTACGCCGTGGGCTACTGTTATTCCGCCCCTGCCGGGGCTGTGGCTAGATGCCGTTTATCGGATTTCTACGCCTCTGGTCTCTTTCTAATCCAACTGCTAAACTGAAGCCCATATTTGAGGTAATAGTTTCGTCAACCGCAGCTATTATCCTGGGAGTTTGTTTTTGCCGCATGCAACCCGCACTTAATCTTCTCGCCGTTCTCAATCTTTTAGGAGTTGCTCAGGCTTTCCTGATGGCTGTCGCGCTTCTGAATATGAAACGAGGCAACAGGTTTGCCAATCGAATTCTAGGGGCGGTGGTAATTACAATCGCGATCATCGTGGGCGGCGCAGTCCTGCTGACGACAAACTACGTTTTCGTGTTCCCTCATTTAAGCCGCTTACATCACCCCTTTGCTTTTCTCGCCGGGCCATTGCTGTTTCTGTACATCAAGGCGTTAACTTCAGGCAAACAGAAGCTCGCTAAAAAAGAGTTGTGGCATTTCATTCCTTTCGCGCTCTGTCTCCTGTATTTGATTCCTTACTATTTCCAAACGGGCTGGGTTAAGCTCAACATCCTTATCTCAGAGTATTACGAAGAGTCTCTGGGCTGGTGGTACTACTTCAGGTCGGGGCTGTTTATTATCCAGTTTCTGGTCTACTTAATTCTTATCACGACAACGCTCGTTAAGTATTCACGCTCATCCGACCGAAATTCGACGCATGGAAAACACATTCTTTTCCAGGTGCGGTTTTTCGTCATCAGTTCGGTGGTGCTGTGGGTTGGCGCGGTTCTACGCTATGCGTTCGATCAAAGCGGGAGTACGAACTTGCTCGTGCCCTTCGGGGCTTCCGTGCTCATCTATGCGATGGGCTACATGCAATTGAGCAGGCCTGAGATGGCGGTGGGCAGTGGAGATGCTCAACCGCCCGCGAAGAAGTACGAGAAGTCAACGCTGTTGCCCGCGTGGTCTGACAGGTATCTCGACAAACTGCTTCAAGTCATGGAAAACGACAAGCCTTTTCTGGATGGAGACCTCACGCTTCAGAAACTGGCGGAAAGATTGGCCATCCCGGCGCAGCATCTCTCACAGGTCATCAATGAGCGGCTCGACCAGACTTTCTCCGACTTCGTCAATGCCTACCGGGTCGAGGAAGCCAAACGGAGATTGCTTGATCCAAAGACGCAACACTACACGGTTCTGGCTATCGCCGAAGAAGTCGGTTTTAGCTCTAAATCGTCTTTCAACGCCGTCTTCAAAAAGCACACCAACACCACACCCTCCGAATTTAGAAAAGCCTCGCTTTTAGCCCCGGAGGGGCGACCTATCAGTAGCCCATGACGTAAGTCATGGGAACAGGCATATATTTAAATTCATAAGCCCCGGCAGCGGCGGCATATTATGTCGCCCCTCCGGGGCTTGGAATATTTATAACGGCTGTAAACCAGCACTGACGTGCTGGGCTATTGTTATTCCGCCCCTGCCGGGGCTGCGCAACATGTCGTTTTCTGCGTCGAAGCCGCTAGATTCCTCATCTGCGAATAAACCAATCGTCCAGAAATATCTTTCTGCACGTCCAGATTCTTCATTTCGGGCGACTTTCAGGGTACTTGACCCTCTAATGGACGCAGCACACTTCTTCTCTCCCCAAAGACCGAAGTAGTCCATATCCCTGATACATGCCGGACAGGAGAATTTATTTGTATGTCATTAGTCCATCTCACACGTTTGCCTTCTGCTAAGAAAAAAGATTATCGCACCGAGCGAGCGCGCCCATTGCGCTTCATGCTGGCGCTCTGCCTCGCGGTTCTACTCGGCATCGCGCCTCTCCCCTTTAACGTCTCCGCACGCCAGGACAATGCAACTGCCGACGCGGAAGCCCTGCTGGCAGTCAAGGCCGACCCCTTGCTTCAGTCAATACGCCGCGCAGCCCTCAAGGATAGTGCTGCCAGAGATGGAAAGTCAGTGCCGGAGAATTTGACAGCGCCTGCCGAAGCGCCCACTTCAGAAGTCGAGCGTCTCTCACACCTCGCGGGTGTCAATCGGCTGCCGGACGGCACAGTCAATGTGAGCCTCACCATCAGGCTGACGGGCCACAGCGTTGCCGAATTGAAGGCGGCGAATTTCGCTGTCGGCGCACGCGTCGGCGATGTCGCCACCGTCGAGACTGATGTCGAAAGGCTGCCCGAACTGGCCGCGCTCGCTTCCGTCAGGAAAATTTCTGCTTCCACTTATTCCTACCCGACCAACGATCTGGTGCGGCAGGCGGCGGGCGTGGACAACGCAACAGGTACGCGTCAGGTCGCGCAGACGGGGCGCGGCGTCATTGTCGGCGTGATTGATACCGGAATTGATTTTCGCCATCTGGATTTCACCGTCCCCGGCTCAGTCGGCAAACAAACGCGCATCAAGGCGCTGCTCGACATGACCATCTACAGCCAGCAATCATCCGACTGGAACTACGTTCTGCCGGGCGCGTCCGCCTCGATAGGACATCTCTACACTGAAAGCGACATCAACGCGGCTTTGCAGTTATCCGCCACGACCCCTCAGAACTCGGACATCGTTAAAGAGAGAGACAAACACGGGCACGGCACTTACACGGCGGGGATTGCCGCGGGCAACGGTCTGGCCGGAACAACTTCGGGCAAATATGCCGGGATGGCTCCCGAAGCCGAGTTGGTGATTGCGAAGGTCAGCCGCGACAACACCGGGTCAAGCGGCATAGCAAACAGCGACGTTATTAACGCCATGAAGTTCATTCAACAGATGGCCGCTGAGATGGGCAAGCCTTTCGTCATCAACATGAGCCTCGGCACAAACGTCGGCTCACACGATGGCACGATGGATCAGGAAAGAGCGATTGACGAAGTGGTTAATAGCGGCAGTGGCCGCGCCTTCTGTATCGCCACCGGCAACTACGGCAACATGGATGTGCATGCAAGCGGCAGCTTACCCGGGGGCACTACCACTTTTATCAACGTCAACGTCAATGCCGGAGCGTCGCCACAGTTCTTCGGTCTCTCTTATTCACGAACCGACAACTTAACTGTCTCGCTGATTCGTCCCGACGGCGTGCAGATCGGACCCGTAGCTTACAACTCTAATCAGGTTCCGGGGGTGAACAATCAGTATGTGGATATTTACAACAGTCTGGACGATAAGCGCGACGGAGACCCGCAGAACGACCAGAAAGCTGTCGCCATCTTTTTCAAAACTCCTGCGGCGAATCTAGGCTCGACTCCGACCCGCACCTGGCTCGTGATGCTGGAAACAGGAGCGGTGGGAAACGGGCACTTCGATGCGTGGATAGAAAACGGCAAGTTCACCAACTTCGTTGACGGTTCTCGTCGTCTTAGCTCGACGGCCACAGCGCGTGGCGCGATCACGGTCGGCGGCTTCGTCACACGTCCCGGCAATTTTGGTGCAGTCGGCGATTACGCTTCCTACACGGGTGTGGGGCCAACCGCAGATGGACGCGAGAAGCCTGACATCACTACACCCGCGTCCTCCATCTATTCGGCGAAATCTTCCGTCGGCACGAGTCTCGCGGCCCCGCTTGCTCCTGATAGCACTTCTCACGTCGGCGCTCATGGCACAAGCGCCTCCGCGCCCGTTGTGGCGGGCGGCGTGGCGCTGCTCTTACAGGAGAACCCCAACCTCACGAGCGTGCAGATAAAAGAATTGATTAAGACTACGGCTACGCACGATGCGTACACAGGCGCGGCAGGCTGGCATGAGCGTTTCGGCTACGGCAAGCTCAATATCAGCGCCGCGCTGCACGCACTTGCTCCGTCGCAGCCGTCCATTCAGCTTGACGCAGCAAGTTATGGCATTGTTGAAGGAGCGGGGCACGCTCATCTCACAGTCAACCGCACCGGCAACCCATCAGGCGCGGCGACGATAGATTACGCTACGTCGGATAACTCAGGACTCAATGCTTGCAGCAACATGACGGGCGCGGCCTCTTCGCGTTGCGACTACGCGACGACTGTCGGGACACTCCGGTTTGCTGCCGGAGAGACCTCGAAGACTATCTTTATTCCGCTCATTGACGATGCGTTGGCCGAAGGCGCAGAGAGCCTGACCATTAGCCTGAGCAATCCTTCGGGAGCAGGGTTTGGCACAAACACTACGGCCACGGTGACGATTACGGACAATGAAGCCGTCAATGGAGCGAACCCTATAGACCAGACGCCGTTCTTCGTGCGCGAGCATTACATAGATTTCTTAGGACGCGAGCCGGACGCAGCGGGCTTACAGGGCTGGCAGGACATTCTCAATAACTGCGGCACGACGGTCGCCCCGCCGTGTGACCGGATTGAAGTCTCTTCGGCCTTCTTCCGCTCGGAAGAGTTTCAATCGAGAGCTTACTTCACATATCGCTTCTACTCGGCGGTGGGACGGATTCCACTGTACGAGGACTTCATGCCTGACTTTGCGAAGGTCAGCGGCTTTCTCTCTGCTCAGCAGTTGGAAGAGAACAAGGCGGCTTTCGTCAACGAGTTTATGGCGAGGCCGGACTTTCAAACGAAGTACGGAGCATTGACTGACCCGACCGCTTACGTCAACGCACTCTTGCAAACGGTTGGCTTACCGAATCACCAGCAAAGGGATGTCTGGATAGCCGCGCTCTCGAATGGAACGGTGACGAGAGCGCAGGTCTTGCGCTCATTGGTGGAAAGCACGGAGGTCTATCAGAAGTATTACACGGAAGCCTTTGTCATCATGCAGTACTTCGGCTATCTCCGCCGCTCGGCTGATATTTCCTATCTCTCATGGATTCAGACGATGAACAGTAATGGTGGGGATTATCGCGTCATGATTAATGGCTTCTTAAATTCGCAGGAGTACCGCCAGAGATTCGGACCTTGAGCGAGAGCCCGGTTGATTCGTCGCAGTTCAAAGAGCCCCGAAGCGTTTTCTCTCCCCATAATTATTTTGAATCCGAAGACACAAGGAGAATGGTGAGATGAGAAAAGTAATCTTGGTTGTGACTTTGCTGCTGCTGTTGCTATCGCGGCCAACTGTCGCGCAGGATACCCCGAAGGCCGAAGTGTTCGGCGGCTACTCCTACGCTGGAGGAAACTTTCATGGCTGGAACGCATCCCTGACGGGCAACGTCAATAAATGGCTCGGCCTCACGGCGGATTTCAGCGGACATTATGGTGGAGCAATTGACGAAGACGGCTTTGATGAAAGGCAACGGGTACATTCGTATCTCTTCGGGCCGCGCTTCTCGGCGCGAAAGAAGAGAGTCACGCTATTCGCGCACACGCTCGCCGGGGCTTCGAAGTTGAAAACGGAGTTGACCGGCTTCAATCAGAGATTCACTTTCTCCGATACGAGCTTCGCTCTCGTCATCGGCGGCGGTCTCGACATCAAGATTAATGACCACGTCGCCGTCCGCGCCGTCCAACTCGATTACCTGCGAACTAGCTTCTTCAACGAGACCCAGAACAAAGGGCGCATTGCTTTCGGCGTCGTTTTCCGCTTTGGTAAAAGGTAGCTCTTTCGACAATTCTATGATTTGTAGGGGCAGGGCTTGTCCCTGCCCGTGTTTTCCGTTACGAGAATGCGGGCAGGGACAAGCGCTGCCCCTACAATCTCACACGCTCCCGCCTTCCACCCCGCGTTCATATTGCCAGTCGCAAAAAAAGAGGCTTTCGGGTAACATAGTTGCTGACTGTTCTCCCAATTTTCTAGTCGAGTAAGCCTTGATGCCTTTTGCTTCGATTGAAGACGCCGCCGCAGACATCCGCGACGGGCGCATGATTATTATCGTTGACGACGAAGACCGCGAAAACGAGGGCGACCTCGTCTGCGCGGCTGAGAAAATCACGCCCGAAATCATCAACTTCATGGCGACGCACGCGCGCGGCCTCATCTGCATGCCGCTGACCGAAGAGCGCTGCGACGAGCTTCATCTGACCATGCAGGTTGCCGACAACACCTCATATCTTGGCACGGCTTTTACCGTCTCTATCGAAGCTCGCAAAGGTGTGACGACCGGCATCTCCGCCTCAGATCGTGCGACGACAATCCTGACGGCAGTTGACCCGCAGACTCGCCCGCAAGACCTGGCGCGACCCGGTCACGTCTTTCCGCTTCGCGCACGCACGGGCGGCGTCCTCGTTCGACCCGGGCAGACAGAGGCGAGTGTGGATATGGCACGCATCGCCGGGCTTTATCCGGCGGGCGCCATTTGCGAGATTATGAACCCGGACGGAACGATGGCGCGGCTGCCCGAATTGGAAGAGTTTGCTCGCCGTCATGATTTTAAGATTATCTCGGTCGCAGACCTCGTGCGCTATCGCATCCGCAAGGAGACGCTCGTCCGTCGCGCTGTCGAAACAGAGATGCAGACCGTTTACGGACGCTTCCGCGCCATCGCCTTTGAGAATGTCATCAACGGCGAAGTGCATCTGGCGATGGTCATGGGCGACGTGACGACGCCTGAACCTGTGCTGGTGCGCGTCCACACGGAGAACGTGACGTTTGCCATGTTCGGCTCGCTCATCGGCGACACGGGCTTTCAACTCCAAACCTCGCTGGAGAAAATTGCCGCTGCCGGGCGCGGAGTCGTGTTGTACTTGAGGCAGCGCGAGCATAATCTAGACCTCGTTCACCAGTTGAAAACTTATGCGCTGATGCAGGAGCGTGGTTTGAACTCGCAGGAGGCGAGTCTGGAGACGGGCTACGGCGCAAATCGTGACTACGGCGTCGGCGCGCAAATCCTGCATGAACTCGGCCTGCGCCGCATACAGCTGCTGACCAATCATCCCCCGAAGGTCGCAGCGCTCGAAGGTTTCGAGCTTGAAGTCGTCGGCAACGTGCCGTTAGGCTCTCCCGCAAAGACAGTTTTCAGTTATTAGTTTTCAGTTTTCAGTTCGGGCTGGTGTTTGATTAAATGCAGCCCCGGAAGTTTTCAGCCGATGGTGGCTCGATACTTATTAAACTGAAAACCGAAAACTCAAAACTAAGAGCTGAAAACTGAAAACTCAAAGCCGAAAACCGATTTATGCCTGTTGATGACCGTGACGACACAAAATCGTCGCCGCCGGAAAAAGAGAAGGAAATAAAGGCCGCGCTTCAGTCAGAGACGGATGCGCCCTTGCCGCCTGCTGCCGAAGTCGCCGCAGAGCGCGATGCCAACCGCCCTGAGCCACAGACTCCGCAGGGCAAGCGGCGTCGTTTTCTCACGCGCCGCAATGCCTTAATCGCCACGCTCGCCATCGCGGTCGGCATCGTCGTGCTGATTATCGCCGCCCTTCTCCTCTATCGCCTCGGCTACATTGATCGCTACATCGCCAACCAGATTAAGACGACGCTTTCGCAGTACGGCATTCGCGCCGAGATAAAGCATTTCGAGACGAAGTTCGGCCCGCGCACCGTCGAGATGCGCGAGATAGAGCTTTACGATCAGGTGACGAACGAAAAAATCGGCAAGATTGATCGCATCCTTGCCACCGTTCGCATTGATGACCTCTACAGTATCAGCCTGCGCCGCAACGTGAGGTTGCAGGAATTGCAGGTTGACGGCCTCGAACTCTGGGTCAAGTTCGACGAAGCTGGCAACTCGAACTTCCGCAATCTGCATTTGCCGCCGCCGGACCCGAACGCGCGCATCCTCTTCTCCTACTCGACCGCCAAAACGCGCCTCAACAACGCCGTCATTCATTACGGCGACGAGCGCTACGACATCTCAGGCGAGGCTCGCAACATCGTTGCCACCGTCGAGCCTGATGACCCGAATGCGCCGGAAGCGAGCCGGATGAATCGTGTGACGTTCTCGTCAACCGCCTCGACCTTTGTTTACAACGGTCATCCGGTCAATCCTGTGGACATCACGGCTCGCGGTCGCGTCAATCAGACACGCGCTGAGATAGATGAGTTGGTCTTGCGCTCGCCTGTTGCTGAAGCTCATTTGAGCGGCGTGATGGATGATTGGCGCAATTTGAAATATCGGATGGAGGTCAACTCGACCGTTGATTTGACGCAAGCCTCGGACATCCTGCAAACGGGCGCGACCCTGCGCGGCGCAGGCCGGATCGTCGGCACAGTGTCGGGCGAGGGAGACCGTTATCAGGTTGACGGCAGCATCAAGGCCGACGCGCTCGCGGCGGACGGCATACGCTTGCAGGCTTTGACAGTCAGCGGAAAAGGACAGGGTGAAGGGAAGAGTTACGAGATTAACGGACGCGCCGTTGCTGAGCTTTTAACGGCGGGAGATTTCCAGCTCAACGCGGTGCAGTTGACGGGCAACGTGATGGGCACGGGCACGGACTTTCGCTGGCTCGGAGAACTACGCGCTGCCGCCGCGCGCCATCCGTCGGGAACAGTCACCGGATTGATCCTGAGCGACGTGACAGCCGAATCGCGCGATAACGCGCTCACCTATTCCGCCAGCAACGTGACGGCCAATCGCGCTGTTGCGCAGGGCGCGAGCTTCAACAATCTGCGAGCCTCTAATATTCGAGGGAAAACGGAAAACGGCGTTACGGTCGCGTCAATCGCAGGAATTCAAACGGGCGCGATTCTCTCTTCGACCGCTCGCATTGACGGGCTTGCCGCGAATAACGTTCAAATACTCTCGCGCGGCGGCGTGACTAATGTTGAAACTGATAATCTGCGCGTTGGCGGCGTCATAGCTTCAGGCACGAAGGTTGGAAGTCTGAATATAGCGGGCGTGCGACTCGCCATTTACGAAAGCGGTCGGTATGAAGCCAGAAGCGGTGACATCAACGCAGGGACTGTGACGGTCGCCGCGAGCAAGGATTTTGCGGGCGGGCGCGTTGACGGCGTGCGTCTCAATCGTCCCGTCTTCGTGGTCGAGCCGAGCGGGCGTTACCGCTTGAGCGGGGATTTGAGTTTGGGCGGAGGCGTGCTGGGGCAGGTCAATCTAGGCTCTGCGCGTGCTGCCCTGGTTGCCACGAACAGCGAAATCCAACTCAATAACTTTGACGCGAATATCCTGGGCGGGCGCGCCACGGGTAACGCCACCGTCAGCACGGCTCGTCGCGGCTCATCGCGTGTGGCCGCAGAGTTCGACAATCTGGACATCGGCGGCCTCATTGCCACCTTAACCGCGCAGCAAAACATCGCGGTTACGGGGCGTGCTACCGGCACGGCCAATCTCTCGTTTCCGGGAACGAATTTGGGAGCAGCGAGCGGGACGGCGAGCATCAAGCTAAACGCCGAAACCGGCGACGATGCGACCGGCAGAACGCCCGTCAATGGCGAAATCACCTTGCGCGCGGATCGCGGGTTGTTCAATATTGAGCGTGCAAGCCTTCGCACGCCAGCTTCCGAATTAAACGCCTCCGGGCAATTCTCCATCGAGCGCGATGAATCGAACCTGAAACTCGATTTAGCCTCCAGCGATGCCAGCGAGCTTCAACGTGTGCTGTTTAGCACCGGCCTCTTCTACGAGCTTGAAGACCAGCTTGAAAAGAGCAAAGTCGAGCTGGCCGGAAAAGTAGCCTTCAACGGCACTGTGCGCGGGCGATTGAAAGAGCCGAGCATCGAGGGGCGCGCTTCCCTTGATTCGTTGATTTTGAACGGGCGCGATCTCGGGGTCGCTCGCCGCCAATATCAGCACGACGCCGGATGAAGTACGCATCACAGACGGACGCCTTGTGGAACGCAGCGGCAATGGAAACGTCCAGTTTGCGCTCAACGTGCCGCTCAAAGAAGGCTTGAGCAATGCTTCGATTGTGGCCACACTTGACCGGGTCAACGCGGGCAATCTGACCGCAGCCCTGTCGGTCTTGAGTCCGCAATTCGCCAGAATCGGCCAGATAGAATCGGAGCTTTCAGGTCGCATCAACATCAACGGTATCCCCGACGCGATGAACGGGAATGCCGAACTAAACTTTGCCAGAGGGCGCATCGGCGCGGAGCCTTTCGAGAGCATTGTCGCTAAAGCTACTTTCAACGGTTCAATCGTCAACCTCGAATCAATCGTCGCGCAGCTGGACGCCGGGCGCGTCACGGCCAGCGGCAATTTCAACACGGCGAATCAGGCTCTTGATATTCAGGCGAAGGCGGAAGGCATCCAGCTTGAGCGCCTCGCTTCGTTTGCTCCCAACGCGGGCGCGCTTCCCAATGTCACGGGCACGGCCAACCTGAATGCGCGCGTCCGGGGAGTGTTGACGGAAGACGATTTCTCCAACTTCGACGTGAGCTTTGACGGCGAAGGCCGCGACGTGCGGATTAACAATCGCCCGGCAGGCGCGCTCACGCTCGTTGGCCGCACGCAGAACAAGCAACTCGACATCACCTTCACGACCGGACTCCTCGGCGCACAGCAGCAGACGGTGGCCGCGCGCGTTGACCTCAGCACTAAAAATCTGAAGACGACGGTGGAAACCACGCTGACGGGCGCTGACCTGACGAATCTCTTTGCCATCCTCCTGCCCGAAACCAACGTGAGGATGACGGGGCGCGCTACCGGAAGGCTTTACGCCGAAGGCAATCTCGTCACGGAGAACTCGGAAGGCGAAGAGGACTATTCGCTCGCAGGCTTGCAGGGCACTGCCCGGTTTGAAGACCTGACCGTCATGATCGAAGACGTGCAGTTGATAGCCGTCTCGCCGCTTCTCGTGCAGTTTTCGAGAAAAGAAGTTTTCTTCGAAAAGACGCAGTTCACGGGACAGAACACGAACGTTACTTTCGGAGGCCGCCTGGCTCTCGCTCCGGGCGGCACGCAGAGCCTGACCGTTGACGGCAAACTCAATCTGCGCGTTCTGAACGGTATCTCGCCTGACCTTTTCCTGACCGGCTCGGCTGATGTCAACGTGCGCGTCGCGGGCACATTCGAAGTCCCGCGCATCAACGGCACGGCGTATCTCGCGAATGCTTCCATCGCCACGCTCATCGCCGACGAGCGTTTGACCATCTCGAACATCAAAGGCGGGGTGCGCTTCAACAACAATCAGGCGCAGATAGATACTCTGACGGGCGTGCTCGGCGGCGGGCGCGTCTCTGTGACGGGCGGCGCGCTGCTTACGGGTCTGACGCCGACGCGCTTCCAGTTTAATGTGCGCGGCGAAGATGTGACCGTGCCCTACCCGGAAGATTTCCGTTCAACGGCGGACGTGGATTTGGAGTTCAGAGGCTCGCAGGGAAGAGGCCAGCAGCTAGCCACGATCATCTCCGGCACGATTAATCTGCGCCGCGCCGAATACACGGAGGACATTGATCTGGAGAGTTTAATCAGCGGTCGCCGCGAAGCCTTAATTGAGCAGGGCGGCGAATTCGCTCTGGCGGCGACGGCGCAGTTTCAGGACTTACGCATCGAAGGGCGCGACGCGCTCATCGTCAGAAACAATCTGGCCGAAACGGTCGGCTCAGTGTCGCTCAGGATAGATGGGCCTGTGAAAGAGCCAATCGTGGCGGGGCGCATCACGGCGACGACGGGGACAATCAATTTCCGCAACAAGCGTTATGAAATCCAGCGGGCGACAGTTGATCTGCCCGGACGATTAGACGCCGACCCCATTCTCAACATTCAGGCCGAAGCCGAGATTAAGGGCTACGATGTGATTACCAGCATCACAGGGCCGCTGACGCAGCCATCTGTCAACGTGCGTTCCGACCCTGCGCTTCCGCAGGCGGATGTGGTCTCCCTGATTTTGACAGGCGATTTAGCGACCGGCGAAACGGGAGCATCTGCTCTGGCGCAATCTGGACTCGGCACGGCGGCGAGCCTGCTGACGGAAAGTCTCATCTCTGCTCCGGCCAGACGCGCAACGGACAAGCTCTTCGGCCTGAACCGCTTTGAGCTTGACCCGCTGATTGCGGGGCGCGGCGGCCAAAGCCCGACGGCACGCCTGACCGTCGGGCGACAGATTAACAAGAACCTCTCGATCACTTATTCGACCAACGTGACCGGCAACCAGAATCAGGTGCTGGCCGTCGAATACCGCGTCTCGAATCGCCTCTCGTTCGTCGCGCAGTATGAGCAGGGCAGCGTCACAAGTTTCGGCTCGCGCAACGATAATTTCAGCTTTGAGGTGAGGTTGAAGAAGAGATTCTGAGGAATGGACTGAGTTGAAAGCTGTAAGTCGAGCGTTAGCCGCTATTCAATTACAAATAGATATTAAATCTCCAATTTGAAATCTGAGATCATAGGGTTGAGTCTTCGTCGCTTATTTTCTATCACGCTGCTCGTCGCTGCCTTCGTTGCCGCGCAGAGCGCGAGTGCCTTCACTGCACCCATCGCGCCGGATGCGAGCGATTATGAGGGGCGCATCATCACGGTGGTCGAGATGGTCATCGAAGGCAGCCCGCGCGACGAAGCGGCTGAAGCAGAGTTTCTCTCTCTCTTGAATGTCGCGGCGGGCACAGAGTACACCGCTGTCAAGGTGCGCGAATCCTTGCAGTCGCTCTTTGATTCCGGCCTCGTCTCAAACGCGCGGGTCGAGGTGAGCGAGACGTGCAGACCCGCGAGCGGAGCCACCCGCCCGCTCTGCGTGCGCTTCATCGTTCAGCGGCAGGTGAAAGTCGGCGAAGTCAAAATCAGTCTTCATGCCGGTCTCGATTCGCCTATCTCCGAAGACGAGATGCGTTCTCGTCTGAACATGCTCGAACCCGGCTCTCGCGTCTCCGAGCAGATTCTCAAAAACAACGCCGATTTGATTCAAGCTTACTTGCGCGACAAAGGGTTCTATCGCGCCGATGTCAATTTTACGCAGGTGCGCGACCCCAAAGACCCGACGGGCACTCGCCAGACGGTCGTCTTCGACATTGAGCCGAACGAGCAGGCGCGCGTCGCCGCTTTCAATATCCAAATCAAGGGCTTTGATGACAGCAAGGTTCGTCCCAGGTTGAAGCTTCAACCGGAAGCTCCCTTCACGCGCTCGGCGCTCGGCGAAGACCTCGCACGCATTCGTCAGGCCATCATTGATCTCGGCTATCTTGCGCCGCAATTTGAAGACGAGCGTTTCATCCTCGATCCTGAGACCAACCGGGTCACAATCAATCTGGTGGGCGGCATCGGCCCGAAGGTTGAAGTCGAGGTCAAGAACTACAAGCTGAAAGATAAAACTCTGCGAGAGCTTCTGCCCATCAAGCGCGAGGGCAACATAGATATCTCCACTACTGTCGAAGGCGAGCGCCGCCTGCGTAACAAGATTCAGGAGAACGGCTACTTCTTCGCCGAGATCACCACCATCTGCACCGTCACGCCGCCTATCGCGACTGAGGCCGCGATGAACGGCACGCCCGAGATGTGCCAGAACCTGAACCCGGCAGAACTGACCGGGCACACCATCAAGATCGTTTACGATGTCGAGCCTGGGCGCCGCTTCAAGCTCACAGACATTCGTATCGAGGGCACGGATGAGCTGAAGATCGACGACGTGGTAGACGAGTTGCGGACGCAAACGGCCAACGCGCTCGGCTTCATCCCTTTGCTCGGCTACGGGCGCGGCTACACGAGCCGCGAGCTACTGGTGCAGGATACGCGCACTATCAAGGCGCGGATGAACGACCTCGGCTATCGTCGCGCGAATGTCACCGTGCGACAGGGCGTCTCCATCGAGGGCGAAAATCTCATCATCACGTTCGTCGTTGACGAGGGCGCTCGCACGCGCATCGCTGGGTTGGAGTTTCGCGGCAACAAGCTTTACACGGACGCGCGCCTCAGAGGTGAGATTGAAGAGGCGGGGCGCGCACGCTGCGCCGCCAGATTCGACGCGAATGATTTCACGCCCTGCTTCCGCACTACCGAAGGCGAGCCGTTCTCGCGCTCGCAATCGCGCGCCGACGGTGAAGCGATTTCCAATCTCTACGCGCGCAACGGCTACGTCGGCTCCCAGCTTGAGTTCTCTTTCGTCGAATTGCCGGGTGTGCGTCTTCCTGACGGCAAACTTGAAGAGCGTGTGCGCGTCCTTTACATCATCAGGAACGAAGGCGAGAAAGTCATCATCAATCGCATTTTCGTCAACGGCAACATCCGAACGAAAAGGGAAGCAATTCTCGCCGCCATCCCGCTCAAAGAAGGCGACGTGCTGCGCGCCGACCGTCTCTCGGACAGCGAGCGTGCGCTCTACGCGACGGACGTTTTCCGGCAGGTCATCATTCGCACAGAGCCAGCGGGTGAAACCGCTTCCGGCTTTAAGAAGCGCGACATCATTATCGACGTAGAGGAATTAAAGCCGCGCGAGATGCGCTACGGCGGCGGCTATTCGACGGATAACGGGCCGCTCGGCTTCTTCGACATTCGCAATCTCAATATGTTCGGCACGCTCAAGCAGGGAGCTTTCCGCGTCAGGGCAAGTAAGCGCCAGCAGCTCGTTCGTCTTGAATATACAGACCCGCGTTTTCGTGGTTACGGTGAAAACCAATTCGCGCCGCTCGCGCTTTCGGCTCAGTACCAGCGTGACACGACCGTGACGCGCTTCTTCCGCTCGACCATTGATCGCGGCAGCTTCGGCATCGTGCAGCGCCTGGACGAGAACGGCAATCCGATTGACCAGTTCGGCGAGCCCGCGGGCGAGCCGACGATTAATCGCTTCACCATCAACGCCGAGACGCAGCGCCTGATAGACCGGAAGTCCCGCAGCATCCTCTTCCTGCGCTACTCTTATGAAGACGTGCGGCTTTATAACATCAACAGCCTTTTGATAGCTTCAGTCCTCAGGCCAGACCGTGCCGTTCGTCTCTCGCGCTTTGGCGCAACCTTCGTCCGCGACACGCGCGACAGCCAGTTCGACACGCAGCGCGGCGAGTTTCTGACGCTTGACTACTCTCTGGCACTGCGCCAACTCGGCGGCAACATCTCTTTCAACAAGCTGCTGGTGAACTATCGCCGCTACTACAAGCTGACACAGAAGCGGGCGCGTGGAACGGTGCTGGCGGGCAGCGTGACGCTGGGGTTGGCCAATCTTTTCAACCCGCGCGACCGCAACGACAACGGCGTGATAGACGACGTTGACCGGACCTTGCCCATCAGCGAGCGTTTCTTTTCCGGAGGCTCGACCACGCTGCGCGGCTTCAACTTTGAAGAGGCGGGACCGCGAGTCATCGTGCCGGACTGTTTCCTGCAATCCCCCGTCCCGGCTGGCTGCGGTATCTTTCGCAATAACAAGAACGAGCTTATCCAACTAGACCCGTTCACCGCCCCTATCGGCGGCAACGCTCTGGCGGTCGTCAATCTGGAGGCACGAACGCCGCTCACGAAAGCTTTCCAACTCGTGCCGTTCTACGACGGCGGCAACGTCTTCTGGCGCGTCGGCGACATCTTCGGGCGCAATGATAGCCCGGCAGCGGATGACCCCAACCTGACGCGCGACCAGCGCATCAACGCCTTCAACGTGCGTACCCGCTGGACGCACACGGTCGGCTTAGGCTTAGGCGTCAAGACGCCGCTCGGCGGAACGCTCTCGGTTGATTACGGGTTTCTGCTCAACCCGCCGGAGTTTCTAATTCCACAGGCGAACGGCACCGAAGCCATCTTTCGTCTCAAACGCGGGCAGCTTCATTTCCGCTTCACCAGAGCGTTCTAAAGAATGCAAAATTAAAAATGAAAAATGTAAAAAGTATGATGAATGAAAAGAAAGCAACTGAAAGCAATCGGCGGCGGCATCTCCTGCCCGTCGTCGCTTCATTTTTCATTTTTAATTTTGCACTTTGCATTCTTGCGCCTTCGGCTCAAGCGCAGGCGGTCGTTGACAAGATGGTGGCGACGGTCAACAGCGGTGTGCGCCCCTCTCTGATAACGTATTCCGATCTTTTGTGGCAGCTTGCGCTTCAGCCGGAGGTTTCGCTTGAGAACCCAAGCTCACAGAATCTGAACCGCGCCTTGAATATCGTCATCGGCCAGCGCCTGATCTTGCAGGAAGCGGAGAAACTGCCCTCAATAGCTCCGACTGACGAAGAGGTCAAAGTCAGGCTTGATGAACTCGTCAAGCTCTTTCCGTCGCAGGCGGAATTCCAGCAGCGCGCTGCCAGCGTGGGCTTGAGCAAGGAGCAATTAACGGAGATTGTGCGCCAGCGCCTGACGATAGAGAGGTATCTGGATTTTCGCTTCCGCTCGTTTACGGTCGTGACTCAAAAAGAAGTTGAGGACTATTACCGCGACGTTTACGTTCCGCGCCTGCGCCGTCAGCAGCCCGGACGCCTCGTGCCGGAATTAAAGGACGTTCTCAAAGAGATCGAAACGGAGTTGACCGAAAGCAAGATTGAATCCGAAACGGACGAATTTCTCGACAGCATCCGCGAGCGCGCCGAGGTTGTCACCCTCAATCCGGTGTGATTCTGGCCGCAGCCGCGAGAGGTAAAGGCGCGCTAATCCCGAAGCGTTGCCAAAAGAGCGCACTGAGAGCAAAATTGAGTTGCTGATAGGTCTTAAGTTTCGGAGGTTGTAGTTTAATGAAAAACGGAAAACTTATCCTGACTGCTCTCGCCATTCTGCTGGCGGCAATCGCCGTCTGGGTCCTCGTCGGCGTCGTCGTGACAATCGTCAAGTTTTTGTTCGTGCTGGCGGTCATCGTCCTCGGCATCTCTATCTTCAGAAAACTCACGGGCAAGTCCAGGCCACAGCAGCTTGCAGAGAAAGACGAAGACAGGGAATTGAACGAACCCTTAAGGCAGTTAGAAGAGATCAAGCGCAGGCAGCAACTCATCAAATAGTTTTCAGATGTACCTCAATTGACATCCTGCCTCTCTCGTTCAACATCTAAATCTCCGGCTTATGTCGAAAGATGATGCCAGCAAGAATCAAAGACCGCGCGTCGGCCTTGCTCTGTCGGGCGGTGTCGCGCGCGGCAACGCGCACATCGGCGTCTTGCGCGTCCTCGAAGAAAATCACATTCCCATAGATTACATCGCAGGCACCTCAGCCGGGTCGCTCGTCGCCGCCGCCTACGCCGCCGGGATGACAATTGATGAAATTGCGGAGATAGGCCGAAAGATGCGCTGGCGCGACGTGGGACGCGTCACACTCTCAAAGCTCGGTATTCAATCGAACGCGCGAATGGAAGAGCTTGCGCGCGCGCGTCTCCCCGTCAAGCGGTTTGAGGATTTGCGTATCCCGCTTGCGATTGTGGCCACCGATCTCAAATCCGGCTCGGCTGTGATTTTGACTGAGGGCGATGTGGCCTTTGCCATCCGCGCCAGTTGCGCGCTGCCCGGCTGGTACGTGCCCGTCATGGATGAGCATGGGCGGCAGCTGGTTGACGGCGGCCTCGTCGCCAACATTCCGACAGCGGCGGTGCGCAATCTCGGCGCAGACCTTGTCATTGCGGTTGATGTCAACAGCGAAGGCGCGAAGTTCATTGGCCCGCCGCATTCCATCATCGGCGTCCTTCTCCAATCCATCATGGTCGTGCAGAGAACCGCCGCGATTCACCAACTGCACGATGCCGACATCGTCATTAGTCCCAAGACCGGGCACATTCGCTGGGACGAGATGGGACGCGTTGACGACCTCATCACACTTGGCGAACAGGCCGCGCGCTCCACCATCGAGAGAATCAAACGCCTGCTCGCGCCCACACTTGAGCCGCCGCTCAAGTGGTATCAACGCCGCCGCCGTGAACAGCCACAGGAAGATAAACGCCGCGTCTCACCCCTGCGCTAAGTAGGACAGGCATTCCTGCCTGTCATAGCGTGCTCTAGCACGCTGATAGCTTTCGCTTAAGACAGTATTCGCGCTTTCGCGCTCAACGACAGGCAGGAATGCCTGTCCTACGGCGTTAACGTGGACTTCCCGGCTGAGTGAAGATCAGTTATCGGGTGGTCGGCCTGGCCAAACGGAAAAAGAAAGCGCAAAGAAGAAAGGCTGCTCCGGCGGCAAAATCAAAAACGATTGTGCTGTTACTGGCAATGTTTGGGCTGAAACTGAAAAGGCCGGGTGCAAACAGGTCGCGTAACGCAATACCAATCCATAAAATACCTACCGCGACATTGAGCCACATGGCTGTTTTATTATTCATCGCAACGCTCCCATCAAAGTAAACTGATTGGCAGTCTACGCTCTTCTGAGTCAAAGCGCGATGAGCGACCAAATCGTTGAATGCGTTATGAGGTTGCCGTGATGAGAGATGCCGCCTCATTACTAACTCTGAGTTTCGTCAGGCCGTGTGTCTCCGGGTCAGTCTGTTTTCGTCTGAGCATATTCCAGCCAATCACCTGAGGTAATTAATGTCCGAAGAGAATAAAATTCAGGATTAGGTTCATAAGTCCAACCCGCCCTGCTATCGGTCCCAAGAGAGATTTCAACCTGCTTCCGCCGATAATCGGTTGATGCTTCAAACTCATCCAACTGACTCAGAATCTCATCGTCAACTTCATACGCTTCGCCAATCACCGATGAGTTCGCTTCACCAAGCAGCAAGCCGGGAAATGCACCCAGATCGTAGAGGCTGCCCGTTACTTTAGCCTCCGCGATAAATTTTGAATTGGGAAATCTGATAGACATTGCGCCCACACCGCCGCGTCTCAACGAGCCATAAACAAAGACGAGATGCTTATTCATCGAGCTTGACCTTTCTCATCGCAACCTAACGCCCCAACGACTGTTGGGCGGCGCTTCCGCTGAAACTATTCATGCTTGTTCCGTGGCGCAACATGCCGCTTGTACCACCTGCGCCCGTGCCAACCCTGCACATGCCAGCCAACCTTCGATAAAGGGTCGAGTTCCTGAACCCAAAAGCCTGCCGGTAAGGGTGCGGTCGGGGCGACTCGTCCAACCTTGAGGTCAGCCACAACGACGCCTGCTCCATCATCTTTAGAGCGGCGCGCGAGTATGTTTCCCGCCGCCTCGCAAATAATCGCGCCGCCGCCGAGATTTGTGATATACGGCATTGGCAGCAGCGGCGTCTTGCAGCGTATGCGCCCACAATGCGTCGCTTCGACGACCGGACAACCGGCGAGTTTGGCGAACATCGTCGCCCAACCGGTGTAGCGTTCTATCGAAGTCTGAAGGTAATGATGAAAGGGTATTCCCTCCGGCGCACCCCATGTAAAGGAGCCTCCCACCACGATGTCAGCTTTTCCACGCAAGCGTTCTACGGTCTGCGTTCGATTGAACTCCTGGCACAAAGCAACGCCTGCCGTCAGCTTGCCCACCTCGATTAGACCGTCATCCGTGCCGCCGATATAAAAGCAGTTCTCCCACATCGTCGGAATATCCTTGTTATGGCGGCCTGCGATTCCCTCAGGCGTGGCGAGGAAGAATGCGTTGCGGACGTGGCCATCATCATCCCGGCACAGAAACGAGCCACCGACCACCGCCTCGTGTCGTCTGGCGAGACCCAGTAGAAGAGCAGTGGCGATTCCGTCCGGCGGCAATGAGCATTGCGCCAGTTCAGGTAAGAATCCAACGCCGGTGGTGAAGAACTCAGGCAGGATAATCCACTCAGCGCCTTCTTTGGCGGCCATTTCGGCAAGCTTCTCGCAAGCTGCAAGGTTCGCATCAATGTCGCCGATAACGGTTTGAAGTTGAACGGCTGCCACACGCATATCACACTATACGCCCGCCAGAGGACTACCATTGCGGGTGATTTGAGCGCGGGCGGCTATCTGTTGACCTTTTTGCTGTCTGATGTCCATTGTGTCCTATCGGCTTTCTTGACTCAGGACACCGTAGGGAATACCATTAAAGGTGCAACGCTTGGCTGGTATCTACGATGTCAGTCAGGTTATGGCGATGCTGGATGCTATCAGCATCCAGCATCGCTAGTTGGCGCTCCGGGCGGGATTCCAACCCGCATACTTCCCGTTTACGAAACGGGGACTCTGTGCATTGAGTTACCGGAGCAAAAGAGCAAGGGAGTGTTAGTAGCATTCCCTTGCTCGTTTCAAATATCACTTCTTGTTCTTCTCTGCATCTTCTCCCATTTTTATCAACACATCGTAGAATCTATTCGGAGGGCGACTCAGCTTAGAGGCATCAGCACCCGGAACAGGCGGAACGCTGCTTGTATTCGAGAGAGGCGACTCCTTCAAAGGCCGTCCCAAACTGCCGCGAGTACGGGGACGAATACCACTTGCTGCTGCTGGAATTTGCTCCTTCTTCGCAAGACGATAGACAGTCTTCCCGTCCAAGTCCGTGCTTTCAACTTCTGGTGGAGTCGCTGCCTTGAGTCGCTTCAAGACGTTGTGAATCGAAGGCAGGATATTCTTAGATTTGATTTCATAGCCAGTGGTCGTAAGGCCATCGCGGATACCCACAGGTGTCACATATTTGTTCTCAGGGACAAGCGCGAGAAGAGAAAGAACGGCCTCTTTAAGACCAACCGGAAGGACAGGGCTATACTCTGGAAGCAGGTCGGCGTACTTAGCTTGTGCTATAACGCCGCAAAGCGGGCCAAGAGCAATTATGCCTTGCTTCAACTCTGCGATTCTGGCGTCCAACTGGTCACGCTCTGCGTCAAGCTCTGCTCGCCGTTCTTGCGCTTCCGTCAACTCGCCAACCGCTTTATCCAGCATAGCTTTGTAGTCGTCTCTATTTACCATGAAAGGGATTATACGCGTGAAATCTAAAAAGTCTACATTTATTTCGAGCCTGTCTAAGGACGTGTCTAAGTCGCCAAACCAATGGGACAAGGCCATTTCTGACGCTCAGGAGTTAATTGAAGGGTTTGAATCTGAGATTGCTAGGCTCAGACAGTCAATCAGAACGTTTGCGGATTTGAAGAGAAGCGGGGCGCGATTTCCGGGTGATGGGCAGAAGCGAAGTTAGCGAAAGACGAAACGTAGCGAGGCGAGCCAATGACTTTTGAGTCAACATCTCGACTTATGAGTCAAGAGGCACTTCTAGGGCAAAGCCCCGAATTGTAGTCTTTCAAAACACACGCCCAGATCAAAAACCCTGAGAGCCCGTACTGAAGACGGACGCCATTGGATTTCCCGTTAGCTCGGAATATCTCGCTCTGATAACTTAAATCGCTGTTTACCAGTGTGATTCGCCTCTCTTCCACCTTTGCTTTCTCCCTCATCCCGCGCTGGCATAAACATTGCTAAAACAACTGCCAACAATTTAAAGGTCAAGATGGTTGGGAGGGGAAAGATGAAAGAGTTAGCAAACAGCCTCGCGCAGTTAGCCGCCATCATCATGATTTTAATCACGCTTGCCATCTCAACCGCAGCCATCTCGCAATGGGCGAGCGACGGCAGCAACACGGCGAAGAGCGCGGGCGTGAAACCGCAAACACTCGTCGTCGCGGACGCCAGATAGCCAGCCAAAAGAATTCTGCGGCGATTAGCCGTTTATAGAGAAGACATCAATGAGAGTAGTTTGACGCTGGGAGCGCCGGTCACGCTTTTTTTGCAGGACTGTTCTGACTCATAGGCATCACGATGGCAATCGAAGTAGTATCGGTAGAAGAGAAACGCCGCCCGCGCGTCAAACGCACCGGGGTGGTGAGGCAAACCATCAATCATCTGGCAGCCCAACGCAAACGCCGCCTCATCATTCGCTCCATCCTTGCTTCTGTCGCTCTACTCATCGTCCTCGGCATCGGCTTCTTCATTCACTCTTACAACTATTATGCGGGTGTCGTTGACGCTCGTTTGAAGAGCGGCTATCTGACGAGCCGCGCTGGGATTTACGCTGCGCCGCGCACTCTTCGCAAGGGGCAGACGATTTCACGCGACGGTCTCGTTGAGCTTCTGCGTCGCGCCGGTTATATCGAAAGCGATGCGAGCGATGCGTGGAGCGGAAGTTTCATCAGCCAGGAAGCGGCGGTCGAAATTCACCCCCGCCGTGCTGGAACTGCTTCACCCGACGTCGTACGCGTCCAGCTTTGATAAAAGGAATCGGATCTCAGACCTGACGGGCGATATGGGCGTGACACTTGAGTCTTACACGCTTGAGCCGGAAATACTGACGACGGATGCCGCGATGAAGACGAGCAAGCGTCCGCAACTCGCCTATCGCGACATTCCGCCCATACTCGCGCACGCTATCCTCTCGATTGAAGACCGGCGCTTCTTCGATCATGGCGGCGTGGACATCTGGGGCGTGGCGCGCGCGCTTTTACGCAACGCCACAGACGATGAAATATCACAGGGTGGTTCGACCATCACACAGCAACTCGTCAAGAATACTTTCCTGACGCCGGAGCGCAGCCTTTCGTCGCAAGTATGCCGAAGCGATGACGGCCTTCGCGCTCGAACGTCGGCTGTCGAAAGAAGACATCTTCGCTCTCTACTGCAACGAGATTTATCTGGGCCAGCGTGGCAGCATCAGCGTGCGCGGCGTTGAGCAGGCGGCGCGCATCTTTTTCGGCAAGGAATTGAAAGACCTTTCGCTCGCCGAAAGCGCGACGATTGCGGGAATGATTCAAAGCCCCAATCGCTACGCGCCTGATCGCCACGCGGAAGCCGCCACCGTCCGCCGTAACATCGTGCTGGGCGCGATGGCTCGTGATAAGTTCATCACGATCGAGGAAGCTCGTGCGGCGGCCAGAGAGACAATCGCGGTCGCGCCCCTCAATCAAGAGCAATCAACCGCGCCGTACTTTATTGATTACGTCAATCGGACAGTGGAATCGCATCTCGGCGAAGAAGAGCAGGAGACGAGCGGCGCTTCGCGTCTATACGACGATTGATCTGGATTTGCAGCAACTCGCCGAAAACGCAGTTAAGCGTCAACTCGAACGTCTGGACAAGGTTTACAGGAAGCGCGAGGTGAAGCCGCAGGCTGCGCTCGTCGCGATTGATCCGAAGACGGGAAATGTGCTGGCGATGGTCGGAGGGCGCAACTACGCCGAATCTCAGTTGAATCGTGTGACGGATTCGCGCCGCCAGCCCGGCTCAACCTTCAAGCCCATCGTTTATTCGGCGGCATTGGAAAGCGGGTTGTCGCCGCTTTCAATGTACGCGGACGCGCCCCAGAGATTTCATCTACGCCGGAAATTCAAAATATCGCCCAACAAATTACGGCGGCGGCTTTTCGATGCGCGACGTGACGATGCGCACGGCGCTGGTGCGCTCGCTTAACGTCGTGACGGTTGACGTAGCGATGCGAGCGGGACTCTCGCGCGTCGAGCGGACGGCTGAAAAATTCGGCTTGCCGAAAGCCGAAGCTTATCCGGCGATTGCGCTCGGCACGACCGAAGCCACACCGCTGGCAATTTGGCCGCTGCATACACCGCGTTTGCCAACGACGGCGTGAGGGTCGAGCCGAACGTGATTGCGCGCGCGACGGATTCTTCGGGCACAGACATCATCAAGAAGTTCCGCAGGCGCGACAAATCATCAAGCCTTCGACCGCTTACATGATCACGGACATGCTTTCGGACGTGATAGATCATGGCACGGCACGCGCGGCGCGCGGCGCTGTCAAGAAGACTGCGATTGCGGGCAAGACAGGAACGTCGCGCGATGGCTGGTTCGTCGGTTACACGCCGAATCTGGTGGTCGCCGTCTGGATTGGTTTTGATGACAACAAGCAACTCGGATTGACGGGTGCGGAAGCTGCGCTGCCAGCGTGGACGGAGTTTGTCAGAAACGCAGTCGAGTTAAGACCAGACCTCGGCGGCGAAGCCTTCGGTCGCCCGGCAGGCGATAACCTTCGTAGAGATAGACCCTGAAACGGGTTTGCTCGCGGCCGCTTCTTGCCCGCAGCACGAGCGCATCGCGATCACTTCCACATTGGCGCCGAATCTGGAATGCACCACGCATGGCGAAACGTACGAGATGATGGCTTCGGCAGAGAACCGGGCGTGACGATTATGGACCAATGGCGAGCGTGGAAGCGGACCGCTTGCAGGGCGCGCAAGAAACACTCGACAGGAGCGCGCCCGCAAGCCTTTGCCGCGTCCCGTCATCCTCGTCGAACAGCTTGAATCTCAGTCACGCAGGGAACGAGAGTTGAGACAAACACTCGCGGGCAGCACACTCTCGTCAACGAGATGCGGGTCTCAAGTTCAAGGGTACAGCCTTCGATACCCGCCCCGAGAGGGGCGATATCAACAGTAGCCCAAAGCGTCAGCTCTGGGAATAAGCATCGAATAAGAGACGTAAGCCCCGGAGGGGCGGCATATTATGCCGCCGCTGCCGGGGGTTAAATAATTAATGTGGCTATGAACCCAGCACTGACGTGCTGGGCTACTGATATTCCGCCCCTGCCGGGGCTATGGAGTGAGGCTGTTTTCTGCTTATACCGAAATTGGGTTAAGATAATAAGGGCGAACGATTCATCAACGATCGTTCGCCCTCTTGTTTGAAACGACCGCCTATCTTTCGAGGATGACCTGCGCGATGGCGTGCTCTGTCGTGTGCGAGATGGAGAGATGCGCGGCGCTCGCGCCAGATTCTTCGTAGAGTTCGCGCACGCGACCGTGAAAGAGTAAGGATGGGTGCGCCGGAATCCTTCGAGGCGACTTCGATGTCCTGCCAGGCGATGCCGCCCGTCCAGCCTGTTTGCAGGGCTTTGAGCGTAGCTTCTTTGGCGGCAAAGCGCGCGGCATAATGTTGCGCGGCGACTACTCCGCGCCCGTCGCAATAGGCGCGCTCGGTCTGTGTATAAACGCGCTCGACAAAGCGCGGCGTGCGCGCCATGACTTCGCGCACCCGGTGGACTTCAATAATGTCTATGCCGATGGAAATAATCACTGACGAAGCAGAATTAACACGCGCCGGATTTCACTGGCGCGCTCAGGATAACATGGTCGCGCTCTCGTGCGCGCCGCTCGAAGCGATAGGGTTCAGTAACGCTTTTTCAACGCGGATGGGCGGCGTCAGCCCTATCCAGCAGGACGCTTTGAACCTCGCGGGCTTTAACGAAGACGCGGCCGAGAATATTTACGAGAACCGCCGCCGCTTTCTCAACCTCTTTGAAGGCGAGTGGGCGCTCGCTTCCTGCTGGCAAATGCATAGCGCGGACGTTCGCCTCGTCTTAAATATAGACGATACGCGCCAGCCAGAAAAGGCGCTCGGCGAAACCATCTATTGCGACGCGCTCACGACCCGCACGCCGCGAATCCTCTTGGGCATGAAGACCGCCGATTGCGTGCCCGTGCTGCTGGCCGACGCTCGTACAGGCGCATGCGCCGCCGTTCATGCCGGATGGCGCGGGACGCTCGCTTCGATTGTCGCGCGCACGATTGAGCGCATGGCTGCGGAGTTTGGAGTAAAGGCCGCAGACATTTTGGCCGCCATCGGCCCGGCAGCAAGAGGCTGCTGCTACGAAGTCGGCCACGAAGTCATCGAAGCCTTTCAGGAAAAATTCCCTGACTCCGCTTCACTATTCAATCAAACGCGCGATGGCCACGCGCTCGTTGATCTTCAAAGAGCAAACCGCGAACAATTAATCGCGGCGGGCGTTCCTCTCCAAAAAATCTACGCCGCTCCGCTCTGCACGATGTGCCGCACAGACCTCTTCTTTTCCTATCGCCGCGAAAAGCGCACGCATGGCCGGACGGGCCGCCTGATGTCAGTGATTGGAAGAACATAGTGGGCAGTGGGCAGTTCAAGACAAAAGCTCGAACGCTGCCTATCGTGCCTGTTCTTACTGCCTACTGCCTACTGCCAAAGATTCTTCCATTGATTCGCTTGACTGATTCGTTTGCGCCGACGACTGAGATGGGCATCGTGATTGAGCGCGTGGTCGGCGGAAAGCAGGCTTCATCGTTGCAGCTTTGATACTTCAGGCGCGCGCGTAGCTCCGTCACGCCCGTATTGAAGTTCGCCGGAATGGTGACGTTGAAGCGCAGCACGGCGCGGCCTTCGTAGACAGACAGTTTGTCGGGCGAGAAGCTGAAACTGCGAAGCAGTGCCCGCGGGTAGCTGACGGGGCCGACCTTGATTCCGCCCGGCGCTTCGATCTTGAGCGAGGTCGGAATCAGAAACTTGGCGAGCGGTCGGCTGCTGTTGACGTGAAAGCCCGAAGGTATCTCAAGCACGACCGCCGCCTGAACAGTGCGACCGCGTTGAGCCTTGTCAGCAGAGAAAAAGCCGTTGACTCCGAAGTTCCCTTGAGCCAGTGTGCGTGGCTCGGCGTGAAAGTTGACGGGAAGCGCAAACAGGATGCCCGCCAGCAGAAACAGTGTTGCCAGAGGTGTATATGTTCTCTTCATCATCTTGAAATTAATTTGCCCCGAAGTTGAATTTGAATCGAATAAATCGTCAAGCTAATTGATGAAGCTTGAGCGGCGTCGGGTTGGCTGCGCCACGCGCCGCGAGTTGACCGCAAGCGGCGTAGATGTCGCGCCCGCGCGGACGCCTGACGTATGCATGAACGCCTTTTGATTCCAGAATGTACTTGAAACTCTCCACGCGTTCCGGCGGCGACGGGCGATAGGGAAGCGGGTCAGCCGGGTTGTGCGGAATCAAATTGACCTTGGCTCGCAATGCGTGGCGATTGAGCAGATTCGCAAGCTGCCGCGCGTGTTCGTCCGTATCATTCACGCCGTCGAGCATCACATACTCGAAGGTGAAACGCTCCGTTGGTTTCAGGCTACGCTCAAACTCTTTGCAGGCGGCGAGCAGTTCACCCAGCGGCCACTTCTTATTGATAGGCATGAGCACGTCACGGAGAGCGTCGGTCGGCGCGGCCAGAGAGATCGCCAGATGCGGGCGGTCTGGAATGGTCGCCAGTTCGCGTATGCGCGGCACGATGCCCGCGGTTGAAACCGTCACGCGATTCGGGACGATGTGCAAGCCCTTCGCATCGGCCATGATTCTCAAGGCTTTCATCAACGGCTCGAAGGCTAGGAAAGGCTCGCCCGCTCCCATCGCCACAAGGTTCGTCCCGCGCGGAGTTTTCTGGCCCACGCCATAAGCATCGTTGAGCGCGATGGTGATCTGCTCGACAATCTCGCCCGCCGTCAGAGTCCTGAGAAGTCCGAGTTTCGCCGTCAAACAGAAGCTACACTGAAGCGGGCAGCCCGATTGCGACGAGAAGCAGATGGTGTCGCGCCTCTCTTCAGGGATGAAGACGGTCTCGACGGGCAGATTGTCATGCGTCTTCATCAGGTAGCGGCGCGTGCCGTCTTCCGACAGATAACGCGATTCTACTTTGAGCGTCGAGGCGGTCGCGCTCTCGTTTAATTTAGTGCGGAAATCCTTCGGCAAATCCGTCATCTCGTCAAACGAGCGCAGCCGCCTGTGGTGAAGCGACGCGAAGATTTGCCGCCCGCGATAGGCGGGTTCATTCATCTCTTCCACGAAGGCAGTCAACTCGTCTTGAGTCAATCCCGTCAGATGTATTGCTTGATTCATTGCCGGTCTATTTTAACACTGTCGCGCGCGCATCTCACAATTGGGGCTTGAGGTTTAAGGGGAACACTATTGCATGGTGCGGTATAATCCTTACCAAAGGTTATAATCAGGGCCGGAGGGCGAAGGATGATTTACAAAGTTATGCTGCGTGAATCGGAAGAAGGCTACAGTGTTTCTTGTCCCGGTTTGCCCGGTTGCTGGTCTCAGGGTCAAACAGAAGAAGAGGCGGTGGCGAATATTCAGGACGCTATCAGAGAGTATCTTGCTGCTCTAAAGATGCACGCCACCTAACGAGCCATTTCCTGCCTCGGCGGAATCAAAACATAGCTTACTCAGGGAAGGAACAAAGGGATGAAATGTATGGCGTGTGGAAGTGTGGCCTTAGTTGAAGGCACTCTCACCGATGGCAGCGGGACGACTGTTTTCTTCAGGCCAAAAGATGTGCCGTTTCTCAAGAGCGCGTTTGGAATAGGCAATCGGGGCATACGCGTTTACGGGTGCGTTCATTGCCAGCAGTTGCAGCTTGCCGTTGAGTTCAACGAAGATGATTTGGGGCGTTACCAGCAGTTTGAAGGCGAGCAACCGGGTGTGCTGGAGCGAATCAACTCAGAGCCGAAGAAACTGGAAGGAGAGGAGAAATAATGAAAGTCAGAAACTCTCATCGCATCGTCCCTCTGTTTAGTAAAGGTGCTCTCTTTCTGGCCTTGATTTCCACCATGCTCTTTGCTGCTCCGGCCAGGAGCGCCGAATTGAAGAGCCGTTTCGCTGAGTTCGACGGCATCAAAGTTCATTACCAGACGAGCGGCAAGGGTAAAGAAGCTCTGATTTTCGTTCATGGCTGGACGTGCAACACAGACTTCTGGCGCGGGCAGACCTCTGCGTTTCCCGGTACGCGTGTGATCGCCATTGATTTGCCGGGACACGGCAAAAGCGACAAGCCGCAAACGGATTACACGATGGCTTATTTCGCACGCTCTATCGAAGCCGTGATGCGCGATGCGCGAGTCACAAGGGCGGTTCTCGTCGGTCACAGCATGGGGACGCCAATCATCCGGCAGTTCTACAGGCTCTACCCGGAAAAAACGCTCGCCCTGGTGATTGTTGATGGGGGCTTAAGACCGTTCGCCACGAAAGAGCAAACGGAACAGTTCACCGCCATGCTTCGAGCGAACTACAAGGCTGTTGCTCAACCGATGCTTGAGGGGATGCTGAAACCGGTTAAAGACGAAAAACTTAAAGGGGAAATCCGCACGGCGATGCAGGCCACACCGGAGCACGTTGCCGTCAGCGCCATGGTGAATATGGGAGACGAAAAGCTTTATGAAAAAGACCCGATCAATGTTCCGGTGCTGGCCGTGCTGGCAAAATCTCCGTTCTGGCCAGCCGACACAGAGCAGTTCCTACGCACGCTCGCGCCGAATCTGGAGTTTTATATGTGGGACAACGTCAGCCACTTTTTGATGATGGAGAAGCCACAGGAATTCAACCGGACTTTGAAGTCTTTCTTAGTTAAACGAAAGCTCCTTAATCTTACCTGATAGGATATCCCGCTTGAGTGAGAACATCAGCACCCCGCGCATTCTGGTCGTCGGTGATGCTGCCGTGCCAACTGGTTTCGCGCGGGTCGTCGAAGGCATCTTCAAACCGCTGGCCGCCAGCTACGAAATTCATCAACTGGGCACCAACTATCTGGGCGACCCGCACGGCTATAGCTGGAAAGTCTATCCGGCGGAACTCGGCGGTGACAGGTGGGGCGCTCGTCGTCTTGTCCCTTTGGTCGAAAAAATCAAGCCGCATTTAATTTTCCTCCTCAATGACATCTGGGTTCAGAGCGCATATATGCAGGAGCTGAGAAAGGCGAAGACTACTCAGCCCGTCATCATCTACTGTCCGGTTGACGGCGGCCCGATTGACCCTGAAGCCATCGCGCCGCTCGTGGGCGTCGCGCGCTGTGTCGTCTACACGGAGTTCGGTCGGCAGCAGGTCGAGACCGCCGCGCAAAAGCAAAGGGAGATAGACGCCTCCTTCAACTTCCCCCCGGTCGAGATAATTCCTCACGGGATAGACACAGAGACTTTTTATCCGCTTCAGGGAGACGGTGAGCGTGTGCCGGGGCGTTTGCACGCCAGAAGACTCCTGTTCCCGGATGCGACGGATCTGGAGCAGCGTTTCATCGTGCTCAATGCCAATCGCAACCAGCCGCGCAAGCGCATTGATACGACCATTCGCGGTTTTGCCCTCTTCGCACAAAATAAACCGGCGCACGTCAAGCTCTTCCTGCACATGGGCGTCGAAGACGTGGGCTGGAACGTCGTCCTCTTAGCGCGCCGCTACGGCATCGAAGACCGCGTGTTGATGTCGAGCCTCGCTAAAACAATTCAAGGGGTCTCCACCGCCCAGCTTAACCGCGTCTATAACGCATGCGATGTTGGCCTCAACACTTCAACCGCTGAAGGCTGGGGACTACCCAGCTTCGAGCATGCCGCAACGCGCGCCGCCCAGATTGTTCCACGCCACAGCGCCTGCGCAGAGTTGTGGCAGGACAGGGCGGTGATGCTGGAACCCGCGTTCAAAGTAATCAACGAAAAGGTGTTGACGGACGCCTGGTTGGTGACACCGGAAAGTGTCGCGGAAGCTTTGGAGAAGCTATACGGGGATAGAGAGTTTCTAGCCGAGATGTCGGAAAGGGCGTTCCGTACAGCAACGCGCCCGGAGTACCGTTGGGGGAACATCTCCGAGCGTTGGAACGCCCTCTTCCGCCGAGTGCTTGAACAAGGTGGGCAAAGACCTTAGTCAGCATAAACGTCAATCGCTAATGTAACGGTGGTCTGATCCGTGACCTCTGCCGACCACGCGATTGCCATATTGTCGCCCGCCCAGCCCACAGGGTAGAAACCTACGGCGTATGTCGCGTAGCCGCTCACCTCCATTGACACACTACCGCCAGACTGGCCCGAAGGGGTTAATGTGCCCGACCACATCGGCGGATTGGCTGACCCGTCAATATAACCGCAGATCAAGAACTCAAGGCCCTGAGCATTGGTCCCGTTGACAACTTCAATTGCCATAATTTTCCTCCAAAGTTGTATATTGAAAACTACTGTAGATGCGTTACCTCAGGTTGTGAACGGCGAGGCATAAATTTAACGACCACTCCCTTACAGATAACAAAGGCGGCGGGAGTATACTGGCATTGCTTTATTAAGTCCACGATTGAAATCGGACCACTACGACCTGTTCACTCTTCACAGAGCACGGCGAATTTCTATGATTCATCTCAGGATTCCACCCAAGGTTCTGCATGCGAGTCTCTTCCTGGCGTTGTTCCTCTGGCCAATCGGCCTCGTCGCTCAGACCGCCGTTGAGGAACAGCTTGAAGGCTTCTGGTCAGGCTCTTTTGTCAGAGACGGCGCTGTGCAGATTGTGAGCGCAGAGATTCGGCGCGAGGGCGATAAGCTCAAGATAGAGCTGGAAGTGCCGGAGCGTCCCTTCGCTGCGCCGATAAATAGCGCAATCGAGCGCGATGCGAACGGGCGTCTGAAGTTCGACACCATCTATGGGCAGGCTGTGGTCGCCCTCGACCCCGTCTTCCTTGAGATGGTGGGAGATGTCGCCGAAAACACGCCGCCGTTACGCCTGCACCTCAAGCGCAGTCTGCGTCCACCGACGCCCAACATTAGAACTGAGGAGATAACATTTCGCAGCGGAGACGTAACTCTTTCAGGCACGCTCGTGCTGCCTGAAGGCGTGGGGCCGCACCCGGCTGTTTTGCAGGTTCATGGGCGGGGCTGCCAGGGGCGATATTTGAGGAGAGCTATCGTGCTGGCGCGATACGGTGTGGCGGGGCTGGCGTTTGATAAGCGCGGCGTGGGCGCATCGAAGGGGCGTTGCGAGAGCGCGACCATTGATGATGAAACGAACGACGTGCTGGCGGCTATAGAGTTTCTCGCCAGCCGGCCAGAGATTGACCGCACGCAGATAGGAACGATTAGTAATAGCGCGGGCGGGTGGGTTGTGCCGCGCGCCGCTGTGCGCTCGAAAACACCGCTCGCGTTTATCGTGACGCTGGTCGGGCCTGCCACCAGCGTGCGCGAGCAACAGTTGGATAACGCGCGCTACATCAGTCGAGAGTTGAAACTGAGCGCCGAAGACCAGAAGCCGTTGATGCGTTATATCGAGTTGATGTTTACGACGGGTGATTCGGAAGCGCAGTTTGCAGAGATGCGGCAACTGATCGCACAGGGCGAGAAGACCGGGTGGGCGCAGGAATTTCTGGACACGACGGATGTTGCACCGTCTGCGGGTGAGCTTAAAAATCTCTGGGTGCGCCGTTTCAATTATGATCCGCGCGAAGACCTCAAGCGTGTCCGCGTGCCGTTTCTGGCTTTTTACGGCGGCAGCGACCGCGTCGTTCCACCGGACGAGAACGTGCCGGAGTTGCGGCGTTTATTAACGGAGGCGGGCAATCGTAATTTCCGCATCGTCGTGATACCGGAAGCCGGGCATGGGCTGGATCAGGGGCCGCGTCTGCAAAAACTGCCGGGCGGCAAAGGCAATATGGAGATCTTCTACTGGAAGTTTGGACGCATCGCTCCCACTTACCTGACGGAGTTGATTAATTTTCTTCAAGCTAATTTGAAATTTAAAGTCACTGAGAAAGCCGGGAAGAAATAGACCGAGATTAACAGGAGTATCAAGATTAAGAAAAGAGATAAGGCAAGGCAGATTGAATGCTTTCCCCTTTATCCTGTCTATCCTGTGTATTTCCTTATCCATTAAGAGAAAAAGTGTTGACAACCGAAAGGCGCTCGCGCGAATCTTAGTGCCTTGCCGCCACTTGGGGCGAGCTGACCCTATAGGAGACCCTGGAGTTATGAATAAACGTGCGAAGTTCTCCCTCTTTCTGCTTGCAGTGGGCATCATTTTCGAGTTTTCACCCGCGCGCTCGCAATCCAACGAAGCAACGCAAGTCGCAACTCGTCCACGAACGGTGACGACGCGCCCCGTTCAGCAGGACGCAACGCAGACGCAAAAACCGGCTACAACGTCATGGCCTGCTCAGGCGACTTCGCAGGTGACAACCACTGTGGCCGCCCCTCAGCAGCAGTCGCACACGCTCTCGATGAGCAAAATCCGTTCGCGCACGGAAGAAGCGCAACGGCTACTCAAGTCGCGCTCGCACCCGACGGCGATGACCAGTCCTTCGCTCTATACGGTGACGCTCGCGGCGCTCGATGATAAGAGTTCCCAGATTCATCTGATAAGTATTCCGAAAGAGACCTTTTTGAAGAAAGGCTCGGAGATGTCGCTTACGACTTCGCTCGGCGCGAACGTGTGGGTGCGGATTATTCGGGCCAATGGAGTCAACACCGCCGTCACCGTCACAGACTCCGCGGGACGTTCGTTTGTGCCGCTCATCGTTGAGTATCCGATTGAGCGTGGAGGCAGTCTGCACGAGGTTGCTTATTACGTGTCGGGGCATCCGGCGCTCCTTTCGCCGGAGGTCGTCAAGGCGGGGCAGAATTATGTTCGCACGATGATTGACCTGGCGGCGAAGCGTTTGAAGGACAAAGGCGTCAACATCCCGTCGAACCTCATAGACATCGCCGAGCGCCTGTGCATCGTCGAGCACGCAGACCACACGCGCTTTCGCAACGAGAATCGCAAGGCGCTCTTTGAAGAGATTTTCTCGCTTTATGCTTTGAACGAATTGAACACGTACAAGCATTCGGTGAGCTTTGCCGGAGCGGGCGGCATGGTGCAGATGATTCCTTCGACCTACCAGATGATCCGGCGCATGCATCCGGGCATCGGTCTCAACCCAGACTTCGTTTACGGGATGCGTAATCATGGAAACGCGCTCGAAGCCATGCTTCTTTACGTGCTGGATACGTGGAAGCTGCTCGCGGCTAGCTCTGATGTGAACGCCGCGCTCAGTTCGGGAACCGCCACGTGGCCGGAATTGATGGCCGCCGGTTACAACTCCAACCCCGCCAAGCTCCCTCGCTACATCCGGCAGGGAGGCTCCGCGTGGCGCACACTGATTCCGCGCGAGACGCAGATGTACCTCCAAATCTATAGTTCCCTCGATAGTTCGATTCCGATGAAGGCTCGCTCTTAAAAGAAGCATCAGGCTGCTTTTGAACCTGAAGGGGGCGCACATTCAAGATTTAATGTGCGCCCCCTTCAGGTTCAAAAAAGCTGCTGACGGGAACTAAGCCCAACCCCACCGCTAATCCCCGAATTGTAGACGGCCACTGAGTGGCGTTTCCGTCCTGTCTTCATCACGCGAATCGTCCGCGTATTGCAGCTTATAAAGTCGCCAGTAGAGGCCGCGTTGAGTGAGAAGTTCTTGATGCGTGCCTTGCTCGCGGATTTCGCCGTGATGAAGGACGATGATGCGGTCGGCGCGTTGGATGGTTGAGAGACGGTGAGCGACGACCAGGGATGTGCGTTTGAGCATCACGCGCTCGATGGCCTGCTGGATCAATCGCTCCGTTTCGGTATCAATCGAACTGGTCGCTTCGTCGAGGATGAGCAGCGCGGGGTCAAAGGCGAGCGCGCGGGCAAACGAGATGAGTTGCTTCTGCCCGACCGAGAGACCCGCGCCGCGTTCTTTCACTTCCGTTTTATAGCCTTCGTGCAGACGCTGGATAAAGCGGTCTGCGTGAACCTCATTGGCAGCCCAGCGCACGCGCTCGTCTGTGATTTCTGTCTTGCCGAGCCGGATGTTGCTCTCGATTGTTCCGCTGAAAAGAAACACGTCCTGCAACACGACGGCGAAGTTTTCGTGTAGCGCCTGCAAATCCCAATCGCGCACGTCAACGCCGTCAAGCAGCACGCGCCCGCGCTGCACGTCGTAAAAGCGCATCAAGAGATTCGTGATCGTCGTCTTGCCTGACCCTGTGTGGCCGACGAGCGCGACGGATTGCCCCGGCTCGACCGTAAACGAAACGTCTTTCAAAACCCAGTCGTCTTCCTTGTAAGCGAACCAGACGTTCTCAAACTCGATCCGCCCGACGGCGCGCCCCGCCTTCAACGGATTCTCCGGCGTCGTGACCGTGATGGGCAGATCGAGCGTCTTGAAGATGCGATGCGAGGCGACGACCGCCGCTTGCAGCACGTTGTACTTGTCCGAAATGTCGCGGATCGGCTGAAACAGTGCCTGCGAATATTGAATGAATGCGACGAGCGCGCCGATGGTCATTGCGCCGCTGCCCATCACGCGCCAGCCGCCGTACCAGATAATCAGCGCGACGCCGATTGCGCCGATTAAATCAACGAGCGGGAAGAAGACCGCGTAGTAAAAGATGGTCTGAATATTGGCGTTGCGGTAATCATCGTTGATGTTGTCGAACTGTTTGAGCGATTTTTTTTCGGCGTTGAAAATCTGGACGGTCTGCGCGCCTGAAAAATGTTCCTGAAGAAAAGCGTTGATGCGCGCCAGCTTGGTTCTGACCATGTCGTAGCCGCGCCGCGCGCCTTTGCGAAACCAACGCGTTGCCAGCATCAGCATCGGCACGGTGATGAGCGTGACGAGCGTCAGTTGCCAGTCCATCCAGAGCATGATGCCGACGATGGCGAAGATCATCACCAGATCGCCGAGCAGGTCAATGATGCCGGAAGTGAACAGCTCGTTGAGCGCATCCACGTCCGAAGTCAGCCGCGTCATCACACGCCCGACGGGGTTGCGGTCGTAATAGGCGACTTCCTGACGTTGCAGCTTGCGATAAAGCTCGCTCCTGAGATCGTACATCACGCGCTGGCCGACGGAGTTGAGCAGCACTTCCTGAACATAAGAGAGGATGAATTGCAGGAGCTTGACGCCGAGAAAGCCGAGCGCGAGCCATTGCAGCCCGTCAATGTGGCTGCGGTCTGTCTGAGCCGGCATGATGTGGTAATCCACGGCCCACTTCGTAAATATCGGCTGCATGATGCCGAGTATGTTCAGCACCAATGTGAGGAGGAGCGCAGGCACAAGCATCCTGAGGTAAGGCTTCAGGTAGCGCATCAGACGACGCGTCACCTGCCAGTCGTTAGTCTTGCCGATGGCCTCTTCTTCGTGAAATTGTTTGACTGCTGTCGCCATTGCTTCTCAATTACCGTTTAGTCGTTCTTTCGCGCTTCCCAGATGCCGCTCCCGGCAGCCGCCGCGAGCAACTCGTCGCGCTGCGGCTTGTGCAGCAGAATGCCGAAGCCGCCAGGACGAAGAAAAAATAGTAGTACTCAACCCCCGTGATTAAATGCACGATGAACCCTAAGATGCCGATTGACTCGCAGAGAGCGAAGGCGACGATGTATGCGCTTCGCGCCAGTCTCAGGCTTTCCGCTTCGTCGATGGCCTGCTTCAGCATCTTCTGCTTGAGAAGAAAGACGCGCCGAGATTACCGAGCCGACCGCCAGCAGAATCCAGAACAGCATCTTGTCAGCGCCCGGCGTCAGGCTTGCACAAACCTCGTCACGACGAAGATGGCGATCACAGACGCCAGAATCGCCAGCCAGATAATGCGCAGGGTGCGGTAATTTGCGTCCGCCTCCCTGCTCTCGCTCGACATCCTTGGCTTTTGATTCGTCTATTCCCAGGCTCATAACAAAGAACCTCTATCTTGAAATCAACTCGCCGCCAGCTCTTCCTCCAACAGTTGCCGCTCGTAGAGGTCTGCGTATTCGCCGCCGCAGCGCGAGCAATTCATATGCGTGCCGCGTTCGACGATCCGCCCGTCATCGAGCACGCAAATCAAGTCAGCGTCTCTGACGGTCGAGATGCGATGCGAGATGATGATGCTGGTGCGCTCGCGCATCACGCCGCGCAGCCGTCCCAGAATCTTCTCTTCAGTATAAGTATCAACGGAAGAGAGCGCATCGTCTAAAATCAAAATCTTGGGCTGGCGCATCACCGCGCGGGCAATCGCCGTGCGCTGTTTCTGCCCGCCCGAAAGAGTGATGCCGCGCTCTCCCACCAACGTCTCGAACCCATCAGGAAAGCCGCGTGATGTCTTCGGTCAGCCCGGCGATCTCCGCCGCCCATTCGATGTCGGCGCTGTCCGCTTTTTCGACGCCGAACGCGATGTTCTCCGCGAGCGTGTCGCTGAAGAGAAAAGTCTCCTGCGGGACGTAGCCGACTGCCGCGCGCAACTGCGCGAGCGGGTACTCGCGCGCAGAAACGCCGTCAATGAAGACCGTGCCGGGCGGCATTTCCATCAGGCGCGGGATGAGGTTTGCTATGGTTGATTTGCCGATGCCCGTGCGCCCGACGAAAGCCACTGTCTGCCCGGCTTCGATTGTCAGATTGATGTCGCGCAGCACAGGCTCGTCCAGCTCGTTGTAGCTGAACGTCAAATTGCGTAGCTCAATCCGACCGGCAATCGGCGGCTGCGGCTTAACGTCGTCTTCGTCCCTGATCGTCGGCTGGATAGCCCAGATAGCGTTCATCCGCTTGAGGCTCGCCGTGCCGCGTTGATAAAGATTGACGACGTAGCCGAGCGCGATCAGCGGCCAGATGAGCCGCGTCAGGTAGAGATTGAATTCCGTGAACTGGCCAATCGTGATCTCGCCGCGCGCGGCAATCGTGCCGCCGTACCAGATAATCAGGACGAAGCCCGCACCAATCAAAAACTGCATCAACGGGCGCATCACCGCCGAAACACGGACGAGACTCAAATTACGATTCGCATACTCGCTGTTAAGCTCCTCGAAAGCCGCTATCTCCGCGTTCTCCTGCGCGTAGGCGCGCACCACGCGGACGCCGGAAATGTTCTCCTGCGCGCGCGCTGTGATTTGCGCGAAGAAGTCCTGAATCTTCTCGAAGCGAACGTGAACCTGCTGGCCGAAGTATTTAACCGTCAGAGAGACAAGCGGCATCGTCACGAACAGCATCAGAGCGTAAGACGCACGCTGATCCGCAGCATCAGGGGCAGAATGATGATGACGACGAAGACGGTTTGGAGCGTGTACATGATCATCGGCCCGGCGAGTTGGCGCACCGCCGCCAGGTCGTTGGTCGCACGCGCCATCAGATCGCCCGTCCGGTGGTCTTGAAAAAACGAAAGCGGCTGGTCAACCAGATGCGCGTAGAAATCGCGGCGCAGGTCGTATTCGACGTGGCGCGACATGCCTATCAGAATGCGGCGCTGAAGAAAGAGAAACGCGCCGCTAACAAGACTGACGCCGAGAATTAATAAACTGTATCGCGTGAGTTTGCCCCAATCAACGCCCGTTTGCTTGAGATCGTCAACCGCCCGTCCGACGATGAGCGGGATCAAGAGCGCAATGATGACGGAGGCCAGAATGCAAAGAATGCCCGTGACGAGGGATTTTTTATAAGGCCGAAAGTAGCGTGCGAATTTTCGTAGGTCGTCCATAAGGCGCGAGCGGCACACATCAGCCCCATCGTCTTTGCATCAGGGCTGTAGGAAAACCGCGTGTCTCTATGATGCGCGATTTTCGCCCGGACGCCAAACGGGAAACGGACTTTTGCGTGTCTGGCCTTGAATTGTACGTGAAGAAGGTGACGAAAGTTTTGAGCTTGAGCTGTGCGGGCGGTCAGTTAATCTGAGAGTCAGAGACGAGGAGAGGCGTGTCTGAATCGTCCACAGCATCTTCCTGGAGTGGTAGACAAAAGCTCTTCGGAAACTTCCAGCAGGTCGTCGTCAGGCGGAACGCAGACGCAGTTGCGGCCCGCATTCTTTGCGTTGTAGAGAGCGCGGTCGGCGGCGAGGACGAGCGTATCGCGCGAAGAAGCATGCTGCGGAAAGGTCGCAATTCCAAGTGAGGCCGTGATGTGGCCGACGCCGGGCACTTCCATTAACTCTATGCGTCGTCGCAGGCGCTCTGCCACGATCATCGCGCCGTCCATTCCGGCCTGCGGAAGAATCACCGCAAATTCTTCGCCGCCGTAGCGCGCAGCCGTGTCCACGCTTCGCAACTCGTCGCGCAAGCCATCCGCCAGCAGGCGCAACGCCACGTCGCCCGCTTCGTGCCCGTAGGTATCGTTGACGCGCTTGAAATTGTCCAGGTCGAGCAGGATGAGCGAGAGCGGCAGGCGCATGCGCGTCGCCATGTGCAGATCACGCTCAAGCTGCATCTCGAAGGAGCGACGATTGAAGCAGCCGGTCAATCCGTCTGTCAGAGCCTGCTGCTGCATCTGCGAGAAGAGACGCGCGTGGCTGACCGCGACCGTCACCTGATCGGCCACCGTTCGTAAGAAGCAGAAGTTCGTTTTCCTGCCAGGTGCGCGTCGGGTCGTCTGAGCGCACCATCAGCACGCCCATAAAACGCTTCTGGTAGATCAGCGGCACGGCGGCCAGCGGACGAACGTTGTTTGAGTTGGCGTCGGTCGTACGCGCCCGTCCAGCACATAGTTTTTGTAGCGACCCGCGAGGCGCACATTGTAAGCATCCAGGTCGGCCAGCAGTTCTGCTTCTTCGGCGTTGTCGCTGCCCGCGCCGTCGCGGAAATAACAGTTCGTCAGCGGCGCTTTGCCCGGCTCGCCTTCAATCCGCAGAGCGCAGTGCTGAACGCTGAGCGCCCGCCCGACTTCCGTCACTGTGGTTTGCAGAATGCTGTCAAGCTCCAGCGAGTTGCGGATGGCTGTGGCGATACGATTGACGGCGACTTCGCGTCCGGCCTGCTCTTGCAGCAGCCGCGCCAGCTTCGTCGTGACGCTGACGGTCAGTTGCAGGGAGGTCGCCTTGGGCATGGAAGAGCGCACGGCGGAGGTGAAGGCCGGTGCCTGAAGATGACCTTCGGCGGTGACGCGCGCCATCAGGTATTCAAGCGCCGAATAGACTATGTCAGGCTCAAACGTCCAGATAACCCTGTCTCCATCAGTCTTCCGAATCCTCTTCCTCGTTTCCATGGACGGAGGCGAGCAGGGCAGAGAATCGTGCGTCCGCGATAACCACGAAGCGCTCAGTAGGCTTTCTCGTTGTTTGCGCGTTTTAAGAGTACAGACTCGCGGTCATGGTCGCTCGTGCGGAGCGGCAAATCGTTCAGCGCGTCGCCGGGTGAAACGAAAAAGAAGGCTTTATGCGCCGCCCGCCCGACCTCTCGCACTCGCGCCAGATCGCGCAGCGAGCGCTCAGCCTTCATCGGCAAACTCTCTATGACCAGCGCCGCCAGATTGTTCTCAAGCACCACGTCTTCAAAATAACGATGTAGCTGGGCAATAGTCTGCTCGGCGCAGCGAACAGGAGTTAGCTGGCGCGAGTGTTGTGTGAGCAGAGCTTGGTAGAGTGAGTACATCAGTGCTGGGCGGCGCGGTAAAGAAAGCGGCGGGTTTACGCTTTTCTGGGGTTCAGCTGATACTGCCGGGCGAGCCAGCAGCGGAGTCAAACCCATTTTTACACGGATTAACATTCTTGTCTAGAATAATTTACGCCGGAATTGGCGGAAAGTTCAGTTTGGGATGGATGGGGCGTTTTAATTGAGCCTGATAAAACTCGTAAGCGCCGTTGCTGCAAGAGCTTGAGTCTCATCGAGGACATCCACCCGGATAGTCAGGATGCGCCGCCCGGCGCGCAGGACGCGAGCTTGGGCGGTGACGCGCCCTCCGAGCAAAGGGCGCAGATAGTGGATCGTCAGATCAACGGTCGTGGTGGTCTGGTCTTTTTCAAGGGAGGTAATGATGGCAAAAGCGGCAGCGGTATCCACTAAGGATGCGATCACGCCGCCGTGAACGACGCCGTTATTTTGCCTTAGCTCGTCGCGCACTTCCAGATAAAGAGTGGCTGCGCCGCGCTTCACCTCGCCAATTTCGAGTTTCAGAAGATGGGCGAACGGCACACGCTCGAAGGCCTCGCGGATGCGCTCTTCTTCTTCGGCGGTCAGGGGAGCGTCTGTGGTCATGAGCGGTAAGTCTCTCCGGCGTCCAATGGCTCTACGATGACGGCTGTGCCATAGGCGAGCACTTCCGTGACGCCGCCCGAAACTTCTGTCGCATCATAGCGCGCGCCGATGATGGCATTGGCTCCAAGTTCCGTCGCGTGCTGAATCATAATGTCGAAAGCATCCGAGCGAGTTTGCTCGCACAGTTGCGACCAGGCGGTGATATTGCCGCCGACCATGCTTTTGAAAGCCGCGCCGATGTTAACGAAGAGATTGCGTGAGCGAACGACGATGCCGCGCACTACGCCCAGATTCCTGATGATGCGAAAGCCGGGCAGTTCAAAGGCGGTCGTCACCATGTGATGCGAGACGGAGTAGCGCGGCGGGCTGATTTCGTAAGGCGCGAGCCGTCCCATTGGAGCATTATTCATTAGCTGTTCCTCATGGCCTGGAAATTCAGTTGGTGAAAAGGCTCGGCTGGGCTTCGTCGTCTTCATCCTCAGCCCGTTCCACTTCTTCGGGCGTCCAGCGATAGCGTCTCAGATCGCAGCGGCCACGCGCATCGAAGATGATTCCTTCGGCTTCGAGCATGCGCTGTTGCTTGTCCGGCGGCAGGATGATGCGAGTTGTCGAGCAAGCGCCCTGCGAATTGATGACGCGCTGCCATGGCGTTTTCTCTTCATTCGCCGCGTGCATCACAAATCCGACGGTGCGCGGCGTGTAGCCTTCACCAAGGATTTCCGCAATTTGCCCGTAGGTCATCACGCGCCCCACAGGGATGCGCTCGACGATCTCATAGACGCGCTGGCGGTAGCCCGCCGACTCCTGCACGGCGCGATCCGGTTCAACCTTACTCACGCGATTTTCCTTTGTCTCTTTTCTGGAGTCTGCCATCGTTTTTTGAACCTATCTTGATGAGCGTGCCACCATGCGCGCCATTCTTCTACCGCTTGTCTTCGTTCGGCCTGCGAAGCCGCAGGCTGAAAGTTGAGTCAGGTCGAGGTCGCATCGCGCAGACACATTTCGGCGAGGAAGCGTGTTCGCAAACTTGAGCTTGAGAGACGCTCTATCAATTCCGGGATTGTTAATTGCCTCAGCGCCTGGCGCGCGGCGGCAAACTCTTCTCGTCGCATAACGTCTAGTCCAATGTTCTGAGGATGGCGCGGGCTGGTGCGCCGTCGCCAGTGCCGCCAGCGATTTTCAGTGGCAGGCAAATCAATTCGTAATCGCCCGCGGCGACTTCGCGTAAATCCAGCCCCTCGACAATCACGACATCGTTTGAGAGCAGAATCAAGTGCGTTTCGTGTCGCTCGGACTGGAATTTCTCCACAGACAAGTAGTCTATCCCGACGAGCCGCACGCCGGATTGAACGAGCGCGCGTGCCGCGTCCGGCGCGAGGTAAGTAAAATCCTGACGGAAGCCGCTCGCAGTATCCGACCAGAAAGCTGAATTGCGCGTCTTGAAGAGGATGCGCGTGGCACCTTCGATACTTTGCGCGGACAGGTGGCTCGCTGTGATGGCGTCCACATCGTCTGGCATCTTGGATGACGCGCGCCGGGCCGACAAGGGCGTCGAGCGGCATGGCGTCAACTTTCGACGCACCTTCGATGAAATGGGCTGGAGCGTCAACGTGCGTCCCCGTATGCGCGCCGAAGTGAAGCAGGGAGACATTGGCCGCATCATTATTGGCCATCGCCGCCCACTGCCTGATCTCTATGCCCGGGTCGCCCGGATAAACAGGCATCGCCGCCGAGATAGATACGCTGACATCATAGATTCGCATGAGCCCGTTTAATATATAGTAAAACTCGTAAATCGTAAGTGGTTGCAACAGACGATGGACAATAGACCATAGACGATAAGAACATACTTGCCATCGTCTATTGTCTATTGCCCATCGTCTGCTTTTGCCTTGTTTCCTCATCTAAGCTAGCATTTCCGTGTGTCTAAGATCGTAGAGAACAGAATTCCTGTTGAAGATCGAGGAACAGACGTGCCGCGCATTGCTGCTTCCAGTTACTTGAACACAGCGCCGCTCATCTGGAGTTTTATGTACGGGACGAGGCGGCGCGAGGTCGAGTTGGTGACGGACGCTGCGCCTGCGCGTTGTGCAGATATGCTCGGTGCGCGTGAGGTGGAAGCGGCACTCGTGCCCGTCATCGAATACCAGCGCATCCCTCAACTGGCCGTCGTGCCCGGAGTCTGCGTCGGCTCGCGCCTGCGTGTGAGAAGCGTCGTGCTGGTGATGAAGGATAAGCTCAACGATTTAAGAGAGGTTCGGACAGTTGCGCTGGACATCTCGTCACGCACGTCTGCGGCGCTCGTGCAGGTAATCTTCCGCGAATTCCTGGGGTTTGAGCCGGAGTGGAAGACGTGCGCTCCCGATGTCGCTTCGATGCTTGCGACCGCGGACGCCGCCTTGATTATCGGCGATCCGGGGATGAGCTTTTCGCGCGAGCATGTAGTTGTGTATGATCTGGCCGAACTGTGGCGCGAGCACACGTCTTTGGGTTTCGTCTTTGCCATGTGGATGGCGCGACGAGCGAGAGCTTGAGAAAGTTCGCGCGATTGATTTTGCCGGAGCGCGCGACGAAGGGCTGGAGCATGTCGAGGAGATTGCCTCGTTCTACAGTGAGACAATCGGGTTGTCGCATCATGAGATCAAATCCTATTTGCTGGAAAATATCTCTTTCGCGCTGGACGAAGAGATGCGCGCCGGGCTGGACCTCTTCTACAGGCTCGCGCACAAACACGGAATCATAGGGCAAGTCCGGCCTTTACAGATGCTCGGCGTTAGTCGCCTGAACATTTAGGTGATAGCCATGGAGCAGTTAAGTCTTCCACATTCGCAAGATATCCCTGAGATAGATTTCGCCACGCTCGATCTTTTGCCTTACGGCATCATCGTGGTTGACGAAGCAGGCAAGATTCTCTACTACAACGCGCGCGAGGAGGAGATTGCCAATCGTCGGCGGGGAAATGTGCTGGGTAAGAATTTTTTCTCGGAGGTCGCTCCATGCACGCAGGTGCAGGAATTCTACGGGCGCTTCAAGGAAACGATGCTTCGCGCCGGACTGGTCGCGGATTTCCACTTTCGCTTTCCGTTTCCGGGGCGACCCCGTGAAGTTGAAATCACGCTGACGAGCTTTCAGAAAGACGGCTCTTCCTTGTGTCTTATTTCCGTCAGCGACGTGACGGAGAAGGACGTGCTGCGCGAGCACCTGATACGCGGGGCTCGCCTCCAGGAGGTCGGCGAAGTGGCCGCAGGCGTGGCGCACAACTTCAACAATCTGCTGACTGTGATTCGCGGCAACGCCGAATTGCTCCTGATGCACTTGATGGATGACGCTTTCGCGCGGCAGCGGATCGAAAAGATTTTGAAGGCGAGCGACGACGGCGAGCAGATGGTCGGGCGCATACAAGAGAGCACGCGCCACCATTCGGAAGCGCCCGTCGCGATGATGCCCGTCCAGATAAACGAGTTGGTGAAAGATTCCATCGCATTCACTGAAGACTACGCTAAAGCGTCGCAGGATGAGCGCGATGCACGCGTTAAGTTCAAGACCGAACTTGCTGAAGGTTTGCCTTCGGTGCGTGCCAGCGCCAGCGAGTTGCGCGAAGTCTTCGTCAATCTGTTACGCAATGGTGTGGATGCCATCGAAGGCGAGGGGCAGATCACGGCGCGCACGCGCCTGGAAGACGGGCACGATGTGGTGGTGGAGGTGAGCGACACGGGCATAGGCATGAGCATTGATGTGAAGGAAAAACTCTTCCGCCCGCTTTTTACAACCAAGGGTGAACGGGGAACAGGTCTGGGTCTCGCCACCTGCTACGCCATCCTGCGTCGGCACGGTGGCGACATCGAAGTCAAAAGCGCACCGAATGCGGGCACGACGTTCATTGTGAGATTGCCCGCGGCGGTCGCGTGAGCAGCGAAATGCCATCATCTGGTTTATAATAGCCGTCAGATGATGGCTGAACCGCTTATGAAATCAAACACCGACATTCAACCGATTCTTGATCGGGTTCTCTCAGGCTCTCGCCTGACGGCCGATGATTGCACACAGCTTCTTGAGTCAGACGATTTCGTTCGCATCGGCCTTGCCGCCGATGAAATTCGCAAACGCTTTTATCCTGACGGCATCGTCACCTACATCATTGATCGCAATATCAACTACACGAACGTCTGCAACGTCGTCTGTACCTTCTGCGCTTTCTATCGCCGACCCGGACATCCGGAAACTTACGTTCGCACGCTCGATGAAATTCGCCAGAAGATAGATGAGACCATCGCTCTGGGCGGCACGGGCGTTCTGATGCAGGGCGGGCTTCATCCTGACTTCGGCATCGAATGGTACGAAGACCTGCTCCGCACGCTGCACGCGGAGTATCCTGATTTTCAACTTCACTGTTTTTCGCCGCCTGAGATTCACAACATACATCTCATCTCCGGCCTTGATTACGAAACAATCATGGCGCGCCTCAAAGATGCCGGGCTCTACAGTCTGCCCGGCGGCGGCGGCGAGATTCTGGATGACGAAGTTCGCAAGCGCGTCTCCACCAAATGCACGACCGATGAATGGCTCGGTGTCATGCGCGCCGTTCACCGCGTGGGGTTGCGCTCGACCGCCACCATGATGTTCGGCATCGGCGACTCAGTTGTTCATCGCGTGCGCCATCTCGAACGCATACGCAATCTTCAGGACGAAACGGGTGGTTTTACGGCCTTCATCCCGTGGACGTTTCAACGCGAAAACACGGCACTCGGTCGTCGTATCAAGGAAGAGCCGACCGGCATTGATTATCTGAAGATGCTTTCGGTCTCGCGCCTGTTCCTCGATAACATCGCGCACTTTCAATCGTCGTGGCTGACGCAGGGGCTGAAACTCGGACAGGTCGCGCTGCGCTTCGGGGCAGACGATATGGGTTCGATTATGATTGAAGAGAACGTCGTCTCGGCGGCAGGCGCGCACAACTTTGCTGATGAAAAGATGCTGCGTTACCTGATTCGCGAAGCGGGCTTTCGGCCTCAGCAACGCGACATTCTCTACAGTCACGTCAATCGTGAGCAGTCGCCCGACATTGACACTAAGGAATCAGCGCAGCTTCGTGAATTGACGGTGCTGATGGCGGATTAAGAGCAGGGATGAGGGATGAAAGGAAAGATTCAATGTCTTGAATGCTTTTACTTCATCCCTCATCCCTCATCCCTGCCCTTCAGATACCAGATCGGCCCATTGAACAGAAAAGTCGCTTCTTTCAAATCTCCAAATAACGGTTTGAGGTTTTCCGTCAGCCAAAGCCTGACCTCCTGGATGTCTTCACCGCCAACTTCCACAGCCGCGATGACATTGCTGTGGGTCGTCAGATAATCAATCAAGCCTTCAATCGAGAAGCCGATTCTATTTTGATACCGCTCTTGCCCGGCAAGGTGAAACCCCTCGTTGCCTGAATCTTCCCCGGTGAAAATTGCCCAGGTTCTTGGCGGAGGCGGAAACTTCCTGACATGACTTTCGCGATACCACGTCTCGAAAGCTGCATTCTCTTCCATCTGGCCTGAGAAATAGTTGTCGTAGACAATCAACCAGCCTTGTGGGCGCAGCACGCGGCCTGCTTCTCTGAGAAACTTCTTCCTATCGAGCCAGTGGAAAGCGGAACACAAGGTCATCAGGTCGAATTCGTTTTCACCGAAGGGAAGGCTCAAGGCGTCTGCGACCCCGTATTCAATCCGCTCGTCTTTTTCGGCCAGAGCCACCATCTCCGCTGAGGCGTCAACTCCGACGATCTCTTCGGCAATCTCTTTCAATGCGACAGTAGACAGACCTGTGCCGCAGCCTACGTCAACGGCGCGGGCGACAGGCTTTGTTAGAGAAAGGAATGTGCGGATTCGCTCAATGACCAGCGGGTGAAAGTAGGGACGACCTTTCGGATACCGCTCGGCTGCTGATTTAGAGCTAAAGAAGTTCATACAACGACGGTCATTCACCTCGGCTGGCTTTATGGCTTGGGGTTAGCACTATATTCTTCAAGCATTTTTCGCGCCCTTTCGCCGGGGCTGATTAGCGCGAGTTTCTTCGACCAGTCGTAGCCGCTGAAGACGCCGACAAGCTCGGCCCGATCGTTATAAACGGGGCTACCCGAATAACCGTCCCGCACGGCAATGCTGGCCGACCAGTATTGCAGGCCGCGAAACATGTATGGGCCGGAGAAGTTTCCACGTCTCACCATCTTATCCCCGTGCGGTCGAGCAATGAGGACGAGTCGCTCGTCTTTGCCAATGCTCGTTTGAAAGGCGGGGGCTTTAGCCTGCTTTTGTGACCCGCAGATGCGCAGGAGCGCCAGGTCGGCATCCGGGTCTATCTTGATAACCGAAGCCTGGCAGCCGTTGACGTTGACCCTGACCTCAAGTTGGTCCTTGGACGCAAATCCCAGTTGCGCTTTCTTGGAGATGCTCAAATCTCCGGAGACGACGTGATAGGCCGTCATTACCAATCCATCGCCGACCAGAAATCCGGTTGCGTATCCGTTCGGGCCATAGTCCAGAAATGACAGGGCGTGTTCCAGCGAACTCTTTTGCTTCTTAGTGAACTTCAATTCCAGAGACACCGTGTGGCCTGCTTGCTGCGTCATCATGGCCGCCGCATCCTTTGCCGCGCTTTTCGGCGAAAGCAGAGAGACTACTAATAGAGCAACAGCAAGGCTGAAAAGTTTACTCTTCATCTTCGGGTCTCCTTTGGGCAAGTGACAGGTTACGGTTGCAGGTCGGGCGAGGACAGCGTTCTTAAATAAACAGCGATTTGAAGAAATAGACCGAGATTAACCAGATGGACAGGATAAGGGGAAGAACACTCAAGCAGCATTGCCCTATCTGATTTTCTTAATCTTGCTGATCCTGTCTATTCCTATCTGTTTGTTAGTGACTCTAACTACTGAGAGAATTGCAAGCTGTCAAATTCACTCTCCACCCTTGCTCTGCTCATCCAGCGGGGTCTTTCGGCGCTAGTTAACGAACCGGCGCAGTTGGACGCTGATGGCAAAGCCGATGGCAATAAAGGTGGCGAGGATAGATGAGAGGCCAGCGCTCATCAATGGTAGAGGCACACCGACGACGGGCAACATGCCGAGTGCCATCCCGATGTTGACGAAAAGTTGAAAAGCCAGTCCGCCCGTAATCGCCATGATGACGAGCATCCCCGTGCGATCAGGTGCGCGCCGCGCCCCCGTTATCAGGCGAGAGAGCAGCAGGGCATAGGCCAGGAGCAGCAGGATGCAGCCCAGAAAGCCTGTCCTCTCGGCGGTCACTGCGAAGATAAAGTCCGTGTGAGGCTCCGGCAGGAATTTCAAACTGCTCTGCGAGTATTCGATGGAACCGCCCGTGCCTGTCAGTCCGCCCTTGCCGACCGTCAGGATGGATTGCCATGTGTGATAGCCGTAGCCGCGCTTATCCGCGTTCTCAGGATCGAGGATGACGTTGATGCGTTCCAGTTTGTAGCCGCTGAGCGCTCCTGTTTTAACTCCGACGAAGTAGGCGGCAGGCGCAACGACCATCATCAGCACGACCGCCGCAATCACAATCGACATTCTTATCGAAGAGAGAAAGAGGACGACCGCCAGGAGCGGCAGATACGTTAACACTTGCCCCGTATCCGGCTCAAGCATAATCAGTCCGGCGGGCAGGGCGAGAATAAGCATGCCGATGAGCGTCTCTTTCAGCGTCAAGGCCGAATGGCGCGGCCTACCGAAGAAGAGCGCCAGCATCATCACGGTCGGAATCTTGACAAACTCCGAGGGTTGAAATTGCCCGAGCAGCGGGCAGCTTGATCCAGCACTGCTGGCCGTTGATTCTCATGCCGATGCCGGGAATCAAAACGATGCCCAAAAGGACGAGGCCGAAGATATAGAAGGCCGGGGCGAAATGGACGAGCTTGCGATAATCCGTTAAGGCGACGGCGATCATGGTCACGAGCGCGACTCCAAGACCGATCAATTGCTTCTGCCAGTAGCTCTCCGTCGGCTGCGCGTTGTGAATCTGCCACGTCCCGAAGACGACGATCATCAGCGCCAGCGCAGCCAGCGGCCAGTCAAAATCTCTTAAGCTACGTTTTTTTTGGAGGATTGCGACCATTACTTAAAGACTTCAGAAGTCAGGAGTCAGAATAAAAACAAAAGCGGTTCTTCTCTTTTATTGCCTGTGCGCGGTCAGTGCGGGAGCGCTTCCCGACGGCGAGGCTGTTGGCCGTTGCTGTTGTCGAGCTAATTGTGAGCCGGGAGGTTCTTCATGGCGCGTCTTGCGGTAATAGGCGTCATAGATGGCGCGTGCGGCAGGAGCGGCGTGCGTGCCGCCGAAGCCGACGTTTTCAATCAAGGCGATAACGGCGATTTCCGGCTGGTAGGCGGGCGCGAAAGAGACGAACCAGGCATGGTCTTTCTTCTCGCCCACGTCTTTGCCGAGGCCGACGACCTGCGCCGTGCCCGTTTTGCCCGCGATTTCAAATCCGGCCATCTTGATGCCGTGACCCGTGCCGCCGTTATTGACCACTCCCCACATTCCTTCTACGACCAGATGGTGCTGGTCTTCGGTAATCGGAATGATCTTCGGGTCGGGACGATCAAACGTGCGTGCCGGGCGATAATCCGGACTGTCTGGTGCGCCGACTGCTCGCGCCTCTTTGAACAGGTGCGGCACGTACATGCGTCCGCCGACGGCGATTGCCGACACCGCACGCAGCTAGGAGAGCGGCGTTACAGCCACCGTGTCCTGGCCGATTGAGGCGTAGACGGTGCGTATATCTTTCCAGCTTTCCTTGCCCTCTTTTTCCAGCTCAGGCTTCCAGTAAGCGGGCGTCTAGCTAATCTTTTCATGCGGCAAGTCAACGCCCGTTCGTTTGCTGAACTCAAACTCGTTGGCCATCTCGATGATGCCGTCAACGCCCATTTTCAGGCCGAGCCGATAATAATAGCCGTCGCAGGATTTCGTAATCGCGTAGCGTAGTTCCGGCACGCCGTGAAAGCTCATGCAGCGCGTAAACTTGTTGCCGACGGTGATGCCGCCGCCGCACGCCAGATGTGAATCCTCAACCGAGATTGCGCCTTGTTGGAGTCCGGCTATAGACATCGGAATCTTCCAGGTTGAGCCGGGAGGGTAGCGTCCCTGAATCGCGCGATTCATAAGCGGCGTCTTCGGGTCGTTTGACAATGCGGCATATTCGGCGCGGCCTTCTTTGCTGGCGATGCGGCGCGAAAAGAGATTCGGGTCATACGTCGGATAGGAGGCCATCGCCAGCAACTCCCCGTTGTTCGGGTCCATCGCGACTATCACGCCGCGTTTCGTGACAGAGTTGCGAAGCTGCTCTTCGGCTGCATCCTGCAAGTCCGAGTCAATCGTCGTCATTAAATCCTGTCCCGGCTGCGGCTCGACGCGCTCGACCTCATCTTGAATGTGGCCGCGACTGTCAACAATAACTTTGCGATAACCGTCCCGCCCACGCAGGTAATTGTCGTAGACTTTCTCCAGACCTTCCTTGCCGATGATGTCGCCCGGTTTATAGCCCTTCCTTTATATTGCGACGCCGCTAACTGCTCAGGGCTGATCTCTCCGACATAGCCGAGCACATGGGCGAGCTTACCCTCTGCCGGATAACGACGCTGCGGCTGCAATTCGACGCGCAGCTCCGGGAACTCCAGCGTGTGCGAATCCACCCACGGAGATGTCCGCCGAAGTCGCGTTCTCCTTAACCATGAAGGACTCGAAGGCTGGCTGCTTTTTGAGTTGCTCGAAGCGCACATTGATATCTTCCGGGTCAACCCTGAGACCTTCGGCGTAAGGTTTGACGAGCTTCGTTGAACTCTTTGCCCTTGATGTCTTCGCGTGAGAGGATGATGTTATAGATGGGGCGGGAATCAACCAGCAGTTTGCTGTTGCGGTCAAGGATGACGCCGCGCGGCGCGGGGATCGGCAGCAGCCGGATGCGCTGGTTCTCGGCGCGCTCGGCGTAATAGCCGCCTTTGACGATCTGCAAATAGTAGAGCCTGATGCCCAGCGCCGTAATCATCAAGATCGCGAGAATCTGGATGACACGCAGCCGCGCCCGCAAATTCTGTGAATCGTCCTCGAATTTCATAAAGCGCGATGGGTAATAGGTGATAAGTGATGGGTGATAGGAGATTGGAAAGAATTAGTTCCTCCTGAACCCATCACTTATCACCTATCACTGGTCTTTCATTTTCTTCTTCCCAGCTTCGCGATGCCGCGTCGGGCGACGCGACGGCGAAAGGCGAGTTGGCGACGCTGGCGTGCCCGCTCGCTGAAGAGTAAATCGAGCAGGTACAAAAGAATCGTCCCGGCGATAGCCGTCCCGATGAGCTTGAAAGAAGCCTGCTCAACAAAACTTAAGTTTGATGGCTGTCCGAGCATCCGGTGGAGGAGAACAAAGACCGCGTCATCTATCAGGGACGCCCCTGCTAGGACGGGGATTCGCGCCAGCGGATTGTCGAGATTGACGCGCGTCGCCAAGCCGACAATCAGAAACGCCACCAGGGTTTTGGAAAAACCGCCCGCGCCCAGCAGCCCCGCACTCAGCACATCGGTCGCCAGCCCGGCCACCGCGCCAACAATTAACGCCTGCAAAGCGTCACGTTGCAGCGCCACATAGACTACCACAATCAGCGGCAGGTTAAGGTAAACAATTAGCGGCCAGTTGGTCGCGCAGCGACGTTTGCAGGATGACCGCCACAGCCAGCACCAGCGCTATTTTCAGTTGACGCATGACAAACAGTGGGCAGTGGTCAGTGGGCAGTGGGCAGTTAAAACTAAGTACGGAAAAAGTCTTGTTCTTGTCTTTAACTGCCCACTGCCCACTGCCCACTGACTACTTTTCTTTCTTCTCCACGTTAGGCAGCACATCTACGGGTGCGCTCGTTTGCGGCGGGTGATAAAGCAGCACCGCCACTTCTCCCAGCGCGTTGAGCCGCGCGCCGGGCTTGATATGGATAACGTGCGCCACGGTGGCCGACCCCTTTTTAACTTCTACTACCTGGCCGACGTTCAAACCAGGTGGGTAGATACCGTCCTGCCCTGTGGTTACCACGTAATCGCCCGGGTTGACTTCCTCAAGACCGGGAACGTGGTGCATTTCCAGCAGATCGTTTTCGCCCAGACCCTTGACGGAGCCGAGCGCATTGGATTGCCCTAGCTGGCCGACGACCGCGCCAGCCGCCGAACGCTCTTCCGTAATCAGCATAATCTGAGACGACCAGGGGCCAACTCCGATTATGCGTCCGACGATCCCGCCCGGCGTGACGACGGGCATGTTCAATTCTATCCCGCTGGAACTGCCCCGGTTGATAATGACCGTATCGAACCAGAGCGAGGGGTCGCGCGCAATCACGCGCGCCGTCACCATCTGGTACTCGCTCTTCTCTTTGAAATCAAGCAGTGTTCGGAGCCGCTCGTTCTCGCTGCGCTCTGCCTTATACTGCAGCAGTTCGCCCTCTATCTGCTCCAGGCGCTGCTTGAGCTGTGCGTTCTCGGCGACAGCACTGCGCATATTGCCGATATAACTGAAAAAGCCCGAACCCGCGCCGCCGACACCCGAAACCACGCTCTGAAAAGGCGAGAGCAGGGATTGAGCCCAGACGCGAATCACCCGCTGCTTTGTCACGCTATCGCGCGCATCATACGCCGTCAGCGCGAGATTAAACACAAGCAGCCCCACCAGCCACCAGGGGGCGCGCTGCCTGACCTCTTTCTGGGTGCGTGCGACAGCCATAAACAAGGGGGTCGGATGGTGAGAGGTCGCTGGATGTTGGAAACCCTTTACTAGCATCCAGCATCTGACCATCTGATATCTGTCTTTACGTTCCACTAGTCAGTGTGTTGTCCCACTTGACGCGCTTGAGGAGATTGAAGTCGGAGAGCATCTTGCCCGTTCCGAGGACAACTGACGAGAGCGGGTCTTCGGCCACGTGACGGGAAGACCCGTCTCAATCGAGAGCCGCTTGTCCAGATTTTTCAAGAGAGCGCCGCCGCCCGTCATGACGATGCCGCGCTCCACGATGTCAGCCGATAATTCCGGAGGCGTGCGCTCCAAAGCGACGCGCACCGCGTTGACGATCGTCGAGACCGAATCGGCGAGAGCTTCACGAATCTCCGAATCCGAGATGGAAATGGTCTTCGGGATGCCTTCAATCAGGTTGCGCCCGCGCACTTCCATCGAGAGCGGCTCATCCAGTTCGCAGGCCGAGCCCAGCTCGATTTTAATCTGTTCGGCGGTGCGCTCGCCAATGAGCAGGTTGTACTTGCGCTTGATGTACTGCGTGATCGCTTCGTCCATCTCGTTGCCGGCGACGCGCACCGCGCGCGAATAAACGATGCCGGAAAGCGAGATGACGGCGATGTCTGTCGTCCCGCCGCCAACGTCAACGACCATGTTGCCGTGCGGTTCCGTGATGGGGAGCCCTGCGCCGATGGCCGCGGCCATCGCTTCTTCGACGAGATAAACCTCGCACGCTTTGGCGCGATAGGCGGAGTCTTCGACGGCGCGGCGCTCGACCTGCGTGATTTCCGAGGGAATACCGATGACGACGCGCGGGCTGACCCACGTTTTTCCGTTATGAGCCTTGCGGATGAAGTGCTGGAGCATCTTCTCCGTCACTTCAAAGTTGGCGATGACGCCGTCTTTCATCGGGCGGATGGCGACGATGTTGCCGGGCGTGCGGCCTAACATCTCTTTGGCGTCTCGACCGACGGCTTCGACGGCGTTGGTGATTTTGTTGATGGCGACGATGGAAGGCTCAGAGACGACGATGCCGCGTCCCTTTGCGAAGACGAGCGTATTGGCCGTGCCCAGATCAATCGCTAGATCGCTGGAGAAGAGACTGAAGATAGATTTAAATGCCATTCGAGTTTTGCGTCCGTACCTGTTCGGTTAAAATTGCCTTGATGGATTGAAAAACGCGTTCTTCGCTCGCCCTGAGAGCCTGACAGACAGCCTTACCTGCTGGCTATCCATGACCACGCTGGCCGAACCTCTAAAGATACAACAAGCGGCGCATTCTGGCTAGACCGTGAAACTACCGAGACGAACAAGAGCCTTCCGTAATTTTTTACTGGAGACCTTGACGGGGCGGGGTAAATGCTCCTGGACACTTTGCCTAATGCTTTACAGCAACTTGGGGGAAATGTCTATATGTTTTTTGAGAAAAAGGGGCAAAAGATATTCGACGGGACGCATGAAGATTGGCCGGGGCAGAAAGCACGTGAGCGCACGCCGAGGAAGCGCCGCCACGGAGCCGGACTGCAACGACATGCTCCTCTAACGCGCTCCAAGCATGCGCGCGAACCAGCTCTTTTTGGTCAGAGTATAAATCTTATCCCGCCGCCTCTTCAGCCAGAGGATGCTCTTCGGGTTTGGCATACATTTGGTCTCCAATTGGATAAAAGGTAGTGAGAGGTGGTGGGATTAGACGGAGGGCGGTTCGGCGGCGAAGCGGACGCAGTTTTTCCCTGCGGCTTTGGCTTCATACATGGCGGCGTCGGCGTTGGCGACCAGTTGCTGCGGCGATTGCGCATGCGCCGGAAAGGTGGCGACGCCAAAGCTGGCCGTCAGTTGCAACTTAAGCCCGCTTCCGCCCGTGAAAGCATTGCGCTCAATCTTGCGGCGCACGCGTTCTGCCACAAATGCCGCCGACTCGACATTGCTTTCGGGCAGGATGACGACGAACTCATCCCCGCCATAGCGCGCCACCACATCCGTATCGCGCACGGAAGAGAGGATGATGGTCGCCATCTCCATCAGGACGTGTGAGCCGACGAGGTGCCCGTGAACATCGTTGACCAGCTTGAAATCGTCCAGATCGAAGAAGAGTGCGGCGACGGTCGAATTGTAGCGGCGTGCGCGCCTGACTTCGCTCAGGAGAAACTGTCGCAGGTAACGCGCGTTATGCAGCTTCGTCAAATCGTCCGTCTGCGATAGTCGCTCGGCTTCGGCAATCCGCAGTGAGTTTCCGAGCGCGGCGGCTAAGGGCAGAGCGAGCGCGTCCAGCAGGCGCAGGTTCGCTTTCGTGAAAGAGCGTCGCGCCTGATCCCTCGCGCACGCCTTCGAGCACGCCCATGACTCTCTCGCCGCCCATCAGCGGGACGGCCACGATGCGCCGCCCTTTTTCGGTTTTTCTGACGGTCTCCATCTTCGAGACGGCGGTGCGCGCCGCTTTCGATTCCGAGCCTGAGAGAGCGAGAGCGTTGCCGAGCAATGCTCTCTGCCAGCCGGTTTCGGGTAGCTGGCGTTCCGTGTGGTCAACCCGCGCACGGCCAGCGGCTCAAGACTCGCAGCCTCGCCTCCGCTCGCTTCCGTAGTCAGGTAAATCGTCCAGCGGTCAGCCTCAACGAGCGTCGCCAGACCCACCAGCGCAATGTTCGCCGCGCTCACTTGGTCGTTGGTCAGATGAAGCGACGCGACCAACTCGAAAGCTGCGCGCAGATCGCTCGTCGAAATCTTTTCGGGAAGCAGCAGCGCTCGGTAGCCACGTGCTTTCCACCACATCGGGCAGGCGAAATTCGCCCGTCATGCCGCGATCTTCCAATTCGCGCAACAGCGCCGGAAGTTGCGCCGGTTCATCTGCGATGGCGCGAAAGCCCAGACGTTTGAGCGTCGCAGCGTCCGGCGTTCGCAACGTTGCAGCGACGTTACCTGGATCGGGCGGCGGCAGGCGACGAGCGGAGCGTTAGGCCAGACGGCAACGGCGTGCTCTATCACGGAATAAAGCTCGCGCATGTCTGCGCCGGGGACGACTTCATAGAGGACTGCGAGCGGCGGCGTTACATCTTCGCTCCCGGCTTCAGCCGCTTGCTCGACGGGAGCAGGCGCGATTACCTCCTCGCGGATGCCCTCGATAAAAGCCGCCACGCCTGCCCCGTGCAGGACATCGGCCAGCGCCGTCGCCGGAGCTTCATGAGCATTCGTTAATAAGACTACGTGCTTCATTGCAAAAACCCGGTGCGTCTCTCACTTCCTTTGTTTGCTCGCGCCAGCCCCAAGCTGCACTCTGAATGGGCTGCGGTTTCCTTGTTGGTCCTGCGCCTCGAGGGTGACTTCGCCCGCGCCTTGAGGGGCCGTGATTTGCAGACGGAAAGCGCCTGTGCTATCGGAGAGCGTTTCGCGCCCGATGAAGCTGACGGTCGTGCCCGGCTGTGTTCGCCCGCGAATGACATAGATTTGGCCGCCGACATATTCGGCTGCGACCTCGGAGAAGGAAAGCCGGTCGCCCGTTCCCTGAGAGATGATCGTGAACTTCAGAGGCTCGCTCCAATCGCTGGCCTGTCCGGAACGCGCGGTGGCGCGCACGCGCCAGAAATAATCGCCGGGTCTAAGGTCTGAGGCGTTGAATTCGGAGGAGGCGAGCTGGTCACGCTCAATGACCTTACCGGCGGCGACGAAGAAGGGTGAGGAGGCGACTTCGACGCGATAGTGCGCCGCCGTGCCTGACTGCGGACGCTGCCAGCGCAGCGTCACATTGGCCGCACCGCTTTTTCCGGCAGCAACTCTTTCGAGATTGCGCGGGCCGACGGGGATGGGGATATCCAGCAACCGCTCGCGCTGTCCAATCGTGCCCGCCGGGTTGACCGAGACAAATTCGTTGCTGCGGATGATGGTCTTCTCGCCGCTGTTGGTCGTCGTTTCGATCTGTCCTGTTTGCACCCGAATCTCTGCGGTCTTGTCCGGGTTCACGTTAAAGGTCGAAGCCGTTTCTGAAGCTAAATGGCTCTGGGTCTGGCTCGTCTCAACGACGTTATTCGTGCCTTCGGGCTGCTGCTCCGTGCGGACGTTGATTTGGCCGGTATCAACCTTGACGCGGACGTTCTTCTGCCCGCCTTCGCCGCTGGTATTGTCGCGGATGATGACGGTGCTGTTCGGGCGGATGACGAGGCTTGAGCCGTCTGCCAGCGTGATGCGGGCGCGTCCGTCCGATTGCGTCTGCACGGTATCGCCTGGATAAAGCTGTGTTTTGAGGCTGGCGGGCAAGCGTCTCGCGCGTCGTCGCGCGAATGACGCGCACGTCGCCTTCAAACGAGGCGATGCGCGCTCCTTCCGGCACGTCTGTCGGGCGTCTTCGGGCTGCTGAACGGATTGCCGTATTTGCTGACGTAGACCCACGCGCCCACCGCCAGCGCCGTGAGGATGAGCGCGCCGATGATGATGTAAATCAGCCGCTTCTGAACAATCCACCAGTCCATGTCGAAGCGACCGTGCTTGGTAGCCATAATAGGGAAATAAACTGGACTTCTACGGGGCTGAAGTGCTTTGCGAGTGGCGAGCGATGGGAAGTTGGCAACAGTTTTCCCGCACTCAAGCATGAGGTGAAGCCGATGGCCGCAGAGCAAATACACGACCATAGAGAGAAGTTAGCACACCTGCGATATTCAAGGCAAAAAGAAAATTTTCAGGAAAATGGACAGGATTAATAGGGTCTATCAAGATCAATGAAACAGAGGCGCGTCAAGTAATGCTTGAGTGCTTATGGCTTTTCATCGCTAAGGCGCATCTAGTTAAACCAAAGCCAAAGGGGTTAGTGATGAAATTTTAGCGGCGCTCGACCTCTTCGGAGACCGATTCCGGTCGTCGGGCTCGACATTCTCGAAAGGCGGTCGAAACCCGGCGGGAGGTCAACGTCTATGTCTCTCTCGGCATGCTTGGGCCAGATGAGCGAGGCCACGACAGAGCCTGCCAGCACCGTCGCCACAAAGCCCAGCGCAATGCCAATCGGAATGTGATTGCCATGACTGGCCGACTCCGCCAGCCTTTGCGCTCCCAGAGAATCAAGCGCGTAGGCCACCCCTTGGCAAGGAGCGGCAGCAGCATCTTGACGCCGATAAAGGTCAGGACGATGGCCAGTCCGAGCTTGAGATAGTGGAATTTCTCGACGACTCCGGCCAGCAGGAAATAGAGCGAGCGCAGTCCCATGATGGCAAAGACGTTCGAGGTGTAAATGATGAAGGTATCGGTCGTGATACCGAAAATCGCCGGAATCGAATCAACGGCAAAGACCAGATCGGTGACTTCGACGATCACCAGCACGAGCAGCAGGAGCGTGCCCGTGCGCCGCCCGTTCTCCATCGTGAAGAATTTTTCCCCATCGTAGTGGCGCGTAATCGGGATGAAGCGCGTCACTATCTTCACGACCGGATTATCTTCGGGCTGAATCTCCGTCTCTTCCTGGCTGAACATCTTGACGCCGGTAAAGACGAGGAACGCGCCGAAGACGTAGATGATCCAGTTAAACTGACGGATGAGCGCCGTGCCGAGCAGAATCATTGCGATGCGCATGATGAGCGCGCCCATCACGCCCCAGAAGAGCACACGGTGCTGGTATTTCGCAGGGACTTTGAAATAGGAGAAGACGAGCAGAAAGACGAAGAGATTATCCACCGAGAGCGACAGTTCGATGAGATAGCCCGTCAGAAATTCTACGCCCTTTTGATTGCCCAGATGCCAGAAGACAACTCCAGCAAAGATCAGCGCCAGCGAGACCCAGACGGAACTCCAGATGACGGATTCCCTGTAGGTCACCGTGTGCGATTTGCGATTGAAAAGCCCCAGATCGAGACTCAGCATCGATCAGAATCAACGCGCCGAAACCCACCCATAGCCAGATCGAATGTGCTGCCATGTCCATATGTGTGGATTAACATAGCATCCACCCAGCGCGCAATCAACCGACGTTCACTAAGATGTCCATGTTAGCGTCGGGCCTCCGAGGCTAAAAAGCGTACGGAAAGCTATTCATGCTTCCCGCGCGGTTGCGGGGCTACCCATCTCTCCGCTACAATTCACCATTTCATGCTAGCAATCAGTAGTCAGTAATCAGCCGTCAGCTAAAACTGGAAACTGAAAGCTGATTACTGACTACTGATTACTCCTCTTCGGAAGGTTATAAATAATGCTCAAATTTTTAAGCAAGATGGAGCGCACGCGGAGCTTGATTATCGTCGGGTTCGCTATCCTGATGGCCGTCAGCCTCGTTGTTTTCTACGCGCCCAGTCGTAACAGCGCCGCGCCCTCAACCACCAATACGGAAGTCGTGGCGAGCGTGGGCAGCGACGACATCACCCTCGGCGACCTGATCGGCAGCATCACGGCGCAGGGCGGCGACGCCTCGATGCTCAGTCCACAGATTGCCAAAATGCTCCTCAATCAGATGGTTCGCCAGCGCGTCATGGTTCAGGAGGCCGAGCGGTTGGGGCTGACGGCTTCGGACGAGGAACTCGCCGCGAAAATCCGTGAGTTCAACAAGGATGCTTCGGGCAAAGTTGACGTGGAGAAGTACAAGGAGAGGGTTGGCGACGTGGCACGCTACGAAGAGCAGGTGCGCGATCAAATCGCCGTCGAAAAGCTGCGTGCTTTCGTTACCGCCGGGATCAACGTCTCGGAAGAGGAAGTTCAGCGTGAGTACCAGCGCCGCACCACGACCTTTGATCTCGTTTACGTGCCCATCGTGGCGGACAAGCTGGCGGACAAAATCAATCCGTCAGACCAGGAGCTGCGCGATTACTACGAGCAGCACAAGGCGGAGTATCGCATCACCTTGCCTCAGAAAAAGATTCGCTACGTCTTTATAGATCAGGCCAAAGTGGGCGAGAAGATTCAGGTGACCGACGCGGAGCTGCGCGCCGCGTATGACGGACTCACGCCGGAGCAGAAGCAGGGCGGGCATCGCGTGCAGCAGATCGTCTTAAAAATTGCCGACCCCAAACTGGAAGAACTCGTTAAAGGTAAAGCCGACGATTTGGCGCAAAAAGCACGCGGCACGACCGGCACTGCGACCGAAGCAGAATTCACCGAACTGGTCAAAGGAAATTCCGAAGACCCTGTGACGGCGAAAGCCGGAGGCTGGATCGCGGGCAACGTCAGAAAGAATCCGAACAAGCCGGACGATCCGCTCCAGCGCACGTTTGAGACGGAACTGGGTGGCATCTCAGGCCCGATTAAATATGGCAACGCCTTCTACATCTTCCGTCGCGGAGAGACGGTGACGAAAACCTTCGAGGAAGCCAAACAGGAGTTGCTCGTCTCCGTGCGTAATCGCCGGGCTTACGCTGTCGCCGCCGAGATTGCTCAGCGCGCCGCCGGTCGTCTCAAGGAAACGAAAGACGTTCAAAAGGTAGCGCAGGAGTTTGCTTCGGGAGCTAACATGACTCCGGCTGAGATGGTTCGGGAGACGCCGTTTATCGTTCCCGGCGATGACGTGCCGAACATCGGAAGCTCGCAGCAGTTTGAGCAGGGCATCGAGCCGCTCCAGAATCCGCAGGACGTAGGCGAGCGCACGCCCATCAAAAACGGCTTTGCCGTTCCGATGCTGGTTGAGAAGAAAGAGCCGAACCGCATCCCGGAGTTTGAGGAAGTAAAAGAAAAAATCACGAGGGCTCTCAAGAGTGAGCGCGCGAAATCTCAGGTCGAAGAGACGGCGCGCAATCTGGCGAGCGGCACGAGCGGCGCAGACGACCTACAGGCTGCCGCCGCGAAACTTGGTCTTGAGGCCAAGACCCAGAACAACTTCAGAGTCACCATGCAGCTTGGGGAGTTGGAATCGAACGTGGCCTCCGAAGCAGCGATCTATGCTTTGAAACAGGGCGAAGTGACGAAGACGCCCGTCAAAATCGGGAACGACTGGGTGGTTATCGGCGCGACCAAGCGGACGGAAGCAGACCTCGCGGAGTTTGCCAAGCAGCGCGACACCATGGTTATGAGCGCGGTCATGGAACGTCGCGGCCAAATCTTCGAGGACTATATCCAGGCCGCGCAGTCACGCATGGAGAACGAAGGGCGCATCAAGATTTACGATGATGTCATAGCCAAACTCGAAGGCAACGAGCCGACCATCTCAAGTCAGCCGCAACTCCCACAGCGCCCGGCATCAAGGAGTGTACCGATTCAGATACCAAGTAAGTAATGCAAAATTAAAAATTAAAAATGCAAAAGTGAGGCGGAGAACCACTTTTAATTCAAATGTGGTTTCAGCCTTCCTTTTGCGTTTTTAACTTTGCATTTTTCATTAGTTTCACACCCAGCCAAGAATCTTCCACCAGAGGAAGCCAATAATTGTCCAGATGAGAATGTTCGGGACGGAGACGACAAGACCGAGCCACCACCAGGTGCGCTGCTTGACGTAGCCCGCGCCGAACCAGATGGGAGCAGGCGTTGTTCCATAGTTTGTGAGCGACGCGTTGAGGTTTGAAAAGTAGGCGAGCGAGAGAACGGCGAGGATGGGCGGCGCACCGGCGGCGATGATGACGGCGAGGAAGGGCAGGTACATCGCCGTGACGTGCGCTGTGATGCTGGCGAAGCCGTAGTGCGCGTAGAAGTAGATTAAGAGCAGCACGCCGAGCGCAACGCCCCATGTCCATCCGGCGGTCAGACTCGCCGCCGCCGCCGCGAACTGCTTTGTGATTCCGGTTTCGCCCAGCGCCTCGGCCATCCTGACAAGCCCGCCGTACCAGACGAACACATCCCACGCGCCGCGCTCCGCGAGCAGGTCTTCCCATTCGAGCACACCGCTGAGCAGTAACACGCAGATGCCGACGAGCGCCACGACCGCGTAATGAATCGCGGGAACTCGTCCGCCAGTCATGGCTGGAAGTTTGTCGCCAACTATCCAGAGGGTGGCTACAAGCCCGAAGACCGCGAGCATCATCTTCTCAGCCCACGTCATCGGCCCGATGCGCTTGAGTTCGGTCGCAGCGAATTCGGCAGCCTCCGGCGTGTGCTTTATCTCAGGAGGGAAGAGGCGGTAGAGCAGCAGCGGTACGACCGCAAGCGAAATCAAGCCGGGCACGATTGCGCCAACGAGCCAGCGCGTATAGCTTAAGTTGATTCCCGTCTCCTGCATGGAGAACTTGGCGATGATGGCGTTTGACGCTTGTCCCGTCAGAAACATCGCGCAGACGATCACGTCACACTGGTAGAGAAGCACACAAAGAAACGCGCCGAGCCTGCGCGCCGTCGGCCCCGGCCTCGACTCGTAGGCTTCCGACAGGCTCTTGGCGATAGGGAAGATGATGCCGCCTGAGCGCGCGCCGTTTGAAGGAACGGCGGACGCCAGCAGCATGTCCGTCGAGACGAGCGCGTAGCCGAGCCCGAGAGAATGATGACCGATGGCGCGAATGAAGAGCAGCGCAATGCGTCGTCCGAGTCCCGTCTTAATCATCCCGCGCGAGATGAAAAAGGCCGCCAGCACGAGCCAGACAATCGGGTCGGCGTAGCCTTTGAGGGCTTGATCTACCGGCAACGCTCCCGTCAGCGCCACCGCCGTCACACCCAGCAAGACCACCGCGCCGCTCGGCACGGGGCGCAGGATAGAGCCGATAATCGTGGCCACGAAAATCGCCAGCAGCCGCCACGCTTGCGGCGTGATTCCACCGGGCACAGGCGTGAGCGCAACACTGACAGCGGCTATGACGACTACGCCCCACTTGATGAGCATGAGTTGTCTCGCCCTGCGATGCGTTCGCGCATTTTTAGCTGGCGGAGCGTTCGGAACAGAGTCAGAACCGGCGTCCATTATTCGTTTGAGCTTTCTGAATTTCGCGGGACTGCGATAACGGGCGGGAATAGTACAGCTTTTTTCGTTTAGGCGCGAATATAAATAATGGTCGTTTGAGATAGGCAAGAGCCCTCTCGAACCACAGCCCCGGAGGGGCGGAATAACAGTAGCCCAGCACGTCAGTGCCGGGTTTACGTCACCATTAATTATTGAAGCCCCGGCAGCGGCGACATACTATGCCGCCCCTCCGGGGCTTAACCATTTATTCGGTGGCTGTTCCCATGACTTACGTCATGGGCTACTGTTATTCCGCCCCTGCCGGGGCTGGTTGAATAATGCGCCTGTCCTTTGACTATCTAAAGGTGCGCATCAATGGAGCGAGGCTTTCTTGCGGAATCCTCACGTTGATCTGAACATCGTTGCCCTGCGTCGTGATGGTCAATCCCTTGATGATGTCCGCGATGGAATCTTTCTTAGCCGAGTTGCCACCGGATGAGCGTGCAAAGCCGAACGAGCCAAGTGTTTTGAGTGTGTTGAGCGCCTGCCCGATGTCGTTGGCCTGTTCTGCCGTCTCAGTCCGAACTGCGACCAGAGTTTCCGCGTCTGTGCCATTGGCACTAAACGAGCCGTAGAACTGGCGGATCGAGGCAAAGTATTTCTCGATTGAACTTCTGGAAGAGGATTTCGCAGCAAAACTCTGCGGAATCTTTCCGCTGAATCCGACGACGGCATTAGGCGTTTGCGTCGCCAGCCGAATCAATTCATCGTCAACGCGGTTGCGTCCCAAACTCGCGTCAACGGCTGAGCGCACGCTTTCCAGATCGCCGACGGCGAGCGTGTTTGAATCAAGCACGGCGATAGCCATTTTGTCTCTTCTTGAATCTGTGCTCACCGTGGCTGAGTTGGTTTTATCGCCCGTCTCGACTTCAACTTTCATCCTTCTGGTCGGGCTAATCAGAATGATTCGCTTGCCTTCGTAAACCTGTTCCTCTTTCCGAATCTTCTCGCCTTTCGCCTGCACCGCCGCGAAGGCGTTTTCCAGCAGCACGTCCGCATTAAAACTGCCGCGTGCGATGACGACTGTCGGAGAGCCATGTGGCTTTCCCGAGGTGAGACGACCGCCGATGGCGACCGCTTCGAACGAGCGCGGATTGATCCCGGTCTCTTTTTCAAACTTCTCAAGCTCGGCGTTCATCTTCGCCAGGAGTGCGGGATTACTGGCCAGCAGGCTGGGCAGCGTTTCGTTAAGCGCGCGCTGCGCGTCAATACTGATAACGAAGTCCGATGCCGGGAGCGCGGCCAGAGCCGCATTGGTCGAAGCCGCTGCACGCGTCCCCGTATTGTTGCCGATGACAAACGCGACCGTCGCCAGAAGCGTCAGTGCGAATGCGACAAACGAAAAGTAGAATTTCCTGTTCATCATTGCTGCCTTTCGGAAGTTACTGTTTATCTTGCTTCGGCCATCTTAGGTTGCAGCACTCGCATGAGCGTGGTGATGTCCGATTGTTGAAGCTCGAACCTGAGCGAGGTTTCGTTGCCCTGCGCGCCGATCTTCAAGCTGTCGAGCGCGCTCTGCGCCAGGCCCCGTGTCTCCGCCGGAAGTTGCCCGACGAGCATGCCGCCAAACTGCTTCAAGGCCGTGAGTGTTTCGCTCAAGCTCACAGCCTGACCGGCATTTTCGGTGCGCGCAATCGCCATCAGGTCGAAACCATTAGTGGTCGTGCCAACTGCGCCGTAAGCCTGACGGATCGAGCCGACGAGCTTGCTGATCTCGTCGTTGCCGACGTTCAAGCCATTGCTCAAAGACGGCGGCACGTTGGCGCTAAAGCCCATCAGCGAGTTCGGCGTGCGCGTCGCCAGATTCACAAGGTCGGTGTTCACCTTGCCTCGTGTTTTGTTCGCGTCGAGCGTGGCTTTGACTGCTGCCAATTCGCCGATGACCAGATTGTTTGTGCCGAGTGTCGTCACGGCCAGCTCTTTCACTCTCGTATTCATCACGCCGAGAATACTCACCTGATCGTTGATGCTGAAAATGTAGATGGTCGCGTCCGCGTATTTTTGCTCTTGATATTTGCCTTTGGCGGCTAGCTTGCCCGCTGCCACGAGCGTGTTAGCGTTGAAAGTGCCGCTGGCGATTAAGACCGTGTCGGCGGTCGTCACACCGGGCGAAGGATGCTGGTAGCGCAGGCCGACGGCGATTGCCGAGAACGAGCGCACGTCAAGACCCGTCCGCATTTTGAGCTTATCTATCTCGGCGTTGAACTCGGCGAGTTTTGTCGGATTGTCCGCCAGAACTTTCGGCGCAGCATCGTCAATCAACCGCTTGACGTTGACGAACGCCACGAGGTCTGACGGTGGAAGCAGATTCAAAGGAGCGATAGAAGATGTTTGAGCGAGCGCTGTAGTCGTTCCGGTCTGAGCGCCGCCCGTTAAGGCAAAGGACATCAGCGCCACACTGAGCGCGAGAAATAATGCGAAGGATTTTTTATTCACGATCTAAGAATTCACCTTTCAAAACTTTGATTATCAATTAAAAGAGGGCCTCGGCGGGATTGCCGCAAGCACGCCACAGTCGGATGCCCCGCGCATCACACAGGGTTGGCTTTATTCTCGCCCTTTCCCTTGCGCGTTTCCCTGATTCAAACGCATGAAAAGCTCTCCGGCTTCCACTTTCCTGTAATCCGGCGGCAACTCAAACATTCCGGCGTCAACCGTCTCTTTAATGTCGCGCAACTCTACCGTGATTGTCATCCGTGAACCCGTCCCGCTAGTCGAAGTGGTCTCAGACTTAACAGGAAGTCCCAGACTATCGTCAACCCAGGCCAGGCTTTCCGTCGTGTACTCTTTGGCCTCGCCGATGTTTCCTTTCACGATGACGCGATACTTCGTAGTCGCGCGCCCGTTGAGGCTCTCGGCTCCGAGCTTTTCATAACGCGACTCCGGGCGCATCTCGTTGAGCAACTTGTCCGTCGAGAAATCCGGCGGAATATTCACTTCCCGATCATCTCTCAATCCACCCGTTTCCGGTTTCACTTCCGCGTATAACTTCTTCGCGTGCAGCAGCAAATAAATCCCTTCGGGCAATTGCAGGTAAGAAAAACTTCTGCCTTCTGACATCTCGTAATCTTCGCGGCGTCTCTCGCCATCCCGCGCGATCCGCGCCCCGCCTTCAACGGTCGTCTCTCCGCCTTCGTTCGTCGTGACAAACCGCGTTGCCTGGTATCGCTCAGGCTCTTTCGTCGCAAAAGGCGGCGTTGAAGACGTGCCGCCGGCAGTCGTGGAAGCGTTGCCGCCATCTGCATTTTGATTGCCTGCAACCTCCGACTTCTTACAAGACGCGCTTGCGAGGAGAAGCGTTAACAGGAATAGGGGAAGAAACGTTTTCATCATGGCTCACACGCGCTCGACCAGGAGCGCCAGCCCCATGCCGCCGCTGACGCAGAGTGTTGCGAGTCCGCGCCTGCATTTGCGTTTCTTCATCTCGTGCAGCAGCGTCGTCGTGATTCGCACGCCCGTACAGCCAATCGGATGACCGAGAGCGATTGCGCCGCCGTTGACGTTCAGGCGCGACGGGTCTAACCCTAAATCGCGGTCGCAGGCGATAACCTGCGCGGCGAACGCTTCGTTCAATTCGATTAAATCTATCTCGTCAAGCGAGAGCTTTTGCCTGTCGAGAAGGGCGCGCACCGCCGGAACAGGCCCAATGCCCATAATCTCAGGCGCAACGCCCGTGATCTCATAATCAACGATGCGCGCCTCTGCTTCCGCGCCCGTCTCTTTCAACATCTCTTCGCTCATCAAGACTACAGCCGCCGCGCCGTCCGTAATGCCCGAAGAGTTTCCGGCTGTCACCGTCCCTTCTTTACTGAACACGGGCGGAAGCTTTCGTAGAGATTCAATCGTCGTGCCCGCTCTGTAATGCTCGTCGCGCGCGAAACTTTGGGTCTCGCCTTTGCGCCCTTTAATCTCAAGCGGCACGATCTCGTCGTCGAGCCGACCCGCATTGATGGCAGCCTCCGCGCGCTGCTGCGAGCGCAGGGCATACTCGTCCTGTTCGTCGCGCGAGATTTCATAACGCTTGGCCAGATTCTCGGCGGTCTCGCCCATCACCAGCCCTGACAGCGGGTCGTTGAAGCCATCGCGGTACATTCCGTCAACGAGCTCCGTATTGCCCATCCGCATCCCCCAGCGTGCGCCCTCGGCGTAGAAGGGAACGCGCGACATGCTTTCGGTTCCACCCGCGAGCACCGCGCGTGCGCGTCCGAGCATGATCTCCTGCGAGGCAAGGATGATGGCTTTGAGGCCAGACCCGCACGCCTGATTGACCGTGTAGGCCGGAACGATTTCAGGCACACCCGCGCGATACGTGATCTGGCGAGCGACGTTTGGCCCGCCTCCCGCCTGACGCGCGGAACCCCAGATTGATTCCTGAATAGATGCGGGCGTGATTCGCGCGCGTTTCAGACTCTCGGTCGCCACGGCAACACCCATATCAGCCGCGCTCCATGCCGCGAGCGTTCCGCCAAAGCGCCCGATAGGCGTGCGCGCAGAGCCGGTCAGATAAACGTTCTTCATTGCTTCGGATTGTTCTCCCGTTTTTTATTGACATGAAATGTTAGCATACGCTATAGAACGGACGAAGTAAGGGCAGTGCTTGTCCCTGTCCTACAGTTTCCTCACATGTTCGAACGCCTCACAACTGCGGATTCAATTAAGAAAGCCGAAGCGCGCATCAGGGCACTGATTGACGCGCATACTGAATGGCTCTACGCGCATGATTCCGAGCGCGGCGTGTTGCTGCTCAAGAGCGAGTGTGATTTTCGTGTCTCGCAGGGACGCCTGATTTTCTCTTGCTGGAGCGAGCAGGGAACTATTTCGTGGCGCATCGTTGGTTGGGAATGGACGAATGAAAAGCTCCTGCTCGACGCAATGCGGCGGATGGGAGCGGAGCGCGCACGGCTTGAATTAATTCCGCGTGCTTCAATCGAAGTTGCCATCGCAGCCATCAATGATACGCGACGCGAGCGTTGCTTGCGCCTTGCGCGTCTCGCCTGCGCTTCGTTGCACGGAATGAAAGTGGAGCGCGCGGCCTTAAGCGCGGGTGCGCGTCCCTCTCGACCCGGAAGATACGCGCGCATCCTGCTCCGGCATCTCAACCGCGAACGAATCGCGGTCACGGGCGAAGTCGCCGCAAGCGAAAGTCACGACGTTGATGCCTATCTTTCCTCTGCGCTCATCTGGTTCACACGCGCTTCAGAGCGGGCACGCCCGCCCTACATTCGCCAACTGTGGTTGATTGCCGCGAAAGATTGCGTCGAATCTCTGGCGCAGCGGCTCGCGCTGCTTCGTGATGAACTGCGACGCGTCATCACGCTCTATCAGATAGATGACGAATGGCAGGAACTTGAGCTTGTTCGCGTGCCGCAATTCGATGAGCTTTGGACAGAGCCGCCGCCACGTTTCCGTCGTCCGGCGCTGAATGATTTGAGCGAAAGTGCCGCGCGCATCCTTTCTCACGCGCCCGAAGCGATTGATGTCGTGCGCGCCCGTCATGGTGAGACGCTGCGCTTTCACGGATTACCGTTTGCCCGTGTGCGCCGCGTGATGAATAGAGAGAGCGTCTGGTTTGGTCTCGAAGGCGCGCGCCGCCGTCTGCTGGATGACAGCACGCAGGAAGAATGGTCGAAACTCCTTCGAGACTTGAAGGAGCATCGCTCGGCGGAGGCCGCAGACCAGCATCACGCGCTCTATAGAGCATCGCCCGAGGCCTGGCTTGAATCCGCGCTTCGGCGCGAGGTCACACGGCTTGATCCGGGCCTGCGTCTCGCTCCGCTCTACGCGCAGTTTCGACCGTCACACATCGGCGGAACGTCGCGCCCGATTGATCTCCTGGCGCTTCGGCGCGACGGGCGGCTCGTCGTCATCGAGTTGAAAGTTGCGGAAGACCGCGAGCACGTTCTTCAGGGCGCGGACTACTGGCGACGAACCGAAATCTATCGCCGCCACGGACACATCACACGCGCCGCTCTGTTTGGTGATGCCGTCATCGCGGACGAGCCGCCGCTCGTCTATCTCGTCGCCCCGACACTTCGCTTTCATCGCTCCTTCAACCTGCTGGCGCGAGCCATCACGCCGCAGATAGAAATTTACCGCTTCGACCTCAACGAGAACTGGCGCGCAGGCGTGCGTGTCATGCGCCGTGAGAATTTAACCGACAACTGGCAGTAACCGCTGATTTATGGTTAAAATCAGGAAGAACGTCGAAACTTCAAAGATACATGAGTGCAGAAAGGTGATCGTCTATGCTTCGTAGACCGCAAAACTTCATCGTCTCCCTGCTCCCTCTTTTCATTCTTTTCATCGCATTGCCAGTCGCGGCACAGCAGGAACACTGCTTCACGTCGGAGGAGCGCGCGCGCGCCGAGCAGACGGCGAAAGTCTGGCAGGAACCCGATCCCGACTACGATCCGGTGCTGGGCTACAACACCCAGAAAGGCCCACGCGCCGGTGCGCCACAGGTTAATGACGCCGGACTGGCAGCGCCGATTATTTGCGTCGCAAACAAGGACCTGACCAAGGGCGCTGGCACCACGCCGAAGTTCCACTGCTCAGTTGCGGGCGTCGTTGATGCGGACGGTGATTTGATCCGTTATAAAGTGAAGCCCCACTTCAAGGGACAGTCAATGGACAAGCGCAACGGCGAAATCTATGGCGAGTTTCTCTCCTCGCGCTTCTCGAAGGCGCTGGGCTTCTTCGCTGACGACGAGTGGGTCGCCGATGTCACCTGCAATGATTGCGAGAAGAGCCTGACGAGCAGCTTTCAGGGAGCGCGCTGGACGCCTTTTCAACCGGCAGCAGGGATAGAGCTTTCCCTGGGCAAGGGGATTGACGTGAAGTGCAATCAAAAAGATGCGGGGGCAATCAGTAGTTCGCTCCAGAAGCTGCTTGAGAGCGGCGCTCCACGCGCCGAGATTGACGCGTTCAAGCTCTGGCTCGCCTTCATAGATCATGGAGATACCAAGACCGATAACCAGAAGTTCTCCTGCCTGGATTCGGAGAAGAACGACAATGGCACACGAACCTGCAAGCCGGGCAAGGCGGTGTTCTACGTCAGCGACATGGGCTCGACCTTTGGTTATTCCAGCTCCAGCGAAAGTAAAGCGAGGCTCAAGGGGTGGAGCGGCAAAGACCCAATCAAGGTGAGCGGTGGACGCTGCACGACGACCGCCAAAAGCGTGGGCGATGCCAACATCAGCGAAGCAGGACGCCAGCTCCTGGCCAACGGTCTTCAGCGGCTCCTCGATGCCCAGAAAAGCGACGGAACGATCACCAAGGTGTTCCGCGCCTCGCGCAATCAGGAGCGCGACCAATCGCCGGAAGCGTGGGCTGCGGAATTCGAGCGTAAGGCGAGGACAATCATCGAAGCGCGCTGCTCGAATTAAGGGTCAGAGAGATTCAAGAAGCGATAGACAGAGTATAGATGCCTTGACGTTGCCAGCCCCGGAGGGGCGGAATAACAGTAGCCCAGCACGTCAGTGCTGGGTTCATCGCATCACAAATATTCAAAGCCCCGGAGGGGCGACATCATATGCCGCCCCTCCGGGGCTTATTATTTTATTCGCTGCTTGTTCCCATGACTTACGTCATGGGCTACTGTTATTCCGCCCCTGCCGGGGCTGGGGGTCAGCGTTTCGTCTCGTAGGACGAGAGCGGCTGTTGCTGGAGTCCGAATGCCTGCGGGTTTTCGCCGATGATGGCTGCGGCAAAGAAGCTTGGCACATAGTGGACATTCTCTTTTTGGAACGTCGCATCGAGTCGGCTGCTGGCAGCAGTCAGCGCGCAGATGCTGCATCGCCTGTTTTGATCGTCAAGGACGAGTTGCAGGGCGCTCGCCGTCTTCCCCTCGCCGCGATTGTACGCCAGCAGCGCGAGGGATTCCTTCATCGGATCATCTTTGAATTGCTTGAGGCCGTCCGCGATGTAGCGCGCCGCGGCGTCCGCTGATTTCTCCACGTCTAACAAGTCTTGCGTTGTCAGTCCGTATTTCTTTCCGGTCTGCGGCAGAAACTGAAACATGCCGATTGCGCGCATAGAGTTTGGCGCTTGCAGGTTGACGTATTCGGATTCGATCAACGGAATATAAAGACCTATGAGCGGCGAAACATTCTGCGCCTTGAAGGCGCTGATGAGTACGGGGGCGTTTGCCACTCCGCGCTCGAAGACCAGACGCGCATCGCCTTTCCCTAACGCATCGCCCGCGTTATTGCCTATGCGCCGGGCGTATTTGTCAACAAACCTTTGAAGAGTCGCTTCAAACTCAGCCGTAAATTCATACTCTGTGCCGGACATTTCACGGGCTATGCGCCGCGCCTCCTGCGCGACAAAAACCTTGCGCTCATCCTGCGACATCTGTTGATAGAGCCTGCTGCCTTGCGCCTCCTGCGCGTGTGCGGCGCGCGCCAGCGTTGTCAAAGAAATAATTACAGCAAGCGATAGAAAGACTATTCTCTGGAGTTTCATCGTTTATTCCTCGCATGGATTGTTTGAACTTGCGAGAGCGTTTTTAAGAGAGACGCTTCTCAATTTAATAAGCGAGAACGAACAATGAAAGTGTTCATTCCCATCAAAATATTTTTCCAGAAATCGCATTGCACCTCGGCATCGTGAAAGATGGTAGAATCATGGAACGACCGAAGTTTCTGTTCTGTGTGCGCCGCAGGGAATCAAATATTGATGACGACGCTTTCAAAGCCGAACGTGACGGAGCTGCTGCTCGAATGGCATCAGGGAGATCGCGAGGTGCTCGACCGTCTGACGCCCATTGTCTACGACGAGTTGCGCCGCATCGCGCATCGTTACGTGCAAATGGAGCGCCGCGGCCACACGCTCGAAACCACTGCGCTCGTCAACGAAGCTTATCTTCGTCTCGTCGGCGGGCAAAAAATAGACTGGCAGAATCGCGCGCACTTCTTCGCCGTCACCGCGCAGGTCATGCGCCACATCCTGATTGACCACGCACGCCGTCGACGCTACATGAAGCGCGGAGGCGAAGCGCAACAGGTTTCCTTTGAAGAAGCCAATGCGATGACCGAAGTGCGCGCCGCCGAACTCGTCGCTCTCGACGACGCTCTGCTTGCTTTGGCCAAACTCGATCCGCGCAAAAGCCGCGTCGTCGAGCTACGTTATTTCGGTGGCCTCAGCCTCGAAGAGACCGCCGACGTTTTAGAAATCTCGGTGATGACCGTGCGCCGCGACTGGCGCGCGGCGAAAGCCTGGCTGTATAAGGCAGTGAAAAGAGAGTAATCAGTTTTCGGTTTTCAGTTTTCAGCAAAGACAGATTGCCTTTACTGAAAACTGAAAACTGAAAACTGAAAACTGATTTATGACTCCTGAGCGATGGCAACAAGTAGAGGATGTCTTGCAGGCGGCGCTTGATCGCGCGCCGCAGGAGCGTGCCGCTTTCCTGGATGAAGCGTGTGGGGGCGATGAAGAGTTGAAGGATGAAGCCGCGCAACTCCTCACCGCTTATACGGAAGCGGGAGATTTTATAGAGCAGCCTGCCATCGCGACGGATGCGCGCGTCCTCATCGGTGAGGAGCCGTTTGTCAGCATCGGGCGCGTCATCGGGCCATACAGAATCATAGAGGAGTTGGGCGCGGGCGGCATGGGCGAAGTCTATCTGGCGCAGGACACGCGGCTCGCGCGGCTCGTCGCTTTGAAGATTCTGCACTCCTTTTTCGCTTCAGACGATGCGCGCCTGCGCCGCTTTCAACGTGAGGCACGCGCCGCTTCCGCTCTGAATCACCCTAACATCCTGACCATCCATGACGTTGGAGAGTCCGAGGGAGTTCACTTCATCGCCACAGAGTTTATTGACGGGCAGACTTTGCGCGAGTTGATTCCCCCGGAGGGCTTATCGCTCGAAGAGACGCTTGCTATCATCACGCAGGTCGCTTCGGCGTTGGAAGCGGCGCATGCGGCTGGCATCATCCACCGCGACATCAAACCGGAAAACATCATGCGGCGGGCAGACCGCATCGTGAAGATTCTGGACTTCGGCATCGCTAAACTGACCGAAGTCGCGCCGTCCGAGTCTGCGAGCGAAGCCCCGACCATCATTAAAGCGCAGACCGAAACAGGCACGGTGATGGGAACGGTCGGCTACATGTCGCCGGAGCAGGCCAGAGGGTTGATAGTTGACGAGCGCACGGACATCTGGAGTCTGGGTTGTGTGCTTTACGAAATGTTAAGGGGAAGCGCCCCGTTCATTGGAGCCACACGCCTGGATACGCTCGTCGCCGTGCTTGAACGCGAACCTGCGCCGCTGTTTCAAATGACGGAAGAGACGCCCGCGCAGTTGCGGCAACTACAGCACATCGTCAAGAAGGCTCTGCGTAAGGATAGAGATGAGCGGTACAACACGGTGTCGGAGATGCTTGCGGACTTGAAAAGCGCCAGCAGTGAAGTCTCCCTTGCGCCAGCCGCGACTGATACAATTGCCGCTACAGCACCGCCGCCATCATCATCTGCTCTCGCTCAACAGGAAACGCGGCAGGCTCAGCGTCATGTCCTGCAAGCGTTGATCGTCATCTTGTTGTTGGCAGCCGTAGTCTTTTTCTATAGCCGTTCGGCTGCGCGCCGCGAAGCGAACTTGGAAAACGGGCCCGCCTCGACGACTGCTCCGGCGACGAAACTCTACACGCTGATGAGCGAACAGGAGCAACTCGCCTTCATCCACGAGCAGGAGCAAAGAATCTCCGCGCAGATGGGAGAGCGCCCCGCCCGGCTTAACGAAGACGCGTTGCGCGCCATCAAGCGCCACGTGGATTCATACGTCGCGCGTCTGAGCAGTAACTCAACTACGCCTGAAAGCGAAGACCTAGGCGTCGTCTACGCGCGGTCTGCGCCATATCTCCCGCTGATCGCGCGTTCGTTTGCCGCGCGCAAAGTTCCGCTCATGGTCGGCATCTACCTGCCGATGATCGAGTCTGAATACAGGCCCTGCTCCGAGAGCAGCCTCGGCGGAAGGGGACTGTTTCAATTTCTGCCCCAGACCGCGAAACAATACGGCGTTGCCTATGAAGAGATGTGCGACATGGAGAAGATGACCCCGGCGGCAGCCCACCACATCGCCGACCTCATGGCCGAACTCGGAGACGACGCCGAAAGCATGACGCTCGTGCTCCTCAGCTTCAATCGCGGCTCCACATGGGTGCGCAACACCCTGCGCCAGTTAAGAGAGAGCGATGCAGAGAACTACGAAAGAAACTTCTGGACGCTCTTCGTCAACCGCGACAAACTTGACAACACCTTTCGCAACGAGAACGCCGCCTACGTCCCACGCTTCTTCGCCGCCGCCATCATCGGCGAAAGCCCCCAGACCTTTGAGTTACAGACACCACCGCTCACAACTTTGGCTGGAGCAAGCACGCCCTCCAAACCTTAGGCAAGTCCTGGCAACTAACATCGGCTAGCCGCGACTCTGACCAGCATCAAACCCCTGCGCGCCTGCCTGAGAAACTGCGAATGGCGGGCGTCACTTTGCCCCCATTGCTTCCAACAACAATCGCAATTCCACAGCATCGTTGTATTCCAAATTCGGATCATCGGCGAGCGCAAGATTTCGATTGCCATACAGAACGGCTTGCAGTTTGGTGATCAATAGCTTACCCGGTGAAGGAGTAGCTTCATCTGTTGAAAGTTGGGAAAGAAGTCGTTTTATCTCGGCTATATATTCCTGCTCGATTGCTTGGGCTACCAGACTGCAAAGTTTCGCACCGCTGGTCATACCCTCTCCGCCAGCATGGCGATAAGCAAGATAGCTCTCAATGGCTTGTTGCCGTGCCTGAGCAGCAGCCTGTGGATTGCTGGTAGCTTGCTCTAGACGATAAAGAGTCATCCAGGAATTCCAAGGTGTGGCAGCATGACCGTAAGGTTTCTTGCATTCTATTGCACGGCGTAACTCGCGACGGGCTTCGTCATAGCTTTGTAACAGGATTAGAATGGCAGCCAAGTTATTGCGGACAATCCCTTCACGATTTTGATCTTGTAGTTTGACGAAAATACCAGCTGCCTGCCGATAGCATTTCACTGCCTCTTCCAACCTCCCCACGGTCCCATAAAGCCGCCCCAGTTCGCCCATACTGCAGGCTTCACCCGAGCGGTCCTTCTGCTGAACCTTGATTGCGAGCGATCGCTTATGGGCTTGCTCAGCCTGCTCAAATTGTTTGGCCTCCGTGTGAGTAATACCAATTTGATGCCAAGCTATAGCGACGCTCCTTGGCTCGCCGAGGCCTTCAAAAATATCTAGCGCTTCAGCATGGTCTTCAAGTGCTTCGGTATAGCGTTGTTGCGCCCTGCGGACTATACTAAGATTGCCTTTGCTGACAGCTATCCATCTTCTATCAACAAGTTTCTCAAAACGCCTGATGGCTTCTTTATAAGCTGTAGCTGCTTCATCTAGTTGCCCCAAAGAAAATAAGCAATCACCGCTTTCGCTGATGGTTGCGGCGACCATACTTTCGGCGCTGTTATTGGACAAATCTGCCAATGCCTGAAAATGTTGCCGAGCTTTAGCCAATTGTAGCAGCGCAGCTTCGGCAGCTCCACCGTTATTCAGCACTCTCCCAAGATTGAAATGCGCCATAGCAATGTCATAATCCGCACCGGGATAAGCTCTCTCACCAGCTTCCAAACATCGTTGCAGAAGCTGTTGTGCAATTCTGTACGCTGCTTTCAGATCACCGCGTTCCAGAAAGCGGTCAATATTTGCGCTTTCCGTAATGAAGCGTGCCTTGCTCCACTCTCTCAATCCTCGCGATGCTTGTTCTCGAACTACCGTAGCCCGTTCTAGAGCTTTGGCATGACCTAAATAGGAAAGCAGGGATTCCACCTTTTCCGCCAAGCTCACTACATCCTCCGGTGTTATTTTGTCCTGTATCCATAGTAGCATCGCCAGCAGATTAGGCATTTCCAGCAGAGCCAGTTGTTGTGCTACTTCAGCATCTTTAAACCTTTGCTGATACAGATAATCTACCAATTGCCTCATTCCATCAGCCCAGCGTAACCTTATTTCTTTCTGCTCCGCCTCGCCCATCTCTCTCAGCAGATAAGACGGCAAGGCCGGATCAAGGCGCAGGTGACTGTAAGCCATTGCTTCGGCCAGCCCCACTTCGATCAGTTGCCCGGCTAAGATCCCTACTGTCACTGCGTCTACGCCCAGCATCTGCCCCAACACAAAAAGATGCGCCCCGCTGTAAAACACGCCTAATGCTTTGACTTGCTCTCGCGTTTTCGGCGACAGGCGGCGCAGCGATAGTTCGACACTGGCGTACAGTGAATTTTCACGGTCACCGGGATGCTTCTTGTCCAACTCGGCCATCAGTTGATGCAGGTTCTCTGTAGTCGCTCGCACGCCGCGGCGGGCTACTTCGCGTGCCAGCAAGACCAGTGCGCGGGCGTGACGATTCACGGATTCAACTAGGTCTATAATTTCCTGCGGCTCGCTGCCGGGGTCGTCAGCTTTGGGAGTCATTCCCCCTTGCTTCATCACTTCGCCGACGAGCTCGATGGCGTCAGTGCGGTTCAGTGCAAGGAGTTGGACTTCACGATGGCGATGGTTGAATGGCTCAGGTAACGGCTCGCGGGTGGTGAAGAGCAGGCGCGTTCGTGAGTCGGCTTGAAGCAGTGATTGGCAGAGCGCGAACAGTTCTTCAATCGGGGCGGCTTCCGCAGGTGTCTGGCCGCTCGCATCCGGCAGCACGCTTTCCATATTGTCCAGCACGATGAGCGTAGGCCGGTCTCGGGGCGCTCGCTCGATGGGTTGCAACGCCTGCTTTAAGTCCGGGAAATTCGCCACAGACCATGTATCGCCCTCCGGCAGTAATTGGCGGCCAATTGTGTCCAGCACGCCGCGCGCATCTGTGTAGGTTTCAAGGCTGGCGAAGGCCGCTTGCTCGAAGCGCCGGGTTCGCACCAGCCAGCGTGCCAGTTCCACCGCCAGCGTCGTCTTGCCCGCTCCGCCCTGTCCGCGCACGACCGCGTAGCGGATTTTGTCGTCGTGCAGCAGACGTTCCAGCGCGAGCAGTTCGCGGCTGCGACCGATGAAGCTGTGGGGTGGTGCGTCGGGCAGCCCGCCGAAGCTGCGTTGTCTTGGTTTTTGTTGAGCCTGCTGCGCGTCTTTTGAAAGCTGGCGGGTGACGAGTAACGGGTCGTTCTCTTCCTGATAGAGGACGGGTACAAACCAATCCTGCAATCTCAGATCGCCCGCGCCCAGCACTTTGCCGCGCCAGGTGTCGCCGTAGAGTGTGCGCTGCCCGGCCAGCATAGCTGTGCCAACTCGTTTGCCTTCAGCCAGCGCCTCGTAAAACGCAGCGACGAAGCGGCGGGCGGTTTCAACCAGCACGCTGTGGCTCATCGCCACGACTGAAGTCACGCCTTCCTGCAACAGCCGGGCGGCGACTGAAGCGGTCGGGTTATCTTCTATCTTCGCGCTCTGGCAGGCTTCGAGAAAGACAAGCGGGATGCGATGAGCGCGTATCACCTGTGCTAACTCTTCGGCGTGGACAAGCTGCATCGCACGACCCGTTGGCTTCTCGCTATCTTTCGGGTCTTCAAAACAGAGACCGCCGAGGCCCACCTTGCGGTCGTAAACGCCGTGGCCGTCGAAATGTATGACATCAAATCGCCGTCCTGCTTCGGCAGCTTTCTTCAAAGTCTCCTGTAGAGCAGGAAAGGTCGGCGGGTTGAGCACGGTGAGCGTCGCCAATTCGCCCAGATGTTCGATGGCTTCTATGAGCGGGCGGGCGCTGATGCGGTGGTCAATGTATTCAACGCCTTCTTCTTCGGGGCGCGGGCTGACGAGCAGAATGCGCAGTGGCAAACTGGTGGCGCTTGGTTTCTGCGGGTAACGATTCGGCAAACGACGCCGCACGCGCACGGGATTCTTGCCGTGAAACAGAAAGCCACGCCCGTCGTGCAAGAGTTCCCACGGAAGCGAGAGCAATTCGCTGGCAGCTTCGTTGGTTTCAGCCTGCGCCGCCGTTTTCTCCTCGTCCGTCCGGTTCGCGTCTTCGATCACATCGCTGTCAACTTCGATGGAGAATCGCCGCTCCGCATCGTCGGCAGTCTGCAACCACGCACTCAACGCTTCTTTGGCCGCGTCGGTTGATGCAGCGGTTTTGAAAAGCTCCTGTCCCCACTGCGGCAATTTCTCCTCGATGGTTTGCGCGCGTTCGATGAAGACCCCTGTCGGCCAGAGGTAAAATTGTTCCAGATACCAGCGCAGGTCGTCCGTCTCAATCGGGCCGAGCGGGGCGGTGAAGTAGTAGGCGCTGCTTTCCACTTCGCGGGCGGTTGGGTCGGCGGGATGATAGATCAGCTGTGCTTTGGCCTTCGCGCGCCGACGGCCTTCTCGTGTTTCGATGCGCGGCTCGCTCAGTTTCAGGATTAGTTCTTCGACCGGACGCGTTGGAATTACCCGTGCTGGCTGAACGTCATCTGGCAGTCGTTCTCCCAGGGCGGCAAGAATCTGGGGCATGACTTCACTCAAGCCGCTAACTTCGATTTTGATGTGGATGCCCACAGGCTCTTCATCGAACCAGAGCAGGAGCGCGGAAGGCTCGATTCCGGGCAGGAGGAGCGGGATCACTCGATAGCCTTCATCTTTGCGGGTTCGTTCAATCGCCAGCGCCTTTTGAATCTCTTTGCGTACCCAGGGCGAGTTGATGGTGTTGGGGCTGATGACGACGATGAACTGGCGCGCGCCTTCGATAGCTTCTTCGATTGCAGGCGCGAGCTTCGCTCCACCGCGCAGATTGCGAGAATCAGCCCAGACGGGTAGACCGTAAGTCTCAAGAGTGTCGCGCAGTTCCTTTACAAAATCATCGTCTTTGCTGGTGTGAGAGATGAAGATGTGAGTGTTGCTCATGGGCAATCCTTTGAGATGAGGGATAGCTAAAACTCTATCTTGCGAGAGTGAATATCAGTTGCCATTATATAATTCAAATCCGAATTGTTTGCCAGCAATCGTCGTTAAGCGGCAGCCACGCAGTCCGGGGCGGAAGTGATGGCAAAGCTGTAGAACTCTTCAGCAGGGTCTCGTGCTTGTGCCAGCCAGCCTTTTTATGGTATTAGCCCCCACGTCAAGTTCTACTCAAGACAGCATTCAAATCCGTTAATCTTCCTTGGGATAATTGAGAGGATAAGTAAATGACAAGATCGAAGAACCCCCATTGCGGCATGAGCTATACGTTGAGAGATAAACGAAAGCTCCTGATTGCGGTTAGCGTCCTCCTCTGCGCCGCTCTGTTGGTGATGGGTTGTAAGAAGAATGATAATGCGGGAAACAGCGGCGGGACGAGTGGCATCAATCCTGACAACACGAGCCAGGATAATACGGATACCGGCAGTGCCGAAATTATCAAGCGCATGGCTGACGAGCAGGGGCAGGCCACGCAGTTGGACAAGGGCAATTTCAGCGTCGAATACTCCGCCGTGAGGAACCCCCAGTTTGCTGAAGCCAATGAACAGTTTCGGCAGCAGCGAGTTCTGGAAGGAATCGCTGACGATTTGAATGCCATGATAGCCATCCCCGAAAACGTGGTGATTACGTTCAAGGAGTGCGGCCAGCCCAACGCTTTCTGGAATCCGCGCGACCGCCAGATAGTGATGTGCTACGAGTTGATGGCGCAAATGACCGAAGACTTCAAACCGATTGCGAAAAGTGAAGAGGATTTGGGCGAAAAGGTCGGAGGCGCGCTCACCTTCGCGTTTATCCACGAACTTGGACACTGCCTGATTGACGTGCTGAAACTGCCTTCGACCGGCAGAGAGGAAGATGCGGTTGACCAGCTTTCCACCTTCGTCCTCGTCGGTCTCAAAGGCGAAGAAGGCGAGAAGATGGCCATTAGCGGCGCACTGTCGTGGGGCATCCAGTATGAGAGGCTGGCGAAATCAGGGAAAACCGCTGCCGAACTGGACATGCTCTGGGCTGACGAGCATTCGATGGACGGGCAGAGATTTTACAACATCCTCTGCTGGGTCTTCGGCCACAATCCGAACAAGTATATGGCAATGGTCAACGCTCCCTTACCGGAGGCCAGGGCCGTTCGTTGCCCAATGGAATATTCGAGACTCGCCAACGCGTGGCTGAGTTTGCTGAAGCCTTACCTGAAAGATGGCGGCGCTGGCGCATCCGCACACACAGAGCCGATGGGAATGCCCAACTCTCCCAATAGAGCGCCCCAATCAACCCCCGCCACAACTCCCGAAGGCGGCGGGCACGGCGGACACTGAAGAGCAGTTACGAGTTACGAGTGACAAGTGACGAGCAAGACAAAGCATTTAACTTGTCACTCGTAACTCGTAACTCGTCACTCGTCACTGTTTTTCAACGACGCTGACGATGTGTTCCATCTCTTCTTTGGCGCGCTCGCTGGTGGATTGGATGCCTGAGGCGCGCATCAAAAATTCATCGGCGTTGCTGGCGTTGCGGAGCGCCTCTTCGAGGGAAATCAACCCCGACTGATGCAGGTGAAAGAGCGACTGGTCGAAGGTCTGCATACCGTACTGTGATGTCCCGGCGGCAATCGCTTCACGAATCATGTAGGTCTTTTCTTCGTTGATGATGTAATCGCGGATCAGCCCGGTCGTGACCATGATCTCCACCGCCGGCACGCGCCCTCTTCCTTTGGCAGCCCTCACCAATCGCATGGAAATGACGGCTTTGAGTATGCCTGCCAGTTGCAGGCGCACGCTCTTTTGCTGGTGAGAGGGGAATGAAGAGACGACGCGCGTAATCGTTTCGGTCGCGTCCAGTGTGTGCAAAGTGGAGAGGACGAGGTGCCCGGTCTCGGCTGCTGTCAGCGCCGTCTCAATGGTTTCCAGGTCGCGCATCTCGCCGACCAGGATCACGTCCGGGTCTTGTCTCAAAGCGCCTCTCAGCGCCTCCGCAAACGAGCGCGTGTCTACGTCCACCTCGCGTTGCGTGACGAATGAACGCTTGTCCCGGTGCAGAAATTCAATCGGGTCTTCGATGGTGACGATGTGGCCGCTGCGCAGGGTGTTGATGCGATCAATCATCGCGGCCAGCGTCGTGGATTTGCCGGAGCCGGTCGCGCCCGTCACCAAAATCAATCCGCGTTGCTCGTCCGCGACCTTGTCAACGACGGGAGGAAGCCCGAGACTGCTGGTGCTGCGTGTTGAATCAGGGATCACGCGCAGGACGATGCCGACCGTGCCGCGCTGCTGGAAAATGTTGGCGCGAAAACGTCCGACGCCCGCCACGCCGTAGCCAATGTCAACTTCGGAGACTTCCTTGAAGCGCTGCTTCTGGCGATTCGACATCATGGAGAAAGCCATGTCGAGCGTGTCTTCCTGTGTGAGCGGCGGCGAGTCAACCAGAGGGCGCAACTCGCCGCCCGTCCGCATGTAGGGAAATGAGCCTGCCTTGATATGCAGATCTGACGCGCCATGACTGGTCGCAAAGCGCAGAAGGTCATCTATCTTGACTGACATAGTTTGAGAGACCGTAAAACCTTTCGGAGAAAAATCAGGAGAAAATCAAGCGGGGCGCTGATGATTTGGAATTGACTCGCGGGCTGGAAGTTGCGCCAACGGAAAATTAAAGCCCGGAGACGCTCTCGACATGATAGCTTTTCCGGTTGAGGCGCGTCAACGAATAAGATTTCAGGCAGGAATCGGGTCGAGTGGCTTAAAAGACCTCAGAAATCCCGGCTGCAAGGTGTGATTACCACACTCCTTTGCCAGGAAGGCCCGAGCCAGCCGCCGCATCTCTTCGTAGACAAAAGGCCTCAGGCGCTCCGGCGCGGCGGGATCGCCGCCGCTCCAGTTCTGCAAAATCTGGGTGACTTCGTGTTGAAGCTCACCGCTCAAATGGGCTCACCTCCGTCCACTGTCGCTGATTCTATCGCGGAAAATCCTGCCGTCCACAATATTTTCGTGCGCCCCTGTCAGGTTTGGCCCGGAGGTCTCGCGTATGTGGATGAGGGCCAATCTGGGAGAGGGAATTTACTCGAAACTCGCGGCAGGGTTCCAAATCTATTTGGTTAAAAGCATGGACCAATGTAGGATGTCGCCCAACCTATCGGCTCCATCGCCGGTATCTGTATCATTGAAAAGCCCAGACCAGAAACAAAATGAGGAGAGTTGACATGAAACGCCTGACAAACACATCTGCAACGCCCACCACCCTCTTTAATCAAATCACACTGCGAGCCAGACGCCCGGTGTTGTGCGTCGCTTTGGCCGTAGTCGCCTTTGCCCCCCTCTGCTTCTTCACCGGCGGCAGCGCCTCGGACACATCAACGCGCGCCGTCGCCGCGGCGTCGAAAAGCGCGCCGCACACTGTCGCCCAGGCGCGCGCTGCTTACGGGCAGCTGCCTTTGAGTTTTGAGGCGAATCGCGGTCAGGCGGGTGAGGCAGTCAACTTTCTGGCTCGTGGCGCGGGCTACACGCTCGCTCTCTCGCCAAAGGAAGCCGTGTTCGCTCTGGTTCACCGCTCTGATGAAAGGGCGCGGAGCGGTGAATCGTCTACGAGCCGCCGCGATGATAGCGGCGCGGCGATAAGGGGTGAGCGTGGTGCAGGCACTTCCAACGCCCCCCGCTCAGAGCCGCCGGCAGTGTTGCGTATGCGCCTCGTCGGAGTAATCGGGGGGGCGAGAGTCGAAGGTTTGAATGAATTAGAAGGCAAGGTCAACTACCTTATAGGCAACGACCCGGCGCAGTGGCGGACGAACATCCCGACCTTTGGCCGCGTGCGCTACGCGGAAGTCTATCCGGGCATAGATGTGGTGTATTACGGCAACCAAAAGCAGTTGGAGTACGACTTCGTGGTCGCGCCCGGCAGGGACACCCGCGCCGTCAAACTCCGGTTCGAGGGCGCGGATAAAGTCGAAGTAGACGCGGCGGGTGATCTGCTGCTGACCCTGGGCGAGAGTGTGATCCGGCAGCCGAAGCCTGTGGTGTATCAGGAAGTGGATGGGAAACGGCTGGCGGTTGAGGGAGGCTACACAATCGAGAGAGATGGGCAGGTCGGTTTTGCGGTGGGCGAGTATGACGCCGGGCGTCCGCTCGTCATTGACCCGGTGTTGATCTACTCCACTTATCTTGGTGGGAGTGGTGATGAGGAGGGGCTTGACATCGCAGTTGACTCCACAGGCAACGCATACATTACCGGATTCACCAACTCAACCAACTTTCCCGTCGCAAATGCCTTCCAAGCCACGTTCGGCGGCGCTAATTTCGTCGGCGGGCGCGACGGCTTCGTGACGAAGCTCAATGCGGCGGGCACAGCCCTTGTCTACTCGACTTATCTCGGCGGCAGCGGCGACGACAGAGCCAGTAAGATTGCGGTGGACTCTTCCGGTAACGCATACATCGCGGGGGAAACCATCTCATCAAACTTCCCCACAGCCAATGCCCTTCAGGGTACATACGGCGGCGGCCTCTCGGACGCCTTCTTGACAAAGCTGAACGCTGCCGGTTCGGCGCTTGTCTATTCGACGTATCTTGGTGGAACCATTTTTGATGCGGCACATGCCCTGACGATAGATTCCAATGGCAACGCCTACGTCACGGGGCGCACCACCTCAGCGGACTTCCCCACAGTCAACCCCATTCAGAGCACCTATAGCGGCGGCCCCGGCGCTGACGCCTTCGTGACGAAGGTCAATGCGGCGGGTTCCGCAATCGTCTATTCCACCTACCTCGGCGGCAATGCCGGCAATGGCGGCGGTTTCACGGCGGGTTTTAGCATCGCGGTGGATTCCGCCGGAAACGCATACGTCACGGGACAAACTCGTGCGACGAATTTCCCCACGGCTAACGCGATTCAGGCCACGTTCGGCGGCGGCACACCTGACGGCGACGCTTTCGTCACAAAACTCAACGCGGCGGGCACAGCCCTCGTCTATTCCACCTACCTCGGCGGCAGCGATAACGATATAGGATTTGAAATCGCGCTCGACTCATCAAACAACGCATACGTCACCGGAGTTGCCCGCTCAAGCAATTTCCCCACTGCCAATGCATTACAAAGCGCGCTGAGCGGCACTTCAGACGCCTTCGTGACGAAACTGAATGCGGCGGGGTCAGCCTTCGTCTATTCGACGTATCTGGGCGGCACGGCGGATGATTCCGGCAATGGCCTCGCCGTGGACTCTTCGGGCAACGCTTATGTCACAGGCGGGACAAGTTCGACCAACTTCCCCCTGCTCAACCCGACTCAGGGCACAAACGGCGGCGGCGTTGACGCTTTCGTGACGAGGCTCAACACGGCTGGCTCGGCGCTCGTCTTCTCGACCTACTTCGGCGGCAGCGGCACCGACGCGGCGCTGGACATCGCGCTGGACTCCGCCGGCAGCATGTACCTGACGGGGCGCACCTCATCAACCAACCTCCCCGTCCTTGGCCCCGTTCAGAGCGCGAACGGCGGCGGCGCTACCGATGTCTTTATCTCCAAATTGAGCGAGACGCCTCCATCGCCCACCATAGCGCTCAGTCAATCGAGCTATAACGTGGGCGAGGCCGGTGTGTTTGTCGCCATCAATGTCGTGCGCTCAGGTGACATCTCTCAGCCGGCAACGGTCTCTTACACGACATCGGACACTTCCGGCCTCAACCAATGCAGTACCGTCACCGGCATCGCGTCGTCGCGTTGCGATTACACCCTCTCTGTCGGCACGCTCAGTTTCGCCGCCGGTGAGCAATCCAAAACCGTGATGGTCTCAATCGTGGATGACTCTTATGCCGACGGCGCGGAGAGTTTCACCTTTACGCTCAGCGCTCCGACGGGCGGGAGCCTCGGCGCGATAGCAGCGGCCACCGTGACGATCACGGATAATGAAGCGGCGAATGGGCCCAACCCGATTGACACCATTGATTTCTTCATTCGCCAGCACTACCTTGATTTTCTGGGCCGCGAACCCGAGCCCGGAGGATTCCAGGGCTGGCGCAACATCCTGAGCAGCTGCTCGCCGGGGAATCCGGCCTGTGACCGCATCGAAGTCTCCTCTGGCTTCTTCCGCTCTGAAGAGTTCCAGGTGAGAGGCTACTTCATTTATCGCTTCTATACGGTGTTCGGACGCATCCCGCTCTTTACTGAGTTCATGACGGACTTTGCCAAGGTCAGCGGCTTCATCACGGCGCAGCAGCTGGAGGCTAACAAGGCGGCCTTTGTCACTGAGTTCATGGCCCGGCAGGAATTCCAGACGAGATACGGCTCGCTGACTGATCCGACCGCTTATGTGGATGCGCTTCTCCAAACGGTCGGACTGCTGGGTCATCCTTCGAGAGGGGCATGGATCACAGGATTGACGAACGCAACGATGACGAGAGGACAGGTCTTGCGAGCGCTGATTGAGAGTCAGGAACTCTATCTCAAGTTCTACAATGAAGCGTTCGTAGTGATGCAATACTTCGGGTACTTGAGGCGCAACCCCGATAGCATGTACCTGCAATGGATTCAGACACTGAATCAAACCGGCGACTATCGCACGATGATCAATGGCTTCCTGAACTCCATGGAGTATCGCCTAAGATTCGGGCCTTGATAGTTGGGTCGCAGCGTCTGCTTAAACGAGCCGATTTCCCGTGTGGTGAGAGGCCGCTTTGCAGCCAACAGTGGCTGCAAAGCGGCCTCTCCGCATTGGCGATTGAAGGTTTAAGGCTTGACGGCTCGGGTGGCGATATAGGTTGGCGTATATTTCGCCGCTGGAAGCGTGCGGTGACGGTCTTCGTAAAAAGCAGTGATGGCAAAGCCCGCGTCGGTTTGCCCGCCTATTTGATCTGCGAGCGTGTGGCCGAACTCCAGCGGCTCGCCTTTCTCCATGAGCTGGCGGCATTCCTCTTTGGTCAGGCTGCCCGTGTCTGAATAGGGCAGCGCGTGGTGGGCCTGAAGCGGTTTGCTCTCGTCCAATCGGTGGTCGAAAATGTAGATGACGGGATTGACGAAGCCTGAGAGCAGCACACCCCCGCGACGCAGCACACGGAACGCCTCTTTCCAGACGGGACGCACATCCGGGATGAACAGATTCGAGCAAGGGTGAAAGACAAGATCGAAGCTGTCATCCGCAAATTCCGAGAGGTCTATCATGTCGCCTTCGATGGTGGCGATGCTCAACTCCTCGCGCAACGCAACCTTGCGATCCTGCTCCAGCTGCTTCGGTGAGTTGTCAAACACGGTCACGCTTGCTCCCGCCGCCGCCAGGATAGGCGCTTGCTGGCCTCCGCCCGAGGCGAGGCAGAGAACGTCCAGCCCGTTCAACTCTGGAAACCAATCGCGCGGGACGGGCTTTGTCTCCGTCAGCAACACCTCCCAGCGACCCTGCCGCGCGGCAGCTACCACCTCCGGGGTGACTGCTTGAGTCCATTCATTTCCGCGCTCGACTTCCTTGTCCCACGCGTTGCGATTGTATTCTCGAACGTCCATTTAATGATTGTCTGAGCTATCAGGCCAGATGGTTTCGTGATAAACGAATTTGCCGTCCAGTAGTTTAACGATGATGGCGGGCTTAGTGGCGCTACGTTTATCGTTGATTGTGATCGGGCCTGTGACGCCGGGGAAATTTGTAGTCTGGGCGATGGCTTCACGCAGTTTTGATCCCTCGGTTGTTCCGGCGCGTCTGAGCGCATCGGCAAGTACCATCATCGCATCATAACCGAGCGCCGCGAGTGCATCGGGTTCTGACTTCGGATATTTCTCCGTATAGCTTGCAACAAATCGACGGACGGCAGGTGAGGGGTCATCAGCCGAATAGTGGTTTGAGATATATGAATTGTTCAGTGCTTTGCCGCCTATCTCCCAAAGCGGTGGTGCATCCCATCCATCTCCCCCGAGCAACGTTTGCTTAATCCCCATCTCCCGCGCTTGACGGGCGATAGCGGCAGCTTGCGGATAATAACCGGGCAGGTAGATAACATCGGGCTTGGCGGAGCGAATCATCGTCAAATGTTCGCTGAAATCACGGTCGCTTTGGGAGTAGCTTTGCTCCGCGATAACTGTTCCACCCAGTTTGGTAAATTTTTGCTTAAAAGTCTTGACAAGGCCTGCGCTGTAATCGGAGTGCATGTCAAAGAAAATCGCGGCGCGTTTGGCTTTCAAGTTATTGAACGCAAATTTCGCCATAACTTCGCCTTGAAACGGATCATCGAAGCAGGTGCAGAAAATGTAATCGCGGGTTTGTGTGACCAGAGGATTGGTTGAAGAGGGCGAGATCATCGGCACTTGCGCTTGCTGTGCATGGGGTGCGGCGGCAAGGGTGTTTGAAGAAGCGACCTCGCCAAGCAGCGCATGCACCTTGTCCTCTTTAATCAGCTTCTTCACCACTGTCGCCGCCTTGCCTGGCTCACCCTCATCATCTTCGATAATCAACTCGATTTTACGTCCGCCTATTCCGCCCTGCGCGTTAATCTCGGCGGCGGCCATTTTGATGCCGTTGCGCGTTGGCTCTCCAAAGCTTTTAAGTGTTCCCGTCAGGTCAAGATAAACTCCAATCTTGATCGGGTCTTCATTCCTGCCGTTCATCTTGCCTGCATAAGACCCTGAGCCGAGAGCAATCGTTAATAACATGCCTAAGGACGAAGCGAAGAAAACAAGCCTTAAATATTTTCTGAGACTATGGTCGGGAGCATGTGGGCTTTTCATAGCGGCTTCTCCTGTCAATCGGGTTTGAAGTAACAGGCAAGAAGCGCATCGTAATCGCTCACGATGCGCTTCTCTGTTAGTGAATCTTCTGGTTCATCCGAGGCCAGGTTTATTCCGTCATCACCGTTTCGTAACCCACGACCGATTCGGAGAGACCTGTCGAAGCGCCGGAGGCTTTGACCTGCGTTGTGCTATGGCCGTTGTTATTAGCCGGTTGCGCGCCCTTGCGCTCGTTGACATACGTGAGCCAGGGGCCGGGAGCTTCGCGCTCGCCTGAAGTGATCTGGAAGAAGACTTCCTGAATGCGGCGTGTGGTTTCGCCCCGACGCCCCGTGCCGACGGTAATTTTATCTACGGAACGAATCGGTGTGACCTCGGCGGCTGTGCCTGAGAAGAAGAGTTCGTCGGCGATGTAGAGCGCGGCGCGTTGAATGTTGCTTTCCTGAATCGGAATCTCCAACTCGCGGCAAATCTGTATGACACTGTCGCGCGTGATGCCGGGCAGGATTGAGCTTGATAGCTGCGGTGTGATGACGCGCCCGTCCTGCACCAGAAAGATGTTCTCGCCTGAGCCTTCGGAGACCAGCCCGCGATCATCGAGCGCGATGCCTTCGGCGTAGCCGTTCAAGAGCGCTTCCATCTTAATCAACTGTGAGTTCATGTAGTTTGCGCCGGACTTGGCCATCGCGGGCATGGAGTTCGGCGTCAGCCGATTCCACGTTGAGACGCACACATCAACGCCCTGTTCGAGGGCTTCCTCACCGAGATACTTGCCCCAGTCCCACGCGCCGATGTAGCAGGCCAAAGGGTTCGGGAAAGGGTTGACGCCAAACGCCGGGTTGGCTTCATCCAGGCTGCGGAAGATAATCGGGCGAATGTAGCATTGTTCGAGTCCGCCGCGAGCGGTCAGCTCAACCGCCGCGTCACACAATTCATCGCGCGTCCACTCATGCTCCATCCGGTAAATCTTGGCCGAGTTAAGGAGACGCTGCATGTGTTCCTGTAGACGAAAGATGGCCGGGCCGCGCTTGGTCTGATAGCAGCGGATACCCTCAAAGACGCTTGAGCCATAATGCAAAACATGCGACATCACATGCACGCGCGCATCATTCCACTTGATCCACTCACCATTGTGCCAGATGTCGGAAACGATGCGAGGGGTCTTAACGTCTTTTGATTTACCGTCTTTCGAGAACATGGTTTTGTACTCCTTCGGGAATAAATTTGAGAGAGGTGCTCGTCTGGGTGGCTGCATGGTTTCCCAACTCGGAATTACACGGAAACTACTTATGAAGACGGCAGCTCACGTCTCGCTTAATCAAGCCTTGTTAAGATAGGGCACAATACCGTAAACGCTCGCTCCTTTGCAAGGCACGCTTGATTCTTCTGTGGAGGGCGACGTAACATCAAACCGCTCTTGGAAACAACGAAAAATTGCTGCAATTCTCCTTATCGCTCTCGAATGACGCATCGCGCACAGAAGACGAGTTCTCTCCTGCTTCTTGCCGTTGTGCTTCTTTTCTCCTTAACCTTCAACAACTGTCGTATGTCTGAGCAAAATCAAAACACACAAACCACAACTTCGCCCAGTAACAATCAATCCAACGACGCCAGCGACCCCGTCAGCATCCACCGCCGTGCCATCAGTATAGACATGCACGCGGACACGACGCAGCGCATGGTTGACGAGCGTCTCGACATCAATCAAAGACTCGCGGACGGCCAATTGGACGCCGTGCGGATGCGGGAAGGCGGCCTCAACGCGCAGTTCTTTTCCATCTGGGTCGAGCCGCAGCTTTATGGCGGCGGAGGCGAGAAGGCAATCAAGCGGGCGGACGACCAGATCGCCGCCGTGCGTGCTCTTGGCGAGAACCACCCTGAGACGTGGGAACTGGCGTCAACAGCCGGGGACGTGCGCCGTATTGTGGGCGGGGGAAAGCTCGCGGCTTTGATGGGACTCGAAGGCGGCTATGCGATTGACGAGCGGTTAGAGATGGTCGAGCGTTATTACAAAATGGGCGTGCGTTATATGTCGCCCGCGTGGAGCGTCTCGACGAGTTGGGCTGGCTCCTCCGGTGACGAAACGGGTCGCACGCGTGGTCTCAACGATTTCGGCAGGGATGTTGTGCGTGAGATGAATCGTCTCGGCATGATGGTTGACGTGTCGCACGTTTCCGACCCGACCTTCTGGGACATCGTCAACACTTCGACCCGGCCCGTCATCGCCACACACTCAGGCTGCCGCGCGATTGCGAATGTGCCGCGCAACCTGACCGACGAGATGCTCCGCGCGCTGGCAAAAACGGGGGGCGTCTGCTCCGTTCTCTTCTACCCGGAATTTCTCGAACCCGGTTGGAGCGAGAAGAAGAAACAGGTGGACGCGCAGATTGCGCCCCTTGTGCAAAAGGCTTCGGACGAAGAGCCGGGTGGCATCGCGCAGAAGAAGATGGCGCGTGACCGCGTGCGCCTGCGCGAATACGCGCGTCGTCTCCCGCCCGTCACCGTCTCGCGCCTCGTTGACCATATTGACCATATCGTCAAACTCGTCGGCATAGATCATGTCGGCATCGGCTCGGATTTCGACGGCATTCAGGCCACGCCGACAGACCTTGCGACGGTTGAAGATTTGCCGAATCTGACAAAGGAACTTTTGCGGCGCGGTTATTCCGAACAGGACATCGAAAAGATTCTCGGCGGCAACATGCTGCGCGTGATGGAAGAAGTGGAAAAGCAGTGATGAGTGATGAGTAATGAGTGATGAGCGGAAAAACGGCGTGCCGCCGATTGGCCTGCATCTTCCCATTGCAGGCGGGTTGCAGAACGCGCTCCTGAAAGCCAGGGAACTTGATTGCGACACCGTGCAAATCTTCTCGCGCAACCCGCGTGGGTGGATGGCTCGACCGCTGACGGATGAAGAGATCGAGCGCTTTCAAGCTGTCCGAGCAGAGACCGGAATCTCGCCCGTCGTCATTCACTGCAACTATCTCGTCAACCTTGCCGCCGCCAATCCTGAGATACTCGAAAAATCGCGCGCCTCGTTTCGTGAAGAGATCGAGCGCGGGATTCAGTTGGGCGCAGATTACCTCGTCGTTCATCCGGGCAGCGCGCGCGGCTCTTGCGAAGCAGACGGCATCCGCGTGTGTCAGGAGAGCTTGAAGATTGCCTGTGGCCGTCTAGACCTCGGCTCGTTTCGCATCCTGTTGGAAAACACTGCGGGGCAGGGCGAATGCATCGGCCATCGCTTCGAGCATCTCGGAGAGATTATCAACGCATGTCCTGAACTCAATCTCGGAGTCTGCTTCGACACGGCGCACGCTTTCACCGCCGGTTACGATGTGCGTGAACGGGACGGACTGGCTGCCACCATCGAATCGCTTGAGAGAAACGTCGGTGCGGAGAATGTCCGCGCGATTCATTTCAACGATTCAAAGGCTGAGTATAATTCGAGGGTAGATCGCCACTGGCATATCGGCGAAGGCCACATCGGGCGCGAAGCCCTGCGCCGCATCGCGCAGCACCCGAAACTCTCACATGCAGCCTTTCTGCTTGAAACGCCGCAGGACGTGCCCGGAGACGACGCGCGCAACCTCGCGGCTTTACGCTCTTTCATAGACGCTGAAGACAACTCCCTCAGCGCCGAGCTTTGCGCTTGAGACATTTTCCCGGTTAGACAAAATTGGTGTCGGGGAAACGTCCTGTATGTCGCGGCCTGAGAGTCGCGCGGAATTTGAGTTTCAGGAAGGGATGGCAGCACAATCATGAAAGCACGCGTTTCTTTAATTCTTCTCATCTGTCTATCAATCAGCGTCTCTGCTCTCAATCTTTCGGACGGTGAATTGAGAGATAGAGTCCGGGAACACCATCGGCTACGTGAAGTCCGACGGCGACGTGAGAGATAAGTCCGGCAATACGATTGGCTATCTCAAGCCGGACGGAGATGTCAGAGACAGGTCGGGAAACTCCATCGGCAGCATCAGGTCGGATGGCGAGGTGCGCGACCGCAGCGGCAATACCATCGGTTACATCAAATCCGATGGCGATGTGCGGGACAGGTCGGGCAACACGATTGGCTACGTTAAGTCTGACGGAGATGTCAGAGACAAATCAGGGAACACGATAGGCTCGGCCAGGGGCGTTAAGCCAGAGCACGCGGCAGCGTTCTTCTTTTTCTTCTTCAAGGATATGTAACGGGTTCGAGACGGAGGGGAAAAGCGATATGCTGAAATTCGGGAGTACGGCTTTAGCAACCCTGCTGATGCTGTGCGGTCTTCCGGCTTATCCGGACCGACACAGCGCGAACGCAGCAACTGCCGGTTATTCGACGCCGGAGCAGCAGAAGAACCTGACTCCGCCAGCGCAGGCGAGCGATCCCGAAAAGGTCGAAGCCCGCCTGACAGCGCTGTTCGATCTTTGCCGGCGCGACGACCTCCAGGCTGCCGCCGCTTATTTTGTTTACAGAGGGCCGGACAAGAGCCGGGAATGGAAGGATGTCTTTAACTCCGGCGAGTCAGAGGAAAGGTCGGCGGTCAAAGCATCTGTGGCCGAATCAAGGGCTATCTGGATGAGAGCGATGGCTACCAGTTCGGCGCGGTCAAAGTGGAGAGGGAACGGGAAGGCGAATGGCACGCGCTCGAAGTCTCTTTTCAGCAGGGCGAGCAGACGAAGAAAGCCATCTTCGCGTTTCTTCTCATCAAAGGCCAGTTCGCCATCGGTGATATTGATTAGTTTGGGATTCACTTGACACCCGGCAAGCTAATCAACTATTAAATCGGCGACTGTTGAGCCAGCTGCGGTCCACATTCCACCCGAATGGCTCTCACCCGTTTTCTCATCTTCAGTCTTCAGCGACTGGTAAACCCCAAAGGAGAACTTCAGTGGCAAGCAAATTAACCGCGACGGTTGTTATTGATCCCGGTCATGGCGGCACGCACGAAGTCGGCGGCTCGTCGGCCAACAACGCGACGAGTTCCAGCGGAGTGCCTGAAAAGGTGATGACCTTGCAGTTCGCAAATCTTGCTCGGATTGCGCTGGAAGATGCCGCGAAAAAGGGCGGCCATAAGATTACCATCGTGATGACCCGCGATAGCGACAAGAACCTCGGCCTCGCCGCGCGAGCGCAGGTGGCTAAGAAGCATAAAGCGAACATCTTTTTAGCCATCCACTTTAACGGCTTTAATAAAAAGTCCAGGGGCACGGAAACTCTGGTTCGTCCCAAAGCTGCCGGTAACCCGAATCACGCAGACGATCAGGCTTTCGCTAAAAGGATTCAAAGCGCAGTCTTCAACGTTATCAAGTCGCATGATGCTAACGCCAAAGATAGAGGCGTCAAGGATCAGGTTCTGGGAGTGTTGAAGGACACAGACCTCGGCCCCACGCCGCGCGCGTGTCTGGTTGAAATCGAGTTTATAGACGTTAAGGAAGTTGATACGCTTTTGAATATCGGCCCGAACGCCGCCAAGGTGCGTAGCGACATCGGCGCGGCACTCGCCACCGCTATCCTTGATGATCTGAAAGCACATTCAAGCTAAGCTCTCAACAGAGGAAGCGTCGTCGTCGGCAAAGATTTTCAGCGTGGTCAATATCCCGTTCCCTGATGCTGCGCTCTCGGCGCTTCCTTTCATCATTCTAATCTGATGCTCTTCTGTCCGGGCGAGGGCTTTTTCATGATGCGTCATTTCAGCAGTGTGAGACTGAATCGAATTAGACCAATCGTGCTTTCGGTCTGTGTTCTGTTCACGCTGATTGTCGGCTTCACACAGATTTCTTCCGCTGCCCCAAAGCGTCGCCGTTATGTTCCGGTCTATGCAGCGAGTGTGAAGATGTCAGCACCGGCCCGGCGCGGCACGCTCAAGGGAGATTTTTCATGGGCTGCCGCGTCAGAGACTGTGCGGGCGGCGGCTAATCGTTGGAAAATATTTCTGGAGAGACATGCCGGGCCGAACAAAGAATATGAAGATGGCTTCGACACCCTGCGCGTAGAGGTCGCCAAATATGAGTTGATGCGAGTTTATTACCTGCTCGGCAACGTCAGGGCGGGCGATAAGCTGCTGTCGGAACTCGATCCGTTAAAGCTGAAAATGGAAAAGTAAGTCGGCTCTCGCAAAACGTTCGACAACTGCATGTTGGCTGCGTTAAGATGCGCCCAACAGGTTTCTAGTCCAATGGTGGAAGATTTCAGATGCGACATTTCACAGAATTGACCAAACTCCTCCTTACGTTGCCGCTCGGCACACGACGCGCACGCTAAGCAAGCAAACAGCGCGTCACTCCGTAGCGGCGATTCACACCCCGCACAAAATTTAAACAACTGATCCGTAAGAAAGGCACGAGCGTGCTTGATGCGTTTGTGCCCGGTGGTCAGATCATGTTTTATTGTAAAGAAATCGAAGGAGTCCGAAGAGATGGACGAAAAATATTTTCCTGAAAAAATCGAAGAGAAGTGGCAGAAACACTGGGCTGAGACAAACTGCTTCAGTGTTGAACGCGACGACAAGCGTCCGCCGTTTTATTGTCTGGAGATGCTGCCCTACCCGTCAGGCTTCCTGCACATGGGGCACGTTCGCAACTACTCAATCGGCGACGCGCTGTCGTGGTACAAGCGGCTGCAAGGCTTCAACGTGCTGCACCCGATTGGCTGGGACAGCTTCGGGCAACCCGCCGAGCAGGCCGCCATCAAGCGCCGGATAAATCCGCGCGACTGGACTGAAGAGAACATCGCGCACATGCGCGGGCAACTCCAGCGCCTGGGGCTAAGCTACGACTGGCGGCGCGAGATCGCGGCGCACACGCCCGAATATTACAAGTGGGATCAATGGTTTTTCCTGAAGATGCACGAGCGTGGCCTGGCCTATCGTCGAGAATCGCAGGTCAACTGGTGTCCGAAAGAAGAGACTGTGCTCTCGAACGAGCAATCGTCGGGCGGCGTCTGCTGGCGCTGCGGCGCGAGCGTCGAAAAGAAGGACATCGAGCAATGGTTTCTGCGGATCACAGACTATGCGGAGCAACTGCTCGAAGACATGAAGGAGATCGAGGGGGGCTGGCCGGAGCGCGTGTTGACGATGCAGCGCAACTGGATTGGCCGTAGCAAGGGCGCGTATGTGGATTTCAGTATCAAGGGCAAAGATGCGAAGGTGCGCGTTTTCACCACGCGCATTGACACCATCTACGGCGCGACCGCCGTTGTGCTGGCCGCCGAGCATCCTTTGATAGCCGAGTTGCTCGAAGATTCTTCATTGAAAACGGACGTGATGAAGTTCGTCGAGCATGTGAAAGCTACCGCGCCTAACCGCACCAACGCCGGTGAAGAAGAGACCGAGAAAGAGGGTATCAACACGGGGCTGCTGGCCATCAACCCGTTCAGCGGTGAATCCATCCCCGTGTGGGTGGCGAACTACGTGCTGATGAATTACGGCACGGGCGCGGTGATGAGTGTCCCGGCGCATGATGAGCGCGATTTCGAGTTTGCACAGAAATACAGCTTACCCATCCGGCGCGTCATCGAGCGCATCTCGCACGAGCAGGAAGCAATCGAGCATGACCCCTTGCGCGAGGATCAGTCTGCCGCGATGCCGCACGCTTTCTCGGACTACGGCATTCTGGTCAACTCAGGCGATTGGAGCGGGAAACTTTCCGAAGACGCTATGCGGGAGATGGCAAGCGCGGCCTCTGAGAAAGGTTTTGGCGAAGAGGCCGTGACCTATCGCCTGCGCGATTGGGGCATCTCGCGCCAGCGCTTCTGGGGCGCGCCCGTGCCAATTATTTATTGCGACAAGTGCGGCATAGTGCCCGTGCCGGAAAAAGATTTGCCGGTTCGGCTGCCGGATCATGCAGACTTTACGGGCGCTGGCGAATCTCCGCTCGCGGGCGTGGCGGAGTTTGTCAACACGACTTGCCCGACGTGCGGAGGCGCTGCGCGGCGGGAGACGGACACTATGGACACGTTCATTGATTCTTCGTGGTACTTCTTTCGCTACTGCGACCCGCGCAATGACAAGGAGCCTTTCGACAAAGAGAATGCCGCTTACTGGACGCCCGTCTCGCAGTACATCGGCGGCATTGACCACGCCGTCATGCATCTGTTGTACACGCGCTTCTGGACAAAGTTCATGCGCGACATCGGCCTTGTCTCTTTCAACGAGCCGGTGAAGCGCTTGATGACGCAGGGCATGGTGACGAATCAGGTCGAGGGTACAAGTGACTGGAAGAGAATGTCCAAGTCTCTGGGCAATGGCGTTGACCCTGACGACATGATCGCGGCTTACGGCGCTGACGCCGTTCGCCTGTTCATCCTCTTTGCCGCGCCCCCGGAGAATGAACTGCGCTGGCAGGAGACAGGCATCGAAGGCGCTGTGCGTTTTCTGCGACGCGTTTATGGAATGGTCTGGCGCTGGCACGAGCGCCTTTCGGACGTATTGCAACAGCAGACGGCTCCGGGCGCGGACGAGTTTTCGGCGGAAGCTCGCGGTTTGCGCCGCAAGACTCATCAGACGATTGCGCGCATCACTGGAGATTTCGAGGAGTTGCACTTTAACACGAGCGTGGCCGCGTTGATGGAACTCTCGAATGCTCTGGGCGACTTTCAGGCAGAGCCGCAAACGGCTTCCGCACAGGAAGTGTTCGCCGTGCGTGAAGCCCTGGAATCGCTCATCCTGATGCTCACACCGTTTACCCCGCATGTGGCGGAAGAGTTGTGGGCGGCATTGGGGCACGCCGGGGGCATTCTCGCTGGCGAGGGGCGCTGGCCGCGATTGGACGAAGAACTCGCGCGCAAGGAAGAACTGGAAATCCCCGTGCAGGTCAACGGCAAACTGCGCTCTCGTATTCACGCGACACCCGACACGCCGGAAGACAAACTGCGCGAGGCCGCGTTGGCTGACGACAAAGTCCAAAGCTTTACCAACGGGCGCGACATCGTCAAAGTCATCGTCATCCCACAACGCCTCGTTAACATCGTCGTAAAGTAGGACAGGCGTTCCCGGCCTGTCATGAGAAGAAAGAAATAGACAGGATTAACAAGATAGACAAGATAAGAAAGACAACATCAAGCTTCGTTGACTTGTCTGGTCTTCTTAATCTTGCTAATCCTGTAAATCCTGTCTATTTTCTTTGTCTCCGAATCCTTTCAGGTCTGATTTAGCGTACACCAAACATGGACAACGCCACACGATACATGCATCGCCGCCTCGCTCTTATTCTTCTCCTCGCAGGATTGGTTTTGGGCCTCGCGTTGTCTGTCGGCGTCGGCTCGCAGCCCGCGTTAACGCCCGCGCCTTCTCAACCGAAGCGCGCGATCATTATCTCGCTCGACGGTCTCGACGTGCGCTATCTGCAAAAGAGCGACGAGTACAGCTTGAAGATTCCGACGCTCCGTCGTTTGATGAAGGATGGCGTGATGGCGCAGATCGCCGGTGTTTATCCCTCTGTGACGTACCCGTCGCACACGACGATTGTGACGGGGGTGACGCCTGATCGTCATGGCATCTACGGCAACGACATTTTCGAGCCGCCCGACGAGGCGCAGACGGGCAAATGGTACTGGTACGCGCCAGCCATCCGCGCCGAAACGCTGTGGGATGCTGCCTCCAGGTCTGGGTTGAAGACGGCGATGATCTCGTGGCCTGTGAGCGTGGGCGCGGGCGACTACAACTTCCCGGAAATCTTCAAAATCGGGGGCACACGCGAAGAGACCTTTGCGTTGATTAGAAAAAACACACGCCCCGCCGGGTTGGTCGAAGAGTTAGAGCAACGCGACCCTCAGCTTTACAGCAACCAGAATAAGGACGAGAGCGACGACCTGCGGACGCGCTTTGCCGAGTACGTTATCGCGGAGAAGAAACCGGGGGTCGTGCTGATTCATCTCTTCGATCTGGATTCCTTCCAGCATAATCATGGCCCGTTCACGCCGGAAGCCTTTGCGATGCTGGAAAAGGTTGACGGTTACGTCGCGCGCATCCTCGCAGCAGCCGAGCGCGCCGGCACGCTCGACGAAACTGCCGTCTTCATCGTCAGCGATCACGGTTTCATGCCGGTTCAAAAGCGCATTCATCCGGGCGTGATTTTAGCGCGCAAAGGGCTTTTGAAAGTGCGCGAAGAAAAGGATGCGCAGGGGCGTGAGAAAACGTTTGTCACAGAATGGCGGGCTGCGCCGTATATTTCGGGCGGCTCATGCGCCATCATCTTACGCGACCCGAAGGATCGGGGCGCTTACAACAGAGCTCTGGTCTATTTCAAAGATTTCGCAGATGGGGAAGGGCGGGGAAGTCTTCGCGTTCTTGATGAAAAGGAGGTTCGCCGATTGGGGACGAACCCAAACGCGGCGCTCATCCTTGAGGCTTCGGAAGGTTATTACTTCAGCAGTGGTTATACAGGCGCACCAATCACACCCGGCAAGCTGAAAGGCCAGCACGGTTTTCTCCCGTCGCGCTATTACACCTCATTCATTGCTTCCGGGGCAGGCGTCGGCAGGCGTGGGTCACTCGGAACGATTCAATTGATTGATGAAGGGCCAACGATAGCGCGCCTGCTTGGTTTCAAGCTGCGTAAGGCTGAGGGCCGCGCGCTGCCACTTCGGTAAAAGTGGGCAACAAGCAGTGGGCAGTGGGCAGTTAAAAACGAAAGCACGAACGCTGTTCATCGCTCATGTTCTTAACTGCCCACTGCCCACTGCCTACTGCCCACTTTTCTTCTTATTGACCACTGACCAGAAACGCGCGCCCAATCGCTCGCGCTCCTCTTCACTTTGCGGCGGGCGAAAACTGCGACGCACTTTGATCTCCAGCCCGGTGGCAATCTCGATCCATTCGGCGGAGGCGCGCTCCTGACGTTTGACAGATTCGACGGCGAGTGAAGAGAGCGTTGGCGGGGCGGTGGCGAGAGACATTGACGGCGCGGGCGATGATTCAGGCTGAGCGTTCTTCAGAAGCGGCTGCGTGACGCGAAACTCATGCTCGTCCTCGATGCTCGTTTCAACTCTCCTGCGCGCCGCGCGATTAGACTCCGAAGATGAAGTGAGCGCGCTCGTGACCAGTTGTTCGAGCGCAGCGGTGTCGAGCGACGCCATGAACTCTCTAACCTTGAAAACCGACCAGTGGTCGGCGAGCAGCTTTTTAACGGCCAGCAGGCGCAGCAAATTTCCGTAGTTGAAAACTATCGCGGGGCCAGCGTGTCCGCTCGGTGCGCCGAGCAACGCTTCACTCAGATAATGGCGCACAATGCGCGGCGTAATTCCCAGCCGAACGTTGCCCCGCGCAGGCTCTTTGCCATACTGCTCTATCAGCGAACCGGCAGCCGCCGCGAGCGCCTCAACACCTCTAAACTCACGCCCCCTGAGCTTCTCCAATTCGTTCATAGCCGCAATATAGGCTTCACAAAAACTATTGTCAAAAGATAGGAAGCCAGGTCTTCGGGCTAGTGACGATGGCGTTTTCTCGCCGCCCGCACGCGTTTCTTGATGACCTTTCGCATTGCGGCTCTACGGCTCATCACGCTTCGTGTTCTGTGATACGTGCCGGGAGTGTAAACGCGGATGCGGCGGGACCGACTGTATTGTCCATGAGCTACACAAACAGAGCCGAGGAGCAGAACCGCGCTCCCGAACAGTATAAATATCCTCTGTCGCAGCCTTCTCATTTTCTTCCCCCTCTGACTTAGTTAGGCATCGGATCAGGGAGTAATTAAATTCGCTTTAATCACTGCGGGTGTAATTCCTCGCAAGCTTGCTGCGCTATACTTAGGCAGTGAGCCGGTTCGTACATAAAAGACACAATGTCTCAGTGCTGCTCTACCACATCGTCTGCCCAGCCAAGTATCGGCGGGTGGTCTTTACGCCACCTGTGGATGAGAAACTCAAGGAAACCTGTCTGGCGATTAGCAAGCGATACGAGATCACCTTCCTTGAGATTGGGACAGATGAAGACCATGTGCATTTTCTCGTGCAATCCATACCGCTCTACAGCCCGAAGCGGCTCGTCCAAATCATCAAAAGCATTACGGCCAGAGAAATCTTCGCCACTTGCCCGGAAGTCAAGAAACAGTTGTGGGGCGGACAATTCTGGAGTGCCGGGTACTTCATCAGCACGGTCGGGCAGCATGGCAATGAGACGAGCATCAAGAAATACATCCAGAATCAAGGTGGCGAATACAAGCAACTACACCGGGAACAACTCAACCTATTCTGATACCTCGCAGCTTGCTGCGGGGTAGTTCATTTTTTTCTCCCAAACTCTGTGCCGTCTGCGAATCTATCATGTGATCCTTAAACTCTGAAGCATGAAACCAGGGATGATTCAAATGGTCAGGCTCAGAATCATAACGCGGGAAGAGATGCCAGTGAATATGCGGGTCTAAATTTCCGTAGCATGAGTAATTCATTTTCCAGGGCTTGAAAGTCGCCACAATTGCGCGCCCTGCCGCCATGAGTTCCTGAAACAGCGCAGCCTGTACGGACGGCTCAAGCTCATGCAACTCTCGGACGTGGTCTTTCAGTAGCAGCAAAGAATACCCTTTATGAAATTGATGGTCGCCGACGATGAAGATGGAGTTCTCAAATTCGTGGATGAAATAAGGATTCTGCCCGCTTCGCCACAGCGCGATTCGCTGGCAGATTGAGCATGATGTATTTTGCTTTGTCATCTTCTCGACTTGTGGAGCGCAAAAACGCTCGAATGACTTGTTCGGCTCGGCATTCATAGCAACACCCCTGCCTCGCCTAACGCTCTCCTCACCTTAAAGGAAGAGGCACTTAACGCTTTGGCTATTTGGAAGAGGTCAGGATGCTTAGAAATGTCTGAACGTAGAGTCCACGCCAAACTTTCAACCAGAGACTCATCTTCAGAACGACAAGCTAAAGATGCACAAGCTTCAATCCACGATTTCTGGACTTTCATTTTAGACGGGAGAGAGCGAACAATGTAGAAAATCACTACATCGGCAAAACGGATATTATCGTTTACCTTTTCGAGCCAAGCTTCGAGAATTTTCTCACGCTGTTCGGGAAGCGGCAGATGCATGAAAGCCATCTGCAAGCAATCATCCCAATCACGTAGGCGCGTGTAATTACGCACCTCAAGACTACAGAGCGGTTCAACCAAGCCAAAGCCTGTACCCCCAGCAAGCTGTTCAAGCCTTCTACGGAAATCTGAATTTAGACAGGTGGTGCAATAAATTTTGGTGCACCAATTCATCTCCGCCGCCTTTTCTACAAGCTGAGCAAATTCATTATTCATACAGCACCATGAAGAGCCGACCTATTAACTAAGCCGCATGATGCGTGATAATACCACTCTGAGCCGTGTTAGGCCGCACGTTATGGTTTAATTATTCTTTCAGCACTACACCTACAAATAAATTCCTCTAATCCTTAATGACTACCCTTATCCTGTCTTACCTTTGGGCGGTGTGATGGTCTTCTTCATAAGGTTTCTACTGCCTATCAAACGGAAACTTACAGTCTTCCATGCTTGTCATCACCGCTTTCCTTTAATTCAATCCATCTTCTAACAAAAACATCCTTGCTTCCTTTTAAAAATACTGTTATTTCATAAGAAGCAACTATTAGACCTGTTGCGCGATAAGACAATCTGAGCCGAGACATGGCGTTGACATGGCGTTGCCTTGATAGCTCAGCTTAGATTGCCAATCCAGTTCTTTGAAAGATTCTGTCGAAGGCTCGTAAGTTGACCAACCCCGACACGACGTTCATCGTAGCATCATAGTCTTCATCTCGATTGCGATAGACCTCCGATGCGATGGCGTACTTCTTGCGCCTTGAGAACGTATGCTCAACTCTGATGCGGGTCGAACTTCGCAGGCGATTCAAGAGCTTCTGCTCACGAGTCAGCGGATGGTTTCTTCTGGCTCTTTGGATCAACCTTGATTCCAGCGGCAAGTTCAAGTCTTCCATTCCTTGAAAGCCGCTGTCGGCATATAGAGAGACGCGATGCCCGCCAAACTCTTGGCAGACTGCTTGAAGGCTGCGGTCTTCTTTGAAAGCTCTGAAGTCATGAGAGCGCCCGCCAACCGATTTACTTTGCGAGACGATGATTCCCGATGGGGTGCTGATGACTATTTGTTTTCGGGTGTGGCGCGACTTCTTTTTCGAGTAGTCGCTTTTGCGCTTCTCTTTATTCTTGGGTTTGCGCTTTGGCTGTTCTACTCCATCAATGATGAAAGTCAATTCGGGATAAGCCTTTTGAAACTCTTCGACCGAACCAATGCGCTTGCCTCGCCGCTCTTGCTCTTTCTTGGCGAGCGAAAGGACTTTTCCTCTAGCCTTCTGATAAGTCGGCAAGACCTCTTCAAAGAGGGCGCGCATATAAGAGATGTTTCGTGAAATGCTGCTTTTGTGCTGGTGTTTGAACAGTAGCGTGAGAAACTCTTGTGTTAAGTAGAGCCGATAATAGATGAGCAGCATCAGCATTTGGTCTGGTAACTCATGAGCGAACTGCGAGCCGCCACCCGTGCCTCGTTGACGCGGTTCTCCGGTTTTCACGACGACCGCTTTCCGCTTTTGCTCTTGTTCCTCAAAGGCTTGGGTGAACTTTGGTAGGAGCGCTTGAAATTGATGCGAATTCATTCCGGTAACAGTCAAGAACTGTTTGGGGCTTCGACTAAGTTTGCGATAGAGGGCCATAGGTGATGGAAACTTAGCCTTTCACTCGCTTATCGCGCAACAGGTTTATTCTCCCTGAAGAAATAATCTAGTTTTTAAAGGAAACAACTATGCTCCCATCGGAAGATTCTAAGATTCCCTTAGTTTTCAACGTGATTCGCCGGGGTGGAAGCTCAGTTTTGGCAGAGCCGGGACGTGCGGGGAGGAAAAGATCATGAAACCAAGAATCAAAGCTGCTCTATTTTTCGTTCTGATGCTGACGTGCATCTGGACGGGTGCGGCACAGCAAGCCCAGTCTAATAAAGTCCAGCTTGTCATCGAGGGCAAGGTGATTCGCGTCTCCGATGGCGACACCATCGCCGTTTTGGACAAAGACAACAAGCAGCACAAGATACGTTTTCAGGGGATTGATGCGCCCGAATCGAAACAGGAATTCGGGCAAGCTTCAAAAGAGAATCTCTCCAAGCTGGTCTTTGGCAGGCAGGTCACGGTGACATGGGAGAAGGTGGACAAGTACGGGCGTACGGTCGGGAAAGTTCTGCTGGATGGGAAAGACGTCAACATCGAGCAGGTCAAGGCGGGACTCGCATGGCATTACAAGAAGTACGCAGATGAGCAGCCGCCGGAAGACAGGCTGTCTTATGCCGCCGCCGAAGCGGAAGCGAAAGCGGCAAAGCGCGGCCTGTGGCAAGACCCTAATCCAACGCCGCCGGGCGAATGGCGAGCCGAAGTCAAGACTGAACGTTGGGGGCCTGCGCCGCCCGCAGGCACAATCATCGGCAACAAGAGCAGTAAGAAGTATCACAGGCCGGATTGTGCGGGCTATCGCGATATGGGTGAGAAAAACCGCGTCTTCTTCAAGACTGTGGAAGAGGCGGAGGCCGCGGGTTACAAGCGTGCGGGAAACTGTCCGCCGGAAGTCTCGACTCCGAGCGTAGCGTCCACAACTCCAAAGGCCAGCCCGAGTGCTGCTCAAGCGCCGACTGCGAAAGCCGTGCCGGTTGCTGCGCCCGGAAATGTTGCGGCAACCTCTGCGACGACAACCGCAACAACGGGGGAGATCATCGGCAATAAGAACAGCAAGATTTACCACCGGCCAAACTGTCCGGGCTACAACGCCGTGTCGGAAAAGAATCAGGTCAGATTCAAGACTGTAGAGGAAGCCGAGGCCGCCGGATACAGAGTGGCTAAAAACTGCCCAGCGCCCTAATAAATGAGGAATGCTGATTTCGGATTGCGACTTGGGAAAGACAAGCACTCTGCTTTCTTCAATCCGCACTCCGCAATCGGAAAGCTTGCATGGAGAAAGGCGCATCGCATAAAATGCGCGCGTTTTCCCAATCATCTCTTTCCTCACGAGGAGATTCTCACATGGCCAGAAATCAGAGCAAACGTTTGCCTCCCGTTAAGCTCGAAGCCGACGAGAGCGGGTTCGCTGCGCTGCAAACAATCTCAAGCTACACTCCGATCAATCCCGCATATTCACTCGACGCCGTCAGTGCGGCACACGTCGAGTTAGAGAATTTGCGGCGCGCGGAAGCGCAGGCTCAGGCTGCGACGGCTGCTGCGCGAGATAATGCTGTCGCTAAAGAGTGGGAGTTTCATAACCTGATGCTGGGCGTTAAAGAGCAGATCATCGCGCAGTTCGGTAAAGACTCAAACGAAGTGCAGGCTCTCGGACTCAAGCGTAAGTCCGATTATAAAGCGCCGACGCGAAGATCCGTTTCAAGGGGCGAGACCGGTTAGCAGTCAGGCTTCATTCTCTGGAGAGCAGGAGAATCGATTTCTCACGCCCTCAAGCCTAACGCTTAATAATGCTACGTCTCCGGCGTTTCACAGGCGTTCTGGCGGTGTGTAAATCTCTGTGCCGCCCTTGCAGAATGCTTGAGAGCCGCTGATGTGTGATTCCCAACAGGCGCGCGGCCTGCGTGACGCGTCCGTGCGCGGCTTTCAGCGCCATCTGAATCAGACTTCTCTCGTAAAGCTGAACCTCTTCATCGAGCGAGCAGGCTGCCCATGCGTCTGCCATGCCAGCCGTTTTTGTTTGGCGCGCGACCAGTGTCTCCACCGCTTCCTGTGTGATGGTCGCTCCCTGCGGAGCTATCAACACTGTGCGCTCAATCAAAGAACGCAACTCACGGGCGTTGCCTCTGAGCGGCAATAGGCGCATCGCTTCAATCGCTTCCGGCGCGAAAGTCACTTTCTGCCCGTGCCTGACAAAAGCTTCTTTGATGAAATGCTCGGCGAGCAGAGGGATATCGTTCGCGCGCTCTCTCAGCGGGGGAATCTCCAGGTGAAAGGTTTGCAGCCGGTAGAAGAGATCATTGCGGAAGAGACCTTGCGCCACTTCGCCTTTAAGATTGCAATTAGTGGCAGCAACGATTCGCACGTCAATCTGCTCCGGCCCCGGTGCGCCGATTGAATGAATCTCACAGCGTTCGACGAGTCGCAAAAGTTTACTCTGATTGCCGGTGCTCAGTTCCCCGATTTCATCCAGAAAGAGTGTCCCGCCGCGCGCCTCGCAGACCGCGCCCGGATAATCCGTGACGGCGTCAGTGAAACTGCCTTTGCGATGGCCGAAGAGTTGGGATTCGATTAGCGTCTCGGTCAGCGTGCCGCAATTGATAGCCACGAACTCGCCTGAGCGCCCGCTCCATTGATGAACGAGGCGTGCGAGCAGTTCTTTGCCAGTGCCCGTTTCGCCAGTTATCAGCACCGGGCTGGAAGTAGCGGCCATACGCTGAGCGTCACGCAATAGCTCTGCTGTCTGTTCGGATGCGTAGACAAAGGCAGTCGAATAATCGTCAACCGTGGGCTGGGTAGTGAGGCCGCGGGATTGTTGAGCCTTCACTACCTGACGCGCACAAGAGCGAAGGCGTAAGAGTGTCCCCCGGTCTGTTGAATGAGTTAATAGCTCATCGGCCCGGTCATAAATGGACTGAATCTCTTCAAGCGTGAGCCGTTCGCCTAACTCTTCGATCATTGTCAGCGCCGCCTGCCCCGCGCGATCAAGGCTGCCCGCCTGCTGAGCTACTTCGACAGCGCGCTGCAACGTCGAGCGTGCCTGCTCATAATGCCCAAGCCGCGCCAGCGCCGTCCCATGTGTCGCCAATGATTCTGCCAGAGCAAATCTTTCATCCCCTTTTTCAAGCGTGCGCACAGATAAACGAGCGATTCTCTCAGCCTCTGTGTTCCTCCCCTGCGCGAGCAAGGCACGTGAGCGAGTTTCATCTACTTGAGCGACAACACCGCTATCTTTAAGACTGATGAATAGTCGGCGTGCTCGATCTAGGTGTTCGTGAGCTTCGATAAATCTTGCGGCTTTTAAGTAAAGAGAGCCGAGATTATTCTCAGTGCGGGCGCGGTAGCGTATATGTCCAGCTTGCTCTAAATGAAAAATGGCGGCGGCAAATTCGATCAGCGCACGGTCGCGGTAGTCTTCGCGCTGCTCACCCTCGCTGAGGTTCTTCAAGATGATTCCAAGGTTGCTGTGATATTTACCCTTTAAGGCATGACTGCTGCTCGCCTCAATTAAAGTTGCAGCATCATTTGAAAGGCGTAATGCGTCATTATTCCGGTTGGCGGATAGTTCCACGATGGCGCTACGCACTAAAGCGTTAGCTTTTAGTTCACCTTCTGTATTCGCAATGCGACCGAGTGCATCCTGCAATATATCGCGCGCTTCCTCGAACCCGCCCTCCCTCCAATAGCAATACGCCAAGTCTGTTTCCGCTTCGGCTGCTTTCTCGACCTCTCCCAACGACTCAAAGATAGTCATGCTCTCGCTAATGAGATTCTTTGCTGTCTCCTGTGCGCCTTCGATTTGCTGTGAACTGCCGATCCATCCTGTCAGAGAACCGGCGCGCAGTAGCACTTCAGCAGCGATATGCTGGTCTAAGCCTTCAATTTTCGGACGTTCCCCGATGCGCTGCCAAAACTCGCCCAGAGCGTTCCGTGCCGCTTCGTAGTTACCTGCCTCTTCCAGTTCTTTCGCCAGTCGGCAGCGCAGTTCCGCCTGCTCGTTAAGGCTGAGACCGGGATTGTCTAGTTGGCGCAACAGTGAGGTGTGTAAGTGCATGTGAGATAGACCTTTCTTTGGGGCTTATGAAGGAACTTGGAAACTACCGTGTTAGTGATACTATACGACCCGCCCAAGGGGCTTGCAATGATTTTTGCAAGCCGTTTCTGATTTCGGTTAGCCGTCCTAAATTCGATTGCTAGCCGCTACAAACTAAGGGAGATGACTAATGAATCGGTTTCGCCAACTATGTGCGTCAATTCTGCTAACTGTGATACTGACAGCCTCTCAAGTGTTAGCCGGTGATTTGCCATGTGGAGTTACTTCAACAACGCCGCCTCCGGCGCAGGAATTAGTAATAGGCCAGATGCCGGGTGGAATTGCCTCATCGTCACCTTCGTCGGACGCTTCGTTGACTGGCGAAATGCCGCAGGGTATCACGTCAGTGATTGATCCAGTGATGGAGTTCGCGCTGGGACTGTTGCAGAGCGTACTCTCGCTTTTCTAGAGGTGTCGATTAATTCCAACTGATTCAGGCTGCCGTAGATGTCTCACGCGCGGCAAGGGTGTTGTGTGCCTGCTCAACGTGGTAATCAATATCGGGAGTGTTAGCCCGCACGTTCGCAAGCCTCTATGGTTTCGGGCGTTCAAGAGCGTGCGTGAAGAAGCGAGTGTGTAAATAAATTCAATCCTACTTGCTTGAAGGACAGGGAGTCGTTAAAATCTTTTGCGCGCGGGTTTTGTCATCTTCTCAACTTATTGTCCGGCAGCCGGTAAAACTTCAGTGCTGCCCCTATTAAACGCACCGCGCGAGGACGAGTCTCCCCGACATATGGTAGCGACTCTCTTGCCGTCGTATAGATATTAAAGAGGCCGAACTTTTCCATAGAGCGCGAGCCGTTTCGGCGCGCCGCGCCTGGTAGGATAAAGGGCTGCCACAGGACATGAGCCGATAAATGAAAGAATGCCCAGTTTGCCGGCGCTGCTTTCCCGATCAGGTCAACCATTGCCCGGACGATGGTGACGCCACGACGCACTCCATTGCCGGTGAGCCTATCCTGGACGGTCGCTATCAACTGGAGAAACGAATCGGGCACGGCGGCATGGGCGTCGTTTATCAGGCTCGCCACATCTTTCTCAAGACCGCGCACGCCATTAAAGTCATCCTGCCCGATCTCGTCGGCAACGACCCGATGCTCGTCACGCGCTTTCGCCAGGAAGCTCTGGCGGCTGCCGCTATTCGCCATCAAAACATCATCGCCGTCACGGACTTCGGCGTCGTCCGCAGTACCATGCCTTTCCTCGTCATGGAGTTTGTCAGCGGCAACTCCCTTCACGACCTGCTCGCAGCAGAAGGGGCGCTGCCTCCGGCGCGTGCTTTGGAAATCATCTCGGCTGTCGGCGCGGGGGTTGCGGCGGCGCACCGGCAGGGAATCGTTCACCGCGATTTGAAACCGCTGAACATCATGTTTCAGGAGGACCAGCCCGTCGCCGAAGGTCTCAAGGTCCTCGACTTCGGTCTGGCGAAGATTAAATCGGGCGAGCTTTTGGGATCGTTTGTGCAGGCGAAGACGAGCGGGTTGATGGGGTCGCCTTTCTACATGGCTCCCGAACAATGGGGTGACGAAGAGCCGGACGCGCGCGCAGACATCTACAGCCTCGGCGTCATTTTGTATCAAATGCTCGGCGGCGATGTGCCCTTCAAAGGCACGAGCATTCCTTCGATTATGAAGAAGCATTTGACGACAGCGCCGCCGACGTTTGCTTCGCTGGGCGTGCAGGTCCCGCCGCAGATCGAAGCGGTCGTGCGACACGCGCTTGAAAAAGAGGCTGAGAATCGCCCCGCGTCGGTCGAAGATTTTATTAACGAACTGCGCGACGCTATCAATACCATCTCGGCTTCTTTGAGTCGCACTTCGCTTGGCTCATTCGCCCCGCAAGCCCCAACCGTTATTACCTCGCAGGGCGCGACTTCGATTCCGCCGGATTCCACCACGATGCGGATTCGCACCAACCCGTCTGGCTCGCGTGTCTATATCAATAACGTCTCGGTCGGGCTGAGCGATGAAGCGGGGATGCTCGTTGTGCCGGACATGCTGCGTGGGGAGCATCGCGTTCATATCATGCACGACGGCTATGCCGAGTGGGAGCAGCAGGTGGAGTGCAGCGGCGGCGTGTGCGAAGTCGAAGCGCGTTTGCAGAGTTTGGCCGACACGAGTGTTCCTCCGCCCTCGGTGCAGGGACATCAGAGCCTGGGCGATCCATACGCGGGAACGATTAGCGGCTCGCTCTCCGGCACCCCGCACCAGAGCCAGGCGGCGATGGAAGCGCAGCGTTTGCGTCAACAGGCTGACGCGCTCGAAGCGCAGGAAGAACGCGAGCGTCTGGCGCGTGAGCAACAGGCACGCGAGGACGAGGAGCGCAGGCAGGCAGAAGAAGAAGAGGCCGCGCGCTTGCGAGCCGAAGAAGAGCGGACCCGCGCCGCTGCCGAAGAGGAGCGTCGTCAAGCAGAGGCAGAAGCTGCGCGCCTCAAAGCTGAAGAGGAAGCTCGCCGCCAGCGCGCAGAGGAGGAAGAAGAACAGCGGCAGGCGAAAGAAGCCGCTGAGATTAAGGCGTTGGAAGAGGCTGCGCGCGAACGTGCTGAAGAGGCACGAAAGCAGGCCGAAGAAGAGGAGCGTCTCAAGGCAGAGGAAGAAGCCCGACTGGCTGCTGAAGCTGAAGCGTTGGAACGACGCCAGGCTGAAGAGGAAGCTGTTCGTCTTCGCGCCGAAGAGGAAGAGCGTCAACGGGTGGCCGCCGAAGAGCGCAGGCAAGCCGAAGAGGTGGCAGCGCGTCTGAAGTTGGAACAGGAAGCCGCTCGCCAGCGCGCTGAGGACGAGGCCAGGAAACAGGCGGAACAAGAAGCGCGCCGGGTGGAAGAAGAAACGCGTCGTGCTGAAGAGCAAGCGGCGAGAAAGAGAATTGAGGAAGAAGAGGCTGCTGCGCGCCGTGCCGAGGAAGAACGCAGAGAGCGCGAGCGCGCGGCGGTTGAGGAGCGCGAGGCACGGCAGCAAAGGGAACGTGAAGAGCAGGCCGCACGCATTGCGGTGACAATTAATCCGCAGCAATTGCCGCCTTCTGAGCTTGATTCGACGCAGGGACAGCGGCATGGAGTCATTACGCAGCCGGTGGACGCGGACATCCTGCCGGGAGCAGGCGAGCCAAATCCACTGCCTGGTCGGCAAACTTCACAGCAAAGCCAGTCTGCTTTAGGGCAGCCGTCCTTCGGTAACTCCATGCCGGGAGTCGCCGCCGGACGGAAAAAATCCGGCGTCTCGACCACGTTGATTGCGGCAATCGTCGGAGTGCTGCTCGTCGGCGGTGGTTTAGGGGTTTGGTTCATGATGAGGGCGCAGCCGGGTGTTGAGGTGGGTGGAGGAAAATCGCCGACACCAACGCCGACCGCCGCCGCGACGGCCACGCCCACACCCGGTCAAACGCCGACGACGCCCTTCAAGCCCGAACTGGTTGCTATCCCCGGAGGCCGTTTCGAGATGGGACGCAATGGCGGCGAGCCGCAGGAAGGGCCTGTGCGGGGCAATGTTAGCGTCGGCAGCTTCAACATGGATAAGACGGAAGTGACTAACGGCGAGTATGCGGATTTTGTCCGCGAGAGTGGGTATCCTGCGCCGTCTCACTGGTTGAGCAACCCGCCCAGCCCGGACATCAAGATGATGCCGGTCGTCAACGTTTCTTACCAGGATGCCGTCAAGTTTGCCGAGTGGCGCTCGAAGCGCGATGGCGTCAGGTATCGTCTGCCGACCGAAGAGGAATGGGAGTATGCGGCGCGTGGCGGCGATCAGGATAACCTTTATCCCTGGGGTAACACCTGGGCACAGGGAAGAGCCGGAACAAACGATCCGGGTGCGACCGAGCCTAAGCCGGTCGGCTCTTACCCCGAAGATAAAACTCGCTGGGGCGTGCTGGACATGGGAGGCAACGTTTACGAATGGACTTCCTCGACGGCTTCTCTTTATCCGGGAAGCGAAGTGCAGCTCAACCCGGCGCACAAAAACTGGATAGTCGTTCGCGGTGCGGCTTACCTGACGGAGAAAAAGGAGAAATTGACGGCCACCTTCCGCGACTGGTTTAACCCGACGCGCAAATACGCCGTCATCGGCTTCCGCCTCGTCAGCGTCGGGCCATCAAGCGCGCAGCAAAGCCCGTCTTCTCCTGTGCCGTCGGTGAGCCGCCTCTTAAACAAGCCTTGATATGTAGGACAGACATTCTTGTCTGTCATTGAGCGCGAAGAGCGCGAATAGGGTTTGACTAAAATCTTGATGAGCTTGCTAAAGCAAGCTATGACAGACAGGAATGTCTGTCCCACGACAGAATGCCTGTTCTATAGTAGGTTTGTATTTGTGATGAAAGGAAGAGAGATGAAACGCTACGGAACTTTGCGTTCAGTCTTAAAACTATCAGCGCTCATCCTGTGCGCGGCGCTTTTAGTCACGAGCACGGCACGCGCGCAGGAAGCGGGCGGCGACCTCGGCGGCGGCGCGGGCATCTTCAGGCCAAAGAACCCTGAGACGACTCGTCGGCGCACGCCCGGCATCAAGCCGCCGACTAATCGCACGCCGACGACACGCGCGACAGGCGGGCGCGGTGGGACGGGCAAACCTGTTGCGCTTCCGCCCGAAGTGATTGAAGAGCGTTTTGAAGACGCGCTCGAAGAAGGCAACACGGCGCGCGATGGCCGGAAATATGCGGAAGCGGAAAAAGCCTACCGCAATGCCGGTGAATTGAAACCGAGAGACTGGCGCGGCTGGTACGGCCTCGGCAACGTCTACACGGATCAGCAGCGCTGGGACGAGGCCGAAAAAGCCTACAAGCAGGCTTCCAATTTCGCGCAGCAGAGCGCAGATGTTTTTATCGCGCTCAGTTATGTTTTAGTTCAACCGCGCACGGGCGGCGCTAACGCTCGCCGCCTGCTCGAAGCTGAACTGGCCGCGCGTCGTGCCATCCAGATTCAATCAACCAGCGCCGTTGCTCACGACCGCCTCGGCGTGGCGCTCGAAGAGCGCGGAATGCCAAACACCGATGTCGAGTTGGCGTATCGTCACGCCATCGAGCTTGATCCGCAGTTTGCGGTCGCCTACGTTCATCTGGCGAGCCTGCTGAGAAAAACTGGACGTAAAGCAGAGGCTCAGCCGCTCTACACGCGAGCCATCGAACTGGCAAAAGATGCTCCAACGTATGTTCTGATAGCCGAAGCCTTGCAGTCCGAGCAGCGTTGGAATGAATCCGAGCCGCTCTTGCGCCGCGCGCTTGAGCTTGACGCCAACAGCCCGAGCGCGCTCTATCTGCTGGGACGCTCGCTCGTCGTCAGAAGGGTTTTCGATGAAGCGGAGCAGATGTTGAAGCGGGCTATCGAAATCAGCCCGCGAAGCTTCGCGCCTTATTCCGTTCTCGGCTCAGCTTATTTAGGTGCGGAGCGCTACGAAGACGCGGAGAAGATTTACAATCGCGCGGTGGATGTCGCCAGCGCAGGCGAGCGCAAAAACCTGGCAGGTGCCTTCGGCTTTGAAGGCGTCGGCGACGGTTACATGAAGACGAATCGCAAAGCGGACGCGCTCCGAGCCTATCAGCGCGCGCTGCAACTCGATCCCAATAACTCCGGCCTCCAGGCAAAGGCGAGGAGATAAGAAGGAGGGATGAGGGATGAGGGATGAGGGATGAGGGATAAAAGCGCGATTGCCGAAGTAGAGCAGTCTCTTTTTCATCCCTCCGCCCTCCGCCCTCATCCCTGCTCTTAGCTATGCTGCATTGTCCAAAATGTGGTCGCACTTACGAAACTGATACGCAGAAGTTTTGCACGCATGACGGCGGGCGACTCGCGCAGGATAATCAACCGGCGGGCGATGAAGCGCCGACGGCTTACGATCTGGGCCAGACCGTGCTGAACGATCCGTTTGACCCGGAGGCGACCGTGCTGCGGCCTGACCTGAATAAGACGGTCACATCTCTTCCGACAGCGGAGATTCGTCCCAGAGGAACAGGGCCAGCCCCGCAGCCTCCCCCGACGACTCCTTATCAGCCTGAGCCGCCCGTGCCACCTCCGGCGCGCGAGAGTCAGCCGACTGTCGCCTTCAATCAGTCTCCGCCCGTGCCGCCGCCAGTACAACAGCCGCCAACGCAGCCACCACCGCAGCAGCAGCAGCAGCAATATTATCAACCGGCACAGCAGCAGCCCGCGCCGACCATCAACGCGCCCATGCCGCCGCCAATGGCACAGCCGCCGCAGCAATACGCGCCCGCGCAGCAGCAGTACCAGCACCCGGCGCAGCCCGCTGCGGTCAAGGGGCAGAAGTCCAGCCGGACGCCTTTAATCATCGGCCTGGTCGTGCTGGTGCTCTTGGGCGGCGCAGCCGCCTGGTATTTCCTGATTTATAAAAAGGGCGAAGCGGGAGCAAGCGGTAACGCGAACGTCGCCAACCAAAACGCAAACGCCAATGTGAGCGCGAACTCAAACGACAACTCGAACACAAGCGCGAACGCGAACACCAACACGCTTCCACCGCCATCTCCTCCTCCGCCAAACTCCACGGAGTTCGTCAACGAGAGCGCGAGCCTCGATGGCAAGCTCGCTGAGAATTATTCCGACTTCTCTTTCTACTATCCGGACACCTGGGAGAAAGACCCGAAGATGGGAATAGCCGGAGCGAGCAATTTCGTCAGGGTTGAGCGCCGGCTGCCGCCTGATTTCACGCAGGAGAATTTCACCGTCAGTTGGTACGAGAGCAAGGGAACCTTTGAGACAGACAGTCAGGACGTGTTCCCCAAACTCGTCGAATCGTCAAAAAACAGATTCTCGAAAGCTTACCCGGAGTTTGAAGTAATCTCGGAAGGTGAAACGACTGTCAATGGAGTTAAAGGTTATGAATTCCGTTTCCAGAGCGTGTCGAGAGAAACGGAAAAGGGCGACATCACTCTCTGGGGACGTGTCATCTTCCTTCCGCCCGGTGCAGAAGGCAAAAAGAACGGCATCCAGCTTCTGATGCTCACCACCTCGCTCGCGCCTGAACTAAAGAGCGCGGATGATGTCGGAGTCAGTGGCGAACTTCCCGTCATACTCAATTCGTTCAGGATGGGAAGCAAGTAAAAAGCTCTTTCAAGTTAAGACCCCAAATCAGCCTCAGGTAACGAACATGAAAATCGTTCTGATAGAAGAGCGCAACGGGCAGCCCATTCCGCCGGAGCGCGCCTACGAGCATCCAGCCGTCAAGATCGGGCGCGACCCGGCAGAGTGTCACATCGTTTTCAACCAGGCGGAATGGCCGATGGTTTCGCGCAAGCACGCCGAGTTTCGCTTTAAGAACAATCGCTGCCTGATTGTTGACACCAATTCCAGCTTCGGCACTTTCCTTAACGGGCGACGCATCATGGAGGCGACGGAAGTCGCGGAGGGCGCGCGGGTGCAGTTTGGCGCGGGCGGGCCTCTGATGATCGTGGCGCGCATCGAGCAGCCTCAGGTCTCGACACCTCCGCCGAGCCTCGCCGAAATGGAAACGCGCCGCGACATGATCGGCACACCGCCGGAAGAGATAACTCAACCACGCGAAGCGGCGCAGCGACCGCCCGCAGGACAGCCTCCGCCACAGCAAATGCCCGTCGCGCCCCCACAACAGCAACCTTACGGGCAACCACATCCTTACGGCCAGCCGCCCCAACAACAGCCCTACGGACAGCCGCCTGCGCCGCCACCGCAGCAGCCCTATCCACAGCCCCCTTATCCGCAGCAGCAGCAGCCTCCCTACCCGCAGCAACCGGGTCAGCAGCCGCCGCCTTACGCGCAGCCGCCGGGCGCGCCACCGCCACCGCCGCAGATGCCGCACCCGGTCGCGCCGCCACAGCCTCCGCCAATGGCCCAACAACAGGCAGCGCCTCCTGCGCCTCCGCGCCAGCCGCAGCAACCAGTGCAGCAGCCAACGCCGCCGCCTGCGCCGGTTCAGCCTACTGCCAAAACTCCGCCCAAAACGCCGCCGCCGTCCGCCCCATTGCAGCCCGCGACCATCGAGCTGGCGCGCACCGCGACCGGCAAACTCGAACGCATCCAGTTAACGAAGGACGTGACGCGGCTGGGGCGTGAACCCGGAATGGAGGTGGCGCTTGAGGCAGCGGCAGCCGTCGTCTCGCGCCGCCACGCGGAGATTCAACGCCGCGACGGGCAGTACACGCTCGTAGACCTCGGCAGCTTCAACGGCACTCTGCTTAACGAGCAGCGCATCACCAGCCCGACGCCGCTCTACGACAACGACCGCATCCAGCTCGGCATGGGCGGCCCCATCCTGCGCTTCCTTGATCCGTCGCACCCTGCGCCCTCCGGCGCGCAGAACACAGGCCAGCGTTCCGTCGCCATCTCAAGCGGTGCGTCGCCGCAAGCTCCTATTCCGATTCCTGTGCCGCCGTCTTCCGGGCCGCTCGCAGCACCCGCCAGCGCGCAGACGATGGTGGTCAAGACCGGCTCAGGCGCGCTCAATCAACCGTCACCTTCAGCCGGAGGCGGAGCGCAACCGCAGCTTCTCATGCAGGTCGCCTTCGACGGCAAGCCGCAATTAACGGTCGGTCGCGCGCCAGACAACGACATCACCCTCGACGGTCTGCAAATCTCCAATCACCACGCGCGGCTGGTGAACGCGGGCGGCCAGATCACGGTCGAAGATGTCGGTTCGACCAACGGCGTCTATGTCAACGGTGCGCGCATCACGGGTCGCCACCCGCTCACTTCGCGCGACATCGTGCAGGTCGGCCCGTTCGTGCTTCAGGCAGACCTGCAACGCGGCGTCGCCGTCTTCGACACGCGCTCGAAGACGCGCATTGACGTGATTGACATCACGAAGGTCGTGCCGAATCGTTCGGGCGGCGGGATGATCAAGCTGCTCGACGACGTTGATTTGACGGTGCAGCCCAACGAGTTTGTCGGACTTCTCGGCCCGTCCGGCGCTGGCAAGTCAACGCTGATGGATTCCATGAACGGGATGCGCCCCGCTTCGAGCGGTCGCGTGCTGATTAATAACTTAGACCTTTACCAGCATCTCGATTCCATCAAGCAGTCCATCGGCTACGTGCCGCAGGACGACATCATCCACCGCGAGCTAACCGTCTATCGCACGCTCTACTACGTCGCACGTCTGAGGTTGTCGCGCGACGTGTCCACGCAGGAGATTGACCAGATCATCGGCGAGGTGATGGACGTGACGGGGCTGGCCGAACGACGCGACGTGCCCGTCTCGCAATTGTCCGGCGGGCAGCGCAAGCGCGTCTCCATCGCCGTCGAGTTGATTACTAAACCTTCCGTCATCTTTCTGGACGAGCCGACCTCCGGGCTTGACCCCGCCACCGAAGAGAAGATCATGAAGCTCTTCCGGCAGATTGCCGAGTCGGGGCGCACCGTTATCCTGACGACGCACGCGATGGAGAACGTGCGCCTCTTCGACAAGATCGTCGTGATGATGCGCGGCAAACTCGTCTGGTACGGTGCGCCGAAAGAAGCCCTCGAACACATCAAGGCCGACAGCTTCAAAGACCTCTATGACAAGCTCGAAGCTCCGATTGAAGAGCGCACCAGAAAAATGCCGCCTCTGCCCGCAGGTGCGACGAAGGAGCAGAAGCTGGCTTTCAAACTTCAGAAGGAGAAGATTGCCGAAGATGTCGCCGAAGAATGGAAGCAGCGTTTTCAAAAGACGCCGCAACACCGGCAGCACATCGTCGAACCTCTGGCCGGACTGAAAGGGCAGAAGCAGCAAGCGCCAATCACTGCGCGCCGCCCGACCGTGACGGATTCTTTGCGCCAGTGGGCCACGCTCGCGCGCCGCTACGTAGAGGTTCTCTCACGCGATAAATTCAACCTGCTGATCTTGTTCGGGCAGGCTCCGATTATCGCCTTCCTGACCTATCTCGTCGTGGGGAAAAATGCGCCGCGCGATTTCCCCTACTTCATGCTTGCGCTCGTCGCCATCTGGTTTGGGACGAGCATCTCCGCCCGCGAGGTGATCCGCGAGCGCGCCGTCTACAACCGCGAGCGCATGGTCAATCTGGGGCTGTTGCCTTACGTCGGCTCAAAGCTGCTGGTGCTTTCAACCATCGTCGGCCTCCAATGCCTGCTGCTCTTCGGCACGCTCAAGATTTTTCACTACGCGGGGATGATGAATCTGCCGCCCGACAGTGTGTCTGAGACGGTGGCGCAGCTTCTGGTCATGATTCTGACGGGCATGGTCGGCATCGCGCTCGGCCTCTTCATCTCGTCTATCGTTAAAACCTCGGAGATGGCGACGAGCCTTGTGCCGCTCATCCTGATTCCGCAGATTCTCTTTTCGGGGCTGGTGGGCGTCCCCACAGGCGTGGCCAGAGTTATCGGCGTTGGCATGCCTGCAACGTGGGCTTTCGACGAGATCAAGCGGCTCTCGAAGCTGGATACCATCAACGAGGAAGGCTCAGACCCGGAGGGGCCGAATCAGGGCATGGGGCTGAAGAAATTTATAGAGGCTGAGAACGACAAGAACATCGCACAGGCCAAAACGGACATCAGAAACTATAAGCAGGAGGCCGAAGACAACTCGGAGAAGTTCCGCAAGGACATGGACACCTATCAGGAAGATGTGGAGGCGGCGATGCGTGGGCAAGGAGACAAACCGGATAAGCCGGAACCGCCCAAGCTCAAAGAAGCGCCTGAGCCGAAAGACGCCGTCAATCAGCCGGAGGATTTGAGCAGTTACATAGACTTCCTGCATCCCTGGGGCGGAAGGCTGCTCAACGCGCTCATTCTCTTAGGCATGTTCTTCGGCCTGCTCGGCGCAACGCTCTTCGCGCTTCGTTCGCAGGACATAGGATGAATCAATGCAAAATTAAAAATTAAAAATGCAAAAGGAAGGCGGAGAGCCGCTTTTTAATTAAATGTGGCTTCATCCTCAATTTTGCATTTTACATTTTTAATTTTGCATTACTAGAAGGAGTTTCACATGCTCGCACCGAACACGCTCTTACAAAACCGCTACCTGATTATTCGCTCCATAGGTCATGGCGGCATGGGGGCTGTCTATCTGGCGCGAGACCAGCGGCTCGGCCACACCGTCGCCTTGAAAGAGACTTTCTTCACCGAAGAGAGAATGCGGCGGGCGTTCGAGCGTGAAGCGCGCCTGCTCGCGCACCTGCGCCATCCGGCGCTGCCGAAAGTCACGGATCACTTTGACGAAGACGGCGGGCAGTTCATCGTCATGGAGTTTATCTCCGGCGATGATCTGGAAATGCTCTTAGCGCAGAGGGGCGAGCCTTTCCCCGTCGAACAAGTCCTCACGTGGGGCGACGAGCTTTTGAAAGCTCTGGATTACCTGCATCATCAAGACCCGCCGATTCTGCACCGCGACATCAAGCCCGCGAATCTGAAACTGACGCCGCAGGGAGAGATCATCCTGCTCGACTTCGGTCTGGCGAAGGGAACTGCCGGGCAGACTTCAAGTGTGATGACCAGCCGCAGCGTCTTCGGCTTCACGCCCAACTTCGCGCCGCTCGAACAGATTCAGGGCACAGGCACAGGCCCGCGCTCAGACCTCTACTCTCTCGCCGCCACGCTCTACTACCTGATGACGGGAACGATTCCGCCAGACGCCTTGACGCGGATTACCGAAGTCGCCAACGGCCAGACAGATTCCCTGCGCGCGGCGGATGAAGTGAATCCGCTCGTGCCTCGGGAGGTCGCCGAAATCCTGACGAAGACGATGGCGCACAACCGCGACCACCGCCCCGCGACCGCCAAAGAGATGCGCGCACAGCTACGCGAAGCCTATCCCGCTCTCGCACAAATGAGCGCGAGCGACGCCAGGACAAGTCATAACCTTGCGAAGGTTGACAGCGAGGCGAAAACCGTCCTGCCCTCCACGCTCATCGAGGCTGTGCCCACACAGGACATCCCGGCGGCGGTCGAAACTGCGGCCTCGCCGACCACCAACTCGCTCGCCACCAAACAACCTGTTTCTAAACTGGAGACCGCCGCGCCCGTCGAAGACCCGGCGCTGGTGGCTAACCCCGGAATAAGAGTAAAGCGCCTGCCCTGGGCGGTCGCGGGCGTTGCCGCACTGGTCTTGATGGCAGTCACCTTCGCGTTTGTCTCTTACTCGGGCTCGAACAAATCCGCAGAGACCGACAAAGCTGCCAAACTCGCTGCGACCGACACGGGGGCAACCGGCGTGCCCATGTCTGACGTTTCACTACAAACGATAGCCGCTCCTGATGATTCCGAGATCATCACAACGCTGGGCGCAGGCGGCTTAAAGACGGAAACGCGCGCCTTCAAGAGCAACCAGCGCATCGCCAAGGTCGTGGTCACCACAAGCGGCGACGGCAACAAAGCGGCGCAAGCGCATTCCCTCGCTGGTGAAGTGCGAGACTTGCCGCAAGACAGGGTGGCGACCGCGCTCGAAGCCACAGGCGATTCTCTGGCCGACGCCGCAGGTTTTGCCGGTTCGTTTGATGAGAAAGCCAAAGGCGTGGTGGCGGCGAAGCCGGATAACCGCAGAGCGACGCCTAACGCGAAAGCGCCCATACAGAAAACTACTGCCGGGACGAAGGCTGCCACCTCGACTCCGACACAATCGGGCGCGACGAATCAAATGGTAGGCACAGGCAACCCGGCTTCAAATCTTCCCCTCTCGAATCAACCTGCTGGCGGTATATCTAACGTGGAGCAGAAGAAATCGAATGTGGATAGCTCCAAGCAGAGATTTGTGAATGGCCCCGCGCCAAAGGGAACTCCACAGCCAAGAGCAAAATTCTGATTGATTTCTGTTTGATTTGAACTATCCGAGAGCGCGCGCGCCGCTGTTCACTTTGCTTTGAGCGTTTCCCCATGCTGACTTCCGGTACGCTGCTGCAAAATCGCTATCTCATCGTGCGCCCCATCGGGCAGGGCGGCATGGGAGCGGTTTATCTCGCAGAGGATCGTCGTCTCGGCAACAACGTCGCCCTGAAAGAGACTTTTTTTTCGGACGAGTTGCTACGGAAAGCGTTCGAGCGCGAGGCGCGGCTGCTCGCCAATTTGCATCATCCGGCGTTGCCGCGCGTGATAGACCATTTCACCGAGGGCGACGGGCAATTTCTCGTGATGGGCTATATCCCCGGCGAAGACTTCGCAGAGATGCTCAAGCGCAGGAATGAAGCCTTTCCAGTTGCCGATGTTTTGGACTGGGCTGACCAACTGCTGGACGCGCTCGATTACCTGCATACGCAGGACACGCCCGTAATTCACCGCGACATCAAGCCGCAGAACATCAAGTTGATGTCGCGCGGCCAGCTCATCCTGCTTGATTTCGGACTCGCCAAAGGAACTTCATCACACATCTCTCGTCATGCGACGAGCAGCATCTTTGGCTATTCGCTCTACTACGCGCCGCTTGAGCAGATTCAGGGCGCTGGCACTGACCCTCGCTCGGACCTCTATTCTCTGGCCGCGACCCTTCACCACTTGATGACGAATCGCCTGCCAGCCGATGCCGTCTCGCGCGCTTCGGCTGTTTTGAACGAAGAGCCCGATCCGCTCTCTTTGACCGCGAGCGACCATTTGCAAGTCCCGCCGGATGTCCTAAATATTTTGTCGCGCGCGATGGCTCTCAAACGCGAGCAACGCTTCAACTCCGCCGCGGACATGCGCGCCGCTCTGCGCCTTGCAAAACAGTCTCTCGCGAAATTCATCAACAGCGAGGCCAAAACCGCGCTCCTCCATCCGCTGTCTATCTCCAATCTCGTCGAGAGAGAACAGGCAGCAGAAGCAGTTTTGATGCCGTCCGGCGAAAAGCGCGCCGCTTCAGGAAATGAAGAGAGCAGTGCGCCGCACAGCGGAGTTGCGAGAATTGATAACGAGAAGACTTTACCGCCGAAAGGCAACGAGCGGGGCGTTCACGAAAATCAGAGCAGCGTTGCTGCCTTGCCCTTCACTCTCGCCGCTCCAATGTATGAAACGCTGGAAGATGCTGTGGCCGCGAAGACCGCACACAATTACGGGTTTCCGTCTCCCATCGCGCCATTGCCTGCGCCGCGCTCGATGCGTCCCGGTTGGAGCACCGGGCGAATTGTCGCCGTCATCAGTGTCGTCCTGGGCTTGATTCTGGCAGGGCTGCTAACGCTCTATTTGACAGTCTGGCGCTCGCGACCGGCAGCGGGTGGCAGCAATCTCAGTCCCAAAGCGCCAGCAACAATTCTCACCGCAGAAGATATGGCGTTGATTGTCGAAGGGTTCCCGCCGCAGGCGCAGGCGCAACTCGCCGCAGACAAAGAGCAGCGCAAAGAGTTGGCCAAAAACCTGCGCGAAATGCTCGCCATCGCGGCAGAGGCCAGAGCTTTAGGCTATGACAACAAGCCGCCGGTGCAACAGCAACTGAGCCTTGCTCGAACGGTCGTTATTGGCCAAAACTATCTGGAAGAGCAACGTAAAAAAAATCCGGGCGCACCTCCAACCGCGAGCATCCCTCAGGCCGAGATGGATGCTTTTCTCCTGGAGCCAGAGCAGGATAAAAATTTCGAGGAGTTTATCGCCGACGCGAAGGCACGCAACCCTGAGACGGAATTGACCGAAGCGACGAAAAAGGGTTTGAAACAGCAATGGGCGCAGCTTATGGTCGCCGAGCGCAAGGGCAAGCAAGCGGGGCTGGACAAAAGCCGGCGCGTGCAATTGCAGATCATGTTGCAGGAAGCGCGTACTCTGGCCTCGGAATATGCAAAGGATGCGCTGACCCCGCGCACCAAACCAACTGAAGAGGAAATCACTGCTTACATCGCTCAGCACCCGGAGCTTGGTCCGGCGAAGGAGCGTGATAAAGCTGCGGAGATTTTGAAGCGAGCGCGTGCGGGCGAGGACTTCGCCAAACTGGCCAGAGAGTATTCGACTGAGCCGGGCAGCAAGGATAAGGGTGGCGACCTGGGCTGGTTTGGACGCGGGCAGATGGTCAAGCCTTTCGAGGATGCCGCCTTCGCTTTACAGACCGGACAGATCAGCGATGTCGTGGAGACGGATTTCGGTTTACACATCATCAAGGTCGAAGAGCGCGGGATGAAAGAAGGGGCTGACGGCAAGCCTGAAGAACAGATTCACGCGCGGCACATTCTGATTGGCGGCGGCACGAACGAGGCCAACCCGTTTGCTCCGCCACAGTCGCCACGTGAGCGGGCGCGGGCGGCGGTCGAACAAGAGAAGCAGAAGAAGATGGTTGACGAGATTGTCGCCCGTTCGAACGTGACCGTTGCGGAAGATTTTCAAGTTACCGCACCTCAAGGCGGCGGCGCACAACCCCCCATGCCGCAAATGATGCCTTCACCTTAAAATGAAAAGAGCTCACCGCAGGGCGCGCTTCATGTGCGTCAATTGATGAATAGCTCAGCGATGCACATGGACAATCAAACGGATAATTCTATCTCTAACCTGAAGACCGCCGCTTGACCATCTGCATCAAGTCACGCTATTTACTTAAAAGCGTTTCAATCGTGAAAAGTCTGGCTGATACTGTTTTAGGGAACATTACTTTGAAGGCTCATCGGAAAGCTCAGTCGAAAACTCAGTCGAACATAGCGTTTGCCCTCTCGTTCTTTCTGCTGGCGGCAACGAGCTTGGCGTCAACCAGTCTTGCCTCCGTGACACTCGCGCAGGAATCTTTCCCCGCGCCGCCTGCCGACCGCACGCTTATTTATGTCGCTGATGAGAGAGGCGCTCTCTCGCCATTTACTTTCGAGGCGGGCGCAACGCCTTTGAGCGTTGAAAGGGTGGCGAAAGGCGACAAGCGAAGCTATGTCGAATTAAAAGGCGCAAGCAGCGCGGTTGGCATCACAAACCTTGAGCCACGCTTTTATCTATTCCTGCCGGATGATGGCCACGCGAAGCCGCCGTTTATTGTGCGCCTGATGGAAAAGCGCGGCGCGCGGCGCGTGACGGCGATGGCTCAGAAGGGTTACAAGGGCTTTGCCATTGACTCCGAAGAGATCGTCAAGCCTCATTACAGAGTCCTGGGGCGCGAAGGTGGAATGCTCTTCATGGAGATTCGCACGCGCGAGCCGCTGATGTTTGGTGAGTACGCCATCATCGGCACAGACCTTCAGCGCATCGCAACTTTTCGCATTGGTGCGTCGTCTAATCAATAGAATTCTAGAGTGAAGGAATAATAAGTTTATGAAATTTTCTACACAGCGCGGTCAGCACACCAGTTTTTGGACGCCAGCGCGCGTCGCACTCACTCTGACCGCGTTTGCTCTGCTGGCCACCTTCGGCGTCACGAGTTGCAGCAAACCTTCGGACTCAACCGTCAACGCGGGCGCGCCGAAAGCGACCATCACCGTTAACGCTCCAGCAAATCCCGCCAACGCGCCTAAGAGCAATACTCCCCCGCCTGCGCCGACGGCACTACCTGCGAGCGCGCTTGAGACCCCACTGAAAACTATTATTGAGGGCAAGGCCTTCAAGCTCGCAGACCTGAAAGGCAAAGTGCTGGTGATAGATTTGTGGGCTACGTGGTGCGGGCCATGCCGGAATTCAACGCCGGAACTCGTCAGCCTGCAAAAGGAGTATGGGCCGAAGGGGTTCGAGGTCATCGGGCTGGATATTGACCCCGACGACGACACGCCGGAGAAGGTCAAAGACTTCGCAGATGAGTTCGACGTCAACTACAAACTCGCTTTCGCCGACAGGGAACTGGCGTTGTCTCTAATGCGCGGTGGCAACATCCCGCAAAGCATTGTCGTCGGGCGCGACGGACGCATCGTTGATCACTTCGTTGGCTATAGTCCGACAAACACTCCGAAGAAGCTGCGCGCAGCCATTGAGCAAGCGCTGAAATAAAGGAAAAAGTAGCAAGGTAAAAGGCAAAAGTAAGGCGGAGAACCACATTAGATTAAATGTGGTTCTCCGCCTCACTTTTGCCTTTTTACCTTTTGCCTTTTAACTTTCCTTCGCTTCGTCCAGTTCTCGCTTGCCTTCGTCTTGTAGTTCCTGCGCTTCGCGTTCGAGTTCCTTGTCTTGCAACCCTTGCGCGACGCGCTCCCTTGCGTTGCCTTCGATCTCCTTCATCTCGGCTTCGACGCGCTCTTCGATTTGGTCAATGGGCGCAGGCTCGCCAGTCTCTTCCTGCGTGACGATTTTATCCTTATCAATTTCCACTTGGTTCAACCTCCCGATGAGTTCAATGATTGCTTGCTGCTCGGCGTCAATCGTCTCACTGTTAATGGCGAGAGGTCAAACCGCCGTTCGATAGAGCGCTGACAGGCTTTAAGCTGCTACCCCATTACCTTTGCGAACCGCATAGCCCAATAGCATGAAGGCGACGGCTGTGAGCATGCCGAAGAGGAAGCCCGCGACTCCTCTCCCCACAACTGCGCTGGCGGCGAAAAAAGCAGGCAATGCCAGCCCACACAACAAGGGCGTGACACTTCGCCATCCGCGCCACACTTTAGCCTTCAGCACAAGGACGCCCACCGCCAGCATGAACACGTGGCTGGCAGGCCATGCTATGTCCGTGATTCGGAAGAAAAGACTGTCCGGGTTCGCCCCCACCATCTCCTGCACGTTGAAGAGGAAGGCCAGTGATAGACCCACGAGTTGGAGGATGAAGACCGCTTTGCAGAGTGTGCCGTGTCCCGTCGCTCTCAGTTGGCGCATGCCCGTCAGACTACATGCCCAGCCTGTTAAATAAATGATTCCCAGAAGGGGAATAAACCGTGAGTTCGGGCTATCTCCGTACCCGTAGGTATAAAGCATTCCTTCTACAAAGAGCATCGGGCTGGCAATCATTCCGAGCGTTCCGAGAAAGCGTGCGCTCAGGAAAGTGCTTTGTTTGCTCAATGGTAAATTCATCTGTTCTACAGCCATCCTGTGATACTCCTGAAAAAGAATTCGCGTCTCTCCTAACTAATTAACGCGCGTTTCCGGCGACAGTTGGATCAGCGGATTTAGTTTTACGGCTTAAATCTCCTTCACCGCAGTGAAGGCATTGGGGAATTGGCAATGTCCTGATTTGAAACTTCCTATTGACTTCACGGTTATATAGAGTATAGAAAGCCCTTGCCTTAGGTTGCCTTGAAGCTTGACTCGGAGAATCCTCATGAAGACGAAGACTCTGGCCGTCCTTCTTTTATTGTCGGTTGCGACGCTCGCCAACGGCTTCCAGACTGTCCTTGAATGGATGAAGCACACTTCAGTCGAAGGTCGCTACAACGTGCTCTTGCCACAGGCGCCGAAATTCAGCTCGCAGGAGATTACCGCCGCGACGGGCGAAAAGATGACGCAATACATGGCTGAAGCGGCGGACTCAGATAGCCTGTACTGGGTAGGGTATTTCGATTACACACCGACCATGACTTATTCGTTGGACAAGGGGCGCGACGGAATGCTTGCAGCCGTCAAAGGAACATTGCTCAGCGAAGAGGCCATTAGCCTCGGAGGGAATCCGGGACGTGAGTTTAAGGTCTTCGTTAAAACCGAGGCCGGGATGGAATTTCTAATACACGGGAGGATGTACGACATCGGACGGCGCATCTACGCCCTTCAGCATCTGTTCCTCAAATCGTCCGACTCCCCGGCAAACGCGAAGAAGACCACCAGGTTTTTCGACTCCTTCAAAGTTACGGCTGGCAAGTAACGACAATCTCTCACCCTCCCCATAATTTTCAGTTCCCCCGGTTTCAAATCAGAATCCTACCGGAGGCTTGAAGACATTGTGGCTTTGCTGGATAAGTGATATAAGCCGTCGCGTAATCCTCGCCGGGTTCTCAACCTCAGTCCAAAGCGTGACAATGAATACAAATCAATCTGTGTTCTGTGGTGAGCTACACCGCTCGTCATGCCGAAGGAGAATCTATGTTCAAGAAATTCGCCGCCCTCGCGCTGGTTGCCACGCTCTTTTGCACTCTCGGCGGCACTTCGGCTTTCGCCCAAAATAAGCTCTCGCCTGAGGCTAAAACGAATGCGGTAAGCGCTTCGCCTGATTCCGCTCTTGCCATAAAAAAAGAGGCGCAACCGGGCGGGAGTTTAAAGGCCGACATCCTGAAACTCGTCGCCGATGCCAGAGCAGGCAAGGGTGTGTCAGTCACCGACCCGCAAAATCAGCCTAAGCAAAGCAACAGTTTATCCAAGGGGACGAAGATTGCTATCGTCGTGGTGATTGCAGTGGTGATTGTCATCACCATCGTGGCTATCCATGCCAAGAATAACTTGTTCGATGACGACACGCTCATTTTTCGATAACTGATCCGGGAACAGTCGCAACACAGGGCGTTGCCGGGCGAAGACTGCAACGCCCTGTTGCTTTCTACCGGGATGTGACAGCTTAAACCGTACAAACTTCAAACTGAACCATTACCCCAAAATTCTATCCGTTTAATTTTCCAATAATCGGTGGTAAAGTGAGAGGCGAGCATAAAGCTACGCGTCTCCACAATTGATCGCCGTCACTTGCCCGCGAGCGAAATGGTCCCGGCGATTTCCCTGAAAACATCCGAACACTTTTTATGCCGCGCGAGATTACACATCACGGACAGATTCTCGAAGCTATCCGTAGCGTCGACAGCATCTCGGAACTAATCGAGATGGAAAAAGGCCATTTCAAGTATGAGCTTGATCTGGAAGTTATCGTCTACGGGCGCAACTACACGGGCAAGAAGGTTGGCCCCTACGCGCGGTTGCTCGTCTACGAAGCGGGCGAGGACGTAGTTCGTCAGGGCGATTGGGGCGGCAACACGCTCTACACGATGGTTGACGGCCAACTGGATGTTTTCGTCACAGACGATCAGGGAACGACCAAAAAGGTTGCGGAGCTTCAGCCGGGGACGACCTTCGGCGAGCGCAGCGTGCTTGCGGGTCAGCCGCGTAATGCCACCATCACCGTCCCGTCTGGAAGCGAAGCGCGTGTGATAGAAATCCAGCGTCCGGCCTTGCGCCTGCTGAGAAAGCTCAAAAAGTTCGGCCACATGCTCGATGTCTCGTATCGCAAGTACGGGCTTGACCGCACGCTGCTGGAAGTCGAAGAAGCGACCAAAGATGCTTTCAGTCCTGAGTTATTAAAACAACTGGGCGACGCCGCGCGGTTCACGGTTTACGGCAAGAACCATGTTCTTTGTCAGGAAAACGATCCGCTCAACCGGCTCGTCTTCGTCATGAACGGCTGGGTGCGGCGCGTGCGCGGGCTGGCCAATCCGACGCAGGCCGACATGGTTCTGGAACTCGGCAAGGATGTCGGCGTAGATTTCCTCGGCGCGGGCAATTGCCTCGGCCTCGAAGCCCTCAGCACCGAAGAAAAAAGCGTCTGGAAATATTCGGCGACCATCATGGCGCGAACCGAAGTCTTGGAAGTTTCCATCGCGCGCCTGCGCGCCAATCCGATTTTGCGCGAAGCGGTGCTGAAAGAATTTTCAAAGTTCTCACTGGTTGACGAGCATCCGCCTGAACCTCCCGCCGACCGTCGCGTCATCGCCGCCGCCGGACGTGAAATCACTACGGGCATCGTTGACGGCACGAACCTGCTCGTCATGGATATGGACCTGTGCATACGCTGCGGCAATTGCTCGCTCGCCTGCCACAAGGTTCACGGGCGCTCTCGACTTCTCAGGCGCGGCATACACATCGCGCGCCCCGTCAAGCCCGCGAGTAAATCCATTCAGCACGTCCTTTCGCCTTCGGTCTGCCTGCATTGCCAGGACCCTGAATGCTTGACGGGATGTCCGACCGGAGCCATCGGGCGCTTTGCCGAAGGGCAGATAGACATCAATCCGAAGACCTGCATCGGCTGCGGTGATTGCGCTACGCAGTGTCCGTACAACGCCATCACGATGGTTCCGCGTAAAGCGGCTGTGCCGTTGCCTCCGAAGCTGGGCGCACGAGTCAAAAGCTGGTTCAGCCTCGCGCGTCCCGCCTTGCCCGAGGCTGTGACGGACAGGGATAACCTGCTGGCCGTCAAGTGTAATCTCTGCGAGAACACGCCGCTCAATCCACCCAATGCAAAGAAACATGCCTACTCCTGCCAGGAAAATTGTCCGACGGGCGCGCTCGTGCGCGTCAACCCGCGCGAGTATTTTAATGAAGCGAAGAATGCCATCGGGATCGTCTTTAAAGATCAGACACATGCCATCGGGCGCAACATTCATAAGCGCGACATCCCGGCGAGGCTCTGGCACATCTTCGGCGTCGCGGCAACGATTGCCATTACCTTCGTGACCCTGTGGGCGGCGCGCAAATATACGCTCGACGGGCATCTGGGCGAAACGTGGCTCACGGTGCGCTGGGTCACTGGAATCGTCGGACTCGTCGGCATCGCCGCCGTCATGGCTTATCCGGCCCGCAAACAAATTTACAGGCGGCGCGCAGGCCCTTTGCGCTACTGGATGCTGGCGCACGTTTACTTAGGCTTAATCGCTGGCATTCTGCTTCTGCTTCACGGCGGGCGAGATTCGGGCGGATTGCTCACGTCGCTGCTGATGGTCTCGTTTGATCTGGTCATCGTCTCAGGGCTCTTCGGCATCGCCTGCTACATCATCGTGCCGCGCATCATGACGAGCATCGAAGGCGACCCGCTCTTGATAGAAGATTTGCGCGACCGGCGCGAGGAACTACGCGAAACCCTGGCGCGGATTGATCTCAGCAACCCGGAGTTGCGCGATCTCTTGAAGCGGAAAATCCGCAAGCGTTTTCTTTCGTTTCGTTATCTCGTGCGGCAATATGTCCGGCGCGAGGATTTGACACGGATGCTGGCCGAAGCGCGCGAGGAATTCAAGGAAGACGCCGAGCGCTTGAGCGACATAGAGGCGCGTCGTCTGTTGATGGATGTGGTCGAAGCGACCGTCACCTTGCGCCGCGTGGACGCGCTCATCTACCTGCACCAGTTGCTCAAGCTCTGGCTTGCGCCCCACGTCGTCTCGACATCAATCATGCTGGCGCTGATGGTCGTTCACATAGTTCAGGTGATTTTCTTTACGGTGAGAAGTAACAGCAGGAGTCAGAAGTCAGAAGTAGGGTCAGATAGGCTGAGCTAAGAAACCGCTTCAACCTGGTTTCTCTTGTCACCTGACTCTGACTTCTCACCCTGTATCACTTATCGTTATGGGATTAGAGCTACGCAACAGCACGTTCATCATCACGCGCGAGGATCGCGCGGAGGATGCGAAGACGCTGGTCACCGAAGGCTTGCGCATCGGTCGCCAGAACGATTGCGACCTCGTGCTGAATCATCCGACCGTCTCGCGCCTGCACGCCGGAATCAACCGGGTCGGCAGGCGTTTCTACATCATCAATCTTTCGGGGTCGAACCCGACGACGCTCAATGGTAGGCTCATCGCGTTTGACGAAACCGAGGCGGTGGCCTCCGGCGACCAGATCCGCATCGGCCCTTTCTTCCTCCTCATCGAGCAGGCAGACGAGCGCATCCTTAAGATTCGCGTCTCGCATCAATTCGCGCTCACCGTCGGCGACACAGAAGCGCGCGAGACGGAAGCCGTCCAACAGCAGCAGGAAGAAACCACCGTCGAATTCGTTCCACGCGATGTCGCGGGCGCGCTCAAGGTTTTCTGGGATAAGCGCACGCGTGAAAAGGCCGGGCGGCAGTCGCCTTTGCACCCGCACAACCCGCCGCGTCTCGGCAAGGCGCGATTTAACTGGACGCCGACGCGCGACCTGGTGCGTCCCTGGCCTTTCTCCGTCTTCGTCTGGGGCGTCATCGTCGTCGGTGCGCTCTCAGCCTTCGCCGCATTCAAATTCAAAGACGCCTTCGCCCCTGAACTCGTCTCCACTCCGCACGCGCGCGCAGAGTTTTACTTTGATACCGCCGATTGCTAAAGAGCCGAACAGCAACTCCTGCACGACCTGTCATGCCATCGGCGTGAGCAGGGAGAATCGCGCGCGGATGGAGACAAACTGCGCCGCCTGTCATCAAACCCAAAGCTTCGTCGCGACCACACGAAGGCGCACCGCGAAGCCGGCATCACCTGCACCATCTGCCACACGGAGCATCGCGGGGCGGATTTTAGGCCTATGAACGCCGCGCTCGATTCCTGCACCGTCTGCCATAACGACAACAACAAGAAACTCTATAACGGCAAGAAGGTCGGCACGCCGCATGGCGGAACGCTCGGCTATCCGGTCAGGAACAAGGAGTGGGTCTGGAAGGGGTTGGACGATGAAGAGCTTGCTTTGAAACCTGAAGTATCGAAACTGCGTCGCCCCGCAGACACGGAGCAGCAATGGCGCAACAAGCAGTTTCACGCGCTGCATATTTACCGCGTTCGCGCCATCGCCAGCATCGAAGGCATCAAGGACGAAGACGCGGGCGACAAAATGAGGGTCATCTCCTGCTCAAGTTGTCACAGGTCGTTTACCCCGATTGACCGCGAGACGCCGCGCACGACCTGCATCCGTTGCCATAACGGCCAAATCTTCGAGCCGACTTCGCGCTCCGTCCGGTCTGCCGCGACGATCAGCTGCACCTCCTGCCACGTTCAGCACATCCGCGACAAGCACTGGCGACCATCGCTCTTCGCCGATGCGCCCTTCCGCCGAACTGGCATGAGAGCGTGACGGCGAAATAAGTTTCGAGTTACGAGTTACGAGTTACGAGTTACGAATTACGAGTTTCGAGTTTCGAGTTTCGGTTTAAAGTCGTTTTTCCGAAACTCGAAACTCGAAACTCGAAACTCGAAACCTCAAAGGACTATGAGAAAGTCGCAACTGCTCATCATCATCGCTTTGCTGGCGCTGCTTCTGGCGATTAACCAGACGACTCCGACAGCGCTTTTCTCAAGAGCTTTGCCGGAGGCTTGCCCTGGTACGGTTGGGCGGGAATCAGCCTTTTTCTCATCATCGTCGGCGTCGGATTTGCGATTAAGATGGCTGGCACGCGCGCCGGTTGCTCGAAGACCGCATTGCCAGAGACACGGGCGGGGACAATCAAGGCGCGCAGCTTTCGCCGGAGTTGCTGGAAAAGTTCGACCCCGACGGGCCTGACTACCCGCACCCGGTCATCGTCACGGATCGCTGCATCGGCTGCCATGCGTGCGTTGACGCCTGCCCGCATGACGTGCTGGCCATCGTTGATAACTCGCCGTGCCCGTCGCGCGCGACCAGTGCGCCGAAGATACTTCTTGCCAGGTCGAGTGTCCGGTTAACCCGAAAGCCTGCATCGTCGTCAACACGACGAAAATCATCAAGCCCGCGTCCCGTGCCCACGCGCAACGAAAGATTCATGACGAACGTTCCCGGCTGCTACATCATCGGCGACGTGTCCGGCACACCGCTCATCAAGAACGCTGCGAACGAAGGCGCGGATGTCATCAAGCGCATCGCGGGGGAACTTGATAGCATGCGCCATCTGAACCGAAAGCCGATTACGACGTGGCCATCATCGGCATCGGCCCGGCAGGACTATCGGCGGCGGTCGTTGCGCGCCAGTACAATCTTCGTTACGTCGGCATCGAGCAGGACAAGGTGCTGGCGACGATTGAGGCATATCCGAAAAACAAGTATATTTTCTTCAAGCCCGAGACGATGGAATCGCGCGGCGGCATCATGGTCGCGGGCGCTGGCGAACAGCGCGAGGCCATTCTGGAAAACTGGCTGGGCACGATGATGAAGTCCGGCGTGACGATCAACGAAACCGAAAGCTGCAAAGCTATCAAGCGCGCCGAAGACGGCGACTACTTCACCATCCGAACGGAGAAGGGCGTAAAGCGCGAGGCGGTCACATACAACGCGCGTCGCGTCGTCATCGCCATTGGCAATCGCGGCACGCCGATGAAACTGGGTGTGCCCGGCGAGGAGATGCAGGTTACGCGCAACGGGCGGGCGGAAGACAAGGTGCTTTATAAGCTCTCTAATCCGGAAGAATTCAGGCGGCGGAAAGTCGTCATCGTCGGCGGCGGCAATTCGGCGGTCGAAGCGGCGGTTGATCTGGTGGCACGTCGCGCCGGAGACCAGATAGAGTTTCGTCCTCACAGACGAGATCAACGAGGTCACGCTGGTCGTGCGCAGCGATTTCAAAAACGATTTGAAGTTCGGCAACAAACTGCAAGCCTACCAGTGCATAGATGAGGGCAAGCTCAGGGTTTACTTCGGCGCGGCCATCAAGGAGATTAGCGACCGTGAAGTCGTCCTGATGGACGCGCTCACGAAAGAGGAGAAAGCCAGAATTGAGAACGACTATATCTTTGCCCTCATCGGCGGCGACCGACCGACAAGATTTCTCGAATCAATCGGCATCTCGATTCCGAAGAGCTAAGTTCCAGAGCGGCGGCGCATCCAACGTTAGCTTCTACCAGCCCTCATAGAAGAGCGTCGCGCAGTTGCCGGATCTATATTCCGTTGAACAGTGCGAGAGCCTTCTTCTCAGGTTGTCTACTGGGCGAGCACGTCGCGAAGCGAATCCGTCCTCACGAATCCTCCATACACAGGGATGGCGTCACCGGCGAGCACCCTGCCTTCTGCACCACTCAGCAACAGATATGTCACCGTTGCTCCTCCCATGTGATAAAGCGGCATCGCCCCAAGCCCGGTCAAGAAGTTCTTCTTCAGGAGATACCCGCCTCCGCTATTCTCCAGACGGAGCAGGAGCACTGCTCCACCGGCTTTGAGCGCAGCATCAATTGCAAATTCCCGCGCAACGGCGCTCAGCGGTACATCTCCTTTTGAATCAGGTGTAATTAATGAGCTTGCGAAGGCGTCGTAAAGTGCTATCACTCCATTCAGTTCATCGAGTCTGGGATTCTTAGTGGCAGCGTTCTTAGGCGGATCGCCTTCCGTCTCACCTTCCTCAGACTCGGCGTCTTCCGTCTCTCCGCTCTCCGGGTCGGCTGCTTCTTCGGTTTCAGCCGCCGCCGCTTCTTTCTCAGCTTCAGCAAGCTCATCCTTTATTTGTTTCGCTTCACTTGCCGCAATGGTTCGCAGCTCAAGAAGTTCGGCCAACTCTCTTACTAAATCCCCGATTGTCGGGTCCAGGGCATTAGGCTCATAGATAGAGGGCAGGTGAACCTCTTTCCCGCTGAGCCGACCGGCAACGGCAAACAGCAAGAGTGACTCGTCAATCTTGGCGTCTATACCGCCAATTGTGTAATCGGTTTTGAAGAACCCGAGGATTTTCGACAACGCCTCCAAGCCAGCGGAAACCAGCGCGGGCGCTGCAACAGCGTCCTTAGCCATCGCTTTGGAAACGTTAGCAGCGGTGAATGCCTGCTTGAGCATCTCCTTACGGAAGCGGAAATTGAGCAACTGCTGAAAGGATGGAAACTTATCTGCGCTGAAGATGTAGAATTTGTTGGCTTTGCTCTGAACCGCTGTTGCCACCTTGGCGGCGCATTCTTTGACAGCGCGGGCTGCGAGGAGCAGCGCTTCTTCTGTTCCGCCTTTCTCCTTCATCTCTACGCTGCCGGAATACGGGCCAGCCTTAACGTCGCCGATATACCTGGCTATGGCCGCCTGAGTCTGCGCTTCGGTCAGACCCTTCTGAGCATCAGCCAGGGCTTTCTGGCTCTGCAATTCCGTGACCTGTTGGCCAGACGCGCTCTTTGCCTGCTCCAACGCTTTCTGAGATTCGGTGAGTCCCTTTTGCGCTTCCACCAGAGCTTTCTGGTTTTGAAGTTCGCTTAGTTGTTGCGTAGCGGGGTCTGTGGCTTGTTCTAACGCCTTCCGTGCCTCGACCAGCGCTTTCTGATTCTGAAGGTCGGTCAGTTGTTGTGCGGCGAGGTCTTTGGCTTGTTTTAATGCCTTCTGCGCCTCAACGAGCGCCTTTTCAGCCTCGAGCTTCGCCTTCTCGCCATCGAGTTTCGCCTTTTCAGCATCGAGCTTCTCTTTTTCAGCGTCGAGCTTTTCCTTTTCCTTTTTGAGTTGGGCAATCTGCTTTTGCAGTTCTTCGTTGCTTGTTGGAGCCATCGTGTTGAGTCCTTCCAACGGAATGTTAATCAGGATTGCGCGTTAAGCCGTGCGGTTGCTTGGTGAGAAGTAGCCACGTCAGAGCCCTCTATGGTCTCTGGCCGACCTTTCTCGCCTCAATCCCCGCGCGAGTTTTCTTGTAGTCATTGTCGGTCGGGACGCACGCTTTGCTATCGTCATTTGCTTTCAAAAATTCAGTATTTAACGCTTTGAAGTCGGTAATCAGAGCAGCGCGGTTCGCCGGTTGTTCCTGATACTCGGCCATCAGCAAGCCGAGCCGGCGATTAATATTGCTGTAAACATCTCCGGCGTTCGTGTGACATTCGACCTCTTTTTGGAAATTAAAGAATGTCTGGATGCCTGCTAAAGCAGCGGCCAGAAAGGAGAGCGCCTTAATAACGGTTGTGATCTTGCCTTGAACTGTAATGACTTCCTCGATCAAGCCTGAGCCAATTAAGACGTTAAGCACAATCACAATGACGCCAATGATCTTCGCAGTTCTATTCTTCCGCTGTGCCGCGATAAAGTGCGCGCTTTTGACGACCCGGGAATCATCGTAAAGCTTTTGCATCACGGCATAGATGTCGTCTTTTTCGTTTGCCGGGGGAGGGATATTTTCAGCCATTTGCGTGTCTCCAGTTTTTTTAGCTAGGCATTCAATTGAAAAGGTCAGGCGTTTTGCGTGCGAGGTGAAGTGCTGTATAGCCGTTGGTAAGGACGCCCGTTGCGCCGCAGAATCTAGCACATTCCTATCTTTCGTCAATACTTTTTATCGTGTTCCGATTAGAAAAGCTGAGTGCTCAGCACGGCTTCCCAGTCAAATCACATTCAAACCACACTTCGTCAAATCATAAACACGTTCATCCTCTGATAGAACACCTTTGTCCCAATACTGTTTAATTTATTCGGGAACTCGCATAAACTACGGGAGGATAATGGTAAGCGGAAGATGTTACAGAATCACTGGCTGAAATGGTTGCTATTAATAATATTGTGCGCGTCTCTGGGCTTTATTGACGCGCTCAGATCGTACATTACTGCCTTTCATAACGGAGAGGCACAGGTTTATCTGACAACTGCCATCCGCTGGGACATGACTGCGTGGGCAGTCTGGGTGTTTTTCATCCCTTTGATTTTATGGCTCTCACGCCGCTTGCGGATAGAGCGGGATAATTGGCATCGAAGTTTGCCATTATATTTTTCATTAGGGTTGATTCTGTCAGTCGTCAAAACTCTTTTCCCCTTTCTGCTAAACGCAATTTTTGTCGAGAGCTTTAACGAAACCGCAAGTTGGTTATCCAGCAAGTGGTATTTTCTCATCACGGACTTTTTAGCGGCCCTAGTGTTTTACTGCTTTGTGCTCGCTTTCGGCCAGGCGTTAAACTACTACCGTCAGTATCGCAAAAAGGAACTCCGCGCTTCGCAACTCGAATCACAACTAGCCCGTGCCGAACTGCAAGCCTTGAAAATGCAGCTTCAGCCACATTTTCTCTTCAATACCTTGCATTCAATCTCCGCCCTGCAATTTGAAGACGTGGACACAGCGCAGAAAATGACAGCGCGGCTCGGCGATTTTCTGCGATTAACGCTCGACGATGACGGTAGGCAAGTCGTCAGCCTTAAACGCGAGGTTGAGTTTTTGAAATGCTATTTGGATATAGAGCGCGTCCGTTTTGGAAAAAGACTGACGACCACGTTTGAGATCGAGCCGCCGACGCTCGAAGCGCAAGTCCCTAATCTGATTTTGCAACCGCTCGTCGAAAACGCCATCAAGCATGGGATTTCAACACAGGCTAAAGCCGGTTTGATTCGCATCAGCGCTCGACTTGAAAATGGCAAACTGCGTCTCGAAGTAGCGGACAACGGCTCAGGTTTGCCAGAAAACGGTGCCTGTGCGAAAGGCTTCCCGAAACAAGGTCTCGGTTTGGCGAACGTCCGCGAGCGGCTCAAACAGCTTTATGGCTTAAACCACGATTTTGAGTTGAAACAAGCCCCGGAAGGGGGGATGCTGGTTGCTGTTTCGCTTCCTTTGACTATCGTTGATCCGGCCATCTACAACCTGAATTGAAACCGGAAACGATGAATCAGCCGAACAAGATCAAAGCCCTCATTGTTGATGACGAGCAACTGGCGCGAAAAATGATTCGCCGCCTTCTCGATGGGCATGGCGAGATTGAAATCATTGGCGAGTGTGAAAACGGGCGGGAAGCCATCACCGCGATTGAAACCGCGCAGCCCGATCTGGTTTTCTTAGACATCCAGATGCCGGAAGTAGACGGCTTTGCGGTTCTCGAATCTTTAACTGGCAAGCATTTGCCGCACATAGTTTTCGTCACAGCTTATGACCAGTATGCTATCCGTGCCTTTGAAGTCCATGCGCTCGATTATCTTCTGAAACCATTTGACCGTGAGCGTTTCGAGCAAGCCCTCGAACGCGCCCTGGCACAAATCGAAAGCGAGAAGGATAGCCACTTAAATCAACGCTTGCTTTCGCTTCTTGGCGAACACACGGGTGCGACAAATTATCTCGGACGCATGATTATCAAAAACGACGGGCGCGTCTTTTTCCTCAAAACCGACGAGATTTTTTGGATCGAAGCGCAGGGCAACTACGTTTTATTGTATACCGAACGACAAAAACATTTTTTCCGCGAAGCCATCAGCAGCCTCGAATCAAAGCTCGATCCACATCAATTCAAACGCATCGGGCGCTCGGCGATTGTCAATCTGGATCAGGTTCGGGAACTGCAGGTTTGGTCACGCGGCGACTACAAAGTAGTTCTTCGCAACGGCGCGGAATTAAAACTGAGTCACCGTTACCGTGAAAACCTGAGTAAATATCTCGGCGGGAATCTGTGAGCCGGAACCTCCCTCTCACATTCGTCAATCTCCCTAACCCTTTGGTTCGTTCACCTGACGCTTTAGTCACATAATCTTTCCCATCGAAAACTACAGCCGCTAACCTCCACGCTCTGAACTTTACTGCGCGTGAGGAGCGGCTTGATGGATTTTCTGAAACACACGATTTTACTTCTCGCGTCGGTGACGATGAGCGCATGGGTTTTCTCTCCTTTGCAGGCCACCTCACAGCAGAACAGCTTTGTAATTCAAGGGGAGGTAAAAGACCAAAACAAGGCGGTCATCGTCGGAGCACAAATCAATCTGGTGAGAGAGACAGGGAGTTTGACAGCGGTCAGCGATGGACAGGGAAGATTCGTTTTCAGAAATTTGCTGGCGGGTTCTTACGATTTGAAAATCGAAGCCGAAGGCTTCGCCATTCATGAGGAGTCTTTAATCGCTGACCATGCAAGGTCGTTGCGCCTTTCCATCACGCTCTATCCGACAATCAAAGAAACCGTGACAGTTGGAAATAGTTCGGAAGCAGTGTTAGACCCTGAGCGCGCCGCCGGGACACAAGTTTTAACCGGGCGAGAAATCGAAGACTTGCCCGATGATCCTGATGCGCTCAACGAACAATTACAACAGCTTGCCGCAGCCTCGGGCAGCGTTCCCGGACAAGCCGTGGTGACGGTTGACGGCTTTCGTGCAAGCGGACGCCTTCCGCCAAAGTCGTCTATCGCTTCGGTGCGCGTCGGTCCAAACAATTATTCAGCTGAATATGAAACCCCTGCTTTTCGTGGTGGGCGTGTTGAGATAACTACCAAACCGGGCGCGGACTCATTCACCGGCTCTGTTTTCTTTAACTTCAATGACGATGCGCTCAATGCTCGTGAGCCGTTCGCCCTGAGGCGTGCGCCGACGCAGACTCGCCAGTACGGATTTCAACTCGGTGCGCCAATCATAAAAAAACGCTCCGGCTTTCTCGTTGATTTCGAAAAGCGCGACATTGACGAAGCGGCAGTCGTCAACGCTATCGTGCTCGACAGCTCTTTTCGACCGATGGCTTTCGTCGCCAATGTGCCGACTCCGAGAAGATTGATGATCGGTTCGGCGCGCGCCGATTGGCGGCTTAAAGAAAATCGCATTCAGGTTTTGCGCTACGACTTCAATTCAAACCGGCTCGACAATCAAGGTGTCGGCGGTTTCAATCTTCCCGAACGCGGTTTCAATAGCCGGGAGACCGAACACAACGTCCGTTTCAGCGATACTCTGACCGTCAATCCAAAGTTACTGAACGAATTGCGGGTCGGGCTAACGCAGCAAAAACTCAGGCAGGAAGCCGCTTCCGACAAGCTGGTTGTTTCAGTCGCCGGTTCTTTCACAGGCGGCGGAGCAAGCACCCAGTTTCTCGAACGCGACGAGAAACGGTTGGAGATTGTGGACAACTTTATTTTCATCGCGGGCAAGCATAATTTGAAGTTCGGTACACAAAATACTTTCCGCTACATTCGTTACACTCGCACGGATAATCCGAATGGTGCTTTTTACTTTGGCGGCGCGTCCACTCAACCGACGGCGGAAAATATTTCGGGTCTTGAACAATATCGCCGCGCTCTGCTGTCGCTCCCAGACGGCACTCCGACACGCTTTTTCGTCGCGCTCGGCTCGCCCTCAGTCGGCGTCAGGCAATGGCGGGTCGCGGCTTTTGTTCAAGATGAATGGCAGTGGCGGAAAAATATTACTTTGAGTCTGGGCTTTCGCTACGAAGCCCAAACCGCTCCCACGGACCTTGCAGGTTTAGCCCCGCGTTTTGGAATGGCCTATTCGCCGGATAAGAAACAGAAATGGGTCTTGCGCGCACGCGGCGGCATTTTCTATGACCGCATCAGCGAACTCTTGACGCTTGAGGCCGAACGCCTGAACGGAATCCGGCAACAGGAAATAATTATTGACGCGCCCGCGTTCCCGAATCCGTTTGCCGGAGCGGGTGCGAATAACTCGATTCCGACCGTTAGATTCCTGGATGAAAGTTTGCGCGCGACCGCATCTTTGCAGGCGCGTGTTGAGTTTGAAAGACAACTTCCGCAAGGCTGGAGAATTTCCGCTAGTCACAGTTGGACGCGCGGTTGGGGGGAGTTGCGTTCGCGCAACATCAATGCTCCAGTTGTTTCCACTGCCAATCCAGACCCGCACATCGCTCCGCGCCCGCTTGGTGAGTCGAAAAACGTACTCTTGTTTGAATCAAGTGGGCAGACACGGGGGCGCGTCATCTCCGTCAATCTCAATCAATCGTCGAATAAATATTTCACCTTCGCTTTGACGTACCTCAATTTCGACTTCAGGACCGATGCGGACGACCCTTTTCTTTTGCCGCAATCGAGCTATGATTTTCAAGGCGAGTGGGCGCGACCGAGCTGGCAGATGCGCCATCGGATCTTTGTCAATGGAAGCCTCAGCCTTCCCTTCGAAGCCCGCGCCGCGGTCTCCTTTACTGCTGCATCAGGAACTCCGTTCAATATCACTACCGGACGCGATAATAATGGCGACGGCAACTTCAACGACCGTCCGAGCGAGGTTGATTTTCCAGACCCACAAGCCACACAGACTCACTTCGGCCTACTCACTCCGAACACGATTAACGGCAACTTGCCGCGCAACGCGGGTACTAACCCGGTGAACGTAACTTTGAATCTGAATCTCAGTCGCACCTTCGTGCTTGGCAAGAAAGATAATAAAGGAAACGGCAAGGGCAAGCTGGCGGTAAACGTCCGCTTTAGCAATCTGTTTAATCATCCCAATTTGCTCGGGTTAAATGGCGTGCTGACATCCCCGTTCTTCGGACGCGCCACCTCTGCCGCGCCATCGCGTCGGATAGAGCTGGGAATGCGTTTCAGTTTCTGAGAAGCGCTGAATGGTTAACGATAAAAGTAGACTAAGTAATAAATGCATTAGTAATTATCGTCGGCGACCTCACTTCCTAAGCGTAGCTTTCTTTCATGTTACGAATCACCTCCCCTCAGGCCTATGCCTACGGGCCAATCGTAGTTTCCCCGGTCGGCAAGCATCCTTCCCGAATTCCGGTCAGGGCGGCCTTTGCTCAGACATAGCAGTCGGATATGGTGATAGAAAGTCTTATCTTTTATTGCGGCAGGGATGTCTCTCGGCTTTTAACTCGGAACTGACGAATGCCGCGAAGACTATTGACTTTCCCTGGTGCCGAGAGTATTTTTTGCCTGCGATTGTCATCAAGGCTGAATTCTCACGAGCCTGCATCCTTGTGCACTCGCTAAATCCAGCCTATTACGCAGTCCCAACTCCGGAGGGTCTCGCTAACGAACAGCCCCTGCTCTTGAATCCGTACTAACCGGGAGATTAATCCCTTTCAGCATCTGGAATTCGCCGAAAACGGGGAGGCCATCCCACGTGAGAATTCTCCATACGGCGAGAATTCAAGGATCTACTACTACAAGGATCTACTACTACCTGAATCCGCGCGGCATCGGTGAAGAGCGGCGTGCCGCCATCAGTAAGTTGCCGTGGGATTGGAGCGCGCTGACCGGCATCTACTCAAGCGTAGTCCTCCATGAAGCGCGTCAGAAATATTGGGAGGTGGAGTATAAAAAGTAGAGTGGAGGAAACTGTCTATGCCGTACTACAAAGGATTATTTGATTCCTTCCCCAAAGGTGAAGACACTCCTGCCCGGCGTCGCGCCGCGGCGGGCCTTATGTCGTTGCGGCGGCGGCTGCGCGAAGAGGGAGAAGGCAAACAAATCATAATCATTCTGAAAACCTGCACACTGGAACTTAGCCATGATCCATGTTGATCGCAATCGCGTCCCACGACCAGCGGTCCTCTCGCAAGAAAGCGACTCCCCGGCACAGCGGGAGCTGGCGGATGCGAAGAAGTTCTTCAGTTCAGCCGGGAAGAAGCGGCGCGGCCAAAAGAGGTTTGCGTTCAAGGTCTACAAGTCTCTGGAGGTCCTAAACGCTCTTGGCGAACTCTTCTACGGCAAGTGCGCCTATTGTGAACGTAGATATCAAGCCACGCAGCCGGTTGACGTAGAGCACTTCCGGCCCAAGTCAGGTGTCCTTGAACGGCCCGATCACCCCGGCTACTGGTGGCTCGCCGCGACGTGGGAGAACCTGCTCCCGAGCTGCATAGACTGCAGTCGCATCCGCATCCATGAAGGTATCCGGATCGGAAAAGCCAATCGCTTTCCACTGGAGGAAGAGTCCGAGCGCGCCTTCGAACCGGGGCAAGAGAAAGAAGAGCATCCCCTGCTCCTCGATCCTTGCGTGGACATGCCCGAAGAGCATCTGGTGTTCGAAGAGTCAGGCATGGTGGTGAGCGACACTGCGCGGGGACAGGCCACCATCACTGTGCTGGGGCTCAATCGCCTGGGCCTAGTCCAAGAGCGCCGAGCGGCGGCACGCTTGGTACTTTCGCAGATTGAGAGGGTCATGGACCTGGCCGCGCTGGGGGCTGAGGACAAACGGCTCCTTCGGGAGGTCAAGGTGCTTCGCCGGATGACCGCCCCCGAAGAGGAATTCGCTGGCCTCAAAAGACAACTGATCCGAGCAGGGATGGAAAAGCTTGGGGGTATCCAGATAGAGGACTCCTGGGCGATCAGCACCCTACCCACTCCGCGCATCACCAAGGCGCGTAAACGCCGCGCGAAAGCGGCATTTTCAGCCTTCGAGAACGATCAGTCTTCCTACTCTTTAGACAATGAGCAGGGACGCGAGAAATACAGAGGCCAGCGCCGGTTGATCGAGCGCGTGGTGATCGAGGACGTTAAGGCGATCCAGACTCTTGACTTGAACCTCACGAGTACGAGCGGTCGCACGCCGTGGCTGATGCTCCTGGGCGAGAATGGGACGGGCAAGAGCACAGCGCTGCAAGCGACTGCCCTTGCTCTCCTCGGCGCACGCTCGTTCGTCCGACTCGCCGAGACGCGCGGCGTACGTCCTGCCGATTTCGTGCGTTTCCGCTGCAAACGGGGAAGCGTGAGCGTCAAGCTGAGCGGCTTCCCCAAGCCGCATACGTTGGTCTTTCGCGCCAATCGGGTTGATTTCACCAGCCCCACCGGCGACAAGACGAGCATTGTTTTCGATGCAGAGCATCCGCGAGTGGAGGGAACTGGTTGGGAGCCTCAAACGCTGCTTCTCGGCTATGGCGCCACCAAGCTGTTGCCTCGCGGCACGAGCCAGCAGCCGGACTCCGCCGCGGATGGCGACTTCTCCAGAGTAGATAACCTCTTCGACCCCTTCGTGCCGCTTCTCAATGCCGAGAAGTGGCTGCTCGGCCTCGACCAGACTCGCTTCGACGACACCGCAATGATTCTCAAAGACCTCATGGCGCTCGCCCCGTCTGCGGAGTTGACGCGTGAGGAGGGGCATGTCGTCGTCGCATATCACGGCGCTCGTGTGCCGCTCCGGCAACTCAGCGATGGTTATCAGGGCGTGGTGGCTATGACAGTAGATATTCTGGAAGTTGCGTTGCGCCTCTGGCCCAACCTACAGGAGGCCGAGGGCATCGTCCTGCTCGACGAGGTGGGCGCGCACCTGCACCCGACGTGGAAGATGCGAATCGTCGGCTCGTTGCGCAAGGCGCTGCCGGCAATGCAGTTCCTCGCCACTACGCACGATCCCTTGTGCCTGCGTGGGCTGGGGGCGGGTGAGGTCGCAGTGATGCGACGCGACGAAGACTCTCGGGTGATCTCGCTTACGGAGCTGCCATCACCGGCTGACTTCCGCATCGACCAGCTACTGACATCCGACTTCTTCGGCCTTAACTCGACCATCGACCCTGACGTCGAAGCAGTCTTCGATGAGTACTATGCGCTGCTGGCACTGCCGGAGCTTACCGAACCGCAGGCCCAGCGGCTGAAAGAGCTTCGCGAGCAGCTCAAGGACCGCCGCCACCTCGGCACGACGTTGCGCGAGAACCTCATGTACGACGCTATTGACCGGTTGGTGGCTCAACATCGGCGCGAGCCGAGCATACCGCTCGCCGTGCTCAAGCAATCGGCGGTTGACGAAGTGGCGAAGATCTGGAGCGAACCAATATAACAGTGGAAAGGATGGCGAACCGTGATCAAGATCGACCGTGGGCCAGCCCCTGTGGCGATCAAGGTGTATGCGACGAAGAACGTCAAATCGCTCAATGGCGTCACTAAGATCACAAAGGCTGAGCAGGAAATAGAGAAGGCGATGGCCTTCTTTACAGACCCGGCTAACTATGCCAACGAAGTGAAACTGACGGAAAAGAGCTTCACTTTTTCCGTCTACAAGAACCCGGAGCTGGTGTCTGCGCTCGAGACCACCTTCGGAACGAAGTGCGCTTACTGCGAAAGCCGTTTCGCGCACGTGACCCCGAAAGACATCGAGCACTTTAGGCCGAAGTCGGAGATCGAGACCGGGTCGGGCGCTCTCCGTCCCGGTTACTTCTGGCTGGCAGGCGAGTGGGACAATCTACTGGTCTCGTGTCCGGAATGCAATCGGGCACGCAATCACGAAGTACCCGGCCAAGCCGAAAAGATGAGACTGGGCAAGGCTACGCAGTTCCCACTCTCTGACGAGGGGCGACGGGTCCGGAGTCGGGGCCCGCACGCGGATGAAGACGGCGTGCGGCTGCTGCTCAACCCCTGCCTCGACCAGCCGGAGGAGCACCTCACCTTCGACGAGAATGGGATGATCCGGGCTCGCGCGGACGCCCAGGGCAAGCCCAGCCGCATGGGGGCGGTTTCCATCACCGTCTACGCCCTACAGCGCAAGGGGCTGGTCGAGGAAAGGCTGCGCGTTCTCAACCAGCTCAGGTTCCACCTCACCCAATTGGGCCACTTGGTTAAGCACCACAATCTGCTGAAGGTGCTCGGCGCCGGGGCGACAGACCTGGCCTCGAACGCCGACCAAATCCGCGCTGTCAAAGACGTCCTGCACGCCATGTTCGCCCCTGACGCCCCTTTCCTGGCCATGTTGCGAGAGTGGGTCCGGGTTAGCAGTCAGCGTGGCGATTTCGATAACCTCCTGCAATTCGGGATTAATCCCACAGATATGATCCAGCACACCGCACGATGAGCCTACGGGACAACAGTCACTCTCCGCAGCCAACGCTTGACGTTGTTTGGCGCTGGCGGTTATTACACCAAGTTGAATTGTAGAACCTATTGACGGCTAAGCTCGTAAATAAAGCGAGCAAAGCAAAGCTTTTTCGCGCGCCAAATCGCCCATGAGAGATGGCCATATAACCTTTTCGAGAGATACGATAACTGCTACTTTAATGAGAGCGAAAATCATGTCAAAAAGAAAAATCATCCTTCTATCCTTAATTATGGTCTTCCCGCTCGCGATCAGCGCGCAGGATGCCAGGCAGGAACTCGACAATCAACTCTGGGAAGCCGCGCGCAAGGGCGATGTGGTGGCCGTCAAGACGCTTTTAGACAAGGGCGCTAACGTAAATGCTAAGTTCCGATACGGCACGACGGCGCTCTTTAAAGCCGCTGAGCGGGGTCACACAGAGGTCGTTAAGCTTCTGCTGGCACGCGGCGCGGACGTGAGCGTGAAAGACACTTTCTATGGCGCGACGGCCATGACCTGGGCGTTGGATAACAAGCATATTGATGTCGTGCGTGCGCTGCTCGATAAGAGCGCGGAGAGCGTAGACGAAGTCCTGATTTTAGGAGCGCGAGAAGGCAATGCAGTGCTTGTCCGCATCGCTCTCGACCGGGGCGGGGCAAAAGCCGAGACACTGACGGCCGCTCTCGAAGCCACGATGGGCGACGCAAAGAGGGCTGAGATCGCGGAGATGCTCAAGAAGGCCGGGGCTGTCCCGCCGCCCACTGTGGATGCCGAGACTCTGCAAGCTTACGTCGGAAAGTACAAAAACGAGCAGGGAATTGAAATCACTGTCACGCTCAAGGAGGGCAAACTCTTCACTACTCCGGCAGGCCAACCTCCCTTCGGCTTGATCGCCGTAGACCAGACTACTTTTAGGCCGACAGATTTCGACGGTATCATCATCACCTTCAACGTCGAGGGCGGTAAGGCCAGCGCCTTCACGCTCAAGCGAGGCGAGACCGCAACGCAATTCAAGAAAGTAGATCAGTAAACAGTTTTCAGTTTGTCGTAACGTCAAGCGCGCATCCGCTCGGTTAAGAGTAAAAAGCCGTCAACTGCAACAGGTGAAAGGTTCTCCTAATGAAACGACTAGCACTTTGCTTCCTCTTCCTATATTTGGTCACTTCCATTGCACGCGCGCAGAACTGGCCGCAGTTTCGCGGGCCTGCGGCTGCCGGCGTGATTGAAGGCCGGGAGACGCCCATTCGGTGGGATGCGGAAAAGTCTGTCAACATTCGATGGAAGGTTCCGATTCCGGGGTTGGCGCATTCGAGTCCGGTTGTCTGGGGCAACAAAGTCTTTATCACGACTGCCGTCAGCGTTAACCCGAAGGAGGAGACGCGGTTCGGACTTTATGGCGACGTTGCTCCTGTCAAGGAAGAATCAAAGCATACGTGGAAGGTCTATTGCCTCGATAAGCAAACGGGCAAGATTCTCTGGGAGCGCACGGCTTACGAAGGAGTGCCGAAAGTCAAACGCCATCCAAAGGCGACGCATGCCTCTTCTACTCCCGCAGTTGACGGTCAACATCTCATCGCGCTGTTCGGCTCCGAGGGACTTTACTGTTACGACCTGAATGGCAAGCTTCTCTGGAAACAGGACCTCGGCGTGCTCGACGCTGGCTGGTTCTATGATCCGGATTATCAATGGGAGCACGCCAGTTCCCCCATCATCTATAAGAACCTCGTCATTTTGCAGGCAGATATCCAGAAAGATTCTTTCATCGCCGCTTATGACATTAAGACAGGCAAACAGGTCTGGAAAACTTTGCGTGAAGAGATTCCTTCATGGGCCACACCGACCATCTATGAGGGCAAGTCTCGGGCAGAGCTGATTACCAACGGGACGAAAGCCATCCGCGGCTACGAGCTTGCGACGGGCAAGGAGTTGTGGCGACTGACCCCCAATTCTGAGATCACGACGCCGACGCCTTTCGTCGCGCACGATTTAATTTACGTGACCAGCGGTTATGCCCCCATCCAGCCGATCTATGCCATCCGGCCCGGCGCTACAGGCGACATCACTTTGAAAGAAGGCGAAGAGTCGAATCAATTTATTGCCTGGAGCAAGAAACGCGGCGGCCCATACATGCCGACACCCATCGTCTATGGCGACCTGTTCTACGTTTGCTCGAATCAGGGCGTGATGACTGCTTATAACGCCAGGACTGGCGAGCGCATCTACCAGCAGCGCCTGGCTGACCGCGGCGGGGCATTCACCGCCTCGATGGTCGCCTCCAATGGGAAGATTTATCTAAGCAGTGAGGACGGTGAGATCTTTGTCGTTAAATCCGGGCCAAAGCATGAGCTTCTTTCGGTCAATCCGATGGGTGAGGTCCTCATGGCGACTCCGGCCATCTCCGACGGCCTGCTGATCGTGCGCGGCATCAAACACCTGTTCGCCATTGCGGAGAACTCCGCACCGCAAGTTAAAACAAAACAATGAAGCATAGTGGCGCAGGCGGCAAAGGAGAATCGCGTGGCCTACCGCTAGAGGGAATCACAGTAGCTCCTAAGATATGTAAATATCTTTTTACATGTCTTTCAAGTAATTTCACGGCCTGAGGGTTGAACCGAAACCGTTGTGCTTAGTAATCTTCGGAACAAGATGTCTACCAGCGAAGCGAACCTGCAACCACAGCTCAAGGCGGCGCGCGAGACTCTGGATAGTTGGGTCCGCGAAACGGTCGCGTGGCATTTCAGCCCGGAGACGGGCTCTCCCTTCTGGCTCGACTACGCGCAGGCTTTGAATTGGGACCCGCGCCGCGAAATCCATGGCTACGCTGACCTCGCGCGCTTCGGTTTTTTTCAGGACGAAGCCTTGCGCGGCGGGCCTGTGCGCAAGTGGGTGCCGCGCGGGCTACAGGGCAAGCCCATCTACGTCTTTGAGACGGGCGGCAGCACGGGCGTGCCCAAATCACGCATCAGCAGCGAGGATTTTCGGCTCGATTATGAAGCCTTTAGCCAGACTCTGCCCGACCAGTATTTTCCGCCGGGGGCTGACTGGCTGAGTTTGGGGCCGACCGGCCCACGCCGCCTGCGCCTCGCCGTCGAGCATCTGGCGCAATATCGCGGCGGCATCTGTTTCATGGTTGACCTGGACCCACGCTGGGTCATCAAGCTGCTCAAGATGAATCAACCCGGCATGGCCGAACAATATAAGCAGCACGTCGTCGAACAGGGGCTCACGCTGCTGCGCGCGCATGAAAATATCCGCTGCCTCTTTACGACGCCGAAACTCCTGGAAGCGCTCTGCGAGAAAGTCTCGCTCAAAAAAATCGGCATCACGGGCGTCTTCTGCGGCGGCACGGAGATGACGCCGCAGTTTCATCGTTTCGCAGTCGAAGAGTTGCTCGATGGCGTCTATTTCGCGCCGACCTACGGCAACACCCTGATGGGCCTTGCCGTCCACAAGCCGCGCGAAGCAAAAGACAACTACGCCATCATTTACTATCCGCCGCTCCCACGCGCGATGATTGATGTCGTAGACCCTGACGACCCGGATCGCACGGTCGAGTACGGTGCGACAGGCCGTGTTTGCCTGACGACGCTGACGCGCGAATTCTTCATGCCCCGCTTTCTCGAACGCGACGAGGCCGAGAGAGAACGCCCCTGCGAACTCTACCCGTGGGACGGAGTGCGCAACGTCCGGCCCTTTTCAAGATTACAGGCAACGGTCGTCGAAGGAGTCTACTGAACCAGTTTTGGATTTGCGATTTTTGATTGGATTAAGGACGAAAGCATTATTTCAATCAAAATCCAATCGCAAATCAAAAATTCCCTTATGCTTCATCTTCCTTTACTACGCAAAGGCGAGCCGTACAAGAGCCTGGACGTGGCGCGCGTGCCGCACCATCGGACGCGCGAGCTGTTCGTCGAAGTCAGCCAGGCCAACGTCGGCCTCATCCGGCGCGACCTGCTCGATCAGGAAACGGGCCGCAGGGCGCTCGCGAAGTTTTCCTGCGCTGAACTGTTGGCGATATGCGCGCGGGCGGCTGAGTATTTCAGTGATGACGAGTTGCCGCTCGGCGATGAAAGGCAGACGCCGGATGATTACGTGAGGCAGGTCTCGGCGACGACCGGATTGCCGCACGTGCTGGTGCGGCGCAACATGTCGAAGATCGGCGGCGTGATGACCGAGATGAAAGACGTGCTCGCGGGCCTCACGAGAAATCTAGATTTGCACATCCTTGACGAAGGATTTGGCGAAGCGTCTGGTCAGCCGCTTAGCTTTTTCCCGCGCACGCAGTCGCTCGGAGTCGTGCTGCCGAATAATTCGCCGGGAGTGCATTCGCTCTGGATTCCCGCCGTGCCCTTGAAAATCCCGCTCGTGTTGAAGCCGGGCAGCAGTGAGCCCTGGACACCTTTCCGCGTTATTCAGGCATTGATAAAGGCGGGCGCTCCCTCCGAAGCGTTCAGCTTTTATCCGACAGACCATGCGGGCGCGGGCGAAATCCTGCGCCGCACGGGGCGCGGGATGGTCTTCGGTGACGCAGGCTCGACCGGACTCTGGAAAGATGACCCGCGCGTGGAGGTTCACGGGCCGGGCTACAGCAAGATCGTCATCGGCGAAGACTGCATTGACGAGTGGGAGAAGTATCTGGACGTGATGGTCGCTTCGATTGCGGATAACGGCGGGCGCTCGTGCATTAACGCGTCCGCCATCTGGGTTCCGTCGCGCGCACGGGAAATCAGCGAGGCGCTGAGTGAGAGGCTGTCACGAATCGTGCCGCGCGATGCAATGGACGAAGCGGCGCAACTCGCTCCCTTCACGGACGCGGGTGTGGCCACGCGCATTAACGCCAGCATCGAGCAAGACCTGTCCCACAGGGGAGCGCGCGACGTGACGGCCAGCTACCGAGACGGCGGTCGGCTCGTCAACTGGCAAAACTGTTCGTACCTGCTGCCGACAATTGTTCACTGTGAAGACGCGAATCATCCGCTGGCGAACAGGGAATTCCTCTTTCCCTTTGCGAGCGTCGTTGAGTCCCGACAGGACTTGATTCCAGCGGCGCTCGGCCCGAGCCTCGTTGTCACCGCCATCACGGCGGATGATAAGTTGATACAGAGGCTCGTCGCGTCTTCCAACGTTGACCGTCTGAATCTGGGCGCTGTGCCGACAACTCAGGTCAGTTGGAATCAGCCGCACGAGGGAAACCTGTTCGAGCATTTGTACGCGCGCCGCGCTTTTCAACGTGCGGCGGCCGTTTGAGATGAGAATTCTGTACATCACCGCCGGGGCCGCCAACATGTATTGCGGTAGTTGCCTGCGCGACAATGCGCTGGCTGCCGAGATGATTTCGCGCGGCCACGACGTAACGCTTCTGCCGATGTATACGCCGACGCTGACGGACGAGCAGAACGTCAGCCGCGAGAAAGTCTTCTTCGGCGGTATCAGCATCTACCTGCAACAGTACGTCTCGCTCTTTCGCAAGTCGCCGTGGGTGCTCGACCGCCTTTGGGATTCCCCCTTGATGTTAAAGCTGGCCGCGCGCCGCTCTATCTCCACCAGCCCGAAGCTGCTGGGCGAGTTGACCGTCTCAATGCTCCGGGGCGAAGACGGCAACCAGCGTAAAGAGTTGTTGAAGATGCTCGACTGGCTGCGCCATGAGCCGCAGCCCGATGTCATCAGTTTGCCCTACACGCTGTTGATCGGACTGGCAAAGCCTCTCAAGGAAGCTTTGCAGCGTCCCGTTTACTGCACTCTGCAAGGCGAGGATTTATTTCTAGACGGGCTGCAAGAGCCATACCGGCGCGAGGCGCTTGCATTGATTCGCGAGAACGTCAAACACGTGGACGCGTTTATCGCCGTCAGCCAATACTACGCCGACTTTATGCCGGGCTATCTGGGCATTCCTCGAAACAAAATCCGGGTCGTCCCGTTAGGCATCAACCTCAACGGCTATGAAGCGCGCCCGCGCGAGCGCACACAGCCTTTCACCATCGGGTATTTTGCGCGCGTCGCCCCGGAAAAAGGTTTGCACGTGTTGGCGGAGACCTACGGGCGGCTGCGGCGCGAGCGCAAGGATTTCCCTGCGGCGCGACTGGAGGTTGCGGGCTATCTCGGCGCTGAACATAAAAATTATCTGGACGACATCACGCAGCGGATGGAAAAGTGGGGACTCGCCGACGAGTTTCATTACAGGGGCGTGCTCGACCGACAGGGGAAGATAGAGTTTCTGCGAGGGCTTGACGTGCTCTCCGTGCCCGCTACTTACAATGAGCCGAAGGGAATCTTCCTGTTGGAAGCTATGGCGTGCGGCGTCCCCGTCGTGCAGCCGCGGCGTGGAGCATTCACAGAGGTTATTGAAAAAACGGCGGGTGGGCTCCTCGTCGAACCCGACAACACGGAAGCCCTTGCCGCAGCCATTTTCAAGCTCTACCAAAATCCGCAGCTCGCCGAAACGCTCGGCGACAACGGCTTTCGCGGAGTCCGCGAGCACTACAGCGTGGCCCGGATGGCGGAACGTGCTCTCGAAGTGTATGGCGATTTGGCAGTCGGCGAGCAATTGTCGGCTGTCAGCAAAGATGGGGCGCTAGTGGTGGGTTCGACTTGAGAACCCTACAGGTCACGCCCGCTACCGCAGGCGGTACTGACATCACCGCCTGACCGAATATTCCCGGAGGTCGCAAGTTTGTTGGAAGTCGCCAATCTCTCAAAGTCATACACGACCCCGCAGGGAGAACTCTCGATTCTCGAAGACGTTTCCCTTTCTTTAAAGCGCGGTGACGCGGCGGCGATCATGGGACCTTCGGGTAGCGGCAAAAGCACGTTGCTCTATATCCTCGGCGCACTTGAGCCACCGAGCGCAGGCCGCGTGCGCCTCGACGGCCAGGACATCTTTCAACTGAAACAGCGGGAACTCGCAGCCTTCAGAAATAAAGAGATCGGCTTTATTTTTCAGGACCACTGTTTACTGCCGCAATGCTCCGTCATCGAGAACGTCTTAACGCCGACCCTCGTTGCTCAAGCCAATAGCGAAGACACGCAACAGCGTGCGCTCTCACTCCTTGAGCAGGTCGGACTCAGTGGGCGCATCGAACATCGCCCGGCAGAGCTGTCGGGCGGAGAAAAACAGCGCGTGGCGCTGGCCCGCGCGCTCGTGATGCAGCCGCTTCTTCTATTGTGCGATGAACCCACCGGCAACCTCGACCATAAATCAGCCGAAGTGGTCGCTTCGCTCTTACTGGAATTACACCAGCGACAGGAAAGCATCCTGCTCGTCGTTACCCACAGCGCGGAATTGGCCGCACGCTTCCCCGTGCGCTACGAGTTGGTGGAAGGAAAACTGGAAGGCGGGAGATAGTAAGACTGTAGGGGCAGGGACAAGTCCTCTGCCCGCGTGTCGGGCGAACGAGCGGGCAGAGAACTTGTCCCTGCCCCTACAATTTTCTTTATGAACACCACCGTTCTGCTCAAGCGTAATCTGGCTTACTACTGGCGCACGAATTTGGCGGTAGTCTGCGGCGTGGCGGTGGCGGTGGCAGTGCTGGCCGGGGCTTTGCTCGTGGGCGATTCCGTCCGTGCCAGCCTGCGCGAGTTGCTCTTGCAAAGGCTCGGCAGCACGGAGCAAGTTATCAGCGCCGCGAGCTTCTTTCGCGAACAGCTCGCCGCAGAGATACAGCAGGACGAACGCTTCTCACAAAGCAGACTGCGCGCCACTTGCCCGCTCATTGTTCTTCAGGGAACTATCACTCACGAGGCGAGCAAACGCTGGTCGTCGAATGTTCAGATTTACGGCGTTGACGAAAGGTTCTGGCAGTTTCACGGAAATGAAAACACACTTACGCCTCGCGACCGAGAGTTGCTGGTGGGCGCGAGCCTGGCCGACGAATTGGGCATCAAGCCGGGAGACGCGCTACTCGTCAGAGTTGAGAAGCCTTCGGCCATCCCCGTCGAATCTCTGCACGGGCGAAAGGAGGATGTGGGCCGCACCGTTCGCATGAGCGCGCGCGAGCGGCTCGATTCGTCCGCCCTCGGCGAATTTTCGCTGCAACCGCAACAGACGGCTGTGAAGGTCGTCTACGTGCCACTCCGACTGCTCCAGAAAGAACTCGAACAGGAAGGCAAGGTCAACACTATCCTGCTCTCGGCGCATGCGTCCGGCGGGGGAGAGACGACGAACAATGACTTGCTCAGGGAAATCGTCAAAGAGAGAGTCAGACTCGAAGACTTAGGGATAAAACTCCGCGCGCTTGACGAGCAGCGCGCGCTGTCGCTCGAAACCGACAGCGCGCTCATCAACAGTTCTCTGGCGGAGACGGCCAGCGCCGCAGCCAACGGACTCGGCCTGCGTCCCCAACCGCTCTTTTCTTATCTAGCCAACAGCATCCGCTCCGGCCCACGCGAGATTCCGTACTCTTTAGTCACGGCGATTGATGACGAAAGCTTTGAAAAACTCAAACGCACACCTGCGTCAACTTCATCAACGTCCGGCTCGCCTTCGTCGGCGTCTTCCGCGCTGCCGCCCATAATCTTGAACGAATGGGCGGCGCGCGAGTTGGGCGTTCAAACGGGCGCTCTTGTAACGCTTGAATATTATCTCTGGCAGGAGGGAGGACGGCTTTCGACCGGGGCTGCCGAGTTTCAACTCGTAAGCGTCGTGCCAATTGAGGGGCTTGCCGCCGACAGGAATTTAGTGCCGGAATATCCGGGCATCACGGGGTCGGAGAGCCTCTCGGACTGGGACCCGCCGTTTCCGGTTGACCTGTCACGCATTCAGAAGCGCGACGAAGACTATTGGGACCAATATCGCACTACACCTAAAGCCTTCATCCCGCTCGCAAAGGGGCAGGAACTCTGGCCGTCGCGCTTCGGCAAGCTGACTTCGTTGCGACTGCTCGCGCCAACGGATGCGCCGCTTGAAACAACTCTCGAATCCTATCGCTCAAGCCTGCGCGCCGCGCTCGACCCTACGCAAGTCGGCTTCGCGCTCTACCCGGCCCGCGAAGAGGGCTTGAAAGCCTCGAAGGGTGCGACAAACTTCGGCGAGTATTTTCTCTATTTCAGTTTCTTTCTGGTCGTCTCGGCCTTGCTGCTGGCCGCGCTCTTTTTCAAGCTGGGCGTAGAGCAGCGCGTGCGTGAACTCGGCATTCTTCAGGCCATCGGCTTTCACGCCGCGAAGATTCGCAGGCTCTTTCTCATCGAAGGATTTGTGTTGGCGACGATGGGGAGCGTGCTCGGACTGATGGGCGCTTTGCTCTACGGCAAGCTGATGATGCTCGGCCTCGGCACTTGGTGGGTGGGAGCGGTCGGGACGACACAGCTTAGTCTGCACGTGTCAACGGTCTCTCTGGTTCTCGGCGGCGCAGGCGGAGTGCTGGCCGCGCTCGGCTGCGTCTACTGGACTTTGAGAAGGCTCGCACCCCTTTCGCCGCGAAGCCTGCTGACGGGAACTGCCTTGACCGATGTCCCATCGCGCCGGGCTTCCGCGCGCCAGCGTCGCCCCTACACGTTTATCGTGGCCGTCGTCTCCAGCGTCATTGCGCTTGGACTGCTACTCTCGTCGGCGCTCGGATGGGTCGGGCAAGTCGTGGGTTTCTTCGGCGGCGGCGCGCTACTGTTGGTTGCGCTGCTCTGCTATCAGTCTGTCTGGCTGCGGCGTCACAGGCGTCGGCAGCTCGACGGAAACGGCTGGTGGTCGGTGGCGAGGCTCGGCTTTCGCAACGTCGCGCACCGCCCCGTGCGCAGCGTCCTATGCATCACGCTGATCGCTTCGGCGACCTTTATCATCGTCGCCGTTGATTCCTTCAAACGAGATGGCCGGAACTCGACGCTCGACAGGAAGTCGGGCGTCGGAGGCTACGCGCTGCTGGCAGAGTCTGCACTGCCGCTGGTTCACGACCCGAACACGCCGGAAGGGCGCGAAGCTTTGAACCTCAACGCAACGCAGGATGCGGTCAAGCGCGACGGCGTTTCCTTCGCGCGCTTTCGCCTGCGGCCCGGCGACGATGCCAGTTGTCTCAATCTTTATCAGCCACGCAATCCGAGGATTCTGGCCCCGACAGAGGATTTCGTGCGGGGCAATCGCTTCAGCTTTCAGGGTTCTCTGGCCCGCACGAATGAGGAAAAGGAAAATCCCTGGCTGCTGCTGAATTCGGAACAGGACGGCGGCGCGATTCCCGTGGTGGCCGACGCCAACTCGCTCGCTTACGTGCTTCACCTGAAACTCGGAGACGAATTGACGCTCGACCGTCAAGGCGGCAACCCTGTGCGCCTGCGCGTTGTCGGCGCGCTTTCCGACAGCATTTTTCAGAGCGAGTTGTTGATGTCCGAGAAAAACTTTCTGCGCCTCTTTCCTGAGCAGGAAGGCTACCGTTTTTTTCTACTAGACCTGCCCGCGCCGGAAACTGCGGCGGCCCAAATGAGGGCACTCGAAGCGCAACTCTCAGACTTCGGTTTTGATGTCACTTCGACGGCTGAGCGGCTTGAGAGTTTTCATCGCGTCGAGAACACGTTTATTTCGACTTTTCAAATGCTCGGCGCGCTGGGGCTCGCGCTCGGCACGTTGGGCATGGCGGCTGTCCTGCTACGTAACGTGCTGGAGCGGCGGCGCGAGCTGGCATTGCTGCGTGCTGTCGGCTACAACACTAAGCATTTTGCGCTGATGGCGGTGGCGGAAAACGCGGTGCTGCTCTTGTGCGGACTCTTGACGGGCACGGTTTGCGCGCTGCTGGCAATAGCCCCGGTCTTATTCTCGCGCGGCGGCGGGCTTCCAAACCTTTCCCTGGGCCTGTTGCTGCTCTCCGTCTTAATCTCGGGCCTGCTGGCCTCGCTCGTCGCGACGACTGCCGCGCTGCGTTCCCCTTTGATTCCGGCGCTCCGGTCGGAGTAAGTTTTTAAGGTTGAGTGCGAAGGCTGTGGCGCTCGGTTGCGGGCGGGTACTCGATGTTGCTGACCCGCCCGCTACCGCAGGCGCTACTGACATCGCCGCTTGACTAAGAAAATCGCTCCATCGCAGCGCGGGCTGCGATGGAGCGATTTCTGTTAACGCCGAATGCTTTTTGTCTTTCCTACTTCTTCTGCCTTACGTCGTAAGCGTAGATGACGTCCTGGTCGCGAAGATAAAGACGGCCACCGGCGACGACCGGGTGCGCCCAGGTGGGCAGCGATTCCTGTGGGATTCGGAAACGGCCCTTCTCGCGATAACCTTCAGGCGTGGCTTCGACAAGGCCGACGACGCCGTTTTCACTCAGGCAATAGAGATGCCCGTCGGCGTAGACGAGCGAGCCCTTGCCGACGCTTCTGTCACGCCACGCGATCTCGCCCGTGTCGAAGCGCATCGCCGTCAGGATGCTGCTTGAAAAACCGTAGAGATGATCACCGATGAGGACAGAGCTGCTGTGATGGTTGCGCATGTCCTTCGTGAAATAGACTTCCGTCGCCGTCACGCCCTTGGCGTCCGATTTAATCTCGACGACGCCGCCGCCGTTGCCGTAGTCAGAGGTAATAAAGACGCGGTTGCCGCGTGCGATGGGGGTGGCGGCGTTGGCGACGTTGTTGGCCGCGCGCGGATACTCCCACAGCAGATTCCCCGTCTCCAGATCGAGGCCGAGGCCGCGCTGGTGCGTGAAAAAGACAACCTGCGTCTTGCCTGCGACTTGAATGGGGATGGCGGAAGAATAGCCCGCGCGGTCGCTCTGGCTCTTCCAGATCAAGGAGCCGTCCTTTTTATTGAGCGCCACGACGGAAGCTCCGGGGCCGCCTGCGTTAACCAGCAACTTCTCGCCGATGATGAGCGGCGACTCGCTGATGCCCCACACGATGTTCGAGCCGCCAAACTTTTGCAGGACGTTCATGGTCCAGACAACGCGACCTGTTTTCGCGTCGAGGGCGGAGAGGTCGCCGTTGCCGCCGAGCGCATAGAGGCGGTCTCCGTCAATGGTGGGCGTGCCGCGCGGGCCGTCGCCGCGGTCGTTACGAAACGCGCTCGTGCCATGCGGAGTCGCCCAGACTTGCTTGCCTGTGTTGACGTCAAAAGCGATGATGTGTTCGCGGTCGCCTCGCAGCCCCATCGTATAGATGCGCCCGTTTGAGATGGCGAACGAAGAATAACCGCGTCCCGCGCCCGTTACCTTCCACACCAGCGGCGGGCCTTCGGCAGGCCACTGCTTAAGCAGCCCCGTCTCCTTCGAGATGCCGTCGCGGTTGGCCCCGCGCCACTGCGGCCATTCGCCGCCCGTTTGCGCCCCGGCCTCAGTCACGGATAACAAAAGGAGTGCAAAAACTGCGCCCATCAACATCACGCGTGAGCTTCTCATTCCTAAGCCTCCTTCGATGCTTGATTCTGCTGTACCGGATGCGTACGCCTGCTGGAGCGTGGGCGAGTTATCAACATCGAGCACCCGCCCGCTACCGCAGGCGTACTGACTTCAATGTACCGCTCGCAATGAAAAGTTCATAGGATTATAGCGCCCCTCGTTGTCAGCGTTTGTAAAATGATTGTAAAGCATGTCGCAGACATCGGGCGTGTCGGTGGCTGTCAATCTTTCAGGTCATGATTGCGGTTTGAAATAGAGCACCAGCCCGGCGCCAAGTGATGCCAGCACAAAGCCGACGTAGAGCAGCGGGTTGGGCGAATCTTTGGGCGGGTGCAGCCACATCGAAAAAAGGACGTTGACGAGGGGCGCGCCCGCGAACACGAGCGGCATCACGTAAGTGGGAAGCCCGCCGGACTTGAAGGCGAAGATAATACAGACCGCGCCGATTGCGCCGAGCGCCCCGCCCCCCATCGCTGCCAGAGTGCCTTTCGCAGTGAACCCGCCCAGGTTGCCCTGATACCAGAGACTGACCAAGGGAACCAGCACCCCGATTAAAAAGTAGGCCACGCCCACGCACAGCAGCGCGCGCATAGGGCTGCCCAACAGCACCTGGCCACGGTGCAGTGCGGGCCCGTAAAGTCCCCACGACAACGCCGCGCCGAGAGCGAAGATTATCCAGATCATCGTGCTCCTTTCAGGAAGTCAGTAGAGCTGCGGTAGTTGGCGGGTTATCAAAATCGATGCGACCTCCCGACTCCTCAGACCTCCAGACTTTTGACTCCAGACTTAAAAAGCGAGTCGCAATCCCAACTGAATTTGCCGCGAAGAGGTCGCGGTCGCGCGAATGCGGCCCAGCGACGAGAGCGGGGCTTCGCCGTCAATGCCGGTAAAAGCCAGCAGGCTCGGCACCGCGAAATTCGTGCGGTTGAAAAGATTGAAAGCCTCGATGCGAAACTGTAGTCGCGCCGACTCGCCGAGGCGAATGTTTTTGAGCGCCGACAAATCGAAGGTGCGCAGATTCGGCCCGATGAGCGAGCCGCGTCCCACGTTGCCGAGCGTCCCGGCGGGCTGAAGCACAAAGGCCGCCGGGTTGAAGTAAGCGTTGGGGTCGCCCGTCACGGCTGATTCGGCTGTGAAGCCGGGGGCGAAACTGGGCCGGTCGAAGCCGATGCCCGGCGAAGCGATGGCGACCACTGCGAGCGCGAGCGATTACGCACTACAAAGACCGTCAACGGGTTGCCGCTGCGCGTCTGCCCGATGCCCGAGAGCTGCCAGCCGTCGAGAATCTGCCCTGCGACGCCCTCCAGGTTTTTCGCAAAGGGAATTTCCCAGATGAAGTTGACGACCCAGTTGTGCTTGGCGTGGTAGTCGGCCAGCCCTTTGTTGTAGTCCAGGCCAGGGAATTCGGGAAAGGCGGTGGTCGTCCCGTTCGTCGCGTCGGAGAAGAAGGTCGAAGCCTGCGTCGTGTCGATGTTGCGCGAGAAGGTGTAGGACGATTGGCGTAGAACCCCGGCTCAAGCGCTTTCGCAACTCGAAAATCATCGCGTTGTACCACGAATTGCCGTCGCTGCTTTTAGCTCGATGGTCGTGAACGCGGTGTTGGGCCGCAGTTGGCCGGCGGGCCAGAAGGGCGTGCCGTCGGCGCGGATGACGGGCGCGGGCATGTTCACGTCGTTGCTGCGCAGCAGATGTACGCCGCGCGAGCCGGCATAGCCGAGCGTCAGCACAGTGTCGCACGAGAGCTCGCGTTGCATGTTCAAGTTCCAGACCTGCACGTACGGATTATCGAGATTAAACTGCACCGGACGAATCGAGATCGAACCGGCGAAGTTCGGGACGGGGAAAGTAGGGTTGTTGATAACGGGACGCGGCGTTGCCGGCGGATTCGTCACCGTGACGATCAGGTTCTGCTGGTTGTTGGTGTTGAAGTAAATGCCGTAGCCGCCGCGCACACTTGTTTTGCCGTCGCCGAAAACGTCCCAGGCGAAGCCGACTCGCGGCGAAAAATTCTTGAGCGTCGGGTTCTCGTAGAGTGGCCAATGGTCGGCGTGCGGTCGGTCAGATTGGGCAGCGCGGAATCGCGCCCATTAGATGTCCACAGGCATGGTTGCGGCTTCATAGCGCAGGCCGGCGTTTAGGCTCAGCCGCTGGTGAGCGCGGAAAGTGTCTTGCACGTAGACGCCGAAGAGCGTGAAGCGCCAGTAGCGGTCGAGCGCGCCGTCGGGCGTAAGTCCGAGAAAGCGTTGCGGCGGTGCCGAGAAAGCACGCACGTTGGCGAAAGTGAAGATGCCGTTGCAGAAGGTCGGGTTCACCATGTTGTCCTGGTAGCGCTCGGCGAGCGCTCCGGCTTTAATGAGATGCCGCCCGCGGCTGTGCACCAGGCCGTATTCGACGCCAAAGACATTCTGCAAGAGGCGCATTGCCGGAAGGTTGCGGGCCGAAGCGCGGGATGCCGCCGATGTCGATGTTGCCGAAGATGTCGCGTCCGGGAACGAAGGGCGCCAGGGCCTGCGAGGTGTTCGATTCAACATCCTGGCCGACGCGCGTGCGGCTGAAGCCGAGCGAAACGTGTTGAGTGTCGAGGCGGAGACGGTCTGGCGATATTCGCCGGTGAAAAACTGATTGCGCGAGAAGAAGGTGCGCGGAAACTGCGGAAAGTCAGTCGGCAGTTGCTGATCGGCATCGTCAAAAGTGTAGCGCGCGAACAATTGATGACGGTCGCTCCAGTTGTGGTCCACGCGGCCCTGCACGAAGTGCTGGCGAATCTGCTGGGTGAACCCGAAGCTGAAAGCAGCGAGTCCCCGCCGAGATTAGCGCCGTTCGGCAGAGGAAACTCGTTCAGATATGGCCGCACGCCGGGCTGACATTGACGGTGATGGTCTGTCCCGGCATTGCCGGGTCGGGAGACTCCCGTCGCGCATTCACATCCGGCACGACCGTCGAAATGTTCTGCCCAGATTCTCGCGCAAAGATTCGTAGCCAAAAAAAAGAAGAACGTCTTTCCGGATTGGGCCGCCGATGCTGCCGCCGAATTGATGGCGTTTAAATTCCGGTTTTCCGCGCGTCGAAGAAGTTCCGCGCGTCGAAATTGTCGTTGCGATGAAACAGGTAGAGACTGCCGTGAAAGTCGTTCGTGCCGGACTTGCTGATGGCGTTAATTTGTCCGCCCGAATTGCGGCCAAACTCAGCGCCATAGGAGTTAGCCTCGACGCGAAACTCTCTGATCGCCTCTACGCCGAGCACCGTGCCGGCGGCACTGCCGGCCGGGCCATTGGTGAAATCATTTTGCGGCGTGCCGTCGAGCAGGTAGACATTCGACCGCGGATCCTGCCCGTTGATGCTCATGCCAAGGCCGTGGGCGACCACCGATCCGCCGTCGCGATGTGAATAAGCAATAACGCCGGGTTGAACAGGAGAGGTCAGTATAGTTTCTGCCGTTGAGCGGCAGTTCGCGAATGGCCTGTTCACCGACAAGGTAGCTCAACTCCTGCGTCTGTGTGTTGACCAGCACCGTGTCGTCGTAACGTCAGCCCTAACGCCTGAGACCTTCATGAGCGAGCGTGGCCGTTTCGTTAACGGTGAGCGTGACGTTTGGAAACGAGTGACTAAACCGGTCAATTCGGCGCGGATTCATAAAGTCCAACTGGCAGGCCGGGAAAAACGAACCTTCCTTCGCTTTCGCTACGGTAGAGCGAGTAAGTCCGGTATCAAGATTTTTTGCAGTCACTTTGGCTCCGACCAAAGCCGCGCCATTGGCATCCTTGATGTCGCCTGTGATAGTGCTGTCGGTTTGCGCGAAGGCATTAATATGAGACAAAGGGTGAGACAGGCGAGCAGCGCGACCTTTCGAGAGAAAGGCCGTAACGAAAATGGCGAAAACAACA
>CAWEPR010000012.1:0-10274 GCA_963811065.1 uncultured Acidobacteriota bacterium
CGACGATGCGCAGATAACTCCCACAGCGGCGGGGGCGCGCATCGAAGTCGCAACTGAACGAGATGTGGATGCCGCGCTCGCCGCTCTCAGACAGGCCGGAGGACGCCTCGTCTCCGTCCAACCCGTCAGGCAATCACTTGAGGAACTCTTCGTGCGCGAGGTGGCAGATAATCAGGGAGACTCAGATGGAAGAAATAATTAGCCTTCGTTTCAAATATACGGAAGAGGAATACGCGGCGGCAATGCGCCTCTACATAATGCGTTCGGCGGACTTTATAACCCGGATCGCTGTCTGCGCCCTCTACGCAATTGCAACTATCTTCCTGTTCACGTGGTTGGGGTTCTCGTTCGACACCGAAGTCCTTATTTTGTTCATCTTCGCCTCTTGTCTTCCGTTTCTCATAGCGTTTCTACATCTCTTCGTTTTGCCGGGACAGAGGTTTCGCAGTGACCCGAAGTTCAAAGATGAATACTTCCTGCAATTCTCGGAGGACGGCATTCAGTTTAAGACCGCTCAGATCGATGCCTTGATTCAATGGAGTCTGTATACGAAAGTTTTGGAGAACGATAGATTCTATCTGATGGTCTACGGGAAGAACATGATCTCGGTTATTCCCAAGCGGGCGTTCAGTAGCGCGGCTCAGGAAGCAGCCTTCGAGGCATTGCTTAGAACTAAACTCCTGACGCAACCCGAAGCTAAACGCCTGAGCGCGAGTAAGACGACCGAAACCGAAAGACCTTATGTGCCGCCGACAGAGCCTCCCGACTGGCGCTAGTTTCCGGTTATAGATGAATTACAAGTCGAAGGGTCTGTAGATAATGGCAAAGGATTTCAAGGTCGCGTTTGCTCTGCTCTTCGTTCTGCTTGTGACCCACAACGCGAGCGGCCAGAAGGCTCAGCGTGCAAGTGGCGACCGCGTCGCAGATCAATTGATAAGCCAAATCGAAGCACGCTACGGGCGAATGCGTGGGCTGGCGGCTGAGTTTGAGCAAAGGTACAGCGCACCGGGAGTGCGTGAGCGGCGTGAGCGTGGGCGATTGGTCTTGCAACGCCCGCGGCGAATGCGCTGGGAGTACGACCCGAAGCCGGGCAAGCTCTTCATCGTCAACGGGCGCGATGTCTGGCTCTACGTTCCTGCCGACCGCGAGGCGACGCATGCGGACTTAAACAGTGTCTCGGACACGCGCTTCCCTTTCCTCTTTCTTCTCGGCCAGACTAATTTGCGTGGCGAGTTTCGCTCCGTGACGCTCGTGGAAACCAGCGCGCAGACTGAGACGCGCACCCTTCGCCTCATCCCGCGCAACTCATCTTCCGGTTTGCGTGAAATCTTTCTGGAAGTCTATGCGGACGGAAGAATCACGAAAGCAACGCTCGCTGATAACACCGGGGCAATCTCCGAAGTAACGCTGAGCAATGTGCGCGAAAACTTCATCGCCCCGGCGGACGCCTTCGAATTTCGCCCGCCTCCGGGCGTGACCGTGAGAAGACAAAAATAGTCTAACCACCACGAAATTCAACCACAAAGGCACAAAGCCACTAAGAAAGTTAAGGCATTTCTTTTGTGACTTCGTGCCTTTGTGGTAAATGCCCTTGTCTATCCGGCCTCTGCGTTTCGTCTTCGAGAGAAATCAGGTTATCATGTGAGTTTGCCGCACCTCCCGAAATCTCTGCTGTGTGGCCTGGCAATCTTTTTGAAACATGATTGAAGAAGCCATCGAAGTGCGCGGGGCGCGCGTCAACAACCTCAAGAATATCTCTTTTTCCATTCCGGTCGGGCGGCTGACGGTCGTCACGGGCGTCTCAGGCTCGGGCAAATCCTCTCTCGCCTTTGACACGGTGTATGCCGAAGGCCAGCGCCGCTACGTTGAATCGCTTTCGGCTTACGCGCGCCAGTTTCTTGAGCGCATGGACAAGCCGGACGTTGACGAAGTGCGCGGCATCGCCCCGGCAATCGCCATCCGGCAGAAGAACTCGACGCGCAACCCGCGCTCGACCGTCGGCACGCAAACAGAGGTTCACGACTACCTGCGCCTTTTATATGCACGCGCGGGCATCACCTATTGCCGCGTCTGCGGGCGCGAAGTCCATCACGATTCGCCCGAATCAGCCGCGCAGGAAGTTCTCAGCACCCTGGCTGAGGGAACTCGGTTCTACGTTCTCTTCCCGGCGGAAGCGGGTTTGCGCGTGGAGACGAACGGCGAGGCTAAGAAGAACGGCACAGGCCGCAAACGCAAAGCCGAACCGAAACCGCAGACCCTCAGCCGCCACATGGTCACGGCGCACGTGATGAGTTTGATGCAGCGCGGCTTTACGCGTCTCTTCGACGTTCCCTCTCGCACGGTTATTGAGCTCAGTTCACCGGACGACTACACGCGTGCTGACTTCGACAACATCTACGTGCTGATTGATCGTCTCGTCGCGCGCGAGGATGTGCGCCAGCGGCTGGTGGATTCTCTGGAAACCTGTTTTCAGGAAGGTCACGGCACGGCGATCATCGAAACTGTGGAGGATGAGCCGCGCCGCCTGCGCTTCTCGGAGCGTTTCGAGTGCAAGTATGACGGAACAATCTATGCTCAACCTGAGCCGCGCCTGTTCAGTTTCAATAATCCCTTCGGCGCGTGCCCGACCTGTCAGGGGTTTGGCAACACCATCGGTCTTGATCTGGAGCTAGTAATTCCGAATCCGCTGCTCAGTTTAAACGAGGGCGCGGTTGAGCCCTGGACGAAGCCGCAGTTTGAGTGGGCGAAGACAGAGATGCGCCGCTTCTGCAAGCAGGAGCGAATTTCGCTGGACACGCCGTTTGGTGAGCTACCCAAAGCGGAGCAGCGAGCCATCATCGAAGGCAAGGGACACTGGGCGGGCGTGCGCGGCTTCTTCGAGTGGCTGGAGACGAAGAAATACAAGCTTCACATACGCGTCTTTCTCTCACGCTATCGCGGCTACACCTTGTGCCCGGACTGCAACGGCGGGCGTCTTCGTCAGGAAGCGCGCGACGTGCGGGTTGGCGGGAGCACGCTGCCCGAAGTCTGCGCGCTCTCGATTAAAGATGCCGCCGTCTTCTTCGATACGCTTGAGCTTTCCGCCGAACAAGCCGCCATCTCGGATCGCGTGCTGTACGAGGTCAGACGGCGGCTGCGCTTTCTCGTTGATGTTGGCCTAGATTATCTGACGCTCGACCGCTTAGCTTCGACGCTATCAGGCGGCGAAGCCCAGCGCATCCAACTGGCGACGAATCTTGGCTCATCGCTCGTCGGCGCGCTCTATGTGCTGGACGAGCCTTCCATCGGCCTGCACCCGCGTGACAGCGAGCGCCTGATTCGCCTCTTGCACAACCTGCGCGACATCGGCAACACGGTGCTGGTCGTCGAGCATGATGCGGAGATGATGCGCGCCTCCGATCATATTCTGGACATCGGCCCGGCGGCTGGCGAACTCGGCGGTCAGGTGATCTACGAAGGCGACTTCGAGCATCTGCTCATAGATAAAGCCTCGCTGACGGCGCGTTACCTGCGCGGCGAAGTAGAGATTAAATCGCCCAAGCAGCGCCGCACGCCGCAAAAGCGCCGTCTCAGCGTGCATGGCGCTTCCGAGCACAATCTCAAAAACGTAGACGTTGACATCCCGCTCGACATGCTCGTCTGCGTGACGGGCGTCTCAGGCTCCGGCAAATCAACGCTGATTCACGATTGCATCTACGCTGGCCTGAAGAAGCAGCGCGGAGACTGGCAGGGACAGGTCGGCGGGTTTCAGAAACTCGACGGTGGGTCATTCATAGACGACGTGATTCTCGTTGACCAATCGCCCATCGGACGCACGCCGCGCTCAAACCCCGTCACCTACATCAAAGTTTACGACGCGATTCGTGAAGCCTTCAGCCAGACGCGCGAGGCGCAGGCGCACGGCTTCGACCCCTCGTTCTTTTCCTTCAACGTTCCCGGCGGACGCTGCGAGGTCTGTCAGGGCGACGGCACGGTCACGGTCGAGATGCAGTTTCTCGCCGATGTCGAACTCCAGTGCGAAGAATGCAAGGGCACGCGCTTCAAGCCGCAGATTCTTGACGTGCGCTATCGCGGCAAAAACATCAACGACGTTCTCTCAATGACGGTGCGCGAAGCCATGACCTTCTTCCGCGACATCACGAAGATCACCAACCGACTGCGCGTCCTCGATGATGTCGGCTTAGGCTATCTACGACTTGGACAATCAGCCACTACTTTATCGGGTGGCGAAGCCCAACGTGTCAAACTCGCCGCGCATCTCTCAAAGCGCACTGGCGCAAAGACTCTCTACATCTTCGACGAGCCGACCACCGGCTTACACTTCGACGACATTAACAAACTGCTCGCAGCCTTCCGCGCCCTCCTCGACGCTGGCGGATCCTTACTCGTCATCGAACACAACCTTGATGTCATCAAAACAGCCGACTACATCATAGATCTCGGCCCCGAAGGCGGCGACGCTGGCGGGCATGTGGTTGCGACAGGCACGCCCGAAGAGATTATGAAGGCCGGGGAATCGCACACCGGTCGTTACCTGCGCGAGTACCTCTCGCGCTAGAGGTGGCATCTCCGCCTAAGATTCATACCTGAAGGCAGTGAGCCAATTTCAAAACAGGCACTCACAACCCTCACCCGGCGCGCACACACATAACCCTTGAAACGTTTTGCGGCGAAACGGCATATCTATTTAGAAGAGAGCGAGCCGGATGATGGGCTGCAAGCATATCAACCGGAGAGAGTGTTGTATCGAGTTTGAAGCTGAGCCATTTATTCGCCTGAAATCCTGATTGACACACATCCGGAGTAGCTTTATCTTTGGCGCGCTCTTTCCTGCCGGCCTTCCCTAATTTCCCTGCGTCGTGGCTGGCTAGCAATAAACACCCGGCTCACATGTATCTTCCGTGAGACGCCCTCGCAAAGGAGGCTCCCATGAAAACCATTGCGCTTATGCGATGGATTGCATCCCACCGAATTTTTGATCTCCTGCTCATAGCGGCGCTGCTCTTCGCGTATCCATCCCTGACAATTGCTCAGAACACAACCGCCACCAACGCGAACCGTGCCGCCAATCTCAACAGCAACATCACCGTCAAAACCAACGACAACACTACCAGCAACACCAATCCGACCGACCCCGGCAAGCCTCCCGACGGAGATAAGTCCGAGACTGCTAAAACGTCTCCTTGCCCTGCTCCCGATGCTCCTCTGCTGAAGGTCACGAACGTTTACAAAGAGACGAATTCCCAGCCGACGCCATCGTCCGCTCCCGGCAGTCCAGCGCCGACGGGAACGCCCGGATATGAGTCAAAGAGCAAAGACGTGGCGCTCGGCGACGTGATCGTTGTCGAAGGAATTAATTTCAAGATGCTGCTTGCTCAGGCGGTTTGTGAGAAGAAGAACGTCGTCCTCTATCTGGACGGCAGGCCGCTCAAGGATGTGACGGCCTACCCACCGACAGACCCAGCTAAAACTTCGCCAACAGACCCCCCTACATCTTCTCTGAAATTTACTCTCAAGCGAACCGAGAATTCCAGAGACGCTTGGACGTACCTTCTCGGTCAGCCGTCTTTGGATCCCCGCCGGACAAAAGTCAGCATAGGCATTGAGGACAAATATGCCATTGACGCCGATGAGGGAACTGCCTTCGTCAATTTCACGGTCCTCCCGAAGGGCTGGTTTATCTTCTGGCTAATCTTGTTCATCGCGCTCCTCATCGGCTTTCTCGTTCTCGCTTTTAAGAGCGACGTGCTTCGTGATTCTGTGCCACCTCCGGGTGGGGGCGAGCGCCGGCCATTTAGTCTCGCTCGCGTGCAAGCTGCATGGTGGTTCTTTTTAGTCCTTGCCTCGTATTTGCTGATTGGGATAGTCACTGGCGATTTCAGCACGACGATAACCGGAACGGTTCTCGGGTTGCTCGGAATCAGTGCCGGGACAGCCGTCGGTTCTGTGATGGTCGATGCTAATAAGGCAACGCCGGAAGCGAGTGCGGCCCAAGCGGCAGCGGCAAAAGAGATTGAAGCTCGCCTAAACCAGCTTGACACAAACATTACAGCTGCCAACGCAACTTTAACCGATAGTAAGGATGATCCGGCGGCTGTGCAAAATCTGGCTGCAAGTGCGATGGAAAAAGAGGAGAGAGTGTCTCAGTTAAAGAAGCTAAATAACCAGTCGGAGAATTTTTGGCTGGACATTCTAAGCGATGCTAAGGGAGTCAGCTTTCACCGCTTCCAGATGGCTGCCTGGACTATCGTCCTCGGCATTATCTTCATTGTCCAAGTGTATCAGTTTCTAGCGATGCCCACCTTCGACGGCTCGCTGCTGACGCTGCTCGGCATCAGTGCTGGAACTTATGTTGCCCTCAAGGGCCCTGAAGCCACTGTGCCAAACAAATAGGTTTACGATACGGGTTTGAGCAAGACCTCGAAACGCGGCTGTTCTGTAGAGCAGTCGCGTTTCTACTTTTATCTTTTGTCTTCTTCCGGTCGCAGCCTCACGCGGTAGAGCATGAACTGTCCGACGCGCTCGCCCGTGTCGCGTTCGTACCAGCGGTCGAGGTTGGTCAAATCAGGCTCGCCGTCCGCGTGCGTGACGACTGCGGAGAGCGTGGGTGTGGCGGCGCGCTCGCGGTTGAAGGAAGTAATGTATTGCGAGTAAGCCTCAACTTCGGCGGCAATCTCTTCCGGTGTGAGCGGGGTGGCGTTGACTGTCAGGCGGTCGTGATGACGGCCCCAGCCGAAGAGCGCTATGACGACGACATAGTTCCCGCCATTCAGTTCCGCTTCGAGCCACTGAGCGTTCAAGCCCGTGTAGTAAATGTGCTGATAAAAACGTTCCTTGCTCTCTTCCCATGTCGTGCCGGAGAAGATGTGAAGGTGTCGCGCCCAGAGCACGCCCTGCGGCGCTAATGTCGGCAAATCATCGCCCTGTATGAGATTGGGCGAAAAGACGACCCCTGGCTTTTCACCACCCGCAGCTTCCGCTTCGCGCGCGAGTGCTCTCAATCGTTGGCCGACGAGCATGGCATCGTCACGAATGATGTTTTGCTCGTCAACGACGTGCGTGGTGATGTCTGCTTCGACCACTCCCCAACCGAACGTCAAGAGCGCAACCAGGAGGAGAGCGCGGCTGGTCAACTTTCGTTTCGCGGTTGCGGCGGCGTTCGTGCCCCAGATGAGCGCGGCGGTTAGGACAACAGCAAACGCTGCGACGTAGTTGACGATGAAGACTTCGTAATGGATGGGTTGCAGCGAGCGGCCTGTCACGATCTGCTGGTTGAAGACGACGAGCGGCGTCAGCGCAAAGGCTGCCGCGAAGAGTGTTTGTTTGTTTCGCCACTGGAGACGACCGCGCTTCACACTGTAAACAAGAGTTGCCAGCACCAGCATCCCGATGATTGTGGGCGGGCGGAGAAGATCGGGCGTTCTCGTAAGGGTGAGCAACTGTATGGAGTCCATCGTCGTCGCGCGGTTCGAGAGCAGCATGGCATACGGGATAAGCGCAATGATGGCTATCGCTGCGGTCGTGGCCAATGATTTGAGATCGCGCTTCCACCCGTCGGGTTTCGCAATCAATAAGAGGATGGCGAAACAGGCCAGCCACGCGGCGGCTGTTGTCCACAGATAAAAGTAGGAATAGACGAGGACGGCGAACGACAGTCCTGCGCCCACAGCCGAAAGGTAAAAGAAACGCCTGCTTTCGTTTCTGATTGAGTGCCAGACGAGAGCGCAGAAGACGAAGAAGAGGGGAAACGGCAGCGCGGGCAGATAGCGCCGCAGGAACGGAAGATACGGGTAAGCATAGCCGCGCCCGTCAATTGGATGATTGCGCCCTGCGCGCAGGCGAGCGTCCCCAGACAAAGCACTATTAAAGCTCCCGTCGCAGCTATTCGATCATCTTTTATCACCATTCCAAGCAGCCAGAAGAGCGCAAGCGCGGTTGCGAATGCCGCGAGCGCACCTGTGATAATCATGGCCCACGACGCGGACATTCCGAACGGGCGCGCTATGAGCGCAATCGCGTAAGGCGGGATGAACTGGATGGAGAAGAGTGATTCCGGCTGCTCTCTACCGGGCGCGTCGTCGCGCCCTATAAACGGATCATTACGTCGTGGGCGTCCATCAATCAACGCTTGCAGGTAAGCGGCATAGGCCACTTCGTCTATGTCATTGTAAGCATACGCGCCGTTCCATTCCGAGCCGCGCATCACCCACAGGTTAAGTTGCGGGTAGAGCGCGAGGATCATCATGGCGACTCCGGCCAACACGCCCAGACGCCAGCGCAGTTTGGTCTGCTCACTTTGCAATTCGGGATTCCTCTGAAGTATCTAAAGGACGGAAAGTTTTTAAGAGTGAAAGAGCGCGCCAATCCTAACTATTCGGCGTCGCACTTGTAAACCGCACGCCTTTCGGCTTACAAATAACCGGAAAGGAATTTTTTGATTATGAGTCTCAAAGAACGAATCATCTCCGACATGACAGCCGCGATGAAAGCTAAGGACGCGGCACGGCTTTCCACGCTTCGCATGGTCAAAGCATCTGTGATGAACCGCGAAATCGAAAAGGGCAGTGATTTAACCGACGAAGAGTTGACGAAGGCGATGCAATCGCTCGTCAAGCAGCGGCGCGATTCCATCGAGCAGTATGAGAAGGCAGGGCGGCAAGAGTTGGCCGACAAGGAGCGCGCCGAGATCGAAGTCATCGAAGGCTATCTGCCGCAGGCCGCCTCGCGCGAAGAGATAGAGCAAGCGGTCGTGGCCGCCATCAGCGAAACAGGCGCAACATCCATGCGCGACATGGGCGCGGTGATGAAAGCAGCACAGGCGCGTCTCGCCGGACAGAGCGCAGATGGACGGACGGTGAGTGAGATTGTTAAGACAAAGCTTTCTTAAGTGAGCAGACCTGATGTAATCAGGCGTTGATAAGTTGCAGGCGGAATCGCCGGAGGTGACAATGAAGACAAGCGAAACGTTAGAACGATGGGGTTCTTTCTCAGCCTGTGCGCCTGTGCGCTCATGCTCCATCTGGGCTTATTGTCTTCGTGCGCTCAAAAAGGGCGCGAGGCTCAAGCGCCAGCGCCTGCGAAGGTTGAGCCTTCTTCGTCCACGCTCAAGCATTACGAAATCAAACCCGCAGCCTGCCGCCGCCAAACGACGCGCCCGACGCGCAGAACCCGCCGAAGGTCATCCCGCCCCCAGCGGGCGCGCAGTTGAATCTTCCGCCCGGCTTCAAAGCCAACACCTTCGCCGAGGGAGATTTCAAAAGGCCGCGCTCGATGGCGCTCGCACCCAACGGAGATGTTTTCATCACATACCCCGGCGTTAATAGTATCTTCATCCTGCGCGACACGAATAATGATGGGGTGGCCGAAACACGCTTCACCTTCGCCTCGAATCTCAATTTGCCGTTCGGCATGGCCTTCTGGCGAGACTATTTCTACGTCGCCAACACCAACGCCAGTGGGTGCGCTTTCGCTACAAGCCGGGTCAGACGAAAGCCGAAGGCGAGGCGGGAAAGGTCGCGGATTTACCGGGCAAGGGTTATCGCGAACACTGGACGCGCAACATCATCTTCAGCCCCGACGGGACGGAACTTTATGCGTTCGATAGGCTCGGAGTTGAACGTCAGCGTCGAGCCGGAGCCGCGCGCCGCGATTCTTGAATTCAACCCTGACGGGACGGGGCGACGCATCCTGGCGACGGGGACGCGCAATCCCCATCAGCTGGCCCTCGACCGGGCACACCGCGCACCCTCTGGGCTGCCGTGCAGGAGCGCGACCGGCTGGGCGACGACCTCGTTCCCGATTACGTGACGGCGATAAAAGATGGGCGGGTTTTATGGCTGGCCTTACGCCTACGCTGACGGGCGGGAAGACCCACGCCGCAAGGGAGAGCGCCCGATCTGGTGAAAAAGACTCTCGTGCACGACGTTTGAATTCAGGCTCATTCAGCCGTGCTCGGCTTGGTCTTCTACGACGGCAAAGCGTTTCCCGCAGAGTATCGCGGCGACGCGTTCGTCGCGTTGCACGGCTCATGGAATCGCTCGAAGCGCGCGGGCTACAAAATCATTCGCATCCGCTTCAAGGATGGAAAGCCGGTCGGAGGCTACGACGATTTTCTAACGGGCTGGATGCTAAGCGACAACAAACCGGAGGTCTGGGTCACCCCGTCGGCTTGCTCGTCCTCAAAGACGGCTCGATGCTGATTACAGACGACGGGGCTAATAAGATCTGGCGCGTCAGCTACAATCCAAAGTAAGCATTTTAAGGAGATACCGGCA
>CAWEPR010000013.1:0-40402 GCA_963811065.1 uncultured Acidobacteriota bacterium
AAGGAGATGAAGGCAGTGACGAAGGTGGCGATGCGCCGCCGGCAAACCAGTAGAATTCAAAATTAAAAATGTAAAATGCAAAAGGAAGGCCGCAGAATCACTCTTAATTAAATGTGGTTTCATCCTCACTTTTGCATTTTACATTTTTAATTTTTCCTTTTTTAGGGAACGAGCACGAGCTTGCCGAATTGCGCGCGGTCTTCCATCAGTTCGTGGGCGTGGCGCGCTTCACTTAGCGGCAGCGTGCGATCAACGACAGCGCGGATTGCGCCGCGCTCTATGAATTTCATGGCGTCCAGCAATTCGGCTTTTGAGCCCATGAATGAGCCGAGCAGCGAAAGATTGCGATAGAAGACCTGCCGCAAATCCGTGCGGGCGTCAAACCCGCTGGTCGCGCCGCAGGTGACGAGCCGCCCGCTCTTGGCCATCGCCATAATTGACCCCGGCCAGGTTTCCGCGCCCGTGTGCTCAAAGACGACATCCACGCCGCGCTTGCCCGTCAATCGCCTGACCTCTTTTGGCCAGTCTTCGCGCGTGTAGTTGACAGTCTCGTCTGCGCCAAGCTCTCTGGCCTTCTGTAGCTTCTCGTCTGAACTGGCGGTCGCGATGACGCGCGCTCCGCGAAGTTTCGCAATCTGTATTCCGATTGAGCCGACACCGCTGCCTGCCGCGTGAATCAGAACATCCTCGCCCGGCTGCACCTCGGCTCTGGTCACCAGCATGTGCCAGGCTGTGACGGTCACGAGCGGGAGCGCTGCGGCTTCCTCCCAGGATAGATTCTGCGGCTTAGGGATGACGTTGACGCCCGGAGCAGCGACCAGCTCGGCGTAACCTCCAGCGCGCCTGTAGCCCAGAATGTCATATTCCGGGCAAGGTTGTCCTGTCCGCGCAGGCAATCAATGCAATGCCCGCAAGAGACGCCCGGCTGCAACAACACTTCATCGCCGGCCTTAACCCATGTCACCAGTTCGCCCGCTTCGCGCACGACCCCCGCAATGTCATTGCCCAGGATATGCGGCAGCGGGATCGTGATGCCCGGCAGACCTTTTCGCGCCCACACGTCCAGGTGATTCAAAGCGCACGCTCTGACTTCAATCAGGACCTCGTTGGCTTTAATTTGCGGGTCAACGGTTTCAACGTGCTGGAGCACCTCCGGCCCGCCATGCTCTTTAAAAACGACGGCTTTCATGAAATGACCTCAACTTATAATTCCCGTGAGCTGTCTCTGGAGCGCTTCTGTTTCGCACTATAACGTGGAATGTCTCTGAAACTGTAGTGGCCAGTGGCAAATCCGCTCTTTACACCATGTTCCGGCAAATGAACCGGCATAGACGAGGGCTCTTCTCGGCTTTTGCCTGACCCTTAGGGCGGTTTTAAAAGTGTCATAGCTTGGTCAATGACAGGCGCTTTCCTCCCTGTATGCTCTCTTTGGAGGAAGTTGAGGGCAGATGAAAGAAAACAGACCGAGCGCGACCGCTTACCTGATTGCCAGAAGCACGCTTTTTCTCTCGCGTGATCCTCTTGTCGGACAGCTCATCCCGGAGCGTTCCGCCAGACTCTGCGAGCAGTTTGTCCATGCGCGCCCACGCATGGCACGCTGGCTTGATGCGGCAATCAATTCGAGGGCACTGCGCCCGCTGGCCAAAGCTTTAGAGCGCGCGACTATTCCCGGCATCAAGCTGCATTACGCTCTGCGTAAACGTTATCTTGAAGAGATAGCGCGCGAGGCTCTGCGCGACGGTCTGCAACAAGTGGTCGTCATCGGCGCTGGCTTTGACACGCTGGCCTTGCGCCTGCACGAAGCGTTTCCCGAAACAAGATTTTTCGAGATTGACCATCCGGCCACACAGCGCGTCAAAAAAGGTGTCGTCGAAAAAGACCATTCTCCGAACCGCAATCTACAGTTCATCTCGCTTGATCTGGCCGAGGGCAATCTGGAAGAAACCCTGCTCTCCTGTGCTGATTATCAAAGGGATGCTGACACGCTTTTCATCGCCGAAGGTCTGCTGATGTACCTCGCGCCTGCTGAGATAGACCGGCTGCTTCAGTTCATTCGCTCTCACAGTGGCCGAAAGAGCAAGTTTGCGTTCACGTTCATGGAGACGCAAAGCGGCGGGCGCATAGGCTTCCGCAAATCGAGCCGCACGGTGGACGTCTGGCTGCGTCTTCGCGGCGAGAGCTTCAAGTGGGGAAGCCCGCGCACGCTCATCAGGGATTTCCTCGCCGCCAGAAGCTTTGCCGCGCGGGAAATCATTTCATCAGAAACGTTGAGAAATAAATATCTCACAGCGCAGCGCCTGAGACGGTTAACACTGGCGGACGGCGAGTGTATCTGTGTTGCGGAGTTTAACTGAGCGATGAGTTCTATGCTTCCACTGAAAAGAGCTTCGAGAGCGCAAACGCTCTCGTCAACCGCGGCGCTGCCCGCCAGGGGCTTGCATTTGCTGCCCGACGAAACTGAGAGGTTCGTCAATGATGTCCACTCTCAACTAAATCGTACCAGCGTGCGCTCAATTCTCCGGCCTGATTCGACGGAAGACTTGCAGGAGATTATCGCTAAAGCGCGTGCGGAAGGACGGTCCGTCTCGGTTGCGGGCGGCAGGCACGCGATGGGAGGCCAGCAGTTCGCAGCCAACGGTCTGCTGCTCGACATGTCGCGCATGAATCGCGTGCTCAGGTTTGATCCTGATAATCGCCTGGCGGAAGTCGAAGCGGGCATTCAGTGGCCGCAGTTGATCAATTATTTAATTGAAGCACAGCGTGGCCGCTCTTCACAGCTGGGCATTATTCAGAAGCAGACGGGAGCGGATAGTTTAAGCATCGGCGGAGCGCTCGCGGCCAACATTCACGGCAGGGGGCTCGGTCTCAAGCCGATTATCAACGATGTGGAATCCTTCATCCTTATTGATGGCGAAGGCCGAGCCCTTCAGTGCAGCCGTCTTGAGAACGGCGAATTGTTCCGGCTGGCTATCGGCGGCTACGGGTTGTTCGGAGTCATCGCGCGCGTGACGCTCAGGCTTCAGCCGCGCAGGAAACTGGAGCGCGTCGTCCGCATCATAGACCTTGATGACCTGATGCCTTCATTTGAAAGGCGCATCGCGGACGAATTTCTCTACGGCGATTTTCAGTTTATGACTGATAGCCATTCGGACGGATTTTTGCGACGGGGAGTCTTTTCCTGTTACAGGCCGGTGGCGGATAATACTCCCGCCCCGCCGCCTGACAGGGAGCTTGCGCCCGATGACTGGCAACAACTCCTGTTTCTCGCGCACGCGGATCGGCAGCGCGCCTTTGAAGTCTACTCGTCTCATTATCTCAACACAGACGGGCAGATTTACTGGTCTGACACGCACCAGTTGAGCGTTTATCTGGATGATTACCATCGTGAACTGGACAGGCGACTGGGGTCTCAATGTAGCGGCAGCGAAATGATTACGGAGCTCTACGTGCCGCGAGAGAAACTGGCGGCCTTCATGGAACGCGGCGCGTGCGGACTTTCGCGCACACGAAGCGGAGCTGATTTACGGAACAATCAGGCTTATTGAAAAGGATGATGAGAGTTTCTTAGCCTGGGCGAAAGAGCCTTATGCCTGCGTAATCTTCAATCTGCACGTCGCGCACAATCCTGAGGGAATCGAGAAGGCGAAGGCGGATTTCCGGCGACTGATTGACCGCGCCATCGAGCACGGCGGCAATTATTACCTGACCTATCACCGCTGGGCGACGCGCGAGCAGGTCTTAAATTGTTATCCGCAGATGCCGGAATTCCTGCGTTTGAAAAGAAAGTATGATGAAGCGGAGACTTTTCAAAGCGACTGGTATCGTCACTATCGAATGATGTTCGCCGAAGCGATTTAAGTCAGAGCGAAAAAAGTAGTGGGTTTCAAAATAATGACAATACGATTACGCCTATGGAAAACAATCATCATCCCCTTTTCTATTGATCAGTCGATCTCGCAAAGCGTTATTCGCTCATAGATGATAACTGTAAGTACCGAAAAAAGCGTGGATTTTGAAATGGCTTCTAATGCCCGCCGCTGCAATACCAACCGAGCACTTGTTTGGGCGTTCTTCCCTTGAGGTCGTAAACGCTCTTTCCGCCGTCAAAGATGGACTGGGACGTTGTGATGACTTCCATCATGCCATCGCCGTTTAGATCAAGGATTGCCGCCACAGTCTCTTTATGATGCCACTGGCCTGTTTGAATCGGGTCTGCATGATTTTTAAGCTCTATCTCGGACACTATCGGAATGGTTTGCGCCCTCCCTTGTGCCACGCGCCTGAGCAGGACTACCGAAAAATCTCCCTTGCCCAGGAAATGTGATGAGAGCGGGTTCTGCTTGCTATTGGCTGAGATTAAAACCTCTTCAGTCCCATCGCCGTCTAAATCAACACGCAGGATCTGGAAAATCGTCACCTGCGGATTGCTGATTCCACGCCCTTTCAAGTAGCTGCTGACGACCGCGCGGTATTCCTGCTGGTCCGTGCTCTGGATTTTCGGCAGCCTCGGCTGGGCGTTCCAGTCGCCGTTGACGCCGATGATGTCGCCCTCGCCCGCAGGAAGCGGGGAGATGGTGACTTCGACTATGTCATCACAGGGATACTCCGGCGGCACGGGCTGGCTGATGATTCCTGTCCCAACCTGTCCCGTCAGCGAATAGAGGCGAAAAGTCTCGCCCGCTTTAATCAGCGGCATCGTCTTCAAAGCATCCGTCCATGCCCTGTTCCTAAAACTGCCGAGCAGCTCGCTGCCTCTCGCGTCAACTGCCAGATAAGGAGGCTGAGCGGGAGAAGGTTTGCTGCGCCGCGCGCCCGGGGGGCTTTGGTTCTCCCGCGAACGGATTGCGCCCACACGCTATTGGAGATGGTTATTAGCAGCAGGCACACGAAAGTTAAAAGTAGAGGCTTTCTGATTAAGCTCATTTTTCCCTCGTGAATTGATCCTGGCTCGCAGGTAAAGATTTGTTTTAGAGCTTGCCGTTTCAGCGTAATGGTCACATGCCGGAAGAATAATTATCCATCCATCCGGTTCAGCGGGCGGTTGCGAGACTCGCTTCGGGAATTTCCTGTGATGGTGCTTCCGTCTGCTGGCGTGCGTGATATGAAGAGCGCGTCAAAGGGCTCGATTCGACGTGGCGAAAACCCATCTCCATGCCAATCTCGCGCCAGCGTGCGAACTCTTCGGGCGTGACGTAGCGTTCGACGGGCAGCCGCCTTTCGTAAGGTTGCAGGTACTGCCCGATGGTCATGATGTCGCAGGAGACCGCGCGCAGATCTTTCATCAACTCGACGACTTCATCAAACTCTTCGCCGAGTCCCACCATGATTCCGCTCTTGGTCAGCATCCCGCGCTTTTCCTCGTCGCGGCGGCGCGCCGCTCTTTCCAGCAGCGTCAGGGTTTGTTGATAGATGGCATCCGGGCGGACACGACGATAAAGCCGCGCGATGGTTTCTGTGTTGTGATTGAGCACGTCCGGCCGGCATCGAGCACGGTGTTGAGCGCTGCCTCATCGCCATTAAAATCCGGAATCAGGACTTCTATTTTGCAGGCAGGATTAAGCGCGCGAACCTCGCGGATGGTTTCTGCCCAGTGCGCTGCGCCGCCGTCCGCAAGGTCGTCGCGGTTGACGGAAGTGATAACGGCGTGAGCGAGGTTCAGGTGGTGGACAGCTTCCGCCACATGGCGCGGCTCTTCCGTGTCGAGTAAGCCCGGTTGGCCTTTGCCGACGGCGCAGAACCCGCAGTGACGCGTGCAGATGTCGCCCGCGAGCATGAAAGTCGCTGTCCGGTCAGACCAGCACTCGAAGATGTTTGGACATTTCGCTTCCTGGCAAACCGTGTGCAGGTTCAAGCCTTCAATCAGCTTGAGCACATGATTCTGGTTGACGTCGGATCGCCCAGGCGAATCCTCAGCCATTCGGGCTTCGGTTGGCGCGGCTTATTACTGATGACTTTGAGTTCGCGTCCCACTAAATTTCTCCGAAAGATTCCTGTGTTGAGCGTATTTTAACATCTCACGGTCAGGTTGTCGCTTGGAGCAATCGGGCGAGCGCTGTCGGGTCTATGTTGCCGCCTGAGAGCACGACGCCGACGCGTTTTACATCTTTCGGAAGCTTTTTGAAAAGAACGGCGGCGGCCCCGGCTACGCCGCTCGGCTCGACCAGAATCTTCAGGCGGAAGAGCATAAACTTGAGCGTCGTGATGAGTTCTTCATCCGAAACTGTCAGGACATCTTCAGCCGTTTTTTGTAGCACTGGGAAGGTCAGCGCGCCCGGCGTCTGGACTCGCAGGCCATCTGCAATCGTCGGCGGAGGCGGAATCCTAACACGCTCGCCCTGTGCGAAAGACCTCTGCGTATCGTTAGCCAGTTCAGGCTCGACGGCAAAGCAACGAATTTCAGGACGCAAACCTTTTGCCGCTGTGCTTGTGCCCGCGAAAAGCCCGCCGCCGCTGCAAGGCGTGACGATGCAATCGAGCTGGGGCACTTCTTCCAGCAGTTCCAGCGCGCAAGTGCCCTGACCTGCCATCACCAGAAAGTCGTCGTAAGGCGGAACCATCACCAGCCCTTCACGCTCACCAATGTCGCGCGTGATTGATTCGCGGTCTTCTCGTTGACGGTCGAATAAAACGACTTCAGCGCCGTAGCCGCGCGTCGCCGTAATCTTAAATTGCGGCGCATCGGCAGGCATGACGACGACGGCGCGTGTTCGGCTTCGTGCGCCGCAAGCGCGACCGCCTGCGCGTGATTGCCTGAAGAGTGGGCGACAACGCCGCTCTTAATTCGTTCTTCGTCAGCGAGAGTATCTTGTTTGTCGCGCCGCGCATCTTGAACGCCCCGGCGCGTTGCATGTTCTCGCACTTGAAGAAGACGCTCCGCTCCGAATCGGCGGCGTCAGATGCCGCTTCATCAAATGCCCGCGAGGTGATGACAGGGGTTCGATGAATGGACGATTTGATACGCGTCTGGGCTTCCTGAATGAGTTCAAAAGTGAGCACGCTTTTTTTGTTTCTCCGATTCGGTCAGCGGCGAAAACTGAAGATTTCGCCGGTTACATTACCGAAAAAAGTGTTGTCGAAGACGACGACAAAATTATAGTATGCTGGATGGCATAACGGCCATCGAGCTCAAGGCTCCCTCACCGACAGTTCGTCAGAGAAACTCACGCTCATCCGCCACCCAAACCGGAGCAAATATCAAATTTGGAATAATCATGAAGAGCATCAAATGCCCATCTTGTGGGCTGACCAACTGGTCTACCACAGAGGTTTGTAAACGTTGCAGTCAGCCGCTCACTAACCGGAGCGCGTCCGCCGAGAGCCTCCCGGCGCAGAGCGCCTACTTTGGGAGTGATTACCGGCAAATGGCGAATCATCAGTCGCCGCCAGCGGTAAAAGACGAGCGTCTGGTGTCGTTCGGCGTGCTGATGCTCATCCTGGGAGGTATCCTCTCGACAATATTTTCGGTGCGATGCTGCGCGGGGTTAGCTGGCCGTTACACTTCGCGATTCTCGGCGTCAGCATTCTGGCAAGCGGAGTCATCTTCTGCATGAAAGAATGGGCGGCGGTTTACGTTTATCTCGGCGGCTTTGTTCTGGCGGCCATCGTCGTGTTCATGACCGAAGATTCACAGAAGTTCCTGGCTAGTCTCGCCGTGCCGGGTCTCCTCGGCCTCTTCCTGCTCAATAAGATGTTCAAGTCGAAAAAATCTTCAGTCGCTGGCTACGCCGGGCAGTAAAGCTTGAAAGACTTTGATTTAGTCCGCCTGACAAAATCGAACTACCAGTTTGTTTAATGTAGATTCAGGATGCGGTCGTCTCCGCTCGCCTGCTGGCTCTCTCTGCCAACGTCATCTCGAAAACCTCCGCGAAGCGCGCGATGATGCGATCTTCAACTGTCCGCATATCAATCTCGCGCTTCAGAAGTTTCTGCATCGAGGTGACGGGTTCGCCCTCGCAGGCGATGATGAGATCAAAGAAGCTGAGGTCTGTGTTGATGTTCAAGGCGAAACCGTGCGTCGTTATCCAGCGCGCGATGTGGACGCCGATGGCGGCCACCTTCCCCTCGGTTGTATGAACGCCGGTCAGCCCCTTGATGCGAAAGCCTTCAATGTCGAAATCAGCGAGTACACGGATTAAAACTTCTTCCAGGTCGCGCACGTAACGATGCACGTCCTCGCGCTCCGGGCTTAAATTGATAATCGGATAACCGACGAGTTGTCCCAATCCGTGATAGGTCACTTTCCCGCCGCGATTCGTTTCAAAGACCGCGACGCCGCGCGCATCCAGAACCTCCTGCGGAGTGATGACTCCCGATTGAGTTGCTCCGCGCCCCAGCGTGAGCGTGTGCGGATGCTCGACGAAGAGCAGCGTGTCGGGCTGTTCGCCAGCCAGCACGGCGCGCTCTGTCTCCTTCTGCACACTGAGCGCCGCACCGTATTCGAGGCGACCTAGACGTTCAACTCTAAGCACTTTTGGTTTCACTTGGCCGAAAATTGATTGATGAAAACGCATGGCATTTTAGCAGTACAAGCTCGATGATGACCAACCCTTCGGGCGTCCGACCCTGCCGGCGGCGCTTGACTACGCAACCATTTGTGAGAATAGTCTAATCAAAGCTCCATTGAAAAAGTCGAAGTTTTGAGAGACACGCTCGAAGAGCGATAGAGGAGGAAGAGAATTGAAACGCGCTTTTATCTCAACTATTGTTTGCCTATTGCTATTGCCTGCACCGCTCGTCGCCCAAAGCAGGCAGCGAACAACCGGCAAGCGAAGCACACCGAAGAGTCGCCCCGATACTGCTCAGAGCGCGAGTGAGGCGCGCATCGCGGGCGCAACGCGCGTGGCCGATCAAATCAAGGTGCTGACGCGCTTTCTCTATCTGCTCGGTGGAGTGGCGAAAGGAATCGAAGCGGCTGATGCGGCGGCGCGTGCAGGCGAGGCCACGCCGCAGCAGGTCCAGCAGACACAACGGAGTAAAGCATCAGTCAAAGAGAGCATGAGAAATGTGCGGGAGGGGCTGGACACTCTGGAGATTGATTTTCGCACGAAGCCTGAACTGTTGCGCTACTACACGAAACTGGCGGGCGTGGCGGCGGGCGCGGCGGCGGCTGAAGACCAGGCTGCCGCCAATCAATTCGATCAGGCCGGAAGGTCCTTGCTCGGCGTCGTCAATCGCCTGACGGACGTGCTGCTGGAAATGCGCTAAAGAATTAAAAATTAAAAATGCAAAATGCAAAAGGAAGGATGAAACCACTTTTAAATAAATTGTGGCTCTCCGCCTCACTTTTGCATTTTACATTTTTAATTTTGCATTATTTGCGTTTCGGATAGTAGCCCTGTCGCGCGCGAATGCGGAGTTGTGGCTGCGTGCTGAGATTGACTTTAATGCGCAGGAATTTGCCGCTCGGGCTATCGTTGTTCGAGTAATACTGAAGAAGATATTGCGAGCGAAGCTCGGCGGTGATTCGATTGAACATCGCGCTCAAATCTTCCAGCCTGGCGGGGATGAAAGCCGCTCCGCCGGTTGCTTCGGCTATTTTTTCCATCCCTTGCTCCGAGCGAGCGGTGCGGACGTTGAGATGCATCGTATTGCCGCTCGGATTGATCGAGTAAAAGGTGATTTCCGCCCGCTGCACTTCCTTCTGGACTTCTGAGACTGAACGATCAATCAAATTCAATTGAGCCTCTTTGCCGGTAACCCTGAGAGTTGGATTCTTGTTTTGATCGCTCGGTGCGTCCAGCATCCGCGCCGTATCGTCTCCGTCGGAGATGACGACGATGACTTTGCGGCGACCCGCCCCGGAAGACTTTTCCAGGTAGCGCGCAGCTTCCAGTACAGTGTCGAAGAAAGCCGTGAATCCTTTGGCCGAAGTAACCGCCATCAATTTCTCAGCAGCATGCGCGGCGGAAGTCAACTCCTGCACAAAACGCGGCTTCTCATCAATAGCGAAGACGGTCGCCCTGTCTCCCGCTCTCAAAACCTGCTTGAGAAAGCCTGCGGCTGCTTGCTGCTCAAATGCAAAGCGCGCATCAACACTGCCGGAAACGTCCAGCAAGATGGCGATGTCGAGCGGTACTTGCTCGGGGTTGCCAAGCTCTGTTATCTCCTGCGGGCGGCCTTCCTCTTCGAGGCGAAAATCAGTTGCCTTCAAGCCAAGCACCGGCTGACCGCTCGCCTCCGTTACCGAGACCGGTACGACGACCAGGTTCGACGAAACGCGCACCACCTCATATTCATCATCTCTGGGCGGAGCAGGCGTCGGCGTCGGCTTAGGCTTCATGACCGGCGGCGCGTCCTGAGGCAGCGTCGGACGCTGCGCGCTGGCGGTGAGCGAGGTCAATAAAAGAAAAGCCAGCGCCGCGGAGAGCGCCAGCGTAAAGCGAATTCGTCTCCCGTTTTGATTAAAAGTCATAAAGTGATTGGTGATAAGTGATGGGTGAGAGGTGATAAGAAAAAGCTCTTTCCTCTCACCTCTCACCCATTACCTGTCACTAGGTTTTATTCAGGCGTTGATGCGCCATTGCCGCTGGAGGTGTTCATCACGGGCGCGGCCTGTTGCAGTCCGCGATTAACGAGAATCTTGACCTCGACGCGGCGGTTCTGCGCGCGGCCATCGCGTGTGCGATTGTCGGCGACAGACTGTGATTCGCCATAGCCGAAAGGCGTGACGATGCGGCGGAGCGGGATTCTGTGATTCTCCGCCAGATAACGCACCACGGCGTCTGCACGCTGCGTGCTCAAGCGCCGATTCCTTTCAACGCTGCCGGTCGTGTCTGCATAGCCGGAGACCTCTATGACGTAGCCCTTGGCGTTGAGCGCCTTGGTCGCAATCTCGTCCAACTGGGCTTGAGCATCGCGCGAAAGCATGGCGCTGCCTGAGCGGAAGTTAATCGCGATTGATTCCTGCGGCACGTAATCGTCCAATGCGGAGATGCGCTCGTTGGTCGCCCCGACACCGGCGATGGCTGCGTCGGCTGCTTCCTGCGCGGCCTTCGCCCCACCACGCGCTGCATTGGAGACAGCGGCCAACTCGTCAATCTGGCCGGAGAGCCGTTGCGAGTTCTGCTCGACCTGCTCGATTCTGCCCTCGGCATTACCGACGCGACTCTCAACCGGGTCAACGCGCGATTCGACCGTGCGCGCGACTCTCAAATCCGAGGAAGAGAAACGAATCTTCGAGGCGACCAGTTGGCCTGAAGAATCGCCGCGTCCTTCAACTTCGACGTTGAGGCCACGCAGGATGGTCGTCACGCCGTAGCGAGTTCCGCCGCCGAAGAAGCCGCCCTTCGACTTGACGCTCGTCGCGTCGGTCAGGCGAACGACCGTATCCACGCCGTTCATGTCGCGGACAGTAAACGTATCCGCATCGCGGCGCACGACCACACCGTCGACCTTCATCTTCTGCCCGTCGGAAACGGTGCGAACATTTCCTGATTGGGCCACGCCGGTCGGAGGCTTGATTTGTCCTGAAGGGTTGATTCTGGAATCCGGCCCTTGCTGAGCCAGACCCAATGAAGTGGTTGCTAAAAGAAACGTGAAAGCGAGAATTAATTTTACGGACGGTCGGGATTTATCAGCACTCATACTTTTTAAACTCCATCAGCTTGAAGCGCGTCCGTCAAGAACGGTGCGTCTTCGAAGCGGGTTGTGGCTAGCCATCCGTCGTGGGCGGGGGCAACCCCTGACTCGGTTGGTGTCGCGGTTAAGAAGGTTTCAACCAACAAGCGCCCGCAGCTTCGTGGATCGAAAGCCTGCGAACGATACGATTGCGAGGTATCTTCCAGCCAGAACCGATTTAATTTGATCGTCGAACGCGAATATTAACGAACATTCAGGGGAAGTCAAGCAGGTCAGATGCAGTGAGAGGCTTCTCAGGTGGCTTACAAGAACTTCATTATCCAATCGCCACGGGAATGCAACGAAAGCCAAGAAAGTAGGACAGGCATTCCTGCCTGTCGTGGGACAGACATTCCTGTCTGTCGTAGCGTGCGAACAGCACGCTCTTGAGATTCGCTAATCATTATTCGCTAACAGTATTCGCGCTCGCGCGCTCAATGACAGGCAGGAATGCCTGTCCTACTTTCATACCGTGAATTGTCCAGCTTCGAGTAGCTCTTTGACGTAGCCGAGAAACTTTTCGGCGTCAGAGCCGTCAATGATGCGATGGTCGAAGGTGAGCGCGAAGTAGGCCATCTGGCGAATCGCTATCAGGTCATCGCCGTCGGGACTCGTGATGACCTTCGGGCGTTTCTCGATTGTGCCGACGCCAAGAATGGCGACCTGCGGTTGATTGATGATGGGCGTGCCGAACAAGCCGCCGAAGACGCCCGGGTTCGTGATGGTGAACGTGCCTCCGGCCACATCGTCGGGCTTTAGTTGCTTGTTGCGTGCGCGGTCGGCCAGATCATTAGCGGCGCGGGCGAGTCCTGAAATTGAAAGATCGTCGGCGCGTTTGATGACGGGCACGATCAAACCCCAGTCGAGCGCGACGGCCATGCCGAGATTGATGTCGCGCTTGTAAATAATCTGGTCTCCGCTCACCTGCGCGTTAAAGACCGGGAACTTGCGAATCGCGTTTGTGATGGCCTGAAAGATAAAAGGCATGAACGTCAGCTTCGTGCCCGTGCGTTCCTGAAACGCGCGCTTGTGTTCCTGACGCAGGCGCGCGATGCGCGTCATGTCTATCTCGTAAACGGTCGTGACGTGCGCCGAGGTGCGCCGCGAGAGCGTCATGTGTTCCGCAATCTTCTTGCGCATGTTGCTCATCTGCTCGACGCGATCTTCGGCAGCGGGCGGGGCAACGGGTGGAGCTTGCACAGGTGGCGCTTGAGGCATCGCGGACGCAGACTGAGCGGCGGGCGCTGTTGTGGTAGTCGCTTGCATCGCTTCCTGCGGCGTCATCGCCGCGCCGGATTCAATGAAGCTCAAAATATCGTTCTTCGTAACGCGCCCGCTCATGCCTGTGCCTTCGAGCCGCGTGATGTCTATGCCATGCTCGCGCGCGATGTTCCTAACAAGTGGGCTGGACTTGGTGCGGCGCAATTCTTCTACCGTCTGCTCGCTGCCGTTGCCGCCCGTTGCCGCTGATGAAGATGCAGGAGCTTGAGCTTGTTGCGCGGCTGAAGGCTGAGCTTCTTTACTCTCTTCCGCTTTGGCGGGAGCCGCAGGCGCAGTCGTCGCGGCAGGTTGTGCGGTGGCTTGTGCTCCGGATGGCGCTACCGGTTGTTCAGCCGGCGCGGATTGTGCTGGCGGAGTGGGCGGCGGCTCAGGTGATACAGCGGCCTGCGACGCCGAAGATGTAGAAACTTCTGCCGCGCTCGCGCCTCCGTTTGATTGGGACGCGCCCTCAGTGCCATCAAGCACAGCGATTACCTTATTGACCTCGACCGTCTCGCCTTCCTGGAACTTGATCTCCGTCAATATTCCGGCAGCAGGGCTGGGAATCTCCGCGTCAACCTTGTCGGTCGAGATTTCAAACAACGGCTCATCGCGCTCGACGCGGTCGCCCACCTTCTTCAGCCATCGCGTAATCGTTCCCTCGGCGATGGACTCGCCCATCTGCGGCATAACAACTTCTGTGCTCATGGTTTCTCCGTAATCAGTTTTCAGTTTTCAGTAAGCGGTTTTCAGTTTTCAGAGACAAGCAAGCTGCTTTGACTGAAAACTGAAAACCGCTTACTGAAAACTATCCCTCGGCAGTTGTCGGATCAATGACCGACTTAACTTCGGAAACGCGGTTCGCCGGGAATCCGCCCTGTTCAGCGTGCTCTCGCACCATCTCTTCGTTCGGCGCGATGTAGACGCAGTAAATTTTGTCGCCCGTGACGTAGCTCTGAACCCACTGAATCTGCGGCCCCATGTTCTGCAAAACTCCGCAGGACTTCTGCGAGATGGCCTGCAACTCCTGCCCCGACAAATCTCCGGCCCCCGGAATCTCGCGCTCGATAACAAACTTCGGCATGGCTCATGCTCCTCTGTGGAAAGTAGTCAGTAGTCAGTAGTCAATAGTCAGTAAAAGCAAAAAGCTGATTACTGTTTACTGACCACTGATTACTTCTTTAGTACGCTGCCAGTTTCCGCGCCGCGTCCAGTACGTCTTTCACCTGCGGCAGGTAATACTCTTCGAGCGGTGGTGAATAGGGAACCGGCGTATCAATCGAAGCGACACGCACGATGGGCGCATCAAGCCACTCGAAGGCTTCTTCTGCAATGGTCGCTGCGATTTCGCCGCCGATGCCGCCCGTGCGCGATGCCTCATGCAGCACCATTACCTTGCTCGTCTTCTTCACAGACGCCAGAACGGCAGGCTTGTCCATCGGCGCGAGCGTTCTGAGGTCTATGACCTCAACGTCCAAGCCTTCTTTCTCCAACTCTTCGGCAGCATCGAGAGCGGTTAGAACCTGCGCGCCGAAAGTGATGATGGAAAGGTCACGTCCTTCGCGGCGCGTGCGCGCCTTGCCGATTTCAACGATGTAGTCGTCCTCCGGCAACTCTTCGCGCAGGCGCGGCAGGCGATAGAGTTTCTTATGCTCGAAGTAAAGCACAGGGTCCGGGTCGCGTATCGCCGCCTTGATTAAACCCTTTGCATCGTAGGCGGTCGAAGGCTCGACGATCTTTAATCCGGCGGTATTCAGGAAAAACGCCTCCGCATTGATTGAATGAAACGGCCCGGCATGGACGCCGCTCCCGCATGGGCCGCGAAAGACGGTTGGGAGTCCAGCGCCCCAGCGATAGCGACACTTCGCCGCGTAGTTGGTCAGCATGTCGAAGCCCGCGGAGATGAAGTCTATAAACTGAAACTCCGCGACGGGTCGCATCCCCATCAAGGCTGCGCCGCACGCCGCTCCGACAATCGCCGCCTCCGAGATCGGGGTATCAATCACGCGCTCCTCGCCAAACTCGTCTATTAATCCATCCGTCACCTTGAACGCGCCGCCATACGCGCCCACGTCTTCGCCAATGCAGAAGACCAGGGGATCGCGCTCCATCTCTTCCCAGATGCCCTGACGGATGGCTTCGACCATAGTGGCGAGGCCACCGCGCTCCGGGCGATTCGACTTATGCTCTTTTTTGACTGCCGTTGACATGAATTTTATGTTTCCAAAACTTTTGGACGAAACGCTGGCGGTACGACGTTGTTATCAAAAACTCCGTAAGCTGCCTGCACGGAGTCGGGCATCGGCGACGATTCAGCCCACGCGACATCTTCGTCCAGTTCGCGGTTGATGGCTGCCGTTATCTCGTCGAGTTTTTCGCGCGTCGCAAATGAACGCTCAATCAAATATCGTTCGTAACGGTCAACCGGGTCGTTGTTCTTCTCCCAGTATTCAATCTCTTCCGCCGGAACATAACGCTGGTCGTCATGCTCTGCGTGACCCTTGCGCCGGTACGTCTTAGCCTCGATTAAAACTGCGCCGCCACCTCCGCGTGCGAAATCAGCCGCTTCTCGCGTCACTTCATAGCAGGCGATGATGTCGTTGCCGTCAACAATGTGTCCCGGAATGCCGTACCCGGCAGCCTTTTCCGCCAGGTCTTTGACGGCGGTTTGCTTGGAGGTCGGCGTCGAATAAGCATAAAAATTATATTCCGCGATGACAATCAGGGGCAGACGCTGCACGGCGGCGAAGTTCAAGCCTTCGTGAAATGCGCCCGTGCTCATTCCGCCATCGCCGATGTAGGCGAGCGCCACAATATCTTTTTTCTGCATCCGCCCGCCGAGCAGCACGCCCGTCATCACCGGAATCATATCGCCCAGATGCGAGATTGGCCCGATGAAACCCTTCGACATATCACCGAAGTGAATGTTGAGGTCGCGCCCGCCCGATGGCCCCCAGGCCTTCGCCATGTACTGCGCGAAAATCTCGCGCGGGCGAATGCCTTTGACCAGCACCGCGCCGAGGTCTCGGATCAAGGGCGTGATGAAGTCCTGTGGCTGAAGAGCGTAAGCCGTCCCCACCGCAGTCGCTTCCTGTCCGAGCGAACGAAACACGCCGCCGACCACCTTGGTCTGCCGATAAAGATTGACCAGCCGCTCCTCAACCAGCCGCGTCAATTTCAGATAACGATACAGCTCAAGCATCTGCTCCGGCTTGAGCGTAGTCTCGCCTGTGCAGGACAACTTCGCGGCAGCCTCTTCAGCCCCGCTCGTTTCCTGTTTCGTCTCTTCCGCCGCGACGCTTGATTCAGCCGCCGCTTTCCGTCGTGTCTCTTTTTTCATATATGGACGATTGACCATAGACGATAGACGATAAAAGACGAGCTTGCCATCGTCTATCGTCCATCGTCTGACCTAAAAATGTATCGCCAGCTTGTGTACGTCTTCGGCAGCTTCCATGACGGCTTCCGAGACGGTCGGGTGCGCGTGGATCGTGCGACCCAGTTCATCAGCGGTAGATTCAAGCTGCATGGCAACACAGGCTTCGGCGAGGATTTCCGTCGCGTGCGGCCCGATGATGTGGACGCCGAGGATTTCGTCATACTTCGATTCACTGACGATCTTCACAAAGCCTTCCTCTTCGCCGATGATGCGCGCCTTGCCCGAAGCCGAAAACGGAAACTTGCCGACCCTGACATCGTAGCCCGCCTCGCGTGCCTTCGCTTCCGTCAAACCCACCGAGCCGATTTCGGGGTCGCAATAGGTACAGGACGGGACCAGCCGCAAATTAATCGGCTTCACGTTTTTCTCCCCCGCAATCTGTTCGACGGCGAGGATGCCTTCTTTCGACGCAAGGTGCGCGAGCCACGGTGTCGGAATCACGTCGCCGATGGCATACACGCCTTCTTCGCCCGTGCGCAGGAATTCGTCTACCTGCACATTGCCGCGCTCTACCTTGATCTTCGTGCCTTCAAGCCCCAAGCCTTCCAGATAAGGCATACGGCCCACCGCCACGAGCAGCATCTCCGCTTCGAGCGTGACCTCTTTACCTTCGGCATCCTTGCCCGTGACGCGCACTCCGCTGTCGGTCTTCTCCATCTTCTCCAGCTTCGTGCCGAGTTGAGCTTTGATCTTGCGCTTACGAAACGCACGCTCTAAATCTTTCGACACTTCTTCGTCTTCGAGCGGCACAAGGCGCGGCAGCAACTCGACAACGGTCACGTCCGTTCCGAAGCGCGCGTAGACGGAAGCGAACTCGACACCGACCGCGCCCGAACCCATCACGATGAGCGACTTCGGAACTTCCTTCAACTCAAGGATGTGATCGGAATTGACGACTCGCTCGCCATCAGTCTCAAAGCCGGGAATGGGGCGCACGACCGAGCCGGTGGCGATGATGATGTTGCGTGTATTGATGGTCTGCTCCTGCCCGTCCTCGCCCTTAACGATAACCTTACCGGGTAGACTGAGGCGACCCGTGCCTTTGAACGTCGTGATCTTGTTCTTCTTCATCAGAAACTCTATACCCTTAGAGTTCTTCGTCACGACCTTGTCTTTACGCTTCTGCACGTCGGCAAAGGCAAGTTGAATCCCTGTCGCCTGCACGCCAAAATCAGCGGCGTGCTGCATCTGCTCATAAACGTGCGCCGACATCAGCAGCTGTTTCGTCGGGATGCAGCCGCGCAGCGTACACGTTCCGCCCAGTCGCTTGTCTTTCTCCACGAGCGCGACCTTCAGCCCAAGCTGCGCGCCACGAATCGCCGCCACGTAACCGCCGGGGCCTGAGCCGATAACCGTCACATCAAATTGTTCAGTAGCCAATGTTCGTCTCCTTGGAAGTGATGAGTGATGAGTAAAAGCATTCGTCTTTTCACTCATCGCTCATTACTCATTACTCATCACTTATCCATGCATTTGTTTCTTCCATTCTTTAATCTTCGTCCCGTGATGGGCGAAGTGCTTGAAAGTCACGGCTTCGATATACCTGTAAGCGGGCGAAGCTTCGTCCACTTCGTCGGGGAGCGTTTCGATAATGCGCTCCATCTCGCGGTGCGCGGCGTCGAATTCTTCGCGCACTTGCGGCATCGAATCATTTTGGCGGCTTTCGACCGCCTGCCGGTTGAATTCGTCTATCAATTCCTGATTCAGTCTTTGCGGCTTCCATGTACCGTTCTGAATTTCTGTGATGATGCGCGCCGCTTCTATCTCCCATGCGGAGATGTGCGAGAGCGCATCTTTGATTGACCACTCTGCGGTCAGCCCCTTGCGCGTCGCCTCTTCTTCGGACAAACCCTCAAGCGCTTCCACCAGCCCCTGGTGCGACACGCTCACCTTCTCTTGTAAGTCAGTCTTTTTCATCGCAGTCCTTTCGTGCTCATGCTCCGGCGTGCGCAGGGCGCGCCCCTGAGCGGCCTCCAGTCTGGCTTTCAGGTGACAAGTCTGGATAGCAGTATAGCCACGTTATCAGTGCTTTTACAAAAGAGCGGCATTATAATCCCTGACTCGAAATTCATTCAAACTCGCAGGGGCGGGTTTGAAAATCCAACTCAAGCGAGGTCACGAAATAATGGAGCACTCCGAAGGGTTTTTGAAGCTGGTCGAAGAAGCAAAGAAGCGTATCCACGAAATCTCGGTCGAAGCCACACTCGAACGCCTCTCGTCCGGCGAAGGCGCGCGCCTGATAGACGTGCGCGAAGACCACGAATGGGAGGCCGCCCACGCCGCAGGCGCAGAACACCTCAGCAAAGGCATCATCGAGCGCGACATCGAACAGGCCGTTCCCGAGAAAGGCACTGAACTCATCCTCTACTGCGGCGGCGGCTACCGCTCAGCCCTCGCCGCCGAAACCCTCCAACGCATGGGCTATTACGATGTCTCCTCAATGGCTGGCGGTTGGAAGGCTTGGAAAGAGGCCGACGCTCCAGTAGAATAGTTAATGGTAAAGAACCTTATGCCTAACCTCACACAATATGAAGTATTTATCAGTCACAGCACCGACGACTTGATATGGTCGTGGGATCTCGTCAAGCGCCTGGATCAGGAATATTGGAAAGGGCGTAAGCTTAAGGTTTTCTTTGCGCCACGCGACATTAACCACGGTAGGCCTAACAGGTCAGAGATTGAAGAAGCTCTGCTTGCAAGTTGTGTCGTGGTGTTTGTGATGACACCAGCTTCATTAGCCGCGAACTGGGTTAAATCTGAGTTGCTAATGGCGGATTACATCATGCTTGAAAAGGGAAAGAATTGTCTTATCCCTGTGCTCCATAAGCCTTGTGATCCGCCCGATCATAATCCACCCCTCTGGATTCGCGTGCTTTGCCGCATCAATTTCACTAAGGGCGACTTTGAAATAAATTATCAGAGGCTTGTAGCGGCCATTAAAAACATGTTGCGCGATGGCTGTTGTCCAGTCCGACCGACCGACGCCCACCCTGTGCGCTTGATTGGCTTTACTCCGCCTCCGCGACTTACCGGATTTGTCCCGCGCCACAACGATGAGGGACAAGACCTCTTAGCGTTACTAAAGGAAGAACTTGACCCGAATAAGAATCAACGGGTTGCATTGTGGGGGCCGGGAGGAATTGGCAAGACCACACTGGCTATCATGATAGCGGATCATCTGTATGAAGATTTTTCCGGTCGCGTCGTGTGGATTAACGCGCGACTGCGCACGAATTTCAGTCTCTCAGACATGCTCGACGTTATTGCCAGACGGTTAGGTCGCGGTAATTTACCCGCTTTTGGTCTTGAGCAGAAAAAGGAAGATGTCAGTCGGATGGTTCAAGAATCGCCGACGCTCATCGTCCTGGATAACTTTGAGACAATTGAGCCTGAAGAGCAAAGAAGCTGCGAGGGGTGGCTTGCGGAAAACGTATCCTGTCCGGTGCTTATCACTACGAGAGAGAGAGTTAATTCGCCTCTCAATATTTCTGTCAAGACTCGCAATATTGCTGTCGGGAAGATGACGTTGGCGGAAGCACGAGAATTCCTGGCCATTCTCATTAAGCAGGAGGAGCACGAGAAATCAGTTTTCGTTGGATTGAATCACGACCGCATTATCAAAGCGGCGGAATATAATCCGCTTGTCCTAAGGTGGATTGTCGGGCAGATTGTCGGGGCGCAGAATCCGGAAGACGTGTTGAATGAACTGGCGCAAGGCAAAGGTGACGCCGCAGAGCATGTCTTTGACCTCTCCTTTAAGTTGCAGCAAGTTGGAGATGATGGTCGTAATGTGCTGCTCGCGCTCTATCTCTTTTCGTTTAGCGCCTCGCGTCCGGCGCTGGCATGGGTAGCCGGCTTGGGTGATGACATTGATCGCTTTAATAAAGCGGTCAAAAAGCTATCGGAGCTGTGGTTGGTAGAGACCAGAGAGAACAATAAAAAATTTATTGTGAAGGGGCTAACACGCGAGCGCATCAAAAAACATTTAGATGAAAGCGGACGTGCTAACGAGTTCCACCAACGCTTCATTGATTATTTTCTCAAGTACGCGGAAGAACACGCAAAACACAGCGAGGAAGATTTTCGTGCGCTGGAAGATGAAAAAGAAAATGGAGAGGCGGCAATGGAGATGGCGTTCCAACGTAAGGATTGGGAAAGCGTCATCAAGTTTTTCGCCGCATTGAGGGAGTTTTTAGACCGGCACAATTATTGGCGCGACCTGATTAGTCTAAGCGAGCGTGCGCTCTTTGCCGCACAACAGGAAATAGAAGAGGGATTGGTCGCAAGCGATGCTGAGTTTAACGACTTGGCAAAGCAAATTCCTAATATTATCGGCATCGAACATCAAAATCGTGATCTGGCGCGACAGACCTACCTGGAAGCCTTACGATTTTACAAGTCGAGATGGAAGGACACCCAGAAAGGGCCTGAAGAGAGGAAAAAATACGTCTATCGAATAGGTCTTACCTCTCATCAGATAGGAGTGCTGAGGCAGCACGAGGGGCAGCGGCGCAAGGCGCGGGGCTGGTACAGATGGGCTCAGCGTTTTTGGGAGAAAAGCGGAAGCCAGCGCGGCATCGCCGCAATTCTGAATAACTTGGGAGTGATTGCCGAACAGGAGGGGAATATCGAAGAAGCGGCAGATTTATTCCATCAAGCTTTGAACATCTTCAATAAACTCGAACCGCCATCGGCCTATGCATTGATAGCAGAAAAGAACTTGAGAAGGGTAGAGAAGAAATAGTTTGCTACTGCGACCTTGAAAGCATCATTGCGTCGGGTATTCGAAAACTACGTTGCGATGGTTAGTCGGCATATATATTTGGGCAGGGCTTGTCTCTGCCCAAATCTTTTATCAGCACACGAGCAGAGGCGAGTTTTGCCTCTACAGAAAAGGTTAACGCCGGTCTCTGCGAGATGTGGGCTTGTGCTTGATTCCTTTGTGATGGGCAATGCCGGGAAGCTATGTAGCCTCCTGCGGTGCGGGCGTATTGCAGGAGAATCATGAGCGGCGGTTCGTTCTTTCCCGTCTCGTACCTTGAAATCCTGTCGTAAGTGACGACATCCTCAAGCCCCAAACGTCTCCACCCATCAGTTTGCGAGAGTCCCAAAGCATTCCGAATCTGTAAGGGCTTTTCGGCCAGGCGCGCTGGCTTCGGGCGTGCGCACCCCATCAAGAGTCCCGTAGGGACTCTTGATGCTTTGTTAAATGCGAGTCGTGATGCTTTATTATTTGCTCATGGGGTTGTTTAATGTGTTATCAAATAAACGGCAATCTTCGCACCTTCAAATTCTGACTCTCTGATGAGCTCATCAGCAATCGCCGAAAGTTCGCCTGTTATTCAAGAGTCAGCGCCGATGAGTTTGGCGCTGCGTAATCTCTCGTTGACGCTCGCGTTGACGCTCACGGCGCTGGCGCTCGTGGGGTATGTGTGGAAGCAGACGGGCTACGAGATGTTGATCGTGGCGATGGGTTGGCCGCATGTGATTGTGGGTTTTCTCTTTTTCTTCGGGAAGGTGCTGCGCGGAGAGGGAAGCGCGCGTCAGGCGTTTTTCCTGCTCGCCGCCCTGACGTTGATTATCTGGACGACGCATTACGTTTTCAGTATCACCGGACTCATCTACATCTATTTTCTCTACCACGCTTTTCGTGATGAAATCTTCGTCTACCTGCAAACGCGCGCTCGCCATCGTCGGAACGGGCGCGTCTTTGTGACGGCGGGCATCACGCCTTTGATTCTCCTGCTGCTCGTCGCGTCGCAGCCGCAGGATTACAGGCAGGACATGCGGCGCGTCGAGTTGACGGGGGCCGAGCTTAACCGCGATGGCTGGACGCTTCTGCCGTTTAAGCCCATTCCACAATCGCATGGGCTTGATTTCTACTTTTATCTACAAGCTCCCGACACGGAAGACTCGCGCGCTTTCACCGCTCATGCGACGACTGTTGATTCACGAAGCGATGGCGAGATTCGCGTTTCAGACGAGACGTGGCCTGACGCATCGGATTTAGTCTTCAGGCCACATTATTCAGGTGAACAGCTTGCGCCTTCGTTGGAAACTCCTGCTCCGGCTGAGCAGATGATTCAGGTTCAACTGACGGGCGGGCATCGGGTCGGGCAGACGTTTACGGCAGAGCGCCCTGACCTTTCGGGCATCTGGTTGCCGACGCGACGCGCGGGTGATGATGGACTCTCAACCAATTTCATTCTTCGTCTGGCCTCACCGCCGCTGCTGCCTCTCTCAAATACGGCGGCTAATCTGCGCCTGGCCTTAATCGTGGCTTTGAGCCTGCTGCTGTTATGGCGCATCTGGCCGCGATTGTGGGAGAACCGTCAATTCTGGCTATACCTGTTAGTCTTCGCGGCGACTCTCTTCCTGCTGCAAACCGCGCTGAAGGGAGCGAGCCGCGCAGGCTACGCCGTCCCGATGATCTTCCAGTTCGTCGTCGTTTTTCACTATTTCAGTTGGTACGTCTTCTCCTTCGATAAGCTCCGCGAGCTAAGGGGAGCGCCGGTCAGGGCTGTTCAAAAGAGCAGCTCTTACGACCGCCTGCTCGCGAGCCTCAGACGCGCGCCACGTTTCGCGGCCATCGTTGCAGCGCTCTCCGTGCTGTCCGCTGCGGGAGTCGTCTGGTTTTATCAATTCAACGGGCCGTCAGCGCTTCGTTACGTTTTCGATTACAACTATTTTCTCTACTTCCTCGTCTTTCACGTCACCTTCAGCTTTAGTCCAAAGCAACTGCCTCATCTTCAGCCTGATTCGGCGCACGCCGTGTCCTGAGATACAATGATGCAGAGTGCTGAGCAAACCCAGGAGATAAATGATGAAGAAACTTTCACTGGTATTATTGTTGCTGTTCGGCTCGTCAGCTTTCGCGCAGGAAAGATTCGACATCAAGGATGCTGGCAAAGACTACGATGTGAGAATCGAAGTCGCTAAGTGCGATGACGGCAGTTGCGAAGGGAAAGCGACCTTCACGCTTTTCAAAAAGGATGGGTCTAAGCCTTTTCAAACTTTCAGGCTTGCCAATACATCGTTTATGTTGGACGAAGGCAAACGCCCGACTGCTAATAAGACGCTCCGGTACGACTGGCAAAGTGCAGTCAATTTCGGGGACTACAATTTTGACGGCACGGAAGATTTAGCTTTGTGCGACGGCACGAACGGCAGTTACGGAATGCCTTCGTATCAGATTTATCTCTTTTCGCCGCAGAGTAAAAAGTTCGTGAACAGTCCGGCGATGACAAGGCTCGCCCAGGGAGAATATTTAGGAATGTTTGAAGTTGACGCCAGGCAGCGAGTTCTGCGAACTTCCGGGAAATCGGGTTGCTGTTTTCATATCACGGAAGAGTTTTCAGTGGTGAAGAACCGCCCGAGAAAAGTCTTTGAAGTAATCGAAGACGCGACGATTCCCGATGAGAAAAGAGTTAAAATTACAACCCGAAAGCTCGTCAACGGTCGTTGGCGAACAAGGATCAAATACGAGCCGAGACAGAGTTAGCAAAGGGGACTTAATCGGATGTCACACGAAACAAGGCTAGAGAGAGAAGAGGAAAAACGGCAGATGCGCGTCGAAACAGACTCGATGGGCGAGATCGAAGTCGCGGCGGATAAATATTACGGCGCGCAGACGCAGCGGTCCTTAATTCATTTCAATATCGGTGATGACACGATGCCGCGTGAGATGATTCGCGCGCTCGGAACATTGAAGAAGGCTGCCGCGCTCGTCAACGAAGATTTGGGAAAACTACCGTCAGACAAAGCCCGGTTGATCGCGCAGGCGGCAGATGAGGTGATTGAGGGTAAGCTCGACGAGCATTTCCCGTTGCGCGTCTGGCAGACGGGGAGCGGGACGCAGACCAATATGAACGCCAACGAGGTCATCTCTAATCGCGCTATCGAAATCGCCGGCGGACGTTTGGGAAGCAAAGAGCCAATTCATCCGAACGATCACGTCAATATGTCGCAGTCTTCAAACGACACCTTCCCGACGGCCATGCACATCGCCGCCGCAGAGGAGATGAACAAACTCATCCCGGAAGTCCAGCGCGTGCATGATGCGATTGACGCGAAGGCGAAAGAGTACCGGGATGTGGTGAAGATTGGCCGTACACATTTGCAGGACGCAACGCCTCTCACGGTCGGGCAGGAGATGGGGGGATGGGCAAGCCTCATTGAGCGCGACATCGAGCGATTGAAAATGGTTCTGCCGGGACTCTACGATTTGGCTATCGGCGGCACGGCTGTCGGCACAGGACTCAACTCGCACCCGGAATTCGGCGAGCGTGCGGCTCAGAAAATCGCAGGGCTCACGGGGCTGCCTTTCAAATCTCATCCGAACAAGTTTGCTGCGCTTTCGGCTCACGACGAGATGGTCTTCGCCAGCGGCGCTTTGAAGACTCTGGCCGGGTCGCTGATGAAGATTGCGAACGATATCCGCTGGCTGGCTTCAGGGCCGCGCGCAGGTTTTTGTGAATTGATTCTGCCCGAAAATGAACCCGGTTCTTCGATCATGCCGGGCAAAGTCAACCCGACGCAGAGTGAAGCGATGACGATGGTCGCCGTGCAGGTGATGGGCAACGACGCGGCCATAGGTTTTGCAGGCTCGCAGGGCAACTTTGAGTTGAATGTCTTCAATCCGGTGATGATTCACAACCTGCTTCATTCGGTTCGCCTCCTCAAAGACGCCTGTCACGGCTTCGTTGATTATTGTATTGCAGGAATCGAACTCAACCGCGAGAAGATTGACGAGCACCTCAGAAACTCGCTCATGCTGGTCACGGCCTTAAACCCGCACATCGGCTACGACAACGCCGCGCGGATAGCCAAGAACGCGCACAAGCAGGGCATCTCTTTGCGTGAATCTGCGATTGAACTGGGGTTATTGACGGGCGAGCAGTTTGACGAGTATGTGAAGCCGGAGGAGATGACGCACCCTTGAGCGGCTGCGTCATGCTCGCCGTGCAAGAAGGATAAAGTTAAAATTGAGGGGGCAGGGACGAAACTTTATTCGTCCCTGCCCCTCTGAGCGTTAATGCTCTTGCTTTCCTAGTTAGATTGATTGGGGTTTGGTGCGATTGTCACCGGGCCGCTGATATCCGCCCCATTGAAGAATGTCCCAACCTTGAAGAGTACGACGTTGCCCGCGATTCCGGTCGAGTTCGCAATCCCTGCTCCTACATTGTTGGAGAAGATGGAATTGTAGATTCTCGCCTGCGATGCGTTCTGCACCGTGAGTCCGTTGCCGGGAGTGGCAGGCCCCGACACCGGGATTCGTCGCCCGCTGGCAGCGACTTGCGTGTTGGTGAGCGTGAGTCGCACGCTGTCCTGAAGACGTATGGCGTAATCCCGATTATTCTCAAAGCGGCAATTGTCAATGACCACTCTTGAGTTCAGGGCAACGCCGACTCCCTCCAAATAGTTGCGTATCGTCAGATTACGCAGCGTCACCACAGAGTCGCTTGCTGAATAGATAATAACAATGCCTGAGCCCGCCTGGCGTGCAGTGTTACCGCCCGCGGGGTCGCCCTGCAAGACGGCGTCTATATCGGCCTCGACTCCGGGTGCGGCCTCGATGGTCACGTTGCCCGGATTGGCTGTGCCAAGCCCCGGGAAGAAGCCGGCGTTCCCGATAAACAGAGTCTCCGCATAGCGCCCGGATTTGACAATCAGCATGCTGCCGTTGAAGTTTGCGCCCGTCCCAGCCGCAGCACCCGTGCCCGGCCCCAGCGCGGCGGTTAGTGTCCCGAAAATGCGGTCGGCTCCGTCTGTATCTTCCGCCGTGCCGATGCGTCCATCGCCGTCAAAGTCGCCGCATGTGCCGGGGGAGACGAGCGTTGTGCCCGGCACGGGGCTGTCGCAGTTGCCCTCGACTAAAACAGGGTGATTGGCCGCGACCTTTGTGCTGCTCAGGAAGGTAGTCCCAATAAGCAGCGTGGCGGCCAAAAGAACAAAAACGCCAAGTCGGGCGATGCGACCCGCCGACATGTGTTGTAGATGTTTCATCAATTTCTCCTCAGTTCTAACGGGGTTTGAGAGACTCACGGCTGACACTCTCTCCCCAACAAAAGAGTGTCGCGTGGAGCGGCTGATGCTCAGACAAGTTGGTTGGACAGAGAGCCTGAACTTCTGCCATCCAGGGTAAGACTGCCTGCTTGAATAAGTCTTGAAGCATTCCGAGCGCAGTTGCCCGAAGATGCCAGTTGGCCGAACCTTAATCGGGATTCCTTAGCTACTTTACGTTTCTGCTTTTCGCTATGGTTTTACTTGTGGGTGCTTTATATACTGGATTGTCCCTTTTCGCCAAATTATTTTTTCGCGTCCGCCTCCACACCGCGCGGCAGACCCATCTATTGCCAGTTTTTTTGCATCTAAATCCATGCAGGCGTGAGGTAGATTTTGCCGCTCGGCCTGCTCGATTTTTGTTTGCTTACGGATACGAAACAACTGCGCGCTTGCGCGTCGTTTCTGGAAGCCGGTATAGTTGCCGGTTTGGGGCTGGAGAGCCATGTTGCGCGAGTCGCGACTGTGGACACTCCCGGCGCATAAAGGGGGATAAAGATGATGGCTGTTCTGGAAATGAAGAACGCTCCGGCGCTCGAAGATTATTTCGGAATGTCGGATGCGGAGTTGCACGAACGCATCGAGGCGGCGCGGCGTGAGTTGGGTTCACGTCTGTTGATTTTGGGCCATCACTATCAAAGAGACGACGTTATCAGCCATGCAGATTTTACGGGCGATTCGTTCAAGCTGGCGCAGCTTGCTGCCTCGCGCCCGGAAGCCGGGTTCATAGTCTTTTGCGGCGTGCATTTCATGGCTGAGTCCGCAGACATTCTCAAGCCGGGCTCCCAAAAGGTGATTCTTCCAGACCTCGGCGCAGGCTGCTCGATGGCCGATATGGCTTCGGCAGAACAGGTCGAAGATGCCTGGGAGCAGCTTGAATCTCTCGGCATCCTTGAAGAGTTTCGCGTGATGCCGATCACTTACATGAACTCGACCGCCGCGCTCAAGGCTTTCTGCGGACGTCACAATGGCGTCGTCTGCACTTCATCGAACGCCGTCCCGCTCTTTGACAAGAGCTTGAAGGAAGCTGATAAGCTTTTCTTCTTCCCGGACCAGCATCTGGGGCGCAACACCGGCGTTAAGTTCGGCATCGCGCTCGACGAGATGGTCGTCTGGGACCCGTTCAAAGAACTCGGCGGCAACACCGAAGACGAGTTGCGACGCGCCCGCCTGATTCTCTGGAAAGGGCATTGCTCGGTGCATGGGCGCTTTAAGGCGTGGCACGTGGAGCAGGCGCGCCAGCAGACGCCCGGCATCAACGTGCTCGTGCATCCTGAGTGCATTTACGAGGTCGTGCAAGCGGCAGACCTCAACGGCTCGACGGAATTTATCATCAAGACTCTGGAAGCCGCGCCCAAAGGGTCGAAGTGGGCTATCGGCACTGAGGTCAATCTGGTCAATCGCCTCATCCAGCGATTCCCGGACAAGCACATTCAGTTGCTCTCGCCGGACCTCTGCATGTGCGCGACGATGTATCGTATCGCGCCGCAGAATCTGGCGTGGGCACTGGAATCGCTCGTCGCAGGCGAGATCGTCAATCAAATCAGCGTGCCGGAAGAAACTGCGCGCTGGGCGCGCGTGGCGCTTGACCGGATGCTGGCAATCAAATAAAACAGTGATGAGTAATGAGTGATGAGTGATGAGTAAAAGACAGGCTCTTAACTCATCACTTCTTTTTGGAGGTATTAGTGGCTGATCCGAATGATCGCGTCGGGGAAAATGTTCTCGGCGTGTATTATGTTGACATGCAGTGCATAGACTGCGACGTTTGCCGTGATACCGCGCCGGACAATTTCACGCGCTCGGACGAGAACGGTTATTCTTTCGTTTACAAGCAACCCGAAACGGAAGATGAGAGGGCGCTCTGCGATGAAGCCCTCGCGGCGTGCCCCGTCGAAGCTATTGGCAACGACGGGTGAAAACATAGGACTTTATATTCGTATTTTAATCCAACCGTCTTCAATCATCACTTCGTAAGTTTCAACCGCGCCTCTGTTGGTCACGCACTCGCCGGTGCGAACATCGAAGCGCCAGCCATGCCAGTCGCACTCGACGGTGTGACCGCAGAGGTGGCCGTCGGCGAGCGGCGCTCCCTTGTGAGGACAAAAGTTCTCGATGGCGTAAAACTCTCCGCCGATGTTGTAGAGCGCCAACTCCGTGCCGTTCAGAAGCTGGATGGTTGCGCCGCGACCGGGCGGCACATCTTCTGCTCGTCCGACGATGGCAATTTGCCCTTCACGCTTCGGCTTCCTGAAATTCCCGAACTTTGGATTAAACGATTGCACAAAGAGAATCGTAGCAAATGAGCGGTCTCACTGCATAGTGAGGCAATGACCGCAGGCGCAAGATTGTGCGCGCGGGCGCGTTCTTTTGTTTCGCGTGGGGAAAACACTAAACCCCGTGCATCTCTCCCGGCGCTCTAGCGCATCAGCTCTAACATGAGGGAGAATAGGAACATGTTGAAACGATTTTCAATGATTGCGAGCTTCTTAATGCTCGTCGCACTTTTCACGATTCAGGCGTCAGCTACAGAGATCACCGTGCGCGGGCATCTTGGGCGCACGGTGGAGCCGGGCGGCTGGTTGATTCTCGTGGACACGAGCGGCACGGCAAAAAGTAAATATCTACTGCTCAACGCGCAGCGCTTCCAGAATGAAAGCTGGTTTCGCGCGGGCGCGGAAGTCGAAGCGATGGGTGAGACCAGGCCTGATGTGATGACGATTTATCAGGAGGGGATTCCGTTTGAGGCGCGCACGTTGCGCTCCATCGGAAGCCAGGGCAATGAGGCTGCTGCGAGCGGCAAACGTCCCACTCGCGTAGTTGTCTCAGGCGATTGGATTGTGCAGGCGCAGCCTGATACCGCCATCCTACTCATCTCCGTCGTCACACAGAACAAGAACGCGCTCGACGCGCAAGCCGAAAATGCAGCCAAAAGCGACGCGGTCATTCGCGCCGTCAAAGCTGCGGCAGGCGCGGGCGCTGAAGTTAAGACGAGCGGATACAGTTTGACGCCGCAGCGGATTTACAAGGAAGGCCAGCCGCCCACGATTACGGGCTTTGAGGCGCGCAACACCGTGACCGTGACGATGAGCGATTTGGGACGAGTCGGCGCTCTCATTGATGCCGCGTCACAGGCAGGCGCAAACAACGTGGACAGCGTTTCGTTCACTCTGCGCAAGGATCGATTGGCTCGCAGTGAAGCCCTCGCGGAAGCCACGCGCGAGGCCATCTCAAAAGCGCAGGTCATCGCGCAGGCGCTCGGGGGCCGCGTTACGCGCATCGTCGAAGTGCAGGAAGGTGGCACCACACCCCGCCCTGTTTACGAGACATACGGTGGGGAAGTGTCTGCGCGCGTCGCCCAGTCAACTCCCATCGAGGTCGGATCACTCGACATCAGGTCGCATGTTCAGTTGATCGCCGAAATCGAATAAAGAGAAAACAAGGCAAAAGTCTAAAGTCCAATATCCAGAGTCAGGTGCTTTCGACTCTGGATATTGGACTTTAGACTTTGGACTCTTTCCTTTTGCCTTGTCTGCTGAACTCTGTATAATCCGCTCAAGTTCCCCTTTGCAATTATTATAGTCGGGCGCGTGGCCGCTCCCATTCTATTTATAGAGGCCATGCTCCACCCGTGCCTGCTTTCGCCTGTGTGTTCGGGCGAAGGGCGGGGCTTGATTCATCAGCAAACAGGGAGGGCGGTAGATCATGTCAAGAAATCGCTACGATAGAGACGACGAGAGAGAGCTTTACGGCGGCGGCTCGCGCGAAAGAAGTGGCGGCGGCGATGACCGTTCCGGCTACAGGTCAGAGCGCGGGAATTACGGTCGCGAAAGCGGTCCGCTCAATAGAGATTTCGGCACAGACGATTCCTACGGCGCGCGGCGAAGCGGGCCTGCCGGAGGAGGAGGCGGCGGCGGGCGCTACTACGGACGCGACGATTACGGGCGCGGCGGCTACAATGAACGCCCGGATAACCGTTACGACGAGCGACGCTATGGCGGCTACTCTGACCCGAGGGATGGTCGCCGTCGTCGTGAGGATGATCGTGGCGACGATGATGGGCGCTCATGGTTTGAGGAAGCGCGCGATTATGTCCGGGGCAGGTCTGAGGAGCGTGGGCGCGGGGCAACGCGTTCGCACGTGCGCTGCCGCGACATCATGACGCGCGACGTGACGGTCGCAACGCGCGACACGAGCTTGCAGGACGTGGCCGCGATGATGCGCGACGAAGATACGGGTGTCATTCCTGTAGTCGAGCGCTCGGCAGATACTCAGGCGACCGAAACTGATGGCGGCAACGGGCGCAGTAATAGTAGTGAAGCGAGAACGCGCGGCAACGGCAAGCTCGTCGGTCTCATCACCGACCGCGACATAGTGATTCGCGCGGTCAGTGAGGGCAAAGATGTGCGCTCGACCCGTGCCGAAGAAGTGATGACCACTGACATTCACACCGCGCGCCCGAATGACCGCGTGATTGATGTGATTCGGAAGATGGGCGACAAGCAGGTGCGCCGTATTCCGGTCGTGGACGATAACAACAATTTACTCGGCATCATCTCGATGGCCGATGTCGCGCTGGAAACCGAAGAGGACCGTGAGCTGGCCGACGCCCTCGAAGAGATTTCCAGCGGCGCATCCTTCTGGAGCAAAATCTTCGGGTGAAGAAGTAATCAGTAATCAGTAGTCAGTTAAATCTGCTGCTGCTGATTACTGACTACTGATTACTGACTACTGTTTTATGGCTGAATCAGTTGAACGTTATTTTCGGGCGATAGCTGTCGCAAGGCGGTCGCGACCCGGTGCGCGTTTGTGGCGTCCCGATGCGGACATCTATCGCACGGCGGATGGATGGATTATTAAAGTTGATCTGGCGGGCGTCACCGCCGACGATCTCGAAATAACGATTTCTGACAGGACCTTGAGCATCACGGGCTGCCGCCGGGATACCTTCTTCGAAAAGGGCATCGTCTATCATCAACTCGAAATCACTTACAGCCGCTTTGAGAAGGCGCTTGTTTTTCCCTGCTCCATCGAAGGCGCTTCGCTCCTGCGCGATTACCGCGACGGCTTGCTGATTCTGCACCTGCGCGGGGAAGAGAATTGTGAGGAAAAGCAGAAGACGGAAGACGAAAAGCAAAATACAGGAGTCAGGAAACAGAAGTCGGAATGAAGAGGCCGCTATAGCCGCTATAGGTTTTATTCTGTCTCCTGACTGCCGAGGTTTACATATGGCTACTGAGAAGATTCCAGCAGAACAGGCCGAGGAAACGCCCGGCCAGACAAGTCAACCGACGCAGACTGAGCCGTTCGAGATTGGCGTGCTGCCTTTGCAGCAGACGACGCTCTTCCCCGAAACAGTCGTGCCGTTGGCGGTCGGGCGCTCGCGCTCCGTCGCGGCGGTGGAATCTGCGCTCTCCACGGAAGAGAAACTGCTGGCCTGTCTCAGTGTCAAAAAGGAAGATGTGGCAGGCTCGGACGCCATCCCCGACGATCTCTATAGCGTGGGCACGCTCGTCATGATTAAGCGCATGATGCGCGACGAAGAAACCATGCAGCTCATCGTGCAGGGCACAGAGCGCATACGTGTTCTCGAATGGACGCAGGTGCAGCCTTACTTACGCGCACGCGTGGAGATTCTCCCGGAGTTGAAGGTTGAAGACCCGGAAGAAGTCGAAGCTCTCAAGCGCAACATGCAGGCGATGATCCAGCAGGCGCTGGCGATGATGCCGCAGATACCACAGGAAATTCGGATGGCTGTGATGGCGGCAGACGACCCCGTCAGGCTCGCCTACTTTCTCGCCTCCGTCCTCAACCTCGGCGTCGAGCAGGAACAGAAGATGCTCGAAGCCAGCACTGCCGACGAGTTGTTGCGTATCGCGCACGGGTTGCTGGCGCGCGAAGTCGAGATCATGGGGATTCGCTCCAAGATTGCGACCGAAGCACAGACCGAGATGAACAAGGCGCAGCGCGATTACATCCTGCGCCAGCAGTTAAAAGCGATTCAGAAAGAGTTGGGCGAAGACGAAGGCGGAGAGCAGGCCGAAGCCGAAATGATGCGCGAGCGCCTCTCAGCCGCAGACCTCCCCGACGAAATTCGCAAGGAAGCAGAACGCGAATTGAAGCGCATGGAGAAATTGCCCTCCGCCGCGCCCGATTATCACGTCATCCGCACCTACCTTGAATACGTGCTTGAGCTTCCCTGGAAGAAATCAACGGAAGACAAGCTGGACTTGAAGGAAGCGCGACGGATTCTTGATGAAGACCACTACGGTCTTGAGGATATTAAAGAGCGCATCCTCGAATTTTTAGCTGTTATCAAGCTCAAGCCCGAAGCGAAAAGCCCTATCCTTTGTTTCGTGGGGCCGCCGGGTGTGGGCAAAACTTCGCTGGGGCGCTCGATTGCCCGTGCGCTGGGGCGCGAGTTCGAGCGCATGAGTCTGGGCGGCGTGCGCGACGAAGCGGAGTTGCGCGGGCATCGGCGCACCTACATCGGCGCGATGCCGGGTCGGATTATTCAATCAATCCGGCGCGCGGGCGTCAACAATCCCGTGATGATGCTCGACGAGATAGACAAGCTCGGCAATGATTACAGGGGCGACCCTTCGGCGGCGCTGCTTGAGATTTTAGACCCCCAGCAGAACAACTCTTTCCGCGACCATTACCTCGATTTGCCTTTCGATCTCTCGAAGATCTTCTTCATTGCGACCGCAAACCAGTTAGGGCCAATCCCTGCTCCCTTGCGCGACCGCATGGAGGTTATCCGGCTGGCGGGATATTCGGATCAGGAGAAGCTGCACATCGCGCTGGCAGTATTTAGTTCCGCGACAGATTCAGGAAAACGGGCTGGACGCTGAAAGGTTCACGATCACGGACGCGGCGCTAAAACTCATCGCCGAGCGCTACACGCGTGAAGCGGGCGTGCGCCAGATGGAGCGCACCATCGGCGGCATCGTTCGCAAAGCTGCGCTGAAGATCGCGCAAAATGAAGCCGAGAAGGTGACGGTTGATATGGCGGACATCAAGGAGTATTTGGGTGCGCCGCGATTCTACCCGGAAGAGGCGCGCAAGGAGTTGCCCGCAGGTGTGGCGACGGGCATGGCCTGGACGGAGATGGGCGGGGAAGTTCTCTTCATCGAAGCGACACTTTTGCCGGGCGGCTCAGGATTGACGATCACCGGACAGCTCGGCGAAGTGATGCAGGAATCCGCCCGCGCCGCCCGCTCCTTTCTCTGGTCGCACGCCGCAGAGTTCGGCATTGACCCTGAGATGTTCAAAGGCTACGGCGTCCATCTGCACGTTCCCGCCGGGGCGATTCCGAAAGACGGGCCGAGCGCAGGCGTGACCATCACGTCGGCTCTGGCCTCGCTGTATACGGGTCGGCGCGTCAGGCCGGATACGGCGATGACCGGCGAGATTACTTTGTCCGGGCTGGTCTTTCCTGTCGGCGGCATCAAGGAGAAGGTCTTGTCGGCTCATCGCGCAGGGGTGCGGCGCATCATTTTACCTGCGCGCAACGAGGGCGATCTGGAAGATATTCCCGAAGACGTGCGGCGCGAGCTTGAGATAATTCCCGTCTCACGCATCAACGAGGTGATAGATGCGGCGCTCGAAAGGCTCGTCGCTAATCCGCCGCCACCGCCTGCGCCGCTAGTAGATGGAACGCAGAGGCAATCAGAGCCAGAAGCGATGAGAGTCCGCGAGATCGAAAGATAAAAGATTCGGCAGCGCGCTTTATTGAATACGAGTCAAAAAAAAGCCCCGGGTTGCAAGTAGCAACCCGGGGCTTTTGGTTAGCGCTCACCCCCGGCTTTCCGAAGGTGAGTCGGACATAGGGTTAAAGGTTAGCTCGGGCCGAACCTGAGCCTGTACTCAAGCGAGTTCAGGAAGCCGTTGATGATGATGCGGTCGTCGTTGGTATGGTTGAAGATGTCAATCCAGACCAGGTACGACGCATCAGCACTACGTCTCAAGAACCCGAAGTAGTTCATGATGATGAACGCTTCGTTGACATATGCGATGTACAACTCGCCGCTCTCAATCAGTTGACGCAACACCTGTGCTCGCGTCAACGTGCCATTGGTCAGCCCCGCAATCCACCCTGCGCGACCCGGATGACCCGGCAATTGTACCGACAGCAACAGCTTGTCTACATAAGCGGTCGGATTACCGATGGTCGGGTCGTAGAGCGTCTTGAACTCGGTTCGGTTCATGAACTCCAGAATGTAGGCTTCCTTGTTAGCCTCCAAATCCGCTGGGCTCAGGAATCCGCTGAGTTTGGCCATGTCTGGGATGAACTCGTTGTAGTGCGCGATTCTCCCCAGCGTCTTGAAGGTGCGATAGACGAAGAATCCGCGATCCTGGAACTCTGGGCTTCTCACGAAGCCGCGAGCGACGGCGATGCGGTCACAATCTGTCGGAATCGCACAATGATTGAGAATGCCCAACCACGCGTTGACTGCGCCCGGTTCAGGCTCACGACCGAGGAAGTCGATGTAAAGCTGCCGGATGAAGAACGCATCGTTGTCGATGGGGTTCGGTGCCGGAGCCGTATCGTTATCAATGATCGTGATAGTCGCCGCGTTGATTCCAGCGATGTCCCCTCCCACTGCATTGGAGAGCGTCAGGGTGAAGACTTCAGGGCCATCCAGATACACATCGTCAACGATGGGAATATTGATGACCTTGGAGGTTTCTCCTGCGGCAAAGCGAAGCGTTCCGGCCACTGTTGCGTAATCGCAGCGCTCCGAGGCGTTGCCAGTGAATTGCGAGCAGAGGTTCAAGCCCGAAGTATCACTGGTCAGGTAGTCAACCCTGGCCGGTTGCGAGAGATCGCCAAGGCGGTTGACCGTGATGGTCGCTCGCAGGTCGCCCTCACCCACCGAGTAGGTCGAAGCACTCAAGCCTATCAGCGGCGTGTCGTCGCTGTTGATCGTGCCTTGTCCCTGATTATCGGTGATGGTGGCGTTCACAGCACCTGAGAGATTAACGAAGAAGGTCTCGTTAGCCTCGGCGTTAGTGTCGCCATTGACCAGCACGGTGATGGTCTTCGTGGTCTCGCCGGGCAGGAAGGTCAGCGCCGTGCTCGGTATCGCCGTGTAATCGCTCGGTGCTGTGGCCGTCCCGTTGGCGGTATGGTAGTTGACCGTCGTCGTTGTGTCCGCTGGGCCGTCAGAGTTACGGTGAAGACAAAGCTCGTCGTTGCACTGTTGCCTTCATTCGTCGTGACATCATTGATTGAGAGCGTCGGCTGCGCGTCGTCATTGCTGATAACGCCGCGACCCGAACCGTCTGCAATCGTGCTGTTGGTCTGACCCGACAGGTTGACGAAGAAGTCCTCGTCGAACTCGTAGAAGAGGTCGCCGTTGACCTTAACGGTAACATTCTTCGTGGTCTCCGCCGGGCAGGAAGGTGAGCGTGGTGCTCGCGATTGCCTGATAGTCGCTGTCGGCTACCGTGGCCGTACCGTCGGCAGTTGCGTAATTGACCGTGACAGTCTGGCCGCTCGCTGCCGAGAGCGAGACGGTAAAGACCGCATCAGCCATTCCGCTGTTGCCTTCCGTGACTGTGACGTCATTGATGGAAAGCGACGGCGTCGGGTCGTCGTCCGTGATGGTCAGGACGGCGGCCGATTGTGCGCCAGACAGCGCCGCCCGTCGGAGTGTCGAGCGCCAGGTTCAGCGTCTCGTCCACTTCGTCCAAAGAATCGCTGACGATTGGGATGCTGATGCTCTTCACGGTGTCGCCGTTATTGAAATCAGCGTTCCAGATGTCGGGCCGGTGTAGTCGGCGGCGCTAGCCGTTCCATTGGTGATCGTGTAGTGGACGGTACCGTGCCCCGCTGCCACTCGTGCGGGTGACATCTATCGTGGCCGTGCCGACGTTCTCGTCGACCGTGTAGGTCGGCGCGCTGAACTGCAAGATGCCGGGCCGGCGGACGGTCGTCGTCGTCGTTCCGGTATTGTTGCCGCTCGTAAGATCGGTGATCGTTGAAGCTGCCACCGCGTTGTTAGTGATGACGGTCAGGTCAGCCGTTGCCGGATTGACGTTGACCACGACCTGGAAGGTGGGTCTCGCCGCTTCAGACGCTCGCCTTCGAGAAGACGAGTGCCCGTTCCACCACCGGCGGGCTGGCTTGAAATGCTCCAGCCGGGGCCGATTGTGATGACCGCCGAGACAAAGGTCGTGTTTGTGGGCACGGCATCTGTCAAGGTGACGCTGCTGGCGGCGCTTCGGCCGTTGTTGGTAAGCGATCGTGTAGGTGATGTTGTTGCCGACCACCACAGGATAGGCGTGTCTACCTTCGTCACTGCCAGATCAGCCTTCGCGTTGACCACCTGCGGAACTGGTAGCGCCCCAATGCTCGAAGCGAAGTTGGCATCACCGCTGTACTGAACAGTGATGGTGTGGCTACCCGCCGCGAGCGCAGTGGTCGTGCAAGTTGCCTGACCTGCGCCGTTGAGCGCGACATTCGTGCCGATCGGGTTCACTCCGTCGAAGAAGGTCACCGTCCCTGTCGGTATGCCAGACCCCGGCGCGTTGGCCGCGACCGCGCCGTAAACGTCACCGAGTCGGTGAAGAACGACGGGTTGAGCGAAGACGTGACTGTCGTCGTGGTCGTCTTACGGAAGTTGCCGAAGTCACGACCTGTCAATTGACGCCGCTGGCCGCCGTCACCGCATAAGTTCCAGGCGCGCAGGTGCGGTCTGGAGATAGCCCGCAGGATATCTCGCGGACATGTACTTGCCGGGCCGACATTGGTGAACAGTACTTCCCGTCCGCACCGGAGTTGGCCGTAGTCGTGGTGGCTTTCAGCGTATCGGGTGTGCCGCCGGAAAGTTCCAGCGTCCCGTTGCCGTTGACATCGTTGTAGAGTTCGATAGTGAATCCATTAAGACCCCGATGACTACCGCCGTTATCGTTGCCATTGCCGTTGAGGTCGTCGAACTTACGTCCACTGATGGTGATCAGTTGGAAGTTGCCGAAGTCTCTATCGGCGAAGGCTCCGCCGCCGGTTCGATTGACGGCATAGATGCCGGGTGCAGCCGGGGCAGTCTGCTGGTAGCCCGCTGGCAAGACCTCGCGGACGATGTACCTGCCCGGCGTGATGCCGCTGAAGGAGTAACGTCCATCCTGAGCGGAAATGTTAGCAGTGGTCGTCGTGGCTGCCAAGGTATCCGTGCCAGCTTCATACGTGCCGTTGCTGTTAACGTCGTTGTAGAGTTCGATGGTGACGCCGTTCAAGCCCCGATCAGCACCAGTCTCATCGTCGCCGTCGCCATTGTTATCCGTGTACTTGCGTCCACTGATGATGAGACTGTTGACCGTCGTCATTTCCGTGTCCGAGTTATTGCCGGAAACCAGATCGGTCGTGGTGGTTGAAATGCTCGCCGTGTTGCTGAGCACCGTATTGTGCGGAGTGCTTAGATCAACCTTCACTACGAGCGTAAAGACAGCAACCGCGCTGGCCGCCAGTGTCGGTCTCGTGGCGGTTATTGCGCCAGTTCCACCTGAAGCCGGTGTTGTAGGTGTCCAGCCTGCCGGTGCCGTGAATGACACGAAGGTCGTGTTAGTCGGGACCGACTCGGTCAACTGCACAGTCTGCGCGTCAGATGGACCTGTTGGTCACGGTGATGGTGTAGGTCAGGTTCTGGCCGATGCTCACCGGGTCAGGACTGTCGTCATTCGTCACCGAGAGGTCAGCCTTCGGATTGACCACCTGCGGGACTGGTAGCGCCCCGGTGCTGGTAGCGACGAACTGTCGCCGCTATAGACAGCCGTGATCCTATGGCTGCCAGCCGCCAGCGTGGAAATCAGGCAGATTGCTTGGCCTGAGCCGTTCAGCGGTGCGTTGTCGCAAATCAGCGTCGCGCCGTCGAAGAAGTCCACCGTCCCCGTAGGCGTACCTGAACCCGGCGGGTTGGCAGAGACGATCGTCAGAGGTCACCGAATGGTGAAGAACGACGGGTTCAATGATGACGTGACTGTCGTCGTGGTGGTCATCCTGAAGTTGCCGAAGTCACGAGCTGTCACGTCCACACCGCTCGCTGCCGTGATGGCATAAGTGCCGGGCGCGGCGGGCGCGGTTTGTACATAGCCCGCCGGAACTACTTCGCGGACGATGAACTTGCCGGGGCCGACATTGGTGAACGAGTACTCCCGTCCACAGCCGCGACGTTGGCCGTAGTCGTCGTGGCTTTCAACGTATCCGTTCCAGCCTCGTATGTCCCGTTGCTGTTGATATCGTTGTAGAGTTCGATGGTGACTCCATTAAGACCCGGATCACTACCGCCCTCGTCGTTGCCGTTGCCGTTGAGGTCGTCGAACTTACGACCCGATATCGTAAACAGTTGGAAGTTGCCGAAGTCCTGAGCGGTGAAGTTGCCGCCGCTGCCCGACCCATTGATGGCATAGATGCCTTCGGTGGACGGGTTGACCGGAGCCGGGGCTGTTTGCTGGTACCCGCTGGCAAGACCTCGCGGACGATGTACCTGCCCGGAACCTTGTTGTCGAACGAGTAGCGTCCATCCTGACCAAGGACGTAGCGGTGGTCGTCGTGGCTGCCAGCGTATCCGTGCCAGCCTCATACGTGCCGTTGCTGTTGACGTCGTTGTAGAGTTCGATGGTGACGCCGTTCAAGCCCGGATCAGCACCCGTCTCATCGTCGCCGTCGCCGTCGTTATCCGTGACTTCCGTCCACTGATATTGACTTCGTTGACGGTTGAGTTGGCAGCGTGCCCGTGCTCGTGTTGAAGTTAGTGCTTCCGTTGTAATTGGCCGTGATGGTGTGCGCGCCTGCCGTGAGCGAAGAATCTGGCAGGTCGCAACGCCTGAGCCGTTCAGCACTGCGTCGTCGCAGATGATGGTCGCTCCGTCGAGGAAGTGGCGTGCCGGTCGGCGTTCCCGCTCCCGGCGCGACGGCAGCTACTGTAGCCGTAAACGTCACCTGCTCACCAATGACTGACGGGTTCGGTGAAGCCGTGACGATCGTCGTGGTGTTGGCCTTGTTGACAGTCAGTTGGAATGTCCTGACGGTTGTCTGGCCGATGCTATCGGTCACAGTCACGGTGACTGTGTAAGCGCCAGCAGCGGCTGGCCCGGCGTTGGTGATTGAGACCACACCGGTTGTCTGGTTGACTGAGAGGCCGCCCATAAACCCGGCGCTGCGACCCCGACGGTGAAGCCGGGTTTGGTCCCAGGCGGGGCGGTCGGCGAAACGGTCGTGTTCTGGCCGAAGACGACCACTGTGTCCGAGTAAGTGCCGATGGTCGGCGGCGCGTCAAACGGTGTCGTGTCGGTCGAGGTGTTATTGCCTGTGTCCGCGTCCGCTCCGTTCGTGCCGTCGTCGGTGATGGTGGCCGTGTTGCTCATCTGAGTGGTGCCGCCCGGAACGGGGTTGTCCACCGTCACGGTAAACGTCACCGAGCCGCCTGCGCCGCCGCCAGCCAATGCTCCGACGGGGAAGGTGCAGGCGCTGCCCGCAGTAATTGCCGCGCAGCTCCATCCGGCTGTGCTTGCTCCCGCATTAAAGGTCGTGTTGGCGGGAACGATTTCGTTAAGGACTACTCCGGTCGCGCCCTTGTTACCGATGTTCGCGTAGGTCAGCGTATAGGTAATGTTATTATCCGGGCGTGCTGCCTGTGTTGCCATCGCTCTTGCTGATGGACAGGTTGATAGCAGCGTTCAGAGATGTGATGACCGTGCTCGAATTGTTGACCGGGTTGCCGTCCACCACCGAACAAACCATCATGGGGATGGACGCCGGTGTTGCTGATAGCCGTTACACCGGCAGGCACAGGATTGACTACCGTCACGGCAAAGATCGCCGACCTACCAGCTCTCCCGCCGGGATGCTGCCGACTGCCAGCGTACAGGTGTTGCCCGCACTCGTTCCTCCGGGGCAGGGCCGGGCTTGGGTTGCTTGCGCCCGCATTGAAGACGGTGTTGGCGGATGGTTTCGGTGATGACGGTGTTATTCGCATCACGTTTCCGTTGGTGTTGTTGTAAGCGAGCGTGTAGGTAATCGTT
>CAWEPR010000014.1:0-125682 GCA_963811065.1 uncultured Acidobacteriota bacterium
GAGTACTGATGGCTACGTCGGACATGGATCCGCCTCCGTTCGGTACGGGTGTGCTATATTGACTACAGGTAATCTGTATCGAAATGTCCGATCCTGTCAAGCCACCCCGTTCGTATTCGTCGCCGCGTCGCCAGGCGCAGGCCAGCGAGACTGTCGCGCAATCACTCGCGCGGCCCACGACCTGTTCGTCGAGCACGGCTACGGCCGCACGACCATCGCCGAGATCGCCGCGACGGCCGGCATCGGTCAAGACCGTCTATGCGACGTTCAAGAACAAATCCAATTTGCTCCACCCGCGTGGGACGTCACCGTCGGCGGGACGACGAACAGATCGTGTTCCACGAGCGGCCCGAGGTGGTCGCGATCCGCAACGAGCCGGACCTCACCAAGCGGATCCGGATGTGGCGGAGTCTCGACCGCCACGCAACGACGCACCGCCCCGTTCATGGTGATGCTCCAAGCGGCGGCCGGCGCCGAAGCCGCCGCGGCCGACATGCTCGCCGAGATCGGCCGTCAGCGCCTCGCCGGCATGGACGTCGTGGCGCACGGCGCCGCGGCAGACCGGTGAACTCGCGATCAGCGTCAACAAATACCACGACTTCGGCTGGGCCACGACCGACGGCATGCTCTGGCACCGATTGGTACTCGAACAGGCTGGAGCGACGAACAGTTCGCCGACTGGCTCGCCCAGGGTGTGGACCGCCACGTTCGTCGCCAGTCCGTCGTCAACCCCCAACTGATCTAGTCCTCCCACTGGTTGCTCAGCAACCGCAACGAGGACGAGATCGACTTCGTGGTTGTGGCGACGATCCTGATCGGCCCCGGGCAGTACTCCCCGGGCCGCGCCGTACCGGCCGGTAGCCTTGGAGCCCCATGGTTGCGCAACACTTCCTCGACGCCGTGGGCGAGCGGGTGGTCGTCTTCGACGGCGCGTTCGGCACCTACGTGCAGGACCTCGACCTCACCGCCGACGACTTCGGCGGCCCGGCGCTCGAGGGGTGCAACGAGATGCTGTGCCTCACCCGTCCCGACGTGATCCGCGGCATGCACTCGGCGTTCTTCGACGTCGGCGTCGACGTGGTCGAGACCGCCAGCTTCGGCAGCTTCTCGAGGTCCTCAACGAGTACGACGTCGCCGACAAGGCGTACGAGCTGAACGTCGCCGCCGCCCGCCTCGCCCGCGAGGTCGCCGACGACTTCGCCACCGACGGGCGGCGCCCGCTACGTCGCCGGCTCGATCGGGCCGGGCACCAAGCTGCCGAGCCTCGGCCACATCGCTTCGCCGTCACTCCGCGACGCCTACGAGGAGCAGGCCGCCGGTCTGCTCGAGGGCGGCGTCGACCTCTTCCTCATCGAGACGTGCTACGACCTGCTCCAGGCGAAGGCGGCGATCATCGCCTGCCGGCGGGCGATGGCGGCCGCCGGGCGCGAGGTGCCGCTGCAGGTGCAGGTCACGATGGAGACCACCGGGCGGATGCTGCTCGGCAGCGAGATCGGTGCCGCGCTGGTGTCGATCGCGGCGATGCGGCCCGACGTCCTCGGCATCAACTGCGCCACCGGCCCGGCCGAGATGCAGGAGCACCTGCGCTACCTGTCGCAGCACTCGCCGCTGCCGATCAGCGTGCTCCCCAACGCCGGCCTGCCGAGCGATCGTCGACGGCAGCACGCACTACGACCTCACGCCCGAGCAGCTCGCCGAGTACCACCGCCGCCACGTCGCCGAGCTCGGCGTCGCGCGTCGTCGGCGGCTGCTGCGGCACGACGCCCGAGCACCTGCGCCAGGTCGTCGAAGCGGTCCAAGGACGTCGAGCCGGCGCGCCGCACGCCCGAGTTCGAGCCCAGCGTCACGTCGATCTACAGCCCGGTCACGCTCGAGCAGGACCTCAGCGTCCTGCTCATCGGCGAGCGCACCAACGCCAACGGCTCGCAAGGCGTTCCGCGACGCGATGCTCGCCGGCGACTGGGACACCTGCGTGAAGATGGCCAACGAGCAGATCAAGGAGGGCGCCCACGTCCTCGACGTCTGCGTCGACTACGTCGGCCGCGACGGCGCCGACGACATGGACGAGATGGCCGAGCGCTTCGCCACCCAGGCGAGCGTGCCGCTCGTGCTCGACTCCACCGAGCCGCAGGTGCTCGAGGCCGCGCTGCAGCACGTCGGCGGCCGGGCGATCCTCAACTCGGCCAACCTCGAGGACGGCGAGCTGCCCGGCAGCCGCATGGACCGGGTGTTCTCGCTCGCCCGCGACTACGGCGCGGCGGTGATCTGCCTGCTGATCGACGAGCGCGGCCAGGCCCGCGACGTCGAGTGGAAGATGGAGATCGCCCACCGCATCCACGAGATCGCCACCGAGCGCTACGGGCTGTCGGTCGCAGCGACCTGATCTTCGACGCCCTGACGTTCCCGCTGTCCACCGGCGACGACGACCTGCGCCGCGATGCCATGGAGACGATGGAGGCGATCAAGCGGATCAAGGCCGAGATCCCCGGCGCGTTCACCACGCTCGGCGTCTCGCAACGTCAGCTTCGGGCTCTCCCCGGCGTCCCGCCACGCGCTGAACAGCGTGTTCCTGCACGAGTGCGTCGAGGCCGGGCTCGACTCGGCCATCGTCCACGCCGGCAAGATCGTGCCGCTCAACCGCCTCCCCGACGAGCAGCGCGAGGTGTGCCTCGACCTGATCTACGACCGCCGCGGCACCGCCGGCGGCGACGGCACGACCGGCTACGACCCGCTGCACGAGTTCCTCGAGGTCTTCGCCGACGTCAAGTCGACGAAGACCGAGAAGCCCGACCGCAGCGGGCTGCCGGTCGAGGAGCGGCTCAACCTGCGCATCATCGACGGCGACCGCGACGGCCTGACCGACGACCTCGACGAGGCGATGGCCGCCGGGCATCGCCGCCGCTCGACATCGTCAACGACGTGCTGCTCGAGGGCATGAAGGTGGTCGGCGAGCTGTTCGGCTCGGGCCAGATGCAGCTGCCGTTCGTGCTGCAGTCGGCCGAGACGATGAAGACGGCGGTCGCCTACCTCGAGCCGCACATGGATCGGGTCGACGGCTCGCTCGGCGAAGGGCCGCTCGTCATCGCCACCGTCAAGGGCGACGTGCACGACATCGGCAAGAACCTCGTCGACATCATCGCCACCAACAACGGCTACGAGGTGCACAACCTCGGCATCAAGGTGGCGATCGGCGAGATGGTCGCCAAGGTCAAGGAGGTCGACGCCGACGCGCTCGGCATGAGCGGCCTGCTCGTGAAGTCGACGCTGATCATCCGCGACAACCTCGAGGAGCTCAACTCGCTCGGCCTCAGCCGAGATGCCGGTGCTGCTCGGCGGCGCGGCGCTCACCCGCCGCTACGTCGAGCGCGACCTGCGCGAGATCTACGAGGGCCGGCTGTTCTACGGCGCGACGCGTTCGAGGGCCTGTCGACGCTGGACACGCTGATGGCGATGAAGCGCAGCGGCGAGTGGGACCCCGACTTCGGCCGGGTGCCGACCGGCCGCGTGCTGCCCGAGCGCGCAGGCAGCGCCGACGACGCCGCCGTCGACGCTGCCGCGCCGCTCGCCCGACGGTGGCCGACCGACAACGAGGTGTTCACGCCGCCGTTCATCGGGTCGCGGGTCGTCAAGGGCATCGTCGCTCGACGACATCGCCGAGTACGTCAACGAGACCGCGCTGTTCCGCAACCAGTGGCAGTTCCGCCCCGAGAAGGTCGCCGGCGAGCCGAGCGACCGGAGACCGACGACGAGTTCAAGGCCCGCATCCGGCGCGACGTTCCGCGAGCAGCTCGCCGCCGCCAAGGCGTCGGGCGTGCTCGTGCCGCAGGTGGTCTACGGGTACTTCCCCGCCAACGGCGACGGCGACGACCTCGTCATCTGGACCGACGAGTCGCGCACCACCGAGGCGGCCCGCTTCCACTACCCGCGCCAGAAGGTCGAGCCGTTCCTGTGCATCGCCGACTTCTTCCGCCCGATCGACGGCGGCCGACGGCGACGAGCTCGACTACGCCGCGTTCCACATCGTCACGATGGGCTCGGCCGTCAGCGAGCGAGACGGCCCGGCTGTTCGCCGCCAACGAGTACCAGCAGTACCTGCTGCTCCACGGCCTCGGCGTCGAGATGGCCGAGGCGCTCGCCGAGTACTGGCACCGGCGGATCCGCGAGGAGTGGGGCTTCGTCGCCGAGGACGGCCCGACGCGTCGGCGGGCTGTTCCGCCAGCAGTACCGCGGCGGCCGCTACTCGTGGGGCTACCCGGCGTGCCCCGACCTCGAGGACAACGCCACCGTCGCCCAGCTGCTCGGCGCCGAGCGGCTCGGCATCGAGGTGAGCGAGGAGACCGGCTGGCAGTACCAGCCCGAGCAGACCACGTCGGCGATCATCTGCCACCACCCGCAGGCCAAGTACTTCGTCGCCGCGATGACGGCCGGACGCGGCAGGCTCGAGCTGGCGCCGATGCGACCGATGCCCGACGACCCGAACGACGACCTGCGGGTCTCCCCGACGGTGACGATCCCGGGCCGCGAGCTCGAGTGGCGGTTCTCCCGATCCGGCGGCGCCGGTGGCCAGCACGTCAACACCACCGATTCACGGGTGGAGCTGTCGTGGGACGTCGCCGACTCAGCGGCGTTGTCGGCGACGCATCGGGCGCGTGCCCTCAGGTCGCTCGGTGACGCCCTCGTCGATGGCGTCGTGACCGTCGCCGCTTCCGAGCGTCGCTCTCAGCTCGCGCAACCGCGAGATCGCCCGCGAACGGCTGGCCGACCTGATCCGCGATGCCATCGCACCGCCACCGGCTCCGCGCCGCCCGACGAAGCCGTCGCGGGCCGCTCGACAACGACGGGTCGACGAGAAGAAGCGGGCGCGGCCAGACGAAGGAGCTGAGGCGGCGCCCCGACGACTGACGTGACGGCCGCCTCGGATCAGCGGGCCGACGGGTCGTTGACGTGACCCTGGAACAGGATCGCGCCAGTCGCCGTGTCGCGGATCGCGAAGAAGAACGGGCGGTCGACGTCCATCACTTCCGGCTCGGGCTCTGGTCCCGGAGCCGCTGCCCGCCGGGCCGACCACCGCGGTGGCCGCGGCCGCCTCGGTGCCCGCCTCGTCCACGGTGATGTTGGCCTGGTGGACGACGTCGCCGATGAAGAGCGGGATGTCCGTCGTGATGTTCGAGAAGTCGGCGTCGGAACTGAACGGCAGGGTCATGCCCAGTGCCTGCAGCTGCGGCACGAGCCCGGCGCGTGTCTCGATGTCCCACTTCGGAAGGCGCAGCGATACCTCGACGTTGGAGAACCCGCCCACCGTCGCGTCGATGTCGCCGTACGCGGCCTCGAGCGCCGACTCGAACGCGGCGAGCCCGCCGGCGGCGGGGAGCACCACGACCATCTCGTACCCGTCGTCGTAGCGCAGCACGACGGCCTGCGTGCCGTCCTGCTCGGCGTAGTCGGCGTGCCGCAGATCGCCCATGAAGTCGACCTCGACCGCCGATCCGTCGCCGCGGGTGAACTCTTCGGCGCGTGTAGGTCGGGTCGAACGGCTGGGCCCAGGTGGCGTCGAGGTGAACTGCGTTGACGAGGACGAACCGGGTGAGATCGTTCACCTCTTGCTCGGTCAGCAACTCCGGAATACGGCCGGCGGTCCGCGACGCAACCCAGTCGTTGATCGCCGCGAGCGCCGCATCAGGGTCGGTGGCAAAGTCGGTCGCCGTTGAGATCGGAGCTGTAGACGGCGCGGAGCAGTTCGGAGAACGCCGATTCGATCGTGAGGTCGGATTGCGTCCACAGTGAGTTGGCCACGGAGAACGTTCCGTCACCATGTTCGGTGGCTGCGATGAGTGCCGCCAGCGCGGCGTGAGGATCGCCATCGCCGATGCCGAGCACATCTCGCATCTGCGCGGCCGTCTCGCCCGCCGCGCCGGCGGACGCCATCGTGAGCGCGACGCCCACACTGAAGGGCGAAAAGACGAGGTTGGCGTTGGGGTCGGTGGCCCCGGCAGCGAATGTCGTCTGCAGCCGTCCGCCGAGCCCATTGACGATCGCAGTCGCGGCCGACGGGTCCGATGCCGCGGCTGCGCGGCGTCGAGCGATCCGGCCACGGTTGCGGCACACAGCAACGAGCCGGCGAGAGCAGCCCTGGTGAGAAGGCGAGACGTTGGCGGTCATGGTCGTTCGGACGCCCGCGGACCCGACTCGGTTCCCGATCGAGTGGTCATTCACCGAAGAATTCGGCGACCCGCTCGGTCGGCCGCCCGATGAACGCTCGCTGGGCGGTGACGATGAAGCGGTCGCTCCATCAACTCGGGGTGGCGGCCGAGCACGTCGAGCACGCCGTCAGCCGTCGCAACGTCGGCCGCGGTGATACCGAGTTCGGCCCAATTGTCGCGCCGGACCAGCTTCGTCGGTTCGTCCTCGAGCTTGCCCAGGATCTCTCGTAGCTCGTCGGCCGTAGGTGGCGTGTCGAGGTACTTCACGAGTCGATGTCGAAGGCTCCGGGCTGACTGTCGTTGGCGATCTCGAGCGCCTGACGGGACTTCGTGCAACGGGGGTTGTGGTACAGGGTCACCGGCGTCGTGCTCATGTCTGCAGGGTAGGTCGACCGGCACTCGTCGGCCTCCGGGAAACTCCGTGACACCCCTTCTCTACAGTGCAGCGCACCGACATCTCCTGAGAACACGTGTCGCCGGCCCGCCGGCGACACCCGCTCGAGGGGGCATTCATGTCCAGCTTCTGTCGTCGCGGACGACTCAGGCGCCGCGTCGCCACGCCACATCATGACTCGTCGATTCGGCCGAAGCCGCCAGTCGCCAGAGATCATGGGCGCGGCCAGCATCCGCTGCGACCGGAGGTCGTGGTCCTGGTCCTCACGGCCGACTACCTCGTGCACGCCATCGTCGTCGTCGAGGGCACCCGTCGCCCGACGCGGTCGTCGAGGTCGTCGAACTCGTCACCGAGTCGGCCGCCGAGGCCGGCCGCGAGCGTTGCTCGTCGTCGCGTCGGTACGCCCCGACGACGGCCCGCTGCCGGGCGACGTCGACCGCTGGATCGAACTGTCCGACCTCGCCGACACCCACGGGTGCGAGCTGCTGGAATGGTTCGTCATCAGCGACGGCGTCGCATGGTGCCCACGCGACTTCCTCATCGAACCACCGCGATGGCCGGCCGAGACCGGGTCGACCTCCGATGCCCGCTGACCGGCGATCAGGCCCCTGCCGTGCGCTGTCGACGCTGCTCCGGTGTGAGCCGAAGACCCGCTGCACGCAAGCGTCGCACCAGTTCGCGCGAGCCAACTTCCACCGCGCCGGCCCGCACCATGTCGTCGCGGTACTCCTCCGGGATGTCGTATGGTCGCCCTGGAAGCCGCGACGCGGAATGCCCCGACGGCCGCAGCGAACTCGTGCAGCTCGTCGTAGCGAAGCGTCCGACACCATGTGGCACCAGCGTCGGCCCCGCCACCACCACAACGGATCGTCGATCAGTACGGCCACCGGTCCAGCCTCGCACAACGCCCGACAGCGACGGCGCGTCGTTGATCCCGGCTCCGCCCCGACACACTGCTCCCATGACCGACGAGGTGGAGCTCCGGACGGCCTGGGCGGCTGGTCACCCCGGGGCGGCGGTCGGGCGAATGGTTCGACGAGCTGCTCGCTCGGCACCGGCAGCCCCACGCCGCTATCACGGCGTGCGCCACGTCGTGTGGGTGCTGCGTCACGTTCGCGAGCTCGAGGCCGCGGTGCCCGAGTGCGCCGAGCCCGGATACGACGCCGGCGCCGTTGCGGCCGCCGCGTTCTTTCACGACGCGGTCTACGACGCGACGCGCGAACGACAACGAGGAACGCAGCGCGATCGCTCGCCGACGACGCTAACGGTCGCTCGACTGGCCACCCGGGCGACAACGCCGTGGCACCGCACTGGTCCGCGACACGGCGGCTCACATCGCCGACCACGATCGCTCGCGACGTCTGACGCCGATGCGCCGAGCTGACTCAACGACACGTCCTGCTCGACGCCGACCTCGCAGTGCTCGGAAGCGACCCGGCGTGCGTACGCCGCATACGCCACCGGCGTACGCGTCGAGTACGGGCACCTGCCCGACGAGGCTGGCTCTCGGGCGGTGCGCCGTGCTGCGACGCCTGCTCGCCCGGCCGTGGCTCTACGGCAGCGCCGGCCCGAGCAGTGGTGGGAGGCTCGGCACGTGCCAACCTCACGGCCGAGTTGGCGTCACTCACGCCGGACGGCGCGGATTCCTAGACCGCGACGGGTCCCTCGCGACCAGACGTCAGCGACTGCGACGCCGTGCTCCCCGCCTCACCCGCAGGGGAATCAGTGCAGGGGTGGGGGTGGTGCCGCTACGGCTGCGGCGGCTGCCGCTATCGCAGCAGCAAGAGCGGCGATGACCGCGGCAAGCACGAATCGAGTGTACCTCAATGCGGCCGCAACGGTTCGGCGCATTCATCACGTTCACACTCGGTCGGGGACGCCCTGTCCATCGGCATGATTGACTGGGGTTGTGCCCGAGCTCGTCACATCACCGGTCGAAACTAACCTGCCCGTGTGACGCAGCCACATCTCTATCTCGTCAATCTTCCACTTTATTGGACTCTACGGACAATGTTAATTCAATCAGGTCTTTCGTTGCAGCTACTAGCTCCAGTCCATTACGGAACAGAAAATATTCGACTACCACCGTTGCTGTACGTTTGTTTCCTCCAACCCAGGGATGATTCTTGACAAGTCCATACAAAAGCGTTGCAGCCTGTCGAACCAAATCTGCATTTTCTAAAGCCGCCGCTTGTTGTGGCCTCGCCAAGGTTGACTCAACAAGCGAACGGTTAAAAATACCGTAGCGCTCTTCTCTTAAGTAACGCATTAAACGAATGTGAAGCCAGACAGCTTCGGCGTAGGTAACATAAATAGCAGACTCAGTCTCCAAGTCGCTTCATCTCCGTAAAAGCATCGCCATGTTTCTCAGCCATACGCCGCACAAACTCATCTATTCCGGGCGGAGCGGGCGGTAAAATCTCGGCCGAGACATTTCCCTCCGAGACGTAAAAGACAATTTGCGAACCTTCGACGACACCAGCCAGACGCGACATCTCCGGGGTCATTGTGATGACCCAGCCGCTATCAACTTCTCTTGGAGTTAGTGTTTTAGGCATAGCGCCCCTCTTCAGCAGATAACTTTCTTTTCAATCTCTTTGATTTTTTCCACGCGCGCGGTGTGACGTCCGCCGTCGAAGTTTGCGTTGAACCATGCACGCACAATCTTCGGAATCTCTTCCTCGGGCGTGACACGCGCGCCGATAGCGAGGACGTTGGCGTCGTTGTGCTGACGCGCGAGCCGCGCGGTCTCTTCAGACCAGGCGACGGCAGCGCGCACGCCCGCGACTTTGTTGGCGGCGATCGCCATCCCTGTGCCTGAGCCGCAGACGAGCACGCCCTGCTCGGCTTCGCCCTGCGCGACCCGTTCGGCGACCTTGCGCGCGTAGTCAGGGTAGTCAACGGAATCTTCGGAAACCGTGCCGAGGTCTTCAACCTCAAGGCCGAGTTCACTAAAAAGTGGCTTCAGGCGTTCTTTCTCAGCATAGCCTGCGTGGTCGCTGGCGAGCGCAATTTTCATATATGACGGCCTCAATCTTAGTCTGTTGTAAAAGGCGTGCGAGAGATTGATGGTACATCACGCCTCGAACGCCCGCAACCGAAGATTCGTCGCCCGGTTGCCTTACCTGCTAAGGCTTTGCGAGAATGAAGCGTCGTTAAAGTTATCTCTACTTTGAGGAGAGGCGCGCGTCGCGCCAGACTCTTATGCGTTGGTCACAATATTTCATCCCGACTCTTCGTGAAGACCCGGCTGACGCCGAGGTTATCTCGCACAAGCTCCTGCTGCGCGCGGGGCTGGTGCGACAACTCGCCGCCGGAATCTATTCGCTGCTGCCGCTGGCTCAGCGCGTGACTTTGAAAATCATGCAAATTCTGCGCGAAGAGATGAACCGCATCGGCGGACAGGAGTTTTATCTGCCGGCTTTGAACCCGCGAGAGATCTGGGAAGAATCGGGACGCTGGACGGTGATGGGCGACAATATGTTCCGCCTCAAGGATCGCAAAGGCGCTGATTTGTGTCTGGGCATGACGCACGAAGAGGTCTTCACTTCGCATTGCGCGAAACGAGTTGCGCTCTTACAAGCAACTGCCGCAGGTCTGGTATCAGATTCAGATGAAGTTTCGTGACGAAGCCCGCCCGAAGTCAGGCGTGTTGCGCGTCCGCCAGTTCATTATGAAGGATGCCTACTCGTTTGACGTGGATCAGGCGGGGTTGGACAAGTCTTTCGAGGATCAGCGCGAGGCATACAAGCGAATCTTCGATCGTTGCGGATTGAAGTACACAATCGTCGAAGCCTCTTCGGGTGCGATGGGCGGCTCGGCCTCTAACGAGTTCATGGTTAAGACGGACGCGGGCGAGGACTTGATAGCAACCTGTGAGAACTGCGGTTATGCCGCGAATCTCGAAAAAGCCACGTCGCGCCTGCCGGAAATTAAAGACGGCATCGGCCTGGACGCGCCTGTAGAGTTTCCGACGCCGAATGTCCGCACGATTGAAGATTTGATAACGTTTCCCGGCGGCGCGGACGCAGACCGCCAGATTAAGACGCTTGTCTATATCTCGACCAAAGACGATGAAGCGCAACTTGTGCTCGCGCTTCTGCGCGGCGACCATCAATTGCATGAAACGAAACTGTCAGACGCACTCGCAAGCGATGAGGTGAGACCCGCGCGCCCGGAAGAGATAGTTGAATCACTCGGTGCGAGCGCGGGCAGTCTCGGCGGCGTCGGCGCGAAGGCGAAAGCACGCGAAGCGGGAAAAGAGATTCGTATTCTCGCCGACCTCGCGTTGAAGAATCGCCGTAACATGACGACGGGCGCGAACAAGGACGACCATCACCTGCGCGGCGTCAATATCTCGCGCGACATTCCTGTGGACAAGTGGGTTGACCTTCGCATCGTCACCTCCGGCGAGGGCTGCCCAAATTGTGAAACGGGCGAACTGGTGGTCGCAAAATCACTTGAGATCGGACACATCTTCAAGCTCGGCACGAAGTATTCGGAATCAATGGGTGCGACGGTGCTCAACCCGGACGGTAAGGAAGTGCCGATTGTGATGGGCAGCTACGGCATCGGGGTCGAGCGCATCATGGCTTCCGCCATTGAGCTTCATCATGACGCCGACGGCATCATCTGGCCGAAAGCGATCGCGCCTTTTGATGCGGTCGTCACCATCACGAACATGAAGCAGGAAGAACTGCGCGAAGCGGGCGAGAAACTCTATCACGATCTGCAACGCGCGGGGCTTGATGTCTTGCTCGACGACCGTGAAGAGCGCGCGGGCGTCAAGTTCAAAGACGCAGACCTGATCGGCATTCCCTACCGCATCACCATCGGCAAGAAGGCGGCGGACGGTCTCGTCGAACTCTTCGACCGGCGCACGAAGCAGACGGAGGACGTAAAACTCAAAGATGCGGTCGAGCGTGTGCAGGCATTGGCGCTCGCCGGATTGTAGAATAAGTCTGCGCCGCCTGCGGTACTGACACGGGCGCTTTTGCCAAGAGCTTTTTGTTTGGAGGCAGGCATTGTCTTCTTCTAGGTGTCCATCCTGCGGGCTGACAAACTTTTCATCCGCTGTGGTGTGCAGACGCTGCCAGTGCCCGTTGGTCGGGGAATACGCGAAGGCGTTGAGGGCCGATCTTCCTCGCCACCAAAAAGTATCTGTGCGTTGGCTTGTCAATTCTCTCTTGGTTTCGATTGCCTATGCCGTACTCCTCGTCTTCGCCTTTTTTCTCTACACTGTGATTCCGAGCGCCATGTACAGTAGTGAAACCGGGTGGAGAGATTACACATCGCAGCAATGGGCAAACATGAAATTCTGGTATCTGATTTTGGTCGGTGTCGGGGTCGTTCTTATTTTTCTCTTTTTCTTCTCACGCAGGCATAAGTACGAGCCATATTGATAGACACCGATTTCGTGATTGTGGGAATCAGAGGTGAGGGGATTTCTTTGAGGAGGCGTGTGCTGAGAGCCGTTTTGAAAACTATCTTATTGCTCATCATCAGCCTCTTTTGCCTGACCGCATCTCACGCGGCGGCGCAGGATGCTTTGCCGGAGCTTGTCCGGCGCATCAAGCCTTCTGTCGTCGCCATCGTCACCTACGATGCTAAAGGCGAAAAGCTGTCGCGCGGAAGCGGATTCTTTACAGCCTCCGACCGCGTGATAACCAACCGTCACGTGCTTGAAGGCGCGTTCAAGGCCGAGGTTCACACGGTCAACGATCTCGCCTATAACGTCAAAGGCGTGCTGGCGGTGGACGGTGAAGGCGACATCGCGCTCTTGCAGGTTGATATTCCTTCGACCGTTGCCAGCCCGCTCACAGTCATTCGCACCTCGCCGCAGGAAGGCGAATCAATCGTCGTCATCGGTAATCCTCTGGGACTTGAAGGCAGCATCTCAAACGGCATCGTCTCAGCCGTGCGCGACATTCCAAACTTCGGGCGCATCATTCAGATCACAGCGCCCATCTCGCCCGGATCATCGGGCAGTCCTGTCATCAACATGCGCGGTGAGGTCGTCGGCGTGGCCACACTTCAACTCGCCGACGGCCAGAGTCTCAATTTCGCCGTGCCTTCGGATCGAGTGGTTCAGCTTCAAGCCGGGCAAACCAGAACGCTCGGCGAACTGGTCGTGGCAACGCGCAGAAGCCAGCGCGCGTCGGCTGAGAGATTCTACATGCAGGGTCTCGGGTTTCTCTCGCGCGATGATTGCGATAAGGCGCTGCCCTATTTCAAAAAAGCGACCGACGCCGACCCGGAATATGCGGATGCCTGGGCGCAGACGGGTTTTTGTAACGGAATGCTGGGACGCCACACGGAAGCTCTCAAGGCTTCGCGCCAGGCGATTCGACTCAAACCGGATTCGCCCGAATCTTATCTCAACATCGGCTCGGCCTTCGCTTACTTAGGGCAGTTCAAAGAATCTGCGGATGCTTACAGGCAGGCGCTTCGGCTTGACCCGACAAACGCGGACACGCATTTTGCGCTCGGCGTCACCTACGGCAAGATGTCGCGCACCGAAGACGAAGTGCAATCTTACAAGCAGGCGATTCGCCTCCGCCCCGATTTCGTCGGAGCATATGAAAAACTCGCGCAGGGGCTTTTCAAGCTGAACCGTGTCGCGGAAGCGGTCACAATTCACAAAACAATCGTTCAACTCAAACCCGGCGACGGCGTAGCCTATGACAATCTCGGGGTGGCTTATCTGAAATTGAAGCAAAACGTGGAAGCCGTAGAGGCTTTCAAGCAGGCGATAAGACTGAAACCGGACTTCGGGCGAGCTTACTACAATCTGGCGCTGGCCTATCTCTCACTCAACGACCGCGACTCAGCCCTCGAACAATACAACCTCCTCAAGACCATAGACCCCGACCGGGCAGATAAGCTGTACAATGTGATTAATCCGTAAGCAGTTTTCAGTTTTCGGTTTTCAGTTTTCAACAAAGAAAGCGTTGCCGCCAGAGGGTGGACTCAATCTTCTTACTGAAAACCGAAAACTTAAAACTGCTCTTACTTCATCACTTCGCTCACGAGAGCCGTCAGCGCGTTATCCAACAATGTCTTGTTGTTCTGCACCTCGCCGTGCAGGTCGCAGGCGAAGACTGCGTAGGCGATGGGGAGCGATGTGCCGAAGAGCGATTTATCACGATTGCCGCCCGTCAGGTCTTCGCCGAGCAATGAGCGGCGCGTGACACGACCATCACCGGGAGCAGACATGGCATTGGTCGCTTCCTTCAGGGAAACGCGGCGGCCTGTCGTGGTGCTGAATGCGCGCGGGCGCGTCAGTGTCGTCCAGCGTTGCTTTTTCTGGTCGTAGAGAAGGACGGGCGCAACGAGTGTGTCTTCACAATCTCCGCCGAAAGCCAGAAGCTGCACGGGCGCGTCTTCCGTAATTACGTCGAGGGCTTCGTGGAAACGTTTGGCGCGATTTAGGACCAGAGCAAAATAGGCGTCGAGGTCTTCGAGCGATCCTCCCTTGAAAGGCGCGTTGTCGCCGCGCGTGCGTCCCCTGACGAAACGCTCGCGGTAATCCGGGTCGGTCACGGGCGACCAACCGTAGCGTCGCCACACAGCCGCGTCGTAAAGGTCTATTTTTATGGGCTGCAAGTTTTCATCCAGAAAGTGTGTCGCCGTCGGATGCGGCAGAAGCTGGAAGACGGAAGGCGCGGTGAAGATGTCTTCGCTTGAAAGCTTGTTGAGCAAGGGAATGCGGCGCCGCAAGCCTTCCGTGACCGAGTAGCCTTCGATCAAGGTGGAGAACGCGTCCGCCGAGCCTTCGTTCGGCGTGCCGAACATGACAATGCGGTTGATGTGAGCCGCGCCGGCCCATGAAGGTGTCGGCTCGCGACCTTCGGGCAACAAATCCGCGATGCCGTACATGGCCGCGTATCTGGCGACCAGCCCGCCCATCGAATGCGCCAGAATATTGAAACGCAAATCAGGGCGATTCAATTTGCGCTTTAAGGTTTCGATGCGCTCGAAGAGATCGCGCGCCGACTCGACGTTATCGCGCCGCCAGTCGTAAGGGAAAACATAGAACGTATCGCGGTCGCCGTCCGCGCCGGGATTGTTCCAGTCGCCCTCACGATAGCCGCCATAGTTTTTCAGGGCGACGAGCAGTTCGTGGTAAACGTAAACTTCGGGCGCGAGCTTGGCCAGCCGCGCAGTGTCAACAATTTTTCTGGCGACGAGATTATCAACATTGCGCGCGAGGTTGGGCGTGACCGGCAAACTCAGGCCGTCATCCGAGGAACGAAACGCGGAAGGCCAGACCACCTCACCCGTCTCGTAATTGACAAGCTGCGAGCCGAGGACACCCGGAATGACGATCAGCGGTCGCTTGCCCGTGCGCGCTCGCGCATCTCTGAAGATGCGTTCGAGATTCGGCTTGCGCCGCGCGCTGATGCAGCCCGACAATACGGGCGCGAGTGTGACGAGCAGCGAAAGGAAGACGCGTAGAAATGAAGAAGGCGGAAAGCGGAAGGCAGAAAACTGAGAGCGGTGCGGGGGATTTGTTTTCTGCATTCTGCCTATTGCCTTCTGCCTTCCTCTTTAGTCTCTGCTTCCCATTTGCGATTAATCAGGCTGGCGACGAAGCCTGCGCCAAAGCCATTATCAATATTGACGACCGTCACATTTGACGCGCAGGAATTGAGCATGCCGAGCAGTGCCGCCACACCCCCGAATGATGCGCCGTAGCCAACGCTCGTCGGAATAGCGACGACGGGAACGCTGACCAATCCACCGACGACACTAGGCAACGCGCCTTCCATTCCGGCAGCGACGACGACGACGCGCGCCGCACGGAGCAATTCACGTTCAGCCAGGATGCGGTGAATCCCGGCTACGCCCGCATCCCAGATTCTTTCAACACGATTGCCCATCGCTTCAGCCGTCAGCGCCGCTTCTTCCGCAACAGGGATGTCGCTTGTGCCTGCGGTGACGATGGCGATGGGGCCAACGCCCTGCTCCGTTCGGTCTCTCTGGATTCGGATGAGCCGTGCCGTCTCATGCCATTCGGCGTCCGTCACAACGTTACGCACTTCCCCGAACGTTCCTTCATCGGTTCGCGTCACCAGCACGTTCGGCGATTTCCTGACGAGACGCTCGACGATGCCGACGACCTGCGCGCGAGTCTTGCCCGCTCCGAAGACGACTTCCGGGAAACCCTGCCGCGTGGCGCGAGCATGATCCACCCGCGCGTAGCCAATGTCTTCATAATGAAGATCGTTGATGAGGCGCGCGGCCTCGCCCACCTCCATTTCGCCGCCTCTGTACGCGCGCAGGAGCTTTTCTATTTCCCTTAAATCCATTCGATTGACCTGAATCTTACGTTCCCAAGCAAGCCCGTGCATTCTAGCATTCAACTCAACCTCTCTCTAAATGCGCCCAACAGCAGTAGCATGTGACAAGTAACAGGTGACAAGTTAGAATCTGTTTTTAGCTTGGCACTCGTCACTTGTCACTCGTCCCTGTCTTTATGGAACTGACTGTCGCCATCACCGGAGCATCCGGCTCTATCTACGCGCAGCGCACGCTCATTCATCTGGCGGCGAGCGGAGCAGCGGAGCGTATCAACCTGATTATGTCCGAATCGGCGCAGACGGTCGCGCGGGTCGAGCTGGGCGTTGATTTACGGGAAGCCGATGGCAAGCGCATCAACGAATGGCTCGCTTTGCCGCCGGACTCAAAGCTCGTCCGGCTTCATCGTCTGGACAATCTGGCGGCGACGCCCGCTTCGGGTTCACACATGCAGGCGGGCATGGTCATTGTTCCCTGCTCGATGGGCACGCTCGGCGCGATAGCCAGCGGCGCAGGCACGAACCTGATACACCGCGCGGCGGACGTGACTTTGAAGGAAGGACGCAAGCTCGTGATCGTGCCGCGCGAGACGCCCTACAATGCGATTCACCTGGAGAACATGCTCAGGCTCGCGCACGCCGGAGCGCAGATTCTTCCGGCCAGCCCCGCCTTCTATCATCGCCCGCAGACCATCGAAGAGATGGTAGATCATCTGGTCTTCCGCATCCTCGATCAATTCGGCGTGCCCCATTCGCAGGCGACTCGTTGGACGGGGGAAAGTAGTAGTCAGTAATCAGTTTTCAGTTTTCAGTTTTCAGTTTTCAGTAAAAGCAAAAAGCTGATAGCTGATGACTGACTACTGATTACTTCTCTCTGCGAACTGCCAACTGCCCACTGCTTTTTGGCAGTTTGCAAAGCATGTCGGAGGACAAACGCACATTTTCCGGCGAAATCCGAGTGGCCTTTGCTTTGCTTTTGAGATGTGCGGGAGGAGTTCACAGCAGGGCAATGAGCAGGACATCCGGGTCGCAAGCGCCTGTGAACTTGAAAAGATGATGTTAACCGCTACAGCAAAAAACGTTCGCACGACGCTCGAAATGATTAAGATCGAGCATACGCTGTTTGCGCTGCCTTTCGCTTTCCTCGGAGCAGTGCTCGCGGCGGGAGGATTGCCGACCATTCAGCAGCTCATCTGGATTACGCTGGCGATGGTTGGCGCACGCTCCTGCGCGATGGCTTTTAATCGAATTGCAGATCGTGAGATTGACGCGCGCAACCCGCGCACCAGAGCGCGCGCTTTGCCTTCGGGCACACTCTCGGTCGGTTTCGTCTGGGCGTTTACGATTCTTTCGGCTGCCGTTTTCTTCATAGCCGCTGCGATGCTCAATCGTTTGACGCTTGTGCTTGCTCCGGTTGCGCTCCTGAGCATTCTGCTTTACTCGTACACGAAGCGCTGGACGATGTTGTCGCATCTGGTGCTCGGCTGGTGTCTGGCGATTGCTCCGGCGGGCGCGTGGATCGCCGTGCGCGGCGCGCTCGATAGCCCTGTGCCGCTTCTGCTCTCGCTCGTCGTCATGCTGTGGACTGCCGGATTCGACGTACTTTATGCCTGCCAGGATTATGATTTCGACCGCGCTGCTGGGCTGCATTCGATTCCGCGAAGACTCGGCATCGCACGCGCTCTCTGGATTTCGAGGCTCTTCCACGCACAAGCATTTGCCACACTCGTTGCGCTATACTTGGTGACGCACCTAGGGCTGCTCGCGCTGGTTGGAGTCGTTTTGACAGGAGCGCTGCTCGTTTACCAGCACACGCTCGTGCGCGCCAGTGATCTCAGCCGATTGAACGCCGCGTTCTTTACGACCAACGCTTTTGTCAGCGTCATCCTGTTTGCGACTTTCGGCGGGGCAGTGCTTTTCAAGTTTATTTGAGAGTTCATGCCCCGAAAAGAAAAGGTTCAGATATGAGCACCACACTCACGCCGATTGAACAAAGCTCCGACGCGCTCGTGCTTCATTTTAGCCCTCTCCTGAAGAAGCTCAGCGAAGACGAGTTCTTTGAATTCTGCATGCTCAATAAAGACTTACGCATTGAACTCACCGGCGCAGGAGACCTCATCATCATGTCGCCAACCGGAGGAAAGACGGGAATCAGAAACTTTGAATTAATAGGTAGCTTTTGGACATGGACGAAGCAAGACGGAACTGGCAAAGGCTTCGATTCTTCGACCGTGTTCTCGCTGCCAAACGGTGCGAAACGCTCGCCCGACCTCTCTTGGGTGCGTAACGAGCGTTGGAATCAGCTTTCTGAAAGAGAGCAGGAGCGTTTCCCGCCGCTCTGCCCGGATTTCGTGGTGGAGTTGCGCTCAAAATCGGATTCACTGAGGGTTTTGCGGAATAAGATGCAGGAATACATTGAAAACGGCGCGCAGCTTGGCTGGCTCATTGACCCGTTTAAGAAGAAAGTTTATGTCTATCGCCCACAGATGGCCGTCGAAGTCTTCGACAATCCATCGAACATTTCGGGTGAGCCATTATTGCGCGGATTCACGCTTGACGTACATTCGCTTTGGAAGTGATTTAAGCTGAATTTTGATTAGCCCTTAAACTTATGAACTTTTCACACGACCCGAACCTTAACGACCTCGCAGCGAAAGTTGAGCGCGGTGAGCGCCTTACTTTTGATGATGGATTGAATCTTTACGCGACCTCTGATCTGCCCGCGCTGGCAAAGCTGGCCGATACTGTCAGGCGGCGTCTTCATGGGCGCACGACCTATTTCAACGTCAACCGTCATTTCAATCCAACCAACGTCTGCTATGCCGATTGCAAGTTCTGCGGCTTCTTCCGCACGCCGCGCCAGCCCGACGCTTACACACACAACATAGAGGATTCTTTACGCATCGCAGGCGAGGCCGTCAAAGAAGGCGCGACAGAACTTCACATCGTCGGCGGCTTAAATACCAAACTGCCGTTCAGTTATTTCACAGACCTGCTCTCTTCGTTAAAGCGCGAATATCCGCAGCTTCACCTGAAGGCATGGACGATGGTGGAGCTTGACCACTTCGCGCATTTCTACAAGATGACGGACGAGGATGTCATCGAACGTTTGAAAGAGGCGGGGATGGATTCGTGTCCGGGTGGCGGCGCGGAGATTTTCCGAGAGCCGACGCGCTCGATGATCTGCGCCCACAAGACGAACGCCGAACGCTGGCTGGAGCTTTCCGGCAAAGTCCACGCCGCAGGCTTGAAATCAAACGCGACGATGCTCTACGGCCACATCGAATCAATCGAAGACCGCGTTGACCATTTTTTGCGCCTGCGCGAACAGCAGGACAAATCGGGCGGCTTTCAGTGTTTCATCCCCCTCGCCTTTTATCCACCGGGCACCCAGCTCTCGCACCTGCCGGGGCCGTCGGGCGTGGATTCCTTGAAGACCATCGCCGTCTCGCGCCTGATGCTCGACAACTTCGCGCACATCAAAGCCTACTGGGTGATGCTCGGCAAGCAACTGGCGCAGATCGCACTCCACTACGGCGCTAACGATCTCGACGGCACTATCACCGAAGGCGGCGAGCTTTCGGAAAGCTACTCGGTCGAATCGAACAACGAAGTCAAGATCAGCAAGCAGGAGATAATGGCGCTCATCGAAGACGCAGGGCTTGAAGCTGTTGAGCGTGACACTCTTTACAATAAGGTCGGACAAGAAGCGGTAACAACGTAAGCGAGACTAATTTGACGGAAATCATCTAGCGATATGCGCCGGGAATATAGATTCGATTATAGAGTAGCAAAGCCGAATCGCTTCACAACGCAATCGTCTCCTAAAACTTTTTCTAATATGGCAACTGCAACCGAAACACGCATTATCACCGTCGCGCATTCGCCGGACTCCGACGACGCGTTCATGTTCTACGCGCTCGCCACGAATAAGCTGGACACGGGCGACATTAAATTCACGCATGTGCTGAAAGACATCCAGAGTCTGAACGAGATGGCGATGCGCGGCGTCTACGATGTCACGGCCATCAGCTTTCATGCTTACGCCTATATCGCTGACAAATACGCGTTGCTCCCGCACGGGGCGAGCATCGGCGACAACTACGGCCCCATCGTCGTTGCGCGTGAGCCTTTGTCGGCTGACAATTTATCGAAGATGAAAATCGCCATTCCGGGAGAAATGACGAGCGCCTTTCTTGCCCTGCGGATTTTCAATTCGGAATTCGCCTACGAGGTCGTGCCCTTCGACCAAATCATCGAAGCCGTGCAGGCGGGGCGCTGTGATGCGGGACTCCTGATTCATGAAGGCCAGCTTTTCTACGAGAAGCTGGGATTGCACAAGGTGATTGATCTCGGCGAATGGTGGCATGAGCGAACAGGTCTGCCGTTGCCGATGGGCGGAAACGCCATCCGGCGCGACCTTGGAAGAGAGACGATGAGCAAGGTCTCGCAATATTTGCGCGAGAGCATCCGATATTCTCTGGAGCATCGAGAGGACGCGCTCAAGTATGCCATGCAGTTTGCCCGCGACATGGATACGGAGACGGCTGACCGCTTCGTGGCGATGTGGGTCAACGAACTGACGCTCGACTACACAGAGCGCGGACGTGAAGCCGTTCGCCTCCTGCTCGACGAAGGTGCGAAGCGAGGCATCATTCCACATCGCGTCGAGATTGACTTCGTAGACTAAACGTCGGGACGACTCGAAAGCTTAAATCAAACCACAAAGGCACGCAGACACCGAGAAGCAAAACATTAAGCCTCTCGGTGTCTGCGTGCCTTTGCAGTGAGGTTTAGTTATTGGAAACGATTGCTGTAGGTGAGAGACAATCATCACCTATATTATTCTCGCAGCACTCGAAGCTTATCAGCTCGCTGCCGCCAGACTGCTGGGGTGATTGCTATAAAAACCTTCGGCTTCCAAAGCATTGATGACATCTTCGGCGCGAAGCGCGATGTGCCCGAGCATCTCTGCCAATCTCCATTCGACCAGCAGGCCGCGCGCCAGTTCCATCAGAGGCCGTGTTGTCCCGACAATGATCCGGCAATTAACCGTGCGCGGATAAGGGTCGCCCACAGGTGTGTAATGTCCGGTTTCAATAATCCGGCAAAGAACATGCTGTGCGGCTACACTCAGCTTTTCGATGTTCTTGAGGAAAATCGTTCCCGCGCCAGCCGCCGCAAATAACCCGCAGCGGGGCATGGGTGGGAGCGCGACGCCGCCCGCCGTTCCGCCCAGAAGGAACGACGTGCGGTCGCCGCGCTCGTCATCGGCAAGGTGAAGCCCGTCAAGCTCCTCCCACAGGCCTGACATCTCGTCCATCCCGTGCAGCAACGAAGCCGCTCGACGTTGCACTTGCGCTTGCGCGCTGTACAAATTCACGGGTAGATGCGCCCTCACCAACCGCCGATATGAGGACTTTAGCTTTGTAAGATCATTTCTCCGGTCAATCAAGATGAAGCCTACTCTTGCACCTGCGGCACGTGCCATGACCCGGATAACAAAAATCACTCTCGCTTGAGCTGGAGGAGGTGATGGCCGATTAAAGTCCGCGGCGCGTCCGTACGCTTTAATGCTTAACAACATCCGTGCCAGCCGATGGAAAGAGCGCATATTGCCCCGCAGCCGTGTAAATCAAGCTATTTCCTCTCGGAGATGAAGATTCCAGGAGAGATGCATCGCCAGATTTTTTGCAGCGCTGGCTTCACACCGACCGGCAGTTGCCGGGGTTATCTCAAGTTATGTTTGAAGTTAACCGTCGTGCAGAGTTATTTGCAGGGGCGCAAAAAATTTTACGCCTTATTCGTCTTTGGGTTCTGGAAGATTGAGGATGAATTTACGGAGCTTGTAATTAAAGGTCTGGCGGCTCAGTCCCAGCAATTCGGCGGCTCGTGTGACGTTACCATTATGCCGTGTCATCGCTTCGAGGATCAATTGTCGCTCAACGTCGAGCATGATCTCTTTGAAATTGACCGGGCGGGTAAAATCCGGCTGAACGCGCACGGCTGAAGACGGGGTGACGGACTGCAAGATGTCAGGCGAAAGCGAGTCTGCTCCGATTGCCTGCCCTTCTTCGGCGAAGACCACGCTGCGCTCTAACTCGTTGCGAAGCTGGCGAACATTGCCCGGCCATGAATATCTGGTCAGATAGCCGACCGCTTCGGGAGTTATACCAGCCAGTTGCCGGTGATGGCGTCGGCACATCTTCTCGAAATAATAAGAAGCGAGCGGCGGGACATCCTCCGGGCGCACACGCAGCGGCGGCACTTTGATGACGAAGGTGTTGAGGCGATAGAAAAGGTCTTCGCGGAAGCGTCCCTCACGCACGTCCTGTTCAAGGTCACGATTGGTGGCGGCGATGACGCGGACATTAACCTTGCGCGGAGCATCGCCGAGCGGCATGATTTCGCCTTCCTGTAGAAAGCGCAGCAGCTTGGGCTGTAGTTCAAGCGCCAGGTCGCCGATCTCGTCCAGGAAAAGCGTGCCGCCTTCTGCGGCGCGAATGATGCCGCGCTGGTCGTTGACAGCTCCGGTGAACGTTCCGCGCTTATGCCCGAACAACTGACTTTCGAGCAACTCGCGCGGCGCAGCCGAGCAATTAAACGGCAGAAAAATCTTGTCGCGCCGCTGACCCTCTTCGTGCAGGTTACGAGCAATCAGTTCTTTGCCCGTTCCGGTCTCCCCCATGATGAGAACGGTGGCGTCGGAATCCTTCAGCCGCTCCATCCTCGTCATCACATCGCGCATCGCAAAGCTGGTGGCGATGATGCCGGGAAACGGGCCGGCCACGCCCGGCAAGACGACATGGTTGAAGTTCCGACCGCGACGCCCCCACTCGATGGCGACCTTATAATGCTCGCGCGCCAGCGGTTGCTCACCCAGTTCCTGAAAGGAGCGTCCCAGGCAGTAATAGACACGTACCAGATTAGTGGCGTCGCCAAGAGGCTCCAGAATTTCGCGGGCGCGGTTTAAGAGAGCGACGGAGCGTGGGAAATCATTTCGCCAGTAGGCGCGCGAGCCGAAAGCCAAGAGGAGCAGGCCGCGCAAGTTCGTCGGGAAAGAGTCGAGTGTGGACGTGTCGTAAGGGGCGAGCGCTTCATCTGCCTCCGTCTGGCGCTCCATGTCTTCGTAAATTTCTGAGAGCGCCACGCGCGCCTGCACGATTTGCCCGCTCGAAGTCTCGTCGGTGCTTATTTCAATCAGGTCGAGGAGGAGTTTTTCGGCGCTCGCAAGGTCGCCGCGCGCCATGTAAGCCTGAGCACGGACAAAAAGGTCTTTGAGAGCTATCTGTTTGACTGCAATCTGCGACATCGAATTACGGGGCCGGAAGTTTCGTTCACAGATACTAGAGGCCGGGTGACAATCTGGGCACAAGAAGTATAGCATAGTCCCGGCACGGACGACTGCCAATATTCTAGCGAGGGCGGGCCGCGAAAAGCCAGTATTTACGGACAATCTCGTGGTCATCTATCGTTCACAGGGTGGCAACATCTGGCGAACTCAGAGCATCTGAATGACTTGCGGTTCGTAAGTGTTCAAGCAGTTGGTTTAGCCCCTCAAAGCGGTAATTCATCAAATTGGAAACAAACTTTATGAAACGTTCCCTGATTTACACATTCGCGCTCTTTGCGTTCGTTCTCTTCTCCGCCTTTTCGCCCGCAGAGCGCGTTTTCGCGCAAGCTGCGAACGCTTCCTCGGCTCAACCCGCGCCGGTGGATGTTAACAAGGTGATCGCCGCGTTTACTGCTAAAGAGACACAATTTCGCCAGGCGCTCAACCAGTACGCTTTCAAACGCGACGCCGTTATTCAGATTATCGGGATGGGCGGGCAAATCGCGGGCGAGTATCACCGCGTCTCGCATTTTACCTTTGACGATAGCGGCAATCGCTTCGAGAAAATAGTCTTCTTTCCGATGCCGACCTTTGGCGGCGTCACCGCCGAAGATATAGAAGACTTGAGCGGCGTCAACCCGTTTGCGCTCGAAGCTCACAACATGAATCAATACAACTTTACCTATGTGGGCAAAGAGCGGATAGACGAGCTTGATCTCTATATCTTTGACATTACGCCGAAAGTAGTTCCCGACCCCAAGACCAAGCTACGTCTCTTTCAGGGACGCATCTGGGTGGACGACCGCGACCTGCAAATCGTTAAGTCGCGCGGTAAGGGTGTGCCCGAAACCAAGGTCAACAAGTTTCCCCACGTCGAGACCTATCGCGAACAGATTGACGGGCGCTACTGGTTTCCGACCTACAGCTACGCTGACGAAGAACTGGTTTACGGCAGTGGCGAGGTGATGCATATCCGCGTCCGCATCAAGTACACGGATTTTGTGAAGGGCAGAGTGGAGATCAAAATCACGGACGTTGAAGACGGCGACGAAGTGCCGGAGGCGCAGGAGCAGAAGAAGCCCACGCAGCCACAGCCGCAGGTCAACTCGACGACTCCGCCACAGACTCAAACCCGTATCACGGGTGGCGTGCTCAACAGCAGAGCCATCGAGATGCCAAAACCCAATTACCCGGAGGCAGCCAAGCAGGCTGGCATCCACGGCCTCGTTAAAGTAGAGGTGACGATTAACGAGGAAGGCGAAGTGATTGCGGCTGAAGCGACGGATGGCCCCAAAGAACTACGCGAGGCCGCGGTCGAGGCGGCAAAAAAGGCGCGCTTTGCGCCAGTGATCCTTCACGGTGCGCGCATCAAGGTCAACGGCGTGCTCACCTATAAATTTGAAAAGTAAGGGCGAGTAGAGCCGGAAAAGCTGGAAATAATAAACCACGCGTATCACACGAAGCCGCACGAAAAATATAGGTTCTTTCGTGCGGCTTCGTGTGATACGCGTGGTTTGTTTTCTTTTCTTTCTCCATCAGGCGCGTTTTTCAACGCCCAACTCCTCTGCGATGCTCGTGTGAACGCGGGCAATCAGGCGCTCGATGTCTTCGTCGGTTGAAAGTCCCTTTGTTTCGACAGGCGGCAGGATGACCATCTCGATTGTTCCCGGCCTCGCTTCACCTGTCCCCTTGCCCATCAGCACGTCCGTGTTCTTGATGGCGATTGGCACAATTGGCACGCCGGCCTCCATAGCCATGTAGAACCCGCCTTTTTTGAATGGCAGGAGTTCGCCGTGTCCGGCACGCTTGCCTTCCGCGAAAATGGCGAAGGATGTCCCGGAACGAAGCTTATCGGTAGCTTCCTTCATCGTCTGAACCGCACGTTCATTGTTGCTGCGGTCAATCGCCATGATATTAACGTAGCCCATAGCATATCCCATGATAGGAACGCGTAATAACTCTTTCTTGGCAACCAGGCCGATCCGCCGCCCCAGATGGTAGAAGACCGCCGCCGTGTCCAGATACGATCTGTGATTAGCGATGAAGACATAGGGCTGCGCCGGGTCAAGATGCTCTTTCCCAACCACCCGCACTTTCATTCCGCTCAGGCGCAGCCAGTTGCGAGCGCCCCAGAGGGCCGCAGGATAAAGCCAGTGCCGCCGCCCCGCCGCTCTGGAAACCAGAATGGCTGGCGTTCCAACGATGAGCAGCATCGCGCCCGCGACCGCGAGCGACCACCAGTTGAGAAGCCTGTACTTGAGACGCGGCGCGCGGCTTGTGTTAGACTCCGCTTCGCGCGCCGTCTTAATCGCGTTTCTCTCGTCCATCAATTCACTCGAAGGGTTTTCGGAATGCTTCGTCATCCGTTTGCGTCAAGACCAACCACCAAGGCACAAAGACACAAAAAAAGAGATGCTTTTCATCATAGTGTCTTCGTGTCTTTATGGTTGGTTTTCCTCTTAGTCTTCATCTTCAATCCGGCCATTGCCCGCGCCGAGATTCCCAGCCCGCGCTCAGTGCTGGGGTTTACGCCCGGCGATGATCGCACGATTGCCGACTGGAAACAGATTTCCAGATTATTTCGCGCAACTCGACCGCGCGAGCGACCGCGTACAAGTTCTGACTCTCGGCGAGACGACTCTCAAGCGTCCCTTTATCGTGGCGTTCATCAGCGCGCCTGAGAATATACGCAATCTGGCAAAGCTCAAAGAGATTCAGCGAAAATTAGCCGACCCGCGCCTCGTCCAAACCGAAAGTGAGCGTGAGCGACTTTTCCGCGAGGGCAAGACCGTCGTCGTCATCTCCTGCTCGATTCACTCCACATGAGATCGTCGCCTCGCAGATGTCCATGCAACTCGCCTACGAACTGGCGAACGCCGACGATGCAGAGACGCGTGAGACTTTGCAGAACACCGTCCTGCTGCTTATTCCATCTCCTAACCCGGACGGTATAGACATCGTCGCCAACTGGTATCGCAAGACTCTCGGCACAGTTTACGAAGGCTCGGACCCGCCCGAACTTTATCATCATTACGCCGGGCACGACGACAACCGCGACTGGTTCATGATGAATCTGCGGGAGACCAAACTGGCCACGCGGCTCTTCTGGAAGGAATGGTTTCCGCAGATCGTCTACGATATTCACCAGCAGGGGACGGACGGCTCGCGCTTCTTCATCCCGCCTTTTTATGATCCGCCAAATCCGAACATCGCGCCGCTCCTGCTTCGCCAGGTCGGACTTGCTCGGCCACAAGATCGCGGCGGACCTTCAGGCCGCAGGCTTCAAGGGCGTCATCACTAACGCGGTTTACGATACATGGTGGCACGGAGGCTTTCGCACCTCGCCTTATTATCACAACTCTATCGGCATTCTCTCCGAAGCCGCGAGCGCGAAGATTGATGACGCCCACGACATCACGCGCGAGCAACTCATGAAAGCCAATTCACGCGGCATGCCGTCTGCGCTGACGACGGCGACGAACTTTCCAGACCCCTGGCCCGGGGGCTCATGGCGGCCACGCGACATTATGAACATGGAGATGATTGCTTCGCGCTCCGTTCTTTCAATGGCCGGGAAGTATCGCGCTGGAGTACCTGCGAAATTTTTATCGAGCTGGATGGCAAGGGAGTATCCAGCGGGACGGCTGCTAAGAGCCGCTCGCGTATCTGATTCCGGCGGGACAGGGCAACGAAGAGGCAATCGCCAGGATGATTGGCGCGCTCGTCGAGCAGGGAGTCGAAGTCCACCGTCTGGAAAGCGAGCTGCATGGCGAGTATGGTGACGCAAGTTATCGTTCGCGCCGGCACGCCAACCGGTTAAAGGACGGCCAAGCATAATCTGAAGTTGAAGTTCTCAGCATCAATCGCGTCGCAGCTGGAGGAGATCCCGGCGGGCGGCTACATCGATTTATCTGGCCAGCCCTATCGGGCAAACGTGCTATCGCTTTTTGAGCCGCAAATCTATCCAAAGCGGCTGACGCCGCAACCGGCGAAGCCGAACGCCCTTATGATGTCGCCGGGCTGGACGCTGCCGATGCAGATGGGCATTGAGACTAAGGTCGTCACGCGGATGAGAGAATCCAATCGCCACAAGGCGGTTGACGCTCATCCGGACGGAAGCGGAAGTGCGCCGCGACTTCGGGCTCGCCAGCGGCGCGCGACAATAAGTCTCCCATCCCTAATCCGCTGAAAGCGTCCCCGAAAGCTAGCCGTCTATCAACGGCTGGATGGGCAACATGGACGAAGGCTGGACGCGCTACGTCTTCGACACCTTCAACGTGCCTTACAAAGCTTGCGCGATGCGGACGTCAGGCGCGGCAATCTGCGCTCACGATACGACGTGATTATCCTGCCGTCGCAGCGCATGAGAGATATTATCGAAGGCAACAGCCGCGCAGATACCCGGCGGAGTTGACGGGCGGAATGACTGAGGCGGGCGTCGAAATTTGCGCCGCTTCGTCGAAGAAGGCGGGACGCTCATCTGCTTTGGGGCTTCGACGGAGATGGCAATCAAGCGTTTTAACTTGCCCTTACGAAACGTGCTGGAGAACGTCAAATCATCCGTCTTCTATGGCCCCGGCTCGTTCTGGGATTGGAGGTAGACACAACGCACGCGGTGGCGCGCGGGCTGCCCCGCGACGTGAACGCCTATTTCATCAACAGCGCGGCCTTTGAGGTGACAGACCCTGAGCGCGTTCGTGTCATCGCACGTTATGCTTCGGCAATCTGCTGCGCTCCGGCTGGCTGCTCGGCGAAGATAAAATTAAAGGCAAAGTAGCGCTGGCGGAAGTTCCGATGGGGCGTGGCCGCGTCATCCTCTTCGGCTTCCGCCCGCAGCACAGGGGGCAAACCTGGGGCACGTTTCCTTTCATCTTTAATTCGATAGCTTATAACAAGTAGGGGCAGGGACAAGTCCACTTGCCCGCTTTTATTTGGCGGGCAAGTGGACTTGTCCCTTCCCTACAAATATCGCCTTTAGCTTTTACTTTCGCCCTATTCAGAGTTATCCTCAATTCGTCATCTCTACTGAGTGTCCCCACTACGTGGAAAGCATCCTTTTGTCGAGATGTGCATCAAACCTGCGCCGCGACACGAAGGCGCTCGCGCGTGCCGGAAATCCAGACATTTTTAGGAGCTTACAGGCCATGAGAAAGACTGCCGTGTTTCCCTGCTCCTCTCCCTTTTGTTCGCCAATGTTCTTGGCTTGCAGGCGCAGACACGCCAGCGCCGCGTCGGGCCGAGCAGACCACCAGCCCACAGCCAGAAGCCGAACAACAGCCGCCTTCAAATCAAAAGCGGCCTGTCCTGCAAAGCGGGACGACTATCTCGTCCGGCAACCGGCAGCCTTCGCAGCAGTCTTCATCGCAGGCGCAAACAGCAGACTATGACCCGGAAGAGGTCGGCGAAGGTGATGTGGTGCGCGTCAACACAACGCTCGTCACTCTGCCCGTCAGCGTCATGGATCGCAATGGCAGATTCATCCCGGACTGCGGCAGCAGGAGTTTCGCATTTACGAAGACGGCGTGGAGCACGAAGTCGCCTACTTCGCTTCCATCGAAAAGCCTTTCACTCTTGCGCTTGTCCTGGATACCAGCGCCTCGACGCGCTTTCGGCTGGACGAGATTCAGGACGCGGCCATCGCTTTCGTTAACCAGCTGCGCCCGGACGACCGCGTCATGGTCGTCTCCTTTGACGAAGAGGTGCGGGTGCTGGCCGAAGCGACGAGCAATCGTAACGTCCTGCGTGACGCGATCCGGCGCACGCGCACAGGGGGCAACACAAAGCTCTATGACGCAGTTGATCTGGTCATTAACCAGCGGCTCAACCGCGAGCAGGGACGCAAGGCCGTCATCCTCTTCACGGACGGCGTGGACACGGCGAGTAGACACGCGAGCTATGAGAGCAATCTCCGCGATGCAGAAGAACTGGACGCCCTGATTTATCCGGTTCAGTACGATACTTGACAGATGGCGGCTACGGCGGCGGCGGTGGTGGCGGTGGCGGCACAAACTGGCCTTCACGGAATCGGCAGGCGCCGCGCTCGTGCCACAGACATTCTGGCTGATATTCTGGGCGGAGTAATCAGCGGAGGACGTGGAGGCGGAGGCGGTAGAGGCGGTGGCGGCGGCAGGAATCGCGGCCCGGTCATCTTCGGCGGCGGGAATCTAACGGAACCAGCCCGGAAGACTACAGACGCGCTAACGCTTATCTAAATGATCTGGCCAACAAGACCGGAGCGCGACTTTTTCGCGCAGACACCACGCGAGACCTCTCGCAATCTTTCGCCGCAATCGCCGAGGAATTGCGCCGCCAGTACAGCCTCGGCTATTACCCGAAGACGACCGCGCAAACAGGCACACGCCGCCAGCTCAAGGTGCGCGTCATGCGACCCGACCTCGTCGTGCGCGCGCGCGACAGCTACATCACCGGCTCTCAGTCAGGAAACACAACCGCGCAGGGCAACACACAGCAAACCAGGCCTGAACTGAGAAAACGCCAGCTTGCGGGGACCAGATAAGTAACATCGAATCGTATTGAATGAGTGATTAAACTTTGATACATTCTCGAAGAAACCTTGAGCTTAGAGATATATGCCATGACAGAAATACAATATGTTTCAGATGAAAGCGGCAATCCTGTGGGGGTAATCGTGCCAATCGAGTTGGGCGTGAGATTGAATCCGAAAAGGAAACGGCTTACTTGCTGAAAAGCGAAAACATGAAACGCCGCCTGCTGGAAGCTAAAGATCGTCAAGACGGAATCCCCTTTGAGGAAGCCCGTGAGAAGCTTGGAATTTGATATTGCCGCCTTTGAAGATTTGGCTTGGTGGATTGGGCAGGATCGCAATAAAGCGCTGCGTATCGTCAACCTGATAAAAGAGGTTCAGCGTGATCCATTCAAAGGCATCGGTAAGCCTGAGCCATTGAAACATGAGTTCAAGGGTTGCTGGTCACGTCGAATTGATCAAGAACATCGGATTATCTATCAGGTGACGGAAGAAAAAAATCAGAATTCTGGCGTGTCGGTATCATTATTGAGTGTGCCTCTTCCCCGCCCCTCAACAGTCCTTTTACTATTCGTTCAAGCCTGAACGCCGAGCGCTGCGGCGATTTCGTTGATGGTCGCGACTTCCGTTTTGCTGACTTGCTCCCCGCCAAACCCTAAGAAGCCGCCTTCTTTGGCAGCCGCTGCGACATTTTGAGCGACGGCCAGCAGCCATCTTTTATACTCATCGGCATCTTCCGCGCTGGCCTTCGCTTGCAGCAGAGTCGCCACCTCGCCGCAATTAGCCAGCGCCCGCTCTTTAATATCCCCGACTGAAATTTTTTCCGTCGCCCCGCGCTCGCTGTCTTCCGCATTGGCCATGATGTTGGCGACGACGGCGCTGACCAGAGAATCTTCTGCGCGCTCTTCGCCTTCGTAGATGGCGTCGGCCACCGCATACATCTCCCGTATATAGCCATCTTCGTCGCTCGGAGCAGCGCCCGCCACCGCGTAGCTGACTAACATAGGGGCCGTAATAATGCGCGCCATTCTTCCGCCGTAAATTTTCTTTAACGCCCATGACTCGTTTCCTCCTTGACCTTTAAACTCTCAGACCACGGTCCCGTCCGGAATCATAGCGTTCTTCGGCACGATGATAATGCGGTCGCGTATGAAGTAGTTGTTCGCCGTCGCCTTCAGAGTTCTCGACTCCGCTTTCGTTGACGAGGCGGACGTTTGCGCCGATGCGCGCGTTCTTGTCTATGATGGCGCGGCGGATGATGGTGTCTTCTCCGATGCCGATGCGCGGGATGCCCGCGTTAATTTCCGATCGCATGTCTTCAATAGACTGGTAATAATCCGATCCCATCAGAATCGAGCTTTCGATGACGCGCGCCCGCTTCGATGCGGCTGCGCAGGCCGATAATCGAGCGCAGCACGCTCGCGCTGTTAATGATGCAGCCCTCGCTGATGATGGAATTGCGGACCTCGCAGTTATGAACTTTCGACGGCGGAAGATAACGCGAGCGCGTGTAGATGGGCGCGTCGGCGTTAAAGAGATTGAACTTAGGCATCGGCGAGGTCAGGTCAATATTCGCTTCGTAGAAAGCGCTGATCGTTCCGATGTCTTCCCAGTAGCCGTCGAACATGAACGCCTGCACGTTGCGCGAGTTGATGGCTGCCGGGATGATGTTGCGCCCGAAATCGAAGGCCGTCGGGTCTTGCGCGAGCAGGGTTTCCAAGAGGTCATACTTGAAAACGTAAATCCCCATCGAAGCCAGAAAGGGACGCGCCTCGGCTTCTTCCGCGCTTAAGCCGAGACAGGTCGTATCAACCCGCATCTCTTCCAGCGCCTCGCCCTTCGGCTTCTCCTTAAACTCGATGATGCGCCCGCTCGCATCCGTCTTGAGCAGCCCGAACTCTTCCGCTTCTTTCGGCGAGCACGGGATAACCGAAACGGTCACATCGGCGTTCGATTCATAATGGCGCGCGAGAAACAGGCGATAGTCCATGCTGTAAAGATGGTCGCCCGAAAGAATCAGGAGCGTGTCAATGTCCCAATCGCGGATGTGCGGCAAGACCTGTCGCACGGCGTCGGCCGTTCCCTGAAACCATTGCGGGCTGTCCGGCGTCTGTTCCGCCGCCAGTATCTCGACAAAGCCGTCAGAGAACTGCGAGAAGCGATACGTTCGCGCGATGTGGCGATTCAGTGAAGCCGAGTTGTACTGCGTCAGGACGAAGATTTTAATGACATCCGAGTTAATGCAGTTTGAGATGGGAATATCAACAAGCCGGTACTTGCCGCCGAGCGGAACGGCAGGTTTCGACCGTTGCTGTGTCAGCGGAAACAAGCGTGAGCCTGCGCCGCCGCCAAGAATCACCGCCAGCAGGTTGCGTTTGACAGCCATGCTCTCTTTAACCGCCTACTTTAGAATTTGGATGAAATGACTCTGAAGCGGAGAATAGACGCAAAAGAGGCGCATTTCAAGCAGAACACAGGAGTCAGGAGTCAGGAGGCAACGAAAAGCAGAAGTCAGAAGTCAGGAGTCAGGAGTCAGAATAATAAGGCGGAGAACCACGTTCACAGACACTTCTTTTCTCCTGCCTCCTGCTTCCTGACTCCTGTGTTCTGCTTTGCCAAGAGCCGCGAAAAGATTAACTTCTCGCGCCAACCAAATATCCGTCTGCGTGGTGTCTATATGGTTGACCTTCCGAAATAAGTGCAAGGGTAAACGCCGTTTGAGCCTCAGCGAAGACCAATTGATCCTCAGCGCACAGTCCGGCGACACGGATGCGTTCTCGTCGCTGGCGCAGAGGTTTGAGCGTCGTGTTTACACGCTCGCGCTCTATTACACGCGCGACGCGGCCGACGCAGAAGACCTCGCGCAGGAAGTCTGGCTGAAAGCTTACAGGGCGCTTTCTTCTTTCAGGGGAGAGGCGGGTTTCTACACCTGGCTCGGCAGATTATGGCCAACACTTTTCTCAATCACAGGCGCGGAAGCCTTCTTCACTGGAGCGATCACGCAAGCATGCCTGAGTTGGAGAGGACGGAGAGGCGAACGGAAGGCGACTTGAACGGCCAGGCCAGAGGAAAGGCGCAGGCGGTCGAAGAATTAGTATGACCAGCGTATCCTGGTCGAAAGAGTTTTTCAGGCGCTGGGTGAGTTGACGCCGCAACAGAGATTGATATTTCTGCTCAAGCACCGCGAGGGAATGACCTATGAGGAAATCGCCAACACTTTCGGCTGCTCTGCGGGGACGATCAAGAAGACGCTCTTTCGCGCCGTCACGAAATTACGCCAGCAATTAGGAGTCACGTCTTCTGCGCCGCTTGAGTATGCTCAAAGCGGCGCGGGTCGAAACAGTTGAATTTTCAGGAGTGAGTGTCATGCACGATTGCCGCACGATTAATAGCAGGCTGGTTGATATGGTCTTTGATGAGCTTCCGGCCGATGAGAAGCTCAGCCTGATGGCAGAGTTGGAAACCTGCGCCGGTTGTCTGGGCGAATACCGCTCGATCACGGACACGCTTGCTCGTCTTTGACAGGGCGGCCGAGGCGGCACGCCCGAAGAGAGCTACTGGCCCGAAACAAGCGAGCGTCTCGAGCATCTCGCGCCCACGTGCTCCTGTCGGGACCATCGCGCCGGCGACCCGATCCGCTCTGGAAGCGCATCTTCACCGCAAGGCTGCCCGTGCCTGTCCCCGTAGCAGCCGTCATCACCTCGCGCTCCTGGTTTCGTCCGTGTTGGCGCTTCGCCCGTCAACAAATGAAGTCGGCAGCGGAGATGAAACCGCCAGGTCGTGGTCCACCGCGCCGCCTGAAGTAATTGAAGTCCCTGTTTTTCGCGAAAAGCTTGTCACGCGCACTGTCTACGTCGAGAAAAGAGAGCGAGAGAAAACGGAAGCGCGACGATGCGTTTCAACCGCCTCAGCGCAATGAGCCGCACTTTAACGGCTCTTCATACTGAAGAATGAGAGCGTGGAGGGCGGCATTTTCACTCGCGCCAATCTGACGGGCTTTCAACCGCCGGATGAGATGAGAATCAGAGTTATCAAGAGGAGCAATTCAGATGAGAACTAAAGGGCTAGCCGTTGCGGCCTGACAATTATTTTATTACTCGCCGTCTTCGCCAGCGCCGTAGCTCAGGAAAGCAAGAAGGGGCAGACCATCGTGCCGATGAAGGGCGGCTTCTTTGTCGCCTTCACGACCGTCCCCGGCGCAGACTCGGAGAGCGCAGACGGTTGGTCAAGGACTTCTGCCGAAGCCTATTTAGAGTCGAACACAATTCGCCGCGTCTTCGTCGATAGCGGGGGCTTTCTTTATTTCGGATATTCGCTCGTGGTCGAGCCTCTGGCTTCAGGTAAACAATTCAGAGTCTCCGTTCGCCCGCTCAGCCCAGAAGATGAGCAGGAATTGCGCGCCCGAAAATCATTCCAGACGCGGCAGATGCATCCAAACTATAACTCTGCCGCGCTGTCACGCTCCTCTGCTCCGCAAATAATCGCGGACGGCGACACCTTCGCTCTGGATGTCCTCGTCAATCCTGAAACCGGAGATAAGGTTACAGACTATGTCACCGTCTCTGACAGTGAAGCTCGTCTCAGGGAGACTTCGACTGTGGACAGCGCGCCGCGCGATTTCACGCTCGAAGACGTAATGATGAAGATGATTAATTATCAACTCTTCATCAATGGTGAATTGGTCGCTGGCGGAAAACGCTCAGGCGCAGCGGCAGGCCCGGTCATCTGGTTTCATCTTCAGGAGCGCGGGCGCTTGATCTTCTCCTTGACACCGCATGAGGGATACGATTTTCAGAGGCTCGGCACAATCGAGCACAACCGGATGAAGTTCACGCTCAACAATGAGCTATACGAGTGGGTGTCAGACGTGCCCGTCGTTGACACGGGCGGCCCGTGGAATCTTTACGTGCTTTACGACCCCAATTACGTCCCCGATTCATTCTTTCTGGGAGTTCACGGCCCCGTAAAGGGTGAAAACGCCGCCTCCTCTTCCGGATTGAAAGAGATTGAAAGGAATCTACGCCGTCCAAAGAGCGCCGGGGCGATTGGTTTTGGGAAATCGCCCGATTCCCGGAAACAGGAAGGTGAACAGGGTAAAGCTCCCGGCGCTCGTCTCATCATCGGGGCGGCAGGCCGCGTTGAGAATCTGCTGCCAGCCAATACGGGCCACCTTGCTCAACCGGGGTTGAAAGGTGTTTATGCCAGGTGGCTTTATGAAGACGTTGTTTACATCATCACTCCCGAAGAAGTGCGCGCGTTCAAGCTGCTGCAAACTGATGACCAGCGCGAGAGCTTCATCGAGCAGTTCTGGCGACATCGTGATACCGATCCCAGGACGGAAGAGAACGAATACCGCCGGGATTATTTCGCGCGCATCGCCTACGTCAACGAGAATTTTTCCTTCCGTGATATTCCCGGTTGGAAGATCGGACCGCGGGCGCACCCTTATCACTTATGGCAAGCCCGACGAGGTGGAATCATCCCCATCAGGGGAAAAGTGGCTCTACAAAAACATCCCGGCACTGGGCGGCAGCGTCCGCTTCGACTTTGTAGACCACGAGGGGAAAGGCGAGTTTCGCCTTCAGCCGACAAAGCCGTAAGCCCGAAAATGAAATTGGCGGCGTCGGTAAAATCGACTGACGCCGCGCCAATCTAAATTTCTTTCATCAACCGCGCCCCGGCGTTCTCATTGATCGTCTCTCCGCCGGGTGCGCCTGAACTTTAACTCTAGCCGCGACAACTCTGGAAGCGTCAGAGAGCGCCAAGCCTGTGTGGCTGGCGTCACACTACCTGTCTGTCCCGCGGCAGATACAAAAATCACCTGGGAGGTAATTCGCATGAAACGAAATGGAATTTTCATGACGGCGACCGCAATCATAATTCTTCTCGCTGGCGGCCATCACACGACGCTTGCACAATCGGACGAGCTTCAAAAGTTCGAGATTGGCGCGCAGTTTTCTTCTCTCAGCATTGATAAAGGTGGTGAGACGCGAACCGAACCGGGCTTCGGCGGCAGGTTCACTTTCAATGTGACAGACAACTTCGCCCTCGAAGCCGAAGGAAATTTCTTTCCGAAGAAAGATCGCTTTATCGCTTTCAGAAGCGGAGGCCGCGCCGTCGAAGGACTATTCGGCGTTAAGCTCGGCAAGCGCTACAAACGATTCGGCATTTTCGCGAAAGCCCGTCCCGGCTTTATCAGTTTCAGCCAGGGACGCGCCGAGTTTATTCCGACAGGGACGGCAGCCGATCCTTTCGCGACGTTCGATGTGAGAATAGAACGGCTGACCCATTTCGCCGCAGACATCGGCGGAGTGCTGGAGTTTTATCCATCGCGTCGCGTCTTCACACGCATTGACATTGGCGACACCATTATTCGCTACGGCCAGACGACCATCACCACTTATGGGTTAACGCCCGGCGGCACGTTTACGCCGTTTACCTTCACCATCCCCAGCGACACCACTCACAACTTTCAGTTTTCGGCAGGCGTCGGATTTCGTTTCTAAATAACGGGTTGAACGTAATGGAACTTAGGGTCGCGAACAAAACTGAAAAGGAATTGACAGGATTCACAAGATCATCAAGATTAAGAATATGAAGTCATCACTATTCGTCTTCTCTTTATCTCGTCAAGCTTGTTAATCCTGTCTATTTCTTCTCTATCCCTTCCGCACAAATCTCCCTTGATGTGCTAGACTCTGTCGCCTACAGAGTCGCTCCCCAAGTTCACAATCGTTTCACCGGGAGGTCGGTATGATTCGTCCGCATCTTCTTTCCTCTTTCGCTCTCACTCTTTTGCTGCTCGTGCCCGCACAGGCGCAGACGCCCGAAGACGGGTCTCCGCTCGACCAGCAACAGAAAGTACAAAAAGAGCTTGAGCTGAAGAAGGAGCTTGAGCGAAAGACCTTCGCGCTGCTCGACGAGGTTATCGGCAGCGCCGCGACACTGAAGCTTCCGGAGAATCGCGCTCTCGTCCTCTCCAGCGCAGCAGATCTGCTCTGGAAGCGTGATGAGAAACGCGCTCGCGCGCTCTTCAAAGATGCGCTCAATAATCTCAACTCGACCGCCATTAGATTCAACCCCAAGATGTCGAACGAGCAGAGCGCGTCGTACCAGATGTACGTGCAACAGCGTACAGAGATTCTGCAAATGATCGCCCGTCGTGATGTTGATTTGGCCCTGGAACTGCTGCGCGCCTCACGCTCGCCAACTGTCCCGAGTACCGCAGCAGGCATGGGCATTAAGCTGCCCGATGAAGATATGCGGCTCGAACAGAGCCTCGCCATTCAAGTGGCCGCGAATGATCCGAAGCGCGCCTTGCAGATGGCCGAGGACAGCCTCGCCAAAGGACTCTCTTTCGATCTGCTCAATTTGCTCGCTCATCTCAACGACAAGGACACGGAACTGGCCGGACGTTTCGCCAGCGACATCGTCAGCAAGTTGCGCTCCGAGAGTCTGACTACAAACCCGCAAGCAGTGTGGATTGCTGTCATGCTTCTACGCATGGGCCTTCAGCCGGAAGACGGCGGCAGAGGCAATCATGTTAGTTTTGGCTCGATGGGTGGCGGGAAGACTCCGTTCAAGCTGGATGAGAGTCAGATACGCGACCTGATGGAGATGGTCACAACGGCGGCGCTCAGCAGCACGCCGCACCCATCGCTCTTTAGTCTTATTCCCTCGCTCATGCCTGAAATTGAGAAACGATTGCCGGAACGCGCGCCTCCCCTGCGTCGCCGGATAGCGGAGTCGGCTCGCACGCTCGACCCGCAGCAGAGGATGTATGTCGAGTATGAGGAACTAACGCAGCGCGGGACAATCGAAGAGGTGCTGGAAGCAGCGGCGAAAGCTCCTGACAAAGCGCGCAACATGCTGTATGAACAGGCGGCGTGGAAGGCGCTGAACAAGGGCGAGACAGAGCGTGCGCGGCAGATTGTTAACGACAACATACGCGACGCGTCAACGCGCGACCGCATTCTCGAAGGTTTCGACCGCATGTCCCTCTGGGATGCGGTGCGAAAAGATAAACTGAACGATGTCCGGCAGAAATTAGCGCGCGTCAAGTCAAAGGAAGAGCGCGCGGGCATCCTCGTGCAACTGGCCTTCGGCGCGGCCATGAAAAAAGATCGCAAGCTGGCTTTGGAGCTTTTGAACGAAGCGCTTCCGCTCGTTAATTTCAAACCGAAGAGTGACAACGAGCTGTATACGCTGCTGCAAGTTGGGAGAGTTTACGCGCTCGTCGAACCCGTTAAGGCGTTCGAGATGATCGAAGCTTTAGTTGAGCAGGCTAACGACCTGCTGTCGGCCGCTTCCGTGCTGAGCGGATTCTTCCTGCCAAGCGGCGTGTTCAAAAAAGGTGAGATGGTGATGCCGCCCGGCTATTCAAACGTCAGCATGCGCTTTCGCCAACTCGGCAAGGAAATCGCCGCACTCGCGTTCTTTAACTTCGAGCGCACGAAAGCCGCCGCAGACAAGTTTCAGCGCAACGAAGCCCGCATCATGGCGCGTCTCTTCATCGCCCAGGGCGTCATCTCAGAACAACTCGGCTCAGGCGTCGCTCTTTACGGAGGCGGCCTGGCGATAAGCTACGAATAATGCAAAATTAAAAATTAAAAATGCAAAATGGAAGACAAGGAGCGTGCTCTTCGTCTTCCATTTTGCATTTTACATTTTTAATTTTTAATTCTTCAGTATGCTGCTGCCGAGGCGGTTGGTTTTGCGCCCGCAGCTTCCTGTGCGATCTTGACGCCGACGCTTGCGCCGATGCGTGTGGCTCCGGCTTCGACCATCTTGCGGGCGTCCTCTAAACCTTTGACGCCGCCGGAAGCCTTCACACCCAACTCTGAGCCGACGGCCTGGCGCATCAACGCTATATCCGCGACGGTTGCGCCGCCTTTGGCAAAGCCGGTAGAAGTCTTGACGAAATCCGCGCCCGCGCGTTTGGCCGCAAGCGACGCTCTCACCTTCTCTTCATCAGTCAACAGCGCCGTCTCGATAATCACTTTGCAGATCACGTCATACTCGTGCGCGACCTCGACGACCGCGTGAATGTCGTGTTCGACGGCGCAATCGTCTCCGCTCTTGAGCGCGCCGATGTTGATGACCATGTCAACTTCGCGCGCCCCGTCAAAGATTGCGCGTCTGGCTTCGTAAGCCTTCACGTCCGCGAGCGTCGCGCCAAGTGGGAAACCGATCACGGTGCAGACGGGAACATTCGTGCCGCGCAGGTGACAGGCCGAAGCCCTGACCCACGTCGGGTTGACGCAAACGGACGCGAAACGAAACTGCGCGGCCTCTTCGCACAAGCGCTTGATGTCGTCTTCGGTCGCTTCCGGTTTCAGCAGAGTGTGGTCAATCAAACTCGCCCAGTCTCTGGCCGAAGCCGTTTCCCCAAGCACCAGCCCGATGCGCGACGCGCCCGCGTCCACAATCCTGTGCATCCGCTCCGGGCAGCGATTGAAACATTCGTTGGTGCAGCCGCACAGCGCAGCCTGCTCCTCGCGGTCGCCGTTTAAGCGCGCGACGATGACATCGGTTATCTGCTCAACGAGGTGTTCCAGATCGCCGTTATTTGAATATGGCATTGTATTAAATCTCATTTCTTTTTGGATGAAGACTTGGCAACAATCGCACGCTTCTTTTTACCAATTGACCTATTTACTTTCCGTGACTTTCTAGGTTTATTAAGGAAATCCCACGCCTCCCCCGGAAGCGAACCATCCGAATTGTATGGAATATATTCAGCAACGATTAAATATCCTTGTGGAAATTTCTTATCTATCAACCTAGCTAAAGAGCTAGCATTTCGGTCAGAAACTATAAGAATAGTGTTCGGCACCAATCTTCTCAAATTTAATACTTCACGTTTGGCTCTTAAGAACGCCACCAACTCATCGTCAGATATTTCTTGCTGGTAGAACGAAATTATGTAGGCTTTCATTATTACTACCCCTTCAAATTTCACTGGGCCTTCGGGTTCATAGTGAGATGAGGCGCTCTCGGACTAAAGAAGCTTAGTGGATTTTTACTTCTTATAGATGATCTGTGACCTCTCATTATTCTGTATTTGTCTTCAGCGATACTATTGGAAGTCACGCGCTTCCCCTTTGGCTCAGGAATCTGATCGCCAAATTCATTTGCCGTATCAATCCATGATTGAATCGCCTCGTGAGCGTTGGCTCGGGCCGCAGCCCGTGTGCCGCCGTGTGTCATGCAGCCTGGTAATTCTGGAACTTCAGCAATGAAAGCCTGATCCTCTATACTCCAATAAATTTTGATTCTGTATTTGTGCATTAGCTCTAGCCTCCGAGGTTGTATTTTAAAATAAGTTCTCGCACTTGTCGCACCTGATATGGTTTAGCTTTGTTACCTTGGGGTTGCAGTGTAAGTATCTCCCGCACGCCCTTCATCCTATAGTTACAATGACTGCCTTTACCGCCTCCCTTGTCGAAGCCAAGTCGCTCTAACAGGTAGCACAAATCATTGAAGGAAATGTTTGCATCTGTTTCCCCGCTCAGAACCCGTTGGAGAACTTTTTCATATTTCCCCATTACCCTAATCCTGATAGAAGTTACGCAGTTGGGATGAGCGAGTAAAGCGGATTGGCGATGTAAACGCGCACCGCTTCTCTGATGATTGCCGTCTTCGCTTCATACCAACTGATGCCTTTGTGATAACAATGACTCTCCAGTCTGAGAAACGCTCGCAAACAAAGATTGATGTGGTTACGCCACGCGCGGCGAGAGCGAACCTGCGCACGTTCGATCAAACAAAACTGCTTCAACCCGCGATGGTAGTTCTCAATCGCCCACGAGTAGCCGGCAAAACGGACTCTTGCCAGTTCGCTCATCTCAAGATGGTTGGTCGCCCACCACGCAATGTCGCCGTCTGTGGCGACTATCTTGAAGACGCGGATCAGCCCAAACCCTTCAAGCCACACGATGCGCCCGCCATCACCTATCTCGACCGTGCTGACGGCGCGCAAGCCTTGTTTGTCGGGGTTAACTTTGCGATTACTCTTGAGTCTGGTCAGCCATACCCAGCCGAAAGAGCGAATCAATTTCAGGTTATCGAGGCCCGAATACCAGCTATCAAAGACCACACAAGCAGGCCGAAAGCCTCGCCCGCAAGCGGCTTTGACCATCGCAGAGAAGTGGTCGTTCTTGGTCAAAGAGTCCTTCTTTTTGTCAAAGATGCGATAGTCAACCGGCACATGACGGTCGCCATCACTCCAGAGCAGAGTAATCAGGTTGATGCCGCTCACCACCTGATGGTGTTTACCAGACCAGTGTCGCGTCACCAACTCCATCTTCTTCGCATAGGGCTTGTCCAAGGTCGAGTCGTCTATGACAAGGATGCCTTGGCTCAAGCTCACTTGGCTGCGAGCTTCCGTCCAGAGTGTCTCAGCGTCAGGCTCCAGTCGGTGCAGCAAGCGGGTGAAAGCGTCATGGGCTGGCGCTTGTTGCTCGCCGCCTTGTACTTTAGCCGCTTCGGTGGCGCTGACCGAGCGCGGCGTGGCAATCACAAAGTTAATGTAGTCATCGTCAGAGCACTTGGGCGGATTCATGCCCTTTTTCTACTACATTTTCTTTCAACTGCGTAACTTCTACCTGAATCTCCATCATTACAAATTATTAACACTTATATTGCCGCTCGATTGCCTTGATTTTATCAACCCGCTTGCGGTGGCGGTCTTCACTAATTTCAGTACCGAGCCATGCGGTGACTATCTCGCGCATCTCCGCGCTCGTGACCGCCTTGCTTCCGAGTGAGAGGACGTTGGCGTCGTTGTGCTCGCGTGAGTTTTTCGCGATGGCGACCGAGTAGCAGGCGGCGGCGCGCACGCCCGGAACTTTGTTGGCGGTCATACATGAGCCGACGCCCGCGCCGTCAATGATGATGCCGACATCTGCATGATGGTCCGCGACGGCGCGTGCGACCGCATGAGCGAAGTCAGGGTAGTCAACCGCATCTTCGGAATCCGTGCCGTAATCGTGGACGCGGTGGCCGAGCGATTCGAGGAGAGTTTTCAACTCTTCCTTCATCTTGTAGCCGCCGTGATCGGCTCCGACGGCAACCATCTTGCTCTCGCGTGAACCCCGGCGGGGGACGCGCCGCACCAGCTCAATTCGTCGCTCGCGCACGATGTCTGCGGCAAGCGGCGTCAGGCGCGCGCCCTCGGCAACGCGCAACCGCGCGCCTTCTTCGAGGCCGCGCACGTCATCTTCGGTAATCACCATCTTGGAAGATTCGTCGCGCTCGAAATCTTTCTGCGGCGCTGCGCTTGAAGTCTCCGGCGGCAGGGTGTTGATGAAACGAGTTGGAACTGACGAAGAGGAGGCGGCTGTCGCGGCAGGCGTGACGGAAACAGACGGGGCGCTGCCCGCAGTTTCTTCTTCGGCAGGTAGCGTGTTTGCCAGCACGTCGCGGACGAGCGCGCGGACACGGTCGCGTGTTGAATCGTCAGTTGCCATAAATGTTGAACCGTTCGGAGAAGCCCTGCTATTTCAGCTTACTTTCTACTTCGTAAGGCAAATACGTGCGAAATATGTAATCGTTCTTTTGATAGCCAACGTGACAGGACTGGCAGTTTTGCAGATTGCCACGTCCTTCCATTTTTGTGCCTGTCCCGTCTACGACCATGTATTCCCAATCACCACTCGCCGGATTGAATCCCTGCTTCTGTTTTATCATCACCGTCAACAGTTCCGGCGTCTGGCTATCCTGAACAGGCAATTTTTCTTTGACGATGACCGAGCCTACGGGGAACTTCGGCTGCTTCTGATTGAGCATCGCTCGTCGCCCGACCTCATTAACGTAGACTGTGAAATACTTGTCACGATGCGGATTACCTTCGCCGTCAATTATTACCCCCTTGCCCGCCGTCCAAAGTCTACAGTCGGTGGCAACTCGCTCCGGCATCAATTGCGGCACGGAGTTAACTTTCGTCCAACTCTTGTACCCCTCAATTTCTTTGACCTGATTGCTGGCGGCAGCCTTGTCTTTATTGTCCCGCGCGGAAGTAGGTGCTCCGGTTGCCAGATGATTGACAAGCAAAGCGAGCGCAGAGACCAGACAGACGCCTAAGACCGCGATTTTAATTTTCTCAAAATTCTTAACCATCTCGCTCCTCCTTAATTTCTCTACAAGAAGCGTCTGGAAGCTGTCGTTATGCGTTGCGTAAATCCAGCAGCCTTCCGGCGTAGGCCGTAACTTTGTTGGCGCGCACGGTGAAATCCACCCGCCCCAGAAACTGGCAGATGGCCTATCGCCTACTATCAGAAGTCCAAAATTAAAAACTCATACTCCCCATTATCAACCGTCTCGCTTTTGTCCAGGTCTCTGAATATGACCAGGTAGAGATCATCTTTCTGACTCGTCACGCTCTGCTCGGCATCCACATCGGTTAGGATAGAGGAGACAAAGATGGTGCTCACGCTGTCCGAGAGGGGTTTCAGTCGTTCCTCGTCGTAAACGTAATGCGCATCGTCATTCAGCATGAGAGTGGCTGAGCCTGCTCTGGTATCGGCCATTGCTTTGTAGGGATTGAAGAATGACTCTGCGTTAATATCCAGCTTCTCGCCCTTTTTGAGCTGGTCGAAGATACTTCTGTTAGTCGAGGCGGCCACCAAAACGGGCGTTTCATCTTTAGCGCGCGGCACTCTAATCTCGAACGGCGCGCGGCTCATGACCACTCTGGTGCTATACGAATCCACTTTGAACAGGCCGTTGGCTTTCCCATCCTGCCAGATCTCCAGCCCCAACCAGGGCGTGCGCAAATAGTCAGTGGGCGCTCTGGTCTCCGTCGGCTTCACGCTCACATTTGCGCTCGTGTTCCCAACGCTGTTTGAAGTGTTCGTAGAGGAAGTGGCCGACGGCGTTTTCTGATTGAGCAGAACTACGGCCAGAATACCGCCGCCGACGAGTATCAACACCAAAGCTGCCAGCAAATACTTCGAGTTGTTATTGGCGCGCACCGGCTGCGCCTGCAACAGGTAGGGGGGCATCATTTCAGTCGGCGCGGGCTGAGCCGTGAAGACCTCTGTGGGCGGCGGATTAGTCAGGCGCGCAGGAGGAATGCGCTGCGTAGCATCCGGGTCATAAGAAGCTGAGAGCAGCGCACCATCGGCCAGGCAAAACGTTATAGAGTCATCGGCATAGGTGCGATTACACGTGGGGCATTGTTTCATCACGAGTCTCCGCTTGATTATTCACCGTAACGTTGAATCATTGGAACAATCCAACATCGCCGCTCAAATTGTTAAGCGGCGCGCAAATCCAACAGCCTGCCGGCATATGCCGTCACCTTGTTCTCTCTGACTGTGAAATCCACGCGACCAAGATAGATGCCGCTCTTGCCAACCTGAAAGATGACCGTGTTGCCGCCCTTTGGTTGTTTGGCGATGACGGGCTGCTGCATGAAAGTGTGCGTGTGCCCGCTCGCGATGAAATCTATCCCGTCAACCTGCGCCACGACCTGCGAATCACCAACATCGTCCGGTTTCGGATTCGGATAGTAACCCAGATGCGAAGCGCAAACGACCATCGCGCAGCGCTCCTTCTCGCGCAGGACGCGCACAGCGCCGAGCGCGATCTTGACGGGATCGTAATACTTGACGCCTTTGAAACTCTCCGGCGGGTTCAAGCCTTCGAGCTTGATGCCGAGGCCGAAGACGCCGACGCGCACGCCGCCCAACTCGCGCACGACGTAGGGCTTGACGCGCTTCTCAATCGCCGTCCCGCGCACATCGTAATTGGCCGAGACAAACTCAAACTTCGCATGCTGCATCGCTTCGGCCAACGCCTCGACGCCATTGTCGAAATCATGGTTGCCGAGCGTGACGATGTCATAACCGATGGCCGTCATCGCTTTGTATTCGACGACGCCGCGATAAAGATTGAAATACGGCGTGCCCTGAAATGAATCGCCCGCGTCCAAGAGCAATGTGTTAGGGTTTTCGGCTCGGATGCGCTTGACGAGCGTGGCGCGGCGGGCGACTCCGCCTTTGCCCGCGTTACGGTCATTGGCCGGAAGCGGGTCAATCTGCGAGTGCTGATCGTTCGTATGCAGTATCGTAATCAGCGTCTCGTCTTTGCTAGCCTGAAGAAGCGGGGCGGCAAACTCAGAGAGAGTGCCTGCGTAACTGAAGAACGGTGTGGGCGAGAGCGCGAAGGTTGCGCCGCCGATGAGCGAGGCTCCGAGGAATTTTCGTCTCGTAATCATTACGGCTCGTCCTCCGTCTTCGTCTCTGCTCCGGGCTTATCAAAACGAAAACGCCCGTCTAGTGTTGCCTTGACCGCGCGCCCGGCAGCCGTCTCAGCTTTCACATAATCAAGCACGGCGTCGCGCATTGTCAGGCCCAGCGGTTGAACGTTCTTGGCTTCCTGCAAGACGCTATAATCGCCGCCGCGCTTCACCAGATAATCAATCGTCACGATGGTGTAGGTCGCCTGCGGGTCAATCTCTTTCTCGACAGCGCCGCCGCCGCCCAGTTTAACGGCAACGATTTCGTTCTCTTTCTTTTCATTCGTCCGGTACGTGATGCGCGCGCCGGATTGCGCGTCGCGATGAGTAACGACGATATTGAGAAAACGCCGCAACTGCTCGCCCGTCAGATCGAGTGCGACGAGAGCGTTTTCAAAAGGTAGAAGCTGGTAAATATCGTTGGACGACAGATTGCCCTCGGCAAACTCGTTCTTGCGCAGGCCGCCGCTGTTGGTGATGGCCAAAAGCACCGGCTTGCCGAGCTTGACCTCTGCGCGCGCGCGCAGAGCGTCAGCGACGAAATTGCCAAGGGAGCCAGCTCCCATCCCGCCTTTTTTCAACTCGCCCAGGAGCTTTCCAATCGGCGCATCAAGCTCATGCACCTTCGCACTGTAAGGCGCGAGGATGGCATCTACGCCTGGGTCGTTCGGAATGCTCGCGTCAATGGCTCGCTCCGACGCCTTCACACGCAAATCGAGCGGGGCTGAGGTGGGCGCTGACGGCGTCGGCTGAGCCGGGCGTCCAGCGGGCGCGCTTCCCTGCTGCGCCTGAGCAACCATCCCAAGCAAACAGAAAAGAACCGCCGCCGCGCCCCCAGTGAACTTATTCGCGTATCTCAACTCTTGTTCCTTTCAAGATAGTAGTCAGTAGTCAGTAATCAGTGGTCAGCCAAAAACTGGTAACTGCTTACTGACTACTGATTACTATTTCAACATTGACCTACGGAGAGAGCTTGAATAGTATGTCGCACCAAGCGGCGCGCACGCAAACGCCAGGGCGATTTATCCGATCAACCGATTTTTCAACAATGGAGGCCATCTTGTCTACTTCCACCGCACATGCTTTCTCAGAGTTCAACAACCCGAACCTCGAAACGCTCTTCTCCGCCGAACAGATTCAAAAGCGCATCACAGAATTGGGCGCGGAGATTGCCCGCGACTACGAGGGCAGGAATCCGCTGCTCATCGGCGTGCTCAAGGGCGCGTGCATCTTCATCAGCGATCTCTTGCGCGCCATTGACCTCAAAGTCGGCATAGAGTTCATGGCGATTTCGAGCTACGGCGCATCCACGCGCACGTCGGGCGAGGTGAGAATCGTTAAAGATTTGGACGTGCCGATTGAGGGACGCGACATTCTCGTCGTCGAAGACATCGTGGACACGGGGCTGACGCTTTCCTACCTGCTCGCCAACCTCGAATCTCGCGGCGCAAGCAGCGTGAAGCTCGCCGCGCTGCTCGACAAGCACGAGCGGCGCGAGCGCGAGGTTGAGATTGACTATCTGGGCTTTCCGATTCCTGACGCCTTCGTCGTCGGCTATGGTCTGGACTTCGCCGAGCGTTACCGCAACCTGCCATACATAGCGGTTCTCAAAGACCCGAACGGGTAAAAGAAACAACGGAAGAGGAACACTCCAGCGCGGAAGTAAGAACAGTTTAGCGCTTATCGTTCCGACTTTATCCATTTATAAGGGAGACTTTTCATGAAACGGTTGACCGTTCTTTATGCTCTATTGGTCGTGTGTCTTTGCGCGACCCCGTCTCTTGCACAGGAGCGTGATTTCTCGAAAGTTGAAATCAAGGCGACGAAGGTCGCAGGTTCTGTCTACATGCTTGAAGGCGCGGGCGGCAATATCGGCGTCTCAATCGGCATGGACGGCATCCTGATTGTTGACGACCAGTTTGCCCCGCTGGCGGATAAGATTCGCGCGGCCTTGAAGGCGCTCGGCGAAGGCAAGTTGAAGTTTGTGCTTAACACGCACTGGCACGGCGACCACACGGGCGGCAACGCTCAGCTCGGAAGGGAAGCTGCCGTCATCGCGCACGACAATGTGCGTAAACGATTAGCCACCGAGCAGACGATTTTCAACGAAAAGGTTCCGGCTTCGCCGAAAGAGGCGCTGCCCGTCATCACTTTTGATAAATCGCTGGCAGTTCATTTCAACGGTGAAGAGATACGCGCTATCCACTTCCCGCACGGGCACACGGACGGCGACAGCGTCATCTTCTTCACAGGCTCGAATGTCGTCCACATGGGCGATGATTTCTTCGCCGGAAAATTCCCCTTCGTTGATATAGAGAACGGCGGCGATGTGGTAAACCTGGCGAAGAATATCGGCGAGATTATCGGGCGGCTGCCCGCCGGGGTGAAAATCATTCCCGGTCATGGCCCACTCTCAACCGTTGATGACCTGAAGCTCTATCACCGGATGCTCCTTGAGACAATTGAAACGGTTCGCAAACAGGTGACGGCGGGCAAGACGCTCGAACAGATTAAAGCCGGAGGCTTGCCCGAAACGTGGAAATCATGGGGCACAGGTTTTATCAAGACAGACCAGTGGATTGAGCTGATTTACAGAAGCCTCAAAAATTTCACGTAATGAGGTAAAAGCCCAAAGTCAAAAACGTGTTCCTGACTTTGGACTTTGGACTTTTGCCTCTCTTTTAATTCGTGACTGCTCTTAAAAAGCTCTCGCCCGCAGTCAATTTCAATCCGAAGTTATCGGCAATCGTCTGTCCAATATCTGCGAGCGATAAGCGGATGCCGAGGTCTACGCCTGCGCGGGCGCTCTTTCCATAAACTATCAGCGGCGAATACTCGCGCGTGTGGTCTGTGCCGGGAAAGGTCGGGTCGTTGCCGTGATCGGCGGCGATGATGAATACGTCCCGTTCATTCATCGCTGCTTCAATCTCCGGCAGGCGCGTGTCGAAATGCTCAAGCGCGCGGGCGTAGCCTTCGGTGTCGCGGCGATGTCCGTAGAGCATGTCGAAGTCCACGAGGTTTGAGAAGATGAGGCCGCGCGTGTCCTGTTTGAGCGCGTTGATGGTCTGGTCAATTGACTGATTGTTGTTCTTTGCCGTCAGGTCGAGCGTGACGCCCGCTGAGTCATAGATCGAAGCGACTTTGCCGATGCAGACGACATCCAGCGCGGCTTCGCTCAAAGCGACAAGAAGATTTTCGCGCGGCGGAGGCACTGCGTAATCATGGCGATTCTCGGTGCGGCGAAACGCGCCCGGCGAGCCTAAGAACGGGCGCGCAATCACGCGGCCCACTTCATCTTCACCGCTCAGGATGCGGCGCGCTGTCTCGCAGATTTCGTAGAGACGCGGAATCGGAATCACCTCTTCATGCGCGGCGATTTGAAAGACGGAGTCGGCTGAGGTGTAGACGATGGGCTTGCCCGTGCGAACGTGTTCCTCGCCGAGGTCCTTGATGATCTCAGTTCCAGAAGCCGGAACGTTGCCGAGGATACCGGGAACGTTCGTCTCCGTGATGAATCTGTTAATAATCTCCGGCGGGAAACCCTGTGGGTAAGTCGGGAAGGCCCGCTCAAGGATGATTCCGGCCATCTCCCAGTGGCCGGTCGTCGTGTCCTTGCCGTTCGAGCGCAGCGCGCAGCGCCCGAACGAGCCGCGCGGGTTTTCGATTGGCGGAAGATTACTTAAAGGACGGATGTTCCCCAGCCCGTAAGATTGTAGATTAGGCAATTTCACTTCGCGCGAAGCCAGGATGTGGCCGAGCGTATCCGAGCCTGCGTCGCCCCAATCAGCAGCATCCGGCATCTCACCGATGCCCGCGCTATCAAGCACGATTAAAATCATGCGGTCAAAAACACTGTCTCGATTCATTAAAGGAATCCCCTTCTACCTGAGTTCTGACTTTCTCCCAAGTGCCTATCGCCAACTAGCTTTTCGGCGCGTAGTAGCCTTCACGCGCACGCACCTGTGCCCCTGAAGCGTTCGAGCCGCGAACTTCGACGCGGATGGCGCGAAAGCGACCGTCGCGGGTTTTGTTCGTCGGGTAATAGCCGAGACTGTACTGTGTGCCGATCTCTGTGGCGACCTCGGCGAAGGCTGAACGCGCATCACGCAGGTCACGGGTAGGAAAAGTCTTGCCGCCCAGAACTCGCGCCAGATCGTTCATCTCGCGCCGCGCCAGATCATAAAGACTGCGGCTAATCTGCATCCTCTCAAACTGTCCCATCTTGCAGAACTCCTCGTAGTTGGTCGCATCTGCGCGCGGGAGGAAGATTTTGCGATAACGCTGAAGCTGCGTTCGTGAAAGCCGTAAGGTGCCGAACTCCTGACAGTCTCTCAGCAACCGATCTTCGACGAAATCCTCCGTGTTGACCTGTATGAAGTAGCTGGCGACATTGATGCGCTGAAGACGCGCGCGGGCTTCCACGTAGTCCGCATCGCTCGCCGAATCAACGCCGTCCGTGAGCGCGACGACGGCTCGTCGCCCGCGCATCTCTTTGCTCGGTGGATCACGGAAAATGTCCTGGCTGATTCGCACGAGAGCATCGTAGTAGGGTGTGCCGTTGCTGGCGCCGATATTCTCCAATGCCTTTTGCAGCACCTCGCGGTCGTCAGTCAAACCCGTCAGCAGATCCACGGTCGCAAGAGTCTGCGTGCTGTCCTCCGAATTATTGAAAGCGATGATGGCGACGCGGTCGCCGGGGCGCAAGGCATCAATGAAGGCCCGCGCCGCACGTCGGATCAAAGCTATATCGGCGCGCGTCGAGCCGGAAGTGTCCAGAAGCAGCGCGACTTCAAAAGGCGCTTCGGTGGTGGCGAAGTTACTGATCTGCTGGGGGCGTCCGTCTTCGTAGAGGATGAAATTGTCTGCACGCAGATTCGCCAGAGGCCGTCCTGTTTTATCTGTGACGACCGCCGGGACTGAGACCAGTTGAGTCTCGACGCGCACGACATCTCCATCGTCAACCTCATCGCCGATTGCTGTCGGCGAGGACGAAGGCTTGGGGGAGGTCGCACCTGGCTCTTGCGGGGCGCTGCCACCGACGCGGCGTGGCCGCTGCTGCCGGTTGTCCTGTGCGACGACTCGCGCGCCAGCGATCGCCAGCGCGCCGAGGAGAGCAAGGAGAAGGGCGAGAGGGAGAGCGGGTCGCGTGCCTTCCGCAGTCCTCTTTCTTTTTGGAGTTGCCAGATTTTTAGACATGACCGTAAACTTTCTGAAAGAGCGTTGGTGTAAATATAGCCGCAAACGTGCGGCGGGCGAAAGTGCCAGGTTACAGAAATTTGAAAGGAGCGGAAAAGAATGTCTGTCATCGGAAGGCTGGACAAGCAGGTTGAAGAGGTGCTCATCGCGCCCATCGCCCGAAGGCATGAGCAGAAGAACAAAGAGCAGGAGAAGGAGAAACAAGCTCCAACGGAGGAAACTTCACAAGCAACGGAGCAAGAGCGACGGAGTGACTCAGCATAACCGATTGCGGATTTGGAATTGCGGAATGCGGAACTGAAGAACGCCTCAACTGTTTTCCAATCCGCAATTCCAAATCCGCATTCCGCAATCCAAACTTAAAGCCCCCGCCGCGCATCAAAGAAACGGCTGATTTGAGTTATCATTGAGGCGTCTTTTAAGACTCGATTTTCAAATGGACAAGGGGAATTTTTTAAGATGAATACGAAGAAGAAACTGGCGGTGAAAATTTCATCATTCACGCCCGCAGAAGAACGCGCGGCGCGCGCCGAACGCATAGAAGTTGGCGAAGCAGAGCCTTACGGCTGGATGGCGCGTTCCGAATCAGGGACAGAGCAGGATTATCATCTGTTCTGCGAACCGCGAACGCGGCATCTGGCCTGCACCTGCGCGGATTTCGTCTTTCGCGGCAATGCCGAACCCGGCTACGAATGCAAGCACGTTTCGGCGGTGCTCAAATATCTCGGACGACGCTACCTGGCGGAATACGACATGTATGAGAGCAATAAAGTAGCCTAGTGAGCAATTAAGTTGCGTTCCGGGCAATAAAGACAGGTACCGATACTCTCCGACTTTTCAAGGTAGTGTTAAATCCATAGTCTGCTGGAAATGAAATAGGCGCGTTGCTTGCGACGCCTGCGCCAGTACTTGCGTCGACCCAAACGTAAACAGATTCCGGATTCCCTAGCGAGGTAGGAGAGTCAACTCTCACTTCGCTAAAGTCTCATGTAAGGAGAAAGAATGGAACGTAAAGTAGCATCCGATTACCCGCAGGAGTTATTAGACCTGTTTCACGAATACCAGCACGGCGACATCGACCGCCGCACTTTCCTCGACCGCGCCGTCAAGTTTGCGGTCGGCGGCCTGACCGTCGCGGCAATTTTCAAGAGCCTGACGCCCAACTACGCCTGGGCGCAGCAGGTCACGCCGGATGACAAACGCATCAAAGTGGGCTACGAAGTCGTGCAATCCCCGGCCGGGAACGGCTCGATCAAAGGGTACCTGGCTCGTCCGGCGAAAGGGAAAAAGCTGCCTGTCGTGCTCGTCATTCACGAAAACCGGGGACTCAATCCCTATATCGAAGACGTAGCGCGGCGGCTGGCGCTCGCCAAGTTCATCGCCTTCGCGCCCGACGGGTTGACCTCGGTCGGCGGCTATCCGGGCAGCGACGAGAAAGGCGCTGTCGCCTTTCGCGAGGTGGATGGAAAGAAGATGACCGAAGATTTCGTCGCGGCGGCCAAATGGCTCAAAGCGCGTCCCGATTCCACCGGCAAACTGGGCGCGGTGGGTTTTTGTTTCGGCGGCGGGATGGTGAATCAATTGGCCGTCAGGTTAGGCGCCGATCTAAATGCCGGAGTTGCGTTCTATGGCCGCCAGGCGGGCGTAGAGGATGTCCCCAGGATTTCCGCGCCGCTGTTGTTTAATTACGCGGGCAACGACCAGCGGGTCAACGAGGGCATCGCGCCTTACGAAGCGGCGCTCAAGGCCAACAAGAAGGTGTACGCGTCACACATGTACGAGGGCAAACAGCACGGCTTCCACAACGACACGACGCCGCGTTATGACGAAGCAGCCGCCAAACTGGCGTGGGCGCGCACCCTCGATTTTTTCAACAAATACCTGCGGTAACGCCTGCTTATTCCAGCAGCCATCAAGACAAAGGCGCAATGCAGGCATTGCGCCTTTTGTGAACTATACCGGCGCGCCGGCTGCCTCACGACGGTAAATTGCAGCACGCTTCGGTCCGTCACCCCATTATCTTATCCAGGCCCCTGATGAGTCCGACATAATCCCTCACCTTGCGGATAGCCAACAGAGTACCCTGTATGTACGGCCCCGCCCCGCTCCCGGCATCGTGACGGATAGTCAATCGTTCATCCTTTGCGCCGAAGATCGCCTCAACGCTGATAACATAACCGGGCAGGCGAATCGAATGAATCTGACTTCCCTGTAAGGTTGCTCCGCGACTTTCTCTCTCCCCAATCGTTTCCTCTATAGGGTGAGTAACTTCCGGTTTTCTGATCTCTGAAAGTCGAAACGCCAACTCGCGCGTCGTGCCGCTGGGCGCATCCTGTTTCGCGTCCGAGGCATAATCTATAATTTCCCAATGAGATAAATACTTCGCCGCTTCACAAGCAAAGCGTTGGAGCAACACGGCAGTAATGGCAAAGTTACCGGCGGCTATCACACCGACTTGGTGAGCCAAAGCGGCCTGGTTGATTTCAATAAAATCTTCGTCCGTCAGACCCGAAGAACCGATGACCACATGAACGCCTTTGCGGATTGCCGTCATCACATTGACTTTCACCACGTCTGCTTTCGTGTAATCAACTAAGATATCGGTCGGGGTATCGAGAGCTTCTGCGACTGACCCGCTGACCGTCAAATCAATGTTCGAGTCACCAACAACATCTTTCAGGTTACGACCCTTGTGAGTACGAGAGACAGCCCCGACAAGGTTCAGGTCGTCTGCTTCGGATATAGCCAGGCAAAGGGGTTTTCCAACCCACCCGGTAGCTCCAGCGATACATACATTAAGTTTCATGACGGCAAATCTATCAACTTATGGATTTACTCGCCAGCACCTAAGGCCCGAATTAACCGGCGAGCAATCAAGATTGAGGATAATAGATTTGTTGATTGCGAGTCCGGTTGAATGAGTTTTCAGGCTGGGGCTAGCGACGCGACGCTGCCGCTCATTCATGCCACTGATACCGCAGATAACGTAACAAATAGCCGCTGAAGTCGCTTAGCCAGCCAGGCATCCCGGCTTTGGCCCTCGTGTCAAGTTCTAATCCCGGGCGAGTTCGACCTCATCCGCTTCGGCACGAAGTCGGCGATGGCTTTCTTCAAACCCCTTCACCGCTAGCCACGCACCTACTGCCAGGTGGCTAAGGGCCAGCAAATATCCCAACTGCATCACCTGAGGATAACCCAGGAACATAGGCAAGGTGATTCCTGCGGTGTGAAGAATTACCGCTAGCAGTCCAAATCCGGCCAAAGCGCGCGGAATCATTCTGAATCGGAAAAGCAGTCCATAGAACACGCCGAACCACGCATCGATCACAAGCAGTTCCGTGTAATGCGCCCACAGCCGCCCTGAGCGCACCGCCGCCCCGAGCGCCTGGTAAAGCACCGCATTCGCCCCGCCTCCTTCCGCATACTGCTGGCTCAAACTCAGCATCGTCATGAGGTGGGCATTATCCACCGCCTGCATCGCAAACCAGATAATGCTAAAGGCCAGCAACCAAAGCGCCCACCTGTAGCTATACTCGCGAACCAGTGGAAATGCCGCGATGGCGATCCCGATCGTGAGCGCGCCGTTCGCAAACAAATGGAACACCGCCACCTTGATCTGAAAAGCGATCCCTGCCGCATTTTCAAGGAAAGCGGAACTCCTTATCGGCATCATCAGGATGAATGGCACCGACAGTCCCACTAACTGGACGAATAACAAAATGCCGATCATTCGGCCCACACTCTTTGCAGATTTCATACACGCCTCCCAAGAAAGGGATTGCCGAAGCCAAACGTACCGGCTGATGATTATCTGTACGGAAGAGTGGCCCGGTGAGTTCCAGCGCAGGCTTTCACGTTGACCGCCGTTTTATGAGAGGAGCACAAGACAGAAGGCGGAAGGCAGAAAGCAGCGTGATTGTTCCGCCTGCTGCTTTCTGCCTTCCGCCTACTGCCTTCTACCTTCTGCTTCTCCCCGCGTTGCTTTTCACTTGCTTTTCATCGGTGCTGCGTACTGCACAAACTTGAGTTCGGCAAGCGTCGCGAGTTTTTCGATTGGCACGCGACCGATGATCATCTTGGATGTCTTCGGGTCGAGCACGACCTCGAAGCCAAGCTGCTTGAGTTGCGCGATTGCTTCTTCTGATTTATCCGTCAACCAGACCTGAATCTCGGCCTTGCCGTCATGGACAAATCTGGCCTCATCCGCACCCGGCTTCGCGCTCTTGTCTTTCAAGCGGTCAACCAACGCGAGCAATGATGAATGCAGCTTGCTCTGAAGCTCGCGGCGTTTCTCTTCTTCAAGCAGACGCGCCACGCTCTCTTTGCCCAGGACAACCGAAGAAGTCGTCGGGGTCGTGTCTGAAGAGATAAAGTTGTAGACAATCGCGCCAGCTATTTTCACTGGCTTGCCGGACAACTTCGTCGGAGTGAATTTAGTCTGGCGCGCTGCCGCCACAGCCGCCGCATGAAGTAACGGATGGCCCCCGATGGCGGTGGCGGAGATGACTTTCCCGCTTTCGTCAATTATCACCTGCACACTCACCCGCCCTGAGACGCGAGCCGCTTTTGCTACTGACGGGTAAGCGGGCTTCGGCAAGCTGGTAGCCTGACCGTTGAGAACGCCCGCAGAAACCACTGTGGGACTATTGCCTGCTCCTCCGCCAACGCTGCCGCCCATGCTCCCGCCACGTCCAGACCCATACCCGACGCCCTTACCCTTGGCTGCGCCCATCCCTGTTCCACTATTACCCCTTGGCATGGGCGTCGGTTTCGGAGAAGGTATCTTGCCAGAGGCTACGGGGGGAGGAGCGTTTAGCGGCGCGACAACGTATGTACGACCTGCGTTTACAGAGAAATCCGACATAAGTTCGTCTGATTCCTCGAAATCTCCCTGATGAATCGTCCCTTCCGGTATCTCCACAGGAACTTCAATCCGTCGCGGCTCACCACCCTCTGTAACAACCATCTCTTCGACCGCGACGAACGAAGTGAACTGCGTCATCAGCCGATACTCAACGCCCAACTGTGTGATCGTCTCTTTCAAATCGGCATGAGCGTTGCCACGCTGAACGCCCGTGTAATCCTGTCTCATCAGGTCGTCAATCCGCGTGCGCGCCCAGAGGGTCGCCAGCACATCGTGCCGCGCTTCCGTCTCCGGCAACTCGATTGGAATCTCGCGCACAAAGTCGCGCCCGGACATTTTTCCTTTCAACCGAATGACCCCGCGCCCGCCTTTCGTGTAACGCCCGGACAAGACGACGGGCTTGGCGCTGAAAAGGTCGGGGATGCGCTTCGGGTACACGTCAGCTATGGACATCCCTGCCCAGTCAACCTGGATGTCCGTCAGCAAGGGGCTGCGGACGCGCTCGTGGAATCTGCGCGCGGCCACAGAACCGTCGTCGCTCAGCGCGACGTACTCGACCTCGCCTCGTCCCTCTTCAGCAATCTTGTCGAGCAGGAAGCGGTTGATAGAGCTTCCGATGCCAAACGCGAAGACGCGCGCGTTCGGGTGCTTCTGAACTTCGGAGATGATCTCAAAGTCGTTGCCGACCTCGGCGTCCGTCATAAAGCAGACGACGCGAATATGTCCCTGCGCGTCCGATGGATCGAGCGCGGCCTTGATTGCCTTCATCATCTCTGTGCCGCCGCTGCCCGCACGTGAAGCAAGAAACGCCTGCGCTTTCGCCAGATTCTCTTTCGTCGCAGGAAGGGGCTGCGGGAAGAGGATGTGTGTGTCGCCCGCAAAGGTGATGACATTGAAGGTGTCCTGCGGGTAAAGGCCGTCGAGCGCGAGTTTCATCGCTTCCTTGGCCTTCTCAATCGGGAAGCCTTCCATCGAACCCGATGTGTCCAGCACGAAGACTATCTCTTTAGGCGTCACGTCTTCGACGGTGACGCGGGCGGGCGGCTGAAGGATGAGTGTGAAGAAGCCGCCCCTGTCTGTCCGGTGCGTCAGCACAGCGTCTTCGATGCGACCGCCCGCCGCCGTATACTTCGGCACGAAATCTTTGTTCGGGATTTCCGTCTTATTCTTCAAACGCACGAGCGCGCTCCACCCGTTCGGCTTTTCGACATCAATCTCGTGAGAGTTGGAGTTCAGGTTATCAAGGGGAACGCCCGCGTCGAGCGCGACTTCAACAGAGATGTCGTGGCCTGCGCGCGTACCCTTCGGCGTGCTAGGAGGCGTGAGCTTCGAGGCATCCGGCACTTGCGTGGTGTTCGGAGATGTCCCGCCAACTCCCACGCTCACGGGCGCGCCCGGAACGTAACGCGGGGCGACGACCATTGGAAAGACAAACTCGTAAGTTCCATTCTCATACTTGAGCGTCTCCACGTAGCTGATCGTGACAGTGACTTTCTCGCCGGGCATGATGTTGGCGACCGCCTGCGTGAAGATGTTGGGACGCTCCTGATCTAAAAGGCTCGCGACCTGTCCTCCGGCGCGCGCTGCTTCGTAGACGTTTCTCGCCTCTTCGCGCGGCAGGATGCGCCCGCGCACCGTGCGGTCGCCGACCGTCATAGTCATATCGTCAACGGCTGCATTCTGCGGAAGCGGAAACACGTAAACGGCCTCGATCTTCTCTTTGAAAGGATTCTCAAACTCCTGCGTGACGCGGACGCGAGAGAGGAAGCCGCTAATCTCAGCTTTGACATCCGTGTGCTTGAGCGGGCAGACGCCCCTTGATTTTCCCGTAGCGTCCATGGCCTGAAGCGAGCCTGGAGTCGCTTCGTCCTGCGGCGGCGGCGGAGCAGCAAGCGCAACATCAGTGCGGCTGAAGTAAGCAAAGGTCAACACGCTTGCGAAAGTAAAGGCCATGAGAAACAGGAATTTGAAGAAAGACTTTTGGCGCATGAGATTTCTCCTGACTAAAGAAGACTGTAGGGCTGACGGCGCGAATCGTGCGCCGCCTGATAGAGATAACGATTCATCCGGCTTGATAAATTTAGACGCCGGACACCGGGCAAGGTTCCCGTTTTATTTCTGAGTTAGAACGGAGCGCGTGGGTCGGCCTTGCATGGGAGCCAGGCGGCACTGATTCGAGTCGCGCTTAAAAGCGAGCGGCGCTCCATCTTAACGAGGAAGCGCCGCCGGGTAATCAACTATCAACTGGCGAGGATCAGTAAAGATTGAAGTTGTACTCGATCTGGATGTACTGCGATACCGCCCTGCCATCCTTCGTCGCCGGAGTGAATCGAATCTGACGTGCTGCCGCCATCGCTCTCTCCGTCAACCCATGCGGCAGTCCCGACACCGTCCGAATGTTCGTCACCGAGCCATTGGAGGCAAACACTGCTCTGAGCACCACCGTCCCACTGACCTGATTCTTTCTTGCATCCTCCGTGTACTGTGGCTCTGGACGTGAGATTATCCGTGCCTTCGAATTCACTTCACTGGGCTTGAATATCTTGTTGGCATAATCCAATGCATTATTGCCCGTTCCGCCTCCGGGGCCACCGCCGCCATCTCTGGCATCGCCTCCGCCCATGTTCCTGTCACGTCCGGGGCCGAACCCCTGTCCATCACCTTCACCAATGCCTGCGCCCGTTCCCCGGCCCAAACCATTACCAGTTCCCGGCCCGGCACTCGTCGCCTGAGAGTTCGAGCGTGGATCACCAAACCGGTCATAGTTCTGGCTCTTGTACAAAGCAGGATCAATGTTAATACCCGCGACCGGAAGCAGTGGCGGCCTGACAGGTGGTGTGGTCGGAATCAAAGCCGGTATCTCCGACGGTGGGGGAATCCTTCCCTGCTGGGTCGGCAACACATCCTGCTGTCCGCCGCCGCCGCCGCCGCCAGCCTTGGCTGGTTTGGGCAGTGAGCCTTCGCCCTTGCCTTTATTGAATCCTACTCTCCCGCCCTGGCCTGTCCCGATGGCCTTATCCGGCTTGGTTTCTTCCGCTTCTTCCGGTGGAATCTCGTCCGGGTTGATAAGTTGTTCGACAATCAGGTCATTCTCGGCTCGTGTCCCTCCCTGTCCTTGATGGGCACGTCCGACGACGACGAAGGCGATGACGACGGAGAGCACCAGCAAAAGGGCTGAAGAGGTAGCAATGGCGACATTGCGTGAAGAGAAGAAGCGCCAGATAAGCGTGCTGTAACCGACCACGAAGCGTTTGGAATAGCCGAAGGGATCGCGTTTGAACTCCGGCCAGGTTAGCTCACTGTGATGGGCAACTTCTTTGAGTTCACCCATCAAACGGCGAGTTAAGCCTGTGTCGTCCACAAACGTCAGGTGGTAATCTGCTGCTCCGGCTGCTACCAGCGCCGCCGGGGCTGCATAGCCACCGATCACATGCATGGGTGGAATCTCCGGCGCTGCGGACGATACCGTTAATTCATCCAGCGGTGTGCCATCAACCGGGCAGAAGCTGAATTTGTTGGCGAACTCTTCCTGACAGGTCGGACAATGTTTCATAAAAATCTCCTGACGTTCTTCTAGGGAATCTTCCGGGGAAAATATCTGTTGGCGATAGGTTGTGATGACACGCGAGTCTAAGGATGCGGGTGTTTCCGGCACGTTCCAACGCTGGAACATGGCACGGAGTTCCTGTTCCTCTAACGAGACAGCGCCGAGCCGGATGGCCTCGTCATTAAGGTCATCGCGTCTACTGCTGAAAATCGAAAGTGGTTGAGTGTCTTTTTCGTCGCTCATTTCAACACCTCGTCCACGGCTGCTGCTTCCGGGCTGCTTTTGAAATAGGGCGCAAGCTGCTTCTTCAAACGCTGGCGTGCGCGGTGGAGTCTGGCCTTCACTGTTCCGACATCTGCGCCGACCACGACGGCAATCTCGGAGAGCATCAATTCTTCATACTCAAAGAGAACGAGCGCCTCGCGTTGAAGCGGCGGCAAATCTTCAATCGCCCGCCTGACTTCCTCAGACAACTCTTCGTCGAGCAATTGACGAAGTGGCCCGTGCCTTTCTGGTAAGGGCGGCTCTTCCGCCAAATCTTCGAGCGCATCCTCACCGCGCGTTCCGCGAAAATGCTTCATCGCCAGATTGCGCGCCGCCGCCAAAAGATAAGTTCTCAGGGATGCGCGAGCCGCGTCGAAAGCGGCGGGACGCCTCAGCAAACTCAGGAAGCAATCGTGCGCGACATCCTCCGCCAACTCAACGGAGCCAAGCAGGCGGTAGGCGAAGCGGAACACCGGGTCGCGGTGGCGCTCGTACAGCGCTAGAAAAGCAGCTTCGTCGCCGCGACTGGCTAAGGCCAGCAATCTTTCATCTGTCATGCTTTCGGGCAACTCGGTTTGCCCCCCGCGTGTGTCGCCGGGAATCGCTTCCCAGTTATTTATTACCGGCAATCCCGGAAAAGATATGCCGTCGCTTCCAAATATTTTAAGGGACAAGAAAAACTTCCCTGCTTCATGCGCCCCAAAGTCGGGGCCGGTGGCCTGATGCCATCTCTGATGGTCAAACCTGTCAGGACGTTGCCGGGAAATCAGTGGTCAGTAATCAGTAGTCAGTAATCAGTTAAGAACTGAGCGGCAGCATTCGTGTTTTTGCTTTTAACTGATTACTGACTACTGACCACTGATTACTGCTTATTGATTTGCGCCAGAAGCCTCTCCGCCCGTTTCTGGTCAATCGGCTTGAGCATCCTGTACTCGTCCATGGCTCCCGCCTTGTTGCCCATCGAGAGATAGGTGATGCCCAGATTGTAGTGCGCCAGAGCATAATCGGGCTTCAGGCGAATCGCCTGCCGGAAAGCTGTCGCGGCGTCACCGTACTGGCGCATGTTCAGATAGGCAAAGCCCAGTTCCTGATGGGCTTCCGTGTAGTCGGGCTTAAGCCTGATCGCTTCCCGAAGCGCAGGAACGGCGTCCGCATAACGTTTCATGTCGTTATACGACCAGCCGATGTTGTAATTCGCGGTCACGTTGTTCGGCTTGAAGCGAAGCGCCTGCTGGTAAGCATTGATGGCTTCCCCATACTGGCTGGTGTTGTAGTAGTACACGTCGCCGAGACCGAAGTAGGGCTGCGCGTAGTCGGGTTTGAGACGAATCGCTTCCCTGTAGTTTTGAATCGCGTCGGGGAAGCGTTCGAGCTTGCGATAGGCGTAGCCCAATTCTGCGTATGCCTCCGGGTAACCGACCTTCAACGAGAGGGCTTTTTCTAATGGCCCGATGGCCTGCGCGTATTGCTTCAGCTCGTTATATGACCAACCCGTGTTGTAGAAAGCCTGCGCGTTGTCGGGTTTGAGATTGAGCGCCTGTTTGTAGGCTGCGATGGCCTGCGAATACTGGCTCGTGTTGTAGAAATAGACATCGCCGAGGCCGAAATAGGCTGCGGCGTAATCTTTCTTCAGCGTGACGGCTTCGGTGTAAGACTCTATGGCATCCTTGTATCGTTGGAGCTTGCGGTAAGCGTAGCCAAGCTCGCCCAGCGCCTCCGCGTAATCGCTTCTTTTGAGAATCGCCTGATTGAGCGGAGCTATGGCTTGTGCGTACTGCTTCGCCTCGTTGAGCGTCCAGCCAAGCTCGTAGTAAGCCTGCACGTATTCCGGGTTGAGACTGATGGCCTGACGATAGGCGTTGACGGCTTCGTTCGTTTGATTGAGATTGCGCTGAGCGAAACCTAGTTCCTTCCACGCTTCGGCGTAGCCGGGTTTGTAACGAACCGCCAGCTTGAGCGCATCGAGCGCCCGCGCGTAATCATCCTGCTCGTTATAAATCCAACCCAGACTGTAATGCGCCTCTGCCATGTCCGGCTTGAGCCGCACGGCCTGCTTATAGGAATTGATGGCTTCAGCGTACTTGCTCGCCGTCAGAAACGAATCGCCCTGCTCGTTGTAATCATCCGCGTCCATGACGGGGCGTCCCGCAGCCCTTGGACGCGGGCGGCGTCGAACAACCGGTCGGGGTGAAGCACTGGAGCGAGCGCTGATGCGCTTAGCGGTCGCCTGTGCCGCGCCGCCAATCACGTCTGCCGCCGATGCGTTTGCGCCGCCATCACGCGAGACGCTTCCCGCTCCGCCCATCGTCCCCTGTGCCAGAATCGAATCCGTAGTCCAGACCAAAAACAGAATTGTCGCCGCCAGCGCGACCGATGCGCGGGATTTAATCAACATCATCTCTTTCATCTCCCGAAGGAATGATTATTTAAACCAGGGCTTTTTTATTTTAGCTGAGAATCTTTGGCTGCCTGACCAGACAACTCTCATAGAAGAACCGATCAGGGCGGGGCAACTGGATTATAAAGCGGATTCTTCCACAACGGAAAGTCCACCTGTCTGGGAACCAAAGCAAAAATCAACCAGCCGTCAGCCCACGTCTCGACAGACGCGGGTGAAGATGGACGTTTGCTTAAAAGATGAATGATGACCTGCCTAAAGCTGTCTGGTCACTATGCCTCCGGCGGGCCTTCGTACAGATGCAGCCCCAGTCCGAACTTCGCAGCCGCGCGCCGAAGCGACATGCTTTCCGCATTCGACGAAGGGTCTCCGAATTTATCCACGTCCTCATCTTCCTGACCCGTCGCTTCTCGATAAATGACGCCTTCGGCGCACGGCACAGAGATGCGCGAGACGAGCACGAGTTTGCCGCCAATGCCTACGAGATGGCGAATCTCGTATGACCAGCCGGGCGCGTAGAGGTCTAGAAATTTGACCGCCGTGTGCCAGGGCAGAAAGTAGATTTTCTGGCCGCCGACCGTCTTGCTCTTCAACAAGCGGCGCGGAATCGGTTTTGACAAATCAGCTATTACTTCCGTGATGCTTCTCAGGGCCATTGCTCGAATCCTTTCCTCTGACTATCAATTGTCTAATCTCACCCGCGAAGGCGCGCGCGGTTGACACTCTTTATGCTGTCCAGTTATTTTAGTCAACGTCCAACAAGCGAACAGAAATAATATTGTTCGGCAAAAGTTTTGGCTCAACTTCCTTTGTATCTTACTTCGGATGAAAGCCACGTTTGCGTCCCGTTCGTCTAGTGGCCTAGGACACCGCCCTTTCACGGCGGCGACACGGGTTCGAGTCCCGTACGGGACGCCACTACCTTTTCAACTTAAACTTCCCTCGCTGGCTGCGGAACGCTTCTGGCACAATCATATTCAAGCAAGAAAGCCTGTCAAAAGGCTATTCGTTTTCTCACAGGTCGGTGGGGTAAACCTCACTGAAGAGCAATTAATCAAACTCACTCGGAGGCACAGTATATGTCCACCAGCAACGTCATTGTAGATTTGTCTCACTTCAACACCGTCAGCAGCTTCGAGACCGTCAAGGCGGACGGCATCGTCGGCGTCATCCACAAGGCCACGCAGGGCACGACGATGGTTGATTCAAAGTATCAGGCTCGCAAAAGCGAAGCTCTCGCCGCCGGTCTCTGGTGGGGAGCTTACCATTTCGGCGTGGGCGGCGACGGTGCGGCACAGGCCAAGTATTTCCTCTCGGTTGTCGAGCCTGGGCCAACGGACCTCCTCGTACTCGACCTTGAAGAGAATCCGGGCGGCGCAGGCATGACGTTAGCCGAAGCAGAGGATTTTGTTAAGTACGTCGAAGCCGAAACCGGACGTTGGCCGGGACTCTACGGCGGCTCTTACGTCAAACAGCTTCTGGGCAACAACAAGGAGTCGGCGCTGTCCTACTGCTGGTTCTGGCTCTCGGAATACGGCCCGACGCCGAAAGTGCCTCCCGCGTGGGAGACGTGGACGATGTGGCAGTATACGAATGGAGAGGTCGGCCCTGAGCCGCACTCTGTTAATGGCATCGGAAACTGCGACCGCGATCAGTTCAATGGACCCATCGAAGGATTGCAAAAACTCTGGGGCTACGCGGCGGCAACTGCTGCTGACGCGACGGATGATGCGAGCGCCACAACCGACGCCCCACCGCCGCAAGCGTCCTGAGCACGAGCGCCCTTTTGTCATCTTGTGACTATCGGGGAAACGAGCGTTGGCAGGATATTCCGAAACTCCGCTACTCAAGAAGCTGGGAATTAAAGAGGGCGCTCGCGTCTTACTCGTCAATGCGCGGCAGGATTTCCCGAAAGAGTTAGGGACGTTGCCCGCAGGCGCGGAGTTAGTTTCCGCCGCACATAAAAAGCTCGATCTCGTACTTGTCTTCGTTAAGAGCCGGGCGGAGTTGGTCAAAAGGCTTGACCAATTGCGCCCGAAACTTTCTCAGCGCGGAATGATCTGGGTGGCGTGGCCAAAGAAGAGTTCAGGTGTCGAGACAGACCTCTCTTTCGACGTGGTTCAGAAAGCAGGTCTGGCGACGGGAATCGTCGATACGAAAATTTGCGCGATTAACGACGTGTGGTCGGGACTCAAGTTTGTTATTCGTCTCAAAGACCGGAAGATTGAAAGCTAAATCTAAACTGAGAAGATTAAGACACGGAGGAAATGGACAGGATGAAGAGAAGAAGCATCAAGCCCCCTCGTCCTGCCTTGTCTGCTTAATCTTGATAATCCTGTCTATTCCTTCTCTACTTCTTTAGAACCTGCTTGACGCACATTGAACGGCAGCCTCTCAAAACTCTTCATCTGCGCGGCACTGTGCTTAATCACAGCAGGACAAACTGCTGTGAGAGCGCAGGAGTCGCCGTGCGTCTTTGACGATTCATCTTTGAGCTACGCTGGCTCGCCGCAGGAGCAGGCCAGGTGTCTATTGCGTCCCGTAGAAATCGGAGGACGTCTCGGCGCGCCGCTCGAAAAATTGCCTGCGCCGCTCAACAAGCTCATCGCGAAAACCCTCAAGGTGAACAGGGACGCGTTGAGGCGCTACCTGACGGCACAGAACATCATCGAGGCGGACATCGGCGGCTCGCTCTCTGACCCAGTCTCGCGCGCAAACCCTTCGACCTGAACGCCGCTTTCGCCCGCTACTTCGTCATCCACGATGTCAGCACGCCGAACTACCTGGACGAGCCGTTTCCACCTGACATAAACGAAGCTTCATGGGTATGGAATGATCTCCCGCGGAAGTGGATCAAGACAAAGGTGACGCACGTTTACATCAGCCGCACGGGAGAATCCGTCACCGCCGTTGATTTCAAAGAGCAACTGCCCGACCCGCATCACGGAACAAAATTCGCCCGCGACCGCTTGAGAAACAAAGGCAAAGGTCTGTATCTTCACGTCGAACTCGTCCAGCCAAGACGCAGAGACCCGCAAGGTTCGGCGAACAACGACCGGATTGCTCCGAGCCGGGTTTTACGGACGCGCAGTTAAAACGGCTGGCGCTCGTTTACATCGCGGCCAGCGTGCGACGGGGCGAATGGTTGATTCCCGCATTTCACGCGGCGGTGGATGCCGGGATACCCGACGCCCACGACGACCCGCAGAACTTCGACCTCACGCGCTGGGCAAGTCAGCTTCAGACATTGCTGAAATCAATAAAAAAAGTAGTCAGTATCAGTAATCAGTCGTCAGTCAAGACCGGGCGATAAGCAGCGTTCATGCTTTCGCTTTTAACTGAAAACTGATTACTGACTACTGACCACTGATTTAGACCAACCGGATACTGTGCGGGCGCATCAGAAAAGAGGCCGCGGGGTTTGTGCGCGCTCTCTTTCGTGTGGCAAACTGGTACTTGAAGGCGGCGAGGAGGCTTTCGTTCAGAGAATGAAAGCACCGAGGGCTATAGTTTTAGCACTATTAAAGATTTGCCGGGGCCGCCCGGCGCTCAGGCTGACTCACGGGACGGCCTCTTTAGTTTTGAAGGAATGTTTTTCATGTTGAGACGATCTCGTCATTATTTATGCCGCGCTCGCCGCGCTGCTCTTAATTCAATCCGCGTTTTTAGCTCCGTCGACAGCGTTCGCGCAGACCGCAGGCACAAAAGACGTGGTCATGATTCTGCCGTTTGAGAATACTTCAAACTTGCCTGAGTACAACTGGGTCGGCGAGAGCTTCGCCAATTCGCTCTCAGACCTCCTCCGTGTGCCCGGCCTGGTAGTTCTCTCAAACGACGAGCGTGAACTGGCTTACCAGCGTTTGGGATTGCCCCTGACCACGATTCCCTCGCTCGCCACTGCCATCAGGCTCGCGCGCGTGGCCAACGCGACGATGGTCGTGCTCGGCAACTACAGCGTCACCATGGTCAGGACAAAACGACCGCCACAATTCTGGGCACGGCGCGCGTCATCAAGGTCAACGAAGGGCGCGTGATGGGCGAAGTGATGCCCGATGGACGCTGGGCTTCGCGCATCTTCGACTTCGGCGACCCGTTGACGGAGTTGCAGAGGATGCAGGGACGCCTCGCCTTCGATGTTCTCTACGCGCGCGACAAAGCATTTCCCTTCACTCGAAACGAGTTGATCGAGCGCGCAACCAAAGTTCCGCAGCTCGCTTTCCAGACCTATCTGAAAGGCGTGCTCTTAACGGATGATAAAGAGAAGCGCGTCAATTATCTGAAGAACGCGCTGAAGTTTTACTCGGACGCGAAAGGCGGAGCGGTCTACCCGGAAGCGGCCTTCGAGCTTGGGCAATTCTATTTTCAGGAACAGGATTGGAAGCAGGCCGCAGAGTATCTCTCAAGGCTACAGAAAGAAGACCCGCATTACACTGAAGCGGCTTTTTATGCCGCGCTCGCCTATAACAAGCAGGGCAACACGCGCGGCGCGCTCGATGTGCTGATGCCCCTGACGCCGGAGAACTCCAAGACGCCGCTGACGAGCATCGTCAACAAGGCGGGCGCAATCTCCGTCCAGGCTTCGCGCGACGAGAAGAATGCGAAAGAGCACGACGAATTGCTCTCGCAGGGGGTACGCTTTCTGAAGCGGGCGGCGGAATCATCCTCGCCGGACGATTCAATCATCCGGTTCAATTACGCCTATGCGCTCTTTCTTTCAGCCAAATATGAGGAGACGGCGGAGCAGTTGCGCCCCATCATCGCCGCCGACCCGCGCGACGGGCAGTCATACTTTCTCTTGGCCAAAGCTCTGGAAAAAACAGGCCAGACGGATCAGGCCGCGGCTGCCGACGATCAGGCAAGACGCTTTCTTCCTTCTTACGCCAAGTGGCAGGCGGAGTGGCAGAAATCGCAGACCACCTCGAACGTCGATGTTCGGTTCAAGCCCTTCAATCTGAGCGATGTGCCGCCTTCGACTGACCCTGGAGGCGAGACGCCGGCAGGGAAGCCCGCAGGAGTTTCTCGTTCAGGCCCAAAAACTCTATCAGATGGGGCGCGACGAAGAGGCGCTACAACTTTTGCGCCGCGTGCTGACGCTTGAGCCGACGAGCGCCGAAGCCTTTCTCCTGATCGGTCGTATCAACCAGCGGCTCGGCGACCAGCAAGCGGCCATCAGCGCCCTGAAGACAGCCATCTTCTGGGAATCGAAGACCATTGACGCGCACATCCTGTTGGGGCGCATCTTCCTCGAACTCGGCGACCGCGCTCAGGCGCTGGCCTACGCCCGCAGCGCTATTCAAATTGACCCCAACAATCAGGAAGCCATCGCGCTTCAACGCCAGGTCGAGACGGGCGGGAAATAAGCAAAATTAAAAATGAAAAATGCAAAAGGAAGGCGGAAGCCATTTTGATTAATAATGGCCTCCGCCTCCCTTTTGCATTTTTCATTTTGCATTTTTAATTTGTGTTAGAATGCGCTTCCTCGAAGCTGAGCTGATCGCTCCGGTAACAAAAAGCGGGCATGAGTACATGGCAGATTGTATTGGCAGCCGCGTTTGTTGTCGGGCTGGTGCTGGCGCTCTTTGTCGTCGCGCTGTCGAGACATAAAAAGGGCGGGGTGGGCGACGTTGACCTGATGGGGGCTGTGGCCGTAGTTGAAACGAGTCTTGCGCCGGAAGGCTCTGTGCTGGTTCGCGGCGAGTTGTGGCGGGCGCGCTCATCCACGGGCGAGAGCATGGAACGCGGGCGAGAGGTTCGCATCGTCGGCGCTAGCCAGTATCTGCTCGAAGTCGAGCCCGTCACGTAGGCGTTCTTCAAAATTGATTGCGGGGCGTTTCAACAGCTTCCGTCAAGCGCGCGCTTATGGCGACAGACACTCAAAAAATGACGCTCACGCTGAACAGGAGCCGTCCCATTCGGCTCTCGCAGAATTCAGCCGTGACGAGCGCCGGCCAGCCGTGCTGCTGTTGAGCGCGCTGCTGCTCTCGGCTCTCTTCTTCGGCCTTGGCCTGATGGTCGGACGCTGGACGGCCGAGCCGGAATCCACATCAAGCGCCGCCGCGGCTCAGCCAGCCGCTCCGGTTTCGACTCCAGTTCCCACACCGCAATCGGCAGCTTCTCCGGCGACAAATACGAGAGCAGACATCTTGCGGCGAACGTTACACGTCGCTTCTCTGTTCTGGTCGCAACTTACGACACCCCTGAGAAAGCCCAAACGCTCATCAAGACTTTACAGGAATCAGGCTACACGGACATTCGCACCAGCAGCCCCCGCGCAAACGATCCCCGCCCCAGATACTCCGTCATCGTCGGACGCTTCACACAGGACGAAGCCCGCGAAGCAGCCCGGCGAATGCGCTCCGCAAACGACCCTCGATTGAAGAACGCGAAAGTGGTAGAGAGCAGTGGGCAGTAGGCAGTGGTCAGTGGTCAGCAAAGACTAAGGCGCGAAGCAACGCTTGCGCTTTTGCTTTTAACTGCCCACTGACCACTGACCACTGTTCTTCACGTCTAATCCTACATGGTTTCCAGAAAAAATTTTCCTGTGGCACGCGACGTGCTGAGATAGATGTCGGCAAGCACGGAGAAAGCATTTAAAGCCGTGCCCCCACCGCCTTCACCTCTCTGAGCGCCGCCTGCCGCTGCGCCAGCCGCCCGCCGAGCAACCCTTCAGATAAACTTTCCGAAATGTGAACCCGGTCAGAAATGGCCGGGTTCTCCCACGTTTACAGGCTTATTTAATTACTTCAGGCAATTCCACTCCTTCCCTCCTCTCATCCTGCAAGCTCAACCCGGTAGAACAGCCGCCGCACGTCTTAAGACGAAAGCGACGAAATTTGTCACTGAGGTAGTGACGTTTTCTGTCCAAAGACCCTCATTCGTAGACCATTTCGGGAAAAGTCTGGAGTCTGTCGGCTGAAGTCTGGAATCATAAAAATAAATTTTCCTTTGACTCCAGACTTAAGAATCGGACTTATCTTTTGTTAAACTCACTGGCATGGACGACGCTGCTGTCTTGCTCGATGCGCCGATTCGTGAGCGGCCCCTGACACGGTTACGCAAGCGCGTCCGCGCCTGCGCTCCAACGCGCGTCGAAACTGCGCTGGCCGTTTTATCCGCTGCGCTGCTCGTCTTCTCATTCCCGGATTTCAATTTGTGGCCGCTCGCCTGGGTTGGCCTCGTTCCGCTTTTTCTGGCCGTCGCGCAGATCCCGAAGCGGAAGCAGCTTTCTGCTCGGCTGGATAACGGGCGCGCTCTTTTTCTACGGCTCATGCTACTGGCTGACGCACGCGATGATTCGTTACGGCGGCATCCCTGCGTGGCTCGCCTTTCTGCTGCTCATACCCGGCCCCGTCATCGCCGGATTGTTTCCTGCGCTCTGCTCCATGGGGCTGGCTCGCGTGGTATCGCGCTGGGGCGTGCGGGCATTATTTATCGCCCCGCTTTTCTGGGTGGCGCTCGAATGGGCACGGCTCGGCGTGATAGGCCAACTGTGGAACGCCATCGGCTACTCGCAGGCTTACATTACACCGCTCATCCAGACAGCGCGCTGGGGCAGCGTGTACGCCGTCGGCTTTCTCATCGTCACGGTGAACGCGGCAATCGCTTACATGCTTTTGCTCAGAACGGCGCGCGCAGTGAAGACTGCGAGCGTAGCTATTCTCAGCACGGCTCTCATCATCCTCGTTGCGTTTCTCACCGCCTCATCGAACATTCCATCGGAGTCAGGCAGCGCTGTAGGTGCAACCGCGCTGGTTGTCGCTGTCCAGCCAAACGTGCCGATGGACCCGCAGGAATCGCTGGCCGAGACGGCAGCGCTCGTCGAACGCCATTACTCTCTTAGTGAAAGCGGGCTAAACGCGAGACAGGAATTCGCAAACTTACCGCGCGTCGTCATCTGGCCTGAATCGCCGATGAACTTCAGGTACGCCGCAGATACGGAGTTTCGCGAGATCGTCGCCCGCTTCGCCGCAAAGAATCATACCTCCGTTATCTTCAACGCGCAGGAGCCTGCGCCCGCAGGCGGCACTTATAACTCAGCCGTGATTGTCAATGAAGAAGGTCGGCTGGTCGCGCAATATGATAAGATTCGCCTGCTGCCGTTTGGCGAGTATGTGCCGCTGCCGCGCTGGTTGCCGGGCGTGAGTTCGATTCCGACGATGGTTGGAGATTTCACTCCGGGCGCTGAGTACACGTTGATGCCGATGGGCGAGGCGCGCGCTGGCGTCTTCATCTGCTTCGAGTCGGCGTTTCCGTCAATCGCACGCCACTTCGCTGAGGACGGCGCGGACGTGCTGGTGAATATCTCTAACGACGGCTACCTGGGAGAGACGCCGGTTATGCGGCAGCATTTGGCTAATACGGTATTTCGCGCGGTGGAGAACAATCGCCCGGTGCTGCGCGTGACGAACACAGGGATAACTGCTTTCATCACGGGGCGCGGCGAGGTGTTGGACGCAACCGTTGGTTTTCAGCCAACCGTCAGAACATGGACGATCAGCCGAAGCACCGGGGGAAAGACTTTTTACACCAGATTCGGTGATTTGTTCGTTGGACTGTGCGCGGTTGTGAGCTTCGCGCTTCTCTTGTTTTCATTCGCGCGCAAAAGGGGTGGAGAGCAAGAGTCAACCGCATCTTCTTAATGACTCACAGCCTGTTGGCCGCTCTCAGAGGTTTTAGTTGATGAAAGTGCTGCTTGTCATCGTTCTCTTAATCGCTGGCGCGCTCCTTGCCGCCAGTTGCACGAACGCGCGAAGCGACGTTAATGCGTTAGAGATGCAAATCGGCGGGCGCATTACTAAAGCTGAGATGGGGTCGGAGTTGGATGCTGCGACGAACGAGCTTGAGGTCAACCCGACAAACGAGTTTGCGCCTGAGACGCCGCGCATCATTTGTCGCTGGCAGGCCGAAGGTATCAAGGCGGCGATTGTGGTGAAGGGCGTCTGGATAGCCGAAGACACAGGGGGCGCGATGGAGAAGGATGCCACGTTGAGCGAATCGAAGAAGAGTCTTCCGCCGGTCGCATCCATGACCGCCGTCTTCAAACTGGCCACAGATAGCCCGTGGCCTGTGGGCAAATATCGCTTAGACTTGTATCTCGGAGATGATTTATCAAGGTCAGTGTCGTTTATCATCAAAGAGAAGTAATTGATTAGAGTAACCCGAAGGACCGAAAAGTTTGATTGGAGAAGAGATGATCGAGACTTTGAGCATAATGGATTTACGCAACACATACGAAGAGCTGCGCACGCGAGTCGAACAGCTCGGGAGGTTTCTTTGATGTAGCTGCGAAGGGCGACGAGTTGAAACGCATAGAGGAGCAGGCGACCGCGCCCGATTTCTGGAACGATCAGGAAGCGGCGCAACGTTTGATGGCCGAGCGTAGCCGGCTGGAGCGAACGATTAAGCGGCAGGAACAATTTGAGGCTTCGATTGAAGACGCGGGCGTGCTGTTTGAGTTCGCCGAAGAGGATGAAGATTCCTTGCGCGAGTTAAGAGCGCTCATCGAGCGACTCTCACACGATATCGGTCAGGCCGAAACAGAGATGTTGCTCGCCGGAGAGAACGATCAATTGAACGCCATCTGCACGATTCATCCCGGCGCAGGCGGCACGGAATCGCAGGATTGGGCCGAGATGCTGCTGCGTATGTATCTGAAATGGGCAGAGCAGCGCGGCTTCAAGACGGAGATTCTGGATTATCAACCTGCGGAGGAAGCCGGAATCAAGAGCGTCACGTTCACGGTCGAAGGAGAGTATGCCTATGGTCTGCTGGCGGCGGAAGCGGGCGTGCATCGCCTGGTTCGCATCTCGCCCTTCGATCAGGCGGCGCGGCGTCACACCTCTTTCGCCTCGCTCTTCGTCTACCCTCAGATTGACGAGAACATCGAAGTGGAAATCAACGACAAGGATTTACGTGTTGATACCTATCGCGCGACGGGCGCAGGGGGCCAGCACATCAACACGACCGACAGCGCCGTTCGCATCACGCACATCCCGACCGGCATCGTCGTCCAATGCCAGAACCAACGCTCGCAGCATCAGAACCGCGCCGTCGCTATGCAAGTCTTGCGTTCGCGTCTTTATGAGCTTGAGCTTGAAAAGCGACAGGCCGAAACCGCCGAGCTTGAAGCCAACAAGCAGGACATCTCGTTTGGCTCGCAGATACGCAACTATGTGCTTGCGCCCTATCGTCTCGTCAAAGACGCCCGCACCAAGTTAGAGCGCGGCGACGTTGATTCGGTGTTGGCGGGCGACATAGACGATTTCATCAAGGCGTACTTACTTTCGCGCCGTGCGGCGTAAGAAAGTCTGGAATCTGAATTCTGGAGTCTGGAGTCAAACCGGATTCCGACTCCAGGTTCCAGATTCCGAACTCCAGACTTCTCATCGGAGTGCTTATGGCAACAACACAAACTGAAGCGCGGACGAAGACCACAGCGGCAGCGCCCAAGAACACGCGGCGCAACGAGATCATCAGTATCCTGCTCTTTGCTCTGGGCGTGCTGCTGGCGCTGTGTCTCTTCTCTTACAACCCGGACGACCCGTCATGGAATGCTGCCGGGCGGAGCGTGACGCGCAACTGGATTGGGCCGTTTGGCGCGAACATCGCCGCGACTCTCTTTCAGTTCGTCGGTCTCGCCGCATATCTTTTGCCGCTCCTTTTGCTCGCCGCCGCGTGGCGACGCTTTCGCACGCGACGCATCCGCGCGCCTCTGTCGAGAATTGTTGGTCTCGTCATGCTCGTGCTGGGTGCGGCGGCGCTCTTTGACCTCTTTATCGTGCGCCGGATTTTTGATGGCAGCTTTGAGCCGGGCGGGGCGGTCGGAGAACTCATCTCACGCGCGCTGGTGAGCGGTCTAAGCAAGGTCGGCGCGACCATCCTGCTCACGGCCCTGGCAGCGACGGGCTTGCTGCTCGCCACCAACTTCTCCTTCATTCGCGCTTACGAGTGGATGGGAGGAGCGTTCGGCAATCGTTTCTCTTTCTTCCGCAATTTCCCGGAGCGTTTCCGCGCGTGGCAACTGGCGCGTCGCGAGCGGGCGCAGTTGCGTATGAACATGCGCCGCGCTGCCCGCGAGGAGCGCGAACTCGTGCGCCAAACTGAAATGCAGTTGAAGGAGAAGACAGGTGCTGAGCGCGTCGCAGAGTTTATGCAGGAAAGCGTCAGCGTCTCGGGGGCCGCCGCCATCAAACGCGCAGGTAGTGTTTCCGAAACAACAACTCAACCGACAATCACAGCGCCGGAAGGAGCGAAAGCTATTGCCGCGTCGGTCGGCTCTGCTTCCGTCACGTCAGCCGCAGTCATCGGACAGGGCGTCGCGGTGGTGGCAAACCCGGCGACGACGAAACGCTCCAGCTCGAAATCTGCGCCTCCGTCCCGCGACATAGATGAAGCTGCGGAAATCGAGGAGATGGTCAAGACGGCGGAGGTCGTGCGAACTGAGATCGTTGACGAAAAGCCTGCGGCAGCCGCGCTCAAGCAAACGCGCCGCGCAATCAGTACACCCATCGGCGACTACAAGCTGCCCGCGATGGAGTTTCTGAATCCTCCGCCGCCGCACAGCGAACAGGCTGATGAAGAGCTTCTCGGCCTCGCCACGCGTCTTGCGGAAAAGTGCAAAGAGTTCAACGTCATGGGACAGATCAAGCACATCTGCCCGGGACCTGTCGTCACGACATACGAATTCAAGCCCGACCCCGGCGTGAAATATTCGCGCGTCACGGGTCTGGTTGACGACCTCTGCCTCGCGCTCAAAGCCGAGTCCATACGCATTGACCGCATGCCCGGCAAACCGCACGTGGGAATCGAAGTGCCGAACCCTCAACGTGAAACGATTCACCTGCGCGAAGTCGTCGAGTCGCGCGCCTTCGTCGAGTCGCCATCAAAGCTCACTATCGCTTTAGGCAAGACGATTGACGGATTGAACTACGTCGCAGACCTCGCCAAGATGCCGCACCTTCTCATCGCGGGCGCGACCGGTGCGGGCAAATCCGTCGGCGTCAATTCTTTGATTGTTTCCATCCTCTACAAAGCGCGACCCGACGAAGTGAAATTCATTCTGATTGACCCGAAGCGCCTTGAGCTTGGTCTTTATGAAGCCATTCCGCACTTAGCGACGCCGATTATCACAGACCCGAAGCGCGCCGCGATTTCGTTAAAGTGGGCTGTGGCGGAGATGGAGCGCCGCTACAAGGAACTCGCCGGGTGGGGCGTGCGCAACATTGACGGCTACAACACCGAAGTGCTGCGGCGCAATCTCGTCAAAGATTACGACGAGACGACGAATGAACCCCATAAGACGCTGCCTTACATCGTCATCATCATTGACGAGCTGGCAGACTTGATGATGGTCTCAGGCCATGAAGTCGAAGAATCAATCACGCGACTCGCGCAGATGGCACGCGCCGTCGGCATCCATCTCGTGCTGGCCACCCAGCGTCCCTCGGTGGACGTTATCACCGGATTAATCAAGGCAAACTTCCCTTCGCGCATCTCCTTTCGCGTTTCATCGAAAGTTGATTCGCGCACGATTATTGATGCCAACGGCGCTGAGCAACTGCTTGGTCGCGGCGACATGCTCTTTCTGCCGCCGGGCACGTCCCGATTGATTCGCGTGCATGGAGCTTACGTTGACGAAGCAGAGATTGGCCGCATCGTCACGCACATCAAATCTCAGGGCGACCCCGCCTATGACGAAACGATCACGCAATCAGAAGATGAGGCGCTGGGGTTGGACGGCGCAGGCGGCGAACGCGACGAGATTTTTGAAGATGCGCTCAGAATCTGTGTTGAGATGAAGCGCGCTTCGACCTCTGTGCTACAAAGACGCCTGCGCATCGGCTATGGTCGCGCCGCCGCCATCCTCGACATGATGGAACGCGAAGGCTTCATCGGTCAGGCCGACGGCGCCCGCCCGCGTCCCGTGCTGACCCGCGCCTATGAAACAATCGCGGACTGGGATGAAGGCGCGGATAATTGATGCTGCCAGCCCCGGCAGGGGCGGAATATCAGTAGCCCATGACGTAAGTCATGGGAACAGGTACCGAATAAATAACTAAGCCCCGGAGGGGCGACATATTATGCCGCCCCTCCGGGGCTTTGATTATTTGTAACGGCAGTGAACCCAGCACTAACGTGCTGGGCTACTGTTATATCGCCTCTCCGAGGCTGGCAACGTGAAGACCTCTAGGGCGGCAGCATCCGATCCAGCGTTTTCAATAAATCCTGCCCGCGCATTTTGCCTTGATCCACCAGAAGAACCTTGCCGTCAGGCCCGATCATGAGCGAGGTTGGGAAGAAGTGAATCCGGTAGCGAATCTCCAGGTCCCGGATGCTCGCCATCGTCGCCTGCGGCCATACCAGCCCGTTCTTCTTCAACCATCCCTTGACCTGCGCCGGGTCTTCGTCGTTGTTCATTCCCAGAATCTCGAAGCCGCGCGGCTGAAAACGAGAGTAAGCCGCCTTCTGGTAAGGCAGTTCACGCCGACATGGCGGGCACCACGCAGCCCAGAAATCCAGCAGCACATACTTGCCGCGAAACTCCGATAACTTACGTTTCTTGCCATTAAAGTCCGTAAACTGAAAATCAGGCACCTCAGAGCCGATCTGCACCTCGACCCGTTTGTAATCCGAAGCCTGATGCGCCCGCATGGTGATTTGGTTCTTCTCTATATCAACACGCCGGGTCGAAACGAAGGCGTCGCCAACGCGGAAGATGACCGTCTCTTCGCGCGCGTCGGCTGATTCGGGCGAGAAACGGTCTACCACAATCTTGCCGTCGCCATCACCGTCCACACCGAACGAGCCATTGCTCACGCTGATCTTCTTCGACTGTGGGTTGAAGCCATACTGCACGAGCGTCTTGCGCCCCTGTATATCAACCTGGCCTCTGGCGAAAGCCGCCTTTGATTGCAGAATCAATCTCTCCCCTTCGAGCAACTCGTCCCACTGAATGTTTTTGAAATATTGAACAAACACCGGGTAGCTTTGAAAGAGCGGGCTTTTCAGAGGGAGCTTGAGCGTCGTTTCCCAGATATAAGGATTGTCGTCCTCGTCTCGATTGAGTTCGAAACGTTCGCTGTTGGCCATCACGCCGTCCTGATCCAGATCGGCGTAAAGATACGGGTCGCCGTCGTCATCCGGCTCAACGAGCAGAGTGAGGATCGAAGATTTATCCTGTGGCGGATGAAAAAGACGGCCAGCGGTGATTTTCATGCCTGACTCAATGGGCGTGGCGAATTTGATTTTCGACAAATCATTGATGGGCTTGAAGACCACCTGATCCAGGTCTTCGATGTGAGGAATCAGTTCGGTGTCGAGCTTACCGTAGTATTCCACGTCTCCGGGGGCTGAAGAAGTGCTAGACGCCATCAGGCTCGTGCTTGCCAACGCCAGAAATAGAGGCACGGCGAGCAGGCAGACGACGTATCTTCCTCGTTGATATAAGCAGGGCATATCGTAAGTTCCTTCGTGGGATGAAAGTTAATGATTAGGGGATTTCGGCCATCCGAATCTGGACGACTATCAGAGCAACGCTAGAGGAATGCATAAGAGACCGCTTGACGTGAAGACCTGCATCCCATCCGGCCACTTCTCTTAACAGAAGCGGGCGCGATTTTAGATTAGTCCCTGCACGCTGTCAAAAGCAGATGGAAGGAATCGTTTGGAAAGTTATAGATTCTTTCTGCTGCTTTCGAGCGCCTCAATTCGCGCCTTGATCTCCTGCGGGAGCGGGGCTTTCTTCTTCCCGCGATAGTCATACGAGACGATGACGCCTTCGCCTTCGGCGGCGATTCGCTGATGTTGGTGGCTGGCGACCACATATTTCATCAGGAAACGATCTTCTTCTACATTGATTATTCTTGTCCCGACAGAAACCGTATCCGGATAAGAGAGCGGGATTTTAAACTTGCATTGTGTCGAAGCCAGAATCGGGCCGATGCCCGTCTCGTCCATGTAGCTCCAGATGTCTATCTCATGGAAGTAGGCCATCCTGGCGCTCTCGAAATAACGGAAGTAGACGATATTGTTGACGTGCTGAAGAGAGTCCATCTCTCCCCATGCGACGGGTATTTCGATAACCACCGGATAACCTTCGAGTAGCTTTTCCATTCATCTAACCTCGCGCGTGAGCCACGCCTCGATCACTTTAACGATGTACTCTTTCTCTGTATCTTCGAGTGCGCGCCCTTTGGGAATCCCGTGCCATTTCTGTAGACAACCACGACAGCAGGTCGCCGTTGCGTGCTGGGCAATAAAGACCGGATGATGACGCATCGGCGTCTGCTTGCCGTCATTCGCCGGAGAAGCCGCCGCCAAACGCTTCTCGATAAAATCCGCCGCATGCTCAAGCACCACCGGCAATCCTTTATCGTGAAGATATTCGAGTTCTTTGCCGCGCAGACGGAAGCCCTGACGAAACGATGATTCCCCCAGCGCAGCAAATACCTTTTCCAACTCGCTACTCATCATTTATTAACTGAACTCATCGCCGCTTCGGGATAGCGCATCCCGGCCACAGCGTCGGGTCGCGCCACCTCGTTGATGCGCGCGAGGTCCTCGGTAGTTAGCTCTACGTCCACGGCCTTCGCGTTCTCTTCCAGGTAGGTGCGCCGCTTCGTGCCCGGAATGGGAACGATGTCATCATTCTGCGCCAGCACCCACGCGAGCGCGAGTTGCGCGGGCTTGCATCCTTTGCTCTTAGCGATCTCCTGCACTCGCTCGACGAGTCGCAGGTTTTGTTGAAAGTTCTCATCCTGAAAACGCGGGAACATGCGGCGGCGGTCATTCTCCGGCAAGTCTTCAGGCTTTTGAAACTGACCCGTCAGGAATCCGCGACCCAGGGGGCTATAGGCGACAAACCCGACGCCAAGCTCGCGGCACGCAGGCAGAATCTCTTCCTCCACGTCGCGCGTCCATAAACTGTACTCGCTCTGCAAGGCAGCAATCGGAGACACGGCGTGCGCGCGCCGAAGCGTCTCCGCCGATGCTTCCGACAAACCGAGGAATCTGACCTTCCCTTCTTCAACAAGGCGCGACATCGCCCCAACCGTCTCTTCAATCGGCGTGTTCGGATCAACGCGGTGCTGGTAGTAAAGGTCTATTGTCTCCACCCCCAGCCGACGCAAAGAGGCTTCGCAGGCAGACCGCACATACTCAGGTCTGCCGTTGACACCGAGAAAGCTGCCGTCAGCCCCGCGCACGTTGCCAAACTTGGTCGCCAGCACGACCTCATCACGGCTGCCCTTGATCGCCTGCCCGACAAGCTCTTCATTGTGCCCGACGCCGTACATGTCCGCCGTGTCCAGAAAATTGATTCCGAGTTTCAGCGCGTGATGAATCGTCGCAATAGATTCCTCGTCGTTGCGCTCGCCATAAAATTCCGACATCCCCATGCATCCCAGCCCCAACGCCGAAACCCTCAACCCGCTTCGCCCAAGCTCTCTCGTTTTCATAAATTTGTCCTCCACTAGCTAAAACCATTACTTTCTGCTTCTCGTTCTATGAGTCGGCAACTAAACGCCTCCTTCCGACAGCGAAGAACGGCGACAGCCCTTTGGCAATCGGGTCTGCGCTCACAAAGGAGAATGTGAATCTATTGATTAATCATACGGTATATGTTAGATGGACAGTAAGGCAAGGGCTTCTGTCGCTAAACGAAGAGATGCTCACATGCCGACATAGTTTCGTTACTTTTCCACAGAAGCTGTGGAAAAGTCTGTGGAAAAGCCGCTCTATGAAGTTACAAGTTCCTGACAATTTTATACTTCTAGCATTTTGCACACGCGCGCGGCAAAGTTTTCAAATCCTGCACGAAGGGCGGTTCGTCTTGCCTGGGCAGAGATTACTAACAAGGCTCGGTCGCCCGCTCTTCTTCCCTTTTCTCGTTTGCCTGATGCTTATCGCCTCCTCGTCGTGCGTCAAGTTGCCACGCAGTGCTTTGCAAGCGAGCGGTCAAACTGCGTCGCCGGTTGCTCAGACCGAAGCCGAAGCGACGCTTATCAACATCAATACCGCTTCACCTGAAGAACTCGAAAAGCTGCCGGGCATAGGCCGAGGGCTTGCCGCGCGCATCATTGCTTACCGCAAAGAGTATGGTCGCTTCCGCCGCGCGGAACATTTGATGATGGTGCGCGGCATCAGTGAACGCCGGTTTCGCGCCGTCCATGCGCTCATTACTGTGGAGTGAAGCAAAAGTGTCAAACTTGCCTGCTCTCCATCTGGCCGCGCGCGAGATTTTCGATGAGGCGCTCAGGAGCGTTGATGCAAATGACGCCGTGCGCCGCGCCGTTCGTCTGGAAGGCTCTCACCTCAAGATTGTCAACACAACTCTCGACCTCGCAGACAGCCGCGCGGGGGTTTATGCCGTCGCCATCGGCAAAGCTGCGCGACCGATGGCTTCGGCGTTGAGTGAAATCCTCGGAGAGCATTTGACGGCGGGCGTCATCACAGCGCCGTCAGCCAAACATTCTCAGACAAGCGCAGGGGCGGAGAGAGAGAGCGCCGCAGCAACCCTCACTGACAATTCTTTCTCCGATTGCTGGCGTGTGTTTGAGGGAGGACATCCGCTCCCGAATCGCGAGAGCCTCAAGGCAGCGCGGGCTGCATTCGATCTCCTGCGTCGGGCGAATCAGGAACGAGCGATTGTTATCTTTCTGATCTCCGGCGGTGGCTCTGCCCTGATGGAATGGCCGCGCGATGAGGAAACGACGCTTGAAGATTTACGGATGATGAATGAGGCGCTCGTCTCCTGCGGCGCTGACATCGCGGAGGTCAACGCGGTGCGCCGCGCTGTCTCGCAGATTAAAGGAGGTGGGCTGGCCGGACGCGCGCCGCACTGCGCGCAAGTGAGCTTAATCGTCTCGGACACAGGCTCGGGCCGCGAAGCGATTGTCGCATCAGGGCCGACATTTGCGCCGCCAATGGACGCGCCGAAGGCTGAGGCTATTATCTCCCGCTACAAACTTGAAGCGAGCCTGCCTGAAGCCATCCTCCGAGCTATTCAACACCCTGTTAAGAAAACAGTGCCGACATTCGAGCATCCGCTGCGGGAACACTATGTCCTGCTCGACAACGAACACGCGCTCACGAGAGCCGCCGAAGCGGCACGCTCGCGCGGCTTCACAGTCGAAATCGCGCGCGACGTGATCGAGCAACCTATTGCCGAAGGCTGCTCCCTTCTGCTGTCAAAACTTTTAGAGTTGTCTCACCGCGCCAGCGCCCCGCGTCGCGGCGTGTGCCTCATCTCCGGCGGAGAGTTCAAGTGTCCCGTGCGTGGAAGCGGGACGGGCGGGCGTAACACCGAATCCGCCCTGCGCTGGGCGATAGAATTGGATGACTTAGACAAAGATCAGGCGGGAAACTCTCACCTCGTCGCTCTGAGCGCAGGCACAGATGGCATTGACGGCAACAGTCCTGCGGCGGGCGCAATCAGCGATGAAACAACCATCAGGCGCGCCCGCCAGCTTAATCTGGACGCGCATCGTTTTCTTGACGAGAGCAACGCTTATACTTTTTTCCAGCTTCTGAATGATGCGATTATCACCAATCCGACCGGAACAAATGTTCGAGACCTGCGAATCCTGCTCGCAGGCTGAGAGCTTGCGTTGTTCCGGGCTGCCGGAAGATTGACTCCAAAGCTCAAGGCATACTATAAAACCTTTGGCGCATCGAGACTCTTGCGCGGCCCGAATTTTCTTTAAGCCAGCATCTCCTGAGGAGTTCCGCAAAGCCCATGTCAAGCAACGTCACGTCCGCAATTCATTTCCCTAAATTCGTTGAAGATAAGCGTCACCTTTTCCCATTCAAAGCGCTCGTCGAAACACTCAGCGCCCTAAATTCAGCGCCGCCCTTCGCAGACCTGAGTGACTGGCTCACACGCGTCAACGTCACGCCGGACGACTTGCGCCCCTACCGCTTCTTCAAATCCGGAACCTATTCCCGTCATCGCGTTATGCGCAACGAGTTTGCAGAGTTGCTTGTCTTGTGCTGGAAGCCCGGACAGCGCACACCCATCCACGACCACAACGGTTCATACGGCGCGGTGCGCGTCTGCGAGGGCGTGATGTGGGAAACTATCTTCGCGCTCAACAATGAACGCCAGCTTTACTATCAATCGGGGCGCGAATGGAATGCGGGAGAGGCCACCGCAGCCGATGTGCCCGACATTCATCAAATCGGAAACCCGGAAGTCAGCGGGCAGGATTTGGTAACGCTTCACCTCTACGCGCCGCCGCTCGGCGTGCTGAACACCTACAAGGTCGGAAGCTCTGAGGTCGGCCACTACTCGCCCAACGAGTTCATGGACGGGGCGGGAATATAAGAGCAGGAGTCAGAATTCAGAAGAAAGAGCTTGCTTGATTGCCTAGTTTGATTTCCGCATCGCGTGTTCGAGCTTTCCTCATATACTCACGCATCTCTTCGCATTCATCCTTCATCCTTCTCATAGTCTTCTCCTCGCTGTTCTCGCTTAATTGTTCGCGTGGCGTGCCGACGAACGAACAGGCGACCTCACCGGAGATTACTGTCGCGGCGGCGGCGAATCTCACGGACGCTTTCACGGAGATGGGGACTGTGTTTACGGCGCAGACGGGTGTTCGCGTCCGTTTCAGCTTCGGCGCGACCGCTGATCTGGCGAAACAGATAGAGAACGGCGCGCCCTTTGATGTCTTCGCCTCGGCGGATGTCGAGCACGTAGAGAAGCTCAACGCACAAGGTCTGATAGTGCCCGGCACAAACAAATTGTTCGCGCGCGGTCGCCTCGTTCTCTGGATTCCGCCGGAAAGCAATCTCATACTCAATCGCATCGAAGACATCACGCGCCCGGAAGTCGAACGCATCAGTATCGCCAAGCCTGACCTCGCTCCGTATGGCCGCGCAACGGTTGAGGCTTTGCGCGCAATGAATCTCTGGACGCAAATCGAGCCGAAAGTCATCTACGGACAAAACGTCTCGCAAACAAAGCAGTATGCGGCTACAGGCAACGCAGAAGTCGCTTTCATTCCTCTCGCGCTGGTCAAAGCCAATGAAGGCCGCATCATTGAAATTGACGAGCGACTGCACCAGCCGATTGACCAGTCAATAGCCGTCATCAAAGACTCGCCCCAGCAGGAAGCCGCCCGACGCTTCATCACCTTCGTCCTCAGCGCCGAAGGACAAGCATTGCTGGAACGCTATGGATACAAAAAGCAGTGATGAGTGATGAGTTAAGAGCTTGTCTTTTACTCATCACTCATCACTCATCACTCATCACTTTTTATAAATGTTTCTACTCTCAAATCGCTGCCGTCAGTGCTGATGGTGATTGTGCCGCGTTGTCCTGTCGTTAAAATTTCTGCGCCGCTTGTGTGCCAGCGCGCCAGAACTTCTTTGTGAGGATGCCCGAAGATTGAGGTGAGGCCGACGGGGATGATGGCATAGGCGGGTTGCGTGGCCTTGATGAAAGCCTCGGTGGAAGAAGTCTTGCTGCCGTGATGTGCGACCTTGACGACATCGCAGCGTAGATTATCCTGTCCATTTGTGAGCGCGGTCTCGGCAGCTTTTTCGATGTCGCCTGTCAGGAGAAAAACGCGGCTCCCGAACCGCAGGCGCAGCACGATGGAATCGTCGTTGCCCGAAGCTGCATTCAAATTCTCTGAGCGCGGAGGCCAGAGCACTTCCGCTTCGACCTCGCCGAAGCGCAACACGTCGCCACGACCGACGAGACGCATGGGAACATCGTACCTGTGTGCGGTCGCCGCAAACCGCGCGAACTCAGAATCGGCTGCGGGCGCACGCCCGACGATTGCGGCGCGGACACTGAAGTTACGCGCCACGTCGTTCAATCCCTCTATGTGATCCGCGTCGGCATGCGTCGCCAGGATATAATCGACCGCGTCAAGGCCGCGCCACCAGAGATATTCCGAGACGACCGCTTCGCCGATGCTCCGGGTGTCGCGCTCAAAAGCATCCCTTCCTTCATCCTCTCCCGCGCTTTGTCGTGCGTAATCGAATCTTGGCCGACCGCCAGCATCAATCAGCAGCGTCGTCCCATCAGGCATCGTCACCAGCGCTGCATCGCCCTGCCCGACATCAAGGAAATCAATTCGCAGCCTGCCCGTTGGCCTGCCTGCGCTGAACGGATGCGCGACGATTAAAATGAGCATGGCGGCGAGTGCGATTGCCGCAAGCTTCGGCCTGATAAGAAGCTGCGATTTTTTCTCGTCTGCTATCACAGGCGCGCGGACAAATGGCTTCCAGCGGGTCAGCGCGACGGCCAGCACGACAAGCGGGGCGTAGTAAAGAAAGTAGATCATGGAAGGCCAGCCTGTGTATTCCGGCAATCGAACGGAGGCGACGCCCGCGCTCGAAAAGGGATCGACGCTATGAATCATCAGCCAGCTCAACCCTTCACTGATTTTGAAGAGCGGCGCGGCGAGCCACGCGCTGAGTTGTGAGACGAGGAGCGCCGCGAGCGCAACCAGCGTAAGCCCTGCCACCAACGCACCAACCACAATGTTCAGGAGAAGCGAAGCAAACGAAAGACGATGAAAGTAGAGAACGAGTAGCGGCAGAAGCACCAACTGCACGCTCGTCGAGACAATGATTGCGCCAAAGGCGTAGCGCAGGATGCGTTGCAGGTGAAGTTTTTCCAGTCGCGCGGCCAGCGGCGTCTTGAAGAGTTTATAGCTGTAGTTTGACCTCAACATCTCGCGCCGCCAATCCCGGTCGCTCCAGAAGAGCGTCTCACCGAGCAACCGCAGAGGGCGCGGGCACGCAGGCGGGTATGGCGTTTCCGACGTCGGACGCCACACACCTACATCCCGTATCTTCTCAAGCAACGGCCAACTAAGGACGATGATGGCCAGCACGGAGAGAAAAGTTAATTGAAACGACGGGTCAAATAAATCCAGGGGTCGCCAGATGAGTAGCAGAAGCGTTGCGCCCCCGAGCGCATTCAGAGACCTGGCGCGGCGATGAACGACGGGCGCGAGCGCAACCAACGTAAACATCAAGGCCGCGCGCACGACAGACACTTCCGCTCCGACCGCAAACGTATAGGCCCATAAAAAAGCTACAGACACGGCAAACTGCCACACGCGACGCTTCGTCACTCTCCGCATCACGAAGAGGCTGATGACGCCGATGAAACTGTTTCAACCTATGTACTCTATTCCAATATAAGTCTTCTAAATTCAAACTCTTCACCTATATAATGGTAGCGCGTATTCCACACCCCTCTTTTGCAGCAACTGGACGAGGTGTATTGACGCAGGGCTTGGTAAATTTAAATCAACTTCATGCGCTTGCAAGCGTCGCAATGGAGTTTTCACTGCTATCAAAACTATACGCCCCATGAATAAATTAATTCTAGAATTGGATGCATTTATAAGATCTGTAGGCATCAAGCGAAACTCAACTTACTCTCTCTTTCTTGGTGCTGGAGCATCAATTAGCTCAGGTATACCATCAGCAGAAATGTGCATTTGGGAGTGGAAGCGAAGTATTTTTCTAACTAATAATGCAGGCATTGAAGATCAATTTTCTGAACTTTCACTGCCATCTGTCCGTCAGAGAATACAACGTTGGCTAGATGCCAAAGGAACGTTCCCTCAGTTAGGTGCGCCAGACGAATACAGTGTTTATATCGAACGATGTTACCCCTTACATGAGGATAGGAGAGCATTCTTTCAAGAGAGAGTTATGGACGCGCATCCACACGTTGGTTATAAGTTAACCTGCCTGCTCGCAGAGTCAGATATTGTTCGTTCAGTCTGGACAACGAATTTTGATGGATTGATTACACGCGCGGCCAGTAATTTTAAATTAATCCCCGTAGAGGTTGGCATTGACTGCCAGGAGCGATTACCCCGCCAACCCCGTAAAGGAGAACTTCTATGTATATCTATGCACGGAGATTACCGATACGATCCATTGATGAATACGCTTCAGGAACTACAGAAACAAGAAGCGGCACTCCACGACGATTTGATAAAGAAAGTACAAGACACAACCTTTATAGTTTGTGGCTATAGCGGACGTGACCAATCCGTGATGGAGGCTTTGATTACGGCGTATTCTCAGGAAGGGGCTGGATCGTTGTATTGGTGTGGTTACGGAGATGAGATTCAACCACAGGTCAGAACACTTATCGAGACTGCACGCGATCACGGACGCACAGCTTATTTTGTACCCGCTCAAGGTTTCGATGATTTAATGACAAGGTTATCGCTATATTGCTTACGGGGAGAGCAGTTAAAGGCTGCTCGATCAATAATCTCTGAGTCCTTAGCAAGCTCAAGCGCACAACGTGTACCGTTTTCCATTGATGACCTCCCTATAGGAGGCATCATTAAGAGCAACGCATTTGAGGTTCAGTGCCCCTCCGAGGTGTTCGAGTTCAACTTAAAGAAATGGCCGACCGAGAAGGTCTGGAAGTGGCTCGGAGGCATTACAGAAGGGCGAAAAGTAATTGCGGTGCCCTTTCGTAAAGTTCTGTGTCTCGGACTTCTTGATGAAATCAAGGATGCATTCGCAGAGAATATCGCTGGCCCGATCAAACGTTCGCCTATTAGCGATGATGATACTAAGTACGAAGACGGGGCTGTGGTGTCGCTTATGCGTAAAGCATTAACAAGAGCGATGGCAGAGAAGGCAGGTCTCAACACAGACGCAGACAGCCTCCTTTGGGAGAAAAGATATTTTAAGAAACAAAGTCAAGATGGGTATGAATGTCTTATTTATCAGTCCGTGCTCGTGTATCTAAGAAAACTTAGCGGAAAGATGTATATCATTCTCAAGCCTTCCTTGAAGGTAGAGTCTGCAACAGGTGAGGAATTACCTGTTGAGATTAGCAATAAAATTAAATTAAGTATTCTGGGATGGCAACACAACAAACAATTCAACCAAGCGATTGACCGATGGCGGAAGTTACTTTTTAAGGAAAAGCCACAAACGGTATTTGAATATCCTCATGGGTGCGGCTCTACGTTTCGATTTAAGGTCAGAAGCACTCCTGTATTTGCAGGTGTCGGCACTAAATCGCACAAAGGAGCAATAGAAATTGCTGACCAAATGAGGCCGCACATCAAACAATTAGGTATTCAATTAGATGAGCCGTTACTTGTTTTCTCAAATAAACAGGCTGGCGGGTATATCAAAGACCCTCACCCGATCCGAGGACTTGTTGCTAACCAGCCATTTGACTATTCACTAACTCAACGAGGAATAGCACCAAGGGTGTCAATAGGAGTTATCTGTCCTAAAGCTGAGACACGGCTGCTTGAGACATACCTTCATAAGAGCCAACGCCGCCAGCCGCCTAACAAAACCGAGCAGGATTACTTACTTGATTATCCCGGTTTCGATAAGGCGTTCGGGTTGCCGTTAGATATACCTCAACCCGGCGATACAGGTTGGATAACATGTCCAGAATTAGACATGCAATTAGATAAAAAGGCCGGGTCTTTAGAATTGGCTCGTATTATTATTCAAGGAATCAGTGCCCTTGATGCAAGTTATAAACCGAATGTGATTGTTGTCTTCATTCCCGCGCGCTGGGTTAACTGGACTGGCTTTGAGACTGAGGATGAGAAATTCGATCTTCACGATTTCATTAAAGCTTATTGTGTGCAAAAAGGTATTGCAACCCAGTTTTTAGAGCAGGCTACTTTGAGTAGCGACCTTCAGTGTAGAGTGTGGTGGTGGTTATCGGTAGCACTTTATGCGAAGGCGCAGCGAACTCCTTGGGTACTCGATTCTTTTGATTCCGATACTGCTTTTATAGGCTTAGGTTTTAGTCTTGATCGCAAAACAGATAAAGGTAATCACGTAATACTTGGGTGCAGTCACCTATATAATGCTCAAGGTGAAGGATTGCAGTTTCGTTTAACCAAGATTGAAAATCCTGTAATTTTTAATGATAACCCGTTCATGTCTTATGATGATGCGTTGCGCGTTGGAGAGAACATTCGGGAGCTGTTTTTCACCTCTCGGTGGCGGCTTCCTTCTCGTGTAGTTATTCATAAGTTAACTCACTTTAAGAAGGAAGAGCGGGAAGGACTACAAGAGGGTTTAAGCGGTGTTCCAAACGTGGAACTAATAGAAATAAACGTTGACTCAGCTTTACGATACGTATCATCCGTACCTAAAAGAGAAGGCGGGTTTGACGAGGATAATTTTCCGATCAAGAGAGGAACAACTGTACAACTGGATGAGTACACAGCCTTGTTATGGGTACACGGGGTCACTGATGCTGTAAAACCCGGATGGAAGTACTATCTAGGCAAAAGGAGGATACCAGCACCATTAATTATACGTCGTCATGGTGGCAAAGCTGATCTTGCGGTAGTCGCGCAGGAGATATTGGGCTTATCCAAGATGAACTGGAACTCTGCTGATATGTATTCTAAGTTGCCTGCTACTATTGATTCATCAAAACAGATTGCCCGCATAGGGTCATTGCTACAAAGATTCGGCTCCGTCTCATACGACTACCGTTTATTCATCTAGAAGTAGCCGTTTCGAATAAGCTCCAACCTCTTAAAAGGTATCATCGCAGCCGAATAGAAGTACGGCCCATCTCACCTCGAACGCCCCGAGATACTCTATACCGGCTTTACAACGCGACCCTCAAATGCTTCGTATCACGATATATAAAAACGCCTAAAAATTGTCTGCCACAAGACTTTGACTATATAGTAGAGTGTAGAAGAGAGATTCATTCACGTAGAAAAGATGCTAAGGCAGCTTTTCGAACGAATGCTCTACTGGAAAAGTTCAAGAGGTCTTCAAAGCTTAGAATGAAGAATCTCCATTCTGAACTAAAGGTAGAATAGGCTCAATCGAGGTATCCCCCATACTTCACGCAAACGCTTGGCAAGCAGATTATTGAGCGTTTCCTTGTAGATCGTATAGTCCATCCGGCTGCGATAAGGCCGCAGTTGCTCCTCGGCCTTCGTTCTCTCTGAGATGAGTTGGTCTTGAGATAAATAACTGCATAGAGTTTGATCTAACTGTTTTTCTAAATAATTGAGAGAAGCTTCAAGGTCTTCGGCATTTGGATGTACGGCCTGCCTGAAATCTTCCGCTATTTTTTGCAATTGCGTAGCTACCTTCACAACAGTCTCAGCGAAGATGCTGTTATGTCCGTTCATCTGCTCGTCCAATATTTTTATAAGTGCTGCGTGGCATAATGCTAGGTGATCGAGAATGGCAGTGCGGGTAAATGGTAAGTTCTCCTCAAGATCAAGGGGGTTATAGTCTTTGTCTTCTCTCTTTATTGTTTCTGATCCAGCCCCCACTTGCCCCTGGAGCCATTCGGTGAATTGTGCTTCGACCTCTTCCTGACAATAAAAGAGCGATTTCACACTACGCCGTTGTTGTCGCGCGTCATGTATATCAAATACTTTGTCAATCGCTCTCAACACAATGCGGATCGGCACTCCTTTTTCTTTCCATCTCTCCATTAGTGACCAATCAACCGGATTCAAGAAGAGATGTTTGCCACGACGACGAATAAATAGTTCCTCTATTTCCGTGAAATAATCGAATTCGTTAATGCCTCCTTGCTCTTGCACTGGAGGCTGCGGAGGTTTAGTCGAAGTATCTGCCAGTGTTCCGCTTTTAATCTCCGCAGAGGTCGCTGGATGAGGAATGTCAAGATTACCTGCGGTCTTCACGTTGGACTCATCTTTTGCTCTTAACGCTGAATCTGCTTCTTGGGCGCGCAATTGCCAAGTCAGCAATTCATCGTTTACCTGAAGCCAAAGTGCTTTCTGTTCAGCATACCTCTGTTGAGTATCAAGCAAAAGCTCTACTAATTCGTCTTTACTGAATCTCTTTAACCGCTGTCGGGCACGATTCAAATCCCGATCTGGTTTGATATTTTGAATACCCTTATTGAGGGGCGATGTGGCAGGCTTCCTGGTCCGCAGACGACGTTTATCTTTTGCAGTGCGGTGCTCCTTATATAAGGCATTAGCTTCTTCATTATTGAGGATTGCGCTTTCAGAGATGCCTTTTTTATCAGGATCAAGCTCCTTTGACTTGGCGCATATGGAGGCTATTGAGACAGGCTGACCATCCTTTCTCAGAGCTTCAATACTTTGCCTCGCCAAACTAACGGTTCGTCGTTTCTTCGGCTCATAAACTTTATCTCGGAGCCAGGAATGAGCCTCATTATTTTTGGAGCGGCTTAATTTGGATGAGCGGGACACGACCTTCATCCTTCCTGTATGCTTCTATCAAGCCCATCTCCATGAATTCGATGTCGCATTTTCGAATGGTATCCCTGTAGATTTCAGCATCAATCGTCAACCCTTCCTCTAGAGAGCGTTTCAACCTTTCTTCGGCCCAATTCTTCTTTTCTTCAACTTGGTAACGCTTCGCCGGATCCGGCGCTTTGAAAGCGCATCCAATACACTTCATCTGCACAGGGCAAATGGCATGGCACGTACACACTCCGCCAGGAACCTCGGTTAGCGTGCCCACCTGTTTTATCGCTTCGTCATACTGTTGTTGCCATTCTTCAGGTGAGCGTAAGATCGCCTGCTTAATGTTGATGTGAGAGGCAAGCCGGGCGAGTAATACTTCGTTAGCTTCAGCGACCATATTCTCAGTCACCTGGCTATAATATTCGGTTATTCCGATGTCTTTCTGGTGCAATATTTCTCTAACCACATCAATGTGGACTTTCTCAATTTGAACAGCGTAAGTAGCGAAAGCATGTCGCAGCAGGTGAGCCTTTATCACGACTCGTTTACCTTCAGTAGTTGTGAAAATCAGCCCATGCAATAAGAAACGCATACATGAAGTGATTGTGCGTTCCCCAAGTTGTTTGCGATTATATTGAAACAAGTAACGTGCGGGACCGAAGCGATGAGACCTGTGGTTTGTGTGATGAAACGCAACTATAGGAAGCTTTTCACCTTTAGCGGGGGTGAGATTGTAGTGCTCAGCAAGAAGTCGAGCGCACTTTTCAATCAAACGCTCGGTTTCCGGGCCGATGAAGTATAATGCGAGTTTCTCCGTCCTCTCTCCTTTTGGTATCATCCTCAAAGCATAACGAATGCGAATAGATTGATCTTTCGCTTCAGGTGGGGGAGACATCTCTAATCGGACTAAGCCTTTTTCATCTAAACGTATCTGCAATGCTTCGTTCATACGTGCGCCTGTTGTGGTAAAAATATTAATTGCTAAGAGGCCGAAGGTCGCAGCTACTTTGAGAGATTCGATAGGGATAAAAAGAATGTCTGTAACTTGCTGAGCATGAGATATAAATTGAGCATCGATAGATCCCCAAAAAAGTATCCCCGAATCTGATGTTTTGAAAGGGTTTATTAAACACGTTGAGTTAGGCTCACCATACCCCCAGGACCTTAACAATCTTTGCTTTTCGCTAACTTCTTCTTTGCTGCCACGACCTGGTTTCTTTGAAACTAAACCCTTTTTAAAAAGCTCTTCAAACCAAATTCCTTCGGGCGACTCAACTCCTATCAGCCTTTCTGCGCCCACATATTCTAAGTAGAATTTGTTGCTCTCATCAGAAAATCCGCGCTTATGGCCCTTAGCTAACCTGACAGTTGCGCTACTGTACCTATCTTGATTCTTTAGGATAATGGTTCGACGATCCCAAACCTTAAAATGTAATCGCTCTTGGGCAGGGATTTCTCTTTCTATATCTCCCCCTTCATCATAGGAAAAGCTAAAGGGCAGATCGTATTCACCGCTCTTCACTTTTTGTATAGCTTCTAGATATGCCTGATGGATACGGCCTATTTTGTTGTAACGAAGATATGCTTCAGATCGAATCTGAGGATAATATGGCACGATGGCATTTGTTTCATCTTTGCGGGACTGTCGCTGCTCATCCATAATCTCTTTCCAAGAAACGATTCCCTTATAGTGGAGGGGGTTAGGTCTGGGCATGAGAAATCTCTCATAGCACTTCTGGTCATCCTTTGAGAGTGTTTGAAACCATTCTATTTGGATCGTTGCCGCGCGGTTGTAATGCCCACTGAAACTTGCGCGTAGGGTCTTCGAAGTATCAGGTAATACTTCACCTCGTAAATATATTGGCAGATGAATGTCTGGATTCCACTCGTCCATTGTCTTGAGCTTTAAGGCTGGGAAGAGTTTAGTAAACCCTGCGTGGAGACAAGATACTACTGTGTGGATTGAGTAAACATCGTATTGTCGGGAAACCATTATAAAGGCTGCCAGCGCGAGAGAATCAGACCATGGTTTACCAGCCGCATAGTTGCCAAAGCAGTTGATGATCATTTCATGGGCTTCAAAGAACTCGCCTTTAATTTTAGGTTTAGAACCAATCTTTGGAGCAATAAGAATTTCTAATGAGATTTTCCCTTTTAATCGCTCACACGACACAATCTGGTTCTCATTAATCATCGTTTCCACCTCCAATTTGACGGATGAAGTTGAAGTCAAATCCTTCTGATTCCGTGGTAGCACTATTTTGCTCTGTAGATGCTTCTATATCCTTCTTGTGAGCGGAGCTGTGACGCCGCCTTTCTAAATCTTGCTTTAGCAGCTTCTCTCTTCGAGCAATTGCAGCTTCTTGCCACTCGGCGTGTCGAAGAGCACTGAAGTAGTGCTCATAGGCGTTGATAGTTTCCTCACTTTGCCACTTCATATAGGCAATTAGACTTTTTTTCCTATCAGCAATTTCTGCGCTACTGCTTGATGTTTCGTAGATAAGGCGGATCGCCATAGTGACGTACCAATGCCGTGCCTGGTGGACATCAGCATCAATCCCGGCGGCCTTGCAGGCACGCTTCCAATAATTGTCACGATAAGCCTTGGGAGTTAGCTGAGTGCCTTGAGTGGTGATAAAGAGCGGCACGCTAATTAGGTCAACTTGTTTGTGCTTAGCTAATCGCAAGTAATCTCCCAGCGAATAGCCCTGCGGATCATGCTTCCGACGCTCAGTGTTGAAATAGCGACGGAGAAGTTTCGCGGTATTATCAGTGAAGTGGAGAAATTTAACTCGTTTACCTTCGCTGCCTTTGGAGAAAGCGGAGGCCATGTTGTGCATTCCCCTCGCCTCCCAGTCTCCAAGTGTCAGCCCTGTAATTTCCGATATGCGACCACCGGATTCAAATAACAGGTTCGTTACACAATCCTCACGAATTCCCCAGCCAGAGACGCGACTACCGCCTTGAAGAATAAGATTGCGGAACTCAGGATCATCAATTACTTGTGGGATCCATTCATCACCCTGGAGCCTAAAGTAACTATCGGAGAGCCTTCGGCGGGAATGATGGGACTCAGTTACGCCACTTATGGCTGGCATCTGCGGGAACGGCTCGTCATTATCGCTTGATAGTATTTCCGCAGCAGCAATAGCTACGGAGGCTGAAGTGTCAATCAGTGGATTGTTGTAAGAGTAATATCCTTCTCGCTGCATGACTCGGTAGAACAGCTTTATGCCTGATAGGAAGGTGCTAACGGTGCGGTGAGAAGCTTTTGTAATCGTTACAAGTTGAAAACCAAATTTGTGTTCCCGGACCTTACACGACAAAGATTGAGCGAGATAGTCATTTACTGCGTACCTGACCTCTTCTGGGTTGATATCCCACCGCCTGCCAGCTCGCACTTGCCATTCATCTACTTCTAAAAAGGTGAAGTACGGTAGAATTGCGTACAGATAAACACGGACAGTAGAAATGGATAGCTGGGCAACCGCCGCTTTAACGAAGACTGTGAGAGCTAAATGAAGGCGGTTCTGTCGGTCAAAAACTAGCACGGGATGACCGTGTGATACTTCTTTAGACCGCTGCTCAAAATGGTAAGTACCGCTTGCAATAGATGCTTGCTTACTTGCAGCCAAGTTTTCGTCTTTGAGCGTTGTCTGAACCAGCAAGATTACCCCCACCACCACAGCTAACCAGCAGTACAGCCATTGGGCGGTACAGCCAACGAGCGGTACACTAGCAAATGCTCCAAAAAAGAGCAAGGGCCGAGCACCTATTGGTCTCGACCCTTATTAAATTTCCGGCAATGATTTGTGGTTGGGATTTTAAGCGGCTGCGTACTCTTCTATTTTTTTAGATATTGCTTTTACCGCCGCCACATTATTTGTATCAAAGCTCGGCGGCAATCTTTTCGCCATTACATATAGTTCTGCAACTGGTATTTCAAGAACTTTGGCAAGCTCTTGAATGATCCGATCCGAAGGATGAGTGCGGCGGTTATTCTCTAAGTCTGAAAGGTATTGCTGTTTGATCGGCTTTCCATCCTCTTTAATGATGAGACGAGCGAGTTCAACCATTGTATAACGCTTCTTCTTGCGGGCCTCATAGATGATTTGCCCAAAAGTGTTTGGTGAATTCTTCATTCCTACGACCTCATTTGACCCGGCTACTTAACATAGACATGCTAATCAAATGATATGCCTAATGTCAATAATCGTTCGTTTCCTGTTTGAGGAATTTTGTATCGCAACCCGAGACTGAAAATCACCTCTGCCTGTTATAAAGCATCATAAAAAGCCGAGTAAAAGACAGCTATAACTGTCAATTTATTAAGGGCGGCTTAAAGGTCTTCGCAGAGCATCCCTCTTTGCTTCGTTTCCTACTTTACCGAATAGGGCAGAAGTGGTGGAGGATCGGTTTGAATCTTTCCAACATTGCGCCTAAGCCTATTAGATTATAAATCGGTTCACTCCGCGTTTCCACCCCGCACGAAGGGCATCTGCCCAGCAGCGTTACTGCCGTCAAAGGCTCTTGCTGCCCCGAAGCAGGAAACTCTAATGCAACGAAGCGCAAATCCTCGACCTCAGCTTCAATGCACCCGCCATTGATCCTGAAACTGATCTCACCTGTCCCTCTAAAAATCATCTGAAGCGCATCTCGGAAACGAACTATCCGCTGCTCTTCTCTTGCCTTGATAGCTTCTACGGCCAAAGGTGTGCCCCGTTCTCCCAGGTGCTCGTGTCGCCAGACGAGGATTGCTGCTATACGCAGATCAGATGGTTCCTTACTGCTCATAACTTCGTTCGCTAGAGTATCCCTGTCATGTGCAATATCCAGAGGATCAGCAAGATCATCCCTGCGATTAGCATACCCAAGATGAATGAGTTAACTGATAGCTCACGCTTGCGGTCTCTTTCTGCTACTGCCAGAGTGTATCCGCTTTCTTCGACCTGACCCTGAGATGTGATTCTCACACAGACTCTTTTTTCTCTACGATTATTGAAGGAAATAAGGTAAAGGACTGCGAGAGGCCAGATCAGCAGAAGGATGATGAATAGAAAGTAGTTAAACCTGGCTCTTGGACGAACGAGTGTGATCGCGCCTTCTGATTGAGAAGTGATGATAAAGCCTGCGCGACGGTATGGCTCTATAGCTTCTTCAAGGGCTGCTAGTTTGTGCGTATCCATGAGGCTACTCTTTCCAAATCTCAATTGCCGCCCGCCTCAGGTCGTTGTAAGCTATAGATTCTTGTTAAATTATTCCATGACAAATCTTTGACAGAAAAACTGCCTATGATCAGCGAGGCTCAACAGCGTAGGTGATGCGCTTTGCCAGGGAGCAACTGCAATACCGACTCCCGGCAGTAAAACTACCTCGCAAGATATTAAGGGTAAATACCCTTAGCCGCAAGAGCAAACTGCGAAGGCTCACTCCATTAGGAGGTACAACCTAATGGGAAGAGCTATTCGTCCGCGCCCAAAGAGGCTTCCTGGGAAACTTTTAAATATACGAACAGCACTTGGGTTGTCGCAGAACGGGATAATCAGGCGTTTGGACTTGGTTGATGAATTGACCCAAGATTATATCTCGGCGTATGAACGGGGAGTACGTGAACCGCCATTGCCAGTGCTGTTGAAGTACGCGCAGGCTGCCGGAGTTTATGTAGATGCCCTAATTGACGATGAAGTAGATTTGCCAGAAAAGCTACCGAGCGACCCAAAAAGTACTGGAATCAAGCAAAAAATAGGCCGAAAATCGGGACTGTGACGGATGTGGTTAAGTACAAACAGGAAAGGCTCTTTTTCAATCCAGCAGCTCTCTATGGTGAGTCAACTCGAATAGTTTATACTAAAAGTTCGCCATACGCCTTCACCGTCAGAATAAACATAATAAAGGAATTTGAAGATGGACGACCAATTTCGGCAATTAGTCATTGATACGCTTAAACGCGGGGAGGAACTGCCTTCAGAGTGGGATCACGAGTTGTTCCCACATACTAACAGGGAGGCGAAGCTAACATACTATGATAAAGAGCGCGTCGAAGACATCATTGGCGATACTATGGCTGTTCCGCTTCAGCCAGTTACCACATTTGGTAGTAATGGCAAGAGCGGAAGTAGTTTATGGCACAACATGCTCGTCTTCGGCGATAACCTTCAGGTGATGAAGACACTTATCGCGGACAAAAGGGCTGGGAAGTTACGCAATGCTGATGGAACTGTTGGAGTTAAGTTGATTTACATTGACCCTCCTTTTGCTAGCCAGCAGGAGTTTCGTGGTAATAAAGATCAAAAAGCTTATCAGGATAAAGTTTTAGGGACAAAGTTCATTGAGTTTGTACGCAAGAGACTCGCGCTGATCCAAGAGTTGCTAAGTTCGAATGGAAGCCTATTCATTCACATAGATTATCGAAAAGTTCATTACCTCAAGGTGCTACTTGATGAGTTGTTCGGAGAACAAAACTTCCGCAACGAAATCATACTACCTGGACGTGCTTCAAAAAACTTGCAACAGCAGTTCGATCAGATTTCAAGATTGAATGTGAGGCATGACACTCTACTTTGGTATAGCGCCAGCTCGGAGACAAAATTCGAGCCGTTGTGGGTCGAGAAACATAATGCAGGCAATCCAGAGGGACACTGGCACCATTTCTGGAGTACTGCGGATCGACCAACTATGCGTTATGAGTTGTTCGGCATCACCCCGAAGACCGGCCAGTGGACATGGGAAGAGAATAGAACCCAACGAGCAATAGAAAACTATAAGCGATATGAACTTGAGGGTGGCGGTCGGACGTTGGCAGAATATTGGCGCGATACAGGCGCGTCGCTCGAATTTGTTCGTCGGAACTTGGACGACGGTAAGCCGCAGTACTGGAGGGCACCCGCTGAAACTCGTTTAGCTGATACTGTATGGTCTGGAACTCCAATCTATAGCAGTGCTACAGGTTATCCTACTGAAAAGAATGAAGCTTTCCTAAAACACATTATCGAACTGGCTTCGAAAGAAGGAGATGTCGTACTTGACGCCTTCGCTGGCTCCGGGACGACATTAGCTGTAGCCGAAAAGATGGGACGGCGTTGGATCGGTATTGATTCTGGGAAACTATCAGTCTACACAATACAAAAACGAATGCTTAGTTTGCGGAAGAGCATTGGCAATAGTAAGGGGCCGCGGATTAAGCCTAAACCATTCGTGCTTTACAATGCTGGTCTGTATGACTTTTCAACGCTAAGAAAGCTGCCTTGGGAAGATTGGCGATTCTTTGCTCTTGGCCTGTTCGGTTGTAAGGATGAACCGCATAAGATCGGTGGTCTTTCAGTTGATGGCAAGTTAAAAGGCGCAGCCGTGTTGGTCTTCAACCATCTGGAGAATCCAGGCAAAGATATCGATGAAGAGACGATTCTTTCTATTCATGCCATTGTTGGGAAGAAGATCGGGCGTAGATTCTTCATTATTGCCCCGCGCGGTGTATTTAGGTTTCAGCAAGACTATTTAGAGTTTGACGGAATTCGTTATTACGCACTTCGTATTCCCTACTCAGTCATTAGCGAGTTACATAGCCGGGAATTCACTGCATTGCAACAACCCAACGACGAGAAAGCCATCAATGCATTAGTAGAATCCGTGGGTTTTCACTTCATTCAAGCTCCTGTGGTTAGCTGGGGAGTGACTATAAAGAAACGTAAAGACCAATTGTTCGAAGAGGCATGTTTGACTATCAAAAGATTCAAGAGTTCCGCACGCTTAAGTAATGATGATGCGCAGGGAGGGCTAGAAGCATTCTCAATGCTAATGGTTGACTATAACTATGACGGTGAGGTGTTCGACCTTGATGCTGCCTTTTTCGCACATCAGATAGAAGCTCAAAAGTGGGAGGCATTATTCCCTGCGGATAGTGTTGGTGAGAAGATCATGGCTGTTTTTGTAGACATTCACGGCAATGAGTCGCGCATCGTTATTCCCCGCGAGAAGTTCGGTTTGCCTCAGATAAAAGTCGAAGCTGATGAAGGCGTGGGTGTTGCTTGAGAGAAGTTATGTCGAATCTGGATCGCCAACGTTTTAATAATAAGGATTTAGTCCTAAAGATCCCCCAGTCCGTTGATCCTTCTCGCTGGGATGAAAGCCGCTACGAAGCTTTCATTGATGAGTTGTGCGGAGATCGGGAATACCAAAAAGAAGCTATACGCACGGCGTTACGGTACCTGCTTAGTGGTGAGTATAAGACCTTGACGGAACTCGCTAGGGCTAACTATGACCAAAATCCTGTCCTTGAACAGCGTTATGGCTCTTGGGAAGCCTTCCAGCGGCACTTACAATTCCCAGATCAGCTTTCTGCTTCTCTAGACCTCGCTACCGGCACAGGCAAGAGCTACATACTTTATGGCGTTGCCGCAGTTCTCCTAGCAGAAGGAGTTGTTGATCGAGTTCTGGTGCTGTGTCCCTCGACTACAATTGAGGATGGTCTGTTGGAGAAGTTTCGCGGGCTATCAACTGATGTTAATCTCCGCTCGCTTCTACCCGACACTGCGAAATGGAGTTCCATACACATCACCAACGCACGCTCAAGCATTCCTGATGGTAGTATCTGTGTTGAAAATTATCATGCTGCGCTAGAGCACGTGAGTTCGTCCATTTATGACAATTTGTGGGGCAAAGGCCCTCGTACAGCCGTGCTGAATGATGAGGCGCATCATGTCGTTAATGAACCTTCCTCAAAAGCAAAGAAGTGGAAAGAGTTCTTACAAGACATCTCTTATGGATTTTATTACATATTAGGAGTGTCTGGGACTTGTTATGTCGATGACGAATACTTCGCCGATGTGATTTATCGTTATTCACTCCGCCAAGCTATGGAAGAACAATACGTTAAAAAAGTTGATTATGTAGCGGAGATGCCTCAGACAGAAGGAGACTCTGTAGAAGAGAGATGGCAACTTATCCGCCACCGGCATGAAGAGGCAAAAGAGAAGTTAAAAGGTCAAGGAATTCTTCCACTAACTATAGTTGTAACTCATAGAGTCTCGGCGTGTAATGATGTTGCCGATGAACTGAAACACTTCCTGATCGAGACCGAGGGCATTAAGCCAGAGTTTGCGGACGAGCGCGTGCTTGTTATTTACAACAATGCCCCCGGTGTAAGGACGCTGCCTTATGTAGACGATCCCCGAAGTAAAGTGGAGTGGATTGTTTCAGTTTCAATGCTCAACGAGGGTTGGGATGTGAAGCGCGTTTTCCAGATCGTCCCTCATGAGCAGCGAGCTTTTAACAGTAAGTTGCTCATATCACAGGTTCTTGGTCGCGGCCTTCGTATCCCCAATAAATGGAAGGGTCCACAGCCCGAGGTCACAGTCTTTAACCATGACGCCTGGGCATTGAGCATAAGGCATTTAGTAAGGGAGATTCTCGAAATCGAGAAGCGGATTTCTTCCCAAGTCATCGAAGACTCTCCCTATCATTTCGAACTACACAACATCGACTACACGGTGCAACCCACTTCTATAAGGACGCCTATGGTTGGGGAGTATACGCTCTTCTCGAAGGGGTATATTGAACTCGCCGGTGATCCAGCTTCTGAGGTGGTGAACATTGAATACGAACAAGCATTGACCGGAGATCGATACACATGGCAAGCGAAGATTAAGCATAAGACTTACACACCTCGCGAAATCGCCGTCGAGATGTACTCCCGACTAGAAGAAGTACAAGACCCTGAAGACCCGGACCCCAGGATGCGCACAGTCTATACGGACAAATTCACGGTCGATAAGTTGGAAAAGATTGTTAAGAGGTCGCTTGAACGGCGAAAAATGTCTGTCGCGACGGATGCCATCAAACAGAAGTTTCTTCAATCATTGGGGACGTTGCGACGTAAGGAATCACAGACAGTACGCTATACACCGATCCCGAATCAGTTTTACACCCTCTCCACAAGAGGGCGGCAAGCAGACAGTGCAGGGGCCAATGAGCTTCGTAATACGAAAACTTATTTCTTTATGGATCGCACCCGTGAGACTGTTAAAGAAGATCAGATAGAGTTTTTTGACGAACTGACGGACGAAGGTACTGGGTTCAAGGTTATCAACGTTCGCACTCCAGATGAGTTTAAGACCCCACTGAATGGAGTCATCGCCGATCATGACCCCGAACGCCGTTTTGTTAGGGAATTGTTAGCACCGGCAAATTTACCTTACTACGACGCATGGATTAAATCTACGAACATGAAGTTCTACGACATCGAATACGCTTGGAGAAAAGGCGAGCATCCAAAGCGTGGCAAGTTCAACCCAGATTTCTTTATCAAGGCCGGTAATCTTATTTTAGTGGTAGAGATAAAGGGCAATGAGGAATTGCTAGATCCATCTGAGGAGAATAAGAAAAAGAACGAGTACGCCGTCGCACATTTTGAACGCATTAACAAACACCTAGAAGAGGAAGAAGGGATTCCTTTACGTTACAAGTTCAATTTCCTTACTCCTAATAACTTTGGCAAATATTTCCAGTATCTTCGCGAAGGACAAATACCAAGCTATACTTCAGAACTGGACATAAAACTTACTGAAGGATAGAGATTATTTATCCTGCACTTCAAAACGCTCAATTCAACAACCGAATTAATATGGTAAACCATATTCTTTCCTGAGTTGGATAAGCATGACCGGAGAGGTCATCTCGCTTGACTATTATCTCACGCTAATCAAGGCAAAATTTCTGATTTGAAGGCTTTCTGTGCCCGGTGAATTTCACCCATAGTCATATTTTTTCGCATAAACTCTCTTAATTTCTTAATCGCTTTCTCAAAATCACCACCTACTCCGCCTGGCAGGTTCTTTCTTCGCTTGAGACTCTTTAGCTCTGTAATCATTTGACCCAAATCCGTGGACTCATCATAGTCAGCGCCTGGGGGAATTATTATAGTTTCTACTGCGGCATACTCATACACATCATCAAATGCATCTGGTGCAAACGCTGCCAGAGTCGTGCGGATTTCCTCAAGCACGCGGATTAAATAAACTACTGCGTGTTTCCAATTTACATAATTCTCGTCGCTTGAATCAGACTTATATTGCTTATAGGCATTATGGCAATGTCTCAGAGCCTCGTGAAGAAATACGATCTTTTGCTTTACCTCTCTGTCTGCCTTCTGCTCGGCAGTAAGGGGTCTTAAGAATTTATCCAGCAGTATTTCAGCTATCTTCAACATATGGACTTTCTCCTTACCTGCTTTTCAATTCAATGCGTCTATACCCGAACCAAAGCACTGAATGAATCTCCCCGATGCCGCCCCAACTGTTTAATGTCGTATCAAATTATCCACCACATTATTACAAAAGCGATAACTACGATGAGAGTGAGCAGTAAAAAAGCCCATTCATAAGCTGTCGTGTATTTAGGGCGTTGGAATACCCTGTAATGGCCGAACTCGGTCAACATGTAACCGTAGATGCTTATGAGCGCAAGTACCACACCTCGATAAATGGTTAGTAAACTGGGATCGGTTCTTGCAAGACTGCGAAGTGGAGCGATGATTCCAAAGTATCCGAGCAAGCCCATGCTGGAAAGCAAGAGCGCATAACCGAGCTTGAAATGGCGTTCTTCAGGCTCGAAGGTCAGTTCCCGATTCAAACTCCACCAGAATCCAGCAAAGAGAAAACCGAACAGAATGCCTGAAACTGTGAGTATCGTGGCTGTCTGATTAATGACTACTCTCCAATCATTCAGTTAACGTCCCACAGGCCAGGAGACACAAAACTCTCCACCATTGCCTCTTGGTCATCCGGCAGTTCGGGAAAGAAATCAATCCCCGTTAGCCCCTCGATCTCGTCAATGCTCGTGATGTTCCGTCGCAGGTGATTATCGTTATTCGTGTTGCTCCGGTTGTCGTGTGGCAGGAGAATGCTGATCGTATCAATGAACCCGCTCGGCCTCCGGTGAATGATAATCTTGTAGAAGTGAGTCGGGATCGCAACTCTCTCCGTTGGGTTCACCCGGTCGGCGTCTTCGTCCGCATCTCTCTGTTCGTTCCCATCTCTATCAAAGACAGCTCCAGTAATGACATGAATGCCGTCTGAGACAATCGCCCAATTTCTGACCATCCGTTCCAGCCTCTCCCAGACTCTCTGGTTGAAGTTTGGGAATTGGGGAGCCATGTTCGAGAAGATGAAGGAGTTGTCCATCGCGGTTTGGGTTCGATTCAAGTCCGAGCGTGGAACCATGTGCCCTCTGTCGAAAATAGGCTCCTCGTAATCCTCGCACATTGAGGCTGACTCATCCGGCAGCCGTGGGTCTTTGCGAAAGCAATCTCGTCTTGTGCGTTGCGCCTGCGCGTCCTGTCTGGTCAGCCGGTAGGCGACCCAGAGCGGGAGTCTAAGATCATCGTCGTGCCACGTGACCCACTCGCGCTGGTGAATCAGGTGCTCACCAGTGGCATTGGATGGTGCGGTGTGTAGCCCGAAAGGGAGATGGGTATCTTCCGCCGTCTGCTCTTGCTGATCGGTGAGCTGAAGCCTTTGATTCGCCTGTTGCTCTCTGGCTTGGGAGATTTGGCAGTCACGGCATCGCTGGGCATAGGCTGGAAAGAGAGTCAGTAAGAGAGCAACAGCAAGAAGGAGGGTGGCAATTCGACGAATCGTTTTCGTAGAGGTCTGGGGGTTCATGGCAATCTCCTTGAGGTGAAGATAAGGAACACTGACTAGAGTAAGGCTCTCGTCAGCAGGTGAGCGAGGATCGGACGCGCGAACGATATTCCTGTTAGAAGGTGGATGTCAATGGTGAGCTTACATTCCTTAATATCGTATAATGAGAATGAGGATGCGACCCATCGTAGGCGGGAGAGCACGTAGCCAACTTGCCACCCTGGGATTGGAAGGCGGCTCGTTATGACTGCGACGGTGGGCGCATCCGCTCCTCGAATACTTCAGGGCACGCTGGCAAGAACTGGTGAACTTCAAGAACGAAGTCAGTACGTGGAATACCCTTTATCACACCGTTTTCCTTACGACAGTTGCTTGGGTTCTCAGCAAGAAACACCGTGAGGTTGAAGGGCTATTTAGCATACACGCAGGGACCACCCTTTTCCTTAATCTTTCTGTCGCGGTGGTCAACGCAGAGATGCGTGCTAAACAGATGAGAACTAATTGTTGACATTTATTTCTGATAAGAATATCGTTTGCGCATCACGGCCTCGCGTTCCTGCTATCGAGAGTTATTACCCTCTTTAGCCTCACTCAATTCTAGAATTTTTATGTATCCTCGCACATCAGCCTTATGTATACAAACATAATTAAAAATAAGAAATTGCCCTTTTGGGTTGCAGTATTGGGACTAATAATTTTTGTCGGCTATTGGACATACTTGGATATGAAAAGGGAGTTGATCACCTGTCCTACTAAGCAGCCAGGAACAAGCGCATTTTTGGTACTCAATACACTTGATACAGGTGCAAAGAAGATTAACTCGACCTTTATGGTTCCAAATTTTAATAAAGCTGAAGATACCATTGAATTATTATCAGTTACGTCTACACAGGACCCAGACCTAAATAACTATGATTCAGTTTTGAGGATAATCCCTAATGTGACAGAAGGTACAGGCACTAATCCGACAACGGCGGCAAACCGGCCTTGGACTTCCGTTAGTTTGCCTTATAGCTCACAATCCTTCTTCTACCCTTTTGAGGATTATGTACTGAACATCCAAATAGATTTCAAAAGAAAAAGTGGTGAAGAGATACCATTAAATGTTGCGATGGAAAACCGAATAGACGAGACAATTATTATCAAGCGATGTGAAACTGGATACTCATTTGACAGGAATACAACGGATTCTAATAGCTTTAACCTAATTCTAAAACGCCACCGCTTTGTAAGAGCAACGGCGGTGATCCTCTATTCCATCGCCTTTGCCTTTCTTTTCTACATCGCAACACGAGAAGAAACGAGTAAGGTTCTCACAAATAGCCTAGGATATATAGCTGCGTTATGGGGAATTAGGGGCATTATTGTTGGGTCGTCTAAGTTATTCCCGACAATAATAGACTTTGTGACCTTAATTTTATATGTCGCAGTATTTATTATTGTTGCCTACAAATGGCTATTTAGCTCAAAAGTATCTACTCCCTGAAGAGAGCAAACTTTTATGAGCAAATTGGTACGAATTGCCGTATGCCTACTCTGCGTCAATTTACTTACAGTTCCTCATCATGCCTATTCCCAGTCAACAGGAAACATGCGAGGGCAAGTCTGTGCGAAAAATGGCCCCGGAATCGCTAATGCAACTGTAACGGCGAAGGATGATCAAACCGGACAAACGTTCAATGCAACTACAAATGATAGTGGTCACTATCATCTTAGCAATCTCCCTGTTGGAACCTACACAGTGACTTTTCAAGGGAGCGGTTTCCAAAAGGGTGTAAGGAAAAACGTAAAAATAGTTACTAATCAAACTACAGAATGTAATCATTTAGAAATGATCTTTCAAACAAGCGACGGTAGGGGGTTAAGTGGTCATGAACTATTAGCCGTTACTCGTGTCGCGCACGGCGGCGGCGAATACGCCGGGCTTCAATACGTGACGGCTCGCGCCGAAGGCTTCATCAATGCCTCCGCTTTCGCTTCTGCGGGCGCGCCCTCGATGACCGGCGCGGTTGAGGTCAAGGTTGGTCTCGCTGATTATCAGGATAGAGATATGCGGCGGCGTCTCGACATCAGCCCGATGGGCGCGATGGCGACGCTCGGCGGCGGGCCAACATTCCTGGTCTACACCGGAACACAGGGTGGCGGAATGCTCCTTGGCAACGAGATTCGCGTCTCTGAGGTTGCGGCCTCGCGCCAGTGGGCGATGATGGGTTTTGCCACCCTCAACCGCGCCATCGAAGGCCAGCTCGCCACAGCCCGCCAGCGGGACGAAGGCAACTACTACGTGGTCGAAGTTAAATTCAATTCTGAGGACACTGTTCGCTTCTGGATCAACAAAAACACATTCCTGATTGATAAGGTCGTCACGCGCTACAAGAGCCAGGTGATGATTGAGGAAGACCGCTCAGATTATCGCAAGGTGAGCTGCATGACGCTTCCCTTCCGCATTGTCACGCGCCTGCGCGGCCAGCGTCTCGCAGACCTGACCATCAATAACTACGATCTGCAAACTGTTGTGCCAAACGCACAATTCACGATGACGGCAATGCCGTAAGAGGAGGTAATGGATAGTATGATAATAGTTTATTGATACAGCAACCACAAATTATGCTCAGCAACGATATTAGTTGAACTCGAAGTTGTTTGACCATCAGCCGCCCTCGCAGCTTTTAAGATATATAGAGGAGCGTGGATCATGTTTAGACTACTCGGCGCTAAAGCATCTGTCTCAATCTGGAGACGTGCAATTGGAATCAGCAGCAGGTTGAGTCCTGCCTCTTGGAAATTACTCACCTGCTGTAGTTTGGCTTGGCTTATTTTCTCGTACTGGGAAATGAAGCCCTCTACTAGCGAACTTCAACCACATTCTTCCCTAAGAGTGTGGCGCGATAGCTCGGCGTCCCAGAGCATAGGGGATCAATTTCTTGATTATAATTTAACGCTGACCCGCACGGAGGCGCAGCTTTTGGCCAACGTGATTGACCCGGAAGGCGATAAGCTGCTCTACACGTACACGACTACCGGAGGCCACATTACAGGCGAAGGCGCGAATGTCTCTTGGGATCTGGCAGGGATTCAGCCCAGTGCTCATATGGACTTGAGGAGCGCACTATATTTTTCAAGAGCCATAGCACCAGTAAGTTACTTAGCTCATGACTTACCCCCTAATCATTTTGGGGCATACGTTCTGAGTTTTAGCCCATCTGAAAACTTTGTAGAGTTTTATTATGCGGGGCACGGTGCCTATCCAAACTGGTTACAGACAAACTTAAGCGGCAGCGTTTACTTGGAGGCAAATGCAGAAGAGACTTCCTATATCTTTCGACGCGATCAGCTTTCTAGGTTCGGAATGCCCGTTAGGGAGATGTTATCCGTCTCGCCACGGCTTTCCCCGCCGGAAAGTCGTGACTTCAAGAAGGACATTCTCTTTTGGGTATCGTTGTTCGGGCTGATCGTCTCGCCAATCACGAGCATCACAACCCTCATACTCACTTGGATCAGTCTTCATAGAAGAAGGGCAGAGGAGATTCTGATGCGCCTTGAGCTTCAGAAGCGTCAACTGGAGATAGAGCAGTTACGAATTGAGCTTGAGCGGGCGAGATTAGAAGTGGAAAAACAGCGGACTGGTTTGATCATCATTCCAGGCTAACACTCGTATACATGGAAAAAGTAATAGCCGCGACAGGCGAGGTTCCATTTAGGAACGGCTTTTAGATTTATGCCTTTCATTGGAGATGCCCATAATACAGATTATCCGTGCGTTCTTTGGTTTCTAAGTTTATCTACTTATATTGCTGTATATAGGATTCCAAGCGTTCCCTATCCTTGTGACCAACATCCTCGTAATACCAAGTTTCCTCGTCATCTCTAAATTCTAGTTTCTTGTAAAGTGTCTGGTTATATTTTCTGCCGGTTATCTTGTCCTGAAAGCTTATATCGAAAACCAAATAGGTGAACTTATCTGGGGAGTTTGCTTCTAAGCCATCCTTTTTGATCCATACAGAGGTAAGCTGATGTACGTCATTAGCATTCTCTTCTCTAAATATTGGTGACGGCTCCTTATTCAGTTCCCAATCAATTAAATAAGCAGTGGCAGTAACCAAAGTAGCTGGATGAACTTGAAGCTGTTGTGCTCCGGCCTCGAATTCGTATCGAACTTCCTCTCCAGCAAGGCCATGAGTATATCTTTTGATTGAATCCATCATTAACCGGAATTCTGGTTTTCGATTTGCAAGTTCGAGTTCTCTATCGCTCCTCATTTCCTCTGAAGTCTTCGCAGACAGCCTAATTGCTTGGTATGCAAAATAAACTGAGCCAATGGTAGCGAGCGCAGCTATTAATTGAACATACAATTCGAGGTTCTTAATCTTTGAGCCATCGAACAGACTAAAAATAACCGCTAAGCCTATCAAGACCCAGATACCGATTACAATAAAGTTGATTGATTTGGGTTGGTTATTGTCCACTTTCCATTCCATCCTTCTGCTCTGCTACATACCACCAGCATTTCATGGGGTCAAGATGTATCAGCCTAGCTTGATTCTTTGCCCTGCGGCGGAGGTGTTGTCCGTCCTGTGGGGGTGATCTTCATTCGTTCTGTGCTGCTGGTAAATGCATAATAGCAAGGAAGGTTTAAGGTTATGCTCCACGGCCTTTGCCGAACTTATACCAATAACGCAGAGAGAACGAAACACAGGGCCTAGATTCAGTCTATTTACCACCGGGAGAACCTAAACACGGCGTAAAGTTGGAGTGTAAGGAAACAAAAATTGGCTCACATACAGACTTTATAGGCTGAGGCTGCCAAGCTGTATGCGAATCGGCTTTGATCTTGGTCTCATTGCAAGAGAATAGGTGATTGCTTTAAGTAAAGCACGCTGGCAGAAACGCGCAAGGGAGGTGGGCTGTAGATAGGTCAGTTATGACTTAGATAAGAGAAGAATTATTACCTCTCATATGGCTTTATATTTAAGCAGCCAGGATACAACATCACTATAATCTTTCAATGAAAGTTGATATTTGTGCCGTTGTTGAAAGTCTTGTGCGGGTTTAGCAAAACGGGATGTGGTGACAAGCATTCCTGACGTTGCTTGATGGTCTACTAAGGTTCCGTATAAACTTCTTACTAAACTGACACCTACCGGCCTCGACTTGTTGTGTTGTTTGGCTTCAACCAGACATAAGAATTTGCCGATGTCTGTCTTCATATAAGCAAGAATATCTTTACCTCCATCTCTAGTAGCCGGGGTAAGCTCAACCTCCATTCCCATGTCAGTAAGCAAGTCTGCAATAACCTCCTCAAACTGGCGCGGCGAAATTTTGAACAAGCCATCGGGTTCTCTTTTCAATCGTTCAATAAGAACGTCGTTGGCGGTGACAATCTGAGGGGCAACGAATGGGATTATTCTTTTTTGAGGGGTAATAACTTGTTCTTTTAAGCCATATAATTTTCCTTCCGGCGGGTCCATATTTATTTCTCTGGCCCCTCGGATTTTGGTTCCGCTATTTCGCGTGGTGACTATTACATTTCGAACTATCTTCCAATTGAATAAACGGTTCAGCATCTCCTCTAAAGGTTTTTGCTGTAATCTTTCTGCTCCGTCGAGTACAACAAGTAATTCATTTCCAGTTCTTGATGCTCGAATCCTGTTTATTACTAACTCGATTGCGTGAACTGGGTCTGAGCTTTTTTCAAGGTCTACCCATTCTACTTCCGTGCGTGGTAGGCGGTAACGCGACAAAAACATCCGTGCCAGCGTGGTCTTCCCAAAACCAGGAGGGCCGGTAATGAATATGGGCCTGCGATGGTCTTGAGAAATGTATTCCGAAAGAAGTGCTAATTGACGTTTCTGATTTTCTGTCTCGAAAAAACCAACCCCCGGTTCTTTAAGCAAGTTGTCGGGGAGGTTCTCGAATGAAGAGGGATCGTTGTTGGTCATGATGCGTCAACCATGAATGTAGCGCCAGCTATACTAAATGACTAGCCGATTACTTTTAGAGCACCAAATCTCTCTCCAGCTCTATTGAGTGTATACACTGGTTATTCAATGGAGTTTTGGAATTTATCAAAAGTTCGAGGTCTCATTCTATGCATATTCTTCTTACGATTTTTACGAAGTATATAGGCTTCTTGATCGTTATCTAACCATAGTGATTTAGCCATTGCCCAATATTTTCTCATAAGAGGTGAGAATGGGCCGCCAGCGGTGGATTTCTCTGATGCTTGAACACTTGGCGTATTTAATCCTATAAGGCTAACTGGATGGGGATTTTTTCGAATCATCAGTGATCCAATTTCGCCCCAGCCGTCTTCTTTTAGTCTACCGTTTAGACCTCTCTGTGTGGCGTTAGCAAGCACATCAGCCATTTGTAATCCGAGATTGTTTTTGGAGTCTTGGAATTTGAAACTCTTCCCTAGTATCAGTTCCAACTTTGTTGCTCCGATCTCACCTTCGCCATAATTTCCTTCAGCTTCGTAGTATTTGATCCTGTCTTTGTCCGTTTCCTGAAAACGCTCCTCGAAATATGAATAATCGCCTCCTTCAATATAATACATTGGCTCCTTTATGGACTGTGTATACATGATTGGATATATCGCTAAGGACCAAGCACGTTCATACTCCGTGATATTCTTATCCTTGGCATCAACAACCCAATGAAAGCTTTTCAATTCCTCTGGTATTCGGCGAGCATAATAATTAATGGCGTGCCTTAATGTCCTCGGTATCAACATAAACATAATAAAGGCTTGGACAAATAACTGATTCGACATTTTGTTGAAGACATTTCTAATTTCATGATGCTGTCTTATGATTTCTGGATTATGTTCAGGCTTCAGTTGTCTCGTGACTTCATCTGCTTGAATTCTTTTGAATTCAGCAATCTCATCCTGCGAGTGAATTCCCAAATCAATTACTGTTATTTCCAACAGAACGTCATACCTCTTCAGTAGCTCAACAATCTGGGTTACCTGACTCTCGTTCAGGTTCCTGCCTTTTACTTCCTCATCTAGCCGTACCCACTCAGAAGTAAGGTTTCTGAACTCCTTAAAAAGGTTTACTTTTTTTGTTGATGGAATTACGAGTGCTACTACGCAGGAGGCTACATTATCTTCATTGGCAGGGTTGCTGAAGATTCCCGACTCGTCAATGTAAATATGCATCGGAACTTTTAAGCAAATTTGAGGCGTCTGAAAAACTTATTAGAGCTTGTGCCTTCTTCTAAATTTCCTCTTTCTGGCCCGCTCATATAAATCTTTCACCTTCTCATAATCCCATCTCTGATGCTTGCGTTTTAATAATGACATATAAAACCCTTCACTACGTGATTGAGATGGGAGAGGGTTCATCAAGCGCCGAATTTCATTAAACATATCTCTTGCTGAGTGCGAGGCCATATTAATAGTGCTCGGACGGCTGATGAATGAGCTGGAATATTGAGGCGACCACGCGCTACTTAACGGACGTGCCTCTCTCAATAATTCGTCAATGGACCTTTCAACTTCCAAAGTACTTGAGGTTATTGATGCATGGGAACGCCCCCGCAGATAGGATAGGTCAGAAACAATCAAGCTTTGAAACCATAAATCTTCTTGGTCATTCGTTATTCGATTTATTATTGAGTCAAGATATCTTTTCTTATCATAGATCGGAGGACTGAACGTTGGTGAGAAGAAACTAGATGCGAGTATAAGAGAATGTGAAAACAGGTCAGCACTGAGAGTTGCCTCCTCAAAATGCTTGCTAAGATTAAGCCGTGAGGGTAGCTGATTTAAAAAAGTAGGTCGAACTAGACCTGACAGGCCGGTAAAAGTTTGCGGCTGCGCACGGGAAGATAGAACAGTAAATCTTGATTCTATTAACTCGTTGCCGGTTGATATTAGAAAACCTGAATGGCTTTGTGGTTCTGGGATAAACCTTAAATCGGCTTTATGAAACTGTACGCCACGCGCCATTGCAGCTTCTACTATATCGCTTGCTATAACAGGTAGACTAAATAAGGCATCCACTAAACTGAGTGTGACATACTTAAATATGAGATCTGAAGTAAGCGAGTGGATGAGCCTGCTAGGCACTTTGCCAATGTTAGTATATCTATCTCGCCTATCAAGCCACCGAACAAACTGTTCAGCGCCGAGTTGAATGTTCCACTCTGCCTCCGATGTCGGTACGCCTAAAGCATTCATTAAGCCATAAGATAAGTCACCTACTCCCGGCGTTATTAACAGACTCCGTTCCGCATACAGTAACCCAGACTGAAGCCAAGCCTGATGGCGTAAACTCTCTAACTCTTGGATATTGCTTTCTGATACATCAAAAACAGCAATATTTTTTATGCCATATTCGGCAGCCAATATTGCTGTTAAAAGACCTTCAGTGCCTCCCCCGACTACTACAACATCCCGTTCAGTAACATTACTTTTAAGAATTGTAGCTTCTCTTGTTTTGGAGGGGTACGTCTCTGTTCGGCGGACATTGTTAGCCCACTGACCTAAGACATTTTGATAACCTGGTATTGACCGGACGGCTACGTTCGACTTATAAGCTGCAAGGACTGCGTTCACGTCCGTCGTAATAACTAAATCGCGGAATAAACCTTCCGTTACGGCGATATAATGAAATTCCGCTTGCTGTTGCTCCCCACCGAAAATAGCCACAGGGATTGAATCCCATGCCAAACGGGCTTCACGGATTAGGGGTTGTCTTTCCTTGTACTCTTCAAATAAAGAGCGGATTGCTTTTGTTTGATCTAGACCGCAGCACTCTAATGCCCCTAATAAATCAGCAGTGCCTGGAAGCGGGTGGGCGTATAAAATCCTCTCCAAGCGATTTCTAACCCGTTCGTCAACTAATAAATTATCAAGTACCTTGGCTGCTTCTTCTCGTACTTCTTTAGTAAGCTCCGAATCAAGAGCTATCAAAGTCAAATCAAGTGAGGAAGCGATGTTATGGGCAAGCTTAAGCTCTTGGATTACACTTTCCCGGCTAGTGTTTTCCAGCAGTTGAAGGTCTATAGCGTCACCGAAGAGAAGTCGTAGATCAGGACTATATCTAGGAACAAGAGAATCCGGGTCGTCCACACTGAACGATTTCAACGAGTCGCCATTGATTAAGAGGGCTGTCCCAACTCTGCCCGAAATTACGGCATCCATTCTTTTACGCTACCCTGACTCCGGCTTTTTGGAGCTTTTCTTTCAGTGCCTTGATGATAACATTCTGAGCAGGGTCTGTGCTCGGGGAAAAAATAACTTGTTCTACTGTGCGAATGGTCATTGGTCCCCAAATATGAACTTCAACAAAATCGTCCTCTTTAGATGTTAGACCTTGATGCAACAGTAGGCCAGGATACTGGCTGGGTTGTGTCGTTACAGCGATTTTCTTGTGGAGCTTGGCTGTACAGAGTTTATTTAGTTCTCCCCACGTTGCGCGATACCCTCTTGGCAGTTGCCCGCTTTTCAAGAATTTGCTACCGCGTTGCCCCATGAAGAGAACTGAGTTCTCTTCGAATACGCTGGCTCGATGTGCAATCATAGCAGTGCGTAATGATATTGAGCACTCGCCATAATTAAACAACCCAACTCCATCTAATGTAAGTGCCGCGAATCTGATATGTTTCTCGTAGCCAGGGAATAGAGCGGCGTCAGCTAATCTACGGAGCCTATCCCACTTACCGCCTGATGGAACTCTTATACCTGCCTCAATCAATTGATAATAGCTAGCATAAGTTTCGTTATCACTTGATACGAGTCGCTGTAGCTCGTTGGCAGACCGTGCGATACAAGCTGAGGAGTTAGAAATTCTGGCCTCAAAGTCTTTGAGGTTTCCTGAAGTCCCTTTTTTCGTTGTGCTTTTTAAGGCGTGCTGATAACGTCGGTCTAATGCCTTACGCTCTGCTTGATCCTCGGCAGCACGAACATTTGGGAAAAGTCCTGGCCGCCCACAATGTGGACATCGCTCAGCCGAGGGAGGAATATTATTATCGCAATCAACGCAAGTAAATTTATTCGACATAATAATTTCGAGTAAAGGGATTATAGGCTACTAACAAGAGATGACCTTAGTGGGCTAATCTTTCTTTCGAGAAGTTGAGGATTTAGCTGCTTGATCCGCTTCATTGTGAGGTCTCCTTGTGAAGATCGGTCACGCAAGAGTCCTTAAGTGAAGACTTACCAACGATACAGCAATCTGAAGATATAGACGTGGAATCTATACTCTTCTAAAGTTTCGGGCCGGTGAGCATCTTTTAAGATGTCTAGATAATATTCACTTGTAGCCAACGTAATCCAATTGAAACCGTCTACTCTGTAATCAGCAAACGACTCCCCTTTTTGCCGTTGTTTCTAGCGTTGCCTCAATAACTTCAGGAGTGATTGGAAGCTCTTCTGCTTTTAGCGTGCCTGCTAATAAAAATTTCTAATAGTCCAGGAGAAAACATAGTTTCGATTTAATATGAAGTCAATACAAAAAAGGCTTTGCTTACATCTGATCTTTAACCGAAGATTACTCAAAAAATTCGACTTTTTCGGGTAAGCGATTGTGCTTAAATTTATGAACTACCTTTTTATAGATAAGGTTCACATAATCAATGGGTTGTTGTCACTTATTGTATAAGGTGTTTTCTGGCTGATGTGCATGCCGCTGATGACCAGAACGTGAAAAGTCCCACCCTCACGAAAACGCTCCGCCGTATCGCGTGAAAGCTGGTAACGATTGCCGAGCAGCGCAGCCTTCAAGACTCCGCCCGTAGAGAGCGAGAATTTCCCGTCAATCTCAGCCAGCACGCGCTGCCGCCATTCGTAAAGCCAGACCAGCGGCAGAAACACACGCTCGTCATCCAGCCGCTCGACTAGTTGCGGACTTTTGATTGTCCCGGTCGCGTCCAGATTGCGCCGCTCAAGATATTCGGTTAAAGGCGAGACGCCCGGATTGCGAAAGTTATCCGTCCGTTGAAGCGCCGTCATCACGCGGACGCGCGCGCCGTAGCGCAATTCCAGTCGCTCGTACCCGGCTTGCGCCCAGTGGTCGCGCACCGGAGCAAAGAGCGATATTCGCCCTGAGACGGCGCGCTCTTCATCTTTGAATCTTAACTTCTCGACGCCGAGCGTCAGATAGAAGCCATCCGGCGCAGCTTCGGGCGCGCGCTCCAACACACCCGTTACTTCTACCGGTTCGCCGGATTTAATCGTTCCATCAGCATAAAGCCTTTGCGCACGTCCAGCCGTCACGCTCTCTTTCTCCAAAAGCATCAGCGTCGCACCCACCCAGCAGAACGCCAGCGCAAGCAGCAGCCCTGCCGAGAGCGTCAGCCCTTTCGCATAGTTGTAAACAGCAGCCAGCGAGCAAACCGCGCCGCATACCAGCACCGGTTTGAAAGGCAATGAAGTGAATCTGGCAACGAGAACGCCCAGCGCGAAAGACGCAGCCAGGACAGCAAGCGGGTGCGGAAGAAACGCAGGCTGGTGAGGAGCAGCGCGCATGTCGAGCTTATTAAAGCCGGATTTGAAATCCCGGTCAAGCAGAGCGCTGCATAAAAGGCGAGAGCGGTCAACGTCTTTACACGTCAACCGCTCTCTCTGAGTTGCTGCGCCTGCGAGAGCCGCACGCCGAGGCAGAGTTGGCGGCCCTCCCTTGCAGTGTTCAACGTGAATCACCCGGATCGGGGGTCAAACCTGTGCCGCTCTAAGTGATCCACCGGCACCGCGCCCAAGCTCGCGATTTTTTAATCTCGTTGGCTTCCACTTGCACAACATCCAGTGCCACCGACATCCCGCGCAGGTCGTGGGCGGTGTACACTGCTGTCACCGTCAACTCCACGGGACTCACGATTTCAAGGAAATAAATCGACAACGGCTCGTCGCCCGTGCCCTGTAGTCGGCGACTGATCTTCACCTGGAAGGCTTCTGATTCTGCTTGTTTATCACGTCAAGGCTGTCAATACTCACCTCCGCCATCGCTTGAGGATTGCGCCGCTCGATGGTGATGATAATCGTGGCCGTGTAACTCTGAAACAATTTGGTTTTCGATTTATAACTGAACTCTCGCTGGATGTCTTCATTCAGCTTTTTACCGAAAGGAAACTCGACCACGTAATTCTGCCCGGCAAGAAAAGTTTCGCCGCCGAGATTTAGCGTCAGAATAACTCTAGCTCCTTCGTCTTTATTGACCGAGCCGCGGAGCTGCTGGACAAGTCGCGCAGCCTTACTGCCGCCAAGCATGTTAGCAGGCACGCGAATCGCCCCAACCCAAGTTGCGCTCAGAGGCTCGTTCTTATTTCCCGTATTATTCCCTAAGCTCGCCTTCGCGTTTCCGAAGAGAATAGTTAGAGTATGTTTGACTTGCGTAAAGGACACAGGCGTAGAGATCAAATCGCCCCGCGCTACCTCTGCCTGTCCCGACGAAGTGAAGTCCTGCTGGTTTGAGCCTTCCTTCGCTTGCCCCTGAGCGTGACTTAGGAGAAGAGGGCTAAAAATGAGCAGAAAACATCCTCGTATCCACGGTCTCTGTAATTGAGACAAATGTTTGAAGCCCTCCATTTCCTCTCCTCCTTACTGTGTAAAAGTAAATTTGTCCGTGCTTACTTTGCCGCCCGGCGTCGTAATTTCAATCGTGATCTTCCCTGGCGTCAGACCGGCTGGTACTTTGACGGTGAGTTGAGTATCACTGGGGTTCGTAGGAGTCACGGCAAGACCACCGACCTTCACCACGGCATCTTTGAGGTTCTTACCCGTAATTACTACGGTGTCGTCAGCCTTGCCAGAGGCTTGGGCCTCAGCAGTCCCGCCATTAACTGAAAAAGTTGTGATTGTCGGTGCTGGGATGAAAGTAAATTTGTCGGTGCTCACAACGCCACCCGGCGTCTCTATTGTGATTTTGCCAGACCCTGCGCCTTCAGGCACTGTGAAAATAATCCGACTGTCGGTTTTCTCCGTAGGAGTTACTACAACATCGCCGAATTTTACTTCCTTAACATCTTTGAGATTCTGACCTGTAATGGTTACCATAGAGCCGGTTTTACCAGATGCCGTCTCAGCAGCAGCCCCGCCGTCAACCGAGATGAGCAAGATTTCCGGTTTCGGAATGAAGGTAAAATCCTCCGACTTTTTCTCGACGCCCGGAGCAGTTCTGACAGTGATTGGCCCGCTGACGGCGTTTTCTGGAACTTTGATTTCAATACTCGTCGAACCCGGATTGACAACTTCCGCGCGTGCGTTCCCGAAGAACACCTCGGCGTTATCTAGATTCTTTCCTGTGATGATTATCCGATCATCGGTTTTCCCACTCTTGGTCGCAAGCGCATCAAGGACTGGCTGTGCGATGAACTTTTCGGTGCTGGGCGGGGTTGCATCTCCTACAGGTGTAACAACCCTGATTGCGCTTTCGGCTTTTTCGGGCACGTTAGCGATAATCTTGTTTTTGTCCTTGAAGAGGAAGACTGTTTGCGCGACGCTTCCGAAGTTAACAGAAGTTGCGTTGTCAAGATTTTCTCCCTCGATGGTGATAGCAGTGCCGGGCACAGCATTTTTGGGAGAGATGCTCTTAATCCTTGGCTGAGCAATAAAAGAAGCAGGGCTTGTATTAGACCCACTCGGCGTCGTGACCATAATAGGCCCGGTGATCGCATTCGCAGGTACTTCGGCATCAATTTGAGTCGCCGTTATAAAAGTCACTTTCGATGAGGGAACACCCCCGAATGTCACTTGGCTGCCGGCAACGAAATTTGTTCCGGTAATCGTGACCTTGCTGCCCGGAGCAATCCCATTGGGGGTGACGAATCCGGCGACGGTCGGAGGCCCGATTATCGGCGTAGTTGGAGTTGATGGGGGAGTGGCGGGCTGCGGCCTGGTGGCGACGATCTCGCGGTTTCTGTAAGTAATGATGGGTTTGCCGACGATGATTAGTTCACCAAGCTTCTCTATCAGGGGCCACATGCTCACCCCCTTATCTATTATTTTCCTGTCCTTTTCATCCAACGCCACCACATGTCTGGGAAAGAAGACAATGGTTTTCGCCTGGCTGTTGTTCAGCACCGTCATGCCATCATGCAGGACAAGATTTTCCAGCCGGTTCAACTGGCTAACTGTCATGTCTGGCGCGGCTATTGCGAATCCCTCCTTGAGCTGGCCGTTGAGGATGCTACTAAATGTGCTGTAATTAGCTTTAGGATTCGATCTGTGGAAAAAAGGGATGAAGCCTGAAACGAGGGTGCCAAACCCACCCAACAGATTCAAAACAAACGCGCGGCTGCCGTAGAGCTGATCCATTTCAATGGTGCCACGCACTAGCCTGTGGTCACTGGTCGGTAGCGGATAGCTTCTGTACGGCTTGTACAAAGGTTCCTTGTTCGGGCCTGTCTTTTGTGTCCCATCTGGATTTAAATCCGGTATCAATCTGTTGCCGCGATCATCGCGGATCGGTTTACCCTTAGCATCGTAGATCGGTTGAAGCGGCTTCTTGTCCGGGCCAAGAGCCAGCGGAGCGCCGAGAGTGGATTCAAATCCGACGCCGACGATTTGAATATCGAAGCCGCTGTTGTTCCCGAGAAAAACCTCGACGGCATAAAACGAGTCGGCTGCCCTGCGCCCGAAATTCGCTTTGACGACCTTATAGGGCAGGACATTCCACATCGCATCCACTTCAAAGTCTATGTCGTCGGGCGTCGGCCCTCTGCTGATCTTGCTCGGTTTAAACTCACTTATTTCCAGATTGACTACGCCCACAACCGTAGTTTTATCGGCTTCTTTCTTAATTAAACTAATCGGCACGGTTCCGCGGTCAGCATCCTCATCAACTTTGACCCTGATAACGATAGTCTTATCATTCGGGCGTAGAACTGTTTGACCTGAAACAGACTCGAAGATAATGCCGGAGCCAGCTGGGGGTGGTTGCGGTTCGACTGTCTTGAGGTCGCCGGTGTCAGTTGTAATTGTGACATCGCGCGTTTTTCCAGCCTGAATTCTATCCGGGGCTATCGTGTATTTTGGTGGAGGCGGATCATCAGGTAGTGCGATGACCGCAGCCGGGACGCTCATTAAAGAAGAGAGGATCAGAATAAGGCTTACCCCTAAACTAAACGATTTGTGCTTCCTAGAATTAAAATGTTTTAGCATACTCGTCTTTGATTTTCTGTGGTGAAGTACACAAGGAGGTTCATCCATTAAGAGAAGAAACCATCACATCAACGCCTTGACCTCTCCCAGTACTGTAGGAGAGATTTAGGTCAAAGCAGGCCGAACACTGAAGAGCAGAAAGTTTGAGGGCGAGCAGCTTATATGGAGGCCAATCGCCCTCTTCGGTAGATCAATTAAGATTGAAAGCTGCTACCTGCCTACGTACCCATCTGAACAACGGACACGCCTGAATAGCTCGAACAACAAAGTGAGATATACGCAAAAAACCGCGTCGAAACTGACTTGCAGGTTACGGGGATGATAGTTTTTTTACAGATATGAAGTCAATAGCCAAAGATAGAGAGCTTAAAGCAACGCTCCTTTTGTATTTATCAAAGGCTCAGGAAACAGATGCGCGATTGTCTCGACGTGATGTGTCTGCGGGAACATATCAAAGGCGGCGACTGTTTCAAGCCGGTAGCCGCCTGCGACAAGGTTTGAGGTCGCGTGCCAGGGTGGCGGGGTCGCAGGAGACGTATGAGATGTGGCGTGGTTGCAGGGCGAGGAGGCCTTCGGTTGCGCCAGTCTTCGGCTCCGGCACGCGGCGGGTCGAGCAGGAGGAAATCAACGGGTGCAAGGGCGTCGCTATTCTCGGCCAGCCAGTCGCTCGACTCTGGCGATTTCAAAAGTTGCGTTGTCAAGATTCGCTTCTTCCAGATTGCGGTGCGCATAGCCGATGGCCGTGGCGTTTGCTTCGACGCCGAAGACTCGTGTGAAGCGTTGCGGAAGGGAAGCGTGAAAAGCCCCGCGCCGCAATAGAGATCAACTGCGGTCTCCCCTGCGCGTCGCCGATAGGGCGGCAGCGATCAAAGGCTCCAGCAATTCATGGTTGATTTGAAAAAAGCCCTCGGCGCTAAAATGATAAAGATGTTCGCCAATCTGACGGCTCACTTCGCGCGTCGGGTGTCGGGGCACGGGCGGCGCAAGCGAGGCGCCGTCGTCGCCTGCGACTGCCTGAAGCTCTGTCACCTCTTCCGGTAAAGAGCCTTCTGTCATCTGCTCACGCAAGCTTTCAAGCGTCGTCTGTAAGTCAGGAACGAGCACAGGACACTCTGCGACATCACAAACACGATGAGAGGCGCGCTCAAAATAGCCGAGCTGTTTTCTACGCGCGTCGTGCTGCCACTGTGCGCGCGAGCGATAGTGCCAGACGTTAGGCGAGGCCTTGATGGGAATGTCGCCCGCGAACTCTATTTGCGCAATGCGGCGCAGACAGTCGCGGATAATCTCGACCTTTGAAGCTCAAGTTGGGCTTCGTAGCTCAACTGCTGAAAATCGCAGCCGCCGCAGCGACCAAAATATGGACATGGCGGCTCGACGCGCATGGTTGAAGGCTTGATGATCTCCACTATCGAAGCAAAGGCCACGCGTCCCTGCACGCGCTCGATCGGACAAACGCGCGATCCCCCGGCGCAGCCAGCGCAACCAGCAGCGTTCGCCCATCAGCATGAGCGAGGCCAGCGCCGCCCGGCAGGATGCGCTCGATTGTCACTTCGACAATCGGGTCCGCGCTTTGCACACTTTCGACCGGCTGACGCCTGTTTGCCGGACGAGCCCGCTTGCGCTTCTTCATCTTCATGCTCAGAAAATCGAGAGGCGAAAGAAATAGACAGGATTAACAGGATTATCAAGATTGAGAAGACAAGGCCGCTCAAGCGAGCTTGATAGATATTCTCTTCATCCTGTCCATCTTGTTAATCCTGTCTAATTGCTTCCTTAATCCAATCTCGTCAGTTGCGATTTAAAGATAGAACAAGCTCAAACGCGGCAACCCGTGCGCATCGCGCAGACGTTTAAGAAGCAGGTTGTCGAGCGTCTGCTCGTAGACATGGTGTTCCATCCGGCTGCGATAGGGCTGCAACTGTTCTTCCGCAAAGACGCGCGCCGCCGCCAGTTCTCTCGCTGAGAGAGATTGGCGAGCAAGGCTTCGTCGAGCAGCTTTTCCAGGCTCGTCAGGGAGGCTTCGAGTTTCTCCGCGTCCGGGTCGCGCGGCGCGTGTGAAATCTTCCTGTAACTCCTGCAAGCGCGAAATTGCACGTGCGAGAGCGTCTGAGAAATCATCCTTGCGCGATTTCTTCCGCTCGTCGCAAATCTGTTGAAGCGAGGCGCGGCGCGCGCCAAATGTTCGACGATAGCGGCGCGAGGGAAAGGCAGGTGAGTCTCGTCAAACGTCTTTTCGATGACACTCTCGCCGTTCTTCTTCGCGGCTGCGCCAACTTGCGACTCCTGCCACTCGGCAAACTGCGCTTCGACTTCTTCCTGGCAATACAGCAGCGATTTGACGGTTCGCCGTCTGGGCTTCGCGTTGAAGGAATCGAAGGCGCGCTCAATGCCGCTCAACGCAACATGCAGCGGCACGCCCATCTCCTTCCAGCTCTCAATCAATGCCCAGTCTACGGGACTGAGCAACAGGTGCTTGCCCCTGCGCCGGATGAAAATGTCTTCGATTTCGGTGAAATAGTTAAAGTAATTCAAAGCAGTAGGCAGAAGTGCAGTGGGCAGTGGGCAGTTAAAGGCAAAAGCACGAGCCATTCTTGTCGTTTTCGTTCTTACTGCCCACTGCCCACTGCCTACTGCACGCTTCTTTCATAAACTAATCTTAAACCTTCGAGCGTGAGCGTGCTGTCAACCGTGTCTATGAGTTCGGAGCCGGTGACGATGAGGGAGGCCAGGCCGCCTGTGGCGACGATGCGCGTTGCGGTGCCGAGCTCTTCAATCATGCGCCGCAAGATGCCGTCAACTAAACCCACGAAGCCGTAATAGAGTCCGGATTGCATTGAGCCGACGGTTGACGAGCCGATGACGGATTCCGGGCGTTTGATTTCGACGGGCGGCAGGCGCGCCGCTCTCTGGAACAGCGCTTCGCTTGAGATGCTGATGCCGGGCGTGATGACGCCGCCCAGATACCTGCTATCGGCATCAATGGCGTTGAAGGTCGTCGCCGTTCCGAAGTCCACGACGATGCACGGCGCGCCGTACTTATGAATCGCCGCAACGGCATCTACGAGGCGGTCTGCGCCGACATCCGAAGGCGGGTTGTAGAGAATCTCCAGGCCCATGTCTGTCGTGTGGTCAATCATCAGCGGGGTGAGATTGAAATAGACCTCGGACATCCGTTTGAGCGTGTAATTGAGCGGCGGAACGACAGACGCGATGACGACCGCCGTAATCGCCTTGAAATCAATGCCTGCGAATTCGAAAAGGTTGCGGGCATAGACGCCATACTCGTCAACGGTCCGCGCCCGCGCCGTCGTCAAACGCCAGTGCGTGACGAGCCGTTCCCCATCGAAAACGCCGAGTGTCGTGTTGGTATTTCCGGTATCAATGACTAGCAGCATAAGTAGGTGATAGGTGATGGGTGATGGGTGATGGGTGATAAGGGCGAACAAGAGTTCTTTCTTATCACCTATCACCCATCACCTATCACTTGCGCTTCGCAAAGATGTGATGTCGCCCGCGCGCACGATTCTGATTTCTCCCTCATCCGTTTCTACACGTAAAGCGCCGTCGGGTTCAAGGCCGCGCGTCCACCCTTCGAAAGTTTCTGCGGTCAAGCTTGGCGCGCACACGCCGATTGCTGCGCGTAGGAAGAACGGCGCGACCACTCTCTGACTATCACATCTCCGCCGTTTGCCGCCTGAAGAATGTTGTAACGCACTCCTAGAGCGCGAATGAGCGACTGCAACAACTGTTCGGCATCGGGCATCTTTCCGGTCAGGGATAAAACGGAAGTGGCGACTGCTTTTAATTCCGGCGGGAACGCATCATCGTTTAAGTTGATGCCGATGCCGATGATGGCAGCCCGCCCCGTTTCGGTCTCGATTGTTTCGGCGAGAATGCCGCACAGCTTACGCTCCATTGCCAGGATGTCGTTCGGCCATTTGATGTCCGTCCGAAGCTCACAGGCTTCGAGTAGAGCGTCCCACACACTGACTGCGGCCATCAGCGTCAACAGCGGCCACGCGCGCACGTCCAGGCTCGTGGGTCTGAGCACAAGGCTGAAATAGAGCCCAGCGTCTGCCGGAGAAATCCAGACGCGCTCCTGCGCGCCCGCGCCCGCGTGTCTGCTCGCGTGCCACGACGCACAACCCTTCGGCGCGCCCTGCTTCGCCTGCCGCAGCGCCTCCGTGTTGGTCGAAGGCAAGGATTCGAATCTGAGAATCACCGGACGCAGAGCCGTCTTCATATGCTTTCACTAAAGGGCAGCTTGAGCTTGAATCTTCTTGCGAGAAACAACCTAGTACGGTAGCTTTCACAGCGTCAAGTGATTCAAGAGCGGACGCGCCCCAATCAAAAGATTTTCAGAGAGAGTTCTTCTTATGGGAGGATCACGCCATGAAAAGGTTTTGCCTGTTGCTGCTCTCCTCGCTGCTGATGCTGGCCTGCAAGCCTGCGGAAACGCCGCCAACCATTGCCTCGCCCGCGGCCTTCCCGTCTGGAAAAATCATAGACCTCTCCTACGCTTATGACGCAGACACCGTTTTCTGGCCAACCGCCGAAGGATTCCGGCTCGAAAAAGATTTTGAGGGGATGACGGAGAAAGGTTATTACTACGCCGCCAACAAATTTTCGACGGCTGAGCATGGCGGCACGCACATTGATTCGCCGGTTCACTTCGCGCAGGGACGCAACACCGTAGATCAGATTCCTCTGGAACAGTTGATTGGCGAGGCTCTCATCATTGATGTCGCAAAGCAATGCGAAGCGAATCCGGATTATCAGGTCGGAAGCGCTGATTTTCTGGAATGGGAGAAAGCCAACGGCCAGATTCCGAAAGACGCGATGGTGCTCATCAGAACCGGATATGGCAAATACTGGCCAGACCGCAGGAAATACATGGGCACGGACGAGCGCGGAACGGAGGCCGTCGCGAAACTGCACTTTCCGGGCCTCAGCCCCGAAGCCGCACGCTGGCTGACCCTTAACCGCTCAATCAAAGCCATCGGCCTCGACACGCCGAGTATAGATTACGGGCAATCAACTCTCTTTGAGAGTCACCGCGCGCTGTTTGACAAGAACATTCCGGCCTTTGAGAATCTGGCGAACCTGGACAAGCTGCCCGTCAGGAATTTCATCATCATCGCTTTGCCGATGAAGATCAGAAACGGCAGCGGCGGCCCCTTGCGCATCATCGCCATCCTGAAAGAAGGCTAGCCGGACTGTGTTGAAGCATCATGGACGCAAATGAGATTGACTGGTTTCCCATCAAGCTCTCGTTCGCTGTGGCGAGCGCGGCGACCCTGATTGCGCTCGTTGCCGGAGGGGGCCTGGCGTGGCTCCTGGCGCGCAAGCGTTTTCCGGGGCGCGACGTGATTGATGCCGTCATCACTTTGCCGCTCGTGCTGCCTCCGACAGTGCTCGGCTACTACTTGCTGGTGCTGCTCGGCACGCGCTCCGCTTTCGGCGGTTTCCTTTACAGAAACTTCGGCATCCGCCTGACCTTCACCGTCACGGCAGCCATCATCGCCGCGACGATTCATGCGCTGCCGCTCGTCACCAAGAGTTTGCGTGCCGCCTTTGAGAGCATAGACCCACAACTGGAGGCCGCCGCACGCACGCTCGGCCTCAATTCGCGCCGCATCTTCTTTCGCGTGACGCTGCCGCTGGCAAGGCGCGGTGTGCTGGCGGCAACGGCGCTGGCCTTTGCGCGCGCGCTCGGCGATTTCGGCATCACCATCATGATCGCGGGCAATATTCCCGGCAAGACGCAGACCGCCTCCGTCGCCATCTATGACGCCGTGCAGGCCGGGCGCGACAATACCGCGCTGACGCTCGCCATCATCGTCTCACTCATCGCCGTCATCATGCTCTACTTCATCAACCGCTTCGGAGGCAAAAGCAGTGGGCAGTAGGCAGTGGGCAGTGGGCAGTTTAAGAGGAAAAGCTCAACGCCGCTCGTCTCTGGTTCTTAACTGCCCACTGTCCACTGCCCACTGCTCACTGCAATTTTTATCTGACGAAACATATTCTGTCCTGACAGCGTATTTCCTGCCATTCAGCAGTTGGAATTTCCTTAAACTTCAGCGGAGAACAATTCATGAAGTTTCCGGTTACGTTAAAGTGCGCGGCCTTATCCGTCTTGCTGGCGGCCTCTGTTTACGCTGGCTTACGGCTGCCGCAAACAAGCGCCGGCGCGCAGGCCACTCAGGCGGCAACGCCATCCGTCCTGCTCGTGCTCAATAAAATCGAGAACACGCTGGCGATTATTGACCCACAGAGTTTGAAAGTGCTGGGACGTGTGCCGACGGGCGTTGGGCCGCATGAGGTCATTGCGTCCGCAGACGGGCGCACGGCTTATGTCGCAAACTACGGCACGCAGCAAACGCTCGGCAATTCCCTTTCCGTCATTGACATCCCTGCTCGCAAGGAGATAAAGCGAGTCGAGTTGGGCGGGCTCTTTCGTCCACACGGCATCGTCGAATCCGGCGGCAAGATATATTTCACAACGGAAGTTAATCGCGCCATCGCGCGCTACGACCCCGCGACGGCTCGCGTGGACTGGGTGATGGGCACTGGCCAGACGGCCACTCATATGCTCGCCATCACTCCCGATGGAAAGCGTGCTTACACGGCCAACATTGGTTCCGACACCGTCACTGCCATTGAGTTGAATGCTCCGCCGGGACCGAAGCAGATCGCGCAGATCAGCGTCGGGAAACAGCCTGAAGCGATAGATGTTTCGCCTGATGGCCGCGAGCTTTGGGTCGGGCAAAACGGCGACGGTCAGATTTCAATCATAGACACGACGACTCACCAGCTGAAAGAAAACATCAAGGTCGGCGAAGTCCCGATTCGCGTCAGGTTCACGCCGGACGGGCGGCGCGTGCTGGTTTCGGATGCGAAGGCCAATCAACTGATAGTGCTCGACGCACAGACGCGCAAAGAGATTAAGAGAATAGCAATCGAGGGAACGCCCGTCGGAATTCTTGTCCAACCGGATGGGCGGCGCGCCTTTGTCGCAGCGATGCAGGGCAACAGGGTCGTCGTCGTTGACCTGGAGAAGCTCTTGCTGGCCGGAACGATTGAGCCCGGAGAGGGCCCAGATGGAATGGCCTGGGCGGGAAAATAAGATAGTGAATAGTAAATAGTAAATCGTGAATCGTAAATAGAAAGAGCGCTTTATCTTCCATTTACGATTTACTATTTACTATTTACTAATCTTCTAGATTACTCCGCGAAACTTCGCTGGGCTTGAAGCATAGCCGGGGAAGACTGTTTGCAGGTTCGAGTTGCCCAGGTGCTTCTGCACCAGCTCGCCGAAGACATCGCGGAAGTCTGTCGTCAGTGCCAGGTCGCGGCCTTCATTGAGGTCGCCGGATTTGAGTCCCGGCCATTGACCGTAGACGCGCCCACCGCGCACCCCATTGCCGATGACGAACATCGCGTTAGCGTGGCCGTGATCTGTGCCGCGCGTTCCGTTCTCGCGTGCTGTGCGGCCAAACTCCGACATCGTCAGGATAACGACATCATCCATCTTCGCGCCCAGATCTGCGACGAGAGCATTGATGCCTGCGCCGAACTCCGTCAAACGCAAGGCGAGCTGGCCACGCGCGTTGCCTTGATTCGAATGCGTATCCCAGCCGCCAATGTCCGTGAAGGCAATTTCAAGCCCGACATTCGCCTTAATCATCTGCGCGATTTGAAGCAGGCTATTGCCGAAAGGCGTGCGCGGATATTGCGCGCCGTTTTCAGGCCGAAACTGCGCCGGGTTAATCTTCTTCAAATAAGTTGACCGCCTCGAAAGTCTCGCGCCCCGTGCCGCCGAGCACATCACCCACGCTCTGGTCATAGATGGATTCAAAACCGCCCTGCACATTCTGCGAATACGCGCCAGCGCGGATTGAAAAGTCCGCCAGATTCGAGATGGCGACCGCAGGCGCGCGACCGTACAGGGCACGCGGCATGTTCTGCGTCATCGAGACGGCGCGAAACGGCGAAGCCTTCTGTTCAGGCTTTGATTGCAGATAGCGATTAAGCCAGCCATCGGGCGTTCCCTTCCTGCCCGGCGTGGCCGATTCCATATAATCCTGCGCATCGAAGTGCGAACGCGTAGAGTCTGGCGACCCCGCTGCATGAACAATCGCCAGGCGCTTCGCGTCCCACAAAGGCTTGAATCCTGCGAGCGACGGGTGCAAACCGAAAAACCGTCCAAATCAATCGCGGCCTCGCGCGAATCGCCCGCGCCCTTTGGCTTTGCAATCGCCAGACTCGGACGCAAAGAGTAATACTCGCTCTCGCCGAAGGGGACGACCATATTAAGGCCGTCCACAGCCCCGCGCTGAAAGATGGCGATCAGCGTTTTGCGGCGGCCCGCCGTCTGGCTCAACCCTTCGGCCAGCGCCGTGCGCTGCAAAAACGATGGCACGCTCTGCATCACACCCACACTCGCCAACGCGATGCCGCCCGATTTGAGAAAGAATCTTCTGTTCATACTCGATACCTCTCAAGTTTCGGGTGTTCGAGTTGATCGGCTCTTAGCTAAATGCCGTAACTCGTACACTCATCACTCACTTTATTACTGCCTTTGAAACTCCGGCGAGCCCAGAATCAGGCCGACGGCCTTGACGACTTCCGGGTTACTGACTTTTGACAGATCTGCCATCGCCATTTGCGCCTGCTGATTGCGTCTTCCGCCGCCGCCGCCGCCGACGCCGTTTGGACGCATCATGGCATTGCCGCCGTCGTCTTCATCATCCTCCATGCGAGTCGCCGCCACTTGAGCGGGCGCGGCTGGCAGCGGCTCTTTCAATTGCCTGAGAAGCGTTGCTTTCGTCTTCGGCGAAACGTCTCCCTGAACGATTAGCTCCAGAAAGCTATTCATCATCGGCTCAAGGTTGGCAGTGCCTTTCGCGGCGTTGCCGTTAAAGCGTGCCAGATCAACGCGCGTGCCGGGAATGCGATTACTGGCCAGCGCGAGCGCGAAGTTCAAGCGCTCAAGCAGCGCGCCCGTGTTGACCCAATTCTCTGCCATGTCCGGATAGCCCGTCGGCGCTTGATACATGTAAAGCGGCTCGCCCATCCGCGCTATCCACTGGTGAACGCCGGGGCCGCCGTTGGTTTCGCCACCCAGCGAGCGAATCGAACTGACGGCCAGCTCAAACGGGGTCTTGATTTTTGCGCGATAGCTTTCTGCCGAGTTGAATTCAGGCGAAGTAAAAAGTGCGCGCAACGTTTCGCGTATGTCGCCATCGCTCTTAGTGAAAGCTGCCGCGACGCGACTCACGAGCGCGGGGCTCGGATTGTCTGAAACGAAACGCCGCGCCAGCTTGGTCGCAATAAACTTCGCCGTCGAAGGATGATGCGCGAGAATGTCCAGGACCATCAAGCCATCCTTGATGCCGCCGCCCGCCGGAATCTTATGGCCCAGCACCGTTTTCTCGCCGTCATCGTGAAGGCGCGGGTTGAAATAAAACTGCCCGGCGTTATCATCCAGATTCATGCGGCCACCC
>CAWEPR010000015.1:0-466493 GCA_963811065.1 uncultured Acidobacteriota bacterium
GCGAAGCGTCGTAAAAGACCTGCCCCGGCACGGTGTAGAGGTGAAAGCGTGTCTTGAAGCCACGCACCGTGCCTAACTCCAAAGGCATGAAGTCGAAAAAAAGCGTGCGGTCGGTCTCGGTAGCGAGGCTGATGAGCTTCCCCTTCGACTGCGGAGCGGTGGAATCAAAGATATATTGCAAATTTGTCGTCTTGCCGCACAAGCCTGGGCCGTAGTACACGATCTTGCAATTGATCTCGCGCGAAGCGTAGTTAATGAACGTCATAAAAATCCGGTGATAGATGATGGGTGATGGGTGACGGGTGAAAAGCGATTTCTTATCACCTATCACCCATCACCTATTTACTAATTGAACAGGCTGTCTATATCTTCATCCGTAATCTCTGCGAAAAGGGAGGCCGCGCTGGTCTCTTTTTTGCTGGATTCGCGGATAATTTCGTCGAAAATCGCCGCCAGCTCGCTCGATGCCTGCCTGACGCGGAGTTTGACGAGGCCGAGGCTCGAACGCTCGTCAAAAACGACGACCAGCAGTATTCGCCCGATGACGGAGATGTAAATGCTTTCGCGCTCGCCTTCATGCGAGAGCGTCGGAAACTCTTTCTCACCGATTAGTTGAGCCATGCCGCTGGTGGCGGCGACATTTCCGGCGGCGAGTGACGCGAGGCTCGTTGTGTCAAGATTGCTCACATCGCCATGGACGGCGATTTGCTGACCATCTTTGTCCACCAAAAAAGCTACACGAGCCGAGGAGTCCAGACGCAGTTTTGCCAGCACAGCCTTAATCTTGTGGTACTGCTGCTCACGCATTACTATGGGAGTGTCTGCCATCAGTACAGCTTTCTTTTTGAAATGGAAGCGGGCGAGGCGAGGGGCTCGCTAAATGCGGCTGCCCGAAACTCTCAAATTGGAGCTTAAATCAAAGAGTTAGAAGGTTTTTCGCGCGTCCGCACACACGCTCTTGGTGGTCGCAGGCTATGATGGGCACGTGTGCCGCGACTCCAATAAGCACTCTAACATGGTGCGTTGAGTGACTTCAAGTGTTTTTCTATGTTGGCCACTTATCCTGCATAATTTAACGCGGGGCGTGCGCTGCGCCTGCTAAACCTTACTCTAACGTTGATTTAGCGGGCAAGCTGTGTTAAGCTGCGCGCAGTGATAGTGGTTGCTTCAGAATATATGGAGCAGCCCTTTTGGAAATCAGGTGCTTCGCATGAGCGATCCTATCGTCAAGGGCGTGAAACGATCTTCCTCCCGTCCGACCTCGCGTCAAAATTCCCCGGCGTCGTCTGCAAAGAATCGCACGTTGGCGGGTAAGAGTGCGCGACCTCAACCGCTCGTCAAGCGTTCGACATCTGAGAAAGCCCCGGCACGTAAAGCTCCCAAATCAAGCGCAAAGCCAGGCGCGACGGCTGCGGCTAAAGGTAAAGCGGCAAAACCCGCTGCTTCGCGCAAGCCGCCTGCCCCAAAGAAGGTAGCTCCGATTCAGAAGAAAGCAGCCTCCTCTAAAGTCAAAGCTAAAGCCCAGACGCGCAAGCCCGCGCCTCCAGCCAGAAAGACCAGTAAGCCCGTCGCGGTCAAAGCGTCCAAGTCTCGTCCGGTTCAAGCTAAAACAAAGAAGGTTGTGTCGCTTCCGCCGCGCAAGATAGTCGCTCCGCCTCCGCCTCCACGTCAGCCAACGCGGGATGAAGCGGCGGCTCTGAAGGCTTTCGAGCGCGCGCACAAGGAGTTTGCTCGCGGTCGCTTTGGTGACGCGCGCACCCAGTTTCGCGCCCTGATTGAGAAGTATGCGAATGTTTCGGAAGTGGCGGCTCGCGCCCGAACCTATTTAGCGGTCTCCGAATCGCGCCTTCGTGCAGAAATCTCGCTGCCGCGTGATGCCGACTCGCTCTATGATCGCGGAGTGATAGAGCTTAATCGTGGGGAATATGTCGCCGCGCAGGAGATGTTTGAGCGAGCGCTCAAGCGCGAACCCGAAGCGGCTCACATTCATTACGGGTTGGCGGCGACGCGCTCACGCTTAGGCTCAATCGAGACGGCGCTGGAATCCTTACAGCGTGCTTTAGAGCTTCAGCCGAATTTACGCGTGCGCGCCCAGCACGACCATGACCTGACAACGCTCAGGAACGACCCCGAATTCGAGCGTCTGGTTTTCGCTTCCCGTTTTTAGCTCGCCCCTCCTACCTGCTTAATTATCTAACGCTCCCGCTCCAGCATGCAGCTTTCAAAAGCCTCTATCTTTCAGATATGATTTCACTGGTGGCCGAAAGAACTAAGCCACTTTTTGTTGAAGGGATCGAAAAGTTGCCACTCGCGGAAACGAATCACGGCTTGAAGCTCGTCGCCATCGGCGGGGGGACAGGACTCTCCACACTGCTCGCCGGACTCAAGCAACTTGTCGGCGCAAGCGATGGAGAAGGCGTCTGGGTTGAAAACCTTTCGGCCATCGTCACTGTGTCGGATGACGGCGGCAGTTCCGGTCGCCTGCGCGAGGAGTTGCAGATGCTTCCCCCGGCGACATACGCAACTGCATGGTCGCGCTCTCGGAAGATTCCACCCTGCTCTCGCGTCTCTTTCGTCATCGTTTTCGCGGCGCTGGCGAACTCGGCGGCCACAGCTTCGGCAATCTTTTCCTTGCAGCATTGACAGAAGTCACGGGCGATTTCGTCGAAGCAGTTCGCATCTCTTCCGAAGTTCTGGCGAGCAAAGGACGCATCTATCCCGCGACGATTAACGATGTACGTCTCGTCGCAGAGCTTGAGGATGGCAGCGAAGTGCGCGGCGAAACTCAGATCACGGCCTCGCTCGCGCCCATCCGCCGCCTGCGGCTTGAGCCTGAGCAGTGTCTTCCGCTTCCAGAAGCTCTGACAGCCATTCGCGCGGCGGACGCGATCACCATCGGTCCCGGCTCTCTCTACACAAGCATTCTGCCGAATCTGCTGGTCGCGCGCGTCGCCAATGCCATCGGCCAGTCGCGTGCCATCAAGATTTTCATCTGCAACCTGATGACGCAGCCCGGCGAAACAGATGGCTACACGGCTCGCCAGCATCTTGAGACTGTCAAAAGGTATGCGCCCGAAATAGCTTTCGATTATGTCATCCTCAACAACCATCCGATTAGCCCGGAGCAGGCTGCGCTTTATGCGGCGGACGGGGCCTTTCAAATCGGCATGCAGGATCACATGTTTGAACAGGCTTTCAGCGCGGAGACTGAAGTTGTGCGTGCAGACCTTCTGGACGAGGGCGAAAAAGTCCGGCACAATCCAGATAAGTTGGCGCGTGTCGTCATAGCCTGCTGCGAGCAGGCGCGCACGAGCCGCCCCGCAGCTATTCAGCTCTGATTTTTATGGAGAAACAAACGCAGTTCACCATGCAGGACGCGCCCGCGACTTTGGACGTGCTGATCCTCGCCGCCGGACTCGGCACACGCATGCGCTCGCGCACGGCTAAGGTCCTGCACCAGCTCGGCGGGCGTCCGCTCATCGCGCATGTCTGTCGAGCCGCCGCCGCGCTCACCTCGCGCCCCATTCACGTCATCGTTGGTCATCAAGCCGAACAGGTCGAGGTGGCCGTCCGCGAAGAGTTGGACGAGCACGGCGCGAGCTTTATCAAACAGGCCGAACAACGCGGCACGGGCGATGCTGTGATGGCTGCGCGCGAGGCTTTCGCTGAAGAGGGCTCGACCATTCTGGTTCTCTCCGGTGATGTGCCGCTCGTTCGCGCAGAGACCCTGGGCGCGCTCGTCCAACAGCACCGCGCGCATCGCGGGCGCGGCGCGGCCTGCACCATGTTGACCGTTCGCCTTGAAGACCCGACCGGATACGGGCGCATCGTGCGCGATGAAGAGGGGCGTTTCCAGAAGATCGTGGAGCAAAAAGACGCTACGCCTGAGGAACGACAAATCAAGGAGATCAACGCGGGCATCTATTGTTTTGAAACTCGCGCTCTCTTTTCCGCTCTGGCTCGCGTTCAGCCTGCCAACGCACAAGGCGAGTATTACCTGACGGATGTGCCCGGCATTCTGCGTGCTGATGGCGAAGACGTAAGTATCTTTCTGCACGGAGACGCGCGCGAAGTCTCCGGCATCAACACGCGCGTCGAGTTGGCAGAGTTCGAGCGTATCCTGCGTCAGCGCACGCTCCGACGCCTGATGCTCGATAGCGGCGTGACCTTCATTGACCCCGCGCACACCTACGTTAGCGCAGAGGCGCAAGTCGGGCGCGACTGCGTCATCTACCCGAACGTACACATCGAAGGCAACACGACTATCGGTGACGATTGCGAGATACGCTCCGGCACGCGCATCACCAACTCGCGCATCGGCAACGGTGTCGTCATCAAAGATCATTGCGTCATCGTCGAGAGCGAAGTTTCGGATGGATGTACGGTCGGCCCTTCCGCTCACTTACGCATGAACGCGAAACTGGAAGAGGGCGCGTCGGTCGGCAATTTTGTCGAGATGAAAAAGTCGCGGCTGGGTCGCAAATCGAAAGCGATGCATCTGACCTATCTCGGCGACGCGACCATCGGCGAGAAGACGAACATCGGCGCGGGCACCATTACATGCAACTACGATGGCAAGGATAAGCACGAGACGGTCATTGAAGACGAAGTCAAGATCGGCTCGGATACGATGCTTGTCGCCCCTGTGCGCGTCGGACGTAATTCTGTTACGGGCGCGGGCTCGGTGGTCACGAAGGACGTGCCGCCTGACACACTCGTCGCAGGCGTTCCGGCAGTGGTCAAGAAGCATTTAGGTCAGAATCAAAGTAACGAAGATGAAAACCGGAAAGAGAATGAAGAGAACCACCCACACGAAGTGGCTTCCACTCAAACCTGACTTCAAAGTTACTCTGATGCTCGACCATCCCCCTGCAATCATCAAAAGATAGAACAAAGGAATTCATTATGTGTGGCATTGTTGGATATGTCGGTAACAAGCAGGTCGTGCCCGTCATCATTGACGGGCTGCGGAAACTCGAATATCGCGGCTATGATTCGGCTGGCATCGCGGTCGTTGACGAACGCCACGACCTTGAGATTCGCCGCGCCGAAGGCAAGCTCCGCAATCTGGAAGAGGCGATTCGCCTGTCCCCGCTCGACGGCACTTACGGCATCGGCCACACGCGCTGGGCAACGCACGGCAGGCCGACCGAAGAGAACGCTCACCCGCACCGCGACTGCACAGGGCGGGTCGTCGTCGTCCACAACGGCATCATCGAAAACTATCTTCAACTAAAAGACCGCCTGCGCAAGACCGACCATCGCTTCGTCACCGAAACGGACACGGAAGTCGTCGCCCATTTGATCGAAGAATATTTGAAGATGGGCGACTCTTTCGAAAAGGCCGTGCGCCGGACCGTTGCAGATTTGCACGGCATCTTTGCGCTCTCGATCATTAATGCGGACGAGCCTGACACGATTATTGCCGTGCGCCAGGGGCCGCCCGTCGTCATCGGACTGGGCGATGGCGAATACTTCGTCGCCTCCGACATTCCGCCCATCCTGCAACACACCCGCGACATCTTTTTCTTAGGCGACGGTGAAATCGCCGTGCTCACCCGTGAGGCCGTGCGCGTCATGGACTTTGACGGAAACTCTGTCGAGCCCGTGCAGCAACGCATCACCTGGGACCCGATCATGGCGGAAAAGGGCGGCTTCAAGCATTTCATGCTCAAAGAGATTTACGAGCAGCCGCGCGCCGTTCGTGACACGGTGCAGGGACGCATCTCTTTGGACACGGGTCGCGTCTTCCTCGACGAGATGAAGAACATCACCGAGAGCGATTTCAAACGCTTCAGTTCAATCAAGATCGCGGCCTGCGGCACAAGCTGGCACGCAGGGCTGGCCGGAAAGTACATGATCGAGCAACTGGCGCGCATCAACGTTGATGTTGACTACGCTTCGGAGTTTCGCTACCGCGATCCCGTCCTGGACGAAAACACCTTATTGCTCGTTATCTCTCAATCGGGCGAGACCGCCGATACCATCGCCGCGCTTCGTGAGGCGAAAGAGCATAACGCGAAAGTTTTGGCCGTCTGCAACGTGCAAGGCTCGATGATTATGCGTGAGGCGGACGGCGCTATCTTGACGCACGCGGGGCCGGAGATCGGCGTGGCTTCGACTAAAGCCTTCACCTCGCAGATGATCGCGCTTTATCTCTTCGGCCTTTATCTGGGACAACTGCGCGGCGTGCTGTCTGAAGCTCAGGCCATGCATCACGCCCAGCAACTGGCCGAGCTTCCCGTCAAGATCGAGCATCTTTTGAACAACTCGGACGAAATCGAAGAACTCTCGAAAGAGTTTTTCCGCTCGACGGATTTTCTCTATCTGGGACGCGGCATTAATTTTCCCGTCGCGCTCGAAGGCGCGCTCAAGCTGAAGGAGATTTCCTACATCCACGCCGAAGGCTATCCGGCGGGCGAGATGAAGCACGGGCCAAACGCGCTGATTGACGAACGCCTGCCCGTCGTCTTCATCAACACGCGCGAGGAGGGCAACCGCGCTTCCGAAATTCGTTACGAGAAGACGCACTCAAACATCGTGGAAGTGAAAGCGCGCGAAGGCGTGGTGCTCTCGATTTTGAATGAAGACGATTCGATGTCGTCGGTCGCCTCAGACCACGTCATCGAGATTCCCGCGGCGAGCGACCTGCTCTCGCCAATCCTGGCCGTCATCCCCCTGCAACTCCTGGCCTATCACATCGCCGTGCGGAGAGGCTGCGACGTGGATCAACCGCGCAATCTGGCAAAGTCTGTGACCGTCGAATAGAACTATTGAAGAAAGAGATACAGCAAGGCACTCAAATCCGAAGGGCTGGGCCGGGCGACGCTTCATCAATCGCGTCCATCCTGCGTAGCTCATTTATTGAATACGAATCCTCCTATACTCCCGAAGCGTTCGCAGCCACGATTTCTACGCCCGAACAAATCAGGCAGCGCATTAACGAAGGGCCAATCTGGATAGCCGTGCGAGACGGGAAGGTTGTCGGGACGGTGTCGGCAGTTCCCAAAGGCGAGGCGCTTTACATTCGCGGGATGGCGGTTGACCCAATGGTGAGAGGAAGCGGGACGGGCGGCGCTCTGTTGAGCTGCGCGGAAGAGTTTGCCATTCAGGGTGGGTTCACATCCCTGTTTCTGAGTACGACGCCCTTCCTCGCGCACGCTATACGGCTGTACGAAAGAGACGGCTTTAATCGCAGCCCCGATGGTCCGCACGATTTGTTCGGGACGCCGCTCTTTACGATGGCCAAGACTTTGTAAAGCAGTAGGCGACTAAAAGTGGGCAGTGGGCAGTTAAGATAAAAGAGAAAAGGCAGTAGAGACGAGTATGTCTTTACTGCCCTTCTTGCTTTTACTGCCCACTGCCTACTGCTTTACTGTTGGTCTTCGATGAAAGGCTTGAGCAACCTTGCGCGTGAAGGATGCCGCAGCTTTCTCAGTGCCTTGGCTTCAATCTGGCGGATGCGCTCGCGCGTGACGGAGAAGTCTTCGCCGACTTCTTCGAGCGTGTGCTCCTCGCCCTGCGCTCCCAAACCAAAGCGCATCTTGATGACTTTCTCCTCGCGTGGTGAAAGCGTCGCCAGGACTTCGTCGGTAATCTCCCGCAGGTTCGAGGCAACAACCGATTCGGAAGGATTGCTGCCCGATTTGTCTTCGATGAAATCGCCCAGATGCGAGTCTTCCTCTTCGCCTATCGGCGTCTCCAAAGAGACAGGCTGCTGCGCCATCTTGAAAACGCTGCGGACTTTCGCCACAGACATATCAACGCGCTCGGCAATCTCCTCATTGGTCGGCTCGCGTCCGAACTCCTGCACGAGCGCGCGAGAAGTCTTCACCAGCTTGTTGATCGTCTCGATCATGTGGACAGGGATGCGAATCGTTCTGGCCTGATCCGCAATCGCTCGCGTAATGGCCTGCCGAATCCACCACGTCGCATAGGTCGAGAACTTGTAGCCGCGTCGCCATTCAAACTTGTCCACAGCCTTCATCAACCCGATGTTGCCTTCCTGTATCAAATCCAGAAATTGCAATCCGCGATTGACATACTTCTTGGCGATGGAGACGACGAGGCGCAGGTTGGCTTCGGTCATCTCGCGCTTGGCCTCAGTTGTCTGAGCCTCGCTGACTGCAATTGCCACGTGCGAACGCTTAATCTCGACGGGCGAGAGAGTTGTGTCCGCCTCAATCTGCTTGAGCCGTCGTCTGGCCACGCCGATCTGCCGCTTGAATTCCTTTTCGTCTTCCGGCTTGATTCGCTTCCGGCCAAGTTTCTCCGTCAGCTTTTCAGTCTCACGCTCAAGGGCGCGCACCTCTTTGTGGACGACGCCAATTGAGTGAATCAGACGCTGGCGCGTGTCTTCCTTGAGGTTCAATTCTTTGATCGCGCGCGCGATGTCCAGACGTGTCCGCACGGCCCGGCGCTTTAAGCGCAGGAATTTTTTCGACTTCTTGCCGCGCGTCACTTTCTGTTCGGCGCGCAGTTTCTCCCACTCCTTCTGTCCCTGGCGGGATAGGGTGCGGATTCGCTGAAGACCTTCCATCGTCAGGCGCAGGTATTCGTCGCCCCTGTCTTCCTGCTCGTCAATGTCGGCCTGCTCGGAGAACGCCACGACATCGCGGATGCTGAGCGTGCCCGCTTCCAGCTCGTCGCCGATCTTCATCAACTCAGCGATGGCGATGGGCGAGCGCGAGATGACGCGGTTTGACCTGATCTGCCCGTTCTCGATGCGCTTGGCGATAGAGACTTCCTGCTCACGGGTAAGCAGCGGGACGCGACCCATCTGGCGCAGGTACATGCGCACCGGGTCGGTCGCCTTATCTTCCTCGCCCGCGGATAAATCGAGTTCGTCTTCTTCAAAAGCCTCGCCGCTTTCCTCTGACGCTCCCGAAGAAACATCTTCCAGCAGCAGAGCTGCGGGGTCGGCTTCCGCCAGATTCGCCTCGTCCAGCTTTTGCAGGACATCTTCCAGCTTGTCTGTGACGACCGTTTCGCCCTCTTGTTCCTGATTCATGCCATCAAAGGGGCGATATCTCTCATCGCCCAGCACCAGCGAACGAAACCCATCCTTGCTCACGTCTTTTTCAATCATGCTCACAATTTCACCTCTTGCGCGAGTCCCCATAAATTCTCCCGGACGCAAGCCTCATATTAGAAAATATGAATCATGCGCCCATTAGCCATTAGAACAATTTCAACAACCTATCATCTTCCTAAAGAAACTTTGTCGGTCAAGATTGGTCGGGTCAGGCATTTCGCCCGACCCGGCCTGCTCTCTTTACTCACCGTCTTCTATCAAACTCTTAATAAGCCCTGTTTTCACGCTCCGAACGAAGGTTATTCGTGACGGAGAAGACGCCCGGCACACCGCGCGCCGTGATGTAAGCAAGGTTTTTGTCTCCTTCGCTTGAGACGACACCTTCCAGCGTCACATGGCCGCGATTAACGACGATGTGGATGGACGGATTTGCTCCCATCCCGTAGCGATAGAGGCCGCCCGCGCGAAACAGCGTGCGATACATGCGAACCCTGATGGAATCGTCAAAGGGAGAGAGCGGCAACACTTCGATATTGTTGACCACGCGCTCGACTCCGTCGATCCGTGCCACACGACGCTCGGCATCTTTGCGCGTCGTGGGACGCACAACCTGCCCGTAAAGCGTCACGGTGTCGCCTTCAACCTTATAAGCGAGGTTGTCGAATACACCATAATAGGGCAGCGTGACAAGCTCTTTCCGAACTTTCTTCATAATCTGCTGCTGGTTGAGTCCCTGATCGTTCGATGTAACAGCAGGGGCGGCAACCGCCGCAGATGTCGCAATCGCTAAAACGGCTGCGATTGCTAGGATTAGATTTCTTACTCTTCTCATTTCTCTTACTTCCCCCTTGGTTTTAACCGTTAACCCCTATTTGTTTCTTGCCTATAGAATTGTTAGGCGGTCGAAAACTTGCGCTCGATTCATAGCTTTCGAGCGCTTTAACCACTTTTTCCAGCACTTCGAGCGCCTGTTTGCGTTCCGTCTCGGTCAAATCTGCGAGCGCCTCGTTGAAGATTTCCCGGCGACGCTGGCGAAACTGATCCACCAGAATGCGCCCCTCATCCGAGAGCGCGACGATCACGCAACGCCTGTCGTCCGCAGTGGTGCTTCGTTCGATTAATCCTTTACGGATCAGGCGGTCGGTTAGTTGCGTTATCGCGGGCGCAGAGATTCTCATTTCCGCAGCCAACTGGCCTGTTTGCATAGGGCCGCGCCGGAGGACTCTTAAAAGCTGCGCCTGTGGCAGGGTCAGTTCCAGTTCCGTGATCTGTTTCTGGTACTGGTCAATCATCAACCCGGACATAATCTCGGTAAAGCTATTCAAAACTTCCTCCACCTCTCCTGCTGGCGATGATCCGGCCATCAGACCCTCCCCCTCCGCTACTTAACAAATCTGAAAATTTAAGATGCCTTAAATATAAAGGCAGTTGCCTCCCGGCGTCAACCCGGCGAGGGAGGAAGACTGAGAGGGTTAAGTCCTTAAATTTCAGGGCTATTTACGCAGAGTTGTCGGGAATGGCGATTCTCTTCTAAGGCTTTTTCCCGGCGGCCAGTTGGGCAATCGCCCTTTCGATTCTACGCGTCCGCGTCTCCGGCCTTTTGGCCTCTTCGATAGCGAGCGCGTGCTCCTTCTGGTGCGTGTAGCTCAATTTCTCCCAGGTGGCTCGTGCCTCTTTGTTAGATTTGAGCGCGCGTGCGAAGTCTGCGGGCGGCGTAATAATGCGCGGCTCGTCGTCTCGCTCCATCACGACGGAGATGATGTCGCCGCCTTTGGCTTTCGCGCCTGCGCGGACGTTTTTGTTTACGACCATGTAGTGATTGCCTCCACCCATCGGGAAGATCGAGCAGCGATAGGGGAATCCGTTGATCGTCCCGCGCACGGGAACGCGCGCCCGCGTCCCGAAAACTTTCAGCACGTCAAACGGAATGAGCATCCCTGTGGCCTCGCTGTTCTCGTCCTTTTCGAGCAAGACACGGAATCGTTTCGTGGGCATAGTTTTCCTCCTTCATCAGAAACCACAATTTACCACAGAGAGACAGAAGGAAAGCAGAGAACGAAAGGTTGCTGCATTCTGCTTTCTGCCCGCTGCCTTCTTCCCTTCGCGCCCCTGAGATTGACCGCCAATTTTACGCAAAAGTCGCACGGTTTGTTTGTCGAAATTTGTTGCAGCCGAGTGAGAGGCTTTATACTGCCCTGACTTTCCATCCGAATTCGATTTCAAGGCGGGAGACGGGGGCATCAGATGAAAAAAGCAGATGAAGAGCAGATCAGGCTGGTGGTACAAAATGAGCTTCTGGCGATTATCGGCGACGCGCAGGATTCTCTGGGAATGAAGAAAGACCCGACGGGAATGGGCAGGCGGGCGCTGGAAGGACTGGCCGACCTGATTAGAAACCGACAAACAACTAAAACCGACGAGTAAAGAATTTCTAGACGATTATTCCAGCAATGAGTAAACCTTTCAAATGCACTTCGTGCGGCGGGCCGCTTGAATACGACGGCCAGACCTCGACCGTTCGCTGCCCGTTCTGCGGCAACTCGATTATCGTGCCTGAGGAACTGCGCGCCAAAACCGCCGAGTCGTGGGGTTCGGGGCTGGTAGACGGCATCTTCAAGTTGCAGCAGCGCGCCGCAAGCCTTCAGGAAATCGCGCGACTGGCGCGCAGCAACCGGAAGCTAGAAGCCATCAAGCTCTACCGCGAAATCTTCGGCGTCGGGCTGGAAGAAGCCAAAGCCGCTGTTGACCGGATGGCCGTAGGCGAGGCGGCGGAAGCAGTGGTGATGTCGTCTAACGCGCCCGCGTTTCGCCAACACGTTTTTGACCCGCAGAGCTTGGTACGCCCCGTTAAGCGTTTCACCATGTTCTGGGTGATCATGGTGCTCGTCATCATCGGCTTCACCGTCGGCCTCGGGCTGATAATTAAAGCTGTCGTTGACAAAAAGGTCGGAGAATTTCTCCCTTCATCTTCAAGACCGTCTTCTTCATCCTCATCTTCGTCTTCCTCGACCTCGCCTGCCGCGCCCGGCTTCGCCAGCGTCGCGCTCAAGTTTGGCAGTGAAGGCATCGGGCCGGGAATGTTCAAGGATGCGCGCAGCATCGCTGTTGATGGCGAGGGGAAAATCTACGTCGGCGAATATCTGGGCGGCGGGCGCATTCAAGTGTTCGACTCGCAAGGTAAATTCATCACGCAATGGACGGTTGATCCGAAGATGCCTTTGAGGGATTTGACGGCTGACCGTAAGGGGACGGTATACGTCGTCCAGCGCGGTGAGATTTCCCGTTTTGAGGGCGGAAGCGGCGACCCGCTCGGCAAGGTGGAGTACGGCGGAGGCGGGCGCGCTTATTTTGACAACGCGCGCACCCTGCCCGATGGGGGAATGATCGCCATCTTGAACAATGAAGACATCGTGCGCTTCAACTCCAGCGGGAAAATCGTCCGCACGATTAACAAATCGGTCAGCGGGCAGACCGACCGCTCCGAGTTGGACGCCAGCGCAGCAGCGGACGGCCTCGGGAACATCTACGTACTTGGGTCATTCAACGAAGCCGTTTTCAAATACTCGCCCGATGGACGCTTCCTCAATAAGTTCGGCGGCGACGGCGACGGGGCGGGCCAGTTTCGCGCAGTTCAGGCAATCGCGGTGGACGGTCAGGGGCGCGTCTACGTCAGCGACATCAAGGGCATTCAGGTCTTCGATTCCGAAGGGCGCTATCTTGAGACGTTCAGAGTTGACGGCAACGTCGCCTTCGGAATGGTCTTCAACGACAAAAACGAACTCCTTGTCGCGGCACGCACGCAGGTGGTGAAATATAAGTTGAATAAGTGAGGGCGAAGAATTACGCGGCGGAGAGCAGCTACGCAACGAAGGCACACACGTTTTATATTATCTTGAGCGCAATTCAGGGTTGGAACAATTAATTTGAAACTCACCGGCTTAACCTCCGAGCAAGTCAGGGAACGCGCCAGTAAGGGCTTACGCAACGTCACCTCTGCCACCCGCACGAAGCGGGTGCAGGAAATTATCTTCGAGAATCTCTTCTCGATTTTCAATCTCATCGTTCTGCTCGTCGTCGTCTTCCTGCTCTTCTTTTACTTCAGAACCCACGATGATCGCCTGATACTCGATTCCATAGGCGTCCTCATGATCGCGCTGATAAACACCATTCTGGCAATCTCGCAGGAGATTAAGGCCAAGCGCGCGCTGGATAAGGTGAGCCTTCTGCTGGAGAAGAAAGTGACCGTCAGACGCGACGGGCAGGAAGTCTCGATTGACCAGAAGGAGATTGTCGTTGATGACCTGATCCTCATCGGGCGTGGCGATCAGGTCGCCGTTGACGGGCGAGTTCAGATTTCAAATTATCTTGAGATTGACGAATCACTCTTGACGGGCGAATCCGTTCCGATCTTCAAGAGCTTGGACGACCGGGTTCTTTCGGGAAGTTTCTGCGTGTCCGGCAACGGCACTTACGTTGCCGAAAAGGTTGGAGACGCCTGCTACGCAAATCAGATCACAGACCTGGCCAAGAAGGTCAAGCACACCCTGACGCCGCTGCAAAAGAAGATTGACCACATTGTCGAAACCTTGATGCTGATTTCCGCCGGTCTGGTGTTGCTCGAATTCCTCTTCGACCCGCATGCCGACATCAACGACCTGAACTTCACCCGGCGGCTTTCGACCATCGTCATCTCGCTTCTTCCACAGGGGCTTGTCCTGATGGCCTCAATCACGTTTGCGCTCGGCGTTTATCGCATCAGCCGGATTGGCGCGATCATCGAAAAGCTGAACGCGATAGAATCGTTTTCCAACGTGCAGATCGTCTGCATGGATAAGACCGGCACACTCACGCAGAATAAGCTCGCGGTCAACCAGATTACGCTGCTGGATGAACGCTACAATCAGACTCAGGCCGAAACCTTGCTCGGCACTTACGGGAAATTATCCTCCGACAAGAACGCCACACTCTCGACCCTCTCGCCCTTCCCTTCTGACGAAGGGGTGAAACTGCTCGACGAGATTCCATTCAGCTCCGAAAAGAAGATGAGCCTGATTGAAACGCGCATGGATGGACGCGAGACCAGCTTCGTCTTCGGCGCGTTCGATCTGCTGTTGCCGAAAGTCGCTCCTGAAGTCAGGGAGCGAGCGAGACAGTTGTATGAAGAGAGGCGGCTCAGCGTTTACCGCAACGTCCTGTTCGGGCGGCTCGCTTCCCATGTCTCTTTGAACGATGCGCGAGAAGATGCGGGCAAGCTCTTGATTGAGCCAATCTGTATCGTCTCAATCACGGATCAGATCAGAGACGACGTGATGGAAGCGATTAGTCTCTTCCAGTCGCACGACATCAATCTTAAAATTTTATCCGGTGATGCGCCCGAAGCGATTCAAGCGGTGGTTCGGGAAATCGGCTGGGAGATTGAAGACGACAAGCTCATCACGGGGCAGGCGCTGGACGAAATCCCTGACGGGGAATTTTTGAAGGTCGTCATGGATAAAGTTATCTTCGCGCGCCTGAGTCCCGACAACAAGCTCAGAATCATCGAGACGTTGAAGCGTGAGAAGATTTACACGGCCATGATCGGCGACGGCGTCAACGACCTTCCCGCCATCAAGGCTTCTGACATGGGCATCGCGATGGAGGAGGGCAGCAAGATTACGAAAGAGGTCGCCGACATCGTTCTCTTGAAAAACAGGTTCTCTCTGCTGCCCAGCATCTTCGATGAAGGCAACAAGATCGTCAACACGGTCAGCTCGGTTGCGAAACTCTTTCTGACGAAAAATTTTTTAGTCATCTACCTGGCCTTGCTCCATATCTTTTTTCTGTTCAATTTCCCTTTAACGCCGCGCCGCGTCTCGCTCATCAACATCTTCACGATTGCGCTGCCCTCTTTCTTCATCGCCCTGCGCAACAACAACGTCAGTAAGACCTTGAACTTTAGCCGTGACCTCTACTCGTTCGTCATCGTTTCGGCGCTTTTTATGATCGGGGCGGGTTACGTCGGAGAGTACATCACGACCAGGTATTACGGAATCAATGAAGCTGACCTCCAGATGGTCTGGCTCAGCCTCATCATCTTCACCTCGGTCGCCAACTTCTTCGCCATCGCCTTGCACAAGGGAGAAACCAACGTTCGTATTTACCTGCTCTACGGAATCGGAATCCTGGCCATCTACACTTTCATGGTCGGGAGCGGCAGTGATTTCTTTCTCCTGAAGTGGCTGAAGCTATTTTACGAGATCAATTACCTGGACTCTCGCTACTGGGGCATCGTCGCGCTCATCGGCGTGACGAGCGCCACGCTGCTCTTCTTCGCTCAGAAGCTGAGAGAAAAGATCATTGCGCCGTGAAGGCCATGAGTTGATACTCACCACAGAGTTGATACTCACCACGGAGGATGCACGGAGGCTTGAATCTCTGTGCCACCTCTGTGTCCTCTCCGGTCTCTGTGGTGAATCGCCTCTCGCCGCACATTCGATTTGAAATTGAACTACGCCTACCGGCTAATTCTTTTGGCTTTCCGTCGGAATTCTGCAATACTGCCTTACCCCCCCTTAACCAGTGACTATCAATTCAAGAAACCAACTGCATAACTCATGAGCGACAAGCCTCTCAATCAATCAACAGGCGGTGCTGCCGCTTCAACCAGAATGGCGACAGGCATTAAGGGTCTGGACGGTATTCTGGAGGGCGGCCTTCCGGCGAATCGTATCTACCTGATAGAAGGAGACCCCGGCACGGGTAAAACAACCCTTGCGCTGCAATTCCTGCTCGAAGGCGCGCGCCTCGGAGAATCCGGTCTCTACGTCACTCTCTCTGAAACTAAAGAAGAGTTGCTCTCGGTCGCCGATTCTCACGGCTGGTCGCTGGACGGTATCCACATCTACGAACTCGTGCCAGCCGAAGATAGTCTGAAGCCGGACTCGCAGTACACCATCTTTCATCCGTCGGAGATCGAACTGAGCGAAACGACGAGCGCGGTGCTCAAAGAGGTCGAGCGCATCAAGCCCCGCCGCATCGTCTTCGACTCGCTCTCGGAAATGAAGCTGCTGGCGCATGATGCTTTGCGATTCCGCCGCCAGATTCTGGCTCTCAAGCAATACTTCACCGGACGGCAAAGCACGGTGTTGCTGCTCGACGATAAAGTTTCGAACGAGCATGAGCTGCAAGTGCAATCAATCGCGCACGGCGTGATTTCGCTGGAGCATCTGGCGGTCGAATACGGAGGAGCGCGGCGTCGGCTGCGTGTCATCAAGCTGCGCGGCGCACGCTTTCGCGGCGGCTACCACGACTTCAATATCGAGACCGGCGGCATAGTGGTCTTCCCGCGTCTCGTTGCGGCAGAGCATCGTCAGGATTTTGCGAGGGGCGCTGTGACGAGCGACGTGGCGGAGCTTGACTCTCTGCTCGGCGGCGGACTCGACCGTGGATCGAGTACCTTGATTCTCGGCCCGGCGGGTTGCGGCAAATCGTCCATCGGCGCGCAGTTCGCGGCGATGTCTGCAACTAGAGGTGAGCACGCCGCCATTTTCGTCTTCGATGAAACGCTTGACACCTACACCGCGCGCGCCGCCGGAATCGGCATTAACATACGGAAGAATGTGGAAGACGGTCTCATTAAGTTGCAGCAGGTTGACCCTGCCGAACTCGCGCCGGGCGAGTTCGCTCATGCCGTGATTCGCTCTGTTGACAAGGGTGGCGCGCGCGTCGTGGTGATTGATAGTCTGAACGGCTATCTGAACGCGATGCCCGAAGAACGCTTCCTGACCATCCAGATGCACGAGCTATTAACCTATCTTAACCAGCAGGGCGTGGTCACCATTCTCATCATGGCTCAACACGGATTTCTCGGCAGCAATATGCAGACGCCGGTGGACGTGAGCTATCTGGCCGATACGGTTTTGATGCTCAGATATTTCGAGGCGGAAGGCGCGGTTCATCGCGCGCTGTCGGTCATCAAGAAGCGTACCGGCGCGCACGAAAACACGATCCGCGAACTTGAAATCACGTCAAAAGGGATTCGCGTCGGCCTGCCGCTGGCAAAGTTTCATGGAGTCTTGTCCGGCGTTCCCACATACACCGGAATCAAGGGGATGTTAATCCAGGAATCCGATGACGATGCCTGAAGCTCCAGATAATCGGGATGAGCGGATACTGATTCTCGCGCCAACCGGCAGAGATGCCGCGATGAGTGCGCGCTTCCTCGGCGAAGCCGGTCTTCACTCGCAAGTCTGCGGCAGCATTGAAGAGTTGTGCGGGGAGATACTCGCGGGCTCCGGCCTCGCTTTTCTCACAGGCGAGGCGCTGACGACGGAAGCCCTGCGGTGTCTGATAGAGGTGCTCGCGCAGCAGCCCGCCTGGTCTGATGTTCCGCTCATCGTTTTGACCAGCGGCGGCGCAGAGAAGCCCGCTAACGCCGACGCGCTCAATGCGCTCGGCGAAGCCGGAAACGTCACACTCATCGAGCGCCCCGTGCGCGTCACGACGCTCTTGAGCGCTCTCAAATCTGCGTTGAGAGCGCGCCGCCGCCAGTATGACGTGCGTAACCACCTCGACGGGGAAGCGCGCGCCGCTGAGGAGCGTGAGCAACTGCTGTTGAGCGAGCAGTCGGCGCGTTCCGAGGCTGAAACGGCAAGCCGTTTGAAGGACGAGTTTCTGGCCACCGTTTCGCATGAACTGCGGACGCCGCTGACAGCCGTGCTCGGCTGGATTCATATCCTGCGCGGCGGAAAACTCGACGACGCGGCTGCCGATCATGCGCTGGAAATCATCGAGCGCAACGCGCGCTCGCAGAATCAACTCATCGAAGATTTGCTCGATGTCTCGCGCATCATTACCGGAAAGCTGCTGCTAAATGTCCGGTCTGTTGACCTCGCGGCGATCATCGAAGCGGCCATCGAAGCAGTGATTCCGGCGGCTGAAGCCAAAGAGATTCGCGTTCAGAAAGTTCTGGACACCAAGGTGAGTTCGATTTCGGGTGACCCGGCGCGGCTGCAACAGGTCATCTGGAACTTGCTTTCCAATGCGATCAAATTCACCCCGCGCGGCGGGCGTGTCCACGTTAAATTGGAGCGCATCAACTCGCACATCGAAATCTCTGTGAGCGATAGCGGCGAAGGTATTAAGCAGGAGTTTCTGCCATTCGTCTTTGACCGCTTTCGCCAGGCTGACGGGACGAGCGCGCGGCGGTTCGGCGGACTTGGCCTCGGATTGGCGATTGTGCGTCACTTAGTTGAGCTTCACGGCGGCACGGTGCAAGCCACGAGTTCCGGCGACGGAGCGGGCGCGAGGTTTACGGTCAAGCTTCCGCTGCTGGCCATCTACCAGCGTGAGACAGATAGCGGGCGAGTGCATCCGACCGCGAGCGACGCGCGTCCGCCGATTGAGTATCCTGACAATTTAGCTGGCCTGAGAGTTCTGGTGGTGGACGACGAAGCGGACACGCTCGAACTGATCAAAGTCCTGCTCGGGCAATGCGGCGCAGCGGTCACGACAGCCAGTTCAGCGGCGGAGGCGCTGCGGCTGCTTGAGCGAACCCGGCCTGATGTGATTATCAGCGACATCGGGATGCCGACTGAAGACGGCTTCGAGTTCATACGCAAGGTGCGCCAGCTTCCGCCTGAGAAGGGCGGCAAAATTCCGGCGGTGGCTCTGACCGCCTATGCACGCGCCGAAGACCGTTTGCGCGTCCTGCGCTCCGGCTACCAGATGCACGTCTCAAAGCCAGTGGAACTGGCCGAACTGGTGGCGGTCGTGGCAAACGTCGGTGGAGTATAAGCAGTGGTCAGTGGTCAGTAGTCAGTGATCAGTTAAAGCCTCTGTGAATAAATCGTTATTATAACTTTTAGAGGTCAATGCCGCCGACACTCAATTACTGACCACTGACCACTGACTACTGCTTTTGCCCACAGCTTTTCCTGTCCTGATAAAATGAAACTCGCTATAATGCGGCGCGTGTCTCCCTTGCCGACGCTTTGCCTTATCCGTAAAAAGAAGGAGCTTCCTCATGCGCTTTCTCGCCCGCCATGCATTTTTCACGGCCTTGCTGCTGGGAGCGATGTTCTCCACGGCTGTGGCGCAAACCGCTCAAAAACAGGGCACAGGAATTATCACAGGCCAGGTCACGCTCAGCGGCAAATCGGTCACGGGCGTTGGTGTGGCGCTGCTACCCGCCGAGCGTACGATGGAGCACTCAATAGTCGCGCGGGCTGCGACTGATTACGAGGGTCGCTACCGGCTGACGAATGTTCCAGCCGGTCGCTATACGCTCATGGCGATTGCGCCCGCGCTGGTTGGCGAGAGCGAGGACACCTACGGACTGACAGGCAAGATGGTCACCATTGCCGAAGGCGAGACGGTCGAGAAGATTGACTTCGCGCTCGTGAAAGGCGGCGTCATCACAGGTCGCGTCACAGACGGGGACGGCTTACCGGTCGTCGGCGAGCGCCTTCAGTTAAATCAGGCCGACAGGTCAGTTCAGAATCGACGGCGTGGCCTCTCCAACATTAACCCGTTCATGTATGAGACGGATGACCGAGGCGTTTATCGCCTCTACGGGATTGCTCCGGGGCGCTACACAATCAGCATCGGCGAGTCGGCGGAAGTCGGGTCGGTCAGGTTCGGGGCGGGCGGGCGCGGCTACTACTCGCGCACTTTTCACCCCGCCGTGACAGAGGAAGCGAAAGCCACGATTATCGAAATCGGAGAAGGCACTGAAGCCACGAACGTTGACATCAGCGTCGGGCGCAAGTCGAATTCATTCACGGCCACGGGGAGAGTTGTTGACGAAAGCGGCAAGCCTGTGGCCGGGGTGCGCGTCGGACATGGTGCGGTGATGAGAGATGGAAACAGGATGGGAGGCTTCGGCTGGGGGTCTATCTCCGACGCGAAGGGCGGCTTCCGTCTCGACGGACTCCTGCCCGGACGCTACGCAGCTTTCGTCTGGAACGAAGGCGAAGGCAGCATGGATAGCTACAGCGACACGGCCACGTTTGAAATCACCGAAGGAAACGTCAGCGGGCTCGAAATAAAGCTGCATACGGGTTCGAGCATCAGTGGAATCACGGTGATCGAAGGAGCGACTGACAGGGCGACTCTCGCCAAGCTCTCGCAACTTTCATTGTCCGTCAATGTCGAGACGGAAGGGCTGACGGCTCCCAACTACGCAATGATCAAAATCGCTCCCGATGGAAGTTTTCGCCTGACGGGCCTGCGTCCCGGCAAAGCCCGCATCTATCTCGCCAACTATCCACCGATCCCGGGATTTACGCTTGGGCGCATTGAGCGCGACGGCGTTTCGCAACGCGAAATAGAGATTCCGCCGGGCGCACAGATAACGGGCATTCGAGCCGTCATCGAATATGGCTCAGGCAGCGTGCGCGGCCTTGTCAAGGTAGAGAACGGCACGTTGCCTGAAAATACGCGACTGATTGTTTATGCTCGCCGCCGGAGTGATGCGGCAGGGCCACCGAATCGCGGCGCTCAGATTGATTCGCGCGGGCGATTCGTCATCGAAGGCATGGCACCCGGCGATTATGATTTGACGCTTCAAGCGTTTGTTATCGGAACTCCGCCGCGCAGGCTTGCGCCCGTCAAGCAGAGAGTCACGGTCGCCAACGGAGTCGAAGCGGAAGTCATCCTGACTCTCGACCTGGAAGCAAAGCCACCGGAGGGTCGCAACAATGAATAGCCTCGCAGCGCCTTTCGCTTCCCTTTTACTCAATCATCTTTCAGCCGCGACTGCCGGGAAACGCGCGCTGCTCCTGATCTGCCTGCTCACCTTCGCTTCAAACGGGGCGAGAGCGCAGGAGGTGACGGCGGGGTCGCAAGCTACGGCGGGGTCGCAAGCTGCCGAGACGAAAGGAGCACGCGCCGCGTCGTCCGCCGTGGGCGCAATCACGGGTCAGGTCGTCAGCGAAGATGGACGCCCGCTCGCCGATGCGGTGGTCTATCTCGACAAAGCTTATTCGCGTGTGGCGGGGCAGCCGCTGACGGCCACGACCGACAGCGAGGGCAGGTTTCGGACTTCAAATCTCGACTCCGGCCTCTACACGGTGAGCGCAATGCTACCCGGATTCACTTCGTCGGAGCTGCCGACTGACGTTAGCGGGTCCAGCAACTACTACAGGCCGGGAGATTCCGTGAACCTCACGCTCGTGAAAGGCGGCGTGATTACGGGAACGGTGCGGGATGCAAACGGTGAGGCGGTCATCGCTGTTGCTGTGCGAGCTACGCGCGTGCGCGATTCAATGGGACGCGCTGGGGCGGGTCGTTTCTCCGGCTCCGTACCGGAGAGAATGACGGACGACAGGGGCGTCTATCGCATCTATGGCCTGCCGCCCGGCACTTATGTGGTATCCGCGGGGAGCAGTCAAAGATACTACGGCGGCGTCAGCGCTTATGAAGGCGATGCCCCGACTTTTTTTCCTTCGTCCACGCGCGACACGGCGGCGGAAGTGACGGTGCGCGGCGGCGAAGAAGCGACCGCCATTGACATACGCTATCGCGGCGAGCGCGGGCGCACCGTCAGCGGCACGGTCACAGGCTTTATTGATGCAGGCAGGAATACCGGCGTCCCTATCCAGCTCAGGCAAACTACGGGCGGCGGCTACGAGTCAACAACTTTTGTTATAGCGGTAACTAAACCGGGCTTTTCGTTTAGCGGCGTCAGCGATGGGGAATACGAACTGACGGCGCAGCAGTGGGGCGGCGCAAATGACAGCGCCGCCTCCATCCCTCGGCGCATCACTGTCAAAGGCGCTGACGTCACGGGCGTCGAACTCGCGCTCAACCCGCTTGCTTCAATCAGCGGGCGCGTCACGCTCGAAGCAGCGCCAAAGGAGACTTGTGCGGAAGAAGGTCACACGGCAACGCTTTTGGAAACTGCTGTCAACGCACGGCGCGACGAGAAGAATCAATCGGAGCAGCTATCCCGCACGCCATTCTTTTCTGCCAGCGGAGGGGTCCCGGATGATAAAGGAGATTTCAGCATTCGCAACCTGATGCCCGGAGGCTATCGCATCTCGGTCCGGCTGCCCAGCGATGCCTGGTACGTCCGCTCAATCGTCTTACCGAAAGCAGCCGCGCCTCAACCGACTGCTCCGGCGAAAGCTGCGCAGACTAAGAGCGCGTCTGCTGCTACGGCGGCGGCGGCGGTCGCCTCCGTCGTCACGCTCAAGATGGGCGAGCGCGCGACGAACTTAAACGTCCAGATAGCACAGGACGCTGCCGGGTTGCGCGGACGCGTCACGGGGGCTGCGGAAGGAACGGAAGGCGTCTCGTTGCCTGCGAATTTGAAAGTTTACCTCGTCCCAACGGAGCGCGAGCGTGCCGAAGATGTCTTGCGCTACAGCGAGGCTTCGATTGGCAGCGACGGCACATTCGCGCTCAGGAATCTCGCGCCGGGTCGCTACTGGCTCATCGCACGTCCCGCCCCTGAGAGTGAATCACCTGAGCGCGCCGCCCGCCTCCTATCATGGGACGTGGACACACGCGCCAAACTCCGGCGCGAAGCTGAGACGGCAAACGCCACGATTGAATTGCAGCCGTGCCAGCGCGTCAGCGATTACGTGCTGCGTTACGCGATAGTAAAATAAACCAGAGGATTTAGACAGGATTGACAGAATTAACAAGAGGAAGAGAAGAAGCATGAAACGTCTTGACCTGTCTCTGCTTCTTAATCTTGCTAATCCTGCTAACCCTGTCTATTTCTTTTAATCGCAGGGGCAAACGAGGACGGCTTCTATCGTTCCCGCCCCGGCTCCGCTAGGGCCTGTCGCCGTCGGATCGAATTGCATCCGGTACGTGCCGATGAGATGGCAGCCTTTGAGTTCCGGCTTATTCGTCTCAACGATCTGCCCACAAATTCGCCCTTCCATAAAGCCGCGAGCGTTGCAGGGCTGGCAATCCTTGAAGATTGGCAGGCGGTGTGTCCCGGCGTTGGTCACGCCCGAAATCCGGCCTTCGAGAGTAAAGCTCGCGGTTTTCCACACAAAATCGCCTGCATGAAAGCCCCTGCCCGTTCCGTCCTGATCGAAGGCGGTGACGAGCCTTTCAATGGAGAGGCCTCCGGTCAACAACTTTCCGAGTTTCGAGTCGCAAGGACTGTTTGAGCCTCCTGAGGTCTTCAGCACGTGGATGGTCTTGAGCGTGCGGCACTCCGGCTTTGCGCATTTCTGCTCGTCCTTTTGTATCAACTTTATTGTCCCCTTAAAGTTCTTCGACACTGCGTTAACGCACATCTTCTGTTTGAAGATGGTTGCCGGGTCGTCTAAGCATCTTTGAGCTGCCATGTTTTTCTCCTTATCATTCGATTTACTTTCTGCTGATGAGAAGCGAGGACAAATTAACTGCCGCTTGCTTTGCGTGAGGCGGGCGTAATTGGTGGCTCATGCCAGCCAAGCCAGTAGGCGGAGGAAGGTGCGCGTCAAGCACATCACATTCGATCCCGAAGGGGCACATTTGCAACCGTTATGCCGCCGGGCGCTCAGGCTATTACCGCGCAATATTCCGACCGCAGGTCACGGACTGTCTTCTACAGAAGACAGCGGACGCTCTAGTCTGTGTACTTATGCTGACAGTGGAGTTTTGAGCCGTGGGCGACGCCGGAATCTCTAGCTTTCGTCATTGGTGGAAGCGGTCTGACGGCGAACGCTCGCTGGCTCGTTCGAGAGCCTGTGAGTTGTATGCTCGATGATTGAGGGCGGCGGCGCGAGTTCTCTACGTTCGACGCCTGCGACTTCGGGCTGTCGCTCAACCGCGCTTTGCAAAGCGGCTTCCGGCGAGCGAGTTGAAAGCTGCTTGCTCGGCACGGTGAGCAGTTTCCCGTTGATGATTATTCCCAGGCCGATGAAAAAGGCGACGGTGGCCGCACCCAACGGAGCAAAAGAATTTGCGTTTCTTGTAGCCAGAGCGATTAGCAGGAACATGATCATCGCGCCCAGACCGACTGAAGCAGTAATCACGCCAGTCCGCATTCGTCTGAGACGCTTCTCTTCGGGCGATTCCAGAAACTCCTCAATCTTAGGCAAGACATCATCTGCCATAATCTTGAGTTCGCCCGGCCCTTGAAGCTCTCTAATCTTCGCAGCGACGGCGCGCCCGATCTCGTCGCGCGCTGTCGCAGCGGAGTTGGTAATCGCATCCGGTCTTTCCAGCCCCGCGCGCACCGCACGTAAATCCGTTCCACACCCGCGACAAAACTGGCTCAACTGTCTCTCTTCTGATCCGCAACCCGGACAAAACATAAATTGACCTCGCGTCCCCTGCCCCTCAGGCAAGATAGTCTATCTACGTCCAATCACTCCCCGCGGTTCGGTTTTGTCTTACTATATCTAAGACCTTCGATTATCAACAATCATTTTCCACAGAGCATGACGGGAAGACTTTCCGGCCATCTTATGCACAAGGTTTAGCGCCCCCGTTTTGCTCCCGGCAAGTCGTGTGCTTAAATGTTCCTTCGAGGCTCAATCAGATGCAACACAAGAACACGCTTGAGGCGAAGCAGACCGTGCTCGCCATCATAGACATGCAGGAGAGTTTTCGCTCCGTCATCTCCGACTTTGCGGAGACGGCGGCTCGCATCGCGCTCGTCGCTCACGCCGTCCGGCTTTTGAACATTCCTATCATCATCACGGAGCAATACCCGAAAGGTCTCGGCCACACGGCGAACGAAATCAAAGCCGTCCTGCCAACCAATCTAAAGGTGATTGAGAAGACGGCATTTAGTTCCTGCGGCGCGCAGGAGTTTGAAGCTGAACTCGAACGCACACAGGCGCTGCACGTTCTCATCTGCGGCATCGAAGCGCACATCTGCGTCAACCAGACGACGCACGACCTCATGGAGCGCGGCTACCGCGTGCATCTTTTGACGGACTGCATCACCGCCCGCGTGGAACACAACAAAGAGGTCGGATTGGCCAAGATGCAACAAAGCGGCGCGATTCCCTCTTCAACCGAGTTGGCGCTCTTTGAGTTGCTGCGCGACGCCAAGCATGAACAATTCAAAGCAATTCAAAGACTAATAAAGTAATCAGTAGTCAGTAATCAGCTATCAGCCAAAAGCTTTTACTGATTACTGATTACTTCTAACATCGTGCGCGATTTTAAAGATTTCAAAGTATGGGAAAAGTCGCATGGCCTCACATTAGTAATCTACAAGGCTACAGCAACTTTTCCGAAAGAAGAATTATATGGACTGACAAGCCAGATTCGACGTGCCTGCGCTTCAATACCTGCTAACATCGCAGAGGGGTGTGGTAGAAGTGGGAATGCAGAATTGGCCAGATTCTTACAAATAGCTATGGGGTCGGCAAGCGAACTTGAGTACCATCTTTTGCTAGCTCATGATCTCAAGTTTTTAAACAATTCGGATTACAACCATCTTTCAACCCGTACTACTGAGGTGAAGCGAATGCTTACTTCCCTTCTTCAGAAAGTAAGGGCTGCCAACTAATAACTGATTACTGACTACTGATTACTGATTACTTTTCCTATGGACTTTCTCTCATCACTCAATCAACAACAACGCGAGGCGGTCGTCGAAACCGATGGGCCGTTGCTCATCCTGGCAGGTGCAGGCTCGGGCAAGACGCGCGTCATCGCGCATCGCATCGCTTACCTGATTGCGGAACGCAAGGTTGCACCGCATAACATTCTCGCCGTCACCTTCACGAACAAAGCGGCAGAAGAGATGCGCGAGCGCGTCAAGCGACTTCTGGCAGGAACGCAGATGGCGAGCGCACCGCTCATCTCAACTTTTCATAGTCTCTGCGTTCGCATCCTGCGCCAGCACATCGAAACGGGAGGCTTTGGCTACACGCGCTCCTTCACCATCTACGACCAGGACGACTCCATGCGCCTCATCAAATCCTGCATCAAGGATTTGGGCTACGACGACAAGCAACTAGCACCGCGCGCCACGCAGGGCGCGATCTCTGGGGCGAAGAATCGCAATGGCGACGACGCCGAATCCTACGCCGCCCGCGTCGAATACAACGATGAAAAGCGCGCGGCCATCGCCCGCGTCTTCAAGCTCTACGAAGAACGCCTCATCAGCAACAACGCGCTCGACTTTGACGACCTCCTGATTAAAACCGTCCAACTGCTGCGCCGCGTCGAGGAAGTCCGCGAGTATTACAACAACAAGTTTCGCTACATCCTCGTTGACGAATACCAGGACACGAACATGCTTCAGTTCGCCATGATTCGCTTTCTGACGGAGAAGCAGCAGAACATCTGTGTCGTCGGCGACGAAGATCAGAGTGTGTACAAGTGGCGCGGCGCGGACATCACGAACATTCTCAACTTCGAGCAGCACTACCCGAACGCGAAAGTTATTCGACTTGAACAGAACTATCGCTCGACGCAGACGATACTCGACGTGGCGGGCGCGGTCGTCAAAAACAATACCGAGCGCAAAGGTAAAACTCTCTGGACAGCCAATCCTGCGGGCGAGCGTATCCGCTACTATCAGGCTTTCGATTCCGATGCTGAAGCGCGTTTTGTCGCCGCCAAGATAGAAGAGCATCGCCGCGAAGACACAGACCTTCGAGCTGCCGTGCTCTATCGCACCAACGCCCAGTCGCGCGTCTTTGAAGAAGCCCTGCGGCGCACGGGGCTGGCTTACAACATCGTCGGCGGCTTCTCCTTCTACGAGCGCATGGAGGTGCGCGACATCATCTCCTACCTGAAACTCGCGCTCAACCCGCACGATTCCATCGCGCTTCAGAGAGTTATCAACAGTCCGCCGCGCGGGCTTGGCAAACAAACCCTTGATGAGATCGCGCGGCGCGCCAAAGACTACGCCGTCTCGCACTGGGAGACCATTGCCATCCTGATTGAACAAGGGACGGGGCTTAGTCCGCGCGCCATCTCCGCCCTCAAAAACTTCCAGCAGATCATCACGAATCTCGTCACCGCCGCGAACAACGCTCCCGTAACCGATTCGCCCGTCTCCGATGTCGTCAAAGCGGCGATACTCGATACAGGCTACGAGACTGCGCTCAAGACCGAAAACTCCGACGAGGCGGAAGCGCGGCTCGAAAACTTGCAGGAACTCGTCAACGCGGCGGTTGATTATGACAAACAGGAAAAAGAGGGCTTGCGCGACTTTATAGACCACGCCGCGCTGGTTTCAGATACGGACCAATACAAGCGGGATGCTCCCGTCACCTTGATGACGATGCACGCGGCCAAGGGACTGGAGTTTCCGCTCGTCTTCATCGTCGGCCTCGAAGACGGACTCTTTCCACATTCGCGCTCTGCCACAGACCCGGCGGAGTTGGAAGAAGAGCGTCGTCTTTGCTACGTCGCCATCACGCGCGCCGAAAGATTTCTGTATGTGACACACGCGATGAAACGTCGCGTCTACGGCGAAGAGATGGCGAGTGAGCCTTCGCAGTTTTTGAACGAGATGCCGCTGGATTTAATGGAAGACCTGTCACGCGGAAATTCATGGCTCGCGTTTGCGCGTAGCTCAACGACCTTGGAGAACAAGCACGCGGCCAGCGCACTTCGGGGCGATACACGCGAGCGCACCAAGTATCAGGGTAAGACTTACGACAGCGCCGATTCCATCGCGGAATTTTTCCGCAAGCGCGGGCAGAGTCTGGGAAACTCTGATTCCTACAAAACCCAGTCGGAGCCAACGATCAAACGCCGCGCCGCCAGCGCCACGAATGCCGGGACAAATAGTTCTTCTTCATCAACGAGTGGCAGTGGCGACTTTACCCCCGGCTCACACGTTCGCCACCCGAAATACGGGCGCGGCCTCGTCCTCAGGCGCGAAGGCGTGGGCGATTCGGCGAAGCTCACGGTCAGTTTCCCCGGCTTCGGGCAGAAGAAGTTGATTGAGAAATATGCGGGACTGGAGAAGGCTTAACGAATGCGAGGCTGGGCTGATTGGTGTATTTGATATTATATAGAGTTGTCAGGGATGACACGGATTTATTCGCTAAAATGCTATAGCTTGCAGGCAGCACCTTATCCGACAGGTCGCTCCTGTTTAGAAAACAACCGCCTTAGCGGCCAACTCGTAAAACTGCGCTGTCGGCGCAGGCAGTGATGCGTAGCCATCTTCAAAATCTCTCGTAGCTCGACTTTCCAGATTTACCAAGTTCAGTCCATCTTAATTACTCGACTTCCCCGCCGGAAACTGGATGGGCGGCTTATCAGCGCATGGTGCTACCGGTGGTGCAGGCGGTGGCGCAGCCATAGATGCTGGCTGAGGTGTTGGCTGAGGTGTCGTTTGAGCCGTCTGCTCTACTGCCGACTGCGGCGCTGATTGCGCTATGGACTGCGTCGGCGGCAGAGGGGGCGTCGCCTGCGGTGTCGGCTGGGGAGTCAGCTTTAACGATGCTATGGGCAGCCTCAGGTTACGCAGCGCTGAACTACCTTTCTGCCCTTGTACGCGTGGTGCCCGTGCCGGTGTAGGCGAGGGCGTGGGCGAAGGTGAAGGCGCCGCAGTTGTCGCTGGCGTTTGGGAATTTCCAGTCTGCCTGACAGATCGCCAAATCTGCAACCAGACAATTGCTGAGAAGATAACGACCGTGATGATAAAGCAAGTCGCAAATACTTGCTTAATCGCCTGCTGAAACCTCTCTTTTTGGAGGTTGACCGAAACTTTCTTAGCCACTGCGTGGATGAGAAACGCAGAGACAATTAAGCCGATGAGTACTTCAGGTGATAAATCTAACATCTTGGTTCTCCTTTTCGGGCGGTGAAACTCCTCGTAATGCAACCCTACCTTCCTGATCTCCTGAATTTCGTTTCTGACACAAACCACAAATCAATTCGGCAAATCCTTGATTTAGCATTGAAAACCTCCAAATTTTCTGGTATTGAAAGTCGGTCCTCGCATAGAATGCATTGCGTCAGACAATTTTTGGCTCATTGTTCTTCAGCAATTTACTGTTGAGGCCGATTTCTTCACCTGGCAACTTTTTTTGTTCCTGCGTCGGTTACCATGCGGTGCGCGTTGCAGACATGGCTGGTCTCCCCCGCCGGAGAGAGCCAAACATTTTCATAGAACAGTTGAGGGCCGAAGCACAAAGTTTTGAACCTCGCACGATTGCTTAAGTTCTTGTGCTTCTCCATTCTTACTTCCTCTCAACCTACTAAAGCTGAAACATTGGCAGAACCGCCTTGTTAATACGTAGATTCGGATTTTTTCTCTGAAGATGTTTTAGTCTTGGGCCTTACCGAAAATCAATTTCCGATTGAGAAATTAATTGGAGTTGTCCTCATATGATTCCATACCTCACCAAGAACGAAATCAACCAATATGCAGACGAAATCAGGCACGAATTTGAGCGACTGCTGCGGCACCCTCAATTAAAAGGCAGGCAGGCCAGGCAGTGGGATTTCCTGCGGCACTGTTTCAATGTGGCGATAGGTGATGAAAGCGGGGATTTCAATCCCGTGAAAGAGAGTGCCATTAAAGATTACAGCTTTGAGGTATCGGCCAAACTGAGAAAATACTACTCTAAGCCGCATGCGAAGCCGACTCGCTTCAAATTCAAGCTTGAAGGCGAAAGGCGCAAAGCTAAAACGCGCGATGAATCATCTGCCTATAGCTGTGCCAATGGATATTCGCTCCGCATCATCCCAACTGATCCCGCATTGAATACAATGCAGCAAACTAGAAACATTCTGTCTCGCGTCATAGATGATGCTATCCATACGGTGTTTGATATTTACAACAGACTACCGATAGAAGGTTCGGCGCTGCCGAAAGAATGCTTGCCCGTTCTGGAGAAATACTACGACCGCGGCGGAGCACCGTACGAGCAGATACTTGCTGACGTTGAACGGCATCATAAAAAAGGTGAGATAATTTCTAATGCGTGGAATCCATCAACGAGACCTCAACTGAGAAGCCTTGAGTTGAAAGAATTAGATGAGCAATCAGCGCGCGTTCACGTATCGGAATACTGGAATTTGCATTGGTTTTCCACCAGGCAGAAAGTTTACGCCTACATCTATCACGGGCAGAATAGGCAACACTATACGCTCGTTAAGCACGACAACCGTTGGCTCATACAGGAAAATTCATACCGGCGCCCAAGGGGATCAATGACGTAATGGCGAAAAAGGTTAAGCCCGCATCTGGCTTAACCTTTTTCAACATGCTAGACACGCGTAATAGAGAAAGTCAGGTTTGGCTGATGATCAACTACTTCGGCTGTTTGCCGAAGGGCACAGTGAAAGAACTTCTGGTCACGCATTTTCCTACCGGGATGCTGATTAAAGCTTCTGCCGTCACGCTCTTCTCTGAAATGCCGTCCGTGTTGAGAATGATTCGTCGCGTGCCCTGCCCGCTCGTAATCGTTCCGGCTGAGACCGTCCAGTTATAGTCGAACTTTTGTTCTGGATGAACGCCGCTCGGATAGACCATGCAGGCGAGCGGAGAGTTCGGTCTTGAAAAATCGTTCGGGAAACATTCGACGTGAAAGGTCGGGCATTCCAGGCCGCCTTCCCAACGGGCATCAACGCTGTAGTTCAACGTCAGGAGCTTCTTCTGCTGCTCGTCCACCATCTCTATTTTGAACTGCTGTAGGTGCGCTTGATTGTCGAAGCCGAACCAGGTGGTCAATTCCCCGGAGCCTTGCAGGTAAAGCATAGAGCCATGCGTGAACTCGTCCGGCAAACGCTCTTCTAAAACGACGGGGCGCGCCCAGATGCGGCACGCGCGCGCAGAGCGAAGCTGGTAATCTACTTTGACATTCAAGTGGCCTTTCAAGGGCAGACGAGCGGGCGACTCAGGCCCAACCTCTATGATTTCCAGACGGTCTCCCTCCGCGTTGCTGACGCTCGCCAGCACGTTGCGAGTCGCTTCCCCAGCGAGCGGCTTGAAGAGAAACTCGCCGCCGACCCACTCAAGCCGACCTAAACCCAGTCCAGACCAGTATTCGCTGACATCTATGCTCGCTCCATTGCTCGAAAGCCTGTGCATGACGCGCGGCTCAAAACCCTCTCTCGCTTTGAACTGGCGTTCAAGCGTGGCTCGCAAATCCTCCGGCTTCATAGCGGGCAGCGTCTTATTGGTGACATCAATCCACTGCCCGTTTTCGTAAGCCAGAAAATAGAACTCTTCATTGCAGCCCCTGGAGCAATCACGATTCTCGACGGCTAAGAGGTCGCTGCCGTCCGGACGTTTAAAGAGAGCAACGGCGCTATAGAATTCACCGTTGGGCTGCCGCGCCTGTAGATAGCCGGTCTCGACCTCTTTGATGTAGAGAGCGGCGCTGCGTTCTTTCGCCGAAGCGCCGCCCGCATGTTTCAGATACTTTTGCGGCAGCGCCAGATAATAGTCGAGGATTGTCATGGGCTTCGGCCGCGGAGTGGACGAAGCCAGAGCCGAGACCATCAAGACAATCAGGCAGACGAGCGCAACGAGGGCAACGAATCCCTTACTCAATCTCCGAAGCATACGATTTCCTCCTTAAAGTTCAATTGGCTGGCGACTACTCTTTACACGCAATTGTTCTAAAAATGTTCCTGTAACCGTGGAACGCCGTGCGTGACTGGGTTAGCGTATCTGAGGGAGAGTTGAGTTCCGGTCTTCAATCTTCGAGCAGTTTACCACGAAACAGCCTTTGTCCTGCCAGACTTGTGTAGAAGGCATAGATGACGAGCGCGGCGTAGATAATCAGGACCGGGATGAAGTCCGCGGCCCACCATGCCGAGAGCTTCGTGGTAATCGGGAAGAAGACCCACGCGTGGAAGATGAACCCGCTGGTGACCGCCGCCAGCAGCCCGAAACGATAAAGCCCGCCGACCATAATCAGAGCGCCGGTGACGGCAAACACACGACCGGCGAGTGGCGCGTGGCTTAAGGCTAAGAATAAGACTCCAGAAACAATGAGCCAACTCGCGGCGACGGCCAGCAGTTTGCGTCGCAGGATAATTAAAAACATGAGCATTAAGAACAACTGGACGAAAGCGATGAAAATCGAAGAGGTGAATAGTCCCGCGAAGCCTGGCATGAAGTGGCGCATCCCGAGCATGGATTGCGCGTCAATGTGCGGCACATTGGGTGGCAAGCCCAGCCATTTCGGTACGAGGTCAACGAGATAGTTGCTGATAATCAGAAGAGTCCCCAAAATCGAACCGATCAGAATATTTCGTCCCACCAGCGGGTCGCGAAAGTCTCCGGCCAGCAACCGAGTCCAACCGATGATGCCGTCAGGCCAGCGCCGCCTGACATACGGCTCAAGCGCGACATACAGGAGCCAGAGGAAAATGGCTCCAAACAGCGCCGCCTCTACATAATCAATGAAGAGGCCAAACTCGTCGAGCGTCCAGACGTGGTGCGCGTCGAAAACATAAACAAGCATGTGGAGGGTAAAAAAGAAGATCGCCAACCGGAATGCGCCGCGCCGGTCGCCGCGCCCGAGGCGCAAATTTTTGAACGCGAGCAGGACGCTGCCGACGATAGTCACCAACGCGATGATTATCAGGACGAGATAGAGGGCGCGGTCGGAGGCGCTCTCCTGACGTTGCACCTGCCGGGTGGGCTGATCCCAGGGATTGATGACCTCGAAGTAAACCAGCTTGCCGCGATAGGAGGCGGCTTCGAGGTGTATCTTGATCTCAGGCCGCGCCGGATAAGTGCCGTCCCACGCGGCGCGCACGTCGTAAGCGTGCTGGGGAACCCAGGTGGATTCGACCTGCTGGAAATTCGCCTGATTGAATCCCGCCTCCGCGAAGAGCGACTGCCAGTCCGGCGCTACAGGCTCATCCCGGTTCCCTGCTTCTTCTCTCTGCGGCGGGACAGCCGAGAAAAGCCGCAACTGCCCCTGCGTATCGAGCAGAACTCTGACCATCCCGGAAAATATTTCCGGCGGATTATCAGCGCTGAGGCGATCAGCGCTGGACGCTTGCAGATGACGTGGACTCTGGCGATACAAAAAATAGAACGCGGACGGCTGCCCTGTCTTGAGCTTATCCCAACGATTACGCGACTGGTCTGTTTCCGTCACATATTTCAAAAAGGAGCGATCCGGATACATCGCGTAATCGCTGTCGACGGGTGCATCCGTGTAGCCGAGTTTCTTTGTGATCTCGCGTGCGCGCTCCTGCAAAATCTCCGGCGATTTATTGAGCGGCGCGAGGGCGTAAAGAGTCACGCTGTCTGAAAAGAAGCAGGCGAGCGCAAACAGAATGAAAAATGTAGCGAGCAGCGAGACGGCGATTGCGGGGCGGAGCGCGCCAGCCTTCGGCGCGGCGGCGACCATTTCGGGCGAAGGCGTCTCGCCAGCTGCCAGCGCAGCTGCCAAAGGATCACCGCCGGGAAGCGCCGCCGCCACCTGAAGCGCCGACGAAGGGCGCTGCCTGGGGTCTGTCTCCAGACAACGCAGGATGACGCGCTCGGCCAGTGGGTCAATATCTTTGACGAGGCTCGAAGGCGTGGTCGGCGTCGTGTTGCTCTTGCGCAGACGCAGCAGCTCATCGAGCGTTCCGGCTTCGAAGACGCGCTTGCCCGTGAAGACTTCGTAGAGGACGAGGCCCAGGCTATAGAGGTCGCTACGGATTGAGACTTCTTCGCCCGCCAGTTGCTCAGGAGCCATGTAGGCGGGCGTGCCCGCGCGAATCTCTTCATGGCCGAACTCTTCGATTAGTCCGGCCAGCCCGAAATCCAGAATGCGGACGTTGCCGTCGCCGTCAATCATGACGTTAGCGGGTTTAAGATCGCGGTGCAGGACATTATTGTCATGAGCGGCGGCCAGACCGGCGCAAAGCTGGCGCGCAATTTCAAGCGCCTTGTCTGTCGGCAAGCGACCGATACGACGGAGCAAGGATGAGAGTTCTTCGCCCTTGATAAATTCCATCGAGAGGAACTGATGGCTATCTACTTCGCCGATGTCGTAAACGCGGCAGACGTTGCGATGCGAGACCTGACGCGCCACGCGCACCTCACGATGAAAGCGTGCGAGTGTGGCGCCGTCGGTCGAGAGTGTCTCGGGCAGAAACTTCAAAGCGACGGGCTGACCCAACTTGAGATCATCAGCTCGATAGACTTCTCCCATGCCGCCGCGTCCCAGCAGGCTGACGATGCGGTAGCGACCAATGAGCGTCGTCCCGGGCGTGAACCGCGCGTTGTCTATCGAATCAAACGAGGATGAGGGGCGCGAAGAACTGGAGGAAGCTTTGCGCCGCGTCGAGCCTTCTTTGAGGGATGCGCCGTCGCCTTCATCTGGAAGCAGGCGAGTTGGTGTAAACGAGTCGCCAAACGCCGTCCCGCATGAAGGGCATGAGCTTCTGTCTCCAGGAATCTCTCGGTGGCATTGGGGGCACTTCATAGTGATTGCGGATTGTAGATTGCGAACGCGCGGATTGGAAAGATAATTCTGATGTTTTTCTAAATCCGCAATCCGCACGTTCGCAATCTATTGATTGGTCTGGTCAACCACTTCTCTTCAACTCGCATCAATTAGTGGACGCCATGAAAGGCCGGTCAGCTTTCCTTCCAGCCGTCAGGCAAGATACGCCAGGAATCTCCCCACGATTCTCTTTCTCTACAGATTACCGGAGGCCACTTATGAAACTCAAAGTATTGATAATGATAATCGTTCTCTGCTCACTCAACGTGCAGGCGCAGGTGCGCTCACCCAGGCGACCGGCGCAAGTTCGGCAAACAGGTGTCGTAGCTACCACGCGCGGCCAAACGCTACCCATTCGCCGCGTGATTCTTTATAGCAACGGTGTGGCCTATATCGAGCGGCGCGGAATGGTTTCGGGGCACGCTGAAGTTGATTTGTCGTTCAAGCAGTCGCAGGTGGACGACGTGTTGAAGTCTATGGTCGTGCTAGACCTTGGGCAGGGTCGAATCGGGGCGGTCAGCTACAATTCGTCCGCACCGCCGTCGGCGCGCATGGCGGACATTCCCTTCTCCATCGCGTCCGAGTCTGGAAACAACCTGCGGGGCGGACTCGCGGGCGTGCTCAGCCAGTTGCAGGGCGCGCGCGTCGTCGTGGCAACAATAAATCGCACCGCGACCGGCTCAATCCTCACGGTCGAGGAGCGTAAAAGCCAGATAGATGCGACGAAGCCTCCGGTCACGACGCACGCGCTCGTCATCGCATCTGAAAACGGCGAGCTCATGAGCTTCGATCTGGCGGAGGTGCGCTCCGTGCGGCTCGTGGATGAAGGCGCGCGGCGCGACGTGGCGGAGTTTGCCAACGCGACCGCCTCGGCGCGCAGGCGCGATGCCAAGACCATCGTCGTTAGTTCAGACGGCGCGGGCGCACGCGAGATGGTCGTCAGCTACACGATTGCCGCGCCGATCTGGAAGACGACGTACCGTGTGGTGTTGGACGCCTCCGGGCAAGCCCTTCTTTCAGGGCTGGGCGATTGTTGATAACGTCAGCGAAGAAGATTGGGAGAACGTGCAGCTTTCGCTCGTCTCCGGCACGCCGGTTTCGTTCATCCAGCCTATTCAAAAACCTTTTTACCGCTATCGTCCCGTCATTCCGATGCCCGGCGATTTGAGACTCAACCCGCAGGTTTACGATCCCGAAGAGATGAATCGCGGCGTGGGAGGCGTCAGTCTTAAGGATAATGAGAGCGCTCAGGTTTCCACCGAACAGATGTCGAACTTCCCGGCTCAGCGTTCCGTCCAATCCCTTTACCGCGCCGACGGTGCTCGGAACACAAATGCGAACAACATGATTATTGACGGCGTGCCGGGCACGAATGCCGAGACGACGATTTCGATGAGCGACGCCATCGTCAGCCAGCAGGTCGGCATCGAGGCCGCAGCCACCGGCAAAGAAGTCGGCGACCTCTTCGAGTATCGCATTGACCAGCCCGTCACGGTCAGGCGCGACCGCTCGGCCCTGATTCCCATTCTGCAAACGAAGATGGCGGGCGAGCGCGTCTCGATCTACAACGCAGCCGTGCGCTCAGACCGACCACTCGGTGGCATGTTGTTAGAGAACACCTCGGCGCTCACGCTCGAAGACGGCTCGATGACCATCCTTGACGGCGACGCTTACGCGGGCGAGGCTTTGATGGAGCGCCTCAAACCCGGCGAGAAGAGATTAATCTCGTTCGCTCTGGACTTGGGCACGCTCGTCACCGTCCGACTGAAAGGAGACCGCGCGCCGACGTTTCTCATCAAGGTCGTTGGCGGTGTCTTTCAGGCCCACTACTACCAGACCGACGAGCGGCTTTACAAAATCACCAACCAGACGGATCGCCCGCGCGTCGTCTTCATCGAGCACCCGATTCGACAGGGCTGGGAGCTAACAGACAAAACGCGCCAGCCAGACGGCAAGACCGCCCGCTTCTATCGCTTCCGCATCCCGCTCGAACCGCGCCAGAGTGTGGAGATGCCCGTCGTCGAACGCCAGGCGTTGATGGAATCCTACACGCTGACGAGCATCACCCGCACAGACCTTGAACTTTTCCTCCGCCGCAACCAGATAGACGCTCAAACCCGCGCCGCGCTCGAAAAGCTCATTGACATCAAAACCAGCATCGCCTCGGTGGACGCACGCCTCGCGGCGATTAACAAAGAGACGGAAGAGATTTCGCAGGATCAGGAACGCCTCCGCGAGAACATCAAGGCGCTGACCGCCACCGCCGAAGCCCGTCAACTCATCGCCCGCTACGTCGCCAAAGCCGACGAACAGGAATCCCGCATCGAGCAACTAACCAAAGACCGCAAAGCCCTCAGCGAAGAGCGCGCCCGCCTCCAGGCGGAATTCGACGCCGCCCTCCGCAACCTAGACATCAACCGCAACCTTACTCAATGAAACAAACAGAGGGAGCTAGATACTATCTAGCTCCCTCTGTTTGTTTCATTCGGCTATCGTTTTATGATGTGCCGTTGCTTACCCTTTCGTCAACTCGTCCGCGATTTCTTTGGCGTCGAAGACCTTGCGGAGGACTTCGAGCATTCCCCGCGAATCAACGGAGATGGCGCGGTTGACCGCTTCGTCGTAGTAGAAATTGCCGACGAGCGATTGGATGTTGCCGTCGAAGATTAAGCCGACGAGTTCGCCTTCCTTGTTGATCGTCGGCGAGCCGGAATTGCCACCGATGATGTCGTTGGACGAGACGAAGTTGTAAGGCGTCTTCAGGCTGAGCGCAGACTTCTTCTCCGTCCAGCGCGGAGCCAGGTTGTACGGAAACTTTTCATTAAACTTCGTCGAGCGCTCGTAGAGGCCGCCGAAGGTCGTGAACGGCTCGACCTTCTTGCCGTTCTCCATGTAGCCCTTGACCGCGCCGTAGGAGAGACGAAGCGTGAAGGTCGCATCCGGGTAGAGCTTCGTGCCTTCGGTCTCAAAGAGCGCCCGCGCAATCTTGCTGTAGCTTGTGCGCTCAACTCCGATCACTTCATTCTCGTAACGCTGGCGAACGTCGCGCGCTTCCTGGTCAATGCTGCGAGCCAGCACGATCATCGGGTCGGTGGATTCCTCAATCGCCTTGACGCCGCCCGCTGCCAGTTGCTTGCGGAACGCAGGGTCTTTGAGCTTCGTTCCGTCAATCAACTCGGCGGCGCGCGCTTCCGGCGTCTTGCCTTCGAGTACGCGCTTAACAAGCGGATCGTTTGCGCCGAAGACTTCGACCATGAAGGCGAGCGAATCTGCGAGTTTCAATTTCTCGAAGTCCGTGTGAATGGGCGCGGTCGAATAGAGACCAAGCTCAAGCGAGGCGAGGCGCGCGTCCGTGAACTCGGGCAGGCGCTCAGGGTTTGGCTTACCGCTTTCCGCCGCCAGACGAACGAGCGTGCGAGCGATGCCAAAGAGCGTCGTATTGAAACCTCCGGCGAGGTCTATGAACCTTCTCTCCTTCGCATAGGAAGCATATCCTTTATGCGCTTTGGCAATCGCGTCCCAGGCATCGCCGTACTCTTTCTGGCGCTTCGGGTCGGCGGCGATAGATTTACGCAAAGCATCTTCCGATTGTTGCTTTCGCGCAATCAGGGTTTTGTCCTGCAAGCCCGCGACCTGCCCGCGATAAACTTTGAGGCTGTTCTGAATGCTGTTCAATTCGTTCTGCGCCTGACGGGTCTGCTCCTCGCCCATCGCCATGTATTTCTTCAACATGGCTTCGCGCCGCTCAAGCATCCGACTAAGAAGCGGAATGCTCACGTCGCGCGAGGATTCAAGGTGCGCGACCGTGTTGAGGCGCGAAGTCGAGCCGGGATGACCGACGACGAAAACCAGATCATTTTCTTTGACGCCCTTCTCCGACCACTTGAGATAATTCTCGACACGAACGGGCTTGTCATTCTCATAGACGCGCACTAAGGCCATGTCTAGATTGAAGCGCGGGAAGTTGAAATTGTCAGGGTCGCCGCCGAAGAAGGCAGCCTGAAATTCCGGCACGAAGACCATCCGCACGTCAGTATATTTTTTGTAGCGATAAAGATTATATTGCCCGCCCTGATAGAGCGTGACGACATCGGAACGAAGTCCCGTTGCCTTGAGCGAATCGGCTTCGATGCCGGAGATAGCGACGCGGCGGGCTGCGAAAGCATCCGAAGCCGCCATGTCCGCTTTAACGGATGCGTTGACCTTGTCGGTCACGTCCTCGACACTCATCAGGACGTTAAGCTCAAGGCTGGGGATTTTCATCTCGTCAGCGCGCGTGCGGGCGGCGAAGCCTTCTTTAGCGTAATCCTTCTGCGGCGTGCTGAGTTCCCCGACGAAATCTTCGACGATGTGATAGTTGGTCAGGACTAATCCGTCTGGCGAGACGAACGAGCCGGAGCCACCGTTGTTGAAGCGAACCGCGGACATCTGCACTTTCTTAAGCCAGGCGTCTGTCACCTCAAAGTTGTACTTACGCTTGATCTCGGCCCTCGGCACATTGTTGATCGGCCACATGCCTTCATCTGCAAAGGCCGTAAAGGAAAGCGTCTGGGTTGCGAAGAGCGCTGCTAACAGCGCGCACAAGAATTTTCTCAGTTTCATAACAGTCCTCAAAAGTATTAGGTTAAGCGGAGGAGAATTTAGATCACCTCTTAGAATACCGGGTCAGTGCAAAGGGATGCCTGAATTGATAACCGCGATGGATGTATAATGTCAAGGAGAGAAAGTAATCAGTAATCAGTCGTCAGTTTTCAGCAAGAATCAGAGGCGGCGAAAAAGGCTTTCGGCTTTACGACGGCTGATTACTGATTACTGACGACTGATTACTTGTCAAAGCGTATGAATAACGAAGCGATTGCCGAGAGGTTCACGCGGCTGGCGGAGTTGATGGAGATTCGCGGCGACGACCAGTTCCGCATCCGCTCTTACCGCAACGCTGCCGAAATAATCGAGACGTGGCCCACACCTCTCAAGCAGATTGCGTTGGAAGAAGGCGTCAAGGGTTTACAGACGCTTCCCGGCGTGGGCAAGGCCATCAGCAGCAAGATCATGGAACTGCTTGAACGAGGGACGTTCGACGCCTGGGAGAAGCTCACCCTTGAGACGCCTGAAACCACGCTCGACCTCTTGCGCGTCGGCGGCATAGGGCTGAAGACCGCCGCCACGCTTCACCAGCAGTTCAAGATTGCCTCGCTCGACGATCTCAAAAAATTCGTCGCGGGCGGCGGCCTCGAAATGGTTGACGGCATCGGCGAAAAGAGCGCCGAAAGAATCACAGAAAGTCTCAAACGCCTGTAAACATGGAACGACTATCAAAGCCACAAAGGCACTAAGACAGAGAAGAGAGAGAGAAGGCTTTTAATTTCTTAGCGACTTTGTGTCTTTGTGGTAAGGTTCTTTTAGTAGCTATTGTTTTCAATGAAGGGGACACTTTTGATAAACCGGAAAAACTTAACCGCAGTTGCGCTTCTGCTCTTCTGCTTTAGCGGTGCAGTGGTTGCACAGGGTGGGCTAGGCAGCTTGAGAGTTTGGGCAGGCAGGTATCCCACGCACAAGACGGGCAGAGTCACCAAAAGATTCTTCCAGTTGCCGGAAATCCGTCGGCCACTCATCGCGCTCCTGAGCCGCTCAGATTTCAATTTACTGACGAGCGAATACAGCGTCGAGACTCCAATCAAGCAGATAGGCAACTTCCTCGCCGTCAAGGTCTGCCGTCCACACGCCTGCGACACTGATAATGCGGGCTTCGCCATCAATCTGAGCAATGGCGCGGTTTACGTCAAAATCTATGAGGAGCATGAGACGAGATGGTTCGCCTCCAAAGGAAACCACACAGACCTTCCGCAGAGCGTTCTGGACTTCTTAAACGATTTCGCGGCGATCCTGAGCCACCCGCGTGAAGGATTAAAGCGATTTTTAGTTGAGCATTCGGGATGAACAATGAACGCGGAACGTTGGATGATAAACTGAAAAGCAGTTATCTTCACTACCGCGTTCATCGTTTCGACTTCCTCATCTCTCTGTGCCTCAGTGGCAAATCGCCTTAACTGTCAGCACTCTTCCCCGCGTGAAACTCATCCTCCGGGTCAATCTCCACCTCCGGCATCGGCTCAAACTTCGACTCATCAAACGGCGGCATCTCCGGCTCTGGCGCGCCCAACTCTCGCAGATGCTTCCGCGCCTTCTCCAATCCCCAGTGATAAGCGAACGGCGGCCCATCACACCACGCCAATTGACACGCCCTTGTCGCGGCTTCGACCGCCTTTGCCTGATTGCCCGCATCACGCTCAATCTGCGCCAGCACGTTGCAAGCGTCGGCATGAATGAGCGGATACGGTCCGCGCTCTGCCGCCTCCCAGACATCGTCTAGGAATTCGCGCGCTGCTTTCAAATCTCCCTGCCGCTGCCGCAACTCAGCCAGCGCAATGAGCGCAGGTAGTTCTTCTTGAATTAGATTCACAATGCGCGCGCGTGTCAGCGCATGGTGCAAGCGTTCGTCGGCTATGGCCAAATCATTCAATCTGAATACTGCTTCGCCTTGTAGGCGCGATGCATGAATGAGATCCTTCTCGTAACTCAGAAAATGAGCCAGTTCCCAAGCACGGTTTGCGAATGATAGAGCGGCTGTAAACTCGCCTAGCCACAGTGCCTTCTGCGAAAGGCAAGAATTGATTACACCTTCAAGTTGGTTATGAGACTGCGTTACAAACATTTCTAATGATTGCCGTAGAGCAGACTCAGATTTATTCGCCATGCCTCGCGCCGACAACGTCAATCCAAGCAAAAACATACTCATTGCTTCCTCAAACCGATCTTTCAGTTTGCGGTTGATAATCAACGCGCGACGTCCTGCGGTCTCCGATTCGCATAGCGCGCCCGATAGCCTCAACGTATCCGACAAGCCACATAAACTAATACTGATATTATCATCACGCTGCGTCTCTAAAGCTTTAGTTTTAGCGCTGCGATGCAACGGGGCAGCTCGCCCCGGTTGTCCAATTAAATTGTAGCACTGAGCCAGCGCATTGAGCGTGAAGCCTTGATCGGCTGGATTGTTTAAGCGTGGCAACTGATCTAATCCATTTGGGAAAAGCATCTCTAGCAGTTCGACCTGCTGACGGTTGGCGCTCAGGCGGTAATATGTGACGTCACTCAACTGGCTGCAGAAAATTTCATGAGCGTCATCATAATGGCCTAAGCCAATCAGTGTGTTGTACAATTCAATGGCGGGCGTCAGGTCTTCGAGATTGCTTACTTGGTGCCAATCATCAATCAGTGGCAATGCTTCAAAGTGCGCGTGCAAGCTAGTATATACGCCACGTCGGGTACTCTCCCCCAAGCCTCCCCATACCACGCCGCGCACAATCGGATGCAGGTCATAGCGATTGGCGCGCTTGTCCCACCCAACTAATCCTCGGTCTTCCAATTCTGTTAGAGCTACGACTAAATTAGTTTCTTCATCAAAAAGTTTTCCTTCTTCAGTTACAAGCTTGCCGGTGCGAAGAATAAAGCGGGTTTTACTCTTGCCGGCCAAAAGAGCGGTGAGCGTGTCATAGGTAGCTGGCATTCTAAACGCGGAAATGACTTGCAATGCCTGACGTGCTTTATTGTCCAACCCCCGCAAAGCGAATTCCAACACGTGACTCATTGCATCTTGCAAACTTGGAGACTTGGTCGGATCAAATCTCGGATGTGACTTGCGCCATTCTTCAAAGTTGCCCGGCGAGCGGCGATAGCGTTTCACCTCTCCTGCCAACACCTGAATGAGCAAGGGATGTTTATCAAAGGTGGCGAAAATCGGCAGCAACAAATCGCGAGAGCCAGAGACACCAAAAGCGCGCCAGAGTTCAACTGCATCGGCGTCGGTCAGACCAGCAATGTCGCGTCTGAAACTGCCCGGTATTGGGTCTTCCCCTTCCGTCTCTAGTTCGGCAGGATAAAGCCGTGTGCTTATTAAGATGCGCGAGTTCTTGACCTGTGCGAGTTTCTTCAAGAAACGCCCCACGCGCGGGTCAGCAGTCTTGCGTAGATTCCTTTGATTGCCTACCTGACTATCTTCTAGCCGTGCTGCGTCCATCCGTGCATACGCAATCAACACTCTCTCCAGTCCGTCGAGCACAATCAGGAATGGCTCATGGTCGAGAGCAGCCAGCAGTTGCGCTTCACGGTCGGGCGCGGGAATTTGCTGCACTTCATCGAGCGTCCGCCGCGAAACATAAGCCAGCGCGCGAGTGACGAAGTTCTCAAACGTAGCGTCCGATTCGTAAAAGCTCCACCACATGCGCCCGGCGAGCGGCTTCATCTCCTGCGGGGCAATGTCGTTGAACCATTTCCACGTCAAGGCGCTCTTGCCAAGTCCGCCAATGGCGACGACGTCCAGAATGTGCGCCTTGTAAACTTCGGAATTTGGCTTGGCTACCCAATCAGTTAGTAAGTTGAGTTCTGGTTGGCGTCCGACCAGACGATGCGTTTGCAGTAACGTGTAGGGATGCGCGACGAAAGCTTCGGGCGGCGCGGGGATGTCGCTGATGTAATGAAATTTGGTGAGATCGGGTTCGCGGAGTTTTGACAGACTGTTGATAACGTGGGCGCGCAGGTCAGCAGGGGATTTGAAGAAGTTGACGATGTTCTCCGTCTCAAGTCGGCTCTTGAACTGCGCCAGTTTCACAGCGGCTTCGCCCGTATCTATGTCGTTGATAGTGAAGTCTGACAGCGATTGCTTCTTGTCAACAACGAAAATCAGGCGAGGAATTTTGCGCTCGACGGCGCGATTGTATTCCATCTCGGTGATGGAAACGGCTTGCGGGTTATTCTTCTCCGGCACATAGCCGTAACGATGCGCGAACACGCCGACGTAAATATCCGCCTCATCTACCAGCTTGAGCGATGCTGAGATTGCTTCTGCATCGCTGGCGGGCAAATGTTCCATCATCATTGGCAGCATGCCTTGCCTTAAGCACGCGTCCATTACCTCTTCGCGATGCTCCGGCAAGTCGAGCGCGGTGCTGCTGATTATAACTTTCATTGGTGAGACACGTTGTTTATGGACGCAACCGTCCAATCGTTACTTAGCCTCTTGATGAAGCGACAAAGCCCGCGGCCTGACGTTTGACGATGACGAGGGTGATGTCGTCGGCGGCGGGTGTGCCTTGCGCCCATTTGGTGAGGGCGGCTTCGATGCGGTCGCGGATTCCGGCGGCGGAGGCGTCGAGGTTGCGTGAGACTACGTCGTAGAGACGTTGTGTGCCGAATTCTTCGCCCTGTGGGCTGACGGCTTCGGAGACGCCGTCGGAGTAGATGACGAGGACATCTGAGGGGTGCAACTGGGTGCGGCCTTCGCGGTAGTCGGCGTTGGGGCGGATGCCAAGCGGGAGGCCGCCCGATGCGAGGTTCTCGGTTGTGCCTGCGGCGTGGACGATCAAGGGCGGGTTGTGCCCGGCGTTGATGAAGGCGAGGCCGCCCGTCTGTGGGTCAAGCTCGGCATAGAAGAGTGTGATGAAGCGATTGTTGGGAGTGTTGTCGGCCAGATAGTTATTGACCGCGCTGATGGTTTCGACCAGCGAGCTGTGAGAAGCAGCCTGCGCGTGAACCGCTGCGTGAAGCGATGACATCAGGAGCGCGGCGGCAGTTCCCTTGCCGGAAACGTCGCCAAGCGCGACGATCATGCGACCATCGTCGCGCTCAATAAAGTCGTAGTAGTCGCCGCCGATTTCGTAGCAGGGGAAGCTGATTCCCTGCATCTCGTAGCCGGGGACTTGCGGCGGCGCGGTCGGCTGAAAGCGTTGCTGAATCTCGCTCGCCAGTTGCAGTTCCTGCTCAAGGCGCTCGCGCCCGATCTGTTCTTCGATGAGGCGCGCGTTTTCGACGCGGATGGCTGCAACGGAAGAAAGCGTGGTCAAGACCTTGAGGTGATCTTCAGTGAAGCGGCTCTCGGCTATCGGCGAGTCTGCGTAGATGATGCCGAAGACTTTTTCGCCGACGCCTAAGGGCACGGCCAACACAGAGCGTATGCCTTGCAGGGTCATCGTGCTGCTCATCAATCGCGGGTCTTGCTGCGCGTCCGCCGTGAGCACGGATTTGCCTAAGCCCACGACCTCTTCCATGATCGTGCGGCTGACGCGAATCTCGCCGATGTCACCCTGACGGTCACGCAGGCGCGCGACCGCCACCATTCAATTCTTCGCTCCCTTCGTCGCGCATCATGATGCAGCAACGCTCTGCCGGGACGGCCTCGAAGACAAGCCAGGCTATTTGTTGCAAGGTTTCATCGAGCGTGGCGGAAGCAAAAGGGTCACGCCCACTTTGCTGATCAAGGCCAGCAGGTCGCTTTGCCGGACAGACTGTTTCTGCACGTCATAATCGGGTTGCGTACGTGCGCCTTCGATGGCTTCGAGCAAACCCGAAGTAGTCCGGTCAGCCGAGTTCATCGCAATCGTCGCTTCGGGCACGGGCGAGGCGTGCGGGTCCGTAATCATCGTCGCGCCGAGCGCGCCCGCGTTGCCGTCGTTAAAGACGATCTCCGTTTCGCCGATTTGAATGCGCCCGCCGTTGTCGAGCGGAACTGCGCCCTCGACCGTCGCGCCGTTGTAGAGCGTGCCATTGGCCGAGCCTAAATCTTGCAGGATGTACTGGTCGCCTTCCCTGCGGACTTCGGCATGAACGCGCGAAGCAAAAGGGTCCGGGAATACACAAATCGTTGCGCGCCGAGCGCCCGATGGTGATTCGCAGGCGGCCCAGCGGGAAGGTGTCAGGACTACGGTCAGGATATTTAACTATCAGGTCAGACATAAGGGTGGAGCAGTAGTTAGTTTTCAGTTTTCAGTTTTCAGTTAAAAGCAAAAGCAGGAACGCTGCCCATCGCTCGTTCTTTACTGAAAACTGAAAACTGAAAAATGACCACTGTTGTTCATCGTTTCCTTCGCCGGTCGTATTCTCGGCCCAGTCGCTCGGCGTTTCTTCTGGCTTCCGCGCCGTGTGTGCCGCCCTGTGCGCGCAGGAAATAGTTAAGCGCGGCGGTCAGTTCGCCGTCGCCAGTTTTTTAGGGTCGCGCCCGTTGACCAGATTCAAGGCTTTAAAGTAATAAGCATCCGCGTCAATTTGTGCCGGTTGGCTGACGATAGCAGGCGTCGTATTCGCGGGCGGCGTTGGCGAAGTTGTGGTCGTGGCGATCTCCTCCGTCGTGCCTGCCTGCTGCCCGGCTCGATTATTATCGCCATCACGCGGGCGCTCCGTGTTACTGGCAACCGTGGATGGCCCTAATTCGGCCAGATGCTGTCGCGCTGCCTGTAAGACGGCATCAGGAGCCGAAGCAGAGATTTTCTGATAAGCGACGCGCGCATCATCCGTTTGCCCCGCCAGACGCAACGCATCTGCATAAGCCAGCCGGGTTTCATCATCCACACCGCTTTCACCAATCGCTTCTATCAAGAGACGGTAATTCTCAGCCGCAGCATTATAGAGCTTCTCTTCAAACTGAGCAGAGGCCAGCGCGCGCCGGGCTGTAATATCATTAGGATTGCTTTCAGTCGCCGCGCTGTATTCCTCTATCGCTTCACCACGCGCGCCTGTCTTCTCCAGCGCCGTGCCCAGCCGCATGTGCGCTTCCGCGCTTGAAGGATCGAGCTTGACGGCGGCACGCAAAACCGTGATTGCCCGGTTGAACTCGCCGGAATTAAGTAAGACTTCGGCTTCCGACAGTTTCTCGCTGACCAGTTGCTTCTGATCGCTGATCGAGATGGGAGACGACCCTCCCGCATCCGTTGAATTCGCTCGACGCGAGAGGATAAAGGCGAGCACTCCGGCCACGAGCGCGACGCAGAGCAGCACAATTGCCAACATCTGCCACATGCGCCGCGCACGAACCGTCGTGACAGGTTGCGCGGAGTGCGCAGTGACAGTCGGCGTGCCGGGCGCAGGAGACGCGGGGTCAGGTGCGGGTGTGAAATTCTCTATGACGAGCGTGGTTGTCTGCGGCGTACTCTTTTCCCCGTCGCCATCAGTATCAGTTGTCTGCGTGTCCGGCACTATCGCAGCAGGCGCGCGCCGTAGAAAATTCTCCATCTCCGTGCGCCCGACGCGCGAGGTGTCGGCGGCGGCGCGACGGGCTTCTTCGGAGGTGAGTCCATCAGTGGCACGCCCTTCACCTGTGAGCGGGATGGTTTGCGCGAGCGGTGAGACGGGTGCGTCCCCGTCCGAAGCGCTGCCCGTCATGAGCGGAGCGCCGCACGAGCGGCAGAAACGCGCTCCCGGCATCGTCGTTGCTCCACAACCTGGACAGGGCTTAGCCATTAATTCTCTTTCCGCCTCAGTGAATGAAGATTTCAACGAATACGGCGCGTGCGGCGAACGTCTTCACGGACGACCACCGTGTCGGCAATGAGGTCATGCAGAGCGCGCCCGTTCGCGCCCACAGCCGCCATCATAAAGCCGAGCGCCAGAGTCAGGACAAAGCCCCCTGCCATAACTATCGCGGCTGTCTGGAAATCTGCGACGAGGAAGCCGAGTCCCAGAATGAGGAAAGAGAGCGGGTACGCTACCAGATGGCGCAAGAGCGAGCGCGCCAGACTCAAAGGCTCGCCATCGCTGCGCCTGATGCGCAAACCCGTAGCCCATTTGCCGAGCGTCTGCCCGCGCAGAACAGTTAAGCCAACAAAATTCAGTAAAGCGACAGCTCCCGCGATCAGGAAGCCGAGCGTTTCCGACGTGCTGGCCATAGCGCGCGGCCGGATCCCCATCCGCGCCAGCATCGTGCTGAAAGCAATAATCGCCGCCAGCAAAATGTAATCAATCAGAAAAGCGCCGCAACGCAAAGAGAACGGCGCGCGGTATCTTTCCAGATACCCTTGCCTGTCAGAGCGCGCTTCGCCCTCGGCTTGCATCAGTCGTGTTGTTTCTATTCGGGCAGTCATAAATAGTAATCAGAAGTCAGTAGTCAGTTATCAGTTTAAAGCCAAAAGCGGATGGCCTTTGCATTCGACTTCGACTCCTGATTCTGATTACTGCCTTTCCTATCCCACCAAAAAATGGAGCGTCGTTTCGCCAAGGCGGAGTTTGTCTCCGCTTTCGAGGACGCGCGGCTGGCGCGGCGCGAGTCGCACGGCATCGTTGATGACAGTTCCGTTAACCGAATTTAAATCTTCAATCAAAAATGTCTCGCCTTCGCGCCAGATGCGCGCGTGGCGGCGCGAGACTTTCGTCTCAAGGTCAAACTTCGAGAGATCAACTTCAGGGAAAATATTCGACTGCGGGTCGCTCCGTCCCACCAGGTTGTTATCTTTCTGCAAGACAAAGGAAACGTCCAGCTCGGTCGTTCCGGCAACGATTAGTTTGGCGGTGGCTCGCGCGGCGCGCAAAGCAGCGCTTGAGCCAGCGCCGACGAGCGGTTGCTTCATTCCGCAATGCGCGCAGTAAACATCGTCTGCGGCGATGCGGCCACCGCAGAAACCGCAGAAGACCGTCTCGACCTGAATCGTCTCGCCACCGAGTTGCTGCGCGGGCATCGCGCCGTAGCTCACTTCGCCCCGCCGCAGTTTTTCCAGATGAGCGGCCAGGGCGTCGCGAAACTCCCCCGCCGAACGAAAACGATTTTCGGGCTTGTACTCGACAGCACGCATCAGGATGCGTTCCATCTCCGTCGAGATGCTGGGATTAACAGCGCGTGGGCGCGGGTTTTTTGTAAAGTCAAAGATCAGGAGCGGATTGTCCTGCGGGTCTGAGCCGGTCAGCAGGTGAAACATCGTCGCGCCTAAGCTGTAGATGTCCGAGCGCGGCTCGACCTTGCCGCTGAACAGCTCCGGCGGCGCATAGCCCATCGTGCCGACGGCTGTCACGCCCTTCTCCTGCGGCGCGACCCAGCGCGCGATGCCAAAATCAATCAGCATCACGCGCCCGGTGTTGCCGTCTATCATCAGGTTCGCCGGTTTGAGGTCACGATAGATAATCGGCTTCGGGCGCTTGTGCAGGTAATCGAGCACGTCCGCAATCTGCACAGCCCAGTCCGTGACGGTCTTCTCGTCAATCCGTCCACCGGGAGCGTTGCGAAGTCGGCCAGCGAAGTCGCCGCCCGAAATAAATTTCATAACGAGGTAGAAACGCCCCTTCTGCGTCATCGTAAAAATAATCGTAGATGGTCGGGATCGAGGAATGCTCAAGCGAGGTCAGGAGCAGGGACTCGCGTTTGAAATCGCCGATGGCTTTTTCATGCTGCGAGCTATCGAGGTGAGATTCGACCATCTCTTTGACGGCGCGTGGGGCATCGCCCAGATGATGATCTTTCGCCAGATAAACCGCGCCCATCCCGCCGCCGCCGATTCTTCGGACAATCTCATAACGCCCGTTCAGGAGCGCGCCCGCTTCGAGTTGCTGGACGGCTGGCTTTGCGCCCTCCCGTCGAACCGGCGCGCACTGTCGCCGATGCCGGAGCTTTATTTTCACTCTCTCCCGACTTCGCCCGTCGTCCTGTCCTCGGAGACTTCACCCTGCGGTGCAGATTCGGGAGCGGCGGGCGCGAAAGTGGTATCAAGCTGAGACTCGGGAGCCGTGGGGGTTTCCGCGCCGTCTTCTTCAACGGGAGATTCCATTTTATCGGGAGATTCCATGTCTTGCGGTTGCTCAGCAGCAACAGGAGTTGCCGTCGGCTGAAGCGCCGGAGCGGAGGCGGTTGTTCGCCATCGGCGATTGAGGAATCGCTCGCGGCGGGCGCGTTCAGCTGCACTGCGCCGCAGTTGCCGCAGAACGGATCATCTGGCGCATTCTTCGCACCGCATTCATGGCAAAAAGACAAAGACATCTCTCTCGATGACTCATTGGCGAGGGACAAGTTAACTCAAAAGGAGCGTCCGGGCATTCGAGCTTGCACGCGCTCTTAGCGCTACGCGCCCTGTTTATTTAACGATATGGAAACGTAAGAAAGTCTTACCGACGATAATCTCATCACCGTCACGAAGGGGCTGCCGGTCGCCGGGCAAAAGCCTCCGCCCGCGATTGATAAAAGTTCCGTTCGTCGAACCCAAATCTTCGACAAAATATTGCCCGTTGCGCCGCATGATTCGCGCATGGCGACGAGAAACTTTCGCTTCCGGGTCGTCTGCATCCAAATCAACGTCCGGGAAGATGCCGCCGTCCGCGTCCCAGCGCCCGATCTGCGATTCGTCATCGCTTAAGGGAAACTGCTTGCCGGCGGAACGCCCGCGCTCAATGACGAGGCGTGCATGCGCGCCGTCCATCAGAGCAATCGAGCCAGAGGAGACAGCATATCCCGGTAAGGCGGACGAAGGCATCTGCGCTGCTACTTCCTGGTTGATGGCGAGGCCGCCTGCGCCTCACACAACTCCCGGCTATCGGTCGGGCTGCCGGAGTTACCCGTCCCGATAGATTTTTTCGCCTGCGCGGCCGCCGCGCCCAGCGGCCCGCCGCACTCATCGCAATACTGCGACCCATCCAGATTTTCGGTACTGCATCTTTCGCAGATTGTCATAACCGTATTCCCCTCGTGCGATATGACTAGTGGGAGTGCACGCCGCCCTTGCCTTGCCTGAGATTGAGCCGCGCCGCCGCTCGCGCGAGAAACAGGCGTTATTGTAGCGCGAAATCGAGAGCCGCGCCAATTACACTTTGTCGGGATGAGGAATCCGGGAAATCGAGCCGCCCTCCAGGCATGATAATATGCGGGCAGAGCGGATTTAACTACAAAGTACAGTTGACGCAGAAGGCGCGCTGCTTATCTTTACGAGGAGCGTGGTGAAAATAGATGAAGCTATTGATTATTGGCGGAACAAGATTCATCGGTCGGCATCTGGTTGCGGCGGCGCTTGCCCATAACCACGAAGTCACGCTTTTCAATCGCGGGAACCTTTCGTCTGCTGTAGCAGGTGTCGAGACGATTCACGGAAATCGAAACAGCGATTTGATGAAACTTCAGGGACGCCGCTGGGATGCCGTCATTGATACTTGCGGCTATCTGCCAGGTTCTGTCCGCGCATCGGCAGAAGCCTTGTCCGGTTGCGTAGATCATTACGTGTTTATTTCCAGTCTCTCGGTTTACGCAGATGTCAGCACACCCGGAATAGATGAAACGGCGGCGGTCGCGACACTCACGGAGGAACAACTGGGGAAAGCGGAGGCCATTGACTCCTCCGGGCAGGTTTCTGCGCCGACCTACGGGGAGATGTACGGCGGGTTGAAGGCTTTATGTGAGCAGACGTTGGAAGAAATTTTGCCTGGCCGGGTGCTGGCTATCCGTCCGGGTTTAATCGTCGGCTCTCATGATTACACAGACCGCTTCACCTACTGGGTTGTTCGGGTCGCTAGCGGGGGCGAAGTGCTGGCTCCGGGTCGTCCAGAGCGCTACGTTCAGTTGATTGACGTTCGAGATTTAGCCGGGTGGATTGTGAGAATGCTTGAGCGCAGGGAAACCGGCATCTTCAATGCGACGGGTCCGCCCGGAGAATTGACGATGAAAAGGCTGCTTGAGGAATGTAAAGCCGTGAGCGGAAGCGCGGCTTCTTTGACATGGGTCAGCGAGAGTTTTCTCGACCGGGAGAAAGTCGCAGCGTGGAGCGAAATGCCTTTGTGGCTGCCGGAAGATAACCCGAAGTTAAAAGGATTCATGTTCGTCAATTGTGATAAAGCCATCAATTCCGGCCTCGTCTTTCGTCCTTTGAGCGAGACGATTCAGGATACCTTGAGCTGGCGCGAAAAGAATTTCCCGAATGAAGAATTGAAGGCTGGTCTCGGTTCCGACAAAGAGCAAAATCTGCTGCGTCAGTGGCACGAAACGCATTAACCTCTCGGCGCGCATTCGAGTTGAAATTTAACCGCTACCGGATTCAGGCGTTAGATAGCTGTTGAATCCTTCTCTGGGTATAATCAGCTTCGGTCATCTAAACCTTAAATGGAGCATGAAAGATGAAAGGCTTTTTCCGACTCGTACTAATCTCTTTAATTTTCGCAACCATGCCGGGTTATTCATCTGACCTTCAGGCTCAAAAAGCAAGCAAGCCGACGGCGCAGACTCTCATCAGCAAGGTTCGTTTGGATAAAGCGCAGGATGCCTACACCGGCATACTTTATGTCACCATTAACGGCAAGGAGAAGAAAGTTGCCGAGCCTGTCATCGAGGCATGGGTGATAGACGGAGGCCGCAGGGTGGCGTATTCCATGCGAGACGGGGCAGGAGGATATGAAGACGAGGGAGAATCACTGCGCGTCTATGAGGCCCGGACCGGGAAGATTAAAAAGGTCTTGTCCGAATATTACTCCATCGACGAAGTCACCGAAGTTAAAACAGCCAGCGGGAAAGTCGCTCTTTTAGTGAAGATGTCGGATGGCGGTCTCGGTGCGGACTATCTCGCAGTCGTTGACCCATTGCGCGGCGAAGTCTTTTTTAAGAGGTGGGTGAGACTACTTTCACGTCAAGGGGACATCATCAGGATCGGCCATTATCGAGAGGATGATTGGTCTACCTTCCTTGAAAATAAGAATGCTAAGGTGCGACCTTATAAAACCGAACGATATAATTTAAGCTCGCTCTTGAAAAGACCCGTCATCTTCAACAAACGAGACAGGCCTTTTTAAGTAAACGACCGCCCGTGGCCTCGCGTGAATTTGTGATCTCAAGGAGATAAAACCTGTGAGCAATGTCATCACCACCCAACCCGAAACGACCGAGTATGCGCCTTACTATGAGAAGTACATTGTTCTTGTCCCGAAGGAAGATGTCGTCGCCACGCTGAGCCGTCAACTCGACGAGACGCTCTCCACCTTGCGTGGCCTCACAGAGACTCAGGCAGATTCGCGCTACGCGCCCGGTAAGTGGAGCATCAAGGAGTTGGTCGGGCACATGATAGACACCGAGCGAATCTTCGCTTATCGCGCCCTCCGCTTCGCGCGCAATGACCAGGCCACGCTTGCCGGTTTTGAATAGGCGGCGGGGAAGCATCAGATGCCCATTGCAGTCAACTGATGCTTCCAATCACAACCCGACAAATTTTTGTAGGCTCACGCATATAGTGAAAATTTCATATACTTTTCGCGCATATAATGAAGGGTCTGATGAAGTTAAGAGAGTCAAAGCGGGTACTCCCGCAGCAGTCTTAACAAGGCACGATACAAGTTATCGTGCCGATGATTAAAGCGCCACTCGCACTCTTTCAAGTGCAGGTGAAAAGTCGCAGCGGGCACGCCATTGAACTTCTGCAAGCGCCGCTTGGCAAAGCTCCAGAAGCTCTCGATGCCGTTAATGTGACTCTGGTCATTGGCAAACTCGTTGGCACCATGATTGACTCTGAAGTGCCGAGCATAGCCGACATCAACGAGGCCATCATAACCACGCCAGCCATCACTGTGAATGACAGCGTCTGCCGCCACGCGACCGCGAATAATGGCCTGTAAAGTGGCCTTCTTGCAATCTGGCACGATCTCCGTGTAGACCTTGCCGTCGCGCTTCAAGAGGCCGAACACGATAGTCTTACGCCCTGCTCCGCGCCCGCGCTTACCACGCACGCGATGCGGGCCGAAGTAAGATTCATCGACTTCGACTTCACCGTTTTTGAACGGTGACTGGCGCTCGCATTCTTCCGAGATGCGGCATCGGATTTTGCCAAAGATCGTGATGACTGAGCGATGTGACAGCCCGGTCAGTTGAGCCACCTGAGTGGCAGATAAATCGAGAGCAAAGTGCTGAACCAGGGAACGGAATTTCAGCTCCGAAATTCTCGAACGTTTATAATAGCGGTTTAGCCTTTGCACGTCAGAAGTTTAGCACTCATCAAAGTATGCTTAACTTCATCAGACCCTAATGAATTTTCCATGAAGGTGCCCTACAGGGGCTTTGGAGGGAACTGTGGGAGCAAGTCTCTGATGGTGGTCCAATGACAGCCGCAACTGCTATGACGCGATTCACAAACACGCGGTGCGAGCGGCGCCCCCACCGCAGCAACAAGCACACATTCGGCAGCACGGCAACACGAAAGCGAAACGACACCTCCGCGACGAGAACCTATTCTTTAGCAGCCACAACAGGTGAGATGGAAACGAGAGAGCTATTAGCATTGCCGCCCCCAGGCTGAGACACACGGCTTTCGCTTTAAGATAATCTTCGGTGAGCGCGGCAACACGCACAGTTTCGAGGGCTAAGCCGCGCATCTGTTGATGCGGTTCGCGACGCTGAACCTGATTATATACCAGGGAGTTGGAGAGCCACGGTTCATGAACAAGGCGTTAAAGATTTGATGGTCGCTACGCACGCTCCAATTTATGAATAATCATAGCAACCATTCGGTCAATTCTTTACGAATATTTTCAGCACAAGCCGCTAGTCCGTTTGATACATCAAAATATACAAGTCCACTAAGGTCAGAAGGTAATTCTAAACGGCCTTTGTATAGTATTAGTATATGCCCATTGATCCGCTGCTTTGCGGCATAAAAATACCCTAACTCGAATATAACATTCTGTCGGGCACGTTGCTTTACATCTCCTGCACTACCGGCATTTACATAGTCATCCGGCGTCATCAATACAAAAACGATATCCGCTTCGCTAGCATACAACTCAAATTTCTCTAATAAGGTTTGCCCTTTGGATTGCTGCTCAGCAAGTATTATAGGCTCTCCGAACTTTAGCCGATTCTGCACAAAATCTTTTGTCTCCATGAGTAAGTTTATGTCATGCCCGTGAACTATAAATACGCGGGGTAGAACTGAGCCTGGCTGAAATAAAAGCCTAAGCTGCTTAGGCAATCTATGGGGTGTAATAACCAACTTCGGGAAAAATTTACGTTTACTCTTTGAAAACCATTCCACCACTTCACGATCCTCTGAAAGGGTTAATGCTGCTAAAATAATTTCGGGATATTCTCTCTGGACTTTCCTAGCAAATGTCAAGCCTGTTTTATGGCCGCCGGCAGTCTCTCTAGGCGCAAACACATCCTCTCCATCAAGCATGATATCTGAAACTATGACATCGTATCTTTGATGTTTAAGCATCTCAAGAGCTTCTTTGACTGTTGAGACATCTGTGACATTAAACCCATCATCTTCTAAAGCTCTGGCGTATAGAAGACGCAAGTACTCATCGTCATCAATTAGCAGCACGTTACACTCTTTTTTCACGATCTTTCCAACTTTATTCAGTCATTGCCTATTAAATTACTTTACGATGTCCCTGGCCTTTCTTTACTTCAGAAAAGAAGATGTGAGACCAAGGGAACCTCAATTCAACCTAGAACGAAGCATTATATATTCGACTTCTAAGGTATAATAGGCTGTTCGTTCAATGCCGCATCGGGATTCCCGACGATTGCTGGCAAGGTAAACCAGAACTCCGTGCCCTTATCTTTGCTTGAGGTGCAATAAATCCGCCCTTGATGAGACGTGATAATGTTGTACGCTATAGCGAGTCCAAGTCCGGTGCCGTCCATCTTGTTTCTGGTATAAAAGGGTATGAATATCTTCGTGAGTTCTTCTTCAGGAATATAAGAGCCGCTATTCCCGATACAGAATTGCACCCACTCTTGATTATTACTTCTAATTTGATCCGTCTTGAACCATATTTCACCCTTAGAGCCCGTTGCTTCTAAGGCATTATAGACGATGTTGTGCAAAGCCCGGATCACTTTAGACCTATCACTCTCAACCATGTATTTGTGACCGAGGCGGTACGTTGTGACGACTTCCGACTCACTACTAATGGTCTGCATTGCGGAGCGGATCAGGCTGGTGGGAGAGATCGGTTCTTTCGTTATGATTGAGTCTGCACCCATTTCCTTTAATTCACGAAGCAACTGGCTAAGGTTTTCGGTATGTTTATTCACTTGGGGAATAAGCCTGCGTACATGCTCTTGAATGTCGCTGACACTACGCCCGTTGCTGATCGCTTCAAGTCCAGATTTCAGAGTGGCAAAAGGCTTCTTCATATCATGAGTGATAGACTGCGCAGTCTGAGCAATAGTCAGGCTACGTTCTGCTATGACTTCTGCTTCCTTTTGTCTCTCTCTAGCCTCTTTCAACTCATCGGCCAGTTTGGTAAGGCTTTGTGAGACTTGATTGACCTCAAAAGAACCGAGGTCTCCGGGAACAGACAGTGTCGCGATGTCACCATTCACATACAAACTGATTTTCGGAATTACTTCGACCACCTTGTTCAAAGGCCCTTCGATTAGATTTGCCAGCCATCTCCGAGCAAAGAAGAAGCCGGAAATCAAGGTAATTAGCATCCCCAAAGAACCGAAGAACGTACTCTGAAAACTTTGAAACGTAGAGCTATTGGGTTGCAAAGCAAAGAACACAAAGCCTAAAGGCTGACCAGCATATTCTATGTTGTGGCCGACTACGACGTAGCCTCTGGATGAAGAAGTGCCTTGCCAACCCTGCCGGCTTAGAGCTTCACGAATGCGAGGGGCATCGTTCGTCTCATAAATCACTTCACCTGTGGCTCGGTAGAGACCTATCTCTATTCCCTTATGATCTAATACCGTCAGCTTAACCCTGAGTTGTGCACCATAATATAGCCGATTGATAAACTCTTGACGGAGGAAGTCCTTTTCCCCAGCCAAGAGCGTCTCCAACTCTTTTTCTGCTTCCGCTCTGGCCAGTTGCTTGTAATAAATCGTGGACGCTGTAAAAATCAGCACACTACTAATTATAGTTATTCCTATCGCTACGACATATACTCTATTCAACTTTGCAGAGAGCTTCATAGATCATTTGTCGGCTAACGACGCCGCGGGCTTTACCACTTCTTCCAACGCAAGCCCTTGCTGAGTTAAGCGAATCAGAACCATGTCGCGCACTGTAACCCCATCGGTCCGGTAATGGACAGGCCCGCTCACCCCGTTGAATGTACTGCCGCGTAAGAGTCTGGCTAATGCCGCATTGTCTATCGTCCTATTTTTATTTATTACCTCGCGTAAGTTTAACAGCGCTTCATAAGTCAGTACACCTGGGCTGTATGGAGCTTTCCCCGTGCCCTTGTGTAGGGATTGCATCACCTGCTTATTCTGCGGAGTATCGATGTGCGGGTGCCAGTGGTAAGTATACAAATAGCTCTTGTTAGCAGGCTGAGCACCTATACCGAAAAAAATATCAATAGTTCCCTCCTCTGATCCCCAGCCATCAGAACCTAAAAACTTTAATGAGCCTAACCCTATCCTATCGAGATTGCGTACGGTCGCAGCCGCTTTTACCTTTAATTCCGGATAAAAAACGAGATCAGGTCCAAAAGTTTCCAACCTAGCCTTCAAATCCGAAATATCAAGTTTGTCATCCACATAATCGTATTGTTCCAACGCAACTTGCTGGTTTTGATTCGGCCGAATGGCGGAACGAAATATCTCAGACAGGCCAATACTGTAAGGGTCGGATTGATTAACTAATATAAAAATCCTTTTGGCTTTTAATCTGTCGATTGCCACATGTGCCAGTGTTTCCCCTTGGAAACGGTCGTTAGCGCACAGCTGAAAAACAGTGCCACCGATTTTAGAGATAGCCTCGTTGGTTGCGTATGTGGTGAAGAACAACTTGGACTCAGCGTTGTACAAGTTGCCCACAGGTAGGGCGACGCTGCTGAATGGATGCCCGATAGTCACCAGATGGTTTGGATCAGCTAGTGCTATCCGGGCATTTATTGAAGCTGTCTCGATGTCAGCTTTATCATCCTGCTTGACGATTTTGAGAGGCCGCCCCAATAGTCCACCTGCTTTATTAGTCTCGTCAACAAAAACCTGCGCGCCATCAAATATACCTTCAGCCAAAAAAGGCATCTGCCCTGTGAATGGCCCCGCGATATAAATGACAAGAGGTTCCTGGCTTGGCTTATCCGGCTCACGACTCTCAGTTCTGTTCTGGTTGCCTTGAGTATCCGACGAACGCTCTCCACTTAACTGACCGCATGAGATACAGGTTGCAAGTGCAATAAGCAGCATTAAATACGTATTTTTTTTATTAGCCATATGCACAATTAGCTATCCGCTAGATTTCCGACCAGCCTATTCAGATATAGGGCTGAAGTATTGAGTCTGATTCCGATGCCTGACGAAATACTTTCAAGCACGCTCTGGCCAAAGCTCGCCGAGGGAATGATAATAGAATGTAACCATCTTTCGGCATGCGCGGAATCACTCTCAGCATGAACCTCCAAGAACTTTAACGCGTGTTCATCTATTCCGAGCCTCCTCAGACCAGACAACATTTTCGAGGCTCGGCTTGCGAGCATCAGTTCCGTAGCATAAAGCGCACCTACAGCAAACCAGTAATCAACAAAATATCCATAATAGAAGACCAAATTAGTGTCAGCTAATGAGCCATCGAATACAGCCGCACTACTTTCGGCACAATCCAACATCTTGAAAAGCCTGTCGAATAGAATTGAATGTAGCTCAGGATGTTGCTCATCAAACAGATTTTCAGCAACTGCATCCCATGCTTCGCTGGACTTCATATTGCCCTGAACTCCTTCAAGGAGCGTGACGAAGTGAGGCATTTGAGCTTCCTCGGCGTAGAAACCGGAGAAGTGTTTTAAGTAAGCATTGCTCTCAAGATAATTGTACCAATCATGGTCGGATGAGGCATGCGACAATATTAATTCGGGCCAACGTACGATGTCTTCCGTCTGAAATCTCCGAATGGAGTCTTCAGCACTGCGTCGCTTCGCCCCGTACCAGTTCTGTAATTCTGTTACCAGCCGCTCCCCCAGTTTCTGAGGAAATGTCAGTCTGCACTGACGTTCCAATTTGAGAGAGCCACTCATTGCTACACCCTTCAATCCACTAATGCTGAATATGCTCAATGCTGCTGAAGTGCCGTCATAGCCGAATACAGTAATTATTCAAAGTGCCGTTATATACTCTTTCTTGACCTATAGACATGGATAATCGCGCCTAGCCCGAGCAACACGGTGGCGCTTGCCTCCATCAACGATATTCTTTCTCCGAGCACAAACGTCCCTAATAAACTTGCGGTGATGGGGTCGCAGTAAAGCACGAAGGGGCTTAACTGTGAATTGATACGGGTGGCGTACCACCATAAGAGGAAAGGTATCAGAGTAAATAAGATCGCTAATATGATAACGTCCTGCAACGCTCTGCCATTCATGTGCAACTGGTCTAACTCGACGAAGGGTAAAAGACAAAGAGCGGCAAAGGACGCTTGGATAGTGAGTGCTGCATCTGGAGACACGGCAGCACACCCTTCTTCAAAGATAGGTATTAACCCAAAAAACAGTCCGCCTAAGAAGGCTAAAAGGTACCCTAGAGGGTGCCCGGTCAGATTTCGTTCCAGACCACTAGCCACTAGAATTATGATGGCTAATAAGGCAATCCCTATTGCCAACTTGTCGGAACTGCTAAGTCTCCTATTCGAGCGCTTACTTCTTATGAGAACTGTGAAGATAGGACCCGTATAGAAAATGGCGACACAAACTGCGACGGGAGCGAGCTTGAAGGATTGAAATAAAAAGACCATGTTGACAAAGATCGTCGTTGAAGTAGCGATCAGTGCAAACAGGATAGGTTTTCTAATGTTTTTAATGAGCGTCCTTCTAAATAGGGCCACGGGGAAAAGCGCGGCGGCTGTAATTAACATGCGGAGGCATACCAAGGTCACAGGAGTTAACCTGGAAGGCTTCACTACAAGCGAGGTGCTACCGAATAGAATGAAGGCGGCAATAGCATATAAATATGACTTGGACGGGTTCATCTTCGTCACCGTCAAAAGTTCTGGTGTAATAACCCTGTTACCGGCCTCACTAACTTCATTCATTGTCTTTTCTCAGATCTTGACCCCCATTGCTGTGAACTCCGTTTCGACATAAAAAAAATCTGCGCGTTCAAGGATGCAATCTGTCGAATTAACATCAAAATACGCGTGCCATAAGTCCAGTTCAAGCGGGGAAAGAATTTTTGGGCGATCCTCAAGATACCAGGTTGTATGGAGCTTAGAGAGATATTCAGACACATGATGACTAGAAGGCCCATTGAAGGTGCAATAGTATGGCACCAATCTTACATCGCCTAAACCTGCTGCTCGAAGTATAATACCCAATCTACGCCCCATAAAAGGGTCGTGGTAAGTCTCCAAGTTTGATGAAATCATCTGGCATCCTAATATGCGTGAAAGCACCACCCTTTGACAGAGAGCGGGATCAACCAGATTACACCCCAGAATGCCACAATCAAGTTCCCTTACAACGAGTTGCCCTCCTTCGTTGAGTAGTGGCACAACGATTGACTTAAGATATCGCTCAGGATTTGGTATATACTCTAGCGTATTACCTATGAAAATTGTGTCGAATTTTCCTAATAATCGTGCGGACAACGTAAACATGTCTTGATTGATGAGTTCAACTTTATTTTCAAGATGGCAGGCGGCAGCAATCTTACGGCACTCTAGAAGAGCCTCTGCTGAATTATCCACCAACGTGAAGGAGGCATTTTGATGACAGGTGTGTCTAAGCCAGAAGTCAAAGTATAAACCAGGGCCACAGCCAATATCGAGGATGCGTGCGCCGTTTTTAACGGATATGGCAGCGATTTGTTCTTCCCTGATCTGTTGCTTAGCAGCATGATGTTCTTCTGAGTGAAGTAAACTCATCGAGGACAAGATGTGGATTAGTAAAATCAGTGCTCATAACCAAAACTTTCAGCTTAACCCTGGAAGCTATTACTTATAGTCTTCCTTAACTGTAACGGAGCACATAGTGCTACCGTTTTATAATTCAACGCAGAGCTACACATTCTTAATCATCGTTCTCCATACCTCATCATTTTCAACTCTAGCAAGTTCTTCAACAGAAATATCTGACTTTATGAAATAACTCCTTAATTAGAGAATATGCGTGCCTATTTGGTTACACCTAACAAAAAGTAAGCCTTGCCACAATGTTCGTTTAGCAGGTTTGCTATTTCTCCACGATCATATTGCGCTGGTTATATTATATCCAACGCATGGGATTGTTTAAGTGAATTGAGCGACAACGCCCGTCCATTGTACCTTCAATTGTTTTCGGAAGAGGGGTTACAATCGACAGCCTTGCCTCAAGATTCGTTGGGAGTGACATCAGTAAGCTTTTAACTGTTTAAATCCTGTGATATAAAAGGACATATATTAATGCTTCTACCAATCGAATTGGCACTTATAAAGAGATATTTGTAGTGGTGTCAAGGCAACCTTACCGAGCTATTCAAGCCAAGTATATTTCGTCCTGATTTACTGACTATTACCTCTCACATGCTATCGCGTATAATGAAACTGTGCGAGATGTTTCCACGTAAAAGACTTACGAGCCGCTACCGCTTGCGAGACTGGTTTTTGCGTTGCGAGTGTCGCAGATTTTGCAGATTGGCCCAACATGTGCCTGATCCCCTTTCGAGTTAAGGAATATACAAAATGGCTTTGAGCCGTAAGAGAAAAATCATCATCGCCGTCTCGGCGGTCGCCCTGCTCGGAATCATCGTCGTCATCAGCATCCTCGCCGGGGGCAAGGACGAGCCTGAAGTAACGACTGTGAAGATTAATGTGCGCCCGGAATTGCGCTCGACCGTGACGGCCAGCGGTGAAGTGCGTCCCATCCAGTTTATCAACCTGACGAGCGAGGTGGCAGGCCGCATAGAGGAAATCTATGTCAAGGAAGGTCAGCCCGTGACGAAGGGACAGCAACTCGTCCGGCTCGACCCGACTCAATTGCAGTCGAACCAGGCCGCGCAGGCCGCCGCCCTGCAAGCCGCCATCAGCGACACGCAGAACGCGCGCACGCAGATCATCGCCGCGCAGAATGGTGTAGCGACCGCGCAGCAATCCCTGAACGCCGCCGAGGTGGGTCTCGCACAGGCGCGCCAGCAAGTGGTCTCGGCTCAAACTGGCGTTGATAGCGCGCAGGTTGGTCTTAACACGGCGCAGCGCGAGTTGAAACGCACGACCGAGTTGGTTGAATCAAACGTCGCCTCGCGTGCCGATTATGACGCGGCGCGCGACCGCTTCGATCAGGCGCGGGTCTCTCTGCGCACGGCGCAGGCGAATCTTGAGGCGCAGAAAATTGCTATCGAAGAAGCAAAGGCGCGCGTCAACCAGCAACGCCTCGCGGTCCGCAACGCGCAGACAAATGTGGTAGTCGCTCAACAGAGCGTCAAGACCAGCGAGGCTCGCGCCAATCAGCAACAGGCAATCTTGAGCGGTCAGGGCAGCCAGCTTGCCAAAGCCACGCAAGTTGCTCCCATCACAGGTGTCATCGCGGACATTCCTTCAAAGGTCGGCCAGTTTGCCGTCGCCCAACTTTCTTCGACGCCGCTGTTGACCATCGCGGATATGTCAATCGTCAACGTCGAAGTCAAAGTTGACGAAACAGAGATTGCCGATGTCGAGGTCGGGCAAAAAGCGAAGATCAAAGTTGATGCCTTTCAGGATCGGGAGATTGAAGGCGAAGTGACGCAGAAGACACCGCTCGCGGTCGGCAAGTCTTCAACGCAAGGCGGGCTTCAGAACACTATCAACGTGCAGGAGGCGAAAGAATTTCGCGTCGTCGTTCGCCTCAACATCTCCGACGAGATACGCAACGGCCTGAAACCCGGCATGAGCGCCACCGCCGTCATCACGACTAAAACCGAGCAGAACGTGGTCGCCGTGCCGCTTCAGGCCATCGTCCCGAAACCGGCACAACCTGCTCCCAGCCCGGCGGTCGCCGGCAGCGTCCCCTCTCCCGCCGATAAGCCCAAAGAAGTAAACGGCGTCTATATTCTTCAGGGCAACAAGGTAAAGTTTGTAGAGGTCACGACAGGCATCACGGGTGAATCCGACATCCAGATTTTGAACGGCGTGCAGGCTGACATGGAAGTCATCACAGGTCCCAGCCGCGTTCTCAAGACGCTGAAAGATGGCGCGGTCGTTAAGCGACAAACGCTAAAACCCGGCGAGACATCTGCCGACGGAGAGAAATAGCAATGTCAGACGCGACCCTGGCCACCCCCGCAGAAGCGGCCAATGCGCTCGAACCGGGCGAAGTTCTGGTGCGTGATGCTGTGCCCGCCGCGCTCATCTCGATGCGCGACATCTGGAAAACTTACCAGATGGGTTCGGAAGAGGTTCACGCCCTGCACGGCGTTTCCTTCGACGTGCAGAAGGGTGAGTACTTAGCCATCATCGGCCCGTCGGGTTCGGGCAAGTCAACGCTGATGAATTTGATCGGCTGTCTGGACACGCCGACAAGAGGCGAATACTGGATTAACGGCAAGAACGTCTCCGAGATGGACGACGACGAACTGGCGCGCATCCGCAACAAGGAAGTCGGCTTCGTCTTTCAAACTTTCAATCTGCTCGCCCGCGCTACCTCCCTGCACAATGTCGAGTTGCCTTTGATCTACGCCGGAATGAGTTCTGCTGAGCGACACGAGAAAGCGAAACAATCTCTGGCTGCGGTTGACCTCGCGGATCGCATGACGCACAAGCCAAACGAGCTTTCCGGGGGGCAGCGCCAGCGCGTCGCCATCGCCCGCGCGCTCGTCAATCACCCTTCGATTCTGCTTGCGGACGAGCCTACGGGTGCGCTCGACACGCACACCAGCATGGAGATTATGAACCTCTTCGAGAAACTCCATGCCGAAGGCAACACGATCATCGTCGTCACGCACGAGCCGGACATCGCCGCGCGCGCGCATCGCGTCATCTCAATCCGCGACGGGATGATTGAGAAGGACGAGCGTTTGAGGTAGCCATGAGACACGAAGGCGCGGAGACACGAGGACGCGGCGAAGAAGAGCAAACGTCTTTATCGCCGCGTCTACGCGTCCCTGCGCCGTCGCGTCGTCGGATTGCGACTTCAGCCCTCTGGGAATCCTTTCGCGTCGCGTTTTCTTCCTTGCGCGCCAACAAGCTCCGCGCCGGGTTAACTCTCATCGGCATCATCGTCGGCGTCTCGGCTGTCATCGCCGTCGTCACGATCATCAAGGGCCTGGATCAAACCGTCGCCTCCACCTTCTCTTCGCAAGGCTCGACCGTCTTCACAATTTCCAAGCGCCCGCAAATCATCACCTCGCGCGAAGACTTTCTCAGATTCAATAAGCGGAAAGACGTGACGCATGACGATGCAGACGCAATCTCCCGGCTCTGCACTTCATGCTGGCGCACGGGTCTTTCGGCCAACATTCCACGCGAGACCGTCAAGCACAACGACCAGAAATCCGACGAAGTGACCATTCGCGGCATCACGCTTTCGATGTTCGACATTGACGCCGTTAATCTGGATGCGGGTCGCTTCTGGTCAGATAGCGAGCAGGCTTCCGGTAGAGACGCCTGCGTGGTCGGCGCGGATATTCTGGAGAATCTTTTCGGCGGCGCATCACCCGAACGCGCGGTCGGGCAGGACATACGCCTTGCGGGCCGCGTCTTTCAAATCGTCGGCGTCGCCGAGAAGAAAGGGAAAATTTTCGGCTTCTCGCGCGACAATCTGATCTACATTCCCTACACGGCCTATCAAAGAATTTACGGCGCGCGCGATTCTCTGGTCGTCTTCATTCAGGCTGCGTCGGCTGAACGACTCCCGGAAGTGCAGGATCAGGTGCGCGCCATTATGCGTAACCGGCGCGGGCGTTCCTTCGGGGATGAAGACGACGGCTTCGCCCTTGAAACGCAGGATGTCTTCCTGGACCTCTACGGCTCGGCGACCTCCAACATCTACATCGTCACCATCGGTGTGGCCGCCATCTCGCTCGTCGTCGGCGGCATCGTCGTGATGAACATCATGCTGGTGTCTGTAACGGAGCGCACTAAAGAGATCGGGCTACGCAAAGCCGTCGGCGCACGGCAAGCGGATATTCTGAGACAATTTCTGATTGAAGCCGTCACCGTCACGGCGGTCGGCGGAGCAATCGGGGTGCTGACGGGCTTCGGCCTCGCTTACTTGATCTCGATGCTGATGGGCTTTCCCCTGCTGCTCAGCATTAACTCGGCAATCTTAGGCGTCGGCGTCTCCTCGCTGGTTGGGATTATCAGCGGCCTCTGGCCCGCATGGAGAGCTTCGCGGCTGCACCCGATTGAGGCGCTTCGAGCTGAATAGTTTTCAGTTTTCAGTTTTGAGTTTTCAGCCATAACTCAAAACTGGAAACTGAAAACTGGAAACTGGAAATGACTTTCGATGATGTAAAGGAATCCGCGAAGATTGCGATTTCGACGTTGCGCGCGAATAAGCTGCGCTCCGCCCTGACCATTCTTGGCGTCAGCGTCGGCGTCATCACCATTATCTTCATGGTCTCGATCATTCAGGGCTTGAATCGCGCGTTCGCGCAGCAGATTGAATCCCTGGGGTCAAACACCATCTTCGTCTCGAAATTTGATCCCAGTTTCGGGCGCATGCCGCGTGCAGAAGAATTGCATCGCAAAGACCTGACGATGGCGGACGCCGAAGCCCTGCGCCGCGAAGCCCCTTCGCTCTCCGGCGTCTCGCCGATTCTCAGACTGATTGCCGTCACCCTGCGCTATAGTGATAAGCAGACCGACACACCTATCCTGCTCGGCGTCACGCCCTACTACGAATACGTCCATTCGCAATACGTCGGTCGCGGTCGCTGGATTAGCGACGGAGACATGACGGCGCGCTCGAACATCTGCATTCTCGGCGTGGACGTGGCGCGCGCGCTCTTTCCCTACGAAGAGCCGCTCGACAAAGAGGTCAAGATTAACGGCAACACCTACAGGGTCGTCGGCATCATGGAACCTCTGGGCAATTTTTTTGGCCAATCGCGCGACAACTCCGTCTTTATCCCGATTACGACGTATGAGAAGTATTACCCGGATATCCCCGCGCCGGAGAGCGTCTTCTTCGTCATCGTGCGCCCCATCTCGCGCGCCTACGTTAAGCCTGCGATGGACGAGATGCGCGAAATCCTGCGCCGGCGGCGACGCGTTCCCGTGGGCGCGCCCGACAATTTCGGCATCTCTTCGCAGGATTCACTGCTCGACATCTACAACCAACTGACCGGCGCAACCGCGCTCGTCCTGACAGCCGTCTCATTCGTCGCGCTGATGATCGGCGGCATCGGCGTGATGAATATCATGCTCGTCTCCGTCACGGAAAGAACGAAAGAGATAGGCATCCGCAAAGCCGTGGGCGCAACGCGCGGCAACATCCTCTCGCAGTTTCTAATCGAAGCGGTCTTCCTGACGGCCATCGGCGGCATCGCCGGATTAATCGTCGGCGAAATCTTCAGCATCCTGATGAACATCTATTCGCCGCTCCCGGCGTTTGTGCCGCTCTGGGCGATTGCGCTGGGGATAGGTATCTCCGCACTGGTCGGCATCATCTTCGGATTGTGGCCAGCGTGGAAAGCCGCACGCCTCGATCCGATAGAGGCATTGAGATACGAGTGAGGAGTTATGCCATTTTCTTCATCCTATGTTAGTGTTTCGTTCCGGGCAGGAGATATTCATGTCGGCTAAAGTTGAACCCATCCTGACGATTGACGATCTTGACGCGTTGCCTGACGATGACAATCGTTATGAACTCTTCGGGGGAGAACTTTTCGTGTCACGTGCGCCCAGCCTTTCTCACCAACGTGTCCTGGGGAATCTTCATGCCATTTTGAGGGTTTATTTAGATCAAAACCCAATAGGCGAGGTCTTGCTCACGCCGGGTGTGATCTTCGATCAATTCAATAGTGCCATACCTGATGCTGTTTTTAGCAGCCATCAGCATATCAATGAAATTGTTTCCGGTGAGCGAATAGTAAAGGCACCGGAGTTAGTCATAGAAATAGTCTCGCCGGGCAAAGAAAATGCGCGGCGAGATCGTGAAGTGAAACGCCAGGTTTACGGCAAGCATGGTGTCAAAGAATATTGGGTAGCTGACCCGCTGAACAGGTCATTAGAGGTATACCGTCTGAAGCGACATAACCTTGCGCTGGCTGAAACCCTGTTGGATGAAGATAACCTGACTTCAGCCGTGCTGCCCGGATTCAAATGTCAGGTGCGTCAAATCTTTGGCTAACGCTCCTGTTCTGAGAGCTAACTATTCATCCCCTCGGCGTGCAACCATCCCCCATATTCAAACGTACTAAGCGACAGTGAAATTCATCGAAACCTTAAAGCTGGCGCTTTCGGCCATCTGGGCGCACAAGCTGCGTTCCGCTTTGACGCTGCTCGGTATGATTATCGGCGTCACGGCGGTGGTCGTCGTCGTGTCCGTCATTCAGGGCTTCAACGCCTATTTCGACGAGAAGATAGCGGGCATCGGCTCGCAGTCTTTCAGCATTCGCCGCTTCAGCTTTGACGATTTCAAAGATACGGACACAATTGCCGCCGCGCAGCGACGGAATAAAAACTTAACGCTCGATGAGTTCGAGTACTTGCGCGCGCGCACGCAGTTGATTGACAAACTCGGCGCAAAAGCTAACGCGACGCGCTCGCAGATTAAGCGCAACGCCGAGATTATCGAAGATGTTCCGGTTGACGGTGTGACCGCCAACATCGCCGATATTGATAATCTGGATATAGCCGACGGACGATTCTTTACCGAGACGGAAAATGACGCACAGATGCGCGTCGCCTATATCGGCGCCGATATCGCCAACAATCTCTTCCCTGCGGGTAACGCCGTCGGCGGAGAGATCGTTATCGCGGGCTTGCCTTATCGCGTCATTGGTGTCGCGACCGCCAAGGGAACGATCTTCGGCGTGCCGCAGGACAACTTCATCACGATTCCGCTCAAAACCTACGCGAGCAACTTCGGCAATCTGATTAACCAGCGCGGGCTTTATTTCGTCGCCACTGCGAAATCGAACAAGCTGTTTGACGATGCGGTTGAGGAGGCGCGGTTTCTGCTTCGCGCGCGCCGTCATCTCGCCGTAGGCGAAAAGGACAACTTCGGCATTCTGACGCCCGACGCGATCACAGGCATACGCGACCGCGTGCTCGGGACAATCTCCATTGTGGCGATTGCTGTCCCGGCAATCGCGCTCGTCGTCGGCGGCATCGTGATTATGAATATTATGCTGGTCTCTGTGACGGAAAGGACGAAAGAGATTGGCATTCGCAAATCATTAGGCGCGCGCCGCTCGGACATTCTCAAACAGTTTATGGTCGAAGCCGTGACGCTCTCAGCCATCGGCGGCGCAATCGGCGTGATGATCGCATGGCTCATCGGGCGCGTGCTGACGGCGGTTTTCTTCCCGACCTATCTGTCAATCGCGGCTGTCATCACGGCGGTCGGCGTCTCAGGCGTCATCGGCGTGCTGTCAGGAATCTTTCCCGCATGGAAAGCCGCGCGCCTCGATCCGATAGAGGCACTCCGAGCAGATTAGTTTTCAGTTTTCGGTTCTCAGTTTTCAGCGTCAGGCTGGTTGACTGAAAACCGAAAACTGAAAACTGAAAACTTATGGCTATCCTTCGCAGTGACATTTACGAAAACCTGAAGATGGCGCTTCAGACGTTGCGCCAGAATAAGCTGCGCTCGTTTCTGACGGTGATTGGCGTGGTGATTGGCGTCTGGACGGTGATGGCGATTGCTTCGATCATCAGCGGCATAGACACCGCCGTCAAGAAAGAGGTCGAATCTTTCGGGACGCGCTCGATCTTCATCGCCAAGTTTCAGCCGGGCTTGCATGTGGGCCGCCTCTCGCGCGAGGAGCGAATGCGTAAGGAGTTGACTTACGACGACTCCATCGCGCTCAGAGATTTGCCTGCGGTCGAACTAAGCGTGCCCTTTCTCGACATCACGAACAACTTCTTCGGACAAAAACTGATGGTCACGGCCAACGGGAAGAGTACGGCGTCGATTCAGTTGCAGGGCACGCTCCCCGATTACGAGCGCGCGGGTGTGGAACTGGTCTCCGAGGGACGCTATTTCACTGAATTCGAGAATGAAAAGAACGAGCAGGTCTGCGTCATTGGCGCGGCGGTGGCGGAAAACTTCTTTCCGTTCTCTTCGGCGCTCGATAAAACGCTGGAGATTGGCGGCAACGAGTTTCGCGTTCTCGGCGTGCTGGAAAAGCGCGAGTCGTTTCTCTTCGGTGGCGGCAACGACATGCAGAACAACGTTATCTACATGCCATACAACGTCGCCCGCAAGCTCAAGCCGAATGCCGACGACGTTTTCATCTTAGCGGTCGCGCGGGCAGGCCAGATGGAACAGGCGAAAGACCAGATCACGGATATGCTGCGCGTGCGGCGAGGTGTAGCCTTCGGCGAGAAAGACAATTTCGGGATGGCGACGGCTGATTCGGTGCTGGATCAGTTTCGCGCGATTACGTTTGGCGTCGCTATTGCGATGGTCGTCATCTCAAGCGTCGGCTTGATGGTCGGGGGCATCGGCGTGATGAACATCATGCTGGTGTCTGTGACGGAGCGCACGCGCGAGATCGGCATTCGCAAGGCTATCGGCGCGAGGCGGCGCGACATTCTCTGGCAATTCCTGATTGAAGCGATGACGTTGACCGGACTCGGCGGCCTGATAGGGCTGGGGCTTGGGTGGTTGACGACGCTGCTGATACGCATGCTCGTGCCCTCATACGTTCCCCTCTGGGCACCCATCGGCGGCTTCGTCGCCAGCGTCGGCATCGGCCTCATCTTCGGTCTCTGGCCCGCATGGAAAGCCGCCAGGCTTGACCCGATTGAAGCGCTCCGCTACGAGTAAAAGACGCGGGAACGTAGGGACGCGGCGATGAAAACCAATTGTCTTTATCGCTGCGTCTCAGCGTCTCTTCTTTACGCAACGAAGGTTGGGGCTAATACGGCTAGAAGGGTCGTGAGCAACATGCCAAGCAGCCAGAGCATGAGCGCGACAGCCCAGGCAGAGCCGCCGCTAATATTCTTTTCGCCCGCGTGCTTCAATCCGCTGACGGTCACCCACCATCCATAAAGCGAAAAAAGTCCGATTGCGCTGGCCAGCGTGTAGACAACCGGACGCACGAGCGTGTTGACCATCGGATTCGTTTCTCTGAAGAGCAGCCCCAGGTCGGCGCGGGCGAGACCATGCCGCTGCGCTTCAAGCGGAATAATGTCAGTGGGCGATTGAACGTAGAGTAGGATCAGGCTCAGAATCGTCGAGATAACAGCCGCAGGAAGTGAGCCGTAGACCGCCACCGATAAAGCCTGCCAGAAATTCATCCGCCCGCCGAACGCCATCACGCAAAGCAGGAAAATTCCGGCCAGAACCAACATGCCGATGAGCACAAACCCGGTAATCCACAAAGGCGCAGTGATTTTGGCGACAGTTGCGCTCTTAATCGCTTCCCTGATTTTCGCCTGCTTGTAATCATCCGCCGAAATCCTATCGAGGGGAACAAAGCCTCCTTCAATTTCTCTGGTGGCTTGATCTTCCGCAAATCTTTCGACGCCCAGGCGCTCGGTCAGAGCTACCTGATAAATCATCCCGAAGAATACCAGCACGAGAAAACCTGCGAGCCAGCGAGGATGATGCCGCAGATTCTTAAACACCGGCTCAGGCTCGTAAAAGACCCGCGTGATTCTATCGGCAGGTGAGAGCGGCGCGGGCGCGTCAGCAGTGGGCACAGGGCGCGGGATAAAACTGAGGCCGAAGACCGCCGCGCCGACGAACATCCCCAAAAGGCCGAGACCTCTCACGCCCTGAACTTTGAGCAAGAGATTACTCAGCAAGAGCAACAGCCCGCCGATGAAGATAACCACGCCAACCATGCGCCGCATAATTTAAGATTCCTTTCAGTTGGACGATAGACGATGGACGATGGACGATAAAGGCAAGAGCGCAATCCCTGTCTATCGTCTATCGCCCATCGTCCATCATTTTACTCTGCTGTCGGAGCTTCAGCCCAACCGGGCACGCGTATGCAGGCGACCGTGTGGCCTGGCGAGATTTCGCGTAAGTCCGGGTCGATCTGCGCGCATTCTGCAATCGCCATCGGGCATCGCGTGCGAAAGCGGCAGCCCGAAGGCGGATTGATCGGCGTCGGCACATCGCCCGTCAGGATGATGCGCTCGCGCTTGCGCTGCGGGTCCGGAATGGGAATGGCCGAGAGCAGCGCCTGCGTGTAAGGATGAAGCGGGCGCGCGTAAAGCTCTTCGGCTGACGCGACTTCGACGATGCGGCCCAGGTACATCACCGCCACGCGCGTCGAGATGTGCTCGACCACCGCCAGCCCGTGCGAGATGAAGAGATAGGTTAGCCCAAACTCGGCTTGTAAGTCCTGCAAGAGATTGACGACCTGTGCCTGAACGGAAACGTCCAGCGCAGAAACAGGCTCGTCCGCGACAATCAACTTTGGATTGAGCGCCAGCGCGCGTGCGATACCGATGCGTTGACGCTGCCCGCCGGAAAACTCGTGCGGGTAGCGATTCATGTAATCCGGGTCAAGCCCGACCTTGCCGAGTAGCTCTCCGACCCGCGCGCGTCTCTCTTCTTTATCTTTTAACCCATGAATGACGAGCGGCTCGCCGACGATGTCGCGCACCCTCATGCGCGGATTAAGAGAAGCGTAAGGGTCCTGGAAAATAATCTGCATCTCGCGGCGCAGTTCTCTGAGGGAACGCCCGCCGGTTGCCAGCACGTCGCGCCCGTCAAACTCAACATGGCCCGCCGTCGGCTCAATCAGCCGTAGCAGGCAGCGCCCGACCGTTGATTTTCCGCAGCCCGATTCGCCGACCAGACCGAGCGTCTCGCCCCGCAGGATTTCAAACGTCACGCCGTCAACCGCGCGCACGACATCATCCGAGCCTTCCAACGCGAAATGCTTGACCAGCCCGCGCACGCGCACGAGTTCGTCTGCGCCGCGCGAACCTTCCATCGCTTGACGCGCACGCGCTGCCGCAGCTTCCCCTTCGGGGACGCCCTCAACATTCGGCTGCTGGTTGAGACTCATTGTGATGTTTACCCAAAATAGTTAATAACCACAAAGACACAAAGTCACCAGGAAAATAAGGCTTATCTTTTAGTGACTTTGTGTCTTTGTGGTAAATGGTGAACTTGCTTCGCGCTGATGATCGGCTGTGACCGCCGCCGCCAGATCGGACAGTACGCAGCGCACGCGCACGCTGCCTTCCAAATCGTAGAGCGGAATCTCGCCCTGCTCGCAGCGCGGCATCCTGTGAGAGCAGCGCGGCGCGAAGTGACAGCCCGGAGGCAGGGCGGTCGGGCTGGGCACGATGCCTTCGATGGTCTCAAGGCGTTTGACCTTTTTCACTTCTTCCATCGTCAGCTTTGGAACCGACCTGAGCAAGCCTTCCGTGTACGGATGCTTCGGGCGCGCAAACAACTCTTCGACCGGAGACTCTTCGACAATTCTGCCGGTGTACATCACGGCCACGCGGTCTGCGACTTCGGCCACGACGCCCAGATCGTGCGTGATTAAGAGCACGCCCAACTCGCGCGTGCGTCTCAACTCGTTTAAGAGTTCGAGAATCTGCGCCTGAATCGTCACGTCGAGCGCGGTCGTCGGCTCGTCAGCAATCAGGAGCTTGGGGTCGCAGGCCAGCGCCATCGCAATCATCACACGCTGGCGCATCCCGCCCGACAACTGGTGCGGGTAATCGCTGACGCGACGCGCCGCATCAGGAATAGCCACCTCTTCCATCGCTTTGATAGCCGCAGCGCGCGCCTCCTGTCGCGCCATGTTGCGATGGAGCCTGAGAGCTTCGGCAATCTGCTCGCCTACGGTGTAGACGGGATTAAGCGAAGTCATCGGGTCTTGAAAGATCATGGCGATGTCGTCGCCGCGAATCTCGCGCATCCGTCGCTCGGAAGCGTTCAGTAGATTCTCGCCCTCGAAGCTAATCTCGCCCGAAACAATCTTTCCCGGCGGCGAAATCAGGCGCATCACCGAAAGAGCGGTGATGGATTTCCCGCAGCCGGATTCCCCGACCAGCCCCAAAAGCTCGCCCCGGTCAACGTGAAAGCTCACGCCGTCAACCGCGCGCACGAGTCCGGCGCGGGTGGGGAAATGAGTTTGAAGATTTCTGACCTGGAGCAGATGCGACATGAGTTTGGAGTTTAGCAGCGACGAAGCCCGTTGACCAACAATTAAGTGGTAAATACGAGCGCGGTAAATTAAGATTACCGGCAGAATCCCCCTGCATAAATTCGGCAACGAGCCCCCACCTGTTTGATTACGGGTGCGCTCTCTTGCTCCATTCGGGATATAGAACAAAAGGGAGAGTTATGTTTCAAAGAAGAAGCGCTGCCGTCTTACTGATTATCTCTTTGCTGGCGTTCCAGCCTGCCTGCAAAACAATGCTCGGAGACAAATCCGGCTCGGACGGCTACGGTGGCGCAGGCACGCGCTCCGCTCCACACTTCAAACCGGGCTTTAATCTGTTCACCCCGGAACAGGACATCCAGATGGGCAGGCAATCCGCCGAGGAGGTCGCCCGCCAGGTTCCTCTTTTGCCTGACGAAAGAATCGTCAACTACGTTCGCCAGCTAGGCGCGCGGCTCGCGGCGAAAGCTCCCGGCTTCAACTTCACTTATCAGTTCAACGTCATCGCCACCAAAGAAATCAATGCGTTCGCGCTTCCCGGCGGGTACATCTTTGTCAACGCAGGCACGATTGCCGCCGCGCGCAACGAAGGCGAGTTGGCCGGCGTGATGGCGCATGAGATCAGCCACGTCGCGCTCCGGCATCCGACCAATCAAGTCTCGAAAGCATATGTGGCGCAGAGGGGCATGAAGATCATCCGCAGGGTGACGGGTGCTGACATCGGAGGGATTCTTGAGCAGGTCGGCGGCGCGGGCGCAAACCTCCTCTTTCTCAAGTTCGGGCGCACCGCCGAGACTCAAGCAGACCTCGAAGGCGCACGCATTATGGCCGATGCGGGTTATGACCCGCGGGACATGGCAAGATTCTTCGAGTTACTGCAATCTAAGAGCGGGCAGCGGACGCCGGAGTTTATGAGCGATCATCCAGACCCCGGCAATCGCGTCGCGGCGATTAACCGCGAGCTTCCTTCGCTCAAGGTGAGTCGAAATCCAACCCGCGACTCTGACGAGTTCAAGCAAATCAAAGGACAACTGACCAGCGGCGGGACAACGCTGGCTTCATCCGCCGGGCCGGAGCGCAAAGGGTCAAGCGACCCGAACGGGAACGAATCCGGCACGCGCCCTGAACCGCCTTCTTCGACCTTGCGCGATTTTCAGGCGCGCGACAATTCTTTTGGCCTGCAATACCCTGATAACTGGGACGCGCTCGCTTCTGATGATGCCAATATGATCTTCGCTCCCAAAGGAGCTTACGGGCAGATTGACGAAGGATTGGTGGTCACGCACGGCGTCTTCATCGGTGTGGTCAAGCCTCAATCCACCGATCTCGAAGCGGCCAACGCTGCGTTCGTCCAGCAGCAGGTCAGCATGAACCCGGACTTCCGCATCGCACGCGCCACGCAAGCCATAGACTTTGGAGGCCGCCGCGGCTTCGCCACCATCGTCGCAGGCCCGTCACCCGTCACGGGTGTGGTGGAAATTGACGTGATCTATACGACCGCGACCAAGGACGGAAGATTGTTCTACCTGATTACCATTGCGCCCGAAGATGAGATGAAAAACTACCAGCAGACTTTCGAGCGAATCGCTGCGAGTCTTCGCCTGGCGGGATAATTCAATCGCGGATTCGGGATTTCGGATTGCGGATTGGAGGACATTTGGTTGCTCTTAAATCCGCAATCCGAAATCCGCATTCCGCAATTGCCATGAGTCACCCTAACTTGCTAAGACTTCCTTCTTCAAAAACAGAAGATTCGCTGCTGTTGAACCGCCCATCCCATCAGTTTGTGAGGAGACTGTCACCAACTCCCAGCCGTCTCGACCCGCTGATTCCAGATAATCCCAGACCATCGGGCAGGAGTTGTAGAGTTCAGCAGGATTAGACTCTTCGGGAACTTGCAGACCCTGCCAGTGCCCGTTGACAAAAGTCACACGCGCCATCTGCGTCTGGCACACCCGATACTTAAAACTCTTCGCCATAGGAGTAATTCTTTCTCAGGATATCTTCATTCCTTCCAATTATCATGAGGCCATTTATCAAGCCTTGAACGGGTTTACAATTTCCAACCCTTCTGCCTGAGCAGATGAGTCAAAGTCCTCCGAATACAGTCGCGTCACGCCACTCTCTAAACATGCAGCGATAATCAGAGCGTCCCATGATGAAAGGCTGTAACTATTCATCAAGCCTTCGACTCGCGGCGACGTACTCGCAGGCCACCTGCCAGAGCAGAACCCCGTCCGTTAGCGTTCGGATCAGCGTCTCTGCTATCGCCAGTTTAGCTGGATAGCGTGTGTCATGAGCATAAATTAGAATGTTAGTGTCAACGGCGTTCATGCAATTCCTCGCGGGTGAACCGCGCAGGAGCGTTAGCCGGGATAGGATTGTCCCGCATGTTTTGAATCAACTCTTCCAGAATGCGTTTACGTTCCTCTGGGTCGGTCACCGCTGGAGGGAGAACGGAAGGGCCTTCGATGATAAGCTCCACCTCAGAATTTTCAGGCAAGTCGCAAGGGGTTTGAGGAATGAATGCGCCGCCTTGATAAATAGCTTTTAACCTTTGGACCATAGAGTTGCTCCTTCCGTTCAATATATTCTACTACACCGTCACAGCCTCTTGATATTCACCCCACACGCGGCGCAGGCGGTGGCTAATCTCGCCGACTGTTACGTCAGACTCGACGCAGGCGAGGATGCGCGGCAGGAGGTTTTCTGTGCCACGGGCTGCTTCTTCCAGTAGGACGAGCGAGGCTTCGGCGGCTTCACCATCGCGCCGCTCACGTAGGGCGCGCACACGCTCGACCTGTGCCTGCTCAATCTTTGGGTCAACGCGCAAGATGGGGATGTCCGTTTCTTCTTCAATCTGAAAACGGTTGAGGCCGACGATGATTGATTCATTTGTCTCAATCGCGCGCTGGTAGGCATAGGCCGCGTCCTGAATCTCGCGCTGCACATAGCCCGTCTCAATTGCGCGCAGCATCCCGCCCATTGCATCTATCTTCTCAATGTAGTCCGTTGCACGGCGCTCAACCTCGCTCGTCAACTCTTCGATGGCGTAGGAGCCTGCGAGCGGGTCAACCGTGTCAGCCACACCCGATTCATGAGCGATGACCTGTTGCGTGCGGAGCGCGACGCGCGCGGCCATCTCGGTCGGGAGCGATAGCGCCTCATCCATCGCGTTGGTGTGAAGACTCTGTGTGCCGCCAAGCACGGCGGCGAGCGCCTGAATCGTGGTGCGCGCGACGTTGACCTCCGGCTGTTGAGCCTGAAGCGAAGAGCCTGCGGTCTGTGTGTGAAAGCGCAGCATCAGGGAACGCGGGTCGCGCGCATTGAAACGCTCGCGCATGATGCGTGCCCACAATCTTCGGGCGGCGCGAAACTTCGCAATCTCTTCCAGCAGGTTGTTGTGTGAGTTGAAGAAAAAGGAGAGGCGCGGCGCAAACTCGTCAATCGTCAATCCTGTACAAAGCGCCGCTTCGACGTACGCGATGGCGTCCGCAATAGTGAAGGCGACTTCCTGCACGGCGGTCGAACCGGCCTCGCGGATGTGATAACCGCTGATTGAAATGGTATTCCAGTCTGGAACTTCGCGGGCGCAGAAGGCGAAGGTATCCGTGACCAATCGCAGAGAAGGCTTGGGCGGATAGATATATGTCCCGCGCGCGATGTACTCCTTCAGAATATCGTTCTGAATCGTGCCGCTGAGTTTGTCAAAGCTCACATTTTGTTTCTTTGCGACCGCTAGATAAAGACAGAGCAGGGTTGAAGCCGTCGCGTTGATGGTCATCGAAGTCGAGACCGAATCGAGCGGGATGCCTTCAAACAATCTTTGCATGTCTTCGATGGAATCAATCGCCACGCCGACTTTGCCGACTTCGCCTGAGGCTAACGGGTCGTCAGAATCCAGCCCGATCTGCGTCGGTAAATCGAAGGCCACGGACAGCCCCGTCGTGCCGTGCGCGAGCAGGTATTTGTAGCGCGCGTTGGATTCTTCAGCCGTCGCGTACCCTGCATACTGCCGCATCGTCCAGAAGCGACCGCGATACATATTGGGGCGAATGCCGCGCGTGTACGGATACTCGCCAGGCGCTCCCAAATCCCTCTCATATTCGATTGCTTCCGTGTTCGACGGGTTGAAATCAACAGGCAGTTCTATGCTGGAAGGTGTCTCGAAACGCTCTCGACGCTCTGTGATGATTTTTGTGGCCATGATGATTCAATACTTGCGAAGGCGTCTTTTTGTGAATGCGCTGGCGCGTGTGTGGTGGAAGCCTAACATACGGCGTGCGAGCGCTGCAATTTAGGCTGTTCCGATGCGTTGTTCAAACGGTTGACCCCAAGCGCATTCGTCGCTTAGCATCAGCATCAACGCTCTTACCGAATTATCGTTTCAAACTGAAGCCTTCGGCGCGGCTGAGGTTATTTTGGAAATTAACGACGAAGCCAAGCAGATCGTCCACGAGTTGGGTACAGCCATCAACTCGGCGGTCGAGCAATCCCCGCAAGTCGCCGAAGCCATCGAGCGCCTGCGCGAAGCCGGTTATGAAATGGAGTTGACGCTTCGTTTAGAGATTGCCTTGCGCGAGCACGCAGAGGAAGAAACAGCTCAGGGCGAGACGGCGCTCGAATTAACGGATGAAGACATGCGCACGTTGCGCCGCATGAAGATTCGGATTGATTCGGAAGAAAACTAAAGAATGCAAAATTAAAAATGTAAAATGCAAAAGTGAGGCGGAAGCCAGTTGTAATAAATTGGCTTCCGCCTTCTTTTTGCACTTTTAATTTTTAATTTTGCGTTTCTTATTTCGCTGCACGGAATTTTTCAACGGCGACACGGAGGTCATCCATCGTTCCCGTGCGACCGTGAACCGCCACGATCTTTTCGACGGCGAGGCCGAGCGCTTTGAGCCTGTCGGCGAAGTGAGCCGTCGTTTCGTTTCCGGGTGTAATCATGGTCGTGCCCGCCTGCGGCAAGTTGAGCAAATCGCCCTGAAAGACGATCTTTTCTTTGGGCAGGTAAACGATTAGCATCTCTTTGGTGTGCGGACCCGGACCGATGTCATAAATCTCTACCGTGTGCGCGTCGTCCGTGAAGACTCGCTTCATGTTCTGGACGGTTTCAATGAAGGGCTGCGGTCGCGGCTTCAGCGTGAGGGCGTCCGGCGCAATCGTGCGGACAGCCTGCGACATCTTTTCAAAATAGCCAAGATTGCCCGGAGTCGTAATCAGCGTCGCGCCTTCGCCCAGATAAGTGCGGACGCCGCCCGAATGATCGTCGTGAAAATGAGTGGCGACGATATACTTGATAGGCTTATTTGGAACCGTCTCCTTGATCTTCGCCATCACACGCTTTGACGTTCCGTCGTTGAGCGGGGCTTCCGCTACCAGAATGTGATCGTTCATGGCGACGAACATGACGTTATAGCCATTGGCCGCGTCCTGCACCAGATATACGTCTTTTGCCAACTCAACGACCGAAGGTGTCGGCGTCGGGTTGTTCGCTGGTAGGTCTTCAAATCCTGGCGGCCTCTCAAACGCGCTCTCTGCCGGGTGCGTGTTGATCTGCACATCCGAAACCTTGAAGTCCTGAACAGTCTCGCCGCCACGCCTGACGATGCGCCCCGCAGGAATTTTCACGCCGCCGACTGTCGTGTAATCGCGAAAGATAAATTCCTGCGCGACATCACCGACGCGTGCATCCGTGTCCAGATTCTCAAACTTCGTCAAAAGATTCGTCGCCGCGTCGAAGTAAAGCGTCCACACTGTCCCGTCCGGGAGGGCAAAGGCGAGGACGTTCTGTTTCTTGCCGTCGAAATCTTCCTGACCGAGAAAGCGCAAGGTCGCCGCGCGCTCCGCCGCCGTCATCAACATGGCGTGAGGAAATCTGCCGCGCGCGATGTTGGGAATGGCGTTGGGGTTAGTAGCGGCGGTTGCCGTCTTCGCCGTCAGGTCGAAGATCAGGGCCTTATCGGCTTTGATGATCTGCCTGTTCCGGAAACTGAAGCCGGGCGAGTTGGCCGCTTGCTCGAAGATAATCCGGTTGCCTTTCACATCGAACGTCATTGCTCCATTGAGGCGGCCTTCAAAGTAGGCCGTGTCCGGGCTGAGGCTTTGATTTCTGGCGTAATTGGTGCCGGAGAATTTCAGTGAAATATCTTCCACACGTCCGATAGCTTCGCGTCCGCCGAGCGCCTCAATTCCAGCGTCGAGCACGCGCCGGGCTTGCGCGTAAGATTTTTCGGAAGCGCTTTTCGCTCCCTGAGCATTGATTGGCTGAAACGAAACGAGCAACAGCGAGATAATGGCCAGACCGTAGACCGCATATCTGTAATTTTTCATCGTGCGCCTCCAGAGAAGAGTCGAACCCCTCATGGGGTTCTTGGATTGAAATTTTTCGAGCTTGACTGACGAGCAGAGAGTTCTTATTTGACGGCCTTGATGACAGGGGGATACGAGCCACAGGGCGCAATCGTTCCAACAAAAAGCCGGGCGCAGGCGCTCTTTGCCAAAGATGCGGGCGTATGCTATCTTGACCGTCTTTTAACCCTACCAGTTTTTCGCCTTCATAGGCTTATCTTTAGAGGAGTTGATTAGAACAGTATGGCTACGCCCAATGGAAATGCGAGCACCGACGGTCAGAACTTTGGTCGCGTCGTGCAGATCATCGGTCCCGTCGTTGACGTGGAATTTCAAGAAAAACATCTGCCGCCGATTTATCAGGCAATCCGCATCACCTCGGAAGGCTTCGACGTACCGACGCCAATTGATGTCGTCTGCGAAATTCAGCAGCACCTCGGCGAAAGCCGCGTGCGCGCCGTCTCCATGCTGCCGACCGACGGCATGGTGCGCGGAATGAAAGCGATTGACATGGGCGGCCCGATCACCGTGCCCGTCGGCGAAGGCACACTGGGACGCGTGATGAACGTCATCGGCGACCCCGTAGACAATCTGGGCGATGTCAAATATGAGCAGCGTTACGCGATTCACCGCCATGCGCCGGATTTTGACGAGCAGTCAACCGAGTTGCAGATGTTCGAGACGGGCATCAAGGTCATTGACCTGATTCAGCCCTTCCTGCGCGGCGGCAAGATCGGATTATTCGGCGGCGCGGGTGTCGGCAAGACCGTGCTCATCATGGAATTGATTAACAACATCGCCAAAGCGCACTCAGGCTTTTCGGTCTTCGCGGGTGTCGGCGAACGCACGCGCGAGGGCAACGATCTCTTGCGCGAGATGGTCGAGTCGAACGTCATCCAGTATGGCGAAGCGTTCAACAAGCACATGGAAGAGACCGGCGAGTTCGACATGAGCAAGGTGGACATGAAAGCCATCGAAGAGTCGAAGGTCTCACTCATCTACGGCCAGATGACGGAGCCGCCGGGAGCGCGCCTGCGCGTCGCGCTTTCTGGATTAACGGTCGCAGAGTATTTCCGCGATCAGGGTCTGGACGTGCTGCTCTTCATTGACAACATCTTCCGCTTCACGCAGGCCGGTTCTGAAGTCTCCGCTCTCCTGGGACGCATGCCTTCAGCGGTGGGTTATCAGCCGAACTTAGCCTCCGAGATGGGCGAGATGCAGGAGCGAATCACTTCCACGAAGACGGGCGCTGTCACTTCGATTCAGGCCGTCTATGTTCCGGCGGACGACTACACAGACCCCGCTCCCGCGACCACGTTCGCGCACCTCGACGCCGTCACCGCGCTCTCGCGCCAGATTGTTGAAATCGGAATCTATCCGGCGGTTGACCCGCTTGCATCGAGCTCGCGCATTCTAGACCCACGCATCGTCGGCGAAGAACATTACCGGACCGCGCAGGACGTGAAGCAGATTCTGCAACGCTACAAAGACTTGCAAGACATCATCGCCATTCTCGGCCTCGATGAATTGTCGGACGAAGACAAGCTGACAGTCTCTCGCGCGCGCAAGATTCAAAGATTCTTCTCGCAGCCGATGTTCGTGGCCGCGCAGTTCACCGGACTCGAAGGCAAGTACGTCAAACTCGAAGACAGCGTGCGCGGCTTCCGCGAGATTGTTGACGGCAAGCACGACGATTTACCCGAACAGGCTTTCTACATGGTCGGCACAATCGAAGAAGCGCAGGAAAGAGCGAAAGCAATCGCCGCGCAAGGATAAAACTCAGTGATGAGTGATGAGTGATGAGTGAAAAGCTCATTCTTACTCATCACTCATCACTCATCACTCATCACTTTCTTTATGGCTGAACAGATTCAACTTGAAGTCGTCACACCTGAGCGCCGCGTGCTCTCCGAGGCGGTGGAGTCGGTCAATGTTCCCGGCATGAATGGCGAGCTTGGCATCCTGCCGGGCCACACGCCGCTCATCTCGCAGCTACAGACGGGCGTTCTCTCTTACGTCCAGAACGGTGTCGCGCATCGCCTGCACGTCTCCGGCGGCTTCGTCGAGGTCAACGCCGACCGTGTCTCCGTGCTGGCTGAAATCGCCGAGCATCCCGAAGAGATTGATGCGGCGCGCGCGCGCCTGACGCGCGAACATGCCGAAAAAACACTAAGCGCCTTTAGCGGAACTGAAGAAGACTTTGAGGTCGCCCGCGCACGCCTCGAACGCTCCGTCGTCCGCCTGCAACTTGTCACGGGCGCTCCTAACATTAACTCTTAACAACCACTCAAATTCAAAGCCCAGAGCCCGAAGTCAGAACCATTTGATTTTGGACATTGGGCTTTAAAATTTTTGGCTTCTTTTCTTGTTTCACGCTTGAAACATCGGCCCGAAGACGGTATAATACGACCTTGTTGAGCGGCCAATTTAGTAATCATCAAGAGGGTCTTCTGAAATGTCTCAAGTTATCTCCGAAACAAGCGAATTAGAGTCTTCGCGTGCAATCGCGGGCGAGGCAACGCCCGAAGATATGCAGGCTGAACCATCTTTGCGCCCGCGCCGTCTGGACGAATATATCGGGCAAACGAAGGTCACGAGCAATCTCAAGATTTTCCTCAAGGCCGCGCGCGCGCGCCGCGAGGCGCTCGACCACGTTCTCTTTTACGGGCCGCCCGGATTGGGGAAGACCACGCTCGCCAACATCATCGCCGCCGAGATGAATGCCGAGCTCAAGAGCGTCAGCGCGCCCGCGATTGAGCGCGGTGGCGATCTGGCGGCGCTCTTGACCAATCTTCAAGAGGGCGAGGTTCTCTTCATAGACGAGATTCACCGTCTCCGCCCGCAGATTGAAGAGGTGCTCTATCCGGCGATGGAGGATTACCAGCTTGACGTGATGATCGGGCAGGGCACGGCGGCTCGCTCGATTAAACTGGAATTGCCGAAATTTACTCTGGTCGGAGCGACGACGCGCGCTGGCCTTATCACAGCCCCTTTGCGCGGTCGCTTCGGCATTATCCAGCATCTCGATTTCTACTCGCAGAAGGATTTGGAAATCATCATTCATCGCTCGGCTGAAATTCTGAGCGTTGAGATTGAAGCCAGCGGCGCGCGTGAAATCGCAAGGCGCGCACGCGGCACACCGCGCCTCGCCAACCGGCTGCTGCGTCGTGTGCGCGATTATGCGGAAGTCTTAAGCGATGGACGAATCACGCAGGCGGTGGCGCGTCGCGCGCTCGACGAGATGGAAGTTGACCGCTTCGGTCTGGATGAAGTTGATCGTAAGCTGCTCGCGGCGATTATCGAGAAGTTCGAGGGTGGGCCGGTCGGCGTCGGGACTATCGCAGCTTCAATTAGCGAGGAGCGCGAAAGTATCGAAGAGATTATCGAGCCTTACCTGATTCAAATCGGTTTGCTGAATCGCACGCCGCGCGGTCGCGTCGCCACGCGCGCCGCCTACAAGCACCTGGGTGTGGCACTACCTCGCACGGAACAAGATGCGCTGGCGGGTTAAGAGATGCAGGTCAAATGCTTCTGCTGCCCGGTGAGCGCAGGTTTTCTCAGTTGAGGTGAAGAACAATGGCGACTGTGATAGATGATTCATTGCGCGAGCAACTACTTGAGCGACGCGGAAGGCTGGAGATGTCGGCTTCTTCGTCGGGAGTTGAGGTGGAGTTGACGCGCCTGCTCACGGAAGTGGATGCGGCGCTGGCGCGCATGGACAACGGCTCTTACGGGTTGTGCGATGCCTGTCACGACCCAATCGAAGCGGAGCGATTGTTAGCCGACCCGCTGGTGCGTTTCTGTCTCGGCGATCTGACGGCGCAGCAGCAGGAAGCGCTCGCAGAAGACCTTGAACTCGCCGTGCAGATTCAACGCGGATTGCTGCCGCCGCCCAACCTCGACGCGGGCGCGTGGAAGGTGGCTTATCACTATGAGCCGGTCGGATTTGTCGGCGGAGATTACTGCGACCTGATCCGGGCGGACGGCGGCGACTTGTATTTCATTCTGGGCGACGTGTCCGGCAAGGGGATGGCGGCGTCGCTCTTGATGTCGAACTTGCAGGCCATGTTCCGCGCGCTCGTGCCGCTCGGACTCTCGCTCGACAAGTTGATGGAGCGTGCGAGCCGTCTGTTTTGTGAGAACACCTTGTCCACGCACTTTGCGACGCTCGTCTGCGGCAAGGCCAGCGAGAGCGGCGAGATAGAGCTTTGCAACGCGGGTCATCTCCCGGCGATTCTGTTGCAGAACGGCGAGTGCATCCCGATTGATTCGACAGGACTGCCCGTCGGGATGTTTTGCGATGAGCAGTTTGCGACCAATCGGCTGCGACTCGCGCCGGGCGATTCGTTGCTGCTTTACACGGACGGATTGACCGAGACGCAGGATTTGACAGGAGCAGAGTACGGAGTTGAGCGGCTGCTGCAATCGCTCAACGCTCCTTTTCCGTCGCGTCCGGCAGAGTTGATTAAGACTTGCGTGAGTTCGCTAATTGACTTTCGCGGCGACGGAATCAAAGCCGACGATTTGACCATTATGGCGATCAAATACGCGGCCTAGCAGAGAGCTGCGGCATTCAAGTTTCGGTCGGGATAATTGACTGGCCGAATAAAACCGGGGGCGAGCGTTGAGGGGCGGATCGGGAGCCGTCACTCACGCTCGCTTTCGGTTTCTGTAGGACAGACATTCTTGTCTGTCGTTGAGCGCGTCAGCGCGAATACTGTTTGGCAAAACTTAAAGAGCGTGCTGTTCGCACGCTACGACAGGCAGGAATGCCTGTCCTACGGCGAAATTGCTGCCCGCATCTCAGTGACAGCGCGCTCCAGCCCCGTGAAGACGGCGCGCGAGATGATGTTGTGGCCGATGTTGAATTCGGTGATCTCTTCGATGCGGGCGACCGCCGTGACGTTTCTGTAGGTGAGTCCGTGCCCTGCCGCCACGCGCAGGCCATATTGCATACTCAGCGTCGCGGCCTCGCGCAGTCGTCTCAGTTCGTGCGCGGCCCGCATCGCGCCTTCATTATGAGCGGCGCGTGCGCCCAATGTCGCTTCTGAGTATTCAGAGGTGCAGAGTTCGATTTGCTGTGCGCCGACTTCGCGCGCGGCTTCAATCTGCTGAGGGTCAGGGTCAATGAAGAGACTCGTGATGATGCCGCCTTCGCGCAGGCGATGGACGGCGGCGCGCACGATTGAAAGATTGGCTCTCACGTCCAAGCCCCCTTCGGTCGTCACTTCGTTCGGATTTTCGGCGACGAGCGTGACAGCATCGGGCAGCACCTCCAGTGCGATTTTCATCATCTCTTCGGTCGCGGCCATCTCGATATTGAGATAAGTCGTGACCGCGCGGCGTAGATTGTAAAGATCGTCGTCCTGAATATGGCGACGGTCTCCGCGCAGGTGAACGGTGATGCCATCCGCCCCGGCCTGCTCGCACATCATGGCTGCCGCAATGACGCTCGGCTCAGGAGCGCGGCGTGCCTGCCGAACGGTGGCGACGTGATCTATGTTGACGTTGAGTCGTGCAGTCATAAAAGAGCAGAGGCTAGAGGTCAGATGTTAGATGTCAGTCAGAATAAATCTTAGTGAAGAGCTTTTCAGCTTCCCGCGTCAGCTTTGAAGGCACTGGCGAGCTTGGGCTGTGAATCGTTATCCAGCGAAGGTGCGCCCGAAGAATGTAGCGCGCGCTCTCTTTCTTTCGACCCGACGCGCGCGGCGGCGATGGCTGCATTATAGATGCCGCGCGCCACATGGCGGCGAACCGTGCGGACTTCTTCGAGCAGGCGCGGAGTATCCCGCCAGACGCTCAGTTTGCTTCCCTCGTTATGATCCCAGCGCACGGCGATCTCCTTCAAGCGCAATTCAGCCAGATAGGCCACGTAGAGATACTCTACATCGAAGCCGAAACGCTCAATCGTCGCCGCCTCTATAATCGGGCGACAGACATCCATCCGAAAAGCCTTGAAGCCGCATTGTGTGTCCCAGAAGGGCAGCCCCGTAGCGAGCCGGACGATGAGATTGATGATGCGCCCGCCCTGCTCGCGTCGCCAGGGTTGGTGGACGCCAATCAAACTCCGGTCAAGCGCGCGCGAGCCGAACGTTAAATCATACTCGCCTCGCTCAATTGGATTGATGAGTTTGGGAGTCTCCGTAATCGGCGTCGAAAGGTCTGCGTCGGTGAAGAGCGCGATGGGCGCGCGGGCGGCGAGCAACCCTGTCCGCACGACGTAGCCTTTGCCGTGATTCGGTCGCACACGAATGGCCTGCGCGTGGACGCTGCCCGCCTGCGCGAAGCTCTTTTCCGCGACATCCGCCGTGCCGTCGCTTGAGCCATCGTCAACGACAATCACTTCACTGCCGGGAACATGCTCGTTCAAATACTCGAAGATAGTGCGGAGCGTTTCGCCGAGCCGCGCCGCCTCGTTGAATGCAGGGATGACGATTGAAAGGGAGAAAGACATCGGAGTAAACAGTTTCCAGTTTTCAGTTTTCAGCTTTCAGTTCCGGGTTATCTTCTGAAAACCGAAAACTGAAAACTGGAAACTGTTTATAGCATACTCGCGCGCTTCTCTTAGGCTTTCGGTATCGCTGCTGCGGCTGTGCTATATTTAGCGTGCGCCCGCCTGGTCGAATAGCAGGCGCGGCTTGAAAGATTTTGGAGCATAGCATGACGAGAAAATTTGGCCTAGTCGCGCTCGCATTGATCATTCCGGCGACCATCGTCGGAGGCATGGCGGACATTATCAGGAAGCGCCCCTCGACCGTCCGAGGAACGAACAAGGTCGTCGTCAGCCGCGACGTGACGGACGATTACCAGCAGGCCGTCGAGATTATCGGCACGGAGTATGCTGGCGACGTTGATTACGAAAAGGCGACGCAGGCCGCTATTCAGGGAATGCTCTGGACGCTCGACCCCCACTCGATGTACTTCCCGCGGGTTGAGTTCAACAAGCTCAAAGAGGATCAGGATTCACGCCTGATAGGTATCGGCGTAACTATCCTGCGCCACCGCGACGGTGTCTACGTTCAGTCGGCAGTCGAGGGCACACCGGCGGCGCGCGCCGGGTTGCGCTACGGCGACCGCATTGTCGAAGTTGACGGCAAAGATGCGCGCGATTGGACGAGCGAGCAGGTGTCGAAGAACGTGCGCGGCGAGCGCGGAGAACCCGTTCGCATCAAGATTGAGCGGGCAGGCTCGCCTGTTCCACACACATTTACAATCACGCGCGAAGCCGTCCCCTTACCCTCCATTCGCAACGCCTACATGATTCGTCCCGGCACGGCCTACATCGGATTGACGGGCGGCTTTCAACACACGACTGGCGACGAATTGCGGGAGTCCTTCACCCGCCTCAAGGCTCAGGGGATGCGCCAGATCGTACTGGACTTACGCGGAAATCCCGGCGGGTTGCTGGATCAGGCGATAGAGGTTTCGAGCGAGTTCCTGCCGCGCGGCCAGACAGTTGTTTCCGTTCGGGGCCGCACAGAATATAAAGAGCCGTACATCTATCGCTCGACCGTCGCAGACCCTGAAGACTATCCGTTGGTCGTGCTTATCAACCGCAACTCCGCTTCAGCTTCGGAGATTGTTGCGGGCGCGATTCAGGATCACGGGCGCGGCTTGATAGTCGGCCAGACGAGCTTCGGCAAGGGACTCGTCCAGCGCGTCTTCCAACTTCCCTTTGGCACTGGACTGACGTTGACGACCGCCAAATACTACACGCCCTACGGTCGCTCGCTGCAACGCGACTACTCCAACGGCTCGCTCTACGATTACTACTCACGCCACGACGAAGAAGACGAGCAATTACCGCCGTCGAAAGCGCCGCGCTCTCCGGCTCAAACTGCTATTGACCCGGTGCAGCAACCGACGCCCGAAGCGACGCCCCCACCATCGGGGCCAGCCGTCCAGACTGCCGCCGGGCGCGTCTTTTACGGCGGCGGCGGCATCACGCCTGACATAGATGTCAAACCGTTTCAGATCACACCCATTCGCGGGCGCATCGCCGAGGCAGCCTTTTATTTCACGCGCGAGCTTGCCGCCGGTCAGATTCCGGGCCTTGAATCCTATCGCATCGAGAAGACAGACTTCGACCACAACCTGCGCCAAGGCGATTACCCGATGACTGACGGGGTCGTCAAAGCCTTCCGCGAATTCGTTCAACGCGACGGAAATCTCGGAATTGAGTCCGGGCAGATTGATGAAGAGATGGATTTCGTGAAGCTACGCATCCGTGAAGAAATAGTCACCGCAGCCTATGCCAGCGATTCGGGCGCGCGTGTGCTCCTCGACAGCGACCCGCAAGTCCTGCGCGCTCTCGAAGCCCTGCCCGACGCCAAACGCCTCGCCGAGAGCGTGAAACTTGGAACGCCCATCAGTTAGGAAGTAGAGCCGAGATGAGGCAGAAGCGTTAAGCCGCGAGGTCGTTAGATAGACGGTTCAGCTTTTCTTTGTACTCAATCCGATTAATCCAGTCTTCCGGCCACGCCTTTATTCCATGAAAAGCCCCTGTGAATGCGCCTGTCAGACAAGCGATTGAATCTGAATCGCCAGATGTTACGGCAGCTCGTTGCAACGCTTTTCGCGGATTGTCAAAGAACATCAGAAAGCACAGAAGGCCGGTCGCCAAAGCTTCTTCCGCAACCCACCCGCCGCCTGTGGCCAGGCAGGGGTCGGCTTCATAGTCGGGATTCGAAAGCGCTGCATCAAGCCTGTCCAGCAGGGCCAGGCATTCTTCCCACCCTCGCCAGATAAAGCTTTCCGGTGACATTGCGCCAGGGCGCTCCCATAAGGTTCCGAGCCAGTCGGCGTGATAAATAAACTGCTGCGATTCCGCATAAGCCCTCAATCTTTCAGGTAAAGTCTGCGGGTCGCTGCCGCCCAAGAGGTCTGCGATAGTCCAGGCAGTTAAATCAGATGCGGCCAGAGCCGTCGGGTGACCATGCGTCAGGGCAGCCTGAAATTGGGCAATCGCCGCGCGCTCCTTGTCGGTCAGCCCGTCTCGTCCGACTGGCAGCAGTCCGACTGGCGCGACACGCATGTTTGCGCCACACCCTTTGGAGTCTTTCACCGTCGCGTCCGTCCATATTTTTCCCGCCTCCAATCCTGCACACGCAGTAAGGCAAGTTCGGCCAGGAGCACGGTTGTTATCCGGGGAATTTAACCAGCGGGCAAAAGAATTACGTAAGGAACGTTCAAGAACGCTCGGTGTGAACCCTCCGGCAGAGCGGCTTTCCAGCAAAGCGTCCGCTACGGCAATCGTCATCTGAGTATCGTCTGTGACCAGAATGGGGTCGCCTTCTAAGTCCACTGGACCGCGCTCAGGCCACCTCGCCAGAATGCTGGCGACGGGCATAAACTCTGTCGGAGCGCCGTAAGCATCACCGAAAGCTAATCCAAAGAGACAACCGGAGATTTTATTCTGGCGAGTCAATTGAGAACCAAACCCCACCTCACGTTCCTAATCCAGAGCACGAGCGATTGCACATTTTAGGTAATACGTCTCAGGCACGCCGAACAGTACAGGATGATCGCTCGCCTGCATTCTCTTTTCGACAAGCTGCACGCGGCGGCGCGCGTCCTTTGCGGCGTCCGCGATCATCTCAAGAAACATCTGCTCGGACATATGGTAAGAACAGCTACAGGTGATGAGCACGCCGTTCGGGTTGAGCAATTTTAAGGCCCGCAAATTTATCTCTTTGTAGCCGCGCGCGGCGGCGCGCACGCTCGCGCGATTCTTGGCGAACGCGGGCGGGTCCAGCACGATGGTGTCAAAGCGTTCGCCGCCTTCTTCCATCTCGCGCAATGCGTCGAAGACGTTGGCCTCGCGGAATTCCACGTTCCGTGCATTGTTCAACTCAGCGTTGCGTTGCGCCGCCCTGACTGCTTCAGCGGAAATGTCTAATCCTAGAACGCTCTCGCACGCGGAAGCGAGATGCAGGGCAAACGCCCCGTTGAAGGTAAAGCAATCGAGAGCGCGCCCCCTTGCCAGGAGACGCGCCGCGAGCCTGTTCTCGCGTTGGTCTAAGAACGAGCCTGTCTTCTGCCCGCCGAGCGGATGAACGAGAAACCGCACTCCGTGCTGCGTAATTTCCAACTCATCCGGCGCATCGCCGTAAAGCACGCCCGCGCGCATCTCCAATCCTTCAAGCTGGCGCACGCGGACATCGTTACGCTCGATGACGGCGCGCGGCTGAAACTCTTCGACCAGCAGTTCGACGAACATATCTTTCAATACGTCCGTTGCCTGCGAGAGAGTTTGCAGGACGAGCACGTCGTCGTAAACGTCTACGATCAGCGAAGGCAGCAAATCGCCTTCTGAATAAACGAGACGATAGGCATTGGCTTCGGGCAGGACGCCTTGACGACGGCGTGCCGCCGCTTTTAGTCGCCCGCGCCACCATTCGCGGTCAATCTCGTCAGTATCGAGCGAGAGCAGGCGCAAAGAGATTTCCGAGCGCGCCGAGTAGAGAGCCTGCCCGACAAATCGTCCGCGCTCATCTTTCACGCTCACGATTGAGCCGCCGGGGATTCCCGCAGCGTCGCGCACGTCGCTGCGATAAATCCAAAGGTGTCCGGCGCGAACGCGGTCAGCGCCGCGTTGTGTGATAATGGCATGCTGCTTCATTGGTGCGGCTATTAAATCAGAAAATCGGATGAAGAAGAAATAGACCGAGATTAAGAAGAGTAGGATTTCCCGTAATGAAACTCGATTCAATCAAAAATATTCTCTTCGACCTTGACGGGACGTTGACCGACCCCATCGAGGGAATGACCAGATGCTTTCATTTTGCGCTGGAGCGAATGAGCGCGCCGCTGCCCACTTCTGCCGAGCTACAGCTTCACATCGGCCCGCCTCTTCGCAGCACCTTCTCCCAGATTATGCAAACGAGCGATGAAGCGATAATCGAAAGAGCGGTCAATTTGTACAGGGAAAGGTTCTCCGAAGTAGGAATGTTCGAGAATGAAGTTTTCGATGGTGTGCCCGAAATGCTCGCGTCTCTTCGTGCAGCATCGAAACGGCTTTTCGTCGCCACCTCAAAGGTTCAAATCTACACCGAAAGAATCCTTAAACACTTCAATCTGTCCGGTTATTTTGACGGCGTTTACGGAAGTGAGATGAGCGGCAAATTCGATAATAAAGCCGACCTGATCCGGCACATTCTGGCGAATGAATCTCTGGTCGCGGACGAAACTGTGATGGTGGGCGACAGAAAGTATGACATCACGGGAGCGAAAAAGAATGGCTGCCTGGCAGCGGGCGTGACCTATGGCTATGGCTCGGCGGAAGAGTTAAGGGAAGCGAGAGCGGATTATCTGTGCCATAGTCCGTTAGAGGTAGCCGCTCTCTTTTTGGGCGGAGCGTGATTGAAAGAAATCTGATAGTGTCCTAGTTTCAAATTAAGAATGATTCAGGAGAGGTTTTCAGTTTTAAGCTCCAGTCTGAAAACTGAACACTAAGTTATGTACAAAACAATCGGCATAGTGACGGGCGGCGGCGATGCGCCCGGATTGAATGCGGTGATTCGCGCGGCGGTGAAGACGGCTGTGGGCGAATACGGGATGCGCGTCGTTGGCATCGAAGACAGTTTCGAGGGATTGCTGGGTGAAACCTGCACGCGAGAGCTGAAGCCCGTTGACGTGCGCGGATTGCTGCCGCGCGGCGGCACCATTTTAGGGACGCGCAATCGCGGACGTTTCGTTAAGCGTGAAGAAGGAGACGCAGAGGACGAGCGTGCAGAGAGCTACAAGGAGGCCATCGAAAATCTCTCGCGGCTGGGAATTGAAGCGCTCGTGGTTCTCGGCGGCGAGGGCACGCTCGCCATCGCGGCTGAGTTTGCTCGCCGGGGCATACGGGTCGTCGGCGTTCCCAAAACCATTGACAACGATCTGGCCGCGACGGAGTTGACTTTCGGCTTCGTCACCGCGCTCGACATCGCAACCGAAGCACTTGACCGCCTGCACACGACCGCCGAATCGCACGACCGCGTGATGATTCTCGAAGTGATGGGCAGGCATGCGGGCTGGATCGCTTTGCACTCAGGAATCGCGGGCGGAGCTGACGTGATTCTCATTCCCGAAATTCCCTTCTCGACCGCATCGGTGGCGCGGAAAATAGCTGAGCGTGAGGCTTGCGGCTCGCAGTTCAGCATCATCGTCGTCTCCGAAGGCGCGCAGGAAATCGGGCATGAAGTAATTTATCAGGAGGCGAGCAAGGCCGGGAGTGCGCCGCGACTGGGCGGAATCGGCAACCACTTACGCGGTGAGCTTGAAGAGATGACCGGCAAGGAGACTCGCTGCGTCGTGCTCGGCCATTTGCAACGCGGAGGCTCGCCCAATGCTTACGACCGTATGTTAGCAACAAATTTCGGAGCCTGCGCGGTGCGCGCTCTCGCTCGCGGTGAGAGCGGCGTGATGGTCGCGCTTTCTGCCGGAGACATCCGAACAGTCCCGATCTCAGAAGCCGTCGCCGCCATCAAGACAGTCCCGCCCGACGGTCAACTCGTTCGCACAGCCCGCGACACGGGCATCTCCTTCGGCGCACCCGACGAAGCGACGCACCACGCAACAAAAGAGGACGAGCAATGAGTCTAAGTGAATGCAAAATTAAAAATGTAAAATGCAAAAAGAAGGCGGAGAACCACTTATAATTTAATGTGATTCCATCCTTACTTACTTTTGCATTTTACATTTTTAATTTTGCATTGCTTTACGCTGCGTGGTGCAGGTGGTCAAGAAACTGCAAGTTGAGCGAGCGTGTCTGCTCGGTGTCGTAGTTTTGGAGACACTCGACCAGTTTTTCGACGACCGCGCCGTCAAACTGTATGCCTGCGGCGGCGCGTAACCTTTCGATGGTCGTCGCCTGCGAGAGGCGGCGGCGATAGGGACGATCAGAGGTCATCGAATCATAGGCATCTGCGACCGTGACGATGCGCGTGGCGAGCGAAATCTCCGTGCCCTTCAAGCCGTCGGGATAGCCGCCGCCGTTCCACCATTCGTGATGATGTTTGACAATCGCGCGCACGGTCTCCATGTGCGGCACACCAGCCAGAGCCTGTTCGCCGTAATGCACGTGCTGGCGCATGACGGTCATTTCCTCCGGCGTCAGGCAGGCAGGTTTGCAGAGAATGCATTCGGGGATACCGATCTTGCCGATGTCGTGCAGGAGGCCTCCGAGCTTGACGTGCAGGACTTCCTCTTCCGATAGATTAAAACGACGGGCCAGCGTTTCTGACAAATCGGCGGTCATGTTTGAATGTTCGCCCGTGTAGCCATCCTTGACGGCCAGGAGCGAGATCATCGCCCGCACGACGCCGACGAATGACTGGCGCGCTTCCATTTCCAGAATGCGGTTGCGCTCCCTGATCCGCGCCGTGATGAGAACGTTGTCAATGACGTTGAGCAGTTCGCGATGGCCGAACGGTTTGCAGAGATAGGCGGCCATGCCCAGTTCAAGCAATTCACGCTGTTCGTCCTGATTGTCATGCTTGGCCGTCAGCATCACGACGGGGGTTTGCCGCAGGCGCTCGTCGTCGCTCGTGGCGAGCGTGACGAATACTTCTTTCCCGCTGATGCCTGGCATCATATAATCAAGGAGGATGAGATTCGGGTAGAGTTCACGGGCGAGCCGCAAGCCCTCGCGTCCATCGGATGCACCGATATATCCGTACCCGGCGTGTTCCAGACTGACCCGCCCCAGCTTACGCAATTCCGGGTCATCGTCTACAATGAGCACTACTCTTCTTTTGTTCAGGTATTGCTCTGACATATCATCCCTCCATCGGGTCGAGTTTAATTATCAAGAGCGACACGCTCTCCTTGCAGAGAGACGCGAGATTTTGGCGAGGAGCGACTCAAAGCTGTTAAAGACACGAACGTGCGACGGATAAACAAAAACCGATTGCATCGCCCCATCAGGGACGACAACAAAAGAGAGGTGTGGGGCTAAGAGGCCAAAATCCGATTTCAGTTGTCAGATTTTCCTTGGTAGTGCCGGGGAAGATGTTATTACTAAATTGAGCTAATTCAATATTTTTATTTCGTTGCAATTTAATTGCATCCTAACGGAGCGGACCAGCCGCCCACCGAAAGTGAGAATTATGGCGATAGAAGAGATCAAAGTCCGGTTACAGGCGGAGTTGGACGAGTTGGAGAGTGAGTTGCGCGTGCATCTCCCGAAGGAGATCAAGCGCGCTCTGGAGTTCGGCGACTTGCGCGAGAACGCGGAGTATCGCGCGGCGCTCGACCGCCAAAACGTAGTCAAGGCGCGCATCGTCGAGCTTCGCCAGCGGATCAGCGAGATCGGCTCGATAGACATCTCGAAAGTGCCGCGCGACCGCGCTGGCTATGGCTCGACGCTGCTACTCTATGATGGCGAGCGCGAAGAAGAAGTGACTTACCGCCTCGTCACGCCGGAAGAGAGCGACCCGCAGGCCGGATTGATCTCCACCATGTCACCCGTGGGAAAGAGCCTGCTCGGCAAAGAAGAGGGCGACGAGGTGACGGTTCGGACCCCCGCCGGAGCACGCAACTTTGAAATCAAGCGATTGACGACGATTCACGATGAAATCAAGTGATGGGTGATGGGTGCTAGGTGATAGGATGAAAGCTGTTCTTTCTTAACACCCATCACCCATCACCTATCACTCGATTTCCTTGACAAGCTGTTCGGCGCATCCCTATGATGCGCTGTTTGAAAGGCTCTGCCGGTCGGCAGCGCCTTTTTCGCCTCTGTTGTTAGCAGGAGAAGGGCCGAAGAAGTGTTTGGGTCGAGCATCGGGCGCGGCGCGCAAAGAATTATTAATGCGATGGTGCGCGGGCTGGCTTCCGGCAAGGTCAACCCGAACCTGCTCACCGTCATCGGCGTCGCCATCAACGTCGGGTGCGGGCTGCTTTTCGGCTACGGCCAATTCTTCTGGGCTGGCGTCATCCTGATTGTCGCCAATCTCTTTGACATGCTCGACGGGCAGGTCGCGCGTCTTTCGGGCCGCGTCACCAGGTTTGGCGGCTTTCTGGATTCCTCGCTCGATCGCCTCTCCGACATGGTCGTGTTCGTCGGCCTGATGGTCTTCTACGCGCGCGACACAGAGTTTCATTCGACGCTCAATGTTTTTCTGACCGGCGCTGCCTTGATGGGGTCGGTCATGGTCAGCTACACGAGCGCGCGGGCCGAGAGCCTGATTCCGAAGTGCGACGTGGGTTTCCTGCGCCGCCCCGAAAGAGTCGTCCTGCTGATTATCGGCGCACTGACGACGCATCCGGGTTCACAAAACCCGTTTCTAAACCGGATGCCTGCCGTCCTGTGGATTCTGGCAATCGGTTCTTACTGGACTTTCGCGCATCGCATGTATCATACGTGGCGCGAAGTTAATAAAGCTGACGCGGCAGTACTTTCAGCGGCAGCCGCTTCGACCAAGGCTGCATCTAACGCCGGGCAAGAGAGAATGCCCGAACCGGATTTTGCGCGCAATGCGGGCGCGACACACTAAAGGTAAGACGGAAGCCGCCGCAAGCGTTCTACAGAGCTTCTCCCCAAAAGTTTTTAGAGGTATACGAAATTGACAGTTTGCCCCTGCTGCGGTTTTAAGTTTGAAGGCGACCTCCAAATTGACGGCTGCGCCTCCTGCGGAGCGCGCGCCGTTGGCCCTGCCCTGTCCAGACCTGTTCGTGAATTGCCGACCTATGGACGCTCACTGCTGGTCGGCGTCATGGGCGGCGTCATGCTCGTCACTTTCCTGGTCTCAACCATCATGGCGCTTTTCGAGCGCGCGCCCGTCTCCCTGGGCTTCTGGTCAATCATGGGCGCTGCCGAGACAGCCGCGTGGCGCTTGAAGTGGATTGCTATCCCCGCGACGATCATCGCGCTCTGGGCAGGCGCACTCATCTGCCGGAGCATTCGCCGCAACCCGAAACGATTCCTCTGGAGTCGAGTCGCGCACAGCGGCCTGTGGGCGGTTATCACCGTCGCCGTGCTGATAGCCACCCTCATCGGCATCACCGTCCCGGAGCGGCTGCACCAGATTGAGCTTCGCCAGGAGGCAGCCATCTACGCGCAGGGCTACACGATTCAGCGTGCTCTGCTGGATTACCGCGCTCGTTACGGAACTTTGCCCTCGACGCTGGATGAATTAAGAAGACTGCCCGACCCAGACCATTCAATCGCCGCCGCGCTCGCTGGTATTGAAGCGACCGCTTATACCCCCGGCGCTGACTTGGCCGCGCTTCCCAAGAAGAAGTCGCGCACGCCGCGCGGCGTTGCCCTTCGTAACGCATCCTTGCGCTCCACAGATGATGCGCCCGAAGGCGGCCTGTCTTTCACAAAATATGAGATGCGCCTGCCCGGCCCGGACAACAAACTGGGAACCGAGGACGACTGGACGATGCGCGATGGCCTGATCATCAAGCCAATCAAACCGGAAGAGCAAACGGAAGCAACAGACGCCGCACCACGCCAGCCGTAAGAGAAACCCGGACGGTCATGCCCCTCTCAAATTTGTTCCGCAGGAAGAAAACTGACCTGGAGGGTGAGCGGCGCACGCGTCTGCTTCAGGCCGGACGCATCACCGAAGGCGTCATCATAGACATCGGCAACGACGATTCCGGCGCTATCAGGCAAGTCTATTTCAGCTACGAAGTCAGCGGCGTCGAGTACGAATCATCGCAACTGCTCAATGACGAGCAGCGCCAGCACGAGATCAACTATTCTCCCGGCGCTCGCGTCACCATTCGCTACGACCCGCACCGACCGGGCAATTCCATAGTAGTCTAAGAACAGATGTCAGATGGTTAGATGCTGGATGCCGGTAACTTGCTTTTCCGACATCTAACATCTAGCATCTGGCATCTCTTTTTATGTTTAAGAAAATCCTGATTGCCAATCGTGGGGAGATAGCCGTGCGGGTTGTTCGTGCGTGCCGCGAGTTGGGCATCTCGCCAGTTGCCGTCTTCTCAGAAGCTGACCGCGACGCGCTTCATGTCAGGCTGGCGGATGAAGCCTACGAGGTCGGTCCAGCGCCGTCAGTCGAAAGTTATCTGCGGATTGAACGAATCATGGAGGTTGCGCTCCGCTGTGGCGCGGAGGCGATTCATCCGGGCTATGGCTTTCTGGCGGAGAACGCGGAATTCGCACAGACGGTCACGGAAGCGGGACTGACGTTCATTGGGCCAAGCGCGGAAGCGATGCGTTTGATGGGCATGAAGACGAGCGCACGGCGTGTCGCAACGGAAGCCGGAGTGCCCGTTGTGCCCGGCACGACCGATCCGCTTTCGTCTCTCGATGAAGCTCTCACGGTGGCCGCGAGCTTCCGTTACCCCGTCATGCTCAAAGCCTCTGCGGGCGGCGGCGGCAAGGGCATGCGGTTCGTCGCAACCGAAGAAGAATTGCAGTCAGCTTTTGAGACGGCGCAATCGGAAGCGGCGGCGGCCTTCGGCAATTCGGAGGTCTATCTCGAAAAAGCCATTGAACGCCCACGCCACATCGAAATCCAAATCTTCGCGGACAATCACGGCAACTTCGTTCACTTAGGCGAACGCGAATGCTCCATCCAACGCCGTCACCAGAAAGTAATCGAAGAATGCCCGTCACCCATTAACGATTCCGATTTGCGCGCTTCGATGGGCGCGGCTGCCATCAATGCGGCACGGGCGGTCAACTATGCGGGTGCTGGCACAGTTGAATTTCTCGTCGCGGACGCCACACGCGAATTCTACTTTCTTGAGATGAACACAAGGTTGCAGGTCGAGCATCCCGTCACCGAACTGGTCACAGGGATTGACCTCGTGCGTGAACAGATTAATGTCGCTGCTGGCTTGCCTCTTTCCTTCAAGCAGGAAGATGTTGCGTGGCGCGGCCACGCCATCGAGTGCCGCGTCTATGCGGAAAATCCTGAGAACAATTTTCTTCCCTCGCCCGGTCGCATCACACATCTGCGCGTCCCCGCGGGGCCGGGAGTGCGGGATGACGGCGGCGTCGAAGCGGGCGCAGAAGTCTCCATCTACTACGACCCGATGATCTCGAAGCTCGCCGCGTGGGGGCGCACACGAACCGAGGCGATTGACCGCCTGCGCCGTGCGCTTGATGAATACACGGTCGGTGGAATCAAAACGACGCTTCCCTTCTTCCGCGAAATCGTCCGCGATGCGGAGTTTATCGAAGGCCGTCTCGACACGGGTTTCATCTCGCGCTTTTTCGAGCGCCGCAAGATTGCGCTCGACACGAAATCTTCGGCAGATGAAACGGATGAAGCCGAGACGAAGCAACGCGACATGGCGCTCATCGCCGCCGCGCTCTCTTACGAACATCAAGTCAAAACCGCTTCACGCCCGCCTGACGCGCAGCAGCAGCCAAGCCGATGGAAACTGGCCGGACTCACAGCGCTGCACCAATCCAGACGCTAGCCGTTGGCGTGACGTGATAAACATTTCGGTTGCGGGATTATCATGAAACTCAAATCAGAGATTGAAGGCGAGGCACCGCAGACACTTGAGATCAAGCGTGACGGCACGCGAGTTCTTGCCGAGATAGACGGACGCCGTTATGAGGTCGAAGCGCGTGAATCGCAGCCGGGCGTTTATCTGCTCATCTCGGACGGCCACGTTTACGAGTGTCGGGTGAATCAACAGGAAGCGAGGCGCGGAGCGCTGGAAGTCACAACGGGGACGCGCGCTTTTTCCATCATGCTCACCGACCCTAAACGTCTGCGCGGCGCACAGGCTTCGGGCAGCCACACCGACGGCATCTCTCAAATCATTGCTCCGATGCCGGGCAAGGTCGTTCGCGTGCTGGTCGAAGTCGGGGCGGAGGTTGAAGCGGGAGCGGGGCTGGTCATCGTCGAAGCGATGAAGATGCAGAACGAGATGAAAGCGCCAAAGGCCGGAAAAGTCACGTCTGTTAATGTCACCACGGGCGCAACCGTCAACGCGGGCGACGTGCTGGCGGTGGTGGAATAAGGGATGAATAAGGGCGGAAGGCGGAAAGCAGAAGGCAGAAGGCACCCGGGTGATGTCCGACCTCCGCCTTCTGCTTTCCGCCTTCCGCCTTCTGCTCTCCGCATCCTGCTCTGGGACATTGACGGGACGCTCATGCGTTCGGCGCGGAGTGGCGCATTCAAGGATTATACCGTGCCCATGCTTGAAGGAGTCTTCGGGACGGCGGGGCGTCTTCCTGAGATGACTGTTTCCGGCATGACGGACTTGCAGATTGTGGCTGAAGCTCTGCGAGACGAAGGGTTCACGCATGAACAGATACGTGAGCGCATTGACGACCTCAGAACAAGTTACATGCTGGAGATGGAGCGGGCTCTCGGCGTTGATAGCGAATTATTCTACCTGCTGCCGGGAGCGCGCGAAGTGCTGGAGGCGACAAGCGAACACCCGCGCTACCACAACGCTCTGCTGACCGGCAACATAGAGCCTGCCGCGCATTTGAAGATGCGACTGGTCGGACTCTCAGACTTCTTCGATCTACCGGGCGCGTTCGGCGACGAATCGCACGACCGCCGCGATCTTCCAGCCCTCGCCGCCGCGCGCATCAACGCGCATCTCAACCTGGACCTTCAGCCTTCGCAATTCATCGTCATCGGCGACACGCCCAACGACATCGCCTGCGCCCGCCACTTCGGGGCGAAAGCGGTTGCCGTCGCCACCGGGCGCATGTACCCTGCCGCCGATCTTCTGCCCTACAAGCCTGATGCTCTCCTGCCTGATCTCTCAGACGTTGAACTGGCGATGCAGACCTTTGACGCGTTGTAAGTCAGCTTCTGTGGAAACCTTTTTCGATGTCGCGCGTCGTCAGGCGCAGGATGACGGGACGCCCGTGCGGGCAGGTGGTGGGTGAAGATGTCAGCAGCAGGCGATCAATCAGCCAGCGCATCTTTTCCGCTGCTAACGGCGTGTTGATTTTAATTGCGGCCCGACAGGCGAGCGAGGCCGCGATGTCGTCTCTCAATGTCTCGCGCACCGCCCCGCGCTTCTCCGAGTCAACCGTCTCCAAAACTTCCGCGAGCATGTTGCGCGCTTCACCGGCGGGCAAGTCCGCCGGGACAGCTTTGATTGCGACCGTTCGCCCCGAAAGACGCATCAACCCGAAGCCGTATGTCTCAAGCTCCTCCGAAACAATGTCGAAGGCAGCAACCTGCGCGGGCGTGAGATCAAAGGTTTCGGGCATCAGCAGGTTCTGCGATTCCGCGAGGCGGGAAGACTCCAGCCGACGATACTTGTCAAAGAGAATGCGCTCGTGCGCGACATGCTGGTCAATCAGGAGCAAGCCTTCGTCGTCCGTCGCGATGATGAAACTCTCTTCAAGCTGGCCGAGCGGACGAATGTTGGTTGAGACTGCTTCAAGCGCAACTTCACGCACAAGGTTCGCGGCAGAGACGAGCGGTGGGAGCGCATTCTCGGAATAAGCGGACGGCGACGTTTGCTGCACCTCGTTGATGACAGGCTCGCTCTTCCCCGCCCCTTCCCGTCCGAACGGCACGACTGCGCCTGCGCCATCGGCTTCACGATCTGCTTCCGGGGACGCAGACTGCGCGTGCCTGAGAATTGCGTCCAAACCTCTCGCCGTGTCTCCCTTCGATGGCAAGGGCTGTTTCCACTCTTCAGGGAACGGGTCTTCTTCCTCCGGTGGCGTGAAACCAAATTCGATGCTGGATTGCCGCGATGGTGGAACAAGCTCGCGCGTGACTTTCGAGATGTGGCTTTCAGCGAAGGAAGAGGTGTCGGCATTTTCGACCACTCTCAGTTGCGCTGCGTTCTCACGTGAATCGAAGTGAGAGCCGTCGTCTTGCTTTGGTTCAACAGAGGGAGCGCCGTCGCGCGCCTGTGTCACCGTTTCGTAAACAGCTTCGACGGGGCGCGCGTAGCCTGCGCTGGCCAGCGCACCGCGCACCGCCTCGCGCACGGCGTCGGCGACGGCAGCCGCGCGCCGAAAGCGCACCTCGGTCTTGGCCGGGTGAACGTTGACATCAACCTCTTCGAGCGGGATGTCGAGAAACAACAGAGCCACAGGGAAAACCCCGTGCGGCAGAATCGCGCGATAGCCGTCGGAAAGCGCACGCCCGACAAGGCGGTCGCGCACGTAGCGACCGTTGATGAACAGATACTGCGCGTCGCGCGAGGTGCGCCGCTCGCGCGGAGCGGAAACGTAGCCCCGCACGCGAGCTATCTGGCTCTGTCCCCCGCTGACCTCCAGCAGATTGTCCAGAAACTCCGCGCCGAAGATTTGGTAAGCGCGCTCGCGTAAATCCGTTGCCGACGCGACGCGTAAAACTTCACGCCCGTTGTTCGTCAAGGTGAAAGCAATCTCAGGATGAGCGAGCGCGTAATGCGTGACGAGGTTCGTCAGGTGAAAGCTTTCGGTGGCTTCGGAGCGCAAAAATTTCCGGCGCGCCGGAACATTGAAGAAGAGATCGCGCACCGTGAGGGTCGTCCCCACAGGATGCGCCGCATCTTTCACGTCACGCATCCGCCCGCCTTCTATCAGGACACGCGTGGCGGCGGCCTCCCCCTCAGTCAGCGTGATAAGCTCGACGCGCGCCACCGAAGCAATCGAAGCGAGGGCTTCGCCGCGAAAGCCGAGCGTGGCAATCGCACTCAAGTCTTCCGCGCTCTTGATCTTCGATGTCGCGTGCCGCTCGAAAGCCAGCACGGCATCGTCGCGCGTCATGCCATCGCCATCGTCCGCGACGCGCAAGAGCCTGCGCCCGCCCGCTTCAACATCAATCGTGATTCGATGCGCCCCCGCATCAATCGCATTCTCGACCAACTCCTTAGCCACAGACGCCGGGCGCTCCACCACTTCACCAGCGGCGATCTGATTAGCCAGATGATCTGAGAGGACGCGAATTTTGCTCATAAAGCAGTGGTCAGTAGTCAGTAGTCAGTTAAAGCCTTAAAAGCTGATAACTGATAACTCGATTACTGAATTACTTCTAAAGATAAACTATCTGATGATCGGAAGAACCTAAGTTGATGGCGTCGTAAATCCAGCCAACGATGTAAGTGCCGTGACGCGCAAGGAGGCTGGTGATGTTGATGTGGCGCTCCTGCAAAGTCTTGTTCGGGTAGAGCGCAGCGAAGGCGCGCTCCAGCTGGCGATGCGCGGCGCGGTCGCGGCCCATCTGTGCGCGATGAAAGCGCGTGCGCAAGCCTTCGAGTTGATACTTGATTTTGCGTCGTCCGGTTTCGAGAGCGTCGGAGAGCGTCGGGTCAACTTGTCTGAGTTGTTCCTGAAGCGTATCCAGTTCCCGGTTGATTGACTCTTCCGTGTGGTTAAACGTCTGCGCCGTCTCCGAGCCGAGATGCTCTTCGACCACGCGCGCCAGCACAGCATCCAGCCCGTCGAAAAGATCAGGGAGGCCGAGGCCATAGCGTTCGAGCGTGCGCCACGTGCGACGCTCGACAATCGTCATGCTCGCGCGCGGCAAGATGGGTGTGGCGGGGCGATTCAGAGTTCGATAGACCTCAGCCGTCTGCGCGAAGTAAGCGATTTCGGCTGCGCCGCCAAAATATGCCACCGTCGGCAGAAGATAATCCTGCACCACCGCGCGCAGCGTGACGTTCGGGCTAAACTTCTGCGGATTGTTAGCCGCCATCTCAGCCAACTCTTCAGCCGTATACTCCTCGCGTGCGTCCTTCGTTTTGTAGCCACCGTTGCTCGTGCGCGCGACCGCATGGCGCGAGCCGTCTTCCGTATGCAGAAAGAGCGGGAAAGCATTCTCCGAGGTGGCGACCTGCGCGTGATAGCCAGCTTCTTCCAACTCGCGGCTCCGTGTGACGAGCGCCGCAGCCATTTCGGGCGCGCGGCGCGCGGCCTCTGCGTAGAGCGGCGCGGCCAGGTGTTTCAACTTCGCGTCGAGCGGGTCGAGCAGAATCAAACCGTAGCAGCCGATGAGTCGCGTAATCATCTGCGCGAAGCCGTCGCCGAAGCCCGCGCCCGGCTTCCACGTCTCGCGCAAGAGGCGTTCAACTTCGGGGATGAACTCCGTGCTGGGCAATACGTCGAGCAGGCGTTTGATCGTCTCGTCAATGGAATCGTCGAGCACGACGCTGCCGACCGGCGCACCTTCCCTGTGCATTGCTGTCTGCACATTCACGCTCGCCAGACGGCAATCGCAGCCGATGAACTCTGCCGTAGCGACTTCAGCAAAATCGTGATCTTCGGTGGCAATCCAGAAGACGGGCACGGCCTTTGTGCCGCGCTGCGTCAGGCAGCCCGCGAGTTTGACCGCAGACAGTGCTTTGTAGATGGTGTAAAGCGGGCCTGTGAAGAGTCCGGCCTGCTGGCCTGAGACGACCGCGACGCAATCCGCCTCTCGCAGCCGCTCGATGTTAGCTAGAGTTTCATCCGTCGCGCCCCAACGCCTGTTCATCGCTTCGAGCGCATCGCATAACTCCCGCCGATTCGTCTTGTGAGCAGCTAAAACTTCCGGCGCGCGCTCGCTCAATTCGTGATGAAAGCGGACGGCTGACGGGTAGAAGCGGCGGAGCGCAACGGGGTCGCGCAGGTAATCAAGGAAGAGACGCGATTGCTGCGGGATGCGCTCGAACGGTAAGGTCTCGACGCGCAGCCCTGCCTCTTCCGGCGTGCTGTAACATGCGGCTTCCGTCGTGCTCACTTTATGGATGCTCCTGCCTGAAGGCGATTTTCTTCGTCGTCGCCCGCTTCATCAGCCAAAATCCCGGTCTCTGTCAGTACTGCTCGCAATCTCGCCTCTGGCCTCTTCGCTCACATCGGAAAGCGGCGCGCGCACACGCCCTCCCACGTACCCAAGCATATCAAGCGCAGCCTTCAATCCGCTAATGCCGTAAGCGCCGGAGATGCCTCGCGTGAGGCGCGTCAATCGTTGCTGCATCTCACGCGCCCTTTCATGCTCTCCCGCACGGAAAGCTTCGTAGATGGCGACCGCCAACCGCGGCGCAAGACATCCGACAGCCAGGATAGCGCCACGCGCGCCAACGCAGAGAGCCGGATAGAGCGCCGAGCCGTTTCCCGTCAGCACCATGAAATCCTCCGGCACGAGCCTGACGGTCTCCGCCAGATTCAAAATATCGCCGGAGCTATCCTTCACCCCGACGATGTTCTCATGCCCGCTCAGGCGCGCGATTGCTTCAGGCTGAAGCGTGACATTCGTAAACTGCGGCACACTGTACAGCAACACCGGTACAGGTGAAGCATCCGCCACCGCCAGATAATGATTGACGAGAGTATCTTGTTTCATCTCCGCCCGGTAAAAGTGCGGCGTAATAACCAGCACGGCATCCGCGCCCGCTTCGACAACACCACGCACTTCATCAATTGTCGCCTGCGTGCCCTGTTGTCCCGCGCCAACGATGAACGCTAACCGCTCGGGCGTGGCCGCGCGCGCTGTTTCAATGACCCTCAAGCATTCGCGCTCCGTCAGATGCACACGCTCGCCCGTCGAACCGAGAACGACATGGCCACTAACGCCCGTCTGATTCCACTTCTCTATGTTTGACCTGATGGCTGATAGGTCTACGCCGCCATTCTCATCGAACGGGGTGATAAAGGGGAGCATCACGCCGCGCAGATTATTACCTGAAAACATGGCGGAGGCTGAGTTCTGTGTACTCGTTTGGTCGCGTTGCTTCAAGGTGGAGCATTATAACGAGCGATTCTGATGGTACGCAATGACCGCCGCCTGAGTCCGGCCACAAAAAGCCCCTGATAGGGATTGAGCTATCAAGGGCTTTCGCAAGGGTATGGGAGATGGGTGTATATCTTGACTTGTCGCAGCTAAAAGGCAGAACAGCGCAACAGACCAGATGCCATTGTTGTTATGGCTTCTCTCTGAAAACTATCACGTTTTTAGCTTTGTTAGCGACGAAGGCTTCACCCTTGCAAACGAACGGTTCGTTCTTCGTCTTGTGAATAGCCACTCGACTATTCGCATCATTTTCAGTTGTGAACTCCTCGAAAATAAGGTGTCCAAAATTCAGCCCGTCTGCTTCTTCATAGACTGCCTTGGTCACCTTGGCTCCATCTTCAAACTTTGCCAACTCCAAACTTATGAGTTTAGCTGTAATATCAGCTTCATCGGACTCGCATGTGAGTTCCAGGCCGTTGAGAGAACTCATATTCGCCCCGTAAGCTCTAGTATGTCGCTTTGCAGGCATTTTAGCCTCCTCCTTTTGTTTTACTGACCGTCATCAACTATGGCTTGGTTAATCTTGTTTACCAGGGCAAGGTTATTAACCAATTTTGCGCTTCTTCTAATGTCAATCAAAGCGCTTCTCAAGCTCACTCCATCCGTATCTTTTGAAGTCACATTTGCGTTCTTCAAAGCTTCGGTAACATCCTTATCCTCGCTATTTTCCAGCGCCAGAACGATCTTTTGCAGCTTTTTGGTGGCCGCATCTTTCTTCGCGGGATCATTTAGTTCGGTCAATAATCCCTGAATGATGTCGCTGGCAGCGACCGAAATTTCGTGGGCCTCCTTTGTAGCCTCTGGGGTTAGCGGCACTCCTTTAAGTACCTGTAAATTATCTTCCGCCTGTTTTGTCATAACAGCGGTGTCTTTTTGCAATTCGGTAAAGGCCCTGACCAGAGTGCCTGCATTGTAGTAATCCACGATATCCGAGATTGCAGCTCCTATGGAGTAAGTCTTTACATCTTCCTTTTCTCTGGTCAGGATGGTCGCACGCACTCTCGCACGATTACCGTCCATCTTGCTTACCAAGACGGGAACGCTTTGTTGTTTATAGAAATTAAGGTCGGCTGATCTACGACCGCCTCGGAAGGCAGTGAGAGCAACCCCAATAATCTGGAGGGGACGCTCGCCGTTAACAATGCCGACAGCCGCCGTGGTGCCCAGCTCGATGAGATCAGCCACAAAGTTGGTTCTGTCCTGACCAGATTGAAGGCCGGTAATGTAATCCATGTACGCGGCATCAATGTAAGGTAAAATATCTTCGAGGACTGCGTTCCTTATTTCCTGCGCCTTAGTTGGATCACTGCCTATGACAGCCCTGTACTCCAGTTGCTTATCCTTGAAATGCTGATTAAGTTTGCCGACAAAGGTCTTGTCAGCATTCTTCCAGTCCACTTCCTTGGGTCTATATTTCGGGCAGCCTGTTGCGAAAACGACGACGCTAAGCAATAGATAAAGTTGTATCTTTCTCATGGTCTTTTCCTATGGGGCTGATGGGCTTAGTAAACCGGGCGAGCCAGTCAAAGGCGCGGGAGTACCCAGTTCTAAGACCAAGGGGTTATGTGTCAAAGGCTGCACGAGCCGGAAGCCCGCACAGGCCGCCTGAAAAAGCGAGAAATCCTGTCAGTAGTGGGTGAACTTCAAATTCGACTCTCTCTCCAACTTGATAGCTAAAGATATTCGCCCAGACTGCCTGCTCTAAAAAGATATGCAGCTTTCAGGCAAAACGTTTCACTGCCTGTCTGCTGAATTCGAGAACTCCGGGCGCTTGTCCCGAAATTAACCCACCATCCAGTTGTCCGCAGGTTATTTTCAAGCAGCAACAGCGCTAAAGTCTTCAAATCGTCTCAGCTTGCGGCAGCACGCAGTTAAACACCTTGTATTACTTGGACTAAGCTTTGCGCTGGAAGAGCCTTCAATCTGCTTTTCGTGGTGACGACGAATGTGGCAGCGTGGGAGAGCTGCGTTACATCATCCTTTTGTAAAATGGCTGCGTGAGACTAACGAAAGAAGGGCGTTCGTCAGCAAGAAAAACCAAACCGCGAGCGAAAACTTATTGCACTAAAACCTATCGTTGGGTTGTCTCTGCCCCCTGAGTGTTTGCGGGTAGACCTGAGCAGAATGAGATAAGCCATGCAAGAGAAGGAGCGAGTGAACGGGCGCAGGTTAGTGCAAGTCGAAATAGTTGTCAAGGGGTTTTTGCAAAAGGCACGGCTAAGCTCAACAAGCCATTACTGCTCAGCAGGTCAACGGAGCATTCTCCGGCTTAAAGTTATTGACATTCTTAATTGAGGCGGTTTATCGTGCGCGCGTTCTCGTGCCGGGTCCTCGTGCTGTCAAATGAGTCTTCGCTTTTCCTAATGACCCGGATGCCGCCTGTTTTCAGTTCATCAGACGAGCAGCTTTCGCCGGTCAGCAAATAACGCTCTTGCCTGTGTAAAGAAGCGTCCCCATACACCGTTCTTGATTCCTTCTGGATACCTCGTCCAGGTAAGAGGAGTAGATCATGCCAAGTCCAAGACTTCGTCTCTGGCAAGTGCTCAGAGATGAGTATGAATTATTCCACGAGGCGCGCCCTGACGTGATGCACAATTGGATGTTTCAACCCGATCAGTTGAAACATCCGATTCAGTTGGCGCTCAGGCTGAAAGAGCCTCTTGACGCAGTCTCGAAACATCTGCTCAGGCAACTGAGCCAGGAATCTGAGAACGAACTGCAAAATTTTAACGGCAAAAAGCATCCATCACCTGCACTCCAGCATGACCTCGGAGCCTCTTTGAACGTTCTCCTGTCCGACCCGACTCTTTATCAACTCTATGATAAGGAGACTGTGACCTATATTCTGGCGGAGGCTGAAACCGAATTAGAGTGCGCCAAACTCAAGGACAATCCCTTAATCGGCGAGCAGCTCTGGCAGATTAATCGTTGGCTGCTGGAGGAAACCTACACGGACGAAATAGAGAAAGTTGACGATGATATAGCGAAGGGTTATTACAGGGCTATCCATCACAGAAATCATTCAGCGCTTTGTCTCTCCGGCGGCGGCATCCGCAGCGCCACTTTCAATCTGGGTCTCTTGCAGGGTCTGGCGCGACACGGTCTGCTGGAACAATTTGAATACCTCTCAACGGTTTCCGGCGGCGGTTTCTCCGGCGGCTGGCTGACGGCCTGGATTAATCGTCACCCGCAGAAATTAAAAGGCGTGGTGAGAGAACTGGGGAAACAAGACCGGGCGCAACCGACCGTGCAGAACCCCCTTGAGCCTGAACCCGAACCCTTGCGCTGGCTACGCAGCTACAGCAACTTTCTCAACCCTAAGCTGGGACTCTTCAGCGCAGACACCTGGACGCTCGTTGCCACCATCCTGCGGAACATCTTTCTGAACTGGCTGGTCTTCGTGCCGGTGGTGATGGCTGCGTTGATGCTTCCCAGATTGTGGGTCGCTTTCGTTTCCAGAAGAACTTTGGACGGGGCGGAAGATTTGAGCATCGGCATCGGCTTCATCATGGGCATGCTGGCGCTGCTGTATATCGGTCTCAATCTTCCCGGCACGCGAAGACGCAATCATGGACAATCGGCTTTTCTGTGGGTTTGTCTCATGCCATTGATAATTTCCGCGATGGCTCTTGGCGACCTACGTGATGCGCGCTTCTCAAACGGGCGTCCGGCACGACCTCATCAACTTCGTGTGGTATCAAATAGCGATTATTTCCGTGCCCTGGATCATTTGCGCGTTTTATCAATTCCGCATCCGCAGGAAAACTACCAAGCCGGGCAAACTTCTCCTGCACTTTGTTTTTGCCACGCTACTGATTCTCGCTGCTCAAATCATTACCGCGTGGATGCTGTGGACGGCGGCCAACGCGTGGTCAGGGGAAGATGTCACGCTGCGAAACGCCCTGCTCTACGCCTGCTTTGCCGTGCCTGTAATTCTGCTTCTCTTAGCCTTCACGGGTGTTCTGCTCGCCGGCTTAACGAGCAACTACACGGAAGATGACGATCAGGAATGGTGGGCACGCGCGGGCGCATGGATTTTTATCGTAATTATCGGCTGGAGCGCCATCTGCGCGCTGGTGATTTTTGGCCCACAGCTTTTAATTGACTTGCCGGAACGATTAGCAGAAGGAAAGTTCTTCTCGAAAGAGGTGCTGGTGGCGCTGGGCGGCATCATCTCCGGCGTGATTTCTCTCTCCGGCGGCTTCAGCTCGAAAGCTCCGGCCAACGATGAGGAAGCAAAGAAATCAGGAGTGGGGGGCAAGCTCCTGCAAATCTTGATGAACGTCGCGGCGGCGCTCTTCCTCGTCTTTCTCATCATCGTGCTCGCGCTTCTGACGAACGTGCTGCTGGTGTCGTTGTTCTATGGATTGCTCGCGCTGGCTGCGTGGTTTCCGTCAATCGCCCTTTGGCTCACTGCCGGGACTGCCGCGCTGCCCGGCCCTGACAATCACCTGGCGCTTCTTTCTGAATCGCCTTTCCGGCTGCTGTTCCTGCTGACAGGGGTCCTGCTCTTTCTCGGATACTTGTTCGGACGCCTCATCAACACCAACAAGTTCTCCCTTCATTATCTCTGGCGCAACCGCATCATCCGCGCTTACCTCGGGGCTTCAAATCCGAATCGCCAGCCGAACCTCTTCACAGGATTCGACGGAAGCGACAACATACGGATGCACGAGATGAAACCAGCGGAGGAGAAGAAGAACGAGATGAACCCGACGAAGGATAAGAAGATGCTCCACGTCCTGAACTTCGCGCTCAATCTGGTGGGTGGCGAAAAGCTCGCCTGGCAGGAGAGGAAGGCCGAATCCTTCACCGCTTCACCGCTCCACTGCGGTAATCACCGGATCGGGTATCGCCGGGCGGAAGATTACGGAGGGCGCGTGAAGCCCGGCGATGAGGAGAGGAAGCGCGGCATTTCTCTCGGAACATCCATTGCCATCTCCGGCGCTTTCGTCAGCCCCAACATGGGCTACATGCAAACTTCGCCGGTCATACGCTTTCTGATGACGCTTTTTAACGTACGCTTCGGCTGGTGGCTCGGCAATCCCGGTCGAGCGGGTGACGGCGCAAACGAGTTAATCCGCACTTACGATTTGAACTCTCCACGCCTGTCGGTCAAGCCCATTGTCAAAGAAGCGCTGGGGATGACCAACGACAAATCGGACTACATCTATCTTTCCGACGGCGGGCATTTCGAGAACTTCGGGCTTTACGAAATGGTCTTGCGCCGCTGTCGCTTGATCGTTATCGGCGATGCGACCTCGGATGCGGACTATGCTTTTGAATCGCTGGGTCAATCGCTACGCAAGATCAGGATTGATTTCGGCATACCGGTCGAGTTCAAGAGATTTTCGATTGTTAAGCCGTCACGCGATGGACAGGGTGCTTATGCAGCTATCGGCACGATTAACTATCAGTGCATTGACGGCGGCAACGCGAAAGAAGCTAACGGCACGCTGATTCTGATTAAGCCCACTCTCCTCGGAGACGAGACGCGCGACGTTCTCAACTACGCGAGCGAGAACGACTCCTTCCCGCAGGAATTCATCGGTGACCAGTGGTTCAGCGAGTCGCAGTTTGAGAGCTATCGCGCGCTCGGCTCACACATCGTTGACGCGCTCTGTCGAGAACCCGATGGGGAGATCAGCGACCAGAATACCTTTGCCGACCTTAATGAATTCAAAAAGTGCGTGGAAGACAACCTGAATCAAATCTCAGCGCCGGACTTCGGGCAGAAGGCGCTGGATCATTTGAGGAGGAACATCACCAGAGATTGAGCGAGTTCGGCATAAGAGGAAGCGGCATTTCAGCCCCGGAGGGGCGATATATCAGTAGCCTGGAGCGTTAGCTCTGGGTAAGAGGCCGTAAAATTGTTTTAAGCCCCGGAGGGGCGACATAATATGTCGCCCCTCCGGGGCTTACTTATTTATTTCGATGCCTGTTCCCATGACTGACGTCATGGGCTACTGATATTCAGCCCCTCCGGGGCTATGGGTCGATCTGGTTGACTCTATAGACTCCCGGACTTTAGACTCCTCAGTCTTAGAACCCCTGTACTTATCTATGAGCAGCGAGAAACTGGATTTACTAATCATCGGCGCAGGTCCGGCAGGGTTGTCGGCGGCGGACGCGGCGGCGCGTGAAGGCTTGAGTTATCTCGTCATCGAGAAGGGCTTGATTGCCGACACTATTTTTCACTATCCAATCGGACACACAGTCTTCTCGACGCCGAACGAACTGGAGATGCGCGAAGGCGCGCTCAAGCCCTGCCGCGAAAAGCCCACGCGCGAGGAACTGCTCTCACATTACGTCCGCTTCACGCTCGAACAAAGCTTGCGAATCAACACGGAGGAAGAGGCGAGCGCAATTGAGCGCCTTGAGCCGGACGGCTTCCGTGTGAGCACGACTCGCAGCGAATACCACGCGGCGCGCGTTCTCTTCGCCATCGGCGCAATGGCCCATCCACGCAGGCTTGATGTCGCCGGTGAAGATTTATCGAAAGTTCATCACAGCTTCACGGAAGCCTATCCGTACGTCCGCAAAGATGCGATGGTCATCGGCGGCGGCAACAGCGCGGCTGAGGCGGCACTGTTTCTGGCGGAAGAAGGCGCACGCACGACACTCGTCATCTGGCGTTCCGATTGGGAGAACCGCGACCCCAAGAAGAATGCCATCAAACACTGGGTTCGCACACCGCTCGAACGTCTCATCGAGCAAGGGCGCTTACAGCTTTTCTTCTTTAAGGAAGTTGAAGAGATTACCGAACGGGAAGTCAGCGTCCGTCGAGAAGACGGCGAGACCATCACGCTTCCCAACGATGCCGTCTTTATCCTCATCGGCAGCGATGCGGATTTAACATTGCTGCGCGAGGTCGGAGTCGAAATTGCGCGCGCCGGACTGGCCGACGTGCCCGTCTACGACCCCGAGACCTTCGAGACCAACATCCCCGGCCTCTACGTCGCAGGCCATTTCACACACGCCCGCCACATCAAAGAAGCCATCGCCGTCCCCCGCCACATCGTTCCACTCATCGCACAATCACTGCGAGCTTTAGTCAAGTAAGACCAATTATCACTCTTGCGGCTGTGCCGCATCTTTGTGCGGAAAGCCTGCGGCTTTCCGCCGCATCTTTACTCTCTAATTCATCAAGGCTATGCCTTAGCCTCCGCGCACGATCCGCCAGTTGATTTGCTCAATATCCATTAAGAGCGGTTCATTCTCTGATACAGAGCGGTTCCAGCAGCGTATGCTTGACCATTGCCACTCTTCAGCCCTGTCCACGAGTCCTGTACGAACAGGATTCTGGTGCGTGTAATGCACTCGTTGCATCAGCGTACTTTCGCTCGTCAACAAGACGACGTTTGAATGATGCTGCCACAACGAATATGTATACTGCCGTGCTCCCTTTTCATGCTGCAATTTTTTCAGTGAGTTTTCATATCCGTGGTCTTTCAAGTACCCGATGATGCGGCGGCTCATAATTCCCTTAATGAAGCGTAACGTGTCTGATGGCTTACGCGCTCCGTCCGTTAAAACATGGAGATGATCGGGCATGACTACATACGCCAGTAACGCGAAGCCGCCCGACCGTCGCGCCTCATCGAGCGAGGTACAGGCAATGATTTTAAGGGCATCAGAACGAAAGACCGGCAACCGAGCTTTCGTGACGAGCGTGAGGTACAAACAGGGCGTATCTCTTGAGACTGTAATCATGAGGTGCAGCCTCGCAGAAGGAATTGAAAAACTTCTTACCCAAATTAAATCAGCGGCTCTCCCACCCGCTCTTTGGCGGCTTCGCCGCCCGATGTGCGGAAAGGCTCTGCCTTTCCATCGCGCGTTTCCTTATTTTAGTGAGGGGCTGCGCCCCGAATGGGCTTCGAGGCGTAGCCTCTCGCCAAATATAAAAGCAAGCGCCCGGAAAGGCAAAGCCTTTCCGCACAGGCAAGCGGCGAAGCCGCAAACCCTATATTCCCTGAAAGATTCCTCTAAATCGTTGATGTTAGATCACTTGATCTGCCTTCGCGCCTTGACGTTCCGGCGAATTCGATCTTAGATCGGGATCGTTTTCACAGGTCTGTAGCGCCGAATCAAAGCGAGGTTCATGTCAGCCAGCCAGCCAGCAGGTTTAGCAGTTGCGGATAATTTCATCTGGGAAGCGGAAATGCCTCAACCCGTTCCAAGCCCGGTATTCGTTGACGAGAAGCACGGCCTTCGCGTGTATCAGGGCGATGCTCTGGAATTGCTGCGTCAGGCGAAGGATGAAATGTTCGACCTCATCTTCGCAGATCCGCCCTACTTTCTCTCGAACGGCGGCATCACCTGTCAGGCCGGGAAGATGGTCAGCGTCAACAAAGGCATCTGGGATAAGGCGACGACCTTTGAAGAGATACACAAATTCAATCTCGAATGGCTCAAGCAGTGCCAGCGCCTGCTCAAACCCAACGGCACAATCTGGGTGACCGGCACATCGCACAACATCTACAGCGTCGGGTACGCGCTGCAAACTCTCGGCTACAAGGTTCTGAACGACATCGCGTGGTACAAGGTCAACCCGCCGCCGAATCTTTCGTGCCGCTATTTCACCCATGCGACGGAGACGATTCTCTGGGCGCGACGCACGCCGAAAGCGCGTCACGTTTTCAACTACGAAGAGATGAAGCGCGAGAATCGCAACAAGCAGATGCAATCGCTCTGGCACATTCTGCCGCCCAAGCCGCACGAAAAACGCTACGGCAAGCATCCGACGCAAAAGCCCGAAGCCCTGCTCGACCGGATTATCCGCGCCTCTTCAAACCCGCACGACATGGTGCTTGACCCGTTCTGCGGTAGCGGCACAACTGGTGTTGTCTGCGCGCGTCTTGGTCGTCGCTTTGTTGGCTTTGAGTCGGACGCTTCGTTTGTCGAGCTTGCGACCAAACGAATCGAGGACGAAGTAATGTTTATGACAAAACAGGAAAGCTTCGCTTTCGGCACGCAAAATGCTGGGGGGGGGGGGAATTTTAGGTCATGGCCGATCCCTCCTTCTACTTCGCACAATACGGCATCAATTCTGCGGATGCGGCCTTTGAACATTTCAAAGCCACGCTTCAGAATTACTATGACGCTGACTTTTATGTTGATTGGGATAAAATCTATGAAAGGATTGAATACTTCCGTCCAGAATTATTTTTGTTAAGCTCACTCTGCGGCGCTAAAGACAAGCAGGTTGCCGCGCGCCGTCTTTTAGCTGATTATCCCAAAGTAGTTGCAGTGTTGCCCCTACTCATGGCTCGTCGAGAGACGGTTCAGCTTATGGACGAGCAAAGCGAAGTGCGCGTAATAAACTATGATTTTCCTGAAAACTTAAGAGAACTATCTAATGCCGAGATCGAACACTACATACATTTTCTCTGTTCCTCGCGTGTTATCGAACTGCTTGACCATATCAAATCTGTGCCTGACTACGTCACTGGCGTCGAGGTGGGAATGGACACCAATGGGCGTAAGAATCGCGGCGGTAAGTGCGGAGTAAAAGCAATCCAACCTTTTGTGGATGAAGCTTTAGCTAAACTTTCATTTCTCCAATCTAAGTCAGAAGCAACTTTCGATTTTCTGGCAACTCAAGGCTGTGTCCTACCTGAGATTTTTCGCAGCGAACGTTGGGACTGGGCATTCTGGACAAAGGATAAACCACGCCGCATCGCTGTTATGGAAGTCAATCATTATGGCGGCGGTGGTTCTAAACTGAAGTCCATTGCGCGCGATTATATTGGACGCTACAAAGTTCTTGAAGATGCAGGCATTGGCTTTGTTTGGGTTACAGATGGGTACGGTTGGCTAACGGCTCGCCCCGCTTTGCGCGAGGCGTTCGACACCATCAAACACTTAATTAATATCCGACAAGCCAAAGACGGCCAACTCGAATGGGCTTTACGTCGCCTACTCTCCGTCGCCAGAAAAAGCCGGGAAGAACACGCTGCTTAGGTGTATAATCCAGCCGCACCGAAAACTTCACCCAGGTGGACGGCGATGAAACAGCATGAAGCAGTAATTGAGGCGATGCAGCGCAATGGCGGCTTCGCAACACTTGGCCATTTATATCAAGCTGCTTTGAAAATCCCGGATTGTCACTGGGGCACGAAGACGCCTTTTGCAAGCATACGCCGTATCGTCCAAGACTATTCCAATCTGTTCTTCAGAATCAGACCCGGCCTTTGGGCGCTCACTACCCATAGAGAAGAAGTTCTTGAGAAATTCGCTCTCGCAGGGCAAGTATCCTCAACTAAAGCCGAAGAATTCAATCACAGCTATTATCAGGGTTTGCTTGTTGAGATAGGCAACTTAAAGAACTTTGAGACATTCGTCCCGCATCAGGATAAGAATAAGTTTTTTCTGGAACGCAGGCTGGCTGAAGTCTCCACGCTCAGAGATTTCCATAACTTCACTTACGATTCCCTGCTGAAGAGAGCGAGGACGGTTGATGTCTCGTGGTTTAATCAAAGGAGATTACCAAAGGCTTTCTTTGAAGTAGAGCATTCGACCGACATGCGAAATTCTTTACTGAAGTTTTTGGACTTTGAGGATTTTCGGATTAACTTCTTTATTGTTGCGGATGCTGCCCGCAAGCGCGACTTTGAGAGTAAAATTTCCTCAGCCACTTTCTCACCAATACGCGACACTGTAAAATTTATTGATTACGATACGCTAGCTAACACGCACTCCAAGATTTCAGCAAGCATACCAGCAGAGAGATCGCTGGGCTTATAGACAATTCCCTACCTCATTTTACCTTTACTGCTCTTTTGCTTCGGGCGGCGAACTTGCGCTTGATTTCTTCGTGGTTGGTCGTACCGGGCAGATGTTCGGGCAGGTCTAGCTCATCATCAATTAGAACTTCCGTAGGCACACCAGCAATGCGAGCGTATTGCAGGAGAATCGGCAACGGTGGCTCGCGGTTTCCTAGCTCGTAGTCGGAAATCCTGTTGTAAACAATCATATCCTCAACATCTAATCGCTTGAGCATTTCTGTCTGAGATATTCCGAGGGCAAGCCTCACCCATAGAAGCTTTTCAGGAAGACGCCCCGCCTTCTGACGCGCCGTTCCCATCAAGAGTTACCCCCTGATGGAATTGCGGCAGCCCAAAGTAATTTGATTTTATACCGATGATGGTATAGAATGCGCTTGCTCAATCTATTCGCCGTGAGTGTGAACCTTTCATACTCAACGGCGATGCTCATCTCTCAGTCAGAGGTTGAGGGTTGAGTCGTCGCATTAGCCGTTGCTCTAGTTTTCAAAGACTGGAACGCGCGCCATCTTAGCAGAGGGCGCGCACACATTTCATCATCTTTATGGCCTCACGACAGCCATAGGCCAATGAGTTTGACAGGGAGCGCGGCGAGGGTGGACGCGCTCTCGGTCTCGCACGCTTGCTGGTCGTGGAAGACGCAGGCGGTGCGGAGAGCCGCCGCGTTGCGTGACATCCCACGTCACGGCGCGGCGGCTTTGCCTTAATTAAAACTTCCGTAGGCACATCGGCAATATGAGCGTATTAATGCCAACAAACACTCATCGAATCTCTGCTACGATTGGCGTTCGCGGACGGATGCGTACTGAATAGAAGGTATTCCAGTAACCGCGCTCGAAGGTCAGACGTTCTTGAAGCTGCCCGATAACGGGCTGGCCGGGGAAGACCCACTTGCTCTTCGTCTCCTCGAACTCGCCCGCAACCTCGCCGCCTTCCGAGCGTAAGTGTATCTCCCAGACGGCTGGCATCTGCGCGAAGCGCGACCGGATGATGGTCGTCCATTCTCCGGCAGGACAGTTGATTGTCTTCTTCCCAAACATTCCTACACCCCTCTTCGGACGCTCAACTCACGTTAGCTTTATATCATCGGGTCGGAGCTGGCACGCTCACGCCTCGCGACGCCTGTTTGATAGGCGGCCTCTTCGACATCGCGGGCGACCGCTTCGGCAACCCGGCGGTCGAAGACGGAAGGGATGATGTAGTCTGGATGTAATTCGTTGTCGGGAATAATTCCAGCGATGGCGTGGGCGGCGGCGAGTTTCATCTCTTCGTTGATGCGCGAGGCGCGACACTGAAGCGCGCCGCGAAAGATGCCCGGAAAGCAGAGCACATTGTTAATCTGGTTCGGATAATCTGAGCGCCCGGTCGCCATCACCGCCACGTAGTCACGGGCTTCTTCCGGCATAATCTCTGGCGTCGGGTTCGCCATCGCAAAGACGATGGGTTTTGCCGCCATCTTCTGCAAATCAGCGATCGTAATCACACCCGGCGCAGAGAGGCCCATGAAGACATCCGCGCCCTTGATCACGTCGTGGATTGTGCCATCCTCGTTGTCCGGGTTCGTGTTGCGCGCGTACCAGTCCTTGACCCAGTTCATGTGCTCTGTGCGCCCGCGATAGAGCGCGCCCTTCTGGTCGCAGCCGACAATGTTCTGCACGCCCGCCGCCATAATAATCTTTGAGCAGGCCACGCCCGCCGCGCCCACGCCATTGACCACGACCTTAATATCTTCCATCCGTTTGCCGACAATCTTCAGCGCGTTAATTAAAGCCGCCAGGACCACGACCGCCGTGCCGTGTTGATCGTCGTGAAAGACTGGAATGTCGAGTTCCTCTTTCAAGCGGTCTTCAATCTCGAAGCAGCGCGGGGCTGAGATGTCTTCGAGGTTGATTCCGCCAAACGCGGTCGCGATGTTTTTGATGGTTCGCACAATCTCGTCAGGGTCTTTCGTCGAGAGACAGATGGGAAAGGCATCCACGCCCGCGAATTCCTTAAACAGCATCGCCTTGCCTTCCATCACGGGCATCGCCGCCGCCGGGCCGATGTCGCCAAGACCTAGGACAGCCGTTCCATCCGTCACGACCGCGACCGTGTTCTTTTTGATGGTCAAGGTGAAAGCTTTTTCCGGGTCGCGGTTGATAGCTTCGCAGACGCGAGCCACGCCCGGCGTGTAGGCCATCGAGAGATCGTCGCGCGTCTTCAAGGGAGCTTTCGACGTGACCTCAATCTTGCCGCCGATGTGCATCAGGAACGTGCGGTCGGAGACGTTGACGACTTCGACACCATCTATGTCGCGCACGGCTTCGACAATCTGCTCGCCGTGCTCGTTTGAGCGGGCATTAACGGAGATGTCGCGCACCACCGCATCGCCGCCGACGCTGACGATGTCAATTGCGCCAATGTCGCCTCCGGCGCGACCGATGGCGGTGGTTAATTCTCCAAGTGTTCCGGTGCGGCTCGCCAGTCTGACGCGCAGGGTCAGGCTATAACTGGCGCTGGGTGTGTTTTCCATTGCGACTAGAGCGAGAATCCTTTCGCGTATGAATGTGGTCTGGGATGCCGGAAACTCTAACGCCAAGAAGCGGACAACGCAAGCATAGACAGGATTAACCAGATGGACAGGATTTGGAAGATGAATTTAATGCTGCTTGTCTTCTTTTCCGTCCTGTGAATCTTGTTAATCTCGGTCTTCCTGTTTTTAATTCTTTCTCTGTTTGTATCTAATCTGCTCTGGCAAATTGCCAAGAGCTTATTAGCCAATCCGCAGCTTGCCAAGTGTCCGACCCAATCTATCGAACGAAAGCAGTCAATGTCCGCTCATTTTTCTGTGGCATGTTTATTGACTATAGGTGAGGGCAACCCGTCAGCGAGTCCGGTTGATGAGACGCGAAGGGTTAAAAGGACAGTGGAAGTTAAATTCTTCAATTCGCATACAGGAGGAGTTATGAACACCATCACCGTCACCTATCTCAGCTACCTTGCCATCAGTATCTCTCTCACAATCTGGGTCGCGCAGACCCTGCACAAGAACGGGCGCGTCTTCCTGGTAGATGTCTTTCAGGGCAACGAGTCTCTGGCCGACTCCGTCAATCACCTGCTGGTTGTGGGCTTCTATCTCATCAATCTCGGTTACGTGAGTCTGGCTCTCAAGATTGGCTACAGCGTTGAAAGCGCGAGCGAAGGCATAGAGGCCTTGTCGTGGAAGGTCGGGCTGGTGCTGCTGGTGCTCGGCGGGATGCATTTCTTCAATCTCTTCATCTTCAGCCGAATCAGAAATCGTTCGTACCCCCGTCCCCTTCCCCCGCAGATGCAGCCCGGCGCATATGCGAGCAACATCCACTCATACTGAAAAGCAGAAGTCAGCAGAAGGAATTGAGTAACAGCCCCGGTGGGCTGTTACTCAATTGCCCGCGCAATCTCTTCCAACGCATCAGGGCGAGCGCCCGCCTCTTTCGCCAGTCGCAAAGATCGCCTGCCCAAAAGCTGATAGGCCGCGAGGGCTTCAGGCAGCGCCCCCGAATGAAGCGCGGCAAGGTGTCTTCTGACCGTCGCCGTGTCAGCGCGGGCGAATGTTCCCGTCAGCGCATGTGCAGGGTCGGTCGTGTAAAGGTTTTCGAGCGTGCTCTGAAGAAGCGGCAGGAGAACTTTGCGAGCGCGGCTCTTTGTCAGGCCGCAGCGCGCGAGCATTTCCATTGCGATGTCGAAGAGCGCGGTCATGTGGCCGGAGGCCATCACCGCCGCCGCATGATAAAGAGCCTTATCCTCTGCGCTGATTGAAAAGCTCTGCGCTCCGAGAGCGCGCACGAGCCTGCGCGCGACCGCGACGGCAGCTGCGTTGCCCTCCACGCAGAAGAAGGCCGAACCAAAATTCTTCGCGCCTTGCACCGAATCGCTCACGGAAACCAGCGGGTGCAGAGAGCCTATCGCAAAGCCACCTGGCGCAAGCTCTGCAACGCGTCGGACGAGAGAGCGCCGCTCGCGTGCAGCGCCGTTCGTCCGCGGCGGTTGCCCTTTTCTTCGTTAACACCTTTCTTCTTCTTCGCCCTGCGACTATCAATCGTCGCGGCAAGCTCGGCGGCGACTTCCGTGATGCGGTCGTCAGGCGTGGTGATGAAAAGAATGTCGCTGCGGGGAAGATCAATGAGTTGGGTGGAAGCGAGGGCAAGAGGTTTTGTCCCGATGAGTTCGGCGGCGCGTCTGGCATGGCGCACGCTTCGCGCCACGACCGCTTCGATTCTGTAGCCGCGTCGCACAAGCGCCAGCGCCAGCGCACAGCCCAGCCGACCTGCTCCGATGATTGAGACGGCGGGCTTTTTAGTATTCGTCCGCCCTTTGCCGCCAACGCCTGCGCCGCCGCTTCGTTCAACTGGCATCAGTGTCTTCCCGGTCAACGACCTCGACCACGGCAGGCTCGTTCGGCAAATCGTCCAGCCACTGGTTGAGGCGTGCGCGCAACTCGTCGCGCGTCACCAACCCGTAATCGCTCGCGGGAAGATGCAGGCGCACAGGCGGAGGCGAGGACATACGCGCCAGCGCGCTCTCAATCAACTGCACGTCCGCCGTAGAAAACTGCGCCGGGCCAGTCCCCTGAGCGAACGCCCCCGAAAGCGAGCGGGCGCGATGAGCAGTCTCCGTCTCGCCATCTTTCCGCGCGAGCGCGTCCAGAGCAATAGCCAGTGGGGTGCTAAGAAACAGCAGCGTGCGACGATAAGCGGCGCGCCCGCGCTCGACCACCTCGTTAATCTCCTGCGGGATGCGCGCCAGAGCTTCGGCGCTTGCCAGCCGGAAGCGACACGCGCACAAAGGATGTTCCGTGAGCAGTTGGCGCACCGGCAATTGACACGCTGCGTGACGCGCGCTCTCAAGCATCCCGGTCGTCTCGTCCCAGTAACGATGGTTGACGAGCCGTAGCTGCGAGAGCGCTTCAAACTCGCGCCACTCGTCGCTGCGCGTCAGGGCTTCAATCTGTTCGCGGCGATTGTCGTCATGCAGCGTCTCATCATGCAGCTTCGCGTAATGCTCCGTGTAGCGCGTGTGAAATTCGCGCCAGAGGAGATTGAAGCGATTTGTCGAGTCTTCATCGAAGAGATTGTGAACGTCTCCAGCTATCGTCAGTAGCTCGCGGCGCGCGCTTTCGATCTCGTCAATTCCGGTCGGCTCGGCAAGGCTGAGATAGTCGCGCACGCGTGTTCGCTCGGGCAATTCTTTGACGAAGTTTGTCAGTTGCGCGAGCCGCTCATTATTAAGCGCGAAGTTATCGGCTGAGTTACCGTAAATGTCAGCCACGCGCTGCAAGCCTTCTTCGAGCGAGATGTTCTTTGACATCATGGCCTCAACTGCGGTGACTATGCTGCCGAAACTTTTACGCAAACTCTCCGCCAGATTCCAGACTCTCGTCGTCAAGCTTTCTTCCGCCAACGCCTCGAAGTTTTTCAGAGGATTGTCGGCACGCCACCGACTGAGCCAATCGGCCAGAGCGGTGCGTACTGCATCACGCGCTTCCGGCTCACCGAGCGACGAAGGCATCTGGCGCGTCGTCAAACGCGAGGCCCACTCTGTCAATTCTGCTTCGGTCAAAGTCACACGACGCAGCGGCGGCGGTGCGCTCTCATCTTCGCTCTCTTCATCGGCCTGCTGGGTCGCCTCAACTGCCGGGGCGATTAATGCGACGGGGGCGATGATGCTGAAACGATAGCGGGCCTCGCCTTCATCTTCGTTTTTCAGGAGAGAGCCGGGCGGCGCGGACTGAACGAAGATGGAAAGCACGTTTTCGATTCGTTCGATAGCGGCTGCTGGCTGCTGTTCGTCGTAGAGCAACATCGCCGCGCCAAGCTCGCGCGCCGTCGCGCCGCGCCCGTCGAGCGAGAGCACGAACAATCCCTTCAAGACCAGCTTGGCCTGAAGCCGCTGCATGATGGGAACCTGCGAGACGCCGTGACGCGCCAGATGATCGTAAGCGGAGAGAGGCTCTTTCAGATTTTCGGCGAGCCGCAAGCCTCTTTCCGTGCGGTCGAACAGTTCGTCCAGAACGACGAGCGAAAGCGCCGGGCGATTGGCGGCATGCGCGCCCGCGGCGGCAGCGAAAGGCAGGAAAGCGAATGTGGGCACGTAGAGCCGCACGGACGACGCCACGTCAGCGATGATCGGGTGCATCGGGTAGATGGCGGCAAAGCGCGGCTCGCTCCAGTTGAAACCCGGCATGGCCGCACTAAGCGTCCGGTACATCTCGCGCAAGGCTTCGCGCGATTGCGCGTTTTTCTGAAAAAGATGGGTGTCCGTGATTCTGTAAAGATGCTCAGGGTCCAGATAGTCTATCTGGAATGTGCCCGAAAGCGCGACGTTTGCGCCGTCTGCGCCCGCGATATCGTCATCCAGCGCCAGCGCGACGAAAACGCTCAAATCTCGCGCGGCATTCGCCAGTTCGCTCAAGAGCAGGCCGTCGTCGCGCTCAACACGATTTTCGCGCTCGAACGCCGTATCAATCACCAGCACGAGCGGCGTTTCCGTCATGCCCGCCGCGAAAGCGAGCATCTTGGAAGGCTCTGTTCTCCAGGTCTCTTCCTCGCCGCCAAGCGCTGCGCTCAATTCTTCGTGAAGCGTGGGACGCGTGCCTCGCTCAACCCGCGCGACCCTGTAGCGCCCTGTCAGGAGTCGCCCGGCGCTCGAAGCGACGTGAGCGTCCGCTACCGACCGGCGAAGCTCCGGTAAAGAGGCGAGCGCGCCAAAAGCTGCGAGCATGTGGCTTTTGCCGACGCCGCGCGAACCGGCCAGAGCGCGGGCCGTGCCCCGATTGGGCTTAAGGTCTGCGAGCGCATCGAGCCAGCGCGCGAACAGGTCTGAGGTGGCGTCCGTAAACAGGTAGGAGTCGAGCGCACGTGCCGGGTCGTCAGAGTAATTATGAACCTCTGTGAACGTCCGGGCTTCGACTAAATCCTTGATCTTCTCCTGCGCGCGCTTCAATTACACTCTCCGGGAAGAAAACAGGCTGTGAGGCCACTCAGATTTGACTGTAGCACCAAGCGGGTGCGGGGCGCAATATTTATACTTTTCCGCCCCTCTGCTGTATAATGCCAGACAGCCCCGGACGCCCCCTTTAAGTCAACCGAGACCTTTGAAGTTTTACGCCCCGAAGGGCGCAACCCTCTTGTCGCGCACCGGCATCAAAGCCCTGCGTGCCGAAAAGATAGCCTAAAATGGTCAGCGTTGACCCGAAACTGAAAGCGCCCGGCTCGCTCCTCTTGTCAACTGAAAATATTTTCGCCGTGATCCGCTAGAGACATGGCTTGATGCGATGCTGGAGATTAAGCCCTCAGCCCCTTTTGAGGCTTACTTCTAAAATCGCTCCGGTGTTCATAAGTTTTTGGAGGCTTTTCACCATGAATAATCGCTTCTCCCGCGTGATGACCGCTCTCATGCTCGCCCTTAGTCTGTGGACGAGCGCTATTGCAGTCGCCGCCCTTCCCGCCCAACAGCAGGACTCGAAGCAGACCACAGCCCAGCAGGATTCCAAGACTAAGCAAGACCAGAAGACGCAGACGACGACCGCCAGCGCGCCGAATCACGGCAAGGCGCTCTCGACCGATGAAGACCCGGCCATGATCGGCAAACGCAAGATCAACGGCGGCTTCATCAACTGGATGGCGATGGGTATGGAGAAAGAAGTCGCGCTTGGCCGTTACCTAGCCGCCGAAGTGGATAGAGAAGCGAAGTTCGTTGACGACCCCGTCATCACCGAGTACGTCAACCGCGTCGGCCAGAACATCGTCCTTCATTCAGACGCCAAAGTGCCCTTCACCATCAAAGTGATTGATTCCGACGAGGTCAATGCCTTCGCGCTGCCCGGCGGATTTTTCTACGTCAACAAGGGTTTGATTCTGGCCGCCGACAACGAGGCGGAACTGGCGGGCGTGATGGCGCATGAAATCGCCCACGTCGCCGCTCGTCATGCCGTCGAGAATCAGGCGAAAGCTACTCTGATGGACTACGGGCTGCTGGCCGGTTCGATTTTCCTGGGCGGCATTCCCGGCCTGATAGTCAACAACGCCGGGCCGCTCGCCGCACTGCTGGGCTTTATGAAGTTCAGCCGGGGCGCGGAATCCGAAGCGGATAAACTCGGCGTGCAGTATCTCTACGCAGCCGGTTACGACCCGAACGCGCTGGCGACGATGTTTGAGAAGCTCTCGGCGAAGAACAAGAAGAAGCCGGGATTCATCTCGAAAGCATTCGCCTCGCACCCGCAGCCGCCGGAGAGGCGCTCAGCCTCGCTCACGCTCGTCTCGCGTTTCCCTGAGCGCGAAGAGTACACCATCAGCACCTCTGAATTTCAGAAGGTCAAGGGTCGCCTGATGAGAATGTCTAATGCGAAAGCCTCGACCGCGGGCAACATCGGCGCAAGTGACGACGGAACGCCCGGTCGCCCCACTCTGAAGCGTCGGCAACCGCCTGCGCCCGAAGGGTCAACCGGAACATCGGACAGCACGACTGCTCCGACCGACAAGAAACCGGCTGATCCGCCGAAGCTCAAGCGCAACACGGGCGACGATCCGAACAATCAGACGACGACGCCCAAGTCAACGCCGTAAGCGTTAATCAAACGGGTAGAAGAAACGAGAGGCTCCCGAGCAACTAAATGCTTGAGAGCCTCTCAGCCTGTGTATGACTACCGTAACCTATATCAATAAAGGTTAGGCTGTAGATATGAAAACAAAACTTCCATTGATATTTCTTTGCTTGTTTATCTCAGCGTCCACGGCTTTCGCCCAGCAGGAAGCAAGGAAGTTTGACGAGATGCCACAAATTAACTGCGAAGACGCCAAAGCGCGGCTGGATAATCTGGCAATCCAACTGCAACAAGACCCCACCACAAAGGGCTATATCATCTTTTATGGCGGGAAAAGTTATCACCATTATGTTTATAGCAAGAAGACGAAACAGTATGTGGGAGTGCAGCTTCTACCGAGACGCGGAGAAGCCAGAGCGCGGATGTTCCCATGGATAGACTATTTAACCAATATCAGAGGGGTTGATGCTTCGAGAGTCGAAGTGATTGACGGCGGCTATCGTGAAAACCCGATGATGGAATTCTGGATCGCACCGTCCGGCGCAAAGCCCCCGACTCCGACGCCAAAGCTGACCGAGAAAGAGATTAAGTTCAGGAAAGGTAGAATCAGAGCAAGCGAATTACGCTGTGAAGTCTGAGACCTATCCTGTTAGTTGGTTTTGTACTTCCACCGAAAGTCAGCCGCACACACTTGCTGCCTTCAACTTGACAATTTTCTGAGCATTTCGGTATTCTACTCGTTCGCGTTTCAGACGCTTTATCCAGAGAGAGTCATCTATGTCAACATACTTTCCTAGCGGCAAGGGGCTTGCCGACAATCGCAAATGGTACGTCGTTGATGCGGCGGGGCAGACGGTCGGACGGTTGGCAACGGAAATCGCCAGCATCCTTAACGGCAAGCGCAATCCACAGTGGACGCCTTTTCTAGACATGGGCGACCACGTGATCGTGATTAACGCGAGCCAGGCTGTCTTCAAGGGATCGAAGGCCGAGCAGAAGGTGTATCGTCGCCACACGCTTTATCCGGGCGGACTGCGCGAGGTCTCCGTTAAAGAACAGTTTGAGAAGCACCCGGAGCGCGTTATCGAATCGGCGGTCAAAGGCATGCTGCCGAAGACGAAACTGGGCAAGGCGATGGCCAAGAAGTTAAAGGTTTACAGGGACGCCAACCACCGCCACGCCGCCCAAAAGCCCGAACCCCTCGAAATCACCTCCGGCCAAATTCACGGATAAAACTCGAAAGCATTAGATTAGAAGGATAAGAAAAGCTGTGGCTGAGATTCAATATTACGGAACAGGACGACGCAAAAGCGCTACGGCGCGCGTCTACTTGCGACCCGGCGCGGGCGAAGTCAAAATCAACAAGAAGGCGTTCGAGCAGTATTTCCCGAATGAAACACTGCGGATGATTATTCGCCAGCCGTTGCAGTTGACCGAGACGACCGGAAAGTTCGACATTCTCATCAACGTGATGGGCGGCGGCCCGGCGGGACAGGCCGGAGCGATTCGCCACGGCATCACGCGCGCCCTGATGGAATTCAACGCTGACCTGCGCCCTGCCCTAAAGCACGCTGGCCTGGTCACGCGCGACCCCCGTATCAAAGAGCGCAAGAAGTACGGACAGAAGGGCGCACGCAAGCGCTTCCAGTTCTCGAAACGATAAACAGTTTTCAGTTTTGAGTTTTCAGTTTCCGGTTTCCAGTTTTCAGTAAAAGCAGGTTGCTTGTTTCTGAAAACTGAAAACTCAAAACTGAAAACTTGCTTGAGTCCATTGTCGCCTTGCCTTGATTTGGTTGCTTCCCACCGGGGAAGTCACTGTGGCGGCGGCGAGTACATTAAACCAATTCACTGAGAAGGAGATTTGCTTTTGGCTTCGGTTACGATGAAAGAATTGCTGGAGGCTGGCGTACATTTCGGCCACCAGATCAGGCGCTGGAATCCGAAAATGAAGGAATACATTTTCGGCGAGCGCAACGGCATCTACATCATTGATCTACAAAAGACGCAGCGCATGTTTCGTGACGCCATCCAGTTTGTCACCAACATGGTGGGCGAAGATCGCGGCAAGACCGTGCTCTTTGTCGGCACGAAGCGTCAGGCGCAGGACGCCATCCGCGAAGAAGCTGAGCGCGCCGGGATGTATTACATCAATCAACGCTGGCTCGGCGGTCTGCTGACCAACTTCCAGACCGTTCAGAAATCCATCAAGCGCCTCAAAGACCTCGAAGCGATGCAAACCGACGGTCGCGCCGAGAAGCTGACGAAGAAAGAGAATATCAAGCTCGACCGCGAGCGAGAGAGTCTCAACAAGAACCTTTCCGGCATCAAGACGATGACTCGTCTTCCCGACATCGTCTTTATCATTGACGTTCGGAAAGAAGAGATTGCCGTCGCAGAAGCGAATCGTCTGGGCATCCCCGTCGTCGCAGTGGTTGACACAAACTGTTCGCCCGAAGGAATTGATTACATCATTCCCGGCAACGACGATGCGCTGCGCGCCGTTCGCCTCTTTGCTTCACGCATTGCTGACGCCGTGCTGGAAGGCCAGCAGATGATCGCCGAAGGCGCGGAAGCAGCCGCTGAAGTTGAGGCACGCGCGAGCACCAGCACCGACAATACAGGCAGCGCAACGACGAGTGTTGCCCCCGGAAGCGAATCTGGAAGCGCCCCCGACACAGGAGCGGCTGCGCCTTCTACGGAGACGCAAACGTCTGCTCCCGGCAACCAGGGCTTCGGCACTACGGGTCAGCAGCCCAACAGCACCGGCGACCACCCGCAGGCGGGAACCGGCGCACCTGTGAGCGGCGCATCCGGCGCGGGCGACGAAACTGAAGCGCGTCCCCAGTCATCTGCCGAGCAGGACAAGGGAGCGGAAGCCGAATCGGTCGGCGTCGCAAGCTAAGCAGGACCAACGGTCTCAATTTTACGGCGAGCGCAGTCCACAGCGCGGGGAATCCGCCGGGCTGCGCTTTTTAATGAGAGAAGTAGTCAGTAATCAGCAAATGCTTTTACTGAAAGCTGACTACTGATTGCTGAATACTATTTCAGGGAGATTTTCAAAAATGGCAGAGATTACGTCGAGCGCCATCAAATCGGTTCGTGAGAAGACGGGCGCGGGCATGATGGAGTGCAAGAGTGCGCTCACAGAAGCGAATGGCAACGAAGAGCAGGCTATCGAAATACTACGCAAGCGTGGGCTAGCGTCCGCGCGCAAGAAGGAAGGCCGCATCGCCGCCGAAGGCGCTGTCGGGTCTTACATTCACATGGGCGGTAAGGTCGGCGTGCTGGTTGAAATCAATTGTGAGACTGATTTCGTCGCTCGCACGGATGAGTTTCAACAGCTTATCAAAGACATCGCCATGCATATCGCCGCCTCCGAGCCGCGTTTTGTCTCGCGCGAGGAAGTTCAAGTGGACGCGCTCGACAAGGAGCGCGAGATTGCACGCGCTCAGGCCAAGAACGATCCCAAGAACGCGAACAAGCCCGACCAGGTCATTGACAAGATAGTCGAGGGACGCATCAACAAGTTCTATGAAGAGGCCGTGCTGCTTGACCAGCCTTTCGTCAAAGACCCGGCGAAGACCATCGGGGATTTGATTCAGGAGAAAACCGCACAGACGGGCGAACGTATCTCAATCCGCCGCTTCATGCGCTACAAGATGGGCGAAGGCTTAGCGAAACGCGCAGATGATTTCAGCGATGAGGTCGCCGCGCTCGCGGGCGGAAATTAGTTACGAGCTATAAGTTTCGGGTTTAGAGTTACGAGTTACGAGTTAAAACAAGAAGCCGAAACTCGTAACTCGTAACTCGTAACTCTAAACCCGAAACCCGAAAATCATGCCAGCAGAAGTAGCCGCAACCAACACAACCGCTCTGGCTTATCGCCGCATCTTGCTGAAAATTTCCGGCGAGGCTTTGATGGGCGCGCAAAACTACGGCATTGACGTCGATGTCGCACACTCTGTCGCCGAAGAGATTAAGGCCGTGCGCGAACTCGGCGTTGAGATTGCTGTCGTAGTCGGTGGTGGCAACATCTTTCGCGGCGTTTCAAAAAGCGCGGGTAACATGAATCGCTCCAGCGCCGACTACATCGGGATGCTGGCGACGATTATGAACGCGGTCGTCCTTCAAGATGCGCTCGAAAAGCAGGGTGTTTTTACGCGCGTCATGTCGGCCATAGAGATTCCGCAACTGGCAGAGCCTTTCATTCGGCGGCGCGCCATTCGCCACCTTGAAAAGGGGCGCGTCGTCATCTTCGCCGCGGGCACGGGCAATCCTTATTTCACGACAGACTCGGCTGCCGCTCTGCGAGCGCTTGAAATCAAGGCCAACGTGATTCTCAAGGCCACCAAGGTCGAAGGCATCTACAGCGCAGACCCGATGAAAGATGAAACGGCGACCCGTTTTGAGTGCATCACGTACCAGGAAGTTCTCGAAAAACAGTTGAAGGTGATGGATGCCTCGGCCATCAGCCTGTGCATGGACAACAATCTCCCCATCATCGTCTTCAACATGCGAACACACGGCAACATCATGCGCGTCGCGACCGGCGAAGAAGGCGTCGGCACACGCGTCTGCGTGGAAAGACAGTGATGAGTGATGAGTGATGAGTTAAGAGCTTGTCTTTTACTCATCACTCATTACTCATCACTTAAAATCTTTCGGAGAAAAATTTTATGAGTGAGAAAGCTGTCAGCAATGAAGCGCGCCCGCGAATGGAAGCGGTGATTGAGGATGTCAAGCGCAAACTGGCGACCGTCAGAACAGGGCGCGCCGCCGTTTCCTTGCTCGACAATGTGATGGTCGAGTATTACGGCACGCCGACGCCGCTCAGCCAGATGGCGAGCGTGCATGTGCCTGAGCCGCAGATGCTCACCGTTCAGCCCTGGGATCAAACGCAGCTTGGCGCAATCGAAAAGGCCATCCGCGCTGCCGACCTCGGTCTTAATCCATCAAACGACGGCAAGCTCGTTCGTATTCCGATTCCGGCGCTCACGGAAGAACGCCGCAAGCAACTTGCCAAGCAGGTGCATGACATCGCCGAAGAGCATCGCACGGCGATTCGCAACATCCGCCGCGATTCCAACGATCGCCTGAAGAAAATGCTCAAGGATAAAACCATCTCGGAAGATAACGAGCGCGATGGGCTGGATGAAATTCAGAAGCTGACCAACACCTACATCGGCAAGATTGACGAATTGATGAAGACCAAAGAGACCGAAATCATGAGTGTCTAGGCTGAGAGCGGCTAAAAAAAGCTTACCACAAGGGCACAAAGTCACTAAGAGATTAAACCTTTTCTCTTAGTGACTTTGTGCCTTTGCGGTAAATGATTATCGAGCTTAATCCTGTTGCAGGAAAATCGTATCGTAAGTGGAGATGAACTTGAATCCGGCCTTTTGGTAGAACGCGTGCGCCGCCACGTTCTCTTCGTTGACGAGAAGGCAGAGCGCTGAGGCGCGCCGCAGCAAGGTTTGACTTAACTGCGAGAGACAGCGCAATCCATGCCCTTTCGCGCGCTCCTCCAGGCTTACGTAGATGCCTTCCAAATAGATAACTTCAGGCGTTTCCGCTAAAACGTCCGTCTTGAAGATTAATTTGCCATCTTCTACCAGCACCCACGTTCGCCCCTGTTCGATGCGGCGCGCGCAGCGCCTGCGAAACCCTTCCGGGTCTTTCACCAGCGGGTTGATGCCGCTCTCTTCTTCAGCCATTGCAGCCTGCACGGGCAGGATTAGCTCAAGATCATTTACGGTAGCCAGGCGCAATTCCTGGACTTGAGGCTGAGCTTCAACGGTCGAGCGCAACTCGAACAGCAGTTCGCGGCAAGCGAGCCGTTTTTGTTGTCCGTCCTCAGAATAATAATTCCAGAACTCTTCTATTCTTTCCTGCTCGCCCATAATCATATGAGTGTCAGAGAACGCTTGCGCCTGACACGCAAGGGCTTCGAGGGCGCGGTCGGTGCGAGTCTCGATGAGCGTCGCGTGTCCAATCAGGGCGACTCCTTCCAGAAGCCCTGCTGCGTTGCGATAGCCGTAGAAAGAGCCACGATTGAGCGGACTATTCAATCCGTTGTCGCGGATGAAGCCCCGCAGGTTGACCGTATGAACTGGACGGGACGCCAGGAACGCCAGGGCTTCCGCCGCATCTTCGGCGGCGCTTAACCGCACCGTCGAACCGCCGCCCGGAGCGAAGGGTCGGGGCAACGCGGCGTTGGCATCTATTCCGGCTAGCGTGATGGTTGAGTGCATGGTCACTGTCTCTCTCTTATCAATCAGGAAGAACGGGAAAGGCTTCCGAGCGCCTCTCGTATCAATAGTTGAAATTGCTTACTCCCGTATCTTTCACGATAGCCATTGCAGAGGTGTTGTCGCCGTAGAACATCGGCGTGGAAGTCAACGAAATGTTGTCGCCCACGAGAACGCCATCGCCTATCAGCACACCGTCGCCAAGCAGCACACCGTCACCAAGCAGCACACCATCGCCAAGCAGCACGCCGTCCCCGAGCAACACGCCCGTGCCAAGGAAGGCCGAGCCTTGATTGAGGCTGCCGCCGCTGCTCGTCATGATGGTGTCACCGAGAAGGACGCCGCGCGTAATCTTGGTCGTATCTCCTATTAGAACTCCGTTGCTGATAGCCTCAGCATCGCCAAGCAAGACGCCCTGAGCGTAAATCTTCTGATACAAGCCAAGCTCGTAGCCTGTGGCATAGGTGTGGCTCAGGATGATGCCCTGCGACCACTTGAAGGTATAGCCAGAGATGGTCGTGTAGCCGATGGTCGTGCCCACGGGCGGAGCTTTGGTAAAGAGCGGTGTGCCGAGCGGCGTGCTAGCCGAAAGGTCTGGGCGAATCAGCCGCGAGAGTGTCATCGCGCCGCTGACGTTAACCTGCCCAGCGCCCTGCTCGAACATGTTATAACCGCGCAGGGGTTGCGCCGTGTACATCATCAGAGCTTTGATCATGTTCGGCGTCAACGTCGGATTGGTCTGAAGCAGCAAGGCGGCAGTGCCCGCGACGATGGGAGCAGCCATAGACGTGCCGCTTAAGGTCATCATCTCGGAGTTCGGCGCGGTGCTGACGTAGGCGGTTAGAAACGGGAGCAACTTGATCAGAAAGCTGTTCAGAGACTCTGCGCCGACGAGTTTATTGCCGGGCGCGACGATCTCAGGCTTAATCAGATTGTCGTAGTGCTTGATGCCGCTTGCGTCCACCCAGTAGCTGCGCGTCGGGCCACGTGAGCTGTAGGTCGCCACACCGTCATCAGCGCGGCTGCTGGTGCCATACGTGTTCACGGCTCCGACGGTGATCGCCGAAGGCTCGTTACCGGGCGAATGAATCTGCCCGTAAACTTTCCTGCCCAAACTGTTCTTCCCTTCGTTACCGGCGGCAGCGACGACCACGACCCCGGCGTTCGCCAGACTTCGCACGGCGCGGCAAATGGGATCATTCTTGTAAGAGTTGACCGCCACAGTGCCGAGGCTCAGGTTAGCGACACGGATGTTATAGGTTGCGCGGTTGGCCAGAATCCAGTTGAGCGCGTTAAGGAGCGCAGATGTTTTACCCGTGCCCTGCGAGTTAAGCACACGCAGGTTGATAATGTTCGCATCCGGCGCGATACCGGTGTAAGCGCCTGCGGCGACCTGACCGTTACCGGCGGCGAGCGAAGCGACGTGCGTGCCATGACCATACGGGTCATCGGTGCGCCCTTCGCCCGTGAAGTCTTTGCTGTAAACGACACGCGATTTAGTGCCCGAGCGATCCAGGAACGCTTTATGGCTGGTATAGATGCCTGAGTCCAGAATGGCGATTCCGACGCCTCCGCCGTTGACCTTGAGGATGTTCTTTGTCCCGTCCGGCTTAGACTCTTCTATCTCTCGCACATCCTCAGCGCCAGTCGTTTCCTCGACGTGCCCCTTCATGGAGGTCGTTTCAGTGTCCAGCGACATGTAAGAGACCTGATCGAAATCCGCCAACTGCTGGATCAGGCGCGCAGGGACTTCGACTGCCTGAGCATTGAGGTTGTTGAAATCGCCGGTGGTGCGGATACCGTTTTGCTTGAAGAACTCGCGCAGGCCGGAGTTTCTCAGCGCCTCGCCTTGAAGGATAACGCTGACGTTGCCATTGCTTGCGCTCTGATTTTGAATCAACTCGCGCAGGTCGGGAGACACCTTGTCGCCGACGAAAGCTTCACTCTCGTTCTGAGCATTTTCGGCGCTATCGTTTGTTTCCTCGTCGTCCGTTTCGGATATATCGTTGTTCTCGTCATCAATAAGAATCCCCTGTAGTTTGCCTTTGAGACCTTCGCGGCTGGCCAGATTGAGTTTGAAAGACGCGGGCGTGGCAGCGCCGATGATGCGCGCTTCGTTTCGCGCCAGCGCCGCTTCCAGCATGTTCAAGAGCGAGGCGCTTCCGGCTTCGTCCTGATTAGCGAGTTCGTCCAGCCCATCTATAAAGAGGATGACTTCGCCCTCTGCGCTTTTCACCTCTGCCAGCACCTGCGCCAGACGATTATTGACTTCCGTTTGTCCCTGAGCGTCGGCAAACAGGGATTCAACATTGAGATTGAACACTCGCCTGTTCAGCAGATTGGCCGGGACATCTCCGTCCGCCATCTTGCGCGCGATGCCTTCGACAACGATGCCTCTATTTGTGCCCGCCTCGCCGAGCAGCACCGGATTGTTCTTCGCGCTCCGTGCAAGAGTTCTGAGGGCGCGCTCAATCTGAGCGTCGTAACCGCCGACCGCCTGGAGTTTGCCCATCTTCGCCAGTTCAGTGAGGTCCGTTCCATATTGCGAGAGCGCTTTCAACTCGAAAGACTCCCGGGATTCGGCAACCCGCTGTGGTAGCGAACGATTAGCGAGCGCGCCAGCACCGGCCAACGGAGCGACAAAAAGCGAAAAAGTTAGTGAGAGGCAAGCAAGCCATTTAATCTTTGGCATTTTCGATAACATTTCGGATCCTACTCCTGAGTCAAAAGCCCTTTGAGACATTCAATAGAGCCGCAGGGAGAGTCCTGCTCGCTCACATGAACTGCATGACCCGTGCCAATCCCGAATCAATCGTTAATTTGCAGTTTTACTGAGAGATAGTGAGGAAAAGGGACTGGACGAAAGGAATTTGAGTTGACCGAACTGCGTCAGGTTGACGACTTGACCAATCAATTTGGCAAGCAGACTGGAAGAAGAAATGGACAGGATTTACAGGATTATCAAGATTAAGAACACAAGAAGCATCAAGTTTCCTTGATGCTCTTTCGCTATCCTGTTAATCCCGTCAATCCTGTCTAAATTCGTATTTTTAATTTTGCGTTTTGCACTCTTTCATCTCGCCGGGCGCGAGTTTGCTGAGCTTAACTTTTCCGTCGAATGTATCGAGCGTGATCTGCGCCTGCCCGTCCCCGTAGCGACCGATGATGCGGCGATTGATTGTTTCCTCTTGTTGCGAAGCTGGATTGATATTCAGTTGAAGCTGATTATCAATCTGGCCGCGATAAGATGAGAGCGCGGCGGTAAAGCCCGGCAGCTTGTCGCGCAAAACCATCCCGACCGCGCCGGACATGGACTTGAGATGATAGCGGCCATCTTCGCGCAGCGCGCCCGTAAAGAGGACGTCGCTGTTGGACGTGCTGGCGTCAACGTCGCCGGAAATGTTATCGAGCCTGATCGCACCCGAAGCCGAATCAACGTTGACGCGCCCGCGCACACACTCGATTTCAACCTGCCCGCTAATCGAAAGAACGCGCACGTCGCCACTCGCATGTCGCACGCGCACAGGCCCACTCGCTGTCACCACATCAACCAGACCTTTCACGGTATCCACTTCAACAGCGCCGTCGCGAGTGCGAACCTCCGCCGCACCGACGTTTTTTAGGCTGACGTTGGCTTTGTTGCCGAGAACAAGGACAGACGTTTCAACGCCGGAAACTTCCACGTAGCTCCTGATGACTTTAATCACTTCAATCTCGGCGTAGCGCGGCACTCGCACCTCCAGATGAACTTCGATGGGTCGGTCTTCGCGCATCGGTGGGTCGTCATCGCTGTCGTCGGTCAGAGATATGTCGGAGGATGACTCGCTTTCAGGCTTTTCGGCTTTCGCGTAGTCGGCCTTCAACCAGACGGATTTGTCCGACGAGTCTCCCCGAACGGAAAACCTGACCGCCTCGACGCCACGCTCGCTGGTCGCGCTGGCCTCGACCGTATCTTTATCCCACCCGATGACGACGATGCGCCCCGTCGTGCGATTGTCCACAGCAACCTTGCCGCCGCGTTCGAGCCTGACGCTGACGGGCGTAACCGTCGCCTGCCTGACTTCCGCTTCACGACTCTTCATCATCGAGGTGAGTTTGTGGTCAGCAGGTATGACAAACAACTCGCGCGCAGGTTCCTTGCGGTCAATTTTGGTGAGCCGGTACGACGCCTCGCCAAAGCGTGGGTCAATGACCGTGATTAAGATATTCCGGCGCAATTCCTGCGAATACCAGCGCTCATAGATAACTTTGGCAGGCGGCTTGCCGCTGGCCTCAGCTTCGCGAATCGTGGTTGTGACACGCACGCCCTCGGCAGTCACGCCTTCGATACTCTTTGTTCCGAGCGGTTCGATTGTTTCGCCCAGCACCTGTGTGATGTCATCGGGCGGACTCTGTGGCGTAATAATTTTAACCTTCCGCTGGGGGGCATCTTTGCGCGGCGACTGTGATGAGAGAGCACGCTGACCAAAGTAGAGCGTGCCGGTAATCGCGTCGTAAATAATGGGGAGGCGAGACGTAGACTGGGATTTTGTCTCGTTATCCCACTCGGAGCGGGTACTCCCCTCGCTGTCGCGGTAAATGCTCTGAGCCATCCGGCGCGCGACGCGACGGCCATCGCTCAGGATTTGCGTAGTCTCTTTAATACTGACTGCTGAGAACGGAGCGCCCTGGACGACCGTGCCCCCGTCAGCGGCGAATTCGGAGGACGCAAAGCTGGAGTGGAAATTTCCGCCCGACCGTAGTTCGGATTCTATTTGCGGCGAGTTTACGCCAGAGGGTTTGGATATTTGTTGCGCGCCCGCGATGACACTGGTCATGAGCACTGCCAGAATCACAGGGGCGACTCGATTAAACCACATTGCAGTTGCTCTGCCCTTCATGTCTTGCTCCTTCGCTTTCTGTCCCCGAATCAATTGCATATAGCTTAGTAGCCGACCATTTCACGGAGCACGTCAACCTTTCTGGCGTAGGCCGTCAGCATGTACTGTGTCGCCACCGGATCACCGGGATGCTTGCGTGCGGCGCGGCGCGTGTCGGCGATAGTACGGTTGACGGCGGCCAGAGTTCGCTCGAAGCGCGCCGCTGTTTCCGCGTCGAGCCGTGTGCGCCGACGATTGACATCACGCGACAGCATCGCTATCGCCTCAACATACTTCTGCTCGGCCTCGCGCACAAGCTCATCGGATGTCGGCTGGCGTCCAGAAGTTGAACGATTGAGATTGATTCGCCCGGCATTTCCTTTGCTCGCGGCTAACGCGAGACGGCTTTTCTTTCCAACATCATTTTTAACAAGCTGCGGCTGCTCACTTCCAGTTTGCCCGCTTCCCTGCTCCACCGTCTCGTCGTCTTTCGGCGGATTCGCTGGCTTGCTGGTCTCATCCGGCAGTGGTGAAGAAACACGCACGGGCACGCCTTCGTTTTGAGACAGGCTGACGGTTTGGCTCGTTTTCTCCGGCGAATTGACGTAGCGCATCACGCCGATAGTGAGGCCGATGGCGACTACCACGATCAGGGCCGTAAGCGAAGGGCTGAAACGCGGAGCAGTAAAATTTCCGAGCGCGCCGCTCAACCAGCCGCGAAGAACGTTGAAAGGCCGCGAGGAACGAGTGGTGTTCTCCTCGGCTGCCCGCGCCATCACATTTTTCCAGAAATCGGGCGCAGGCTCGGCATCGCACTCATAGCGCAGGTATAGCTCCTGCTCGCCCTCAAGCTTCCGGTAGACGCTCGCGCATGACGCGCAGGCGCTGGCGTGTTGAGCCACAAGCTCGTTGCTTCTTTCGTCCAACTCGCCATCGAAATAATCTTCGACGAGCGGCTGAAACTCTTCACATTTCATCTTCCTTCTCCCAGATAAGAACTCAGGCGACGGCGCATCTCGGCGCGTGCGCGGTGCAGGTCATTCCTGATCTTCGGAATCGAAAATCCAGTAATCTCCGCAATCTCATCATAGCTTCGCTGCTGGTAAACCTTGAGCGTGAAGACCAGCCGCTTATCTTCGTCCAGCTTCAACAGCGCGTCGCGCACCATCTGGCTTAATTCTTTATCGAGAAGCTCAACGGCTGGTGAAGCGTGAGGCGCGCGCATCTCTTGCACTGTGCTATGCCCAAGCTCGACCTGAGACTGCTCTCTGTGACGATTACGAATTGCTTCACGCGCAATGTTTTTGGCGATGCCGAAGAGCCAGGTGGAGAGCTTTGCTTCGTCGCGCAGAGCATTGAGATTTTTGTAGGCGCGGACGAAAGTTTCCTGCGCCAGTTCTTCGGCCAGATCCGCCCGGTTGACCATGTAAAAGATGAAGCTGATGATGGGGCGCGTGTAACGCTCGAAGATCAGGCGGAATGCCTCCTCGTCGCCACGACGCGCGCGCGCGATCAGGTCTTCTGCACTGTTCATTACAGCTTCGGCGTATGCGCCCGGCTGGCCTGCCAGCCTCATTACATCCATGCCCGCCGCCCCATCCTTATCGGGTAAACGATGAGTGCTGCAACGTGAACTGAAAAGTAATTGCCTTAACTTTCGCGCTCATCGTTCCTCTTCCATCGTTTCATTTATCGCTCACGTTGAGCAGCATGCCTTGATAAATTCCACCGTAGAGCTTTTTCGCCAAGTCTCTGTTCATGGTCTTGAGCGCATTGTATCGTTCCAACGCTGTGTCTCTTTGATGCTCAACCAGACTCGTTACGCCCAGATTGTAATGCGCCACAGCATAGTCAGGCTTGAAGCGAATCGCCTCACGAAAAGCGTTGAAAGCTTCACGAGAGCGTCTCTTTTGGTAGTAAATGACGCCCAGACTGTTGTGTGCCTCCGCGTAGTCGGGTTTTAATTCGATTGCCCGCTTGAGTGATTCAATCGCTTCCGTGCTTCGCGCTGCTTCGTAAAACGCCAGCGCCAGCAGGCAATGAGCTTCAGCCCAATCGGGTTTGAGACGGAGCGTCTGTTTGTAAGAATCAATCGCTTCATTGAAGCGACCCAGTTCAAAATAGACGACCCCCAGATTGTTGTGCGCCCAGGCGTAATCGGGCTTCAGTTCGAGAGCCTGCTTAAACGGTCTGATAGCTTCTGCCGGTTGTCCCAGCTTGTAATAAGCAGTTCCAAGATTGTAGTACGCTTGCGCCAGCACAGGGTTCAAATGAATCGCCTGCCGCAAGTGTTCAAGGGCCTCGCCGTGCAGGTTCAGAGCAAGATAAGCCATGCCCAGATCGTTGTGACTGAGCGCGTTATCCGGTTTTAGTTCGACAGCCTGTTTGAACCTTGCAACCGCATCCTCGAAGCGGCCTGCGTTGTAATGCTCCAGCCCCTGATTGCGTAAAAGCCGCGCGGCGTCCGTCTCCCGCGAATTTATTTGCTGGGCAATCAATTGTGCTGAGAAAGAGATGGCGAGAAAGACTATGGAAAGAAACCGCGCTCGTCTCATTATTTCCCCTCAACTCTCTAACCGAATCGGGACATTCCAAGATGGAAAGCGTTCTGCCGAAAACCATCTTCAGACAGTTAGTGACATTCGCGCTGAAATAATCCCAAAGTTTTTTTTGTTCAGTTGGAGCGAAGATGAAAAGGGATGAGACAGGTCAAAAATAATGAGCGAGGCCACTCCTGTTTGAAGTGGCCTCGCTCTTGGTTGAAGGATAGGCTGGTAACGCTTGCTTCGATTCTTGCTTAGAAGTTGAAGCGAATACCTGCCGAGACACGCCGGTTGGCCGAAGAGGCATTGCCGCCGTCGCCGCCGAAGCCTCCGAGCGTCGAGAGAGACTGCCCGAAGAACGGCGAGTTCAGGTTGCCGACCGGCGGACCAAGGTTAGAACGGTTGAAGAGGTTATTAATGTTGACCGAGAAGGTCAGATTATAACGCTTCTCCGCTCCAGCTCCTCCGGGGCCAGCAGCGCCACCGCCACCTCCGCCCGGACGCCCGCCGCCGCCGCCGCCACGCTGACCGCCACCGGCAGCACCAGCGCCGCGACCAGCGCCGCCAACGGCTGCGCCGCCACCACCACCACCTTGCGGCGCGGCAGCCGCAGCAGCAGCTTTTGCGCCCGGCAGTTCACCGAAACCAAAGGAGCGGCTGATGCCGAGGTTGACGGAGAAGAAGCCCGGGCCTTCGCCGTAGTTGCGCGGAATGATGGTCGCGCCGGGAGCCGGGTTGATGTCGAAATCACCGTAAGCCGTCTGCCTCAAGTTTTCAGGCAGCGTGCTGGCCGAAGCGAACGCCGGACGCTCTCGGAAAATCCTGTCGCCGTTGGGATCATCGCCCCTTATGATATTGAAGAACTGTCCCGTCCTCGCGATGATGAACGGATTCAAAGAGAGCTTTAGTTTCGGGATGCCAATCGTGCCGCCCAGGAAAAAGCTGTGGCGCGCGAGGAAAGAGACGCGCCCTTTATCGGCATCAATGTCGTAGCTGTTGGACGGGAAGCAGCCTCCCTGAATGTTGAAGACGCAATCCGTGTTGCTGTCCGCCTTGACGCCCACGTAGTTGGCGAAGATCGTCACCGCCGGATTGACCTGCGTCCTCATGCCCAGGATAAATTGCTTCATGTTGAAATAGCCGGAGGACTCCCACTGAAAGACGTTGCCGAGCGTCGGGTCTGGCCGTACCAGAGGGGTTCCCGGCAACGGCGCATTGATGTCGCGGAAGACCAGATTGTCTCTCTGATTAATCGAGACGAACAGCGCGAACGCGGTTATCTTGTACGGCAACTGCTTCTCGACGTTGATTGCAGTAATCATCGTGTAAGGAGATTGCAAATCGTCTGACACGCGGTTGATGACCTGCGGCGCATCCAGCCCCGTGAGGGTGTCAATCGTCGGGACGTTTGTCACCGAGCCATCAAAGGTGAAGATGCTATTGGCTGTAATCGCCGGATTAATGACATTGAAGCGCTGTTGATTGACGCCGTTAAAGCGGTTCGCGTTCAGCGTGTTGTTCTCTGTGAAACGGTCGTAGAAAATACCGAAGCCGCCGCGAACGACGAACGCCGGTTGTCCAGCGCCGAACTGGCCGAGTTGGCCGGTGGATGTCCCGCCCGGTGCCCACGCGAAAAAGATGCGCGGCGCAAGGTTGAACTTGCTGCTGATGTTGGTTTGATTCTCGTAGCGCAAACCGAGCGTCACGCTCAAGTTCGGGCGCAAGCGCCATTCGTCCTGAAAGAACCCGCCGAAATCAAATTGGTTGACATCAGCCTCAGGATTTCCGCCCGAGAGCGTGAACTGCGTCGGGCCACCGCCGCGCAAAGTCACCTGCGCGGGGGTGAATCCCTGTTGCTGTAGAAGAACGGTGCGGCGGAAACGATCAAGGCTCGTAATGTCTGTCAGCACCGGCTGGCCATTCTCCAGGACAATGTTGTTGTTCGCGTCCAGCAGCGGCGCGCGTCCGCCCGCAAAGGTAAACGTTCCGCCGAAATTATTGCGTGACACGTCCGACAGTCTCACGCCGCGCAGACGCACGCCGAAGCGGAAAACGTGATTCGGGAACCAGGTCGCCGTCGAATAGTTCTGCAACTCCCAGCGGCTTTCCTTGTTGAAGGAGAGGCCGACCTGCGAGCCGCCGGTCGTGAAAGAATCCAGCACCTGGACGGTTGGAACGGCGTTGTCGCCGTTCTGCTCATTAGCAGTGCGGACGTACTGGAAGCGCGTCTCGTTAATCACCTTCGGGTTGATGACAGCCGTCTCCGTAATCTGGAACGTGTGCTGATTATTCCCCGTATCGAAGGCGCGCGACGGAAGATTGAAATCACCAACGCCGGAATTTTCAAGACTGAAGCGCGAATAGGTGTAGCGCGCCACAATCGTGTGATTCTGGTTGATGGCGTAATCGAAGCGCGGGCTGAAGGTCAGGAAGCGCCGCGGCTGAAGAATCGTCTCGTTGAATCTGACTGGATTGAGTGCCGAATCGAGCACGAGCGCGTTGATCACGTTGTTATCGTCAACTTCGCGCCGCTGAAAATCCAGAAAGAAGGATGACTTCTTGGCCTGGATAGGCCCGCTCAAGGTGAATCCGTAGAGGCGCGACTGAAAGCTATCGCGCGAGGGTGCGAACGGATTGCGCGCGTTCATGCTCTCGTCGTTAAAGTTCATGTTCGCGCTGCCGCGCCAGCGGTCGTAGCCGGGGCGGGTCAGAATATCAATTCGACCAAAGCCCGGACGGTCGTTCTCGGCGTTCAAAGGATTCTGGCTGACGCGAACTTCGCGGATAGCCTCTTTCGGCGGGAGGCGTCCACCCGTGAAACCGTCAATGTAAATCTGCCCGCCGTTTGGCCCGACCGAAGGCCCGGCCAGAGCGCTGAGCGCTGCGGCTAGATCGTCCGGGTCGTCCGGCAGCACGTCGAGGTCTTTGCCGCGCAGGACAATCGCGTCGGCGTTGCTCTCGGAATCCGTGCTGATGTTTCTCTGATCGCCCGAAACCGTGACCTTTTGTTCTTCAATCGTGACGCTCATCTTGATATCGAGCGGGTCGCGGCGCGCGGCTGAGATGTCAATATCAGGGGCTTCAAAAACAGCGAAGCCGTTGGCCACAGCGCGCACGGTGTAAGCGCCGGGCGCGAGGCCACTGATGACGTAGTTGCCTTCGTCGTTTGTGACGGTGGATTTTTCGACGCCGGTTTGGTTCACAGCCGTGACGGTCGCGCCGACGAGCGCGCCGCCAAATTCGTCTGTGACCGTGCCGCGCAATGTGCCCGGCTGCTGCGCAAAGCCGACAACCACAGAGAGAGCCAGCATGAGCGCCAGCGCGAGGCTCCGCGTAAATATTCTTTTAGAGAGATTCATGATAATCGCCTTCTTGAATGTAGTTCGGAGATAACTCACAAGAGAGCGCAAACTCCGAACGGGGAAACTTACTAACTAATTTTTTCAGTTGCTCACGGTCCACCAATACCGATGGTGATGGTGCCTAGATTCGGGGGACGATTGGACGGGCCGCCCTGCCTTGCCTGTAGCATGGCGAAGATCGGCTCGACGCCCGCGACGAGTGTAATAGCCGTGACGCGCGACGGGTCTGCGCCCGCTGTGCTGGAAATGAGAACCATCTCGCCGGGCTTCAATTCAGCCAGAGTCGCGGTCGGAAGATTGTCAATGATTCGCTGAATGTCGAAGCCGCCGCCATTGCCCTGCCCACCGCCGGGGCCACCCGGCCCACCTTGCGGCCCACCTTGCGGAGCGCCTTGCGCGCCACCGGTTGCTGCCGGAGGACGAGCGCCACCTGCCGGAGGCGTCCCACCTGCCGGAGGCGTGCCGCTCGCCGGGGGAGTCCCGCCCTGCGGAGGAGCCGCGCCACCGGGAGCGCCCGCGCCGCCCGGCCCACCGGGGCCGCCCCCACCCTGCATCATCATTTGCATGAACTCGGCGGGAACGCGCTTGAGCGTTGAATCTTTGCGAACGACCACCGTGAGCGGCTGCTTGCTCTGCATGTCGGTGATCTTAACTTCGCCTGTGGCAGCGTCAACGGAGGTGATCGGGCCGCCGATGGTGCGGAACGAACCTGTCACGACCTCTTCGGGAGTGAAGCGCGCACCGTCGGGGCTTTTGTCACCTTTCCCGCGAAACTGGTCGCCGACTTTCAAATCTTCAAAGGAACTCTTTTTCGCGTCAGTGAACTTAACAGAGTCCGGCGTATAGCGGCGCATCTTGATCTTGTCGGTAATCGGGACGATGACGGGCTTCTGCCCTTCGGCGGTGCGTGTCGTCACGGTAATTTCTTTCGTCTGCGGGTTGACCGCCTCGACGATGCCGGAGAGGCCGCGCTGACGCCATTCGGCGCGCTCTTTGTCCTGCTTCTTCGCAATCTCCGATTGCGAGACGACGATGAGTTGCTGCGCGGGCACTGATTTTTTATCCGCCGCCACATAGCCTCGCGCATAGACGCCGTCGCCGACCGCGACATCCATCAAAGCAATCGCGACGGCCTTGCTGCGATCCGTTTCACCGGGCGGCATGCGCTGGTAGGTCGTCTTCGCGTTGAGATTCACAACCACGACCGAACCCGCCTCTGTTTTGACGGTCATCTGACCGGCGGGAGCGTTAATCTCCGTGACCTTGCCAAAAACTCGCGTCGCAGTAATCGCCGTGTCATCGCCCTGGGCCTGTGCGCTCATAGTGCCCAGACTGAGGGCGAGCAACGCGAGCGCAAAAACTGTTAAAGCCTTCTTCATCAAAAGTCCCCTCGCTTCATTTAAGGAAAACTGCGTGTTCGGGCAGTTCGGTGGTAAAACAGGTGGCCAACTTCGCGCTTGCCGCTGATATATATAACGCGCGACTAGATGCTTTATTACGCACCCGTAACCATTATTGTTCAGATTTTATGCCCCGCGCGGCGCATCATCCAGAAAATCCCGGCATTCATTAAGGCCAACGAGAGCGACCGTTAAGGGAGATTGAAGGCTCGGAGGTTAAAAGTTCCAAAATCAGGGGGTTGGAGCGAGCGTCCGGTAGAGTTGTTCAGCCCGAAACCTGCAATATCCGACCTCTAGCAAGACGCTTCCTTGAACAGAAGCGTTAACCGGCGAAGTGTTCAGCCCGGAATCCGTCCCGAAGACCCACTACCGGGCTTTCTCGAAAGCGGACAGGCTTAGACGCACGAAAACGCTATTTCGTCTCCTGTCTTACTCTATTTTTTTCGGGAAAGTGAGAATTTCCGGTGAAGCCCGGACGCGCCTACGTTCGCTTCCAGCCGACGCGATAGCGCGCCGTCAGTGCCAGCCCCAGACTCGCCACCAGCAGCCCCGCGCCGACCAGCGGCCAGACATAAGGTAAGGACAAAAGAACCGCCCAGAGGATTGTGCCCGCGAGGAGCGCGATTGACTCCGAGCGATATTTTTCAGGGAAGAATCTGCGCTGCAACCATTGGCCGGTCGCCGCAGAAATTGCCACCCGCCCGAACAGATAAGCCAGCAAGAGCAGGATCAGCGCCGTCAGGCCGACGAGCGCGCCGATTACCGTCGGCAGCACGCTCAAGCCCGCGACCACGCCGAACGTCATCAAAATTGAGCCGACGAAACCGATGATGGCGACGCGCACGTTCGTCAACTGCAAGCGCGTCATGGCGCGGCTGATGGCGCCGGGTGTTACGGCCGTCAACACCAGCGAGGCGATGAACCAGAAGAGCACACCCAGCACGCGGCTTCCCAGATAAGCCAGCGACCATTGCGGCGCAAGCAAAGAAGCGGGGTTACGCATGATGTTGCGTAGCTCCACTTCGAAGCCTTCAAACATGACGGAGGTACTCGCAGGATTGCGCCCCTGCGCGCTAGTTGCGCTGCGCCGATACGAGCCGCCGATGACAATGACGTCGCCGCCGATCTGCGCGCCCTCACGCTGCACGATTGAGCCGCCGATGGTCGCCACGTCTCCTTCGATGATTCCCTCGACGACGACATCGCCTCCAAAGGCCATGACTCCGTGCTTGACGTGGCCGCGCACGACAACGGATTGCCCCCAGCCGAACACGTCGTATTCCCGCATCCCGTCAACGATGAGCGGCGCTTGCTCGTCAGGCAGCAACCCGTCGGAAGCCTGCGCGTGGAGACAGGCGGCCATCAGGAAAATCGCCGCGACAGTCAACGCCGCTTTCCACACGGCACGCGCAGGCGATAAATCCAGAGACCTCTGAAGCGAAAGCTGATTCACAATCGTTGAAAAAAGAGCGCACGCTGTTGCTGTCGGGGAGCGTGCGCTTGCAGGTTCATTCTATGATTCGTGTCCGGTGATACCGGACAATCAGGCGCTTTAAGGTGAAGAGAGCCAGCGCAAGGAGGAGCAGGACAAGCAGGCCCAACCCCCGCGACTCGAAGAGCAAGCGCCCGCCCAAGCTCCGAGAGATGACGGTCAACCCAGCGCCCGCATCGTAGAGCGCGTGGCCTAAGAAACTGAAAAGCGCCACCCCGGTTTTCCAGATGGCGCGCAACGGGGCAAACACCGACTCGCTCAAAGCCGCTCCGCCGAGCAGCGCGAAAGCTATGGTGACGAGCGCGGCGCACAAACGCAGAGCGCGTCTTCGCTCCGACGGGTCGCGCACGACACCGCTCATCTCCGACTGGGCGCGCGCCGCCACGACCTGAGCAAAGTTCTTCGGCATCTCAATCGCCGGTTCATCTATCAGCGCAAAATTCAGTTCATGCAGAAGGCCTCGCTGCGCGCGCAAATCCGCAGCGCACCGAGAACAATCCTCAAAGTGCTGTTCGAGCCACGCGAGCGACGAAGCATCCAACTCACCATCAAGGTAAGCGATGATCTCTTCACTCCTGCAAACTGAATTATTCGGAAGCATAAAAGCGTCGGACGATAGACGATTGCTGATAGACGATAAAAGCAAGAGTGTTGTTCTTGCCCGTCGCCCATCGTCTATCGTCTATCGTCTGTTTCATCAGACACTCGTAATTCCTCGCTGGATAAACTGCTGGCGCATCGTTTCGCGCGCTCGGAAGAGACGATTCTTGACCGTGCCCAGCGGTAAACCCGTTACTTCAGCAATCTCGTCATAGCTCATGTCGTGCGAATGGCGCAGCAGGACGAGTTCCCTGTAGGCGACGGGAAGCCCGCGAACGACCTGCTCAATCTCCGCGCGGCGCTCGGCTTTTTCGCTCTCCTGTTCGGGCGAGAGACGGCGGCTCTCAAGCGGCAGGTCATACTGCTCTCCCTCAAACTCGTTTGTCAGTGCCTGCGCGCGGTTGCTGTAGCGACGTAAGTGATCAACGGCTGAGTTGTGCGCGATCTTGTAAATCCAGGTCGAAAACTTGAACTCTGAGCGGTAGCGCCGGAGCGAGTTGTAAACCTTGATGAAGACCTCCTGCGTCAAATCCAGCGCGGCCTCGTAATCGCCGACCATGCGATAGACGTAGGCCGCAATCGGGCGCTGGTAGCGACGCACAAGTTCCTCAAAAGCGTCCTCGCGCCCGGCGACAGCCCGCGTCACCAAATCGCGATCAACAAATGCCGCGAGACCATTTAAAACTGTGGAGGATGCACTCATACTCATGATGCCCGGGTTTTACGCTTTTGAAACTCGGAAAGTTTCAGAAAGACAGTGGTCAGTGGATAGGTGGTCAGTGGCCAGTGAAGACCGGATTCGTTTTGCTTTACTTTTAACTGACCACCGACTACTGACCACTGTTCTTACCATGCCAGCGTGGCGAGTCCGGCGGGTGCGGCGATGGCGTCGAAGCTCAGTTCATTGGACGGAAGCGCGAGGCCGACTTCGACTGGGCCGAGAGCACGGAGATTGACTTCTAGTGTTTCGTTGACGATTTCGCTGACGTGGGCTTTGTCGAAACCTTCGCCGACGACGAGAAGGCGGTCGAGCGGAAGCGTCGCGGCTGCGCCGGTGGCTGAAAGAAGGCGGTCGCGGTAGAAGAGCAGCAGGCGATAAAGCTCATCGTCGCGGTCTTCTGCTTCACACAAAACGGAGCGCGCGATGACGGGCTGTTTGTCGCGCAGGAGAAGCGCGGTGAACCCTTCCGCATGCGAGCTGATGAGCAACGCATCTCCGGGCGCGCCGTTCGTCATAATCCAGCGCGCCTCGCCCTGATGACGCGGCAGAACCAATCCTGCGCGCCAGCCGAGCGCGTCAAACACGCTTTCATATTCCGCCAGAGTCGAGAGACGGATTCCGGCGGCCAGATAACGCTGGCGTCCCTGTGTGTCCGGCGGCAGGCGTTCACGCGAGACGCGCAGTTCTTCAGGCGGAGCGCCGAAGCTTCGTTCATATTTCCAGCGCAGGACTTCTTCCAGTTCAGAACGCGAAGCGGGCGCGCTCTCCAGCGTCAGGATGGTGGCGCGTGTGGCGGCTTCGGGCAGCGCCACAGACCACTTGCGCTGCTTGCCGAGACCGGCGCTCAAGGCTACTTCAGACAACAGCAGCACGAGCGCATTCGCGTCCGTGATGTTTAATTCATCGAAGCTGGGACGGATGAGACTTTCGGGAAGGCTGGCGGTGGCCGCGCGTTTTATCGAAAAACCGTCACGTCGTCGCTGCTCAAGATAAACGACGGTCGCATTGCCGCTCTCAAGACCAAGCGCGGCTGAAGGAAAACGTGGGCGAACGAGTTTGTTAAAAACCATGTTTAGATTTTTGATTTTAGATTTTTGATTTGCGATTGGAAGAGGACAAGAAATTTATAATCTGGAATTTGAAATCGCAGATTTCATCCCTGTCCAATCAAAAATCAAAAATCGCAAATCTAAAATTCCCCTACCATTCGCTGTACGGCGTGCCTTCCGTCGAAGTATCGGGCGATGCGCTGCGGACGGTTGTGATGCCTGATTCGCTGGTGAGCGAGCCGGGGTCTTCGCCGGTTTCGATTGTCCAGTCCTTCTCGCCCGTGATCGGGTCAATCGGAATTTCGCGGACGTACCCGGCGCTGGCCAGTTCATCAAGGGATTGTGGCAACTTGCCCTTATCCGCTCCATACAAATCAATCGCCTTGCGCAACTGGTACAAATTATCGCGCAGCACCGTCTCGCGCGCATGCACGATGGTCTTCTGATACTGCGGCATCGCAATGACGGCGAGAATCACGATGATCGAGATGACGATCATCAATTCGAGAAGGGTAAAGCCGGTTTTCAGTTTTCGGTTTTCAGTTTTCAGCAGGACGGTGTGGCCTGTCGCGTCTAGTTTCGGCGCGCACGGCTTCACTGAAAACTGAAAACTGAAAACTGAAAACTGCTTCTCACCACTCACTGTATTTACTCCCATCGAGCGCCGTCGCAGTTGACTTCGAGCGCACATCGAAAACGTTTTCGCCGCCCCAGGACCCGGTGTCTTTTGAATCGTAGGTTGAGCGAAGCTCCCAGTCACGCTCGCCCGTCATCGGGTCAATCGGAATCTCGCGCAGGTAAATTTTCTTCTTGGTTGACGTGAGCGTATTGTCTGTCGCGTTTGGCCCCTGTGGCCCGCCAGTTGGCAGATTCGCTCCTATCGGCGTGACGCTGACGCCGTTGACGAGCGTTTCGAGATCGGGCGGATAGCGATCCGGGTTATCAACCCCGAAGATGGTGTTGTCGGTAATCGCGACCCTGATGCGCGGGTCTACAATCTGCGCCTGCTGTTGTTGCTGTTGCTGCTGCGGAGTCTGCGCCTGCGGCTGCCCTTGCTGTCCCTGAGGCCCGGCCAACGCTTCGCGATGAAACTGGTCAATGGCCATGCGCATCATGCGTAAATCGTCGCGCAGGCGCTGCTCACGCTGTCGCTTAACCGAAACTTTGATGAGCGGAATCACGCCCATCGTCAGAATCGTCAGCACGGTCAGCGTGATGACCAACTCAATCAGCGTGAAACCGCGTGAAGAAACAGTGGTCAGTAGCCGGTGGTCAGTGGTCAGACAGGGCGATTGCTGATGCGGAGCAGCCGACGGCAAAGGGTTCTTGTCGCCCACCGCTTTAACTGACCACTGACCGCTGACCACTGACCACGTCCTTCTCATACTACTTGACCGTGATACGGCTCTCCATCATTTGCAGCTTCACGTCGCGACCGTCGAAGGTGCCGACGCGTGCGTTTTCGTCGAAGGTGATAGCGCTCTCGCCCGCCGCCAGCGCTTCGACTTCGAGATAGAGGACGACGTTTGCGCCGGTCTTCAAGGGCGCGCCCGCCTGCGGCGAGATGGCCAGCATGATTAATCCCGACGGATCAATTGACTGCATTATGATCGGCGCGGTTGCCGCTCCGTCCGGCCAAGGTCCCTGCGAGATGCCGCGCACGGCCAGAAAGCGCGAATCGAACTGAAGACGCGCGAGCGTATTGCCGAGTTTCTCTTTCGAGACCAGCACGAGCGCGATGCGCTGCTTTTGGCCGACACGCATCTCCTGACTCTCTGCCATCAAACGCGCTTCGACCACAGGCAGAACAGGCTCAGGCGGCGCGGGAGGCTTTCCGAACACTCCATCCTTTATCTTGTCGGCAAGGGACGAGGTTGCCGCGCGGGGCTGATCCTTCGCCGAATTTTCCGTCGCAGTTTCAGTCTTCACAGCTCCGGTTGTTGTTACCGGAAGCGGCATCGGCGTCACGCTTAACGGTTGAGCCACTTCAACGGGGCGCTCGGCGACGCTGCTTGATTTTTTGACAAAAGCGGTCGGGGCGGGCGGAGGATCGCCCGTCAGTTGAGCAATCGCGTTCGCCAGAGCGTTCGACGGCTGCGGGAGATTGCTCACCAGCGAGGTATTGACCGGAGCTATGGTCGTTTCCGTCTTCGTGGTCGCGGGTTGAGCAGAGGCGTTATCATTGATCGTCATCATGGCTTGCGGCGCGGGCACGTAAGACGGCGCAGGTTCTGCATCCGGCAATTGCACGACCACGTTGGTCGGAACCCTTCGCGCGGCGGCCAGTTGGTCTTCACGCTCAGTTTCCCTGACCATCGCTTCGAGCGACCCGCTCGTCGGCGTTGACAACGTGCCGCTATCTCGCTCTTGCTCGTCAGCCGGAGTCACGGTTGGAGCGCGCAGGACGCGCGGCGTGACGGCGATCACGATGTCTATCTGATCGTTGTTGCGCGTCGGCGAAGTAAACAGACGCCCCAGGATTGGAATCAAGCCCAGGAGCGGCAAGCCCCGTCGCCCGTTTGATTGCCTATCGGTCGCCACCGAGGCGAGCATCATCGTGCGATTGTTTTGAATGCGCGCCGTGCCGGTAATCGCGCGCTCGGTGAAGGTCGGCGTCAGACTTCCGGCGTTCAGGATGTCCTTCGATTCGATTGACATCTTGACCTGCACGTCCAGATTCGGAAAGACCTGCGGCGTAAACTTCAAGGTCAACCCGGTCGGCTCATACTGAATAACCGGAAAGCCGCCGCCGAAATTGACTCCGCCGGTGACTCCGCCGGGCGTCGTCGGATTAGTCGTCCCAAACGGGAAAGTCTGAGCCGTTTGCACGGGCACGCGCTGGCCGATGCGGGCGGTGGATTCCTCGCCGTTGAAAGCATGTACCTGTGTTGAAGCGACGAGCTTTGTTCGATCCTTGCGTTGAAACGCGGTCAGGGCTGAAGCCGGAATGACGAGGGCAGCGCCGAGCGCCGTCGGCACTGTCGAGAGGGCGGTCGCCACTTCGCGGGAACCTGCGATGGCACTGATACCGCTTGACCCACCAAGATTGAAGAAGCCGTTTGCGTCTCCTACGCCGACCTGATTGCCAAGCTGTAGCAGGTCGGTGCGCGAGACTTCGTAGATATTGACATCCATCACGACCTCTGCCCGGTCCTTGTCGAGGCTTCGCAGGATTTCTCCAATCAATCGCAGGTTCTCGGACGTGTCACGAATCGTGATGCTGTTCGTCGTCTTGTCCGGCAGCACGACTGTTTGCGGGCGGCCCTGATTTGGCGGAATCGCAGCCGAGATGATGGCGCGCGCTTCGGTCGGGTCAATGTTCGAGAGATAGAACGTGCGAATCGCCAGTTGTTGATACTGAGCGCGACGGTTCTGGTCGGCGACGAGAATGGTGTGACGATTAATTTTCTGGAAGAACAAGCCTTCCTGAAGAAAGATTAAGTCGAGCGCCTGCGCCGTCGTCACATCCGTCAGGTTTACTTCGACGTTGCGCGGCGCGCGAAACGATTGAGTATCGAAGATGACGTTGAAGCCGAGTTGCTCGGCGAGATTGCGTATCAGGCTCTTGAGATCGTTGTTGTATTTGATGACGCGCAGTTGATCGGCGCGCGACGGCGGCAGAGGAGCTTCCTGCTGGACACCGTTTGCGGCACCCGGATCTGCCGGTGTGCCGCCCGTTCCCTGCTGCCGGTCTGAAAGCTGTGTGACTCTCGTGCCTTTGCCTTTGCCCCCACCGTCACCTGCGCCCGGTTCTCCGGTCTTCTCGCGTTGCAGGCGCAGCATGCGCTCCATCTCTGCCAGTGCGAGTTCGTTGACCGGGTCATAGCCGTAAGCCTGTCGAAAGGCGTTGTATGCTCCGATGTAATCGCGCTGCTCGGCGAGCGCGCGTCCCTGCTGCATGTAGGTCTGCGAAGCATTGAAGACGGCGCGGCGATAATGCAGTTGATACTCGATGTTCGACGGGTCGGCGGCGACGGCCAGCGTAAACTCCTGCGCGGCCTTCTCCCACTGCTGCGCCGCTTCATACTGCAAACCTTGCTTGTAATTCTTTTCACCCTTTTTGGCGAAGGCCGTCATGGGCGCGGCAAGCAGACAGAAAATCACGACGAGCGATGCAAACGAGCGCGCGTGAATTGATGATCTTTTCATCTCAATTCCTTTTCTAGAGAATAAGACGTAACAATTAATCGGGGTGACAGTAGCATTAAATTCGACTAACAAAACCAGAAACCGGCTCGACCAACGAGCGTCCCACAAACTTATCAAACGCCCCGCGTCAAACGCAGTTCCGAAAACAGTAGGCATTAGCCAGTTTTCAGTTAAAAGTAAACCGGGTCTTAACTGAAAACCGAAAACTGATTACTGCCTCACACTAACTTCTTCCACAAACGTCACACGATTGATTTCGTGCAGCGTGGAGATGCCTGCGAAGACCTTTTGGAGCGCGGATTCGCGCAGACCCGTCAGACCTTCGGCTTCCGCCGCGCGGCGCACTTCCGAACCGGGACGACGCTCCACGATCATTTCGCGGATATTGTCCGTCAGGTCGAGCAATTCGTGAATCGCCGTGCGCCCGCGGTAACCCGTGTGGTTGCAGGCGTCGCAGCCAACACTCATGTAAAAGGCGCGTCCCGCCTGCTCCTCAGGCCGCAAGCCCGATTCCAGCAACTCAGTATCCGGCGGCTGATAAGCTCGCTTGCACACCGGACAAAGAATGCGAACCAGACGCTGCGCCAGCACACAGTTTAAGGAGGAGACGAAATTGTACGGCTCAACGCCCATGTTCAGGAAGCGCCCGATGACATCAATCACGTTGTTGGCGTGAACGGTGGTGAACACGAGGTGTCCGGTCAGCGCCGATTGAATGGCGATCTGCGCCGTTTCTTCGTCGCGGATTTCGCCGACCATGATCTTGTCCGGGTCGTGGCGCAGGATGGAACGCAAGCCCCTTGCAAACGTCAAGCCCTTTTTCTCGTTAACGGGAATCTGTGTAATGCCGTGCAACTGGTATTCAACCGGGTCTTCAATCGTGATGATCTTATCTTCTTCGTTACGAATCTCGTTTAAGGCGGCGTAGAGCGTCGTCGTTTTACCTGAGCCGGTCGGCCCCGTGACGAGCACCATCCCGTAGGGCTCTGCGATGTAGCGGCGAAATTTCCGAATGTCGTCATCCGAGAAACCGACGACATCCAGATTCAGATTGCGAAACTCTTCGTTGATCTGTTCCTTGTCGAGAATACGAATGACAGCATCCTCGCCATGCACGGTCGGCATAATCGAGACGCGGAAATCCACGTTGCGACCTTTGTAGCGCACGCGGAAGCGCCCATCCTGCGGCACGCGGCGTTCGGCGATGTCGAGTTCCGACATGACCTTGATGCGCGAGATGAGCGTTTGATGATAGGCCAGATCAATCGGGTCAACCTTGGCGTAGAGCGCGCCGTCAATGCGGTATTTGACCTGCACTTCGGTGTCGCGCGTTTCGATGTGAATGTCGGAGGCGCGCGATTCCATCGCGTTGTAGATGACCGTATCAACCAGCTTGATAATCGGCGACATCTCGGAATCCGTCGCCAGACGATCAAGGTCTAAGACCTCTTCGCCAGCTTCCGTCTCTTTAACCAGCGAAATCCGAAAGCCAGAGGCGGCTTCCTGCAACACGCGCTGTGTGGCGTCGCCTTTTCTGAGGACGACGTCAATCGCTCCGGCTGTCGCCACGTGCGGCACAATCCGCGCATGAAGGGCGCTCGCCAGTTCATCCAACCTTTCAAGATCGGTCGGGTCGGCCATCGCCACATGCAGGCGCTTGCCCTCACGGCGGAGTGGCACAAACTGGTTACGCACCATCAAATCAACGGGCAACTCGTTCAGGAGCGCGTAATCTATCGGCGAATCTCCTTCGGGCGGAAGCAGGTCAACGTAGGGCAGGCGATAGCGGCGAGCTAGTGTTCGCGCCTCGCGGACTTCGGGCGGATCATTGTCCTCCGGCAACGCGTTGAGAGCGCCTGTCCCAATGCGCGGCAAGGCGTCAGCATTAGCTGGAATCGTTTCCGTATATTCTTCCGACAATTGTTTCATAAAGAAATTTCGGGTTACGCGTTACGTGTTTCGGGTTCGCTTTAACTCATAACCCGAAACACGTAACTCTAAACTTTCTAACGCCCCGTCGAAGCGCCGGAGATGGCGGAAATAATCGGGAGATAAATGCTCAGCAGAATCGTGACGACGACTCCGCCCATGACTATAAGAATCGCAGGCTCTATCGTCGTCGTCAACTGCTCAAGCTTCACCTCGGATTCGGAATCATAGAAGGCCGAGACCTCGTCGAGCATCTCGCGCAGACTGCCGGAACGCTCTCCCACTCCGATCATGTCTATCGCCAGCTCAGGAAACCAGCCAGCCGATTCCAGACTCTCCGTAAACGAACGCCCCTCACGAATCATCGGCAGGATTGCGGAACTCCTGCGCCTGAGCTCTCGATTCGTGATTGACTCCGCTGCAATCTCCCATGACTCCACGAGCGTGATGCCGCCCGCCAACAACGTCGCCAGACTGCGCGTGGCCTGCGCGACGGCCACCTGCTGCAAGAGTTTTCCAATTAAAGGGAGCTTCAAAAGCGTTCGATCAATCGTCAGCCTTCCAGAAGGCGTGCGCGCCCAGAAGATGAACGCGATGATGGCGACGATGAGGACGGGAGCAAGCCACCATAAGTTTAAGGTCAACCAGGTGGAGAGTCCCGTCACTACTACCGTCAGCCACGGAAGCCGGTTTCTGCCGATGCCTTCAAACAGGCTCGACATGCGCGGCACGACATAGACCGTCAGAAAGCCCACCATGCCGATAGAGGCAATCAGGAGCAGCGTCGGATAGGCGAGCGCGCCGCGAATCTTGCGCCGCAGGCCGACGCTCCGCCGCATGTATCCGACGTAGCGGTCAAGCACCTCGTCGAGCGCGCCCGAACGTTCACCGGCTAAAATAGAGGCGGTATAGATACGTGGGAAGATCGCCCCCTGCGCCGCGAAGGCAGCCGAGAGAGCAGCGCCCCCGCGAATCTTCTCTTCAACGTCCGCGAGCACCATTCCCAACCCGGCGGATTGAGCGCGCTTGCGAAGCATCGAGATGGCTTGCAGGATGGGAATGCCCGCGCGCAGGAGCGCTGCGAGTTGCTGGTTGAAGAGCAGAAAATCGTTGGCCTTGAAACGCCCTTGATTTCCCTTGCCGCCGCGCCGCGTCAGCGCCGCCACACCGATAGTCTTCGGCGGTGTGATGGTGAAAACGCGAAAGCCCTCGCTTTCGAGGCGCACGCGCGCTTCCTGCGCGCCGACCGCTTCGATGGTGCGCGTGACGACTTCGCCCGCAGGCGTTCCCAGACGACAAATGAACTCGGCCATAAATGATTAATTCTGAGAGGACAAAAAACTGTCTGCCGGATAAGTCAACGGGCAGACACCCCGAAGTATAGCATGTGGACACAGGCAAGCGAATCGCCCCGCAAGAATGTAATTTCGCACTCTTTTCATTACAGCTTCTTACTTCTCTCCTTCTAGATACCTATGACAATGAGCGCAAGCAGAAATCCAGGCAAGCATATTCCGATAGCGTAGTACCCAACCGTAGACTCCTTGAGAAGCACGTTTTCCATCCTTTCGCACGCGAGTAAATTAAGGCTGCGGAAAGTTCTCGCCTCGAATACACGCCACACGATGCCGAAAGTTGCAGTCAAAGGTTTTTGCCGCTTCTTCTTGCCTAGCCGCCGCGCTTGTCCTACAATGCGATTAGCCTTCGCTGACAATTGGTGGAAGTAGCGAGCGGTAGTCTCCCCGGAACGCCGTCCACATCGCTTCAACAATTAATGTGACTTTTAGCTTGATGTTCATCGCTGCAAGCTACAAGTCAAAGTAAACCTATTTTCTCCGAGAGACTGTCAGCCGTCTCAAGCGAGTAAAAAAGAACAGGGAGTCGCATGAAATCCCAGCGCCGCAAAGCACTTCAGGTCGCGCTTGTCTCCTGTCTCGCCTTCACCTTCTTCTCGTTCGTCGCGCCCACCCTCGTCACGGCACAAGAACAGAAACCCGGCACCCCTAAGCCAAAGCAGACGCCGACGCCGCAGCCTGCGCCGCCACAGCAACAGGGCCGGGAGGCTCAAGAGACGGAGATTGTCAACACCGATCTCATCACCCTGACCGTGACCGTCACAGACACTTACGGTCGCTACGTCTCCGGCCTCGACAAGAAAGCCTTCAAGGTCTTCGAGGATAAAGAGGAACAGGAGATAGAATATTTCTCGGACGACGATGCGCCCGTCTCCGTCGGCGTCATCTTCGACGTGTCGGGTTCGATGAGCGGCGATAAGATCAGGAAGGCCCGCGAGGCTCTCTCGCGTTTCATCCAGACGAGCCACGATTCGGACGAATATTTCCTGATCGCTTTTAACTCACGCGCACAGCTGCTGCTCGACAAGACGCGCGACGGCGACGCAGTTTTGAACAAGCTGACCTTCGTCGAAACGCGCTCCAACACGGCGCTCTACGATGCCTGCTATCTGGGTGTGGAGAAGGTGACGCGCGGGACGCATCCGAAGCGTGCGCTGCTCTTAATCTCCGATGGGCAGGACAACGATTCGCGCTACACCTTCAGCGAGGTGCGCCGCCTGCTCAAGGAATCCGATGTCGTGCTTTATTCGATAGGCATCCTCGGCGGCAACGACCCGGGCAGTTCCTTAGGGATGGAAGGCCAGGCCAGTCTGGACGAATTGTCGGCGGTCTCCGGCGGCAAGGCTTTCTTCCCGAACACGGCAGCCGAGATGGATGAGCTATTTGAGCGCATCGCGCTCGAACTCCGTCACCAGTATTCGATTGGCTACAGGCCGAAGAATTTTAAGAACGACGCGAAGTGGCATAAGCTCAAGGTCAAGGTGACGCCGCCGCGCGGGCTTCCACGCCTCTTCGTTCGCAGCCGCGAGGGATATTACGCGGTCACTAATCCGCGCTGAAATGCTTTCCCGGTCTCCGGCAACGCGCGACCGCAGAAAACGCATCTTTGAAAGCGTGTGCGCGCTGACGAACGTTAAGTCGCCCGCGCTCTTTGCCCCAGCAGCACGAAAAAGCAGGAGTTCAGAATTCAGGAGCCAGAGGTCAGAATAAAACAGAAGCGGTTTTTGAGCTTTCCTTCTGGCTTCTGACTTCCGACTCCTGAATTCTGCTTGACGAGAGGTTTTTGGTTATGAAAAGCGTTCAGGTTCAAATGCCCACTCGCGGGCGTCGCGCCGTTGCACTCGCCGCAGTCTTGTTGATGGCCTGCGCGTTGATGGTCGCATCAAGCGTCAGCCGCGCGCAGGAGGGGCGTGCGCGTCGCACGACACCCACCACATCTTCTCCACAGCAAACGCCGACGCCGAAAGCGACTCCGAAGCCGGTGATGAAAACGTCGGGGGGAACAGTTAATCCGGGTCAGGTTGTGTTGCCGGATGCGCCGCCTGACATGGCGAACCCGCTGGGCGTAGAGATTAACGAAAACGAGAGCATCACGATTGATACCGATCTGGTGAACCTGAACGTGCGCGTCATTGACCGCAACAATCGGCCCATCGGGAATATTCAACAGAGCGAGCTTAATGTCTTCGAGAACGGCGTGCCGCAACCGATTTTCTCTTTCTCAAGAGAAGAAGTACCGGTCAGCTACGGATTGGCCGTTGACACTTCGGGGTCGCTGCGCTCGCAACTGGCGCAGGTCATCGAAGCCGGAAAGACGATCATCAACAGCAACAAGCCGGGCGACGAGACGTTTCTTGTGCGCTTCATCAGCAGCGACAAGATCGAGCAGATTCTGGATTTCACGTCGAACAAGGACGACCTGATTGATTCCATTGACACGCTCTACACGGAAGGCGGGCAGACGGCGATTGTTGATGCAGTTTATGTTTCTGCCGAGCATGTCGCACAGTACAAGAAGGGTGACATAGACGACCGCCGCCGTCGCGCCCTGATCGTCGTCACGGACGGCGAAGATCGCGGCAGCACCTACAAGCAGGAAGAACTCTTCGAGCGGCTGCGCGAAGAAGACGTGCAGATTTACGTTATCGGATTTACCAACGAACTGGACAAAGAAGGCGGCCTCATTCGCAAAAGCCCGCGCGACAAGGCCGTCAATCTCATCAACCGTCTGGCCAAAGAAACTGGCGGGCGGGCCTTCTTTCCGGAATCTCTTTCGGAGTTGCCGCAGATTGCCGAAGAGATTGTGCGCGACCTCAGAACACAATATGTCATCAGCTACAGCCCGACGAACAAAGCGCGCGATGGCTCATACCGCGCCATCCGTGTGACTGTGGCAGACGTGACCGGCAAGGATAAGCGCATCGCCCTGACGCGGTCGGGGCGCATCTCAGGACGTGAAGGAACTCAGCCGGCAGTCAAGCCGCCCGTCACGCGCAGCACCAACTCCACCGCTCCCGCTCAAAAGAAGACGGGCACAGGCAGGAATCCATAGCCAGTCCTTAAAGCAGGTTTTCAAGCCTCGTGCGGGGGCGATTGTTAATAGCCCGGCAATAAATCGCCGGGCTATTTTCATGTGCCCCTGACGGGACTCTGCTCCAACCCGCGTGCTGGGTGCAGCCAAAATTTTGTCACGGCGGGTGTGAAGGATTAATCGCCTTTGCTCTTCCGCTTCTGCTAGAATGCGCGCCGCTGTTTCCGGGTTTCCAGATGTTCCCTTGAATCGCTTCGTAAATATAGTTCACGGTAGGAGAGCCAAGTATGTCGTGTGACGTTGAAATGCTCGCCGGAATCGAATTCTTCGAGATGCTCGAAGAAGATGATCGAGTTGCGCTGGCGGACGTGATTGATTTCGAGAAGCTGGACGCAGACCAGATACTCTTTCAAACAGGCGAACCGGGCGACGCCCTCTATATCGTTCGCTCCGGCGAAATCGAGTTGTACATCAAGGACACGGCAGGCCAGAAGATCGTCTTGAACGTCGTGCGTCCGGGCGAGATGTTCGGTGAGCTATCGCTGCTCGACAGCGGCCCGCGAAGCGCTACGGCCACCGCGCTCACGGAAACAGAATTGCTGGTGCTCGACCGCGACGACCTGCTCCTGCTTTTTCAAAAGAAACCCGACGCCGCTCTGCACATGCTCGCGGCGATGAGCAGCATGACGCGCAAGGCGGATCAACTATTGCGCACGCGCGTCTCACGCAACGTCAACGAAGAAGTTCAGGCGCATTTCACGGTGCTGGAGAGAATCGCCGACTGGATTGCATGGTTCAGCGGCAGCATGCCTTTCTTAGCGATTAATCTCATCTGGTTCGTTACCTGGATCTCGCTCAACACCCTCATTCTCCCCGTCGATCCTGTCACTAACGAAAGAGGCTTCGACCCGTTTCCCTTCGGCCTGCTGACGATGATCGTTTCGCTCGAAGCTATTTTCCTTTCATGCTTCGTCCTCATCAGCCAGAACCGGCAGGCAGAGAAAGACCGCGTGCGTTCCGATATCGAGTATGAGGTGAACATTAAAGCCGAACTGGAGGTCGCACACCTGCACGAAAAGACGGATCGGATGTACGAAGAGATGCTGGCGCGATTTACGAAGCTGGAAAAGAGCCTCGCCCAGTCGCCTCAAACGGAGAAAGCTTAATCTAGAGTCGCGGTTCGATAGGAGAGAGATCTTTAACGTGGACTCTCGACCGCGGGATTCGGCTCGTCTTTGGCCTTCGGCGGCTCTATCGAGATCAAGTATGTGATGAAAGCGATGAAGGCGAGCGCGAAGATGAGGATGACGATAGTTACCGGCTCCAAGCCAAAAAGCCCGGACTTCCCCTCCCTTTTCTCGGTAAACTCCGTCGGGAATTTCAGATTGCCCGTATCAACGCTGATGACGCCTTCATTGTTCGCAATTTGATGGGTGGGTTTTCCCGCGCGTTCCTCAAGCGGCGCGAGTTGCGCGGCTTTCTCAAGTCCCTCTTCACTCGATGCATGAACGGCGTTGTGCCTGCGCTTCGATTTTCGCTTCACAGCCATTTCCTCTTCTTGAAATAAATGTAAAGGCCCATGCCGATGACGAGCATCCAGGCAAGCGCGAAGACGTAGCCGTACTTCCATCCAAGCTCCGGCATATGCTCGAAGTTCATCCCGTAGATTCCCGCGATGAGCGTCACAGACATCAGAATCGTCGCAATCGAGGTCAGACGCTTCATGATGATATTCATCCGATTGCCCTGAACGGAGAGATAGGCATCCATAGTTGAACTGAGCATATCGCGCAAAGTGTCAATCGTGTCAGCCACGCGGATGATGTGGTCGAACACATCCTGAAAGTAGACGTGCGTTTCGCGAGCGAAGATGGGTTGCTCGCGTCTAAGCATCGTGTTGAAGACATCACGCAGAGGCGTAATCGAGCGGCGCAGGTGTAGAAGTTGTTTCTTGATGCGGAAAATCTCTTCGATTGATTCGGGCTTGAATGTGCCGAAGATTTGATCTTCGAGGTCGTCCATCCGCTCGCTCAGGATGTCTAAGAGCGGCATGTAATCATCAACAATCGCATCCATCAAAAGATAGGCGAGCAGACCCGCGCCGTGCTCCGCCCTGTCATTCCATTCAGGCCATAAGCGTTTGGCCGTCTCGACGGCGCGGATGGGACGACTGTGAACTGTGACGAGATAGTTTGAGCCGAGAAAGATATTCAGCTCGCGCAGCTCAAGATGATCGTGAGGCCCGACCAGCTCGGCTTCGTAGAGGACGATGAAGTAATAGCCCTGATACTCTTCAACCTTGGGCCGCTGGTGAGTCTGCTGGCAATCTTCAATCGAGAGCGGATGAAAATTAAACTCTTCGGCAAGCTCGATAAAATCCTGGCTCGTCGGGTCGCTGACATCTGCCCAGACGACGTTATGTTTAGACAGGCAGTACTCGCTGATGTCCGCCGCCGGAAAATCGTTAGTAAACTTCTTCTCCGCGCTATCCAGACAAATCGTCTTAATCACTCGCGGCTACCCCCACATCAAGCGATGAACGCGAAACGATGAACGATGAACCGTTTTACTTCCGTGTTCACCATTCTCACTTCATCGTTTACTTTTTCGCCCTGACCGATCCGCTGATCTTCTTTCTCGTCGTCTCGCCGGTTTTGAGAACCGGCAGCCCCTGATCAACGTCAGCGTGCGGGCGCGGGATGACGTGCGTGGCGACGACCTTTCCGACACGGGAGGCGGCTGCCGCGCCTGCGTCAACCGCGCTTTTGACAGCCGCGACATCGCCGCGCACAATCGCCGTCACCAGCCCGGCATCAATCTTTTCATAGCCGACGAGCGTGACGTTTGCGGACTTGACCATCGCATCCGCCGCCTCGATCATCGCCACCAGTCCCATGCATTCCACCATGCCGAGTGCTTCCATATCGTAACCTCTCAGGTTCAATCGCTTGATAGTCGAACGCGCGTGCGCCATAGTAGCATGAAGCAGCACGACTCCTGTATGCGAACAGGTGTCGGACGGCGGGAGAGGAAATTAATATTGCATTTCGCGCGGCGTAAAGTTAAGCTGCGCCATTGTGCGTGCCTCCTCGCCGGGCATTAGCGCTGTCCTTTTCCGGCGACTTCACTGCACACACTTATATTAGGCCGCGCGTGAGATGCTCACAGCAGCAAAAATGATTCGGGTTAATCGACCTTGCTTAGAACAAGGACAGCAAGCCTTGGAGAATATTCAACGTGAACTCTGTCACCGGGTCAACAAAAGAGGTCTCGGAGCTTTCTTCGTTTGTCGCCGTGACTCCGGTGGTCATTTGGCCTGTCAACGGTGCCGGTGGAGTTGGAGGCGGGGAAACGACTCCGCAATTAATATCCCCCGCAAAGGCAGAGAAGGTGAGCGCGAAAGTTAGAACAGAGGCAATGCAGAAGTGCCGTAGATGTTTCATATAGTAGTCTCCTGAAAAATAGTTAATAGCTTGCAGATGGTGATGAGCTATCTAACCGGTGAAATCAAGCGGGCGCATAATACCATATCGGGTAATTAACAGTCTCTTGCAATGACTCTTTCGAAGTCAGAGAAAGGTAACCTCCACATGAACTTAACATCCGAAATGCTTCGGCAAATAGATAATCCAGAGCTTGATCATAACGAACGTGCGCAGCTGCGTTGTAGGCTGGTAAAGGAATTAGAGGAAGCGGGTAAATACGAGGCGGCACGGGGAATGATGGGCGAGCTATGGCAGCTTGTGGGTGAGCGCCCTGCCATTGATAACTTAGATAAACGCACCTCAGCCGAAGTGTTAATGCGCGCCGGAACGCTGTCAGGATGGATTGGAAGCGTCAAGCAAATTACCGGAGCGCAGGAGGCAGCTAAAGACCTTATCAGCGAGAGCATCTCAATTTTTGAGAAATTGCCTGACGCCACAAAGGCCGCCGAAGCTCAAACGGAACTTGCGTATTGTTACTGGCGTGAGGGCGCATTCGATGAAGCGCGCCTAACGCTGCGGGAAGCACTGAGTCGCCTTGCCGATACCGACAGTGAAGTGAAGGCTTTGGCTTTGATGCGTGTTGCGGTAGTTGACATCTCAACTCACCGATTTAACGATGGTCTCCGTATTCTGAGCGAAGCAGCCCCATTGTTTGATGGAATCACAAATCAATCATTGAAAGGGCGATTCCACGTTGGACTGGCAACCATCCTGAAAAATCTCGGCACCGCTGAGAAACGAGAAGATTACACTGATCGCGCGCTTGTAGAGTATGCAGCGGCAAGCTATCACTTCGAGCAGGCCGGACATACATCTTATCGCGCGGCAGTCGAAAACAACCTGGGGTCCATATTCTTCAAAACAGGTAAATTCGACGAAGCATATGAGCATATAGATCGTGCCAGCCGACTTTTCGCCAGCCTTAAAGACGAAGTTCACGGCGCTCAGGTAGAGGAAACGCGGGCGCGCGCTTTGCTGGCAGAGGGTCGTAACCTTGAAGCTGAAAAGGTGGTCAGGTCGGCTGTTCATACGCTGGAGAAGGGTGGCGAGCAGGCGTTGCTGACCGAGGCCCTAACGACGCATGGCGTGGCTTTGGCGCGGGTTGAGCGACATGCGCAAGCGCAGGCGACGCTTGAACGGGCCATAGACATTTCCGAGCAGGCTGGTGACCTGGAAGGCGCGGGTCGGGCGGCGTTGACGTTGATCGAGGAGTTGACGCCCCGATTGAGTGAAGATGAATTGCGTGAGATCTATAACCGGGCAGACCAGCTGCTCTCGCGCACACAGCACTCGGAGACGATTACGCGATTACGCGATTGTGCGCGGCGCGTAATCGAGACGCGACAGGCGCGTGCGGCAGAAGAAGAGACGACGAAGTTTATCTACGCAGCAGACAAAACAGCCGCTTTACTGCGTCAGGCGCAGCGAATGTCAGTGACGGACGGTAGTGTGCTGCTGACCGGCGAGACTGGAACGGGCAAGGAAGTCTTAGCACGCCTGATTCATGAATGGAGCGGACGACCCGGACGGTTTGTGGCGATTAACTGTGCGGCGCTGACCGACACGCTCATCGAATCACATTTGTTTGGTCATAAGAAGGGGAGCTTCACCGATGCTATCGCTGACTATCAGGGAGCGGTGCGCGAAGCGGCGGGCGGCACGCTCTTGCTTGATGAAGTCGGCGAGTTGAGCAAGCCCAATCAGGGGAAGTTACTGCGCTTGATCGAGCGCGGCGAGATTCATCCCATCGGAGCGACCGCACCTGAGCGCGTCAACGTGCGAATCCTCGCTACCACCAATCGCAATCTTAAAGAGCAAACGGCTCAGGGCCAGTTTCGCGACGACCTGCTTTATCGCTTACAAACTTTTCACCTTGCTGTTCCGCCGCTCAGAGAGCGTGTCGAAGACATCCCTGCTATCGCAACACACTTCATTGAGGAAGCATGCCGCCTTCATCACAAGCGCGTCACCTTCACTCCTGCAAGTTTGGAAGCCATGCGACACTTGCCGCTCGCGGGCAACGTGCGCGAATTGCGCGCCCTCATCGAGCGCACCCTGCTTGAAGTCGCGGACGGCACGGAGATTTCAGCCGCAGCAGTTGAGACGGTGGCGCTTCGCCAAACACGGAAAGCCGGGTTCGCAAATGCGTGGGAAGGCTGCTCGCTCGTCGAAGAGGTCTTGCGCTATGAGAAGACCCTGATCCGCCGCGCGCTCGATAAAGCGCAGGGCGGCGTCACGCATGCGGCAAGACTTCTGGGCACTACGCACCAGGCGCTAATCGCCATTCTCAACACCAGACATCAAGAGTTGCTCAGCGCCAGAAAGCCCGCCCAGCGCCGCCGTCGCAGCATCATTCGCATTCACGACAATGGAGGCCGGAACAAACGAAAAGGATGAAGGCTGAAAAGCGAAGTATCGGCCAACTTCTCTCAGCTATCTTTTCGCAATTGTTTGGATTTTAAGACGCTTTCAATTTCGCAGCGAATGAATCGGTGCGGGGATGCGCCCGCCGCGCCGTATAAAAACATCGGATGAGAATGTGTTGACCGGCATGATCGGCGCTGTGCCGAGCAGCCCGCCGAACTCGACCATCTCGCCGACATCACGACCCGGCACGGGGATAATTCGCACGGCGGTCGTCTTATTATTCATCACGCCGATGGCCATCTCGTCAGCGATGATCGCGGCAATCGTCTCGGCGGAAGTCGAGCCGGGCACGGCGACCATATCAATGCCGACCGAGCAGACGCTCGTCCATGCTTCCAATTTATCCAGTGACAATGCGCCGACGCGCGCAGCCTCAATCATGGTCGCATCCTCTGAAACGGGGATGAACGCTCCGCTCATTCCGCCGACTGAGCCGCTCGCCATCGCGCCGCCTTTCTTCACGGCGTCCGTCAGGAGAGCGAGCGCGGCAGTGGTTCCATGTGTGCCCGCGCGCTCGAACCCGAAGGCTTCCAGGATGTCTGCGACGGAATCACCGGGCGCGGGCGTCGGAGCCAAACTAAGATCAATGATGCCGAACGGAATGCCCAGCCGCCGCGCAGCTTCGCGCCCGACAAGTTCACCTGCACGCGCCAGCTTGAAGGAGAGTTTTTTGATGACCTCCGCCAGTTCATGCAGCGGCAAATCCTTTGGCGCATGGCGCACGGCATGATTGACCACGCCGGGGCCGGACACTCCGACGTTAATCACAGCTTCAGGTTCGCCCACGCCGTGAAACGCGCCAGCCATGAACGGATTGTCTTCGACAGCGTTGGCGAAACAAACGAACTTGGCGCAGGCAAGGCCACCGCGCTCGCGCGTTCGCTCGGCCATCTCTTTGATTAAAACTCCCGTGCGGCGAACCGCGTCCATGTTGATTCCGGCGCGCGTCGTCGCTACGTTCAAAGAAGAACAGAGGCGCTCGGTTGAGGCCAGAGCTTCGGGAATGGAATCAAGAAAATCGCTCTCACCGCGCGTCCAGCCTTTGTGAACCAGGGCGGAATAGCCGCCGATGAAATCCACGCCGACGCTCTTCGCGGCTTCGTCCACGGAGCGCGCGAGCGTCAGGTAATCGCTTCTTGAGCGCGCGCTCTCGCTGATAATCGCGGCGGGCGTGATGGAGATTCTCTTGTTAGCGATGCGAATGCCGACCTCGTCGCCGATCTCGTCAACCGTTGAGACGAGCCGTCCAGCCATGCGCTCGATCTTCTCGCGCACGCGCGCCGCCGTTCTCTCAAGTGAATCTGAGACGCAATCGCGTAGAGAGAGTCCCAGGGTGACGGTGCGGATGTCGAGATTCTCCATCTCCGTCATCCGCACGGTCTGCAAGATTTCCGCCTGTGTATATTCCATATCAGGTTTCGAGTTTCGAGTTTCAAGTTTCGGGTTCTGTCTTAATTCGTAATCCGAAACCCGTAACTCGAAACCTTTTCATCCGAGAAGATAATTGAGTAAAAGCAAGAAGAGGGAAAGAATGATGACGGCGACGGCGACGAGCACGAAGCGCAGGCTCGGGTCATATGAGGCTTCTTCCAGCATCACGTTTGAAGCCTGCCGCAATTTTTCCACGCGTGGAGATAGTTTCTCTTCGACCATCCCGCGCGCCGCCGTCGTCACCCACTGTCGCTTCGAGGTTGCGTCGTTATCGTCCATCGTGAGCGTGGCGGCCACTTCGGCACGCCTGTGGCTTTCTCCCAACGCGTCGCGCCCGAAGCTCTCTTGTGTGGCGGCGAGGTCGGAAGCAGGAGGCGCGGGGGCGCTTTCCGGCAGGTCAACAGTTGACGCATTCAGTTCGGCATCAGTCTTCCGGCGCGCAGGCATCTCAGGCGCTTCCGTTGCGGAGCCGACGCCCTCCGCCCCTGCTTTCAACGGCCTGCCGCATTGCGGGCAGAAGAAGGCGTTTCCGCGAACAGACGCGCCACAATCCAGACATCGCCGTGCTATTTCAGGTTCCATAAAGACGGGGGTCGGAGGTCAGGGGGCGGTGAAGGGTTTACTGTCCCCCGCCCCCTGACCTCCATCTCCTGCTTTTCATATTCTATGCATTGCGTTGAAGAGGTCTTCGCGTTGTGCGTAGATGCGGACGCCGAGGCGCTCGCCGGCGTTGCGAAAACGCTCCTTGAGCGCGGTGGCGGATTCTTTGGCGCGCGACATATCCGCAATGATAATCATGGCGAACTTGCTCTGCACCACCGTCTGATTGATGTCAATGATGCTGCAATCGGCTTCAGCCAGAACCTGCGCGACTCCGGCGACAATGCCGGGATGGTCAACGCCAAACACGGAGACGATCAACCGCTCGGCTGAACCCGCATCACGCGCCTCACGCTCCCGCGCGTTCCTTGAGCCATCATCACCCACGCTTGCGTTGCTACCGTTCTCGACGACAGGCTCAATCGCGCGGTAGACATCCGTCACCAACTGCTCCACCATCTGCTCGTCCGCGCTCGCGCCCAGACGACTATAGACGGCGCGCGTGATTCGGTAAATTAATTCTTCGTTAGCTATAAGTCAGTTTTCAGTTTTCAGCTTTCAGTTTTCAGTTCTCGGCCTTTAGCTGAAAACTGAAGACTGAAAGCTGATTACTGCCTCCCGTTGTCCTGCCTGCTCAGTTCGCGCGCGGCTTCGCGGGCGTCTTCCGAAAGCGCGTCCTGCAAGTCCATGCGGTCAACGATGCCGACGACCGCCGCTTCGATTGACATGTCCTGATCGCCGATGGCCGAGCGCGCGGCCTTACCGTAGGCGCACATCACCGTCTCGCCGATGCCTGCGCCAAGCCGGTCAGCGACGACGACAATATTCTTCGTCGGCTCTTTGTCCAGATCGTAAGGATGAATAATCAAAAAGCGGACGCCCTCCAAATCGGGCGTCTTCTTCGTTGACCAGACTGTACCGACAACTTTTCCGAGGAACATAGTTTTCAGTTTTCAGTTTTCAGAAATCAGCGTTTTGCTGAAAACTGAAAACTGTGAGCTAGCTTTTAGCGAACACTTCCGCAGGCTCGCCCATGTCGCGCGCTGAGGGGGTGATGATGGTGCGCGCGTTGACGTAAATCTTCTCGCCTTTCTGGATGGCGCGGCGCACATCGTCCTCGCTGACGAAATCAACGGACTTGCGAGCGTTGCCGTTTGTCGCAGCTTGTCCGCCGTTCGCCTGTGCGGGCGCGGCGGGCGCTGTCGAAGGCGCAGGACGCGCCGACGCATTGCCGCCATTGCCGCCATTGCCGCCGGTCTCTACTGCGGTCGGCGCGGCTTCCGCGTGCGGCGCGGCTGAAGGCGCGGCATAACGATTGTCGGCTTCAATATCAATCACCGGCTGAGCAGGCGAAGGCGATGTGGTCGCATGAAGCTCGGCGTGCGTGGACTGTCCTGGAGCGCGATTCGCCAGAAAACGATCAACGATTGCCGAAATCTCTTCGCGGCCAATGGGAGCGCGCGGCGCACTGGAAGAAGCAGCCATAGCCGGTTGTTGATGTGCTGCCTCATTAGACTTTTGCGCGGCCTGTGCCGGACGGGCGCTCTTGACCGGTCTGGTTTCAAAAGCGACGCGCTTGATGTCCATCAGATGAAGCGGCGAGACGTTATCCGAAGTGACGTTGCCGCCCCAGGAGCCGCAGCCCAGAGTCATCGAAGGCGGAAGCGCAGTCGAGAATCCGATAGCGCCGTGCGTTGTCGGCGAATTGACGATGACGCGGGACGCTGGCATCTCGCGCCCGTAAGATACCGCAGCCTCGCGCGAGCGCGTGTGGACGCCCGCCGTGTGGCCCATGCCGCCGTAGCTCAAGACTTCAAAGCAGCGGGCCGCGCCGCGCTCTATTCCGTCTTCGACATAGAAGGCCAGGATAGGCGAGAGCTTCTCCATTGAGAGCGGGTGTTCACGGCCTACGCCGCCGACATCCGCCAGCAGGCAGCGCGTGCCCGCCGGAACGTTCAAGCCAGCCAACTTCGCAATTACTTCGACTGACCTGCCGACGATTGCAGGGTTCAGGGAGCGTTGCGGTGTGGCGACGACCTTTGCCAGTTGATCCGCTTCCGCCGCATTCAGGAAATGTCCGCCCTGCGCCTTGAACTGCTCGCGGACAGCTTTCTCCACCGGAGCATCGCAGACTACCGCCTGCTCCGAAGCGCAGATCGTTCCGTTGTCAAAACACGTGCTGGTCAGGATGTCCTGCACGGCCTTCGAGACTTCCGCCGTGCGTTCGATGAAGACAGGAACGTTGCCGGGACCAACTCCGAAGGCAGGCTTGCCCGACGAATAAGCCGCACGCACAAGCCCGATGCCGCCCGTCGCCAGGATGACGGCAGTCTGCTTGTGCTTCATCAAACTTTCCGTGCCTTCGATGGTCGCTGTTGTCATGCAGCCGATGGCGTCTGCGGGCAAGCCTTCTTTGACGGCAGCATCGCGCACGACCTTGACCGTCTCGTTGATACAGCGCGCGGCTGATGGATGCGGTGAAAGAACAATGGCGTTACGCGACTTGATAGCGATGAGGCATTTGAAGATGGCGGTCGAGGTCGGGTTGGTCGAAGGGATGATTCCGGCGACGACGCCGCGCGGGCTGGCAATCTCCACCACGTCTTTTGATTCGGAGACAACACCGACGGTGCGCAAGTTCTTGAAGTAGTTCCAGACATCTTCAGACGCGAAGCGGTTTTTTATCTCTTTATCCGCCGCGACGCCAAAGCCCGTCTCTTCCACGGCAAGCGCGCCTAGCCGCGCCGCTTCCCTGAGCGCCGCCTTCGACATCGCCTCGCAGATGCGGTCAATCTTACCCTGATCGAAGTGCGCCAACTCCACCTGAGCGCGATGCGCCGCCTCGACCAGATCGCGCGCCTGCTGCACCGACACGAGGTCTTTATCAACTGACATGACAACCTCCACACAGTTTTTAGTTTTCGGTTTTCAGTTTTCAGTAAAAGCACGTCGCTCGTCTCTGAAAACTGAAAACCAAAAACTAAAAACTATTTACTTCGCTCGCTCTTTATTATTCTCACGAGTGCCTTGCAAAGAGCGTCCCTGATCGCCTTCGCCGAGTTGCCCGGCGGAGCCGCTGCCTGCGCCGAGGGCGCGTTCGTCCGGGCTGAAGCCCGTGCGACCGTTGGTCGGCAAGACGCGCTCGACTTCCGTGTGCGGTCGCGGAATGACGTGGACGCTGATGAGTTCGCCAACGCGCCGCGCCGCGGCTGCGCCCGCATCCGTCGCGGCCTTGACCGCTCCGACATCGCCGCGCACGAAGATCGTGACGTAGCCCGCGCCGATATATTCTTTTCCTAAAAGTGTGACATTGGCCGCCTTGACCATTGCGTCCGCTGCTTCCACCGCGCCGACGAAACCTTTGGTCTCGACCATTCCGAGTGCTTCGAGAGACATGACTGAGTCTCCTCCTCACTTTTCCTATTGTAGAAGTTAAAAACGAATTGCTTGGTTGAGCTAACTCTGCAATCGTAGTCCTGTGCGCCCGAAGAATCAAGACGAAAAGGCCAAAAGTCTGGCTCGACGCGCGAGTCTGTCGAGTTCAGCAAGTCCTTTTAACTCGATAGACTCGCGCGCCGAGCCAGACTTCTGACTTATATAAAGTTTGACAACGTTTTCCACAGCACGTTATATTGCGCGCCAACAAAGTATTCTGACGCTGTCGCTTGGGGGGAAGAGAGCGAGCACGTCATGTGGGAGTGGCGGCAGCGAACAGAATGAATTTTCCAGACTGGCTAATTCCAGGCAAACTTCAGTTCTGCCCGATTCAACATCTAGCGGCGGAAGTATATTGGTGATGGCGGCTTCTTTTGGAGAGGAATTGCGACTCGCACGCGAGGCGCGCGGCATTACTTTGCGCCATATCTCCGATCAAACGCGCATTTCTATCCGCTACCTCGAAGCCATCGAGTCAAACGACTACAAACGGCTGCCCGGCGGCATCTTCAACCGGAGTTTCATTAAGGCTTACGCCAAACAGATCAGCTTCGATGAGAAAGAAGCCTTAGAGGGCTACTTACGCACGGCGCGCGAGCAGGGTGATGCCGCCGATGAAGTTGTGACCACCCCCTACAAGCCACACGTCTACACTGACGGAGGCTCGCGCTCGCCGCTCGTCACGCTGCTCCTGACGATTCTTATCCTGGCGATTCTTGCTCTGGGTGTCTATGCCGCGCTGCACTGGTATCAACGGCGAGATGCGGCACGCTCGATTAGTGCTCCGCAGCCGCCAACGCCTACCGCCACGCAAGCCCCGAACTCATCCGTCCCGCCAACGAGCGCGCCCACGCCTGCAACGACGACGAACCAGTTTCACATCGAGTTGACGGCGCGCGGCGAAGAAGTGTGGGTGAGCGCGCAGGTTGACGACAATAAAAAGGCCAGGGGAATTTTACTAAAGCCGGACACACCGGAAGCGCTCGACCCCGTAGGGCGTTTGCGGATTCAGTACGCGCCGACGAAAGCCAAAGCGCTCGAAGTCACCATCAATGGCCGCAAAGCACAAGTGCCAACCGACAAGCCCGAGATGGTCATCACAAAGGAGGATTACGAACGTCTCCTGCAACAATAAGCATACGACCCGCGCGCCGCGTCTCTTTGGCGCAGTGCGTGACCTTGCGCCGGAATGTGAATGAGGCCACCAGCCCGCAGATTGAAGCGGGCATTTTTTGTTTATAGTCATCAAGGAGTAAAATAAACATCATCATGATTACATCAAATATCCCAGAAGGACTGACCTTTGACGACGTTCTTTTAGTGCCTGCGCGCTCCGACGTGTTGCCGACCGAGACAGATACTTCGACGCAGTTCACGCGCGGCATCCGCCTGCAAATTCCGCTCTGCTCGTCTGCGATGGATACTGTGACGGAAGCCGCGCTCGCTATTGCACTCGCGCAACAGGGCGGCATCGGCGTTATTCATAAGAATCTTCCCATCGAGCGACAGGCTGAAGAAGTTGACAAGGTGAAGCGCTCGGAATCCGGCATGATCGTTGACCCGGTGACGATTCGCCCGGACCGTCCCGTCTCTGAGGCGCTGAACGTGATGGAGCGCTATAAGATCAGCGGCGTGCCCGTCGTGGATGAAGACGGCCACCTCGTCGGCATCATCACCAACCGCGATCTTCGTTTCGAGACGCGCTTTGACATTCCCGTCTCCGAAGTGATGACCAAGCAGCCGCTCGTCACCGTTCCCGTCGGCACAACGCTCGAACAGGCCAAGGCCGTCCTGCAAAAGCATCGCATCGAAAAGCTGCTCGTCATCGACGACGACAAACACATCAAGGGCTTGATTACGGTCAAAGACATTCAGAAAGCCATCAAGTATCCAAACGCAGCGAAAGATGATCTGGGTCGCCTCCGGGTCGCGGCAGCCATCGGCGCAACCGGAGATTACCGCGAGCGCGCAGATGAATTAGTCCGCGCACGCGCTGACTGTCTCGTCGTAGACACGGCTCACGGACATTCGTCGCGCGTCATCGAAGCCGTGCGCGACATCAAGCGCCGTCACGCCGATGTTCAACTGATCGCCGGAAACGTGGCGACGGCAGAAGGAACGCGCGAGCTGGTTGACGCAGGCGTTGATGCGATTAAGGTCGGAATCGGCCCTGGTTCGATATGCACCACGCGCGTCGTCACAGGCTCAGGCGTGCCGCAGATTACGGCCATACGCGATTGCGTCGAGGCGGCTAAGGGGAGCAACGTTCCTATCATTTCAGATGGCGGCGTCAAATTCTCAGGTGACGTGGCAAAGGCGATTGCGTCGGGCGCGGATGTGGTCATGATTGGCTCACTCTTCGCGGGCACGGAGGAAGCGCCGGGCGAAGTGATTCTCTTTCAGGGACGCTCGTTCAAATCCTATCGCGGGATGGGGTCTATCGGTGCGATGCGCGAAGGCTCGCGCGACCGCTACAGCCAGGAGCGCATCGAGATGGAATCCAAGCTCGTCCCCGAAGGCATCGAAGGCCGCGTGCCGTATAAGGGGACGCTCGCCGACATGGTGACCCAACTCGTCGGTGGTTTACGCGCCGGAATGGGCTACACGGGCTGCCGCAACATCCGCGAGTTTCAGGAGAACACGCACTTCATCCGCATCACCTCGGCAGGCTTGCGCGAATCGCACGTGCATGATGTCATTATCACGAAGGAAGCACCGAACTACCGATTGGAATAACTCTTGAGCAAGCAGGCAGCGGAGATTGACGACTGAGGCCGGACGCGCGCGCACGCTAAATCTCAGTTGCTCGATCTCTTTACTCCAAACACTCAGCCCATCCAATGGAGGTCGCCGAAAATGCCTTTTCATCTTCACATCACAGTGGTCTTGACGCTCACGGCGTTGCTCGCGCTGGCCGAACCGGCGCGAATATTTATTCCTCCGCCAACACTGATTTCACCCGTTAACGGGGCGGTGATGGACAACGGTTGTCTGGATAAGTCCAACGGCGTGACGTGGGACTTTGATTGGTCGGACGTGCCGGGCGCAACCGCTTATCACATCAGGGTCTGGCGTAATCCCAATCTTCCGGTGGTCAACGACACCAACGTGGCTGCATCGAATTACCAACACGACAGCCCGCAAACCTACATCGCCAACCAGAATGCGGCGGGCTGGCGCTGGATGGTGCGTGCCAGAGTCGGAAGTGTGTGGGGACCCTGGAGCAGAGTCAGAGTCTTCAGGGCAGAGCCTTTGAATACCGACTGCCCGTAATCAACCACCAAACCTAGAAGAAGGGGAGCGCTATGCTTCCCTTCCCCTCTGGTAGAAACCTTCTCACATGTTCAAGAAAGTATTAATCCTATCCGTGTCTGCGGGCGCAGGACATCTTCGCGCTGCCGAAGCCATTGAGCGTGCGTTCTTGGAGATGAATGCGGCGCAGGAAGTTCGCCACATTGATACGCTCGCATACACCAACAAGGTCTTCCGGCATCTTTACTCCAAGGCTTACATCGAGATGGTCAACAAAATGCCGGAAGTACTCGGCTGGTTGTATGACCATCTGGACAAGCCCTGGAAGAACGAACGTCGGCGGCTGGCCTTCGACAAACTCAACACGCGCCCCTTCGTGAAGATGCTCAAAGAGTACCAGCCGGACATCATCGTTTGCACACATTTTCTTCCGGCAGAAATCATCTCATGGCTGAGAGCCAAAGGCCGGTTCGATTGTCGGCAGGCCATTGTGGTGACGGATTTTGATGTTCATGCGATGTGGTTATGTCACCACTATGAACATTACTTCGTCGCACTTGACGAAACACGACTGCATCTGAAGAAGCTCGGCATCCCCGCCGATAAAATCACTGTCTCCGGCATTCCAATTGACCCTGTCTTCGCTCACGAGAAGAGCCAGCGTGAGATGCGCGACAAGCATAATCTCAAGCAGGATGTCACAACCATCCTGCTTTCGGCGGGAGGCTTCGGAGTCGGGCCAATGGAACACATCTTAAAGACACTGATGGAGATGCAAAGCCCGGCGCAGATTATCGCCCTATGTGGCCGCAATCAAAAATTGAAGGGGAGGATAGAGCGGCTGGCAGCCAGCCTTTCACCTGAGCGCGGTCTGGCGATACAGGCGGTTGGTTATACATCGGAGATGGACGAGTATATGTCCGCTTCCGACATCCTGCTCGGAAAGCCGGGCGGACTGACTACCTCCGAAGCGCTCGCACGCGGGTTGGTGTTTGTCATCGTCAATCCGATTCCCGGAACAGGAAGAGCGCAACTCCGACCACTTGCTCGAAGAAGGCGTCGCCATTCGCTGCAACAACCTGCCCGTGCTTGCCGATAAAATAGATCGCCTCCTCGGTGATCAGTCGCGCATGAATGCGATGCGAGCGAAGGCTCACCGCCTCGCGCGCCCACATGCGGCCTCTGAGATCGTGACCAAACTGCTTTCGATATAAATGCGGCGGCATGGAGTAGGGCGTGCAACTTACAGCTCGTCGCATGAATTACCTGACAAGTGTAAGATAAAAGCGAGGGATGAGGGCGGGAGTATGAAAGAAGACAATAACTTTTATTTCATCTCTACGTCCTGCTCTTCTTCGGCCCTGAGTTTGCTATTGTTGACGTGGTTATGATGAAGAAGCGCAAAACAGTCTTGATTTCAAATCCGAACGCGGGGCGGGGCGGAGAGCGGCGCAAGCGCGAAGTTGCGCGCTTTTGCGCGAGCCTGAGAAGGCGAGGCGTCGAAATCGAAGCCTTCGACACGAGCGGCCCTAATGATGCGGTGCGGCTGGCCGCAGACTTCGCGCGTGAAGGCGCGCGGGATGTGATAGTTTCCGGCGGTGACGGCACGATTAACGAGGCGCTGCAAGGCTTAGTTGGAACAGACGCGCGGCTGGCCGTCTGGCCGCGCGGCACGGCCAATGTGCTGGCGCGCGAGTTGAGACTCCCCTTTGATGTAGAAGAGGCGGCGGAGGTGATTGCGCGCGGGCGCTCGAAGCCTGTGCATGTCGGCTGCGCGACGAATGAGCGGACCGGCGAGCAGCGTTACTTTTTCCTGATGGCTGGAATCGGCCTTGATGCTTCCGTCGTCCAGCATGTGCGCCCACGCATGAAGCGGCGCGTGGGCGAAGCGGCGTTCTGGTATGCGGGGTTGGGACATCTGGCGCACTGGCAGCCCCAGCCCTTTGAGATAGAAGTTGACGGGCAGACCTTTCAGGCGACGTTTGCCGCCATCGGCAAAGCAGCGCATTACGGCGGCAATCTGGCGATTACGCCGCGCGCGAATATGGAAGCGCCGGAGTTTGAAGTTTGCATCGTTGATTCAAAAAGCCGTTTGCGATTTCTCTACTTGCTCTCTCACGCCGTGCGACCGAGCGGAGTAGCCGAAGACATGCGCGGGGTTCAATTCGTCCGCGCGACGCACGCACGCGTGACCGGCGACGTGCTGGTGCAAATTGACGGCGAACTGACCGGCGAGCTTCCCATGACCTTCGAGATCGCGCCCTCTCCCATCGAAATCATAAGATAACTGCTTTTACCCGTTCATCCATGCGGCGCGTAGCGCGCGGGTTTCGGGTGAGGCATCGGTTATTTCTTCGACGCGGTAATCATAGAAATCCGGCTCGCCGAGCGTGAGGTTTGCCTTAACGATGTTCCGGTCGCGCTGGACGGTGATTGCGACTTGCTGATTCGGCTTGTAGCGATTGAGTTCTTTCGCCCAGGTGTCGCGCGTGACTTTTTTGTTGCCGATGGAAAGAATCTCGTCACCCTGTTTCAAGCCCGCAGCTTCCGCCGCCGAGCCGTTGCGGATGCCCGCGATTTTCATGTTCTGCCCGTTGAGCGTGATGCCCGCCGAAAAGGGCTGGCGCGAAGGCTCGCGTATCAGGCGCAGGCCGACGCCCGCGAGAGCTTCCGTATAAGGTGGAGTTTCCACGCTTCGCACATAACGCTTGAAGAAATCGCTGAGATCAAATCCCGCCACTTCGGACGCCGCGCGCTCGAAATCTTCGCTCGTGTAGCCGCGCCCGCGCAGGTAATAGGTCGCGTTCGGACTCTTCAAATAAAACTCTTCGTACATGCGTCGCAAGACATCATCCAGGCTGGCTCGCCCGTTAGTCTTCCGGCGGATTAACAAATCCAGCGTCAGGCCGAGCGTTGCGCCTTTCGGGTAATAACTGACGGCGGTGTTCTCAAGGTTCGTGCGCTGCGCATGGATTTCTCCATCAATGAAAGGTGCAGAGAGCGATGATTCCTCTGCGCTCATCAAACGACTACCCGGCGCATTTTCAATTCCGCCGATTAACTGGCCCAGATGATTCAAATATTGAGCGTCGTTCCATAGCCTTGAGCGGCGCAGCATCAGGTTGCCGTAGTAGGTCGTCAGTCCTTCGGCAATCCACATGGCGCGCGTGACGAGAGGCCGCGTGAAATCCCAGGGGCCTAATTCGACGGGGCGCAGACGCTTGACGTTCCAGACATGAAAGAACTCGTGCGAGGCTGTGCCGAGCGCGTCTTCAAATGCATCAGGCTCGGAGAGTGCGCCCGAAACAATAACCTGCGTTGAAGTCAGATGTTCCATTCCATCGCTCGAACGGTCGTCAGCCGCGAAGTGAATCAGAAAGGTGTAGGTCTCAAACTCCGGCGCCCCCCACATGCGCGTCTCCGCGCGCACGATCTTTTCTAAATCACGAACAAGCCCGGCGCGTTTGCCTCCTTCGTCGCCGAATGAATGAACGACCGCGCGATAAGTTTTCCCGTCAACTTTGAACTCGTCCACCGTCCAGTCAGGCGCGATCTCCGTCGGCGTGTCAATCAGGAGGTCGTAGTTGGCAAACTGCCATTCGCGCTGGTCTGCGCTCTCCATGCGCCCGTTGACGATGCGCCAATTTTTCGGCGGATCAATATTGAGCCTCACAGGGTCTTGCTTGTGGCCGACGATGTACATGAAGATCGAGCCGCCGTTGAAGTTCGCATGGCGCTCATCCAGTTGCGAGAACGTGCCGGACAAATCATCTCCGAAAACTTTATATTTGAGCGTCGCGCGGCGTGTGCCGGTCAATTGAACGCGCCACGTCTGATTGTCCGTGCGGGTGACAGAGAGCGGAGCCATCTTGCATTGCGCTCCCGGCGGGCAGATGCCTGCCGCCGCCTGAGTCTCCTGAACATTCTTTGCGAAGTCGAAGACTGCGTAGCGACCGGGCGACCACTTGGGCATCTGAAAATCAAGATGCTCGGCGGTCGAGCCTTCACTGAGTTCTACTTCGATGCTCACCTCGAAGAGATGTGAGACCGGGCGCGGCATCGTGAGACGATACCTGATGGAAGCAAGCGGCGCGTCCTGCGCAGCGCTCGTCGTGAGGCAACAGAGAGAGAGCAGAATGAGAGCGGAGAGGGCGAATTTTGAGAGGTGTCGAATCATTGCGTGCGGCTCCAAACGGCGAAGATAGGGCCAGCGAGGCGTTGAGGCTCTGGGTCGCGCGGATTATCTGCATTTCCTGGCCCTGTGTCAAAGAAATAGTGGGCAGTGGGCAGTAAGGCAGTGGATAGTTCAATTCGATAATCAGTGTGCTTTCCCTGCCCCTGAAAGGGTCAAAGAGCGCCTGTCGCCCGATTGAATTATCAATAGCAATTATTGCCGGACTGTTGTCAATCGTCTCTTCAGGATTTAACCTGTAGACATGAGTGCAACCGAACGTCTCTATTATACGGATTCACATCTGACGGAATTTGAAGCCCGTGTGACGGGAATCACGGAGCGCGTCAGCGGGTGGGCGGCCGTGATGCTCGACCGCACGGCGTTCTACCCGACGGGCGGCGGGCAACCGAGCGATACCGGAATGCTTGATGACACGCCGGTGGTCGAGTGTCTTGAGACGGAAGAAGGCGTGCTGCATGTCTTGCAGGGTCGCCCGTTGCAAGTGGGAGCGCGCGTGGTGGGTCACGTTGATTGGCCGCGTCGTCTAGACCATCTGCAGCAGCACACAGGGCAGCATATTCTTTCGCAGGCTTTCATCAATCTTTTTAACGCGGAAACGCGCGGCTTCCGAATGCTCGACCAATACTCCGAGATTGATGTCGCGCTCGATGATCCGACGGAAGAGAAAATTGAAAAAGCGGTCGAACTTGCCAATCGTATCATCTGGGAAGATCGTGCCATCCACATTCGTCAGGTGACGAAGGATGAGGCCGCGAGTCTTCCGCTGCGTAAAGATTCTGCACGTGAAGGCGAGTTGCGGCTTATCGAGATCGAGGGTTTCGATTTGACGCCGTGCGGCGGTACACACGCCGGGCGAACAGGCGAAGTAGGACTAATCGCCGTCCGCTCCTTTGAACGGGCGAAGGGTTTGACGCGCATTGATTTCGTCGCAGGAGGCCGCGCCCTTAGCGACTATCGTCGCGCCAATCGCACCGCGCGAAGCGTCGCCGCCATGTTCAGTGCCGGGCGTGATGAAGCCCCGCACGCAGTCGCTCGCCTGCTGGAAGAGAACAAACAACTCACACGGCGCATTCGTGCAATGGAAGAGATTACGGCGCGCGTTGAGGCTGAAGAGCTATTGAGCGAGGCGCGTGATTTAGGCGACGGCACAAAGCTCTGCGCGCGAGTCTTTGAAAATCGTGATGCCGAGTCTTTGAAGAAACTCGCGCAGGCCATCATTGCTCATCCCGCGACGATTGCCCTGCTCGGTTCAATCGAGACGGACGCGGCACGACTCGTCTTCGCACGCTCTCAGGATTCTCCCGGCGACATGAACGTTCTGATGCGCGAAGCCTGCCAGATGATAGACGGGCGCGGTGGCGGTCGCGCAGACATGGCTCAGGGCGGCGGAAGCCGTCTCGACAAACTCGACGAAGCCATTGAGACGGCTGCCCGTCGTCTCACCGATGGTTAATAGACGAGAGACTCGGCGCTTGACACCGCCCGCACACTCTTCCTATCATCTCAATCGCTCGTGGGGCAGTAGCTCAGTTGGCAGAGCGCCGCGTTCGCAATGCGGAGGCCAGGAGTTCGACCCTCCTCTGCTCCACCAAAAACATTCAGGAAATTTCAAGAAACGGCAGGCTAGCGGCCTGCCGTTTTTCTGTGCCCTTACTTTTGACACGCTTTTGACGCTTCGCGCCCGATCCGGCCAGCTTTTCGACTGCTGCACGCTTGGGTTACTCCATCGCATGCGAGTAGCGTTTTGTTGTCCTGATGTCACCGTGACCAAGTAGCTCGGCGATCACAACAACATTCTCTCCAGCATCAGCGAGCCGGGTGGCTGTGGTGTGCTGTAGGTCGTGAAAGCGAAAATCCGAGATGCCAGCGGCCTTTCGCGCCTCATCAAACTTATACTTGATGTCAACCAGCCGCTCGCCAGTCCTCGGACTCGGAAAGACGTAGCCGCTCGCTTTGGGCTGCCGCTCCAACATCTGGCGCACATCCTCATTCATTGGCACGACACGATCCCTGTCCGTTTTGGTATTGCGGACGTGGATCACGCCGCGCGCAAAGTCCACGTCGAACCATTTAAGGTTGAAGAGTTCCCCGCGCCTCATCCGGAAGTTATCCGCGTCCAATATCCTCTCGCAATGCTCAAATCAATTAAAGCAATGGAAGCGGAAAGCTCTGTAGAATAGGTGACAGATACGCAGAATAAACAGGTAGTTAAAAAAACGGAAGGGGCGACTATAATAGCTGCCCCTTCTTTGGCTTGATTGCGCTGGATGTTTAATTAAGAGAGCTAACCATTCATCGTCACAACCTTCAGCGTCTTTAGCTTGTTGTCACACAGATGAACCTCTACTTTAGCGCCTTCGAAAACGTTCTTTGAAATCTCAACGGCCGCTTCCTGGCTGGCGGTAATGTATTTCTCATCCTTGTCTAAGCCTTCTTTGACAACCATACGGAATTGATATGTGTCTCCTGATTTATCAAGCTGTACTGTCTTCCCGTCACCTTCAAAAAATTTTATCTTGGTAAGATAATCGCCAAGCTTTTTAGCCTCGGCTTCAGTCACATTCTTGGTGTAGTACAGCTCACCTTTACCGTATTCCAACTTGGTTCCATATGCGTTACAACCGAGCATTAAGACTGTCGCCAAACAACCGATAACGATCAGTAAGATTGTTCTTTTCATTTTCAAGCTTCCTTGCCAAGGGGTGAATAAAGCAACCTGCTTGTATGATTATTCCAGCCACAAGTCAATAGCCCTCTTGTCCCTTGCATCTCACTGCGGAAAGCGATATGACCGCTAGCACACTTCGCGCGATGCTCAGATAGTATGTAAGTGGTAACAATATATCTATCAAATTTAATGCCTGCCGAATAGAAGGATTTATTTTCTGAGCGTGTGCCGGAGCGGAGCGTAGTTTATTCATATAGCGGTAATTAGCGCCTATAGGTATGATTAGACCGAAGGGTTCGGTAATTTGCCTCTATTTAACTACTTAGACCGCAGTCGGACCAAATGACTTAGGCCGAATGGTTCGGTCCAATTAGCGTTCGGCGTCTCATCTTGGGTGAACAAGTAAAGAAATGTTACTGAAAAGCGGTGTGACTCATCTGGAAGTGGAGAATCTTGCGGTGGATGTAGCACAAACCTATAACGAACAGGATCGTTCGCCGTTCCCTTATGAAGGTTGTCGCTGGCTGCGTGGCGAATTTGATGGCGAGTTTGAGAATTTGATCCCTGACCTAGATATGTGGCTCTCCGACATTGCTGGTTTCTCAAGTCAAGGTTTAAGGCTGCTCAATTTGTCGGAAGAAAAGGTATCGCACGCGAGAGGCATCATGAGCTTGAGTTTCTTCGAGAAACATCCAGAGTATGCCTGGCTCGAAAGACATATTATTTTTTCTGACGCGCCAGATTTGTATGAGAAGATCAATTTATACGAGAGGATGCGAGCGATGCTCGTTGCTCTCTTCGATTTAATGTTGCGCGAGAAATACCGAGAATGAGTATCACAATCCGCCGCCTAACAACTTATTGAACCGGAGCGGAATTAGCTTGGATTTTATCGTCAACTTGGATGCTATTCGATGGTTCTTCCCGCCCGGTAAATTCGGGCGTTGGGCGCTTTCTAGTATCGAATGAATTTTGAACATGACACGTATGTTGTTTTAGACATGCCACAACCCATCTGGGAGCATGTGAAATCTATCCGTGAGCAATATGGTTCACGCTTGGCTATTCTACCCGTCGAGATAACAGTCATCGGCTCTTCTGGTATTGGAACATTCCAAGAACAACAGGATATGGTTACAGCTTTCGATTTAATCGATCAGGTAGCAGCCAAGTTCCCGCCAATCACAATAGCATTCCGTAGAGTTACGGCCTTCCCCAACACGGGCGTCTTCTATTACGAGCCGGATGATCCCCAACCATTCATCAAATTGCAAAAGGAAATAGTTTCTACGGGGCTTAAATTCAAAGAAAGCCCATTTCCCTTTACGCCGCATTGTACAATCGTGAAGTTTGATAATCCGTCTGAAGAATTGGTCAATGAAATCCTGTCGCTTCCAGTTCCAAGTGAACGATTGGTGTTGGAGGCATTATCAATCTATTCTCTCAACGGATATGATTGTCGCCGTTTACATCAAGTAAATTTAAGCGGAAGTAGATAGATAATGACGAGGTTTCTATTCAGACGATGCCGCGCCCAACAACTCATTGCGCCGTCACCACGCACTGGTAGGTGCCGTCGGCCGGCGTCATCTGTCCAGCCTGCTGCGGCGACCAGATGCGGACTCCTCCGGGCAGGAAGCCGGAGTCGAAGACCGGGGCACCCGAGGCGTCGAAGACTTCGAGCCGGGTCTGGCGGACGGGGCCGAGCGCGGTGAAGCGCAGCCCCGTGGCCGTCAGCGAGATGGCGACCGTAACGGGCGCAGGCGGTGGCGACGGCCCGACGGGCGTCTGGGCGCTCGCCCCGGCGCAGAGGCAAAGGAGCAAGCTGAGATTGACGAGCAGGCGTGTGATGCATGCCATAGGCGACTCCTTCCTGGTTGGTTAACTAAGCGCTCCGCTCAGATAAAGCAATCCTCTCGATAAACTCGATGCCCAATCGCAATTCCTGCCATGAACAAAAACTTGTTCCTTTTCATTATTCCTTATGAAGGAACGCCCGGAACGCACGTCCGGCACTCCCGCCATCGGCGACTGACGCGAGCGGCGGACTTATCTCAACATCTCTAATCTTGAAAGGCTTTATAACAACTAACGCAGAGCAGGAACGCTGAACGATGAACCAAAGACAAGGGCGTTCAGCTCATCGTTCAGCGTTCCTGGTTCCTACTTCCAAAGCTCAACGCCTGTGGCGAGGAAGCTGACCTCGTCGGCGGTGCCGTCGGGGTTGGTCTTGATCTTGGCGCCGTCGTCTTTGACGAGGTGGTCGACCGCCTCCTTGCTCAACGTCTTGACCTTGAGCTTGCCCTCGGCGCGGAAGTTCATGGGGGCGGCGTCCTTCGGGATGGTGAACTTGTGATCGAAGGTGACGCGGACGCTACCATCGCCTTTGGCCTTGGGGCCGATCTCGACCCAGCAGCCTTCGGCCTGACAGACGCGGCGGACCACGCCCTCGATGACGACCGTCTTACCCGCGTACTTCTGCGGCTCCTTCAGGGCGTCGGCGAAGGAGACGCGTTGCGTGTCGGCGCCGATGGCTTCGCCGCGGAGAACGCGGTTGGAGTCGGCGGGCGCCGTGGACTCCTGCTTAGGGTGTTGACCGGGGTGCGCGTCCTGCGCGGCGGCGCCCACGGCGCAGGCGCAGAGGAGCAGGGCGGCGAAGAATGTTTTCATGATGGAAATGTACTATCCTTTCGTGGCAAGTCTTGCGACTAAAAACAGTCGAGATTTTTCGAACGCGGACGATTATAGCAATGCGTTACAGGCTCATCCAGGGGCGTCATACTTTATCCTGACTTTTTGCAAAAAAACATTAGGTCAGATCCAAGTAATAGGGTAGAAACTTTCGCCAGAATTGCCCTGAGAGCGTTTTGCCCATGCTGTGCGGTGCGTTGCATTCCCGCTCAAGCCAGCCACGCAAGGCCCAGTAAGCAGCATTAATAGTTCCACCATTGACTCACCCTCAGGACTGACATATCTTCTTCAGCCAGTTAATCCTAACAACCGAGCGGAGGAGCCCAGAAGCATCTTTACCTTCTCCGTAGGGCCCGCCCCAACCAACATTGGTGCTGCGGCCTACTTCATTTCAACCCGACTTCCAGACCGGGCGGCTGTGGTAACATGGCCGCCCTAACGCCTAAAGGATAGCCAGAGGCGGTATAACCCCCTACTCTGAAGGAGAATTTTATGAAGCTCTCAGTTCGCGCGCTCTTGATCTGCGTCGTTTGCTCGATCATTGTGCCGACCGCACTGTCCCAGAAGCACCGGACCCATCCGACCGCCAGCATAATCAACAACCCACGCCCAGCCCAGAATAAAACATGGGGAATCACGGGTATCAAGGTGAAGGAATACGATCAAGCAACAGGTGAGCTGGACGAAATAAGTGTCGAGGAAACGCTGAGCACTTCAGCGAACGCTCCGTTCGGGCCTGTCCTGGTCCTCGTAGAAGTCACCGGAGATTTGGAAGCGGGCCACGGGAAATCAATCGTCTTAACCGCTACGGAAGGCCGCCGAACGGTCTTCAGAGGGACGTTCGGGCCTGGCCCTTATCAAGGCATTAGTGAGGACGGGAAAAAGTTCTATGTTCCTTTCTGGATAGGTAGTAATGTTCTCTGCGACCCCATTAAAATCACGGCCCGCGTGGTCGGGCAAAGACAAGCTTCAACCATGACCAAGACCGTCAAGTTTCTGTGCGGTGAGTGATGAGATGCAGGTAAAAGCGAACAGGCGCGGCAACTTATGGTAAGCCTCGCGCCTGTTTTTTTTATGGAGGCGGAGGCCAGGAATTCGCCCCCCCCGCTGCCCCACCAAATCTCGAATTGGTAACAGCCGCCGTCAGAGCGGCTGTTTCTTTTTGCCGACATAGCTAATGAAGAATTGCCGCTTCGGTGTACAATTCCTTCATGTCCAAACAACTCCTCAACAATTATTACAACAAACTTGACGAGACCATTAGATTCGGCGGCAGCCGCAACGAAACATCCGTCGAGCACGCTTTCATCCAGTTAGTTAATTCCTATGCCGAGCGGCGCAATTTGATGTTAGTGCCGAAAATAGCGACTAAAAGCACTAAGGGAACAAACATCATTCCCGATGGCGCTTTGAAAAATGCCCTGCGCCTCGATTTCGGTTACTGGGAAAGCAAGGACATCAAAGACGACATTGATAAAGAGATTCAGGCAAAGATTGATAAAGGCTATCCGCTGACGAACACGCTGTTTGAGGACAGCCAGACAGCCGTATTGTTTCAAGAGAATGTGCAGGTGATGCGCGTTTCGATGAAGGATGCGGAACTGCTCGAAAGAATCCTGCATACCTTCGTAAATTTCGAGCCGCCGCAGGTGCAGGAGTTCAACAAGGCGCTGGTGAAGTTCACCGAAGACGTGCCAACAATTGTTGAGAGTTTGCGCAAGCTGATTCAAGATGAGGCAGACACCAACAAGGCGTTTATCGCCAGGCGCGATGAGTTTCTGGCAAATTGTCAGGTGGAAATCAACCCGGAGATTACGCTCGAAGATGTGCGCGAGATGATGATTCAGCACATCCTGACCGCAGACATTTTCACCAACGTCTTTGCCAACGCCGAATTCCTGCGTCACAACAACATCGCGCGCGAGTTGGAGGCGGTGATCGAAACGTTTATGACTTACAGCGTGCGGCAAAATTATCTGGGCAGCATCCGCAGCTATTACGACACGATTAGAGACGCGGCAGCCGGAATCGCCGACCACCACGAAAAGCAGAAATTCCTGAAGGTTGTTTATGAGAATTTCTACAAGGTTTATAACCCGAAGGGCGCAGACCGTCTGGGCGTGGTCTATACGCCGAACGAGATTGTGCGGTTTATGATCGAGAGCACGGATTACCTGCTCGAAAAACATTTCAATCGAACGCTCTCCGATAAGAACGTGGAGATTTTAGACCCGGCGACGGGCACGGGAACATTCGTCGCGGAATTGATAGAGCATATCCCGGCGCAATATCTCCCGTACAAATTCGAGCATGAGATTCACGCCAACGAAGTCGCCATCCTGCCGTACTACATCGCCAACCTCAACATCGAATATACGTACCAGCAGAAGATCGGTGCATACAAAGAATTCAAAAACATCTGTTTCGTTGACACGCTCGACAACACGGACGCGCTCGACTACAAACACAAACAAGGTTTGATGTTCGGCATCAGTTCTGAGAACGCCGCGCGCATCCAACGCCAGAACGAGCGCAAAATCTCGGTCATCATCGGCAACCCGCCTTACAACGCGAATCAGGCAAACTTTAACGACTTCAACCGCAATCGCGATTACAAAGAGATTGACAGGCGCATCAAGGACACGTTCGTTAAAAACTCGACAGCGCAGAAGACGAAAGTTTATGACATGTACTCGCGTTTCTATCGTTGGGCAATAGATAGAATTGACGAGAACGGCGTGATCTCGTTCATCACTAACAACTCTTTCATTGATTCAAAAACATTCGATGGCTTTCGTAAGAGTATCGAAGATGAATTTGATTATGCTTACATAGTTAATCTCGGCGGGAACATTCGAAAACTAAGCGGCAAAGACGGAATTTGGATGAATGAGGAGAACACAATCTTTGGCGTTGCCGCAGCCGTTGGAATTGCCATTATGTGGCTTATCAAAAAAGAACGTAAGGAAAAACGTCCTTGCCAAATCTTCTATGTTCATCCATGCGATATTCGCGCTACTCGTAAAGAAAAGTTTGAATGGATAGAGAGCTTGAATACTTTGGGCGACGTTGCTTTTGACCGTATAGCGCCGGATAAAAAACATAACTGGATAAATCTAGCCGAAGGCGATTTCGATATACTTATTCCGATAAGAATTAAGGGAATTACGACTGATGAAAACCAGATATTCAGCAACACCTCTCTCGGTATTTCAACAAATAGAGATGAATGGGTTTACGATTATAGTAAAGATAGCTTGAGTAAGAAGGCGCAATTTTTCATTCAGAAATTAAATCAACAAATATTGTCCGGCAATACCAAGAGTCAATATATCGAACAAATCAAATGGAGTAGAGATTTAAAAACCAAGATTTCTAGAAGCCATAAAAAACTAATTTTCGATGGCAATAAAATGCTAAAGGTCGTTTACAGACCTTTCACAGACCAATTTTTATACTGCGACAAAGTTTTGCTGGACAGATTGACCAGCATCCATGAAAGTTTTATTGGGAGCGATTTCAATAAAGAAAACACATTCATCCATTACACGGATGCAAGCTCAGAAAAGCCGTTTATGTGTTTAGCTTCAAAATCAATAGCAGACCTGCATTTTGTTGGTGCAGGAGCGGGAACGATGTCGCTGCCCTTCTTTGTTTATGACAATCAACAACGGCAGGTTGAAAACATCACAGATTGGGGCTTGCAGCAGTTCCGCCAGCATTACAACGACAAGCGCATCACGAAGGAAGATATTTTTCATTACACCTACGCCGTCCTGCATCATCCCGCGTATCGCCAAAAGTACGCGCTCAATCTCAAGCGCGAGTTTCCACGTCTGCCCTTCTACGAAGACTTCCGGCAATGGGCGGCATGGGGCAAAGAGTTGATGGATTTGCACATCAACTACGAAACCGCGAAGCCATTCAAGCTGAAAAGAGTTGACACGAAAACAAACTCAACCCCTCGCCCGAAATTAAAAGCCGGCAAGACAAGCGGCACAATCGAACTCGACTCCGAAACCGTTTTGCAGAATGTTCCCTCATCAGCGTGGGAATATAAACTCGGCAACCGCTCCGCCCTCGAATGGATTCTCGACCAGTACAAAGAAAAGAAACCTTCGGACGCGACCATCGCCGAAAAGTTCAACTCCTACGCTTTTGCCGACTACAAAGAAGCTGTGATTGATTTGCTCAAACGTGTCTGCACGGTGAGCATTAAGACAGTGGAAATTACCAATCAAATGCCGAAAGAAGATTAAAGCTCACTTGCCCCGTAGCCTGATGTCCCATCATGGCTCATTAACCGTGTCTTTCTCCCGCCGCATTTCCCTCTGCTACAATGCGAATCGTTCCCCTCAACTTCGCAGGAATGCCGGGACGCATCAATGTGGTTTTGGTTCGCTTTAGTAACGGGCGCGGCGCTTTCGATGGACGCCGTTGCCGTTTCCATCTCCAGCAGCATGACAGCACGGCGCGTCCGTTGGCCTCAGGCCGTCAAGATGGCTGCGTTCTTCGGGCTTTTCCAGGCTGTCATGCCCGCTCTGGGTTACGCTTGCGGACTAGCGTTTCGTGGCTGGGTTGAGGCGGTTGACCACTGGATCGCCTTCGCGCTGCTCGGCCTGATCGGGGCGAAGATGATTTATGAATCCAGACGCGAGGGTGATGATTCGCAGAATGATCCTTTCAGCACTCCCAGGCTGCTGCTCCTCTCCGTCGCCACGAGCATTGATGCGCTGGCTGTGGGGGTTAGCTTCTCGCTGCTGGGAATCCCGCTGCTGGTGACCGTCGCTGTTATCGGGGTGGTGACGTTCGCGCTCTGCCTGCCAGCGGTGTGGATGGGAAAGCGTCTGGGCAAGTTGATGGCGAAGCGCGCTGAGATGCTTGGCGGCGTAGTTCTCATCATTATCGGCATCAAGATTCTGGTCGAACACTTGAGCGCCTAAATCGAACCTGTCAAGAACCGGCCTTAGCTTTCGAACTCAAGCGTCTTCTGTAGTGATGTGCGTCTTTGGTAACCACAGTTCGGTGGCGAATTTTATTTCCCTAGCTGACTCTTCAGGCAGGCGCACCTTCACCATTGTCGCTGTCTCTTCGATTATTTCGCAAAGATAGCGATCTCCGGTCAGGTGATTGTAGTAAGCGTTTTTAGTCATAGGTAATTATGTAGCATGGTAATCATGTTTATATCTACTGCGGCTCACTCGTAAGCAAACCACCAGCCGTGATCTACGATGACGCCATCTTCGCTGATGAAGAAGATAAAATCGTGCCAGCCTCTCCAGAAATAGATCAGATATTCTCTCTCACTTCTCTCCTCGACCTTGCGCCCCGCTATCCTTAACTCCCTGTTATAAATTTCGAGCAGTCCGCCCATCTTCCGATGGCTTCTAATTGCATCCGGCTCTCCGAGACAGCCGATAATGATTTCCTTCGTAAAGGGCCGATGCCCAAGCTCAGCGCCCAGAGAAGACAAAACCTTGCTCAACCTACCGCCAGCATGATCCAAATCCTGATCGAAAGTTCCCTGCGGTTGCTTGCGGCGCTTGTCGCGCAAGGTTTTATACTCCTTAACAAGAGCCGCGGTCTTCTCATTCAGCTTCTGACATTTGTCGTCAGCATCATTCACTGGCGCAGGTGGTGCGCTTGAGAAAAACAGCATTAAGGCTAACGATAAAATCAAATACTTCATGGCTTGTCACCCCAGGGCAGCGGCTTGATAAAGGAGTAAGGAATCTCCGTTGAATCAAAAGGAAGCCGCCAGTGATCCGGGTCTTCGTAAGCATATGCGCGGTCAACTAAATTGATGAGACAGCCCGGCTCTTTCGAGATATTCTGAACGCCGTGCCAGACGCCGGGCGGGACGACGATCAAGGTCGGGCGCATTAGCCCGATCCGAAACTCGTTGATGAGATTATGCGTGGGCGAATTTGAGCGAGCATCGAAGAGCGCCACCTTCATCAAGCCGCTGGCGGCGAAGAGCCGGTCCGTGGAGAATTGGTGCGCGTGCCAGGCTGAGATGCCGCCCGGAAAGAGATTGACTTGAAAGACCTGACTTACTTCGCCCTCATCAAGCGCCCAGTCTGCTCTGAATATCTCCGTCAGAAAACCATTCTCCTTCGGGACGTTTTTAATCTCCTTAACTTTCACTCCCTGAATCAACTCGCGCAGTGTCTCCCAATCGGAGGTGATGCTGCGCTCATCTTTGGTACAACCCTTGATTAATCCCTGTTCCGGCGTAAAGTCAATTTCTCTATCAGCGAATGCCTTCATTCTTCCTCCTTGCTATAACTGCCCCCGCCCCCACATTGTTCCGGCGCCGGAGAGGCTCTAATCCTCGCCTGCGTCTCAGACGATCAATAAACGCTCCCTTGCGGAAATAGAGAAAGAAGTTTCTGACCGCTATCGGGTCAAGCCCCAGCGCGACGCAACCTTTCACCAGCGCATTTCTGACGGCGCGCAAGATGAGCGTGTGAGCCGGATACCATCTGTGCCAGGGAGTCTCGTAGTTAGTAACTATCGCGGTCAACTCTTTTGTCCTGAAGTCTGGTTCATTAAGAATGCGGTCGAAATAGAGTTGGTTCTCCCAGGCCTCGCGCTTCGCATAAACACCCTGCCGCGAGCCGGAATAGATAGCGACGAGCGTCAGGTGCGGAATCAGCCGCAAAGCTTTGCCAGCTTTCCAGGCCCGATAGAGCCAGTCTTGAGATGGAATGGTGTGACACTCCCTGTAAAATCGCCAGCCGCCCGTCTCTTCAATCAACTCGCGGCGGCAGAGCCAGCAGGAGGCCGGAACCAGCAGTCCCGGCTCATAGCGCAGACTCGGCACATTGCACCCAAGAGAGTTTCTCCCTTCGCCGAGGATGGCATCAACGAGGGTGAAAACCAGATCGGCCCCTGTTTTTTCGATTCCTTCGAGAGTTGTTTCAAGGTGGTCTGGCAGCCAGAGGTCGTCGTGGTTGAGATAGGCGATATAGCGCCCGCGTGCATGACGAAAGCCCTCGTTGTTAGGCCCGGACTGTTCGCCGATGTTTTCTTTCAGGTTGATAAAGTGAATGCGCGGGTCGTCGAAAGAGGCGACCACGTCTTCCGTGTCATCCGTGCAGGCGTCGCCGATAACCCATAGTTCCCAGTCTTGGAAAGTCTGCCAGCGAACACTTTCAATCGCCAGTTTGAGGACGTTGCTCCGATTGTAGGTCGCAGTGATGATGGAAACGAGCGGTAGCGCCATTTTAAAGATGTCGGGCGAAAATCTTTGTGCTGGATGGAAAACTATTCCTATCAGGCATGAATGTCAAATATGGTAATTGACAACTCAATTGGGTACTCAGATTTTATCCCCAAAGGGGATACATAAAATAGCCGGGGGCGGCGCAAACTGTCGTTGGCTTGCCCCCGGCTATTACAGGTGACCCTTTCAGGGTCTAAGAAAGCAGATCGAACTGCCGTTATTTGCTCAACAGTTCCAGAGCCATCCTGAGCATATCTCTGCGCCTGAGTCTGCCGCAGTCGTGATGCCACGTCGGCCCCTGACAGGGAACCTCGACGTGCATCCACCATCCTTTCAGCTTCGGGAAATCTCCGGCGGCGGCGGCTTTGCGTCGTGTATTGATCGCCGACTTCGGTTTCTTTGGGGGCCCGGCAGCCCACGGCAGCGGCATGTCGGAGGCATCGTCCTTCCACTTATCATTGGGCACCTGTAGAGGGATGTCTATGTCGTTGCCCGCGCAAAAGGCCATGATGGCAACGGTTGGCAACAGCACACCGTCATTAGGAAGCCAGAGATCGGTCGTGGTCGCAATGCCCTTGCCCCCGCCCGTAAAAGCAGCCATCTCGATTTGAATTGAAGCCTGAGCGTTGGCGAAGCAGGGGGCATTTCCGTTGAGCGCCGCAGCCTGCGCGTTCAGCGGGCGACACTGAATAATGCGCCCTTCACCCACGATGAAGTGTGGGGCACTATGTTTCTTGTTCAATTCTTTGAATGATGTCTCAACCGAAGCTGATTCCGTGCTATGAAGGACACCAATCTGCGTGTGCGAATTGAACAGAAACTTTTTACCGCCGGGGCGCGGAATCACGCGCTTCTCGACTTTGAAACCGAAAATTTTAGGGGGAAATTCTACTACCGGCATAGTTTGGACCTCCGAGGTTTGTGAGAGTCCACTGGAAACTCTCTAGAGGAAAACTTCAATTTTCAGGCTCACAGGGAAAGCTCCCTGAAGAGCCGCGTTGAGCGAGGCATCAGAACGCGGGTCACAGTATGCCCGCAGTCGAGCGGATGTCAATGGCCAATTTATTTTCTTTTCGAGTTAAGAGCGGACTTGAGTAGAATTAACCAAACATAAAATATTGACCGTTCCAACCCTTAGCGTTACACTCCTGCCATGCTTAAAAGCAATGTACGGGCCTAATTGGTATGTTGCTTCATTTCGACATCTTGACTAACCATGCAGGAGGAGGAGATTCCATGACAGCTTCCAGATTTACAAAGGCGTTTCAACTAACCGCGCTCGTGCTTGTTTTCGCCGTGGCGCAGGTTTACGTTATGGCCGGCCCATTAAAGGTGAGCACAGACCCCAAGGCAAAAGAAACCAAGAGCGAGACAGCATTGGTTGACAGTTCCAGCGACAAGGCAGTTGTGGTGACAACGCTTTCCGCAGAGAGCCAATTGCTGACGGCTCAAGCCGCCGCCGAAAGGATGCCGCTCACGGCTGGGTCAAAGGCGCTCTTCAATCGCATCTTCTCGAAGAATGATGTGCAGGCGCGGATAGCGACGGGCAACACTTTTCTTAAGGCTAAAGCGACCTTCAAAGATACTTTCAAGTCGCCCGGCAAGCGTTTCGCATCTCCTCAAATGGACAGCGACAGTGATGATGGCGACGACGATGGTAAAAAGGGCATGTGGATCGCCGTCGCTGTTGTCGCGGCAGTGCTCGTTGTCGCGTTCGTCGCGCTGAACCACGACCGGGATATCACCAATGTCCAGGGACAGTAAGCGACACTGAAATCTCTTGAATTTGAAAGCGGCGAGAGCGACAACTCGCCGCTTTAGTTTTGAGCGCGGGCTGGTCTTGACTTGAGTTTCTCAATTTTCAGGCGGCGACCATTCTTTCAGGAAAGCCATGAACTTATCCATGTTGTAACTTTTGCCTTCCTCCAGTTGGCCTGTGTCCTGCGAATGAAGGAGCTTGCCATCGCGCTCAAGGACGAAGAGGTGCGGGTAGCCATTAATTTGCGGATAGCGTGAGAGCGCCTGTTCGTTCTTGTTCTCTTCGCTGAAATTGATCTTCAGCGTGACGAAATTCTTTTCCCTGTAGGCCAGCAGCTCCGGGTTCTTTTCAAAGTAAGCGTCCATGATGTGACACCAGATGCACCATTCGCCCCCGACTTCCAGCAGCACGCGCTTGCCCGCTCTATCGGCCTCAGCCACGGCATCTCGAATATCCTGCTCGGCATTTCTCGCAGGGTCATATGTGTGAACCGGAACATATTTCCCTGAATCTGCTTTTCCTTTGCCCTGCTGCTGCTGTGCCCGGCTTGTCTTCGGGCTTGACGATTTCTGCTTGCCACGCTCCTGCGCGTAAACGCCGAAAGCCAGAATCAGGCAAAAGATGCTCAGTTTCAGAGACGGCCACAGACGCTTCATCATATTTTGCTCTCCTTCAGAAATTCTTCGACTCTCTTCGGTCGCTTTGCCTCTAAAAGCGCAGGAGGCATGTTATAACATGGCTGGCGGCGCACTAGAAAACTGGGGAAAGCAACCAGTTTGACCGTTCAACGCATCAATCGCCCTTGAGATCACACCTCTTCCCCGCTTGCCAAAGCAGGCGCGTCTTTGCTAAACGTCGGATATGCCGACGAGCCTGTCTACAGTCTCGGAATCGAAGAAGCACTCGTCCCGGAGGAGAATTATGAACAAGAGAATGTCGCGCCTGATCGTTGCTCTCGCGCTTGTCCTGAGTTTGAGCGTGGTGGCCTTTGCAGACACTATCCGCCTGAAGGATGGCAGCGTGATTCGCGGCCAGATCATAGGCTTTCGCGATCAGCAGTTTATCGTGCTCGTCGGCACAGGCTCGCGCGGACGCCGCAGCCAGATTACGCTCTACATGGAGGACGTAGAATCCATAGAGTTTGATTCGGCAGGCAGCGCGCCTGCTGTCTCGACTAATGACGATACGAACAGCCGCCCGACTCCGCAAACTACGACTCGTCCTCCCGTGCAGCGTCCCACGCCGACGCAGAACACGCAGCCAGAGATTGACAACACGGCATCGCAGCCGAGCAGCAGTCCGTCCTCATCTCAAATGGTGCCAGTTTTCAATTCACGCGTGCGCGCAGACAATACTGCCAATGGATGGACGAACAGCGGGTTCGTGGCGACGAAGGGCCAGCGCATACGCATTACCGCAAGGGGAAGCATCACGCTCGGCGGGGGTCGCGTTTCAACACCTGTCGGACTCACCGGGGTACAGGATAACGGAAAGCTGATGCCTGCTTACCCGACAGGCTCGCTGATCGCCGTCATCGGCGACGACAACGATGACTTCATCTCCGTCGGGGCTCGCCGCGAGTTTATCGCGCAACGCGACGGGGTACTCTTTCTCGGGATCAACGAGGGCAACTTGAGTGACAACACGGGCGGCTATGATGTTGTTATCGAGGCCGAACCTCCGAGCAGGTCACGATAAAAGAATAGATGCCGGATGTTAGATGTTGGATATTGGAGCAGTACCGGCGGACAACTGACATCTAACATCCAGTATCTAACCTCTGTATCTTGACCATGCGCTTTGTCAGAGCCTAATATTCGTTTATCAAAGCTGGATTTCCCCCCGCCTCCAAGCTGTAAAGGATTTTTATTATGAAACGCACACTCTTCCGCCGCCGCCTCTTTTCTCTTCTCGCAATCGCACTCATCTTTGCATTTGGAGCAGCGAGCAATCTCAGCCTGTTGGCTCAATCCAGACGCCAGCCGCCCACCGGCACACAGAAGAAGAACAAGCGACCTGATGGCACAGAGAAGAAGGAGGACGAGCAGCAGGAACAACTGCCGCCGGATTTGTCCGGCAAGCCGCAGGAGGCCGAGACCATCTCGGTGACGACCAATGTCGTCAACGTTGATGTCGTCGTCTATCACAAAAAATCAGGGCAGATCATCACGGGCTTGAAGAAAGAGAACTTCTCCGTGTTTGAAGACGGCGCGCAAAAGGAAATCACCAATTTCTCCACGCCCGAAGCGCCGATTACGGTGGCGATGGTGGTCGAATACAGCAAGCTCTCAGCGGCAATGGGCGCTGCCGGGAGCGGGGGCTTTGAACCGGGACAGTACGAAGTCCTCCGACCGATGGCGATGTTTCTCTCGCAGTTCGTCAAGCCGCCGGACGATTTCGTCACCGTCATCGCTTACGACATTCGCCCAACGCCGATCACAGACTTTACCAACGACCCGCGTCGGATTCAGGAAGTCATCAACCTCCTGTTGAGGAATAACCCTGCTTTCAGCGACTCTAATCTTTTCGATGCGTTGAAGTTTACGCTCATCGGCGGGCGTGGTGATTCGGTGGTGTTGGAAGATTCAAAAACGCGGCAGGCTGACTACACAGGACTGGTGAGCGTGCAGGGTCGCCGCAAAGCTCTCATCCTGATCTCGACCGGGATAGACACCTTCAGCAAGATCAACTACGACAAGGCGCGCAAGATCGCGCAGAATGCGGGCGTGCCCATCTACATCATCGGGACGGGAGAGTTGTTCTTCAAAAAATACGGCGACCGCCTCGATGCAACCGACGACCTGCTCGGCAATCCCGGCAGGCTGACGCTTCTCCAGGCGAAGAATCAGCTCAGCACGTTCGCCAAGGAAACGGGCGGCAAATACTATCCCGTCACCTTTGAAGGTGAAGTGCCGAACGTGCTCAGGGAAATCAACGCGCTGCTCCGCAACCAGTACAGCCTCGGCTACAATCCCGGCGACCGCCGCGACGGCAAGCAACACAAGATTGTCGTCAAAGTGGATGTTGACGGCGATGGGCAGACGGATGATAAAGAGTACATCGTCCAGAGCCGCCTGTTCTACAACGCGCCGAAGGCAGAGAAAGCGAACTAAGAGCAAGGCGAAAGGTATAAGTGAGGACAGCACTTTGTCCCGTCAGGAACAATTGATAAGAGTCCAGCACTTCATGGCTGGGAATAGAACGAGGAATAAAACCAGAGTCCCGCAGGGACGACTGAAAGGAAGCTCTCTTCAGTCGTCCCTGCGGGACTCAATCATTTTCACTGCTTCGCCTTTCCACTTTCAATTTGCTTTCCACAGGCCCAGCTTGTAGCTTCCCTTCAATCAATTCAACAACAATTTCATTGACTCTCCTCTTTGAAGGAGTGTATAGAAACAGTTGTGCTTTTTGCTCTTCGTTAACAAGGGCATCTCTCTTTTAAGAGTCTCGCTCTTGATTAATCTCACAGCTTTCAAGGTGTAGGGAATCGCGAGTGGTTTGTTGCTCGCCTCGCTCATGCTCTGGCGGACATCAAGCAGGAGCGGCCCGCATAGAAAAAAAGCCGACCGCGCCACGCTCGTCAACATTAACTTCGACCAGTTATGAAAAGGAGACATCCCGTATGGTAGCAGCAAAGAAAAAGGCCCCAGGCAAAGTCGCCTCTAAAATTCCCGGCAACCCGGCTCACCCGCTCTACGGCAGGCCCATTCTGGAAATCCTCAAGGGTGGAAACCTCTCGCAGATGAAAAAAATGGCGACAACTGCGCGCAGTCACATCAAGGCAGTTGAGGCAGCGCTCGCCAAGCTGGACGCCGGAATCAAAAAGGGTGGAGCAAAGGCCCCCGCCGCAAAGACCATGAGCAGAAGGTAACCGGAACTTTCATGGAACAACCATCGCGCTATATCACCCAGGAAGACCGCGAGGCGCTCAAGCCCGTTTACGCGGTCTGGGAGATTACGCTGGCCTGTGATTTGAAGTGCCAGCACTGCGGGTCGCGCGCCGGAAAGCGGCGTCCTGAAGAGCTAAACACCCAGGAGTGTCTTGACCTTGTACGTCAACTGGCACGACTGGGGACGCGCGAGGTGACGATCATCGGCGGTGAAGCCTACCTGCGAAGAGATTGGCTGGAGATTATTCGTGAGATTCGTGCCCAGGGCATGGATTGCACGCTTCAGACAGGCGGGCTTCACCTCACCGAAAAGCGAATCGAGGAGGCCGCCAGTGCGGGACTCCAGGCCGTCGGAATATCAATTGACGGCCTCGCTGATTTGCATGACGAGCTTCGCGGCGTGAAGGGTTCGTTTGAGGCAGCGTTCGAGGCTCTCAGGCTTTGCAAATCTCATGGGATTTCGACCAGCGTCAACACGCAGATTACCGCGCTCGTCATGCCGCAGTTGCGCGAGTTGATGGAACGATTCATCGAGGCGGGAGTCAAAGACTGGCAAGTGCAGTTGACGGTGGCGATGGGCCGGGCAGTAGATCACCCGGAACTCCTGCTTCAACCATATGAACTGCTTGAGCTGATGCCGCTTCTGGCCGAACTCTACGAGGAAGGTTATGAAAGAGGCTTGCTGATGCAGCCCGGCAACAACATCGGCTACTTCGGCCCCTTCGAGTCGCTCTGGCGCGGAGCCGGAGACGAGCGCATCCACTGGTCAAGCTGCAACGCAGGCCAGAACACCATCGGCATCGAAGCGGACGGAACTATCAAAGGCTGCCCCTCGCTTCCCACCACCACTTATGCCGGAGGCAACATCCGCGATTTAACTTTAGAAGATATGTGGCGCGACGCTCCCGAAATAGGCTTTACTCGAAATCGCACGACCAACGATCTCTGGGGATTCTGCCACGATTGCTACTACGCGGATGTTTGTCGCGCAGGCTGCACATGGACGGGGCACGTCTTGTTCGGGCGCGCGGGCAATAATCCTTACTGCCATCATCGCGCTCTCGAATTATCAAGCCAAGGCTTGCGCGAGCGCATCGTGCGCATCGGCGAAGCCCCGGGCAAGCCCTTCGATCATGGTCTCTTTGAACTCGCGTTAGAGACAACGGAAGGCGTGCCCGTTTCCGCGCTGTCCATCTCCGATGCAACGAAGCCCATCCAAATCACTTCTTCCATCAAGCGAACAGCCAAGCCCGCCGCGAGCGGAGCGCCGCGAGAACTTCCGCAATTAATCATCTGCCGGGGCTGCAATCGCCACGTCATGCCGGAGACCAGGACTTGCCCGCACTGCCAAGGCAATGTCAGGTCACTAGAGCGGGCATATCAAAAGAGCGCTCTCGCCGCAGAGCAGGCTTACGACCAACTCCTCGAACTCATCCAACAAACGCCATAACTCCGTGGGACAGGCATTCCTGCCTGTCGTAGCGTGCGAACAGCACGCTCTTGAGATTAGCTAAAAGTGTATTCGCGCTCTCCGCGCTCAATGACAGACAGGAATGTCTGTCCTACTATATTCCGTAAAATCTGAGACGGAATTCGTCGTTGAAGGCGAAGATTTCGGCGCGGCGACCTGAGAAGAGGCGCGACTGGCGCAGGAGTTCAGGCAGCCCGCCAGCGGCAAGCGTCAGCCCGTAAGCTGTGCTGTGGAAGATGGCCGTCAGTTGTGGGTTGAGGCGCTGCGGCACGCCGTAGCGAATGGCCTTCTGCGCTGCGGGCGCAAAGCCGACGCTGCGGCGCGGATTGATAATCTCTATCGAGCGGTCGAAGACGTGGATGCGCGTGACGAAATCTCTGAGCGCAAGGTCACGATGAACGAGAGCGTTGGCCACACCTTCGCCAATTGCGCCGCGATGATAATTGGCGCGCGCAGCGACGGGCGCATCCCCCACCTCCGAGGCCGGAAAACGGCGCGGTCGCGCATCCCACAACTCACCGTAACGCTCTATGAAACGAAGCGCCGCCTCGTAGAGCGTGTGAAGATTGCCCGCGAGCTGCACGCGCTCAATGACGGGAGTTTGCGTCGTTTCTCCGGCAAAGCGTGTGGCGACGATTTGTGAACGCGGGAGGAGCTCTGCGACTCGCTCATCATTTCCGAAGAGGAGAATGGCGGCGATTGTCGGAATCGTATCGCTCCCGCTTGCCGTAGCCAGCAGCAGGTCACGCTCCAGCACGTCTTTTGTCGGATAGCCCACGACACTCGCCTCATCGAAAGCGTCGCCTTCAAACTCTTTGACGTAGCTCCACAGGTGGGCTTCGTCTATGTCACTAAGACTCGCACCGATGGCGGGCACGTTCTCGTAGCGCGTGGGGCGCGCTTCGTCTATCAAAGCTGACAACTCTTCACGTGAGGCCTCGCGCTTCTCCGAGCCAACGCGGATGTAGAAACGCCCGTCGCGCGTCCTGTACGGGCGGTTGCGCCCCACCACATCGAGCGCAACGATGCGCCGCCCGTTGTCGAACGCCACCCTATCAATGAAGGGAACAAGCGGGGGCTGAATCTCTTCACGACAGATGCGGACGAGTTCATCCTGCACGCTTTCGGCGTCGTCCAAGCCTTCGACGCGCATCTGGTCGTTGACGCCAAAGACCATCAATCCGCCGCCCGTGTTGGCGAGCGCAACAATCCCTTGCGCGATCTTTTCCGTATTGGAGAGCTTGACCTTGAGTTCGAGAAACGTATCTTCGCCGCCGCGCACCAGCCGCATCAACTCTGTGCGCGAAGTCTGCGGCGCGGGGATAGAGGAAATATACTCCTGGAAAGAACGTTCCGTGGAGGGTTCGTGTCGCTGGTTGCTGCGAAATTTTCTGCGAGCCATTTGTGTCTGGACGGGGCTCTAGCGGCCTTCCCGCCCGGATGCGCCGTCATTAATTGAGGACGCACCGCTGGAATCTAAATTTCCTCGCTCCGACCGCTGACGGCTTCGAGGATTTCTTGTTCGCTGCGTGCGAGCGCGCGTCCCTGACCCGTAATCAATAGACAGTAGAGCGCGACCGCAAGGCTTGCGAACAAGGCCAGTGTAGCATATTTCACCATGAAACTCTGCGCGAGGTAACCCGCGAAGGTTGAGAGAAACACGGGCACGGCCAGCACAATCATAATCGGAATCAAGAGAAACCCGGTCACGCCCGACGCGTTCATGCGCTTCCCGAATTGCAGGCGCTTGGGAAAGCGTATGGAGAGCCAGTTGCCGATGACGGCAAAGCAGGCGGCAAAGAAGAGAAAGCTCAGGGAAGCGAAAAGAAGCGCAGAGAGCGACAAATCACGAAAGACGAGTTGATTGACTATGAGCAGCACGGCGCAGAAGACGAAGGCCAGAAAAGTAATCGTCAAATTCTTGCCTAAAAGAATCGTGCGCCGGTCAACGGGCGAGAGGATAAAGGAACGCATCCCGCCCGCTTCGTAAGCGAAGAGATTGCACGCCAGCGACGAGAGAATCAGGAAGACGTAAAGCACGCCCGCCGCGACCAGTAGTCCATCGGCGTATGAAGCAAAGCTACTGACATCCCACGCGGCATGAGAGGCCAACTCGTTGTTTCCACCGGGGCGGCTGCCTCGCAACATCCTGACGGCGATCAGCACCAGAGGCATCACAGCCATCATCCGCAGTTGCGCGTTTCGCATGGCGTAGCGCAACTCCTTTTCGACGACCGCCGAGATTGGCGCGGAGAGAAACGGCAGTTGCCAGCCTGTGTGCATCGCCGCTGCGCTCTCCGGTATTCGTGCCCGCACGGAAGAGCGCTTTGCCCCGCCTGCACCGAGAGCCGCACGGCGCGCGATCAGGTAAGTGACGAAGACCAGAATGATCGTGTACCCGGCAAGCACGCTGAGCGCCAGCGCGTATGCTCCCTCGCCTCCCCGTCTCAAGCCTTCCGTCAAAGCGATGGCAGCCGCGCCCGGCGGCGTCCAGCGCAAGCGTCCCAACGAATCCGCGTGGCGCATCATGTAGGCGGCCAACTCTCCGAAGAAAGCTCCGCCGAGCGCGACCAGCACGCCGATCAATGCCAGCACGGTTTCGCCGCGCGTCCGACGCTTTTGCATCAGCGCGCTCATCGAAGTCGAGAGCCATTTAGCGATGCTGATGCCGCAGGCGATACTGAGCAGGGCGGCGAGGAGCGCAAGCAGGATGTGACCAAGTGCTGCGCCCGCACCAAGCGCGACACCAAGGATGATTGGAATAGCGAAGATTGTCCCGAGGCTCGTCAGCTCGCTCAGGAAATCAAGGGCGAAGAGTTTTCGCAGGCTGACCGGGTAGAGCAACATGCGTCCCGGAGTGAACTGGCTGCCGCCGCCCAGACTCAAAGGTACGGTCGCCCACATCAAGTAGAGAATGCCGAAGATCATGAAGAGAAGCGTTGACCCGGACTTCATCACGTCTTTCAGTTCCGCTGCTAAAGGATGATTGGGCGGCAACTGCGCGAGGATTTGACTTGAGGCACCCGGCGACAAGACGTTGTAAACAGCAATTCCGAGAATGAAGGCGATGACCAGAGCAATTGCCAGCGCCGCGAGCGTGCCCAGAATGGACGCAATCTTGCTCAGCACAGCTTTGCGCGACCGCATCGCATTGCGAAACAGCGTCCACTTCAACCAGATCAGCGCGGAGAGTTGGCTCATTCGAGTCTGGAGTCTAGAGAGTCTGAAGTCTGGAGTCAAAAAACGTGGCGAGGGTTATCCCGCAATGAATGTACAATGCATTATGTCTTCCGGCTTCAGACTCCAGACTTCAGACTCCAGACTTTCCGCCTATGTTGGTCTTGGCTCGAATCTGGGCGACCGTGCGGGAAATCTCCTGCTGGCCGTGCGCGGGATGCTGGATGCCGGATTCATAGTCACGCGCCTGTCGTCAATCTACGAAACAGAGCCGGTGGAGGTGCTTGACCAGCCGGCGTTTCTCAACATGGTGGCGGAGTTGCGCGTTCATCTCTTTTCACCCGAACAAACGCTCGCCCGTCTGCTTCGCATCGAGTACGCCCTGGGGCGCAGGCGCGAGCGTTGGCGCGGCCCGCGCACGATTGACCTGGACTTGCTGCTCTACGGCAACGAACAAAACGCAACCGAATTTCTCCAACTCCCGCACCCGCGCCTGCACGAGCGCCGCTTCGTTCTCACGCCGCTGGCAGAGCTTGCGCCTGACGTTATCCACCCGACGATTCAACAAACTATTAGCCAGCTTCTCGCCGAAACACTCGACGAATCAGAAGTAAAACGATGGGGAAGCATTTCGTAGGGGCAGGACTTGTTCCTGCCCGGATGCCTGCGTGACAAGACGGGCAGGGACAAGCCCTGCCCCTGCATTCATCTTCTTCCTTGCTTTTCCGTCACGCTGGCCTATAATTACGGCCTTGCACACCTCTAAGATGAAGACCTAAGCGAACCATGCGCGGCGACCCTGATTGATGAAGGGGTCGCCGCCTATCCGTCTGGAGAAAAGAGTTTCGTATGGCTTATCTCAAACCGCAGCGTCCTGAGAAAGTGACTGCACCGAGTTTGCGCGCGAGCAAGGAGCGAGGGGAACGCCTCGTCTGCCTGACGGCTTACGATTACACAATGGCGCGCATTGTTGACGAGGCGGGCATTGACATCGTGCTCGTCGGCGACAGCATCGGCAACACCATACTCGGCTACGGCAACACCGTCCCCGTCACGCTCGACGAGATCGTGATGCACACGCGCGCCGTGCGTCGCGGCGTGCAGCGCGCCCTGCTCGTCGCTGATATGCCCTACGGCTCTTTTCACACAGGCGCGGACGAGGCTGTCAGAAACGCCTTGCGTTTGATTAAGGACGGTGCGGCGGAAGCGGTCAAACTCGAAGGCGGGCGCAAGCGCGCACCACTCGTTAAGCGATTGGTTGACGAAGAGATTCCAGTGATGGGGCACATCGGCCTGACGCCGCAATCCGTCAACATGCTCGGCGGCTATCGCGTGCAGGGGAAAACGGCTGAGACGGCTCGCGCGCTGATTGATGACGCGAAGGCGCTCGAAGATGCGGGCGCGTTTGCCATCGTGCTTGAAGTCGTGCCGCGCGAGATTGCCAAACTCATCACGGAAAGCGTCCGTGTTCCCACCATAGGCATCGGCGCAGGCGCGCATTGCGACATCCAAGTATTGGTTATCCACGATCTGCTCGGTCTTTCGTTCGGCAAGCTCGCGCGCTTCGTGCGACAGTACGCTGATCTTAAGAGTACGATGACGGAGGCCATCAGTCGTTACGCCGAAGATGTCCGCACGGGCGCGTATCCTTCCGAAGCCGAATCCTACGGCCTCCCGGCTCAGGCCGCAGCCGAACTGGAAATCACAACCCCCGGCACGGGCGCGGAGGTCGAAAAGCCTTAAAGAATAGTTTTCAGTTTTCGGTTTTCAGTTTTAAGCACAGACAAGTTGCTTTTACTGAAAACTGAAAACTCAAAACTGAAAACTCCCCTTATGGAAATCATCAATCGCCGTCAACGTATGAGTTCGGTTGCGCGCAAGGTGCGGCGCGAGCAGGATCAAACAATCGGGCTGGTGCCGACGATGGGCGCGCTGCATGAAGGACATTTAAGTCTGGTTCGTGAAGCGCGCCGGATGTGCGATGTCGTGGTCGTCTCGGTCTTCGTCAATCCGACGCAGTTTGGCCTGGATGAAGATTTCGCGCATTACCCGCGCGATTTGACGAAAGACGCGGCGCGGCTGACCGACTACAACGTGGACTACATCTTCGCGCCTTCGATTGAAGAGGTGTATCCGAAAGATTTTGCGACCTACGTCACCGTCGGCGGACTCTCCGAGCAACTCGAAGGCGCAGCGCGACCCGGCCACTTTCGCGGCGTGGCGACGGTCGTCACGGTGCTGCTCAACATCGTGCGCCCGGACTTCGCTTACTTCGGACAGAAGGACGCGCAGCAAACCTTGATCGTCAAGCGGCTGGTGCGCGACCTCGCATTCGAGACGGAGGTCGTCGTTCTCCCGACCGTGCGCGAAGAATCCGGTCTCGCGCTCTCATCACGTAACGCTTATCTGACGGAAGAAGAGAAACACGCCGCAACCGTTCTCTACCGCGCTCTCACCCAGGCCAAAGAGGCATATAAGACGGGCGAACGTTCGGGGTCGCGCCTCCTGGAGGCGGTTCGCTCAACAGTTGCCGCAGAGCCGCTCGCGCGCCTCGATTACGTCAGCGTGACGGATGCGGACACACTCGAAACCCTTGAGAAGCTGGATGACCGCACAGTCCTCATCGCGCTCGCGGTGCATCTTGGCAAGACGCGCCTGATAGACAATCTCGTCATCAACCGCAAGAAGAACGGCGGCTCGGCTGCTGCATCATAAATCGCTGCGGCGGACGATAGACCATGGACGATGGACGATAAGAACCTTCTTCTCATCGTCTATGGTCTATCGAGCAATCGTCCGCTTTTGTCTATTTCCCATTTACCATTTACTATTTACGACGTTATGTCTGGAAGAAAGCAAAAAGCTCACATCGAATTTATCTTGAACGGCGAAGGGGCGGAAGTTGCGTTTGCGCCGCATAAAACGCTGCTCGAAGTCCTGCGTGAAGACCTCAATCTGATGGGCACGAAGCATGGCTGCGAGCTTGGCGAGTGCGGCACGTGCGCCGTGCTGGTTGACGGGCGCTCGGTTCTCTCCTGCCTGATGCTGGGGCTGGATGCTGAGGGGCGCGAGGTCGAGACCATCGAAGGCATGGCTGAAGGCTCGCAGCTTCACCCGCTACAGGAAACCTTCGCAGACCTCGGCGCGGCGCAATGCGGCTACTGCACACCCGGCTTCCTGCTTGTCGCCAAAGAATTATTAAAAGCAAAGAGTGACCCGACCCGCGCAGAGATTAAAGAAGCATTGTCGGGCAATCTCTGCCGCTGCACCGGCTACTTAAAAATCTACGAAGCCGTCGAACTGGCTGCGGCAAGAATGCGCGGCGAAGCAGCCGAGCCGGTTAAAGAGACGATTTATGGCTACGAATAAGAACGGAAAGAACGGAAATGGCAGGAACGGCGAGCCGCTGAAAATCATCGGCAAGCCGTTTCGCAAAGTTGACGCGCGCCAGAAATGTACGGGGCAAACCAAGTTTGCCGATGACATCGTGCTGCCGCGCATGCTCTTCTGTAAAATCCTGCGCTCACATGAGCCGCACGCGCGCATCAAGAGCATTGAGACATCCAAGGCTCTGGCGCTGCCCGGCGTCATCGCGATTATCACCGGCAAGGATTTGCCAATTTCTTACGGCATCCTGCCCGTCAGTCAGGACGAGCACGCGCTGTCCGTTGATAAGGTTCGCTTCATCGGAGACCCGGTTGCTGCCGTCGCCGCCATTGATGAAGATACGGCGTTCGACGCGATGAATTTAATCGAGGTCGAATACGAACGACTGCAAACCATCACAAACATCGAAGAGGCCATCAAGATTGACGAGCCGCGCATACACGAGTACGGCGACGCGGCAAACGTTCACAAGAAAGTCTCGCTCGAATTCGGCGACATGGACGAAGGCTTCGCTGAGGCAGACCTGATTCGTGAAGATGTCATGTTTTTTGAAGGCAACACGCACCTGCCGATGGAGCAGCACGCGGCGGTCGCGCATTTCGACCCGGACGGTAAACTCACGCTCTGGAGTTCGACGCAGACACCGCACTACGTCCATCGCGCGCTCGCCAAAACACTGGAACTCCCTGCCAGCCACGTTCGCGTCATCGCTACACCCAACGGCGGCGGCTTCGGCGGCAAATCCGACCCTTTCAATCATGAGATCGCGGTCAGCAAGCTCTCGATGATGACAGGTCGCCCCGTCAAAGTTACCTTGACGCGCGAAGAGGTTTTCTACTGCCATCGCGGACGCCACCCGGTCTTGATGAAAATCAAAACCGGCGTCAAGAAAGACGGCTCGATCACGGCGATGGATTTTCAGTCGTTTCTGGATGGCGGCGCATACGGCTCTTATGGCGTCGCCTCGACCTTCTACACGGGCGCGCTTCAGACAGTCACCTACAATGTCCCGCGCTACAAGTTTCGCGGCCTGCGCGCCTTTACGAACAAACCACCGTGCGGCCCGAAGCGCGGACACGGAACACCGCAGCCGCGTTTCGCTCTCGAAGTTCAGCTCGACAAGATCGCCGAAGAATTGAAGCTCGACCCCGTAGAGATACGCCGCAAGCATCTCGTCCCGCCCTTCACTGTGACGGCCAATTACCTGCGTATCGGCAGCATGGGACTTGGGGCGTGCATAGACAAAGTGGTCGCAGGCTCTGACTGGAAGAACAAGTTTTCCAACTGGGAGAGACAGACGAGAAAGCTGCCCGCAGGCAAAGGCATCGGGATCGCTTGTAGTTCATACATCTGCGGCGCGGGGCTGCCGATTTACTGGAACAACATGCCGCACAGTGGAGTGCAGCTTCGCCTTGATCGTCAGGGCGGCGTCTGCGTCCAGTGTGGCTCGACAGACATCGGGCAAGGCTCGGATTCCATCCTCGCCTACATCGTGGCGGAGGTCTTAGGCATTGACCCGTTCGACATTCGCGTCATCACAGCCGATACGGATTTAACGCCCGTTGACCTCGGCAGCTATTCGAGCCGCGTTACCCTGATGACGGGCAATGCCGCGCTGCAAGCGGCAGAGCGCGCCCGCGAGCTTTTGACCATTGCTGTGGCGGAAAAGCTTTCCGTGCCGATTGAGAATCTTTCGTTCGCGGAGCGTCGCGTCTTCGATGTCGAGAACCCGGAAACGGGCATGACCTTTGCGGAGGCTGTGGTGCTGGCCGAATCAAAATTCGGCACTATCGGCACGGTCGGCTCTTACACGCCGCCGCGCTCGCCCGGACATTTCAAAGGCGCAGGCGTTGGCCCGTCGCCTGCTTACAGCTATTCGGCTGCCATCGCCGAAGTTGACGTTGACGCTGAGACGGGCATCATCACGGTCGAGCGCGTTTATATCGGCCATGACATCGGGCAATCAATTAACCCCGTGCTCGTCATGGGGCAGGTCGAAGGCTCTGTCTACATGGGCTTGGGCGAAGCCCTGATGGAAGAGATGACTTATAGGGCGAACCGCAACGTCGTGCATAAGTTTCCATCGCTTCTGGAATACAAGAGTCCGACGACGCTTGAGATGTGCGATGTCGTCACGTACTTAATCGAAGACGCCGACCCGAACGGCCCGTTTGGCGCGAAAGAGGTTGGACAGGGGCCGCTGCTTCCCATCATGCCAGCCGTCGCCAACGCCGTCTACGATGCCGTCGGCGTCCGCATAGACGAAGTGCCGATCACACCCGAAAAAGTTTTAACGGCGCTACGCGACAAGGCCAAAGGCAAAGAGGGACGCTTCGGGCCAAAGTCCGTGCCGGAAGTGGAATGGCCGCAGCCGCTCAAAGTGCAGACGCCCGCAGAAGGCGGCGATGGAAGAGAGATGCCGCGCGTGGCAGTGCATTCTTGAGATGAGAGCTAAATATGAGGCTACCTAATGCTGAGAGCGCGGTGGTGGACATTGAAAAACTGCGTGATTACAGCTTGAATCCAAATCATCCTAAGGGAAAGCACAAAGCGCGCGTCTTTCTGGCAGCATTAGGTCTACAGGCTGATGAGGCAGAGCGATTGCGCGAAATGATAATGGAAGCAATTTTGATCTCAGAGGCAAGAGCACAACAGTCTACATCTTATGGACAAAGATTTGTCGTCGATTTTTATGTCACAGGATTTGATAAGTTTGTAACGACGACTGTAACGATCCGCTCCGCGTGGATAATTAGAAATAGTGAAGATTTCCCGCGTTTGACAAGTTGCTTCATCCTGTAGAGGAGATGCTAAAAGATGAACGAAATCAAATTGCTCGATGTGGTCGCACTGACAGAGGATTTACAATCAGAGGGGCTGCGACGCGGTGAGGTTGGTACAGTCGTTGAGAAATGGGACGATGGTGTCTTTGAGATCGAGTTCAGCGGCGATACAGGAAAGGCGTATGCCTTTGCCGCCGTCCCTGCCGATAAGTTGATGAAGCTTTATTTCCGCAAGGATGAGGCTGCCTGACGAGATGGGCGGCTACGGGCGCGCGATGCTGCGTATGCCGTTCATTCATTAGATCAAGGGGCTTGAGAAGACCGTTATGATGAGACTTCCGAAATTCTCTTACCTTGTTCCGAGAGAAATCTCGGACGCGGTGAAGATGATGGGTGATGCTGGCCCGGAGGGGCAGTTTGTCGCCGGGGGCACAGACCTCTATCCGAATATGAAGCGGCGGCAGCAAACGCCGCAGACCGTTATCTCTGTGACGCGACTCAAAGAATTGAATCAGATTACGGGCGATGGCCAGAGCGGCTTGAGAATCGGAGCAGGCGTTTCTTTGACGGACATCTGTGAAAATGCGGTCATCAACAGGGACTATCCGTTTGTGGCAGCGGCGGCGCGGACGATTTCCACGCCCATCCTGCGTAACATGGGGACGATTGGCGGCAATCTTCTGCTTGATACGCGTTGCAACTACTACGACCAGAACTACGAGTGGCGCAAGGGTATCAATTTCTGCCTGAAGAAGGACGGCGACATTTGCTGGGTCGCGCCGGGAAGCTCTAAGTGCTGGGCTGTGCAGTCGTCAGACCTCGTGCCTTTGATGGTGGCGATTGGGGCAAAGCTCAAGTTTGTCTCCACACTCGGCGAACGAACCGTGGAGGCTGCGGGTCTCTACAACAACGACGGGATTGATTATCTGCATAAGAGGCCGGACGAGTTGCTGGCGGAGATTCAGCTGCCGCCCACGAACGGCTGGCGCGCGACCTACAAGAAGCTGCGAAGGCGCGGCGCATTCGACTTTCCCGTGCTGGGCGTGGCGGCGCGGCTCGATTTGGGCAGCGACGGAACGGTGCATGCGGCAAAGCTGGTCTTAGGCGGCATCGCGCCTGCGCCCATCGAAGTGAAAGAGGCCGAAGCCGCGCTCGTAGGCTTTCCGCTCGACGAGGAGCGAATGCAGGCGGCGGCTGAAAGCTGCTACATGAAAGCTCGCCCGCTCGACAACACCGACTTCGTCATGAACTGGCGCAAGCAGATGGCACGGCCATACGTCCTGCGCGCACTCAAAGAACTGCAAGAGCAGTAGTCAGTGGTCAGCGGCCAGTGGTCAGATAAGAAAAAGCGACTAGCATTGCCGAGCTTTCGCTTTTACCTGACCACTGGCCACTGACCACTGACCACTTTTTATGACTTCTGCCATCCTGTTAGCTGCCGGAAAATCCCGGCGCATGGGCGCGTTCAAGCCGCTGCTTCCTTTCGGGGAAAGAACGGTTGTCGAAGCATGTATCTGGAATCTCCGGCAGGGCGGAGTTGAGGAGATAGTCGTCGTCGTCGGGCACCGCGCCGACGAGATGCGCGAGCGGCTGGCGCAGCTGCCAATTCGCTTCGCGGTTAATGCGGAGACGGAGAGCGAGATGGGCGTTTCCATTGCGCGGGGTGTCGAGCAGATTTCGCCACAGGCGACGGCTCTGTTCATCGCGCTCGTAGACCAGCCCGCCATCCCGCCGGCAACGATAAGTTTCTTAAACGCAGAGGCAAAGCGCCGGGGAAAGCGTCTCGTCGTGCCTGAATACGAGGGACGCGGCGGGCATCCGGTTTGGCTTGATCTCAGTTTTCGTGATGAGTTGATGCAGCTCGACCCGCAGAGAGGTTTGCGAGCGCTTTTTGAGGCCCACCGCGAAGAAGTGCTGCGCGTTCCGGTCACATCCCCCTACATTGCGCGCGACATGGATCAGTGGGATGATTACCGCGCGCTGTATCGAGAGGTCTTTGGAACGGAGCCACCGGAAGAGAGTAATCAGTGATCAGTTTTCAGTTTTCAGTTAAAGGCAAAAATTCAACGCTGCCTATCGCCTCTCTTTGCTGACAACTGATTACTGACTACTGACTACTGCTTTTCCTCATCCAACCAGAACCCCTTGAGCTTCATCTAATCGCACGTATGAATCGCCTCTCCAAACGATTCAAGCGAACGCTCTCCGGCAGCAAGGCTGGCGCGCGTCGAGGCTTTCTGAGAGGCGAAAAGGAGAACAGAATGTTTCTGAAAAGTCGCAAGGCTATTGCCGTCGCGACCCTTTCCGTGGTGCTGCCGCTCTCAATCGGCGCTCACATGCCGCGAAAGAATGTGGTTAAGGCTCCGCAGGCGGTAGAATTCAGCTTGCGCTCGATTGACGGGCAGACCATTTCTTCCGAGAGCCTGCGCGGTGAGGTTGCTGTGCTGGCGTTCGGCGCATCGTGGCTGCCGCTCTCGCGGACACAGCTTCAGGGCATACGCAAACTCGCGGACAAGTACTCTGAACGCGGGGTGGTAGTCTACTGGGTGAGCACCGATTCCGAATCGCCCAAATCTAAGAACTACGCTACGGATGAGCAGTTGCGCGCCTTCGCGAAAAAGTATGGATTGAATGTAACGGTGCTGCGCGACCCCGAAGGAAAGGTTTCCCGTCAGTTCAAGGTTGACCAGCTTCCGGCGTTTGTGATTCTGGACAAGCAAGGCACCCCCACAGGCCCACCCATCGGTGGACTTGACCCGGACGGCAATCTGGCGGAGCAGCTTTCAAAGCCGCTCGAAGAAGTTCTTGGTAAGCAGTAAGAACAGCGGGAAGAATTGACAAAGATTGGGGCCGCCTTCGATTTGAAGGCGGCCTTACTTTATTCTGCGACCCGGTATTATATTTCCCCGGCAAGCTTGTAAAGCAGACGAACGGGCAGCCCGACGATGTTCCAGTAATCGCCCCTGATCTCTTCGATAAAGAGCGCGGCGCGACCCTGCACGGCGTAGGCTCCGGCCTTGTCTATCGGCTCACCGCTTTTGACGTACCAGTCAATCTCCGCGTCCGACATCGCGGCAAAACGCACCTGCGTTTTTTCATGAGCAACTACGCGACCCCCATCGCCTTCAGCGCGCACCAGAGCGACGCCTGTCAGAACGTCGTGCCACTTGCCACTTAAAAGCCGCAACATCCTCTGCGCGTCCCGTTCATCGGCGGGCTTGCCTAGGATTTCAGAATTAACTACGACCATCGTGTCCGCGCCTAACACCAACAGCGAAGGATGTTTCTTCGCCGCGGCCTCCGCTTTCTCCAGAGCGAGGCGTTCGACTGCCTGCGGGGCGCTCTCTCCGGGGGTGAGCGTTTCATCAATGTGCGTCGCCAGCGCATGAAACGGCCAGCAGACTGCGCGCAGGATTTCAGCACGGCGCGGGCTGGACGAAGCCAGCAAGAGTTTTTCCATCATCATCCTTTTATCATCAGAGCACGAATCTACTTACTTGTGGCTCAAGCTCGTTTTCCATTAAACTCAGCCCGCACGATTGCGGATTTCGGAAGGCGGATTGGAGAATCCTAAATCCACCTTCCGAAATCCGCAATCCGCAATCGAAACGTGGACGATCTGATCCGAACATTGCCGAAGCTCCTTCGTGCGGCTGGCGAGGCGGAGGAAGTCATGGAAGTCGCCGCGCTCGTCGCCTGGCGTCGGGTGGCGGGCGAGGGCTTACGCGCGCAGGCTGTGCCTTTTCGTCTTTACCGGAAAACCCTGATCGTGGCGGTCGCGGATGCTACGTGGCAAAAGCAGCTTGAGGCCATGAGCGGCCAACTGCTCTTTGGTCTCAATTCCCTGCTCGGCCAGGCCGTCGTGACCTACATAGAGTTTCGCATTGACCCTCAAACTGTTCGCGCCAAACGCGCCGTCGAGCAAGCGCAGCAGACGCCGAACCCTGTTGAGCAGGAGCGCCGCGCGCTCCAAAGCGTCTCCGGCGAAATCTCGATGGCAGCCGACGCGATTCACGACGACGACCTGCGCCACCGTTTCCTTCTGGCCGCAGGTAGCTGCATTGACCGCCGTGAGAGTGGCAAGTAATCTAACTTGAAAGGGATGCCGCGAGTAAGATGGAAGAACTGATTTTCCTTGTAGAAGAAGCTCCCGAAGGCGGCCTGAATGCGCGCGCGCTCGGCGTTTCTATCTTCACTGAAGCAGACGATCTGGCAAGCCTTCGTGAACAAGTCCGCGACGCTGTGCGTTGCCACTATGAAGAAGGACAAGGCCCACGCTTGATTCGACTTCACTTTGTGCGAGAAGAAGTGATCGCCGCATGAAGCTGCCGCGCGATATATCGGGTTCAGATTTGGCGAAAGCCCTCAAGGTCATTGGTTACGAAGTCACCAGACAAGCAGGCAGTCACGTGCGCCTGACGACGACAGTAGGTGGCGAGCATCATGTGACGATTCCACAGCACAATCCTTTGCGAGTCGGCACTCTATCCGGCATCCTGAATGATGTCGCAGCGCACTTAGGGTTAAGTCGCGACGAATTATTAACGAAGCTCTTTAGCAATTAAGATGTCACAGATTAGAGCTTTCTGAAATCATAGATTCATAGCCATGCCAATCACAGAATCCGACATTGAAAAAATCGCGCAGCTCGCGCATCTGGAAATCACGCCGGAAGAGCGCAGGGCATTCACGCCGCAGATTGCCGAAATCGTCACCTACGTCGAGCAATTGAACGCGCTCGACACAAGCGCGGTCGAGCCGTCCACCGGCGGCCTGACGCCCGAAGGCCAGCAAACCGATGCCTCGCGCGACGACGTGGCGCAGCCTTCGCTCGGACAGAAGCTCGCCTTAGACCAAGCGCCCGACCCGGCCTCCGGCCACTTCCGCGTGCCCAAGATACTTTGAAAGGCAGGAGACGGGAGTCAGAAGAAAAGTCTGCAACCGTTTCTCTTCTGATTTTCTTTTCTTCTGACTCCTGACTTCTAAATCCTATATCCTAAATTATGATTGAAACCGACATCGAGAGTTTGCGCGCGAAGCTGACGCAAGGACTGACGACGGCGCGTGCCGTCGCAGAATCTTCAGTTGACGCGGCGGAGAAACTTAACGACACGCTCAACGCTTTCCTCCAAATCGATCGTGACGGTGCGCTGCGTCGTGCGGAAGAATTGGATGCGGCGGCAACAGATTCAAACGGGGCGTTGGGTGGGATTCCCATTGCCATCAAAGATAACATCTGCGTGCGCGGGCTTCAGACTTCGTGCGGCTCGCGCATCCTCGGCGATTATCATCCGCCATATAACGCGACCGCGATTGAGCGTCTCAACGCCGCCGGAGCGGTCATCATCGGCAAGACCAACTGCGACGAGTTTGCGATGGGGTCGTCAAACGAAAACTCCGCCTTTGGCCCCGTCAGAAACCCCTGGGACACAGCGCGCGTCCCCGGAGGCTCAAGCGGCGGGTCGGCGGCTGCTGTGGCGGCTGGGATTGTTCCCGTCGCGTTGGGGTCGGAGACGGGCGGCTCTGTGCGCCAGCCCGCCTCGCTCTGCGGCATCGTTGGACTAAAGCCGACCTACGGGCGCATCTCGCGCTACGGGCTGGTCGCCTTCGGCTCCTCACTCGACCAGATAGGAATGTTCGGACGAAGCGCCCGCGACATCGGCGCGGTGCTGGGCGTTATCGCCGGACGCGACACGCACGATGCGACGACGGCAGACGTCGCGGTGCCGGATTACTCGGCAGAGATTGCGCGTGGGCTGGAAGGAGCGCGCATCGGCGTGCCGCGCGAGTTGTTTGGCGAAGGACTGGATGCGGAAGTACGCGCGTCGGTCGAGCGGGCCATCGAAGCTTACCGCGAGATTGGCGCTGAGATTGTCGAGATTGAATTGCCGCATGCGAAATATTGCATCGCCGTCTACTACATCATCGCGACGGCTGAAGCATCCTCAAATCTGGCGCGCTACGACGGCGTGCGCTACGGCTTTCGCGCCGAAGAATCCAGTGAGCTTCGCGCGATGTATCGCCGCACGCGCGACGAGGGTTTCGGAGCGGAAGTCAAACGCCGCATCATGCTCGGCACTTACGTCCTCTCATCGGGCTACTACGAAGCCTACTATCGCAAAGCCCAGCAGGTTCGCACCCTCATCAAGCGCGATTTTGAACAAGCCTTCAAGCAATGCGAAGCTATCCTGACGCCGACCACGCCGACGCAGGCTTTTCTCCTCGGCGAGAAAACGGATGATCCGCTCTCGATGTACCTGAGCGACATCTACACCTGCACGGCGAATCTGGCGGGCATTCCCGGCATCTCCGTTCCGTGCGGGCTTAGCGGCGCGGGGCTGCCGATAGGCTTTCAACTAATGGGGAACTACTGGTCTGAACCCACACTCCTGCGCTTGAGCCACGCTTACGAAGAGGCTCATCCGTTCACCGCGCGCCCGCGCGTCTTTGCCTCCACTGACTAATCAATAGGTCAAGGAGTTCAACGATGCCGATACGTCACTTCAAGACAATCCGCTCACTCTCTCTCGGCCTCCTTATCTTGCTCGCGCAGACAGCGGAAGCCTCAGCCGTTCAGCAGCGCCGCCCGGCCACACAGCAGGAAGAATCGCAGATGCTCGGCATGATCGTCGGGGCGATTCAAGACGCATACGGCGGCAACGTGGATGAGGCGCGCGGTCGCTTTAAAAAGATCAAGAGCGAGATTGAGAAGCGCGACTACTCACCGCATCTCCGCTGGCAGGCTTATAACCAACACGGAATGTTTTTGCTGAGGACGGGTGACAAGGACGAAGCTATCAAAGCTCTCGCTCAATCAAAGGTCGAAGCCCAGGCCCTAACGACGAAAGAGCAGGTCAAGTCCACCTTTGATCTCGCCTTCGCCTACGCGCAAACGGGCGAAATCAATGAGGCTATTAAGGAGTATAAAGCGGCGTTCGCCCTCGACCCCCAGAACCTGGACGTGATGCTTGAGCTTGGCTCGGCCTATCGCCGCGCGAAATTGTTTGCGGAGGCGCGCTCGCTCTACGAAAAGCTCATCGCTGCCGACCCGAACAATGCGAGCGCTTACGGGAATCTCGGCAACGTTTATCTCGACGAAGGAAATATTGAGGCAGCAGTTGCAAACTACGAGAAGGTTGCCGCCCGCTCAGGCAATAAAGAAGCGGCGGCGAAGAATTTTCTGAATGCCGGTTTTCAATATGCCGCACGAGGTAGTTACGAGAAAGCCCTCGCGCTCTACCGCAGGGCACTTGAAATAACTCCCGACAACTCGCTCGCCTACACCGACATCGGTTGGAGCATGCTGGGGATGGGCAAAACAGAAGAGGCTATCGAGGCGTTTGAAAAGGCGCTGAAGCTCAATCCATCGCAAGAAGTGAAAGAGTATGCGCGCAAGGGTCTGAAAGAAGCACTCGCCAAAAAGTAGCGCAGGCTGATTTTTAATCCTGTCTGGAGATTTCGTAGTACATCAAATCGGCATCGTAGTGATGCGCGTCCTTCGTATATTTCATTCCGAGCTTTTCCAGTACTCGCTGCGAAGGGATGTTTTGAGGATTCACGACCGCAACGATTCGCTCCAGCTTCAATTCTTCAAATCCATATCTCAGGCTGGCACTCGCGGCTTCGGTTGCAAATCCTTTTCCCCATGACGACTTCGCCAGCCCGTAAGCCAACTCGACTTCGGTCGTGCCTTCGAGGAAGATAAGGCCGCAATAGCCGATCACGCGGCCGCTGTCTTTCTCCACGACAGCCCACAATCCGAACCCTCTGTCTCGCCAGCCTTCGATTGTCCGCAGCAGCCCGGCACGGGTCGCTTCTCTCGTCCTCGGCTTTCCCCCGGAGATATACGTCATCACCTCTGCATCGCCGAAAACCATGTATAAAGCATCCAGATCACCGGGCGTGAAGGCGCGCAGCCGGAGCCTGTCGGTCTCAATCTCAGGAATACTCGTCAAAGGTGTTCGTCCAGTGCTCTGGCGTCTAATCCTACTGCGGTTTCTTCGGCTTCGGGCGCGGTTTGGCCGGGATGACTTGCTTTTGCGGTTTGTCCAGGCACGGGGTTGAGAGCGCGAGGATGGCTGTCGCGCGCAGAGCTTTGTCTTCCAGATTTTTGCTCAACCAGAGCGCGCCGTCGAAATCCTTTGCGCCAAGCTCACGCAGGGCGTTTTCGAGATTGATGCCGGGCATGTCATAAGCAGCGAACATGCTGAAGACCTTGCCTTCGACGGCGCGTGTAATCAAGCTATCGGTGAAGTCTGGATGGTCTAACCTGTTGGTTGTCTTGATCGCCTCGTTCATCACTTCCGAGGCGCGCAACGGGTCTAGTCTGGCGAAGAGATAAGCGACGCCGAGTAGTGTCCGCGCCTTCTCAAGCGTGTTCGGCGCTTTCAACGCTGCCGCCGCGACTTCGTCCAGCAACTCGCGCGCACGCGACTTGTCATTGAGGCGCCTGATGATTTCAGAGGCGTTCTCAAATAACAGATAGGCGCGATGGTCGAGCTCTTCTACTTTGGCGGCGAAGCGCGTGGCGTCGTCAAAGAGTCCGTCATAAATCGCTTGCTGCGCTCGCCTGAAATAGTACCAGTTGCGTAGCGGCCCCTGCACCTTCGTGTCGCTGACTTTATCAAGAAGTTTCTCCATCCGAGCCGGCTCTTCTCTCGATGATAGCAAGACTATCTGCGCGATTAGAAAATCTCGCTTGTCGGCGTTTGATTCCTGTTCGATTTGTTCGACCTTTCTCTCGAAGAGGTCTTCGACCTGAAGCTCCATATCACGCCTGCCGTCTTCCGCCACCTTTGCTTCTCCAGCCACCTGCGCTTGCTGGCTGGCGTTGAGGGTCGCTCCGACGCTCGTCTTGAGGCTGGCCAGACGCTCTGCATATCCGGGCTGGTGCTGCGCGACGAGGGGTTCGAGCTTGTTCAAGGCGACGACGACATTAGCCAGACCCGGTAGATACTCGGACGTTTCCGATACGGAAGCGGGGCTTGCCACCGTCTCGCCTGTTTCTTTCAAGCTTTGTTCAATCCGGGCGAATAAAGTTTTCAGAAACGCGTCCTGCAATTTCGGGTTCGGCTTAAAGTTCTGCGGCGGTATGTAATAAGCGGACGGGGTGACAAAGCTGATGGCGTCGTTCAACGCGAACGGGTAGACCGAAAGATAATACAAATCGCGCATCTCGCCCTGAGCGTAGGCGGCGAGCGCCTCCTGAAAAAACTGGTCTGCCGCGGCCATCTCTGATATCGCAAGTTTAAAGAGAAACGTCGGCAAAGTGGCAGCCGCCGGATAGCGCAAACTGCTGCGAGCAAAGTTAATCGCCGTCTGACGATCAACTTCCAGTAAGGAAAGCGCCGCGCCGATTAGCTTCTCTCCGATGTTTCGATTTCCGGTCGCCCCTTGAGCAGTCTTCTCTGCATCACGCATGCTCTCTTCGGCTGCCGTCTGAGCAAGCCGCTTCGCCCATTCGGCGTCGCGTTTGGCGATAGCCGTCAACACTCTGAAGCGCTGATCGGGCAGTTGCACCTGCAAACTTTTTTCAATCACTTTTTCGTCGCCGCGCTGCCGGAAATACTGTGTCGCCAGCTCAAAGGCTTCGGCGAAGACGGCGCGGGCGCGCTCGCGTTCATAAGGCCAGAGCAAATCCGCCCCGCGAATCAGAACGGTGATGCGCGCCACCGGCTCATCCAGATTTTTAGCTTCGTCCACCTGCTGCTTGACCAGCAGCAACGCACTCTGCTGGTCGCAGATTGGCGCAGGAATGTTCTCCGCCTGCTGGCTCGTCTGAGCAATGCTCTGTTGCGATAAACTGATGAAGGAAAGCGCGAGCGCAATTGTGAAGATGCGCTTTGCGTGCGAGGCAGCCATGTTGAATCTCCCGTCACTGCTCTCAAGACAGATGCCCTCTTTTTGGTCATCTGCGATTTGGAATCACTTCGATGAGAGACGCTTTTTCCGCGCGTCTTTCTCCAGCTCTCTATCTGGAATCAAGTCGCCTGTGAAGAGTTCGACCAGTCCTTTGGCCCCGCCGACGACGGGCGTGACATCCAGTCCGACGTGAACCGCGCCGCGAAGCCAGCCCTTCTTCCTGATCTCATGCCCCGCCAGACTGAGGGCGAGGAGTGAGCCGACAACCGGGATCGGCTTGATGATGCGCTTTGCCACGCGCCATCCGCCCGCTCGCAATAATCTTCGTTTGAGCCCTGTAGCCATGCTCGCCCCCCTGTGATGATCTTTGCCCCTCATTCTACTTACGTCCTGACGAATCCGCCAACCTGGACACAAACCGAAGCGCGACTCGCGGGGGCATTGATTACTGCTCCTGCCGATGTGTTAGCATGAGCGCGTTCTTCGATTCACACATCACCTGCCGGTTAAATTAAGCAGATGTCATTTAAGACAACCCGCTCGCTCTTCGTCCTCGTCCTGTTCTCTTTCATTCTTCTGTCTCTCGCCTGCCGTTCTTCCGGCACATCTCAGGGCAAATCGCTTTTGATTTACACGCCGCACGGCCAGGATTTGTTGCGAGATTTTGTGGCGCGCTATAAACAGGCGCACCCCGAGGTGGACGTGCAGTTTCTGGACATGGGCTCGCGCGAAGTGCTTGAACGACTGCGCGCCGAGCGTAACCGCCCGCAGGCCGATTTATGGTGGGGCGCGGCGCACGCGACTTTCCAAACGGCGGCAGACGAAAACCTGCTCGCAGCTTATCGTCCCTCCTGGGCTGATAAAGTTCCAGCGGAATCACGCGACCCGCAGGATCGCTGGTACGGGACATACGAGACGCCCGAAGTAATCGTCTACAACTCTGAGTTGGTGAAAGCGGAAGACGCGCCCTCGGATTGGGACGACGTGCTGGATGCGAAATGGCGCGACAAGGTTTTAATCCGCAACCCGAACCCGTCGGATTCGATGCGCGCGATTTTCGGCGCGATGATCTGGCGCTTTTACAAAGAGACGAACTCGCCCGCTGGCGGCTACGACTGGCTGCGAAAACTGGATGCCAACGTTCACGAATACACGGCTGACGGAACTTTGCTGATGCAGAAACTGGCGCGCGGCGAAGGCGCAATCACGCTCTGGAACATGCCCGATGTCGTCATCTACCGCGAGAAGAAGAATGTCAAAACAATCGCCTATCTGATTCCCAAAAGCGGAACTCCCGTCATCACGGACGGCATCGCAGTCGTTAGGGGAGCGCCCCACGAAGAAGAGGCGCGGCGGTTTTACGAGTTCGTCAACACGCCGGAAAGTCTCATCTACGCCGCGCAGACCTACTACCGCATCCCCACGCGCACAGACCTCGACCGCTCGCAACTGCCCGCCTGGATGAATGAGCCTTTCACACGGATGCAGATGGACTGGGAACTACTCCGCAAAGAGGGCAACGAATGGATGCGCTACTGGGACAGGGAGATACGGGGAAGGAACAAGTAAATGCAAAATTAAAAATGTAAGATGCAAAAAGGAAGGCAGCAGAGCCGCTTTTAACCTAATGTGGTTTCTGCCTCACTTTTGCATTTTACATTTTTAATTTTTAATTTATTCCATGCACGGCTTGTCGGCAGAGGCATCTGCCGCGTTGCGCGCTTCTTCGTTGGCCGTCGCGCTCGGAGCGATCTTATCGGTCACGCAGATTTTCTGCGGCGTAATCTTGGCGACGACCAGATAGGAAGTCGATTTGCTCGAATCTTCCGGGTTCTCGCTCGCGTTGAAGCGGACGATGAGCGCAATCGGAACTTGTTTGCCGTTCTTTGTAGTGACGCGCCATTCGGCCTTCTGGCCCACGCTGCTGAATCCGCTGCTGACGACCTGCCAGAGATTGAGCGGATGCGCCTTTCTGTCCGGGCCAAACACCGTGATTGATTCGCGCGCATCGTCGTATTCGAGTTGCAGATTGTAACTGCCGACGCCGCGACAGGCCTGGACAGACCAGTCGCGCCCGGTTTTCACCAGCTTGCACCCGGAGAGAGAACTGTAGACGCTGGTCACGGGACTGGCCGAGACTGTCAGGGTAAGAATGAAAATTGCCGCTAAAGTCAGTGCAAGTAATCTTCTGATGGACATTTCTGATTTTTCCTTTCGGGGAGTTGCTGTCGGACGAGGGCAAGTGGATTTGCAGAGCAGTCATTGCTTATCACTTCATTGGCGACGGCGTCAAGATTTGTGAGCGCCACTAGCGGTCAGTAGCCCCGGAGGGGCTATGGGCGGAGCTACCTTTTATACTGAACTCACGCTAACATAGCAGACTCTGATTCAACCAAGCACGCAACTAAGGGGTCGGCCAAAGACTTGTCCTTTCTCTCATTGCAGAACATCTCGAAGCGCTATGGCGAACGGGCGGCGGTTGCCGATCTTTCTCTGGACATCGAACAGAAAGAGTTCTTCGGCCTGCTCGGTCCTTCCGGTTGCGGCAAGACTACGACCTTGCGCCTGATTGCGGGACTGGAGACGCCTGAGCGTGGACGCATAGCCTTCGACGGGCGCGACATCACAGAGCTTTCGCCGGAACGACGCGGCTTCGGTATGGTCTTCCAGAATTACGCCCTCTTCCCTCACCTCAACGTCTTCGAGAACGTCGCCTTCGGTTTGCGTGCGCGCAAGCGTCCCAAGGCGGAGATTGCGGAACGCGTTGCCAATGCGCTTGCGCTGGTTCAGCTTCCCGGGTTTGAGCGCCGCCCCGTGACAGAGCTTTCCGGCGGGCAGCAGCAACGCGTGGCAATTGCGCGCGCCATCAGTATCGAACCCGCGCTCCTGCTGTTCGACGAGCCGCTCTCGAATCTGGATGTCGCGTTGCGCGAGGAGACGCGCGGAGAGTTGCGTGAGCTGGTCACGAAACTAGGGCTGACAGCCGTTTACGTCACGCACGATCAGGAAGAAGCCTTCGCCTTGTGCGACCGCATCAGCGTGATGAGCGAAGGTCGTATCCTGCAAACCGGAGCGCCGCGTGAATTATACGAACACCCTGCGCTCACACGGGTCGCGCGCTTTCTGGGACGCAACAATTTAATCATCGCCAGGCGATTAACTTCCAGCGATGAGCCAATGGGACTATTCAAGACGATAGAGGGAGAACACACGCTCACCGTTCCGACGGAGCGCGAACTATTAGGGCCGCTTAACAAAAACTGCACGCTTGCCATTCGTCCCGAACATCTCGTCATCAAGAAAAGCGAGTCGCCCGCAGCCGAAAACACCTTGCCCGCCATCATCCGCGAGATAAATTTCGCGGGCGCGACCACCACCATCCACCTCGACGCAAATGGTCTCACGCTCGAAGCTCTCCGGCTCAGCCCCGACGGTCTCAACCTCGGCGATTCCTGCGCCGTCTATCTTCCCCCTGACAGAATCAACATCTTAGGGACGAAGGATGAGTAAAAACAGTAGGCAGAAAGCGGAAGGCGGAAGGCAGGAAATAGAAAACAATCAGTTCTCTGCCTTCCGCTTTCCGCCTTCCGCCTTCCGCTTTTTCATTCCTCTCCTTGTCGCTCTCGTCCTGCTCTACGGTGTCGTTTATCCGAGCCTGCGCGTGCTGACCGCTTCGCTTCAGGTGGACGGTGAGTGGTCGCTCTTTAATTATCGTGAGCTTCTCGGGCAGCGCGTGGTGATCGAAGCCGCGTTGACGAGCGTCGGGCTATCGCTCATGACGGTCTTGCTATGCGCGCTCGTCGGTTGCGCGCTGGCGTTTCTCTTCGAGCGCTACACGTTTCCTCTGCGCGGGCTGTTTGCCGCGCTCGCCGCTTTGCCGCTTGTACTGCCGCCGCTCGTCGGGACGATTGCTTTCATCTTCCTGTGCGGTGAATCGGGCATCCTGGCGCGCTTCGTCCAGTGGATGTTCAGTTTGAAAACCGCGCCCTGGTCTCTGCGCGGCTGGACGGCGCTGCTGCTTTTTCATACCTACACGATGTACCCGTTCTTTTACGTCCTGACGGGCGCGGGGCTGAGACGAATTGACGCCGGACTCGCGGAAGCAGCGCGAAGTTTGGGAGCGCGTCCCCGGCAGGTGCTTTTTCGCGTCGTGCTGCCGCAATTAACTCCCTCGCTCATCGCCGCGGGGCTTTTGACCTTTATGACTTCGATGGCGAGTTTCAGCGCGCCGCTTTTCTTCGGCGGCGACGTGCGCGTGCTGACGCTCGAAATCTACAACGCGCGGCAGCGCGGCGATGTGGGAATGGCGCTCACTGAAACGGTGATTCTCGCAGTTATCTCGCTCATCGCTCTCGTCGTTTTCCAGCGCTATGAGGGCACGCGCCGTTTCGCTGCCGCTGCTATGAAAGGTGCGACGACGAAACGCGCGCCAATTAAAAGCGGCAGGGCGCGTCTCATCGCCACGCTCTCCGGCGTAGTCTTCACCATCCTGCTCGCGCTGCCGGTGGCAACGCTCGTGCTGGTCAGCTTCGCGCGCGATGGCGTCTGGACGACGCAAGCCCTGCCCCCGGCCTATACGCTGGAGAACTACACGCGCATCCTGACGCAACCCGATGCCAGCTCGGTTTTCATCAACAGCCTGTTGATGGCAGGACTGGCGGCGCTCTTTGCGCTTGTGTGGAGTTTCGGAGTGGCGGCTGTGGTGACGAAGATGAGGATGCGCTGGCGTCGTCTCATCAGCCTGCTCATCCTCATCCCGTGGGCCTTGCCGGGAACGGTCGTGGCCATCTCAATCGCCGAAGCCTACGGGCGCGAGAATCCTTTGACCGGCTCGTTCATCCTCGTCGGCACGTTCTGGATTCTGCCTGTCATCTACTTTTTGAGATTTATGCCGATAGTCGTGCGCGCCGTGCAGGCGAGCATCGAGCAGATGGACGCGAGTCTGGAGGAAGCGGCCAAGGGTTTGGGCGCGCGCGGGTGGATGCGTTTCTGGAGAGTGCGGCTGCCGCTCATCTGGCCGGGGGCAATTGCGGGGACGCTGCTGGCGTTCGTCATCGCGCTCGGCGAATACGTCGCCAGCGTGCTCGTCTTCGTTCCCTCGAATCAACCCATCTCAATCAGAATCGCCGCCGAGATGCGCGACTTCAATCTCGGCACAGCCGCCGCCTATGGCGTGATCTTAATTGTCATCATCACCATTGCCATGCTCATCGCCGCGCGGCTGGAACGAGGGCGGGGGCCGGAGACCGGGGGGCAGGGGACGGTTTAATGAATTGTTTCTCCGTCCCCTGACCCCCGACCCCCATCCCCCGCTCTTACGGTTCAAACTTCTCTTTATTCTCTTCCCGAATTTTTTTAGCTCGCGTCGCCAGATCTTCCCACTCTTTTTTCAACTTTTCGATGCTTTGATTGATCTCGTAGCGTCGCTCATTAAGGAGAGAAAAATCTGTGACCGAATTGTCCATGACAGACTTTGGAATCTCGCGGGCGGCTTCCAAGTGTTCGACGTGCTTGTTGAACTCCTGCGATTTGAGCGAGAGATATTCTTTGAGCTTATCGTCAATCTTCGCCTGACTGGCCGTTTCGTAATTCGACGCGGCCTCGCGTAGTTTCCCGGCGGCCCTGTCAAGAAGCTCAATCGTTTCTTTGCAAACGGCACTCACTTCTTCACGATTACCCGGAAATTCCTCCCGGCGTCTGTCCAGTTCTTTGAGTTTGGCGTCAGCCTCGACAGCATATTTCTCACTCTCTTTGACGGCCTCATTGCCATCTTCGACCAGCCTTTTAGCCCTGCCCATCTCACCACATGAGACGAGGAAGCAGGCCAGACCTAAGAGAGCGAAGAGGGTGGAGAGTTTTTTTCGGGGCTTCATCAGCTTGTTCGACATTGATCGGGAGTTGAAATCCAAGCGCGAGAATATAGCACGATTTACGTTGGAGACTGTATATTAGGCGGCACGGGTAGACCAGAATAACGTTGTTAAGTTTGCCGGAAACCTTTTATGGCTCTCTTCAGTTGTCTCAAGTGGCCAGAGATGCGTCCTGTCACGCTCCTGCTTATCAAGCGGATGCACGAAGGGCACACGCAGGGAAGCTTCTCGATTCCGGTGGTGGATTTCGCGCGCGTCTTCGCGCCCGGAGCGCAAAGGGCGGAGCTGGCGAAGGTCGCCGAGCGCGGCGACATTCAGTTCACGCCGAAGAACGAGAGCGGCGGGACATTCCAACTAGCCAGAGGGCCGAGCGCAACTTTCGAGTTGGGACGCGAAGGACTCGCCATGCGTATCCCTGCGCGCATGAGCGGCCACTACACAATTCGCCCGTCGGCTTTTCAAATTGAGTTTAATTCCGGCCAGGAACTGGAAGGCTGTAAACGTCTATTTGTTCTCATCTGCAATCGCGTCGTCAGCGTGGACGTGTCCGATGAACGCGTTGATGTGCGGTTGCCAAGCAAATTATTTGATCTCTGCGTGGAGTTTAAATAACACGTAGGACAGACATTCCTGTCTGTCATTGAGCGCGAAGAGCGCGAATACTGGTTAGCAAATGAAGAGCAGAATACAGAAGTCAATCCAAAACAGGAGCCAGCAGAGATTGACGATTGCCCAGCGTGAGTGGCGCATATGGTTGGCCTTAGCCCTGTTCGCGTTGTCAGCGATGGCTGCGTCTGGCGTTGAACAGAAACAGAGCGCGTCTCCAATAATGGAGGCTGAAGATGATGCGGCTGAGCTTTACCAATCGCTGCTTGATCTACAGAATCCCTGGACGGTGATGTGCGTTGCCGCGCACCCGGACGATGAGGACGGCGCGACGCTGACAGTTCTCCGGCGCAAGTACGGCGCACACACGGTGACGGTTTTTTCCACTTACGGCGAGGGCGGGCAAAACGCTACGGGGCCGGAACTCTACGAAGAGCTCGGCGCGATTCGTGCGCGCGAGACCGAAGAAGCGGCGCGGATTCAAGGCTCTGAACCGTACTTTCTGGGCTTACAGGATTTTGGTTTCTCGAAATCCTCTGCTGAAGCGTTTCGCTTCTGGGGACACGATGAAGCCCTGCGCCGGATGGTGCTGAAAATTCGCCAGCTTCGTCCCGATGTCATCATCACCAATCACGACACGACAAGCGGGCACGGCCATCATCAGGCCACAGGCATCCTCATCCTCGAAGCCTTCGACGCGGCGGCAGATGCCAGACGCTTTCCAGAACAACTGCGCGGAGGCGTCATGGTCTGGCAGGCGCAACGGCTTTTCGTTCGCGTTAATTCTCCCGGTGGAACAGCAAACAAAGCGGCAGAAGATGAGGCAGGGCGGATAATTTCCATCAACCGCAGCGAGCGTGATGCCATGCGCGGCAAATCTTACGCCGAGCAAGCCCTGAGCGCCCTGCAACGCCACGCCTCGCAAGGTCCCTGGCCGCAAACTGTGCCCGCCGGTTGGGCGTCCACCATCCGTTATCGCCTCGCACGCTCCGCGAAAACGGCAGCGCCGCTTCCCCCAAATGCGGACACCTTCCTCGAAGGTATGTCGCTGCCGAAGGAAATAGAGGGAAGGCTTGTCCCTTTAGCCGTGCAAGCTCTTTTGCCTTTATATACCGCTAATGAACATGAACGCGCGGACATTCAGCAAGCGCTCATCGCCGTGCGTCGGAACACACCTCCTCGACCTCTTCACTCGATCTTCGATCCGCCACGCTTCGCCTTAATGAATGAGCGTCTGAACCGCGCGCTCGTCTCAGCGAGCGGAATCAAAGCGGCGCTCACAACGCAGAGCGACGTGCTCATTCCCGGCACGACCACGAAGGTCTCTCTCGAAATCTCAAACGAGGGCAAAGCAAGCGCGCAGATTCGCGGAATCAACCTGCGTGGCTTGCGGCCATCGAGCAAATTGCGTTTCCCCCAAACTCTCGCGCCGGGTAAGACCGTCAACGTCGAGCTTCAAACTTCAACTCCGCGCACGGCCAGCATCAGCGTCCCGCACGCAGAGCATCTTTACGACGGCAAACTTCTTGGCGAAGAACTCGCCGCCAGCGTCAATGTCGAGATTAACGGCGCAGCTTTTCCCGCCAACGCAATGATGCGGATTGATGTCGCGCCCGCTGTTGAAATCGCAAGCATTACGCCATCAACTCTTGTCCTGACACAGGCGACGTCCGGACGAGCGACAGTGACTTCCGGTCTCACTCCTGGTTCCAGTTCTGAGCAGAGCGCTCCGTTTACTCTTCGTTTAGTTAACCATCGAAATGAGACCTTCAAGGGAGAAATATTTGTCGGAGGGTCGTCTGCTAAAACTGCGGCGCAAGGTCAGGCGATCACGCTCGCAGCTAATGAATCGCGTGAGGTGAGGGCGCAGCGTGGCGGCGGTTTTACCCTTGTGAGAGACTCTGTGAAGGGCCGTGTACATCCCGTTCCCAACGTCGTCACCTTCAGCGTTGTCGAGGCTGGCCAATCAAGCCCTGTCACACAACGAAGAGTTCGCGTTGTCTATAGCGATGCCCGCGTGGCTGCGAATCTTCGCGTCGGCTACGTTCGCAGTGTTGACGATACTTTGCGAAACGCGCTCAACTCACTCGGCGTCGAAGCGAAAGAATTGACTGTTGAGGACGTGCGCGCAGGCGATTTGCAAAACTATCAAGCCATCATCATAGACAATCGCGGCTATCTGGCTCATCCCGAACTCGTCGGCGCAAACTCCCGCCTCATGGAATATGTTCAGGCGGGCGGCACTCTCATCGTCTTCTATCACAGAACGAACGAGTGGAATCCAGACCCGCAAAGGAATCGCCCGCAGCTTGCGCCTTACCCGATTATTCTCGGCAACTCTCGCGTCACAGACGAGACCGCGAGCGTGGAATTCTCTGAACCGCAGCACCCGCTCCTGAACTACCCGAACAAGATCACTCGCGAAGATTTCGCGGGCTGGATTCAGGAACGCGGGCTGTATTACCCGCAAACCTGGGACTCGCATTACAGCGCGCCGCTGTCCACCAACGATGAAAAAGAACCGCCCCTGCGCGGTGGATTGCTCGCGACTGATTACGGGCGCGGGCGCTACATCTACACCAGCATGGTCTGGTACAGGCAACTGCGCGCAGGCATCCCCGGAGCCTATCGCGTCCTCGCCAACATGATTAGCTATGGCCGCCAGTAGGAAAATGCAGAAGGCAGAAGGCAGAAGGCGGAAGGCAGAAAGCGAGTGGCAGAAGCCTCGCTGTTTTCTGCCTGCGGCCTACTGCCTTCTGCCTTCTGCTTTCCGCCTTCTTTCACTCTGTCTCTGTGTCTCTCTGGTTGTCAGTTCAATGGCTCAGAAGAAAGAGGCGAATGGTCTCTTCCCTGTCCGTCAGGATGGCAAGTGGGGTTATATCAACAAGGCGGGCGAGGTCGTCATCAAAACTCAGTTCGATGATGCGTGGGACTTCTCCGAAGGGTTAGCTTACGTGAGGGCTGGAAGTCGTCGCGGCGTGATTGACGCCGATGGCAAATGGGTCGTTGATTTGCAGCAGGTTGATTTTGCCGGACGCTTTTCCGAAGGTCTCGCGCCCGTCCAGACCGGCGGGCTGAACCCGCGACGCGGTTTTATTGATAAAGCCGGGAAGATCGTCATCGCTCCGCAGTTCGACGCGGTCGAGAGTTTTGAAAACGGGCTGGCGCTGGTGATGATAGATCGCAAGTATGGCTACGTTGATAAGACCGGAAGGACAATCATCAAGCCGCAGTTTGATAAAGCCTACTCTTTCCATGACGGGCTGGCCCTGGTGATTATCAACAACAAGCACGGCTTCATAGACAAGAAGGGCAAGGTGGTCATCCCGGCTGAATATCAAAACGCCTATCACTTTTCCGAAGGACTCGCCAATGTGAAGATCGGGCTGAAGTATGGCTACATCGGCAAGAATGGAAAGGTCGCCGTCAAGCCGCAGTTTGATTTCACCGGAACTTTTGCCGAAGGCTTAGGCCCGATCATCATGGATAACAAGTATGGTTACGTGGACAAATCCGGGAAAACAATTATCCAGCCGCAGTTTGAATGGACGGGCGGATTTTCAGAAGGGCTGGCGCTGATCACAGACAAGCGCAAGTATGGCTACATTGACCGGGGCGGGACAGTCGTCATCGCTCCGCAATTCGACAGCGCCCTGCCCTTTTCCGACGGCATAGCGAAGGTCTGGGTCAAAGGCAAGCACGGCTTCATAGACAAGACCGGGAATTTCATCTGGAAGCCGACGAAATAAAAGCAGTGGTCAGTGGTCAGTGGTCAGTGGTCAGCAAAGACAAAAGACATAAGGCAGTAAAGACATGAAGCGTCTCTACTGCCTTCTTGTTTTTAACTGACCACTGACCACTGACCACTGCTCTTCGTTACATTGCCGACGGAAAGAGAATCGCATTGAAGAAGAGGCGGATGGTGGTGCGCCAGATGCCGCGAAAGTTGGGTTCTTCGGCGAAGAGGATGACGTGGCCGCGTCCCGCATGTTCTTCGACGACGTAGGCCGTGCCGCGCAATAGCCGCTCGGTGTTGTTCGGCCAGACGAAGCCTGAGAGACGAAGCGGCTGTTTCTCGTCCGGCGAGAAGATGACGGCGTTGGTGCCCTCTTTCGACGGGCGGAAGAAATAGCCGGAGTTGACCAGCACGGGAAGCGAGGTGTCTTCGTAGCCGTAGGTTAAATAGGTCGTGCGGTCTATGGTCGCGCGCATAATCGCACCGGGCACGGCTTCAGGCACAACACCCGGACGCGCCGAAGGCGAAGCAATCAGCGGCAGTTCCGGCGCGACACCTTCGAGCTTCTCTGTTTGATCCGTCTCTGCGCGCTGCTGCTCGGTCGCGGTCTGCCCCGCGCCCTGCTGCCTGCGGCGAGTTCCCGCCTGAGCGCCTGCACCGCCCGCTTCCATGTGCGGAGTAGGCGTCGGTGTCGGCGCTGCCTTACCATCTTCCGGCTTCTGGCTCTTCTCATCATCTTCGTCCGAGCCGACCAGACGGGATGAAGTGAGATTCACGTCCTTGAGCGCGGCGAAGACGGCTGCACCCTTGATGCAGATCAGGCTTCCGCCTTTCTGCACCCAACTTCGCAACGTCTCAATTCCGCTCTTGCCAAACGATGAGAAGTACCGGTCGGGCGAGCCGTCCGGGAGGATGATGACGTTGTAGCGGTCAAGCTCTGCGCGCTTGATGTTGCTGATGGTCATCGGAGTGAAGCTAACGCCTGATTGATCGAACAGCCACCAGAGAGCGCCGTAACTCGACGGGTCCACGCCTTCGTCGGCGACCATCAGGATGCGCGGCGGCTTCAAGGTCGCAACGTCTTCGGAGCCGACGCCCGTCTCGCCCGTCTCGTAAAAGCCTGAATTGACGCTCCAGACATTCGCGCCCGTCTCCCTTGAGAGCCGTGCAATCGCGTCGTGCAGAGTTTCCGGGTTGCGCGAGACGCGGGCGACGATTGTGCCGCGAGGCCAAGTGCGCCCGCCCGCGTTCAAAGTTTTCATGGAGACGCCGATGCGGAAGCCTTCGCGTTGCAGACGAAAGGCGAGCGCAGAGGCGGCTACGGTATCGTAAGGAATAATATAAGCTATCTGGGCGCGGCCATTCTGCACGCCGCCTGCGACTGTTGCGGAGGAGTCAGAGAGATTTGCCGGGCTGCGCTCGACCGCGCCCGCGTCTTCAGTCCAGTAGGCTTCGACGCCAAAGGCTAAGGGCAGCGACCATGCGGTGATGTCGTAAAAGGCGTAGCCTTCCTTTAACGCGCCGCTCCCGCGCCGCTCGTTGCGCGCATAGCGCGCTAACTGCTCGCGGATAAACGCAGCGTCCTGTGGCGTCTCCGGCTCAAGCAAGGCCTTGGCAAGTCGCTTCTGCGGCTGTGCCAGCTCAATGATGTAGGAGCCTGCGGGGAAACTGCGGGTCGCCACGTTCTCGCTTCCCACGTAGCTGTGCGCGCTCTGCGAGCCGAATTGTTCGCGCGCCACCCCCACCTCTATCCCTGCGCGGAGCAGTACCTGAATGAGCGCATTTGTGTTGCCCGCATCACGTCCGGGCAAGAGCACGATGCGCTTCATCTTCCCTGTGCGCCCCTCTTCAATCCCGCTTCGTCTGAAGTCGTGATAATCCTTAAGCCGCGCCTCGCGGTTGCGCGCTGCCGTGTCGAGCGTCGTCATCGAGGCGACAAAGTGCTTGGCAATCGCGGAACGCAAGGTGACGATGGTGTCGTCGTCGCGCTTCCAACGAATTCCTTTGAAGCCGCCGCCATCAGTCTCATAGGTCATGCCCGTCGCGCCGTTCAAAGAAGGCCAAGAGTCCCAGTAGCCCGGATAGAAGAGGTCGAAGACATCGCGCACGTAGAAATCCCAGTTGCGCGCGTCGAACTGTTCCGCATTGGCGCGGCCAAAAACGGTCAGCCAGCGCTCGGTCTGCGCGGACGGCAGATTAGGGTTGACCGGCTGCGCCGCCGGGGGAAAGAAAAATTGAGCGGGCTGCCCGTGGTGATCCACCGAGACCTGCGGATTCCATTCGAGGTAGGCGCGCTGCATGTGGCGCGTCTCAATCTGCGTAGAAGCAGCATTGTCGCGGTTAAGATCGAAACGGTAATGGTTGTAGCGGCCATAGACAGACCAGGGTTCGCGGTGCTCTGCGGCCAGCGGGTCGGGGTCGCCGACGGCATTGGCGTTGTACCAGGTGACAAAGCGTTCGTGCCCATCCGGGTTTTCGCAGACGTTGATGAGGACGACTGCGTTTTTCAGGATGTCTAAGGTCGCAGGCTCATTTGAAGCCGCCAACTGGTAGACGACCTGCATCATCGTCTCAAACGAAGCCGACTCGTTGCCGTGAATCGTGTAGGCGAGCCAGACGACGAGAGGTTGAGAGGAGACGAGGCGCTGCGCTTCTTCGGCTGTGGTTTTGCGCGGGTCTGCGAGGCGTGCAATGTTGGCCTTGATTTCGTCAAGCCGCTGAATGTTTTCGGGCGCGGAGATGGCGACCAGATGCATCATCCGGTGCTCGCTCGTCTCTCCGATGTCCATCACGCGCACGCGATCCGGCGCAGCCTGTGCTATCTTTTCCAGCACGCGTTCCATCATCGCGTAGTTGGTGTGAAACTCGCCCACGTCGTAGCGCAGGATGCTCTGCGGGCGCGGGACTGCTTCACGATAGGGAGCGCGGGCGTAGAAATCAAAACGCGAATCGTCGCGTTGCGAGTAAGCGAACGATGAAAGAAGCGTGCAAAGGAGCGCCAGAGCGCGAAGCGAGCGGCTGGTTGAGATCATTGCGGGCTTAAAGCTTTCTATAACGGGATGGTCTGCCGAAGAGCAGCGCGATATTACCGCGCTTTGGCTTTCATCCTCAAATCGAAGTAGGACAGGCATTCTCGGCCTGTCATTGAGCGCGCAAGCGCGAATAACTATTAGCGAACACCAAGAGCGTGGCTAGAGCCACGCTCCGACAGACAGGAATGTCTGTCCTACAAAAGATGACAAACGATCAATTCAAAACAAAATGCCCGCGTTGCAATGAGGGTGATTTACGCGGCTGGGACGAACTCACCGAAGAGGAACAGATGGTTGTGCGCCGGATGCCCGAATCAGTGGACTACACGCCCGGTGAGCGCGAAGCGATGCACTCGTGGTGCGCGAACTGCTGGTACGAGGAAACGGAAAGCGGGCCTTGTGAAGCCTGAGGCGGTGGCTTTAGTTTCTTTTATCGGTTAAATTGTTTTCACCGAGGAGGAACTATAACAGCGTTGACGGATGAACTCTTAAAATGGCGTTCGGAATTTCCTATCTTAGACAAGTCTGTCTATTTAATCTCGCATAGTCTGGGCGCGATGCCGCGCGCGACTTACCGTAGGCTGCATGATTACGCCGAAGAGTGGGCGACGCGCGGCGTGCGCGCCTGGGCCGAAGGCTGGTGGGAGAAACCCGTGACATTGGGCAACGAAGTGGCGCGTATTATCGGCGCTGCTCCGGGCACGGTCGTCATGCATCAGAACGTTTCCATCTGCCAGTCGCTCATCCTCTCCTGCTTCGACAACCCGCAGCCTTCGAGAAACAAGATCGTCTATTCGGAACTAAACTTCCCTTCCGTGATGTATGTCTACGAAGCGCACGCCCGCCATGGTCGCTTGCGAATCGAGACTGTCAAATCAGACGACGGCATCACCGTTTCGCTTGAACGCATGCTCGCCGCGATAGACGAAGAGACCTTGCTCGTTCCCATCTCGCACGTTCTCTTCAAAAGCGCCTATTTACAGGACGCGCGAGCCATCATCGAACGCGCGCATGAGGTCGGGGCGCGTGTGGTGCTGGACACGTATCAGTCGGCGGGCACAGTGCCTTTCAGCGTTAAAGAGTTGAACGTGGATTTTGCCTGCGGAGGCTCTGTCAAATGGCTCTGCGGCGGCCCCGGCGCGGGCTACCTCTACGTGCGCCCTGACCTGCATGACCAACTTGAGCCGCAAACGACCGGCTGGATGGCGCACGAATCCCCTTTCGCTTTCGAGAGCGGCGCGATTCGTTATGCGCGCGGCATCAATCGGTTTCTGCACGGCTCGCCCGCCATCCCCGCGCTCTACGCGGCTGAGAGCGGCTATTCGATCATCAACGAAATTGGCGTTGAAGCTATCCGCGAAAAGAGCGTGCGGCAAACAACAAGGCTCATCGCGCTGGCCGAGGAAGCTGGCTTCCGCGTCACGAGTCCGAAAGACGCAAACCGGCGCGGCGGAACAATCACCATCGCCGCCGAGCACGCCGCAGCTATGACTAAAGAACTCATCCGCCGCGAATTCATCGTGGACTATCGTCCCGGCGCAGGCGTGCGCGTCTCCCCGCACTTCTACACCAAAGACGAAGAACTGGAACTCATCATCCGCGAGATGAAAACTATCAGAGACACACGCGCCTACAGTGAGCACGAAGCCGCCGGAGCAGCATTTTAGATCAGTAATTAAGGGACGGATGACGAGATAAAACTTATTCTTTTTCTGTCCCCTCTTTCAAATATGAGTAAAGAATATGGAGCGAGTGTATTAGTTAAAGGCTCATATCAAGGGGACAAGATTGATATAATTAATTACTTGATCAGGAGAATTAAATCATGGCCTCACAGAAACTTAATTCCCGAGTCCTAACCGTTGCGCTAATCTTCATACTACAATTAGGTTTATCTGTTTATGCTCAAACATCTACTCCTAATGTTGTTGAGCAACCTAACGTTAACTCATCACATACATCAACGCCTGCTCCGTCACCTTCGCATTCTCCTACGGAATCTGGTAGTTCAATACGTCCAGAAATGATAACAGCTATCGGTAGCCTCTGGCCTTTAGCGTTGATCACTTTAATTATTATTTTGGTATTTACATTAAATAGACCAATCAGGAGAGTTGCGGGAAATGTGGCGGATAAATTTGAAAATGCTGATAGCATCGAACTCAAAAGTTGGCCTCCTGGAATTGCACTTAATAAAGTGGCACAGCAGGCAGTAAAGGAAGCCGTTGAAGAAGCTAAGGAAGAGGCAGAAAGGGGGTTAGCTAAGGCAGAGGAACGTGCTAAAGATGAATCAACATCCGCATCATCTACTCCACCAGTTCTCGATACTGAAGCACAATCTACTCTAACACCATCAGAGGACTTAATAGATGAATTGCTTAGCACCAATGATTTATCTAAGGCAGAGGAAATCTATAAGCGCTTACAGGATTCTGAGGCAAATGCTACAAACAAGATCAAGAATGAAATAATGTACTTTTATGTTAGTTTCAAATTAGGTAATTCAGAAGCGCTTTCAAAAATACAGGAGCTTACAAAAAAAGAAGAGGCAGCGCCGTTTGCCCATCGCGGCCTTGCTTTGTGTTACGAGTTTGCTACCGAGCTAGACAAGGCGCTGTGCGAATTTGAGCTTGCAGCAGAAAAGACTGATGACGAAGAGAGGAAAGTATTTGACATTACAAAAGCGGCTGAATGCTTGTTTTTAATGGATAATCAGCAAGAAGCTTACAATAAAACCCTAAATCATATTAGACAGACGCATAAGCCCAAAGATATATCACAACTGTATGTAGGGCTTGCTAGCCTCTACAACAGAGCCAATAATCATGAGCTTCGGGCGTTTGCTCTTGAGAAAGCACTTGAATTTGATCCAAGTAATTTAGAGATACTGTTTGATGCGGCCTACTCATATGGACAAACAAATTTGCACGGTATTTCTATACTACATTATAAAGCGAATTTGCGATTTGATCCTCAAGACTCCGCTTCATTAAACAACGGAGGCGTGGAATATAATCGCTTGCAAATGAAAATCAATGCAACTCGATTCTTCAAGTCAGCAAGCGACTTAAACCATACTCTTGCGGCATCAAATCTAGCTAATTCATATATGAATGCTGGCTTCGCAGACGAAGCACGGACGGTACTTAATAAAGCGAAGCAACAAGAGAGCGTTCATAAGAACATAGGTAGCTCAATTTCTTCTCTAGCAGAGAAAGAAGAAGCTGAGTCTAAGAAGGAACAGGAAATTGTCAGTTCAGCAATACAGCAGCAACGCTTTTTCCGCTCCTATTCAGAGGCCTACTTTGTTCCTAAGTTTAGTCATAGTTTCGCTGGTACATGGTTATTCTCTGATGGAGTCGAGGCCATAATAAGTCAGACGGATGACACGATGACAGGTGAGTGGGTACGCGAAAGTAAGAAGAGTAAAATTGAAGGCAAAATAACAAACCAAACGGCTAAAGTCACATGGCACAAAATGACTTATTATGCGGGTGATAAGGAACTTATCTACAGTAAAGATAGTGAAGGGTACGCATACCTAGCAGAAGATGGTGAAAAGCTAGAGATTATGACATTGAATAATAACGTACACACATCCACTACATTGACTAGAAAAGATGGCGACGACGCGCAACCGGACGAAGCATAAAAGCGTCTGACTTTCTTGTGGAAAGCTCTTAAAATTGTGTATTAGCTTGAGGGTTAACTGTGGTTGAGACTTTATCCTACAATAAATATCTGCGCGTGGCTGAGTTGATCGGCTTGCAGGAGTGTCTGTCAGACCCGGCGCATCACGACGAGTTGCTGTTCATCACGGTTCACCAGACTTACGAGCTTTGGTTCAAGCAGGTTCTTCATGAGATTGACGCCGCCATCTCACAGATGAACGAAGACCGCGCGGCGGCAGCGTCGCGCAGTCTGCGTCGCGTCGTCGAAATCGAGAAGGTGTTGGTTCAGCAAATACACATTCTTGAGACGATGACGCCGATCAGCTTCCTGGCCTTCCGCGATGAACTGAACCCGGCGAGCGGTTTTCAGAGCATGCAGTTTCGCGAAATCGAACTCTCTTCGGGACTCAAAGATGCGAAGATTCTGGAGAGCTTCCGCTCCGATGAATTCGCTATCAACAGACTTCAGGCGCGCTACGATGCGCCGACGTTAGCCGATGCCCTGTATGCGCTGCTCCGGCGTCGCGGCCTCGATGCGCCCGCCGACGAAGCCAACTCACCGGAAAAAGAACGACGCCGGGCTTATGGTCAGCGAACGCGCGCCATCCTCGAAATTCTCACCCACTTCGAGACTCGCTTCGAGGAGTTTCAACTAATCGAGAGCTTCATCGAGCACGACGAGTATTTCTCGCTCTGGCGCTCACACCACGTCAAGATGGTCGAGCGCATGGTCGGGTCGAAACGCGGCACGGGCGGCTCGGAAGGCATCGGCTATTTACGCACCACGCTCGATAAAAAGTTCTTTCCCGAATTGTGGGAGGCGCGCACCTATCTGGACACAAAACACGGCGAGGGCGGGTGTCCTTTCGCCAATGGATAAAGGAAGAGTCCCGCGCGCTCGCCGCTTTTGAAGGATTAAGCTGGAGAACTCGCTTTCGCTATTTCATCAACGCGACGCGCGTTTTCGGCCCGACCTTGCCGTCAGCCTTCAGCTTCTTGCTGGCCTGAAATTTCTTCACCGCCTCTTCCGTGCCGGAACCAAACACGCCATCTACATCTTTCGAGGTGAGAAATTTAAGCGCGGCCAGTCGCGTTTGAACAAGACGCACATCCTCGCCGCGATCACCTTTAGCGAGCGTGCGCTCTGCCGGAGGCTTCTGAGGCTGTGGAGACGGCGGCGTTGTCGCCCCTCCCTTCCCCAACAGGCGCGAGGCCTCTGCCCAAACCGCAGGCAGTCCGCCTTTGTTGTTAAGGGCCAGACACTGCTTGATGGAGAGACCGGGCAGTTGCAGGTGCGGCTTGTCAATAAACTTCTTCCAGCTGCCGCCCCACTCAAGTCCTAATTTATTTCCCTCATGGCCTATCGCCATCCAGACGCTGTTCGGAGCGTTCCATTGCGGTTGCCCGCCGACGAAAGGGACGACATCTACGGCCAGGCCATAATTATGATTACTCTGTCCGCCCTTCGCGTTTGTGACGACAGGCCCCTTCTTGGTTCTACCCTGTTTGTAGAGTTCGTTTTGCTCTGCAATCGTGCGCAGTCCCTGAACTACTTCGATATTTATACCGGCTTGCGCCAGAGCGGCGACCACTGCCCTGATGCGACTGGCGAGTTCGGGGTGTATTTTCTTGAGCCTATTTTCTGAAGCGGTATTCACAACATTCTTCCTTTCCGGGTGAGAGTTGATTTCATGATTCGGTTTAAAAGCGAGACACGAGGCCCGTTAAAGTAAACACGCAAACAAGCGGGTCGCTCATTATAGTTAACGTCCGGCATTCTGCAAGACATTTTACCCGTGTCTAAAGACAGCAACTGAATGTTTGTTGCGGCAAGGCGGAAAGATATGGTAGATACTCCTCGAATCTTAAAAGCCTGAAAGCTCCCTTTCTTTTCATCTAGAAGCCGGATGCCCCGATGAAGATCGAATTTCCCGAACATTTCAACATGGCCGACTACTTCCTCTACCACAACATAGAGGAAGGGCGTGAGAATAAGACCTGTCTCTATTTCCGCGACGAGACCTACACCTACGGCGAGACCGTCAGGATGGCTAACCGTGCGGGCAACGCTCTGCGTGAGCTGGGGCTGGAGATGGAAGACCGCGTGCTGATCGTGCTGCCCGATTGCCCTGAGTTTGTGTGGACGTGGTTCGGCGCAAGTCGCATTGGGGCTGTCGTGACGATGGTCAACCCGCTCCTGCCCGCCGAAGATTATAAGTATTATCTCGAATACACGCGCGCTCGCTGCGCCGTCATCCATGAATCGCTGCTGAAGAACTTCGAGGAAGCAACATTAGAGGCTCGCTATCTTCGCCAGACGCTTGTCGTCGGCAATGAGCACGGGCGCTTTCTTTCGTTTGAGCAGGCGGTCAACGCTCAAGCGGCTGAGTGCGCGCCTGCCGACACCCGCCGTGACGACATAGCAATCTGGCTTTTCACTTCCGGCTCGACCGGCCATCCTAAGGGGGCGGTGCATCTGCATCACGATCTGCCTTTCAACACGGAAGTATTCGCCAAACGAATTATCGGCGTCCATGAGAACGATTTGACCGTCTCCGTGCCTAAATTATTCTTCGGGTATGCGACGGGGACAAACCTGCTTTTCCCTTTCGCAGTGGGCGGCGCGACCGCGCTCTTTGCGGAACGCTCCACACCCGAAACGTTGTTTGAAGTGATAGAGCGTTACCGTCCGACTATCCTGACCACCGTGCCGACGATGATTAATGCGATGCTGAACACGGAAAGCGGCGGGCCGGAGAGGTTGTCGAGTTTACGCTTCTGCTATTCGGCGGGCGAGGCTCTGCCCGTAGAGCTTTACACTCGCTGGATGGAAACCTTCGGAGTTGAAATCTACGACGGCATCGGCTCGGCAGAGATGTTTCATATCTACATCACGAATCGTCCCGGAGACGTGAAGCCCGGCAGCCTCGGGCGCGTGGTCGAAGGCTACGAAGCGCGAATCGTTGATGCCGAAGGTGGTGAAGTCCCGACCGGCGAGATGGGAACGCTGCGCATCAAGGGCGACTCCGCCGCTCTCTGCTACTGGAACGCGCACGAGAAATCGAAAGAAACTTTCGCGGGCGACTGGTGTACGACGGGCGATCAGTTTCACCTCGACGCCGAAGGCTATTACTGGTATCACGGGCGCACCGACGACATGCTGAAAGTCTCCGGCGTCTTCGTCGCGCCCGCCGAGATTGAAAACTGTTTGCTGCAACATGAAGCCGTGCTCGAAGCAGCGGTCGTTGGTTATGACGAAGGCTCAGGCCTCATCAAGCCCAAAGCCTTCCTCGTCCTGCGCGCTCCCCACGCGCCCGGTGAAGAACTGGCACAAGACATTCAGGAGTTCGTGAAATCCCGGCTGGCGCTCTACAAATACCCACGTCGGATTGAGTTCGTTTCCTCTCTACCGAAAAATGATCGCGGCAAAATTGACCGCAAGCAATTAAAGACAAGATAGCTGAGGCGTAGGAATATCCGTCAGCAAAACCAACAACTTTCATGGGAGATCAAAAGTGAAGCGTAAGACGAGCCGCGACATCGAGAAAGCATATCCGACCAAAAGATTCATTGAGAAACTGCGCCGCCTGGCCGACGCATTGGAAACCGGCAAGCAATTCACCATTCAGGTCGCAGGAGAGCGCATCAAGGTTCCCGCCGATGCCGTCATCAATATCGAGCATGAACGAGAGGGCGAGGCCGAAGAACTTGAATTTCAGTTGAAATGGCAACGCAGGTAAAGCAGTGACAAGTGACGAGTGGCAAGTTAGAACAAGTCTTTAACTCATCACTTGTCACTCGTCACTGTTTTAGCATGTCTTTTTCCACACGCATCAAGGTTCGCTTCGGAGATTGTGACCCGGCGGGGTTGGTCTACTATCCCGTCATCTTCCATTATTGCCATATTGCGATGGAGGATTTTTTCGCGGAGCGTTGCGGCATCCCTTATCACAGATTGATGATGGATGAGCGCCTCGGCTTTCCGACCGTCAACGCTCAGGCGGAGTTTTTCGTGCCGCTTGTGTATGGCGATGAGGCTAGGGTTGAGGTGTCGGTCGCGCGCGTGGGACGAAGCTCCGTGACCTTTGAATACAGCATCCGGCGAGCGGAGGACTCGGTGCTGTGCGCCCGCTCCACCAATGTTCACGTCTCAATGAATCTGGACACACGCCGCGCCGTTCCCATCCCGGAACGCTATCACCTGCTCTTCGCCAAAAACCCTGAATAGCCCGCATTTTCTTCTTCTTCCAGAGAGCTTTTTCTGGAAAACTGCCGCGACTAAGACTTTTTCTAAAGAGCAACGAATGGTTTCTACACCCGTCGCCGTCGCCGGAAGAAGGCGCGCAGCGACTCAAAAGATTCCTTTGATTCTCCTGCCAAACTAGAAGGCGCGGATGGAAAAGTGCTCCCCATCCGCGCCGATTTTTTTTCTGTCTGACCCTTTATCTTCGTCTTAATCGTTGCGCGAGGGTACGCATGACGCTGGAGGCGATTGTCGGGTCGCGGTCGAGGGCGGCGCGGAAGGCGTCGCCGTTTAAGCGCAGGGCACGCGTGCCCTCATCGCCTGCGATGAGTGTGGCCGAGCGCGGCGCGGGATCAAGCACGGCCATCTCGCCGATAAAACTCCCGCCCTTTTCCGTCCCGATGAATTGCACACCATCGCCATCCCGGCGCGTGATCTTGACTTCGCCCGCCAGCAGAATGAAAACCTCGTTGCCCGGCTCGCCTTCGACGCACAGAGTCTCGCCCGGACTGAATTCATCTTCAACGCTGCTCGTCGCCAGTTCCGCCAGACCTTCGGGCGCAATTCTGGAGAAGATTGGAGCCGAGCGTAGCGCAATCATCTTTTCGATTGTAATCAGATGTGGATGAGCGCTCGCGGCGTCGTGCCCACCACGTTCTTTCAGATGCGTTGCGGTCTCACGCACGAGCTGATGCTCATCGGCGCTGAACCGAGTCAAGACCCCCTCGCTCAGCGCGCCGCGCTCGGCCAGAGCATAGAGCGTCAGAGCGCGAATGTAAGGGTCTGTGTTGGAGAGGCGCGCGTACAGCATCTCGGTCAGCGTCGGCCAGCTTGATTCAATCTGCACGGTCTCTCGATATGCTGCCACCAGGCGTTCGGCAATCGCGGGCGTGACGAGCGCATTCAGCTTTTCCATGACCGACTCGCGCTCGCTGCCTTCGGCGCTGGCCAGCCCCTGCCTGACGATTTGTCCCGTCTCATCCTCTATCGTGAAGCTCAAGCCCCGCACCAGACTGTCAATGGCGCGGGCACGTTTGCGCCGCAGCAGGTCTCTGAGAAAATCGTGTACGGGCGTTGGCTGTAGCTCCAGCGCCTGAATCGTTTGCGCGGCGCTCTCGATGACGGCAGCCTGTTCCGCCAGCCGCGTCGCCATCCCGCGCTCGCCTCCCAGCAATTCGTCCAGCACCGCCGCGTGCTCTTCTCTGGTCACGCGATACTCGGAACGCAACTGCACGACAAAGCTGTCGTCGTAAGTTCCCTCGGCGGCGAGCACGCGGTCGAGATAGTTTTCGAGCGCGTGGCGATAGGTTTCAAGCTGGAGACGCTTCTCAGCGGAGATGTGTTTCGTCGGGTCTGTGAACATGGCGCGCTCTTCATCGGCGAGCGCGGCCATGATCTTGTCGTGGTCGGCCTTCTTAATCTGAAGCTGGTTGCGCAGGGATTCGAGCATCTGCACTTCTTCGCGCGTCACGAAGCCGTTGGCGAGAGCCTCGCGCACGGCGTCTTTGTAACCTTCCAGAACCTGCGCCGTTCCCTTAGCGCTCTCGCGCGTGCGGATAGTATGAATCAGGAAAGCATCGTGCAAATCGCGCGGCGGCTTGTCGGCCCACTCCCAACGCTTGATGACGTTGCGCGCTAAGGTCTCTTCGGCAAACGACGCCTGCCTGCGGCGCATGCGGCGTGCTAAGTAAAGTGTTGCCGTCAACAGCACTATTATCAGGAAGAGGTGCGGCACAGCCCAGGGAGCTTTCCAAAGAGTAGGCGCGCCCGCGAAAGTGTAGAAGGTGATGAAGGCTGCAAAAGCAGCTATCGCAAACATCACGTGGCGGATGCGCCCTGCTTCCGTTTCCGGGTCACGCCGCCTGAGCCAGTTTCCGATGGGGCGTTCCAGCAGCGAGAAGAGCAGGTAGCTCAGGAACGCGCAGACGGCCAGCGTCAGAATTGAGGCGAAGGCGCGGGGCGCACTCTGCCAGAAGAAGAACCCGGCTGTCTCCGCATTGCTTCCGGGCAGAAAAGCCCAGTGCATGACCATCATTTGCTTCGTCCACAGCCCGTTGAAATAATAGTCCCAGTTTCCGGCTTGTAGGTAATAGTAGAAGTAGAAGCCGAAGACGAGGCCGGGGAAAGAGAAGTAGACGAACCGCTTGGGGCGCGAATCAATCTCTTTCCAGTAGCCGTTCTCCTCGTTGATGTCCGGACAGGATTTCTTGCAGGCCGTGCATTTCGTGCATTGCGAGTTTTTGGTTTCGCGTAGACCATGCGGTTCTGTGTAAATCTTTTCGATGAAGGAGAGCGGGCAGATGTAGTTGCACCAGGTCTTGCCAGTGTAGAACGCGCCGAAGATGAGCGCCGCAAACGAGATCATCACGAAGAAGGCGGCGATGGCGTGGCCGTCGCCGTTGGTGGCGATCAGGCGCACCCAGAGCGAGAGGAAGAAGATGGTGAAAGAGACGTAATAATAATTCGCTTCCAGCCAGGGTGAAGCCTTCTTGATGCCGGGACGCTTGAGGCGCACGGGGATTTGCGCGAAGAAGGCGAGCGGGCAGATTCTGCGCCAGCGGTGATAGCCGACGAGGACGATGAAGAGCGGAATCGCCGCCACCACCACCGTCCAGACGATGCGCCCGGCGAGCGTTTCCATCATCACCGTGTGCGCGAAGAGGGGAACGGCAATGAAGATGGCGAGCGCGACCCACTTGACCGGCTCAACCCACCATTCAGCCTCAGGCTCGCCCGGCTTCGTCGCCATCACGGGCAAGCTCCTCGTCGGTGTCGCAGGATTTCTGGGTGTGGCAACTGCCATAAGTTCAGTTTTCAGTTTTCGGTTCTCAGTTTTCAGCCACCAGTTTAACTGAAAACTGAGAACCGAAAACTGAAAACTTTTTGTTAGCTTCGTCCGGCGCGAGTCTTGAAAGGCCATTCGGGGGCGAGTGGCGATTCAAGGTTGACCTTGATGTTGAGGTAATCGCGCAGCACGCCTTTGAGATTCCCGACCTGTTCCTCTTCGTTGCGGCGGAAGAACTCGCTGCGGAAACCGTCATCGGGCGTAATCACGAAGAAGAGGCGGGGGATGTCGCGTGCCGCACCCACACTTCCCTCCTTCGGATTCTTGACGCCCGCGTTGAGATAATCCCCTTCGTCAAAGTTGCGAACGTGACACTGGATGCAGGTCATGCCGCGCTCTTCAAAGAGACGGCGGCGCGGGTCGCTTAAAGGAGTTTCCGCCACCATCTGTTTCTGCTTGAACTCGCGCGAGAACATTGACGAATCAATCATGGCGGGTTTGATCGTCGCATCATGGTCGTCTGGAATCGCGGAGAAATTTCCGACATCGACCAGCTTGTCAAACCCCGCAACGAACGCGGGGCTTGCGGGATCGAACGCGGGCGCGGGCACACGCCTGAAAGCTGTGCCGTCAGGTGTGAGCTTGACGCTCGTCGCAAAACCATCAATCGGGAGATTGCTGAAGGCCAGCACCTTTTTGCCGTCTCGCTCAACGGGCACGACCTTCATCACGCCCAAAGCCCAACCATCGCCGCGCAGGTAGCGCCCCTTCTCGTCCAGTTGATCGTCGCCACCGAGACGCGCATTGTGCGGGAGCGCCGCAAAGTTTGCACGCATGTTCGGGTCATCCTTGTCGTTGTAGTTGACGACCGCTGAGATGAAATCCGCGAGCACATCGCCATAGCTCTTCTTGTCACGCGCGATGAAGGGCTTGAGGTCAGCGCCGTCGAAGAACGCGTTGTGAAACATGGTCGCAAACGTCTTGTTGTTCTTCTGCCGCGCGTCTTCGTCTTTGTCCAGCTCCGGGTCTTTCAATCTGGTGATACGCATACGCGGCATCAGGAAGACAGGCTCTCCCGCGACCACGTTTTTGTAGACGAGGCGGAGTTCAAAGATTCGCTTGTTGACGCGCGGGCGCACCATGATGAGCCGCCAGTTCTCCGCGTTGAACTGCGGATTATATTTCGGGCTGTCGGGGTTGATCTCGTCGTTGCGATGCAGCGCCGCTAGATTTTTCAAAGCGTCGCGGAACAGCTGTGCGCCTGTTGTCGGCTGAATTGCGTTGTCCGGCTTGACCTGCTTGCTCGCTTCAATCGCGGCGATGCGGTCAAACATACTGATAATCGGCCAGCGCGCATTCGAGGCCGCAAGCCTCTCCGGGTCTGTAATCGAGATGAGCGTTTCGACAGCCAGCGGCGCAGGCGGCACGAGGGTAAGCGGCACTGGGTTTGGCTCAATCTGAATACTGAACGTTTTGATGGAGGTTCGCGGGTTTGCGCCGCCGCGTGGGTACTCCGTGATGCGAACGGCAAACTGTCCCACCCGGCCATCCGTCTTCAGCGGCGTCCAGTCAACCGTCAGGGTCTTCTCGTTGTATTTGGCTGATGTGGGCTTCTGCGTCATCTCGACGCGAATGTCGTCCGTCTCTTCGTCAATCACGGAGAGGCCGAAAGTGATGCGCTGCCCCACACCGACGCGCTTGATGCGGATGGCGTCCATTTCGGGCGGGTGATTCTCGGCAGCGGGCATCTCGCCCGACGCGAGATTTCGCGCTGGCACGTTGCCTCCGGCATCCGCCTTGAAACGCGAAATGAACATGACACTCGCCAGCGCGCAAAAGAGCAGCAGGCAAAAAACTTTGAGCGAGCGCTCGCTGGGGGCACGACGAACTTTCATGGTCTCTCCAATGAAAAATTTATTCTTTACAAGCGGAGCGTTTCTCTGGCTCAGACGCTGAACTTTTGAACGCGCCGGAAGCCGATTTTTGCCAAGGTCGGCACCGACGGGAGACGGAAGGCTTTCGGACAACAGTCACGTATCTTCGATGCTGTGCAGCGCGCTTGTCAAGCACACCGTTTCAACCATACCGTCCTGAAAATTCTCTACCCATTAAGACCGGAAGGCCGTAGACATACGTACACATCTCTGCCGCCGCCCGTGTCCCTTTGTAGACACTTTATCGCATGCTCAAACCCGTTCGTGGTTATTCCTCAACGATTCAGAGTGATCGAGTCGCCGGAGAAAGGTGGTACAGGCATTGCTCATTTTGGAGGAACTATCACAATCGGAGGTGCGATTATGCCAGGCTGGTATATACATATGGAAGCAGCAAAGAAGGCTGTTGACCGCCTCCGGGCGGGTGATGTGCCACCGGACTTCCCCGGCGGCGCTGCGGCAGCCCAACAACTCGGCGAGCTAGCACACCAGTGGCGAAATTATCTGGCTGCCGGTGCGATCGGCCCCGACATTTTCTTCCTGCTCCCGGATTTCAAGGGCACGACAGGCAATGTCCTGCTTCACTTCGTCGAGTGGCTGCGCGAGGTCTGGGAATTTCTCGACGAAAACTTCATGGAGAAATGGGAGAAGTGGGCCGAGCCTGCTATCACGGGCGCAGGCGATTTACTCAACCAGTTGAGCGGCCAGGTACTGGGCGAGTTGGGGCAGGCGCTACAGGAACTCGCCGCCGCCATCCAGAACGCCATCATCAATCTCCTCACCAAGCTGTGGGATTGGTTTGGCCTGTTGACCAGCGGCGTGCCGCAGGGTTTTGAAGAGAGCGCCTTCTTCTGGTCTGATATGTTCCACTATCGCAAGACCAGCGTCTTTCCGCAGGCACTCTTCAAGAACGCTAAGAACGATCAGCAGAGAGCGTTCGCGCTCGGTTGGATGTCGCATTGCGCCACCGACATCACCGGACATCCTTTCGTTAACGAGAAGTGCGGCGGGCCTTACAGGCTGCACTGGCAGCGCCACCACTTGATCGAAAACCACATGGACGCGCTCGTCTACGATAGCCAGCACGGCGGGGTTGAGCCTTATGGTGAACTCGACACCTCAGCGTTACATTTCCGCCTCGCCTTCCGTAAACGCGACGATGCGCCCTACAACGGCGCAGAGGACGCCCCGGCCTATGACTATTTCACTGGCTTCCCCTTCTACGACTCAAGTTCTGCCGGGGATTTTCATCGTGAACATCTTTGGGATTTGGACACTGGCGATCTGCCTGAGGATTTGTGCGAGCTTCTCATCAAAACGATGAAGGAGGTCTTCGGCGACAGTCAGGACGCGCCGAGGATTCTGACGGACGACGCGCCCGAGTTTCGCGACGGCGCGAGCGGTCGCCCGAGTGTGGAGGCAATACAGAATACCTACTGGACGCTCTACCATTACGTCAAATACACATCAACAGGCGGCTACTCGCCGCGCAAGCCGCCGCCCCCGACCGTCATCGGGGATCATAGCCCGCCTCCTTTTCCCGGCTCTGACGGCGGCGTTTCGGACGATACGACGCGCGGCGGAGACCCCGGCGAAGATGACGATTGGGACTTGCTCGACCTTCTGCTCGCGCTCTTCGCGTGGGCCGCTTACATCGCGGAACTGGGAGTCTGGCTGGCGACGCTTCCGGCTGCCGTCATCGCAGACATCCTCACCTACCCGGCGCGCGAAGTGCTCTACGAATACGCGGTCGTCCCGATGTGGGAACTCTACATGGCCTCGCGCAAGCCACTTGTGATGACAGGCTTCCTCATGCCCAAGAGCGAGGAGATCGTGCGCGGTCTGGTCGAGCTCGGCACCTCACCGACAGGCCCGCTCCAGGGTCTCGCCTCGGCTCTGGCCTCTCCAACGGGCACGCCTTCCGGCACTGTCCCCTTTGACGAGCCTTCCGGTAGAACCAGCGCGGCTGCTGCCTTCGGAGCAGACCCAGCTTACCCGCGTGCAATTATCGAAGACACTCCGTCGGCGATTGCACAACTCGTCGGCTACTTGAACTCCGATCTGTTCTGCGGCAACCCGCTGCAACCGAGCGAATTTCTTTCGCCCTGGCGCTACCCATCAGAGAATAACGCTGGCGTCTCGAACGGCTGGGAGCCGGGATTAACGCATCCCGGTCCGTATGTACAGGGACAGGACGCGCGCGTGTTGATGGACAACGCGCCCGGCGACGGCGGCGCGCGGAAAGACTTCGAGAAAGCGGCGACGCCCACCGAAACAGAGCAAGTCAGCAACGCGCACCTGCCCGCCGACCGACATCTCGGCGACAGCGTTGATTATACCGTCTACCTCATCGGCAAGCTGGCGAATGGTCAGGCCGTGAGCGATTTCAACCTCGACTCGGATCGCGGCTACGGACACCTCTGCTGGGAGTGGGATCGTAGACCGAATACGCCGCAGACGCCCGGCCAGAGCGCGCCGCTCAACAACCCGAAATATCGTTTCAATGAGCCGTGCACCATCCCCGAAGGCTATTGCCAGCCCGGACGACCGCACTACAACCCGTTCGTGCATCTCGCCACACACTACGGCGAGGCTCCCCCGGCGTGCGGGAAAGACAAGGTCGTCACCCCGGATGAGATAAAGCAGGCCGGGATATTGCCCGATGGAAAGAGAGGCTAAGCGCCATGCCTGACAACAAAGACAACCGGGACGGTAGAGAGCGCTACGAGCATCCGAAGCTCGGCGAAGAAGAGGAAAAGAGGCTGCGAGGAGATGACCCGCGCAATGTTCGCCGCGACCCGAAACCCACACCGCCGGAAAAAGGCACGCCGAGAGAGAAAGAGGTCAAGGCATTCATTGATCGCCATCTCAGGCAGAAGGGGCGTGTGCGGCAGGACGGCCTCTGGCCTTACCTGCTGATTCGCGCCGTGCCCGGCGATCATGGCGTGCGCCCGCTCACAGTACCCTGCTGGGAGAGCGTTGACATCATTGTCGTGCCGGGCATCGTCGTAAATTACGATGGAGTCAGTTCGACGCTGACCCCGCAGGCAGGTATGCCTCACACAATCTTCGTCCACGTCTGGAATCTGGGTCGCCTGCCTGCCATCGGCGTCAAGCTCCGCGTCTACTGGGTGAACCCATCCTTCTCTCCTGAGGATCCGGCACATCCGCCGCACCTCATCAGCTCGATGTATTTAGACCTGCCGGATCGCCAGAGTCCCAACTGCCATCAGCTCTTTCGCCTGCCCGACCCCTGGATACCCGTAGTGGAGAATGGCGGCCACGAGTGCCTGTTCGCCAAAGTCGATTGCTTCGCCGACGGGGGCGGTGTCGGATTCAGCGCCGCCACGAACCGTCATGTCGGCCAACGCAACTTGAATCTCGTCACAACCCAGGCGAACCTGATGCAAATCATCACGAGTCTGGAGCGGAGCCTGCCCCTCAAAGCCGACGTGCAAGTGCTGCATGGCATGCGCGATCTGCAAACAACGCTGCTCGTGCATCAACCCGCCTTGCTCGGCAGGCTTTTGACCCCGGCGGCGATGCCAAATGCAGCTTTCGCTCTGCCGGACGGTTCAGGCCATCTAGGCGCTATGCTGCGCGGAGAATCCGGCACAGACCGTTTCGTCCCCGCATCGGTTGTAGGCCCGATGTTCCAACAGAAGCGACTTGACCCCAGGCTCTTTGAGAACGCCAAGGTTCGAGAGTTGAAAAATTCGCGTAAGCCGGTTCAGGCACTCTTCAAGTCTCTGGGCATGGGTGAGATGACTGCCGGCGGGGTAGCCAAGCGATTGGAAGCCAAGCCGCGCGAAGGACACATGATTCGCATCCAGGCCGTCCAGGACGGAGTGCTGATCGGCGGTTACACGATCATTGTGCAGGCGGAGGAGCCGAAGGAACAGAGGCCCAAGGAGCGGGCGTCCAAAGAGCAATCGCCCACAGAGCAGAAGCCGGTCGCTAAGCCGAAGGGGAGGGCCACCGAATCACCAGCGCAGCCAAAACTGAGCCCGGCTGCCTGGAATGAGAGCGCCGAATCGAAAACCAAAGCGAAACCAAAGTCGAAAAAATAGACTGAAGCGATGGCGCTGAAATCTACCAAACACAGCACGCAACTTTACCTGGCCTGAACAGGCCGACCGGGTTAGCCTCGCCGTTCCAGATTGTAATCGCGCAGGCGGCGATAGAGCGTGGAAGGTGAGATGCCTAAGATTTCGGCGGCTTTGCCGCGATGCCAGCCTGTTTGTTCGAGCGCGGAGAGGATTTGCTGACGCTCGACATCGCGCAGGGACGAAGATGAGGGGGGCGCGGGCGCTGCGGCATAACCATCCGGCGTAGATGATTCGCCGTTGGCGAGCGGGGTTGACGAAAATGAGACGGCTGCGGTGGGACGCGCGACTTCCGGCGGCAGCTCATTAACCGTGATGCGATTGTCGTTGGCTAAGATAACGGCTCGCTCAAGGCAGTTTTTGAGTTGTCGAACATTGCCCGGCCAACTGTAGGCGCGCAAGGAAGCGAGAGCTTCTGGCGTGAGTTCGGGAGGATGCGCGCCGCCGATCTGTTTCAAGAGGTGCTGCGCCAGAGGCTCTATGTCGTCGGGGCGCTCGCGCAAAGGGGTGAGCGCAATCTGAAATCCGTTGATACGATAGAGCAGGTCTGCGCGGAAAGTGCCGTCCGCTACCACAGCATCCAGATTGCGATTCGACGCCGCGACAATCCTGACGTTGACTTCGACTTTACGCACGCCACCAACGCGATAGAAGGTGCGTGTCTCAATCGCTCTGAGCAGCTTCGATTGCAACTGCGTGGGCAGTTCCGTAATCTCGTCCAGAAAGAGCGTGCCGCTGTCTGCCAACTCAATCAAACCAAGCTTGCGCCCTTTAGCGCCGGAGAACGCTCCCGCTTCGTAGCCGAAGAGTTCGCTTTCCAGGAGAGATTCCTGAAAGGCCGCGCAGTTGAGATCAACAAAGGAAGCATCGGCGCGATTCGAGAGACGATGAATCGCGTGCGCGATCAATTCCTTGCCTGTCCCCGACTCACCCGTAATCAGGACGGATGCGTCCGAGGGTGCAACGCGCTCTACGAGCCGGATGGCCTCGCGCATCGCATCTGAACTGGAAACAATCTCAGGCATCTGCGACTGGCGCGCAAGCTGTTGCCTGAGGCGTTGATTATCAACGCGCAGCCGCCGCTTTTCGGCAGCCTGCTTGACGAGCGCGTCTAGTTCCGTGATGCGATAGGGTTTTGAGAGGTAATCGTAAGCGCCGAGCTTCATGGCCTCGATGGCCGTCTCGACGGTGGCGTGGCCGGTCAGCATGATGACTTCGGGCGGGTTGGCGCGCTCATGCACGCGCCGCAGGAGTTCCATGCCGTCCATGCGCGGCATATTGATGTCGCAGAGCAGAACGTCAACGTTGCCTTCTTCGAGACGCCTCAGCGCCGCCTCACCATCGGGCGCAACGTCCACTCTATAACCCAGCCGCTGAAGTTCCTTCTGGATGACAAGCCGCAAGTTGGTTTCGTCTTCCGCAACGAGAAGTCGCGCACCCATCGTCTCGCTCAAGCTCTTCAGTCTCCATCATGTGGATTAACGGCGGGGAGCGAAATAGTAAAGGTCGTTCCCGTCCCGACCGCCGACTGCACGTTAAGTCGTCCGTCGTGCTCCGTAACAATACCATAACAGACTGCAAGACCAAGACCTGTGCCGCGCCCGATTTCTTTTGTCGTGAAGAATGGATCGAAGATTTTGGTCAGATTCTCCTGCGGAATCCCCACGCCTGTGTCGCTGATTTCCAGCAACACATGGTCATTCTCGTTGCGCCCGCGCAAAGTTAGGCGTCCGCCTTCGGGCATCGCGTCAATGGCGTTGGTGGCCAGCGCGATCACCGCCTGCTGCAACTGCCCTTCGTCGCCGGAGACCAGAGACAACCCGTCAGCCACCTCGATTTCAATCTCGATTCGGTCGCCGCGCCGCTGGTGCGTCATCAATCGCGCCGCAGAATTTATCACTTCCGCTATCTGGACGGGCAGATGCTCGCCCGCGCGCGTGCGACTGAAATCCAGCAGGCCATTCGTGATTGACTTGCAACGAAAAGCTTCGCTGCGAATCAATGAAAGATATTCGCGCAAATCTTCAACTTCGGGCGAGGAATCAAACGCGCCCTCATTCAGACGCGATTCAAGAGCTTCGGCGCAGGCCGAGATGGTCGCCAGCGGATTGTTGATTTCATGGACGACGCCTGCGGCGAGCCGCCCGACGGCGGCCAGCTTTTCGGCTCGCGCGACGGCGCGGTTGGCTTCAACCCTCGCCGTGATGTCTTCGCCGACGGTGATAACGTGGCTGACATCCGCGTCCTCACTGGCGCGCATCGGAATCTTGCTGACCAGCCAGTGATGCCCTTCGCCGTCAGCGCCAGCCGTTTCCTGTTCGATGCGCTCAATCTCGCCGGTCTTAAAGGCCCGCGCGAATTCCAGCTCAAGAATCTCGCGGTTCTGTCTGGTCAACACGTCGAAGATGTTTTGACCGAGAGCTTTTCCACGCGGGATGCCCTGCCCGCCCAGCTCACGGTTTCGATTCCAGGCGACGATGCGATAGTTGCGGTCAACCGCGTAGAGCGAAAGCGGCAGGCTGTCAATTATCGCTTCCGTGAAACGGCGCTGCGCTTCGGCTTCCGCCGTGCGCCGCTCAACCTCTACGGCCAGCGTCGCAGAAGATTGGCGAGCCGCCTGGTAGAGCGTGGCGACGTGTGTGGCAAGCGCGGCCTGCTGCGCCGCAGCATCAACCAGCCTCGCCTGCGTCTCCCCGCAATCATTGCGACTATCGAAGCCGACGACGAGGACGCCTTTGGTGCGACCGCCGAAACGCAAGGGGGCAGCATATTCGACGCGGTGCTTGTCGTCTCGCAGAAAGAACTTGTCCGCATCGTCCAACAGCACGGAGGTCGAAGAGGCTGGCGAGGCGAGCCACGCCTGAAGACGATCCATGTGAATCAACGCCACGTCTTCGGCGCTTCCCTCACGGTCAAAGGCGCAGGCGATGATGGGCTGTTCCTGATTGACGTTCAGGACAGCAGTCGCGCAAAGAGACGCGCCCGTTCCTTCAAAGGTCGCGCCCGCCACGTGGCGCACGACCTGCTCCGGCTCAAGCGCACGCAGGAGTCCGCGTCCTAAGTCGGACAGAAATCTGAGTTCGAGATTACTGCCGACGAGTGCCCATTCGCGTTGTGCTGTTTCGAGGTGCGCGCTGACGCGTGTGAGAATCTCGCGCGGGGTCGAAGGCTTAACGATGTAATCGTCTGCTCCTGCGGCAAAGGCTTCGACCTTACGGTTCTCATCATCGCGGGCGGAAAAGATGACGATGGGCAACTGCTTGGTCGCGGCCTGTGCGCGGAGCAGTCGGCACAGAGCGAGCCCGTCAACGCCGGGCATCTCGACATCGAGGACAATCAGATCACAATGCTCACGGTGGAGCAGGCTGAGAGCCTTGGGCGCATCCGCCGCCAGAATGGTGCGATGCCCCGCGCCCTCGAAAATCTGGCGCAAGCGGCGACGCACGCTCAATTCATCATCAACGATGAGCAGCGTGGCATTCGCGCTAGCTGTATTGGCAGAAGCTGACATCAGAAGCAAGGCAAAAGGTCAGGCGCTCGTCGGCGGCATAACTTTCTCTCCGCCCTTCAAGTAACGCCATCAAGGATTGAATGCGATGCCCGCAGGTTTGTCAAGAACCGTTATCTAAAGAGCAGGCAGAAATCCAGCAACGAGTCTCGGAGGGACGATAGAACCTATTCCTTCAACGTAGCGGCTTCACTACGGTGTAACATCAACTGGTAGATAATAAATGGTCAAGGGTGAATGGAAGCAGACGGTTTCCATTCACCCTTGACCATTTAAATATTTACCTGCTTTTACTTCCTTGCCGTTTGTTCCAACGCATCAACGCGTTGCTGTAAAGATTCTGCGCGGCGGCTAGCTTCAACTGAGAAGAGAAGCGCGAAGGCGGCCATTAGAATCCCGACGGCGACGATAGCCCGCCGCTTGAAGTCGCCCGTGGAGAGTCTCGTATGTCGCACCTGTTGAGGCTGATCATCGAGCAAATCCAGCAGATCCTTCCGCCTCTTTCCATCTGTTTCCTGCTTCAAATCCGCGAGCCATTGCTCATCAAACTGGTGAAGAATGTGATAACTCATCAAATAGTTCAAAATGCAAAATTAAAAATGTAAAAGTGAGGCTAAGACCACTATTAATTAAATGGCTTCCGCCTTCATTTTGCACTTTACATTTTTAATTTTACATTTCATTCCCCCTTTAGTTTATTGCCGTCGAAGTGAGTTTGCCTGTGTTGAGGTCGAGAACCGCATCCCGGTTTCCTTCGAGCCGGGCGCGGCGCTCTGTTTTATGGCTTGACTTGGCTGAGTACATGGCCTGGTCAGCCGTGATGAGAAGCTGGTCGAGCGTTTCGCCGTCAACGCCATAGGTGGAGCAGCCGACGCTGATGCCGACGCGTGCGGCGTGGTCGGCGCGGATGTGCAGCGAAAACTTCGAGACGGCGCTTTCAATTCGCTCACACAATTCCTCGACCTGGACTCCGACAAGGTCCTGCACGATGGCGACAAACTCGTCGCCCGCGTAGCGCGCCAGGAAATCATACTCGCGCAGTTGGCCCTGAATGATACGCGCAATCTCACGCAGCATCTTGTCTCCGGTGCGATGGCCGAAGGTGTCATTGACCTGCTTGAACTCGTCCAAATCGAGCATGATGACCTGGAACGGGCGATTGGTGCGGCGTGCGCGTGCAGCTTCCTGCTCAAAGCGCAGGTACATGCTGCGCGCGTTCGGAAGCCCTGTTAATGGGTCGGTCATCGCGTGCGATTCCGCTTCGGCGTGGTGCATCGCATTGAAGAGCGCATCGGACGCCAGGCGCGTGACCGTTTCCAGCAGGCGCATGTGATCGTCCGTGTATTCTTCCATCTCCATCGAATAGACGGAAATCGCGCCGAGCAGCCGGTCGTCTCTGATGAGAGGCAGCGCAGCCATCGCGCGATACTCGCCGTCTGTGTCCAGATGGAGGCCGTCAAAATCCAGCTTCGGGTCAATACGATTAATCGAGCGACGATTCGCGAGCGCGAATCCGGTCACACCTTCGCCGGGCGCGATGCAACGGTCGCGCAAAACGTGCGCGTTCTTGCCCGCCACGTGCGAAGCGGTCGCGTAGGCTTTCAGTTCGTCGTAGAGATAGACCACACAGGTGTCGAACGGGACAACGTGGCCGACCTTGTTGACGAGAATCGAGAGCGTGTCTTCGATGTCGAGGGATGAGCCGAAGGTGCGCGCAATTTCGTAGAGCGCGTAGACTTCATGATGCGCGTTCTTGATCTGGTCGTAAGCCAGAACCGATGGGCGCTCTTTGGTCTGGTGAATGTCGGCCTCGATTAAAGCGCTCGGCTCAGACTCTTCGTTCGTGAAGCCCTGCTGTTCGAGACCCAGCTCAATGATCTCTTCTTCAAAGCGCGGCAGGTTTTTGAGGAAGAGATTGACGACCTTCGGATCGAAATGCGTTCCGGCTCCGCGCAGCAGCAGGGCTCTGGCCTCTTCGCGCGTCATCCCGCGACGATAGGGGCGATCCTCGCGCACCGAATCGAAGCAATCAACGACCGAAAGAATACGCGCCGTCAGCGGAATTGCCTCGCCCTTCAAGGCATCCGGATACCCTAAGCCGTCCCACTGCTCGTGATGATGACGAACGATGGGCACGACCGGATAAGGAAAGTTGACTCGTTCAAGAATCTGCGCGCCGACTATCGTATGCACTTTCATGCGCTCGAACTCGGCGGTGGTCAGGCGGCCCGGCTTGTTCAGGATGTGATCGGGCACGGCGAGCTTGCCGACATCGTGCAAGAGCGCGCCTGCCTTGAGAGCTTCAATCTCGCTTGATGAGAGATTGAAGACTCTGCCCATTCCGGCGGCGTAAATCTGCACACGGCGGACGTGGTAATGCGTCGTCTGGTCTTTGGCGTCAATCGCGGTGGCGAGTGCTTCGACCGTCGCCAGATGAAGACGGGAGAGATCGTCCGCCTCACGCGTCTTTTCATTGACACGCTCGAAGAAAACTTTGAAGGTCGCGTAGGTCGAGGCGATAATCGGTATGCCCAACAGGACGTAGAGAAAGCCGAAGGCCGTGATCGCTTCGTAGATCAGGGCAGCGGCGCATGCCGCCGCGATGAAAGTCAGGGCAGTCCACATGTAGCCGTCGCGCCAGAAGCTGAAGAAAGAGCGGCTTTTTCTCAAGGCGTACATGGTAGCGAGTGAAAGGCCGTTCAGCAGATAGTGCGCGACGCCCATGACCACGAGCGGTAACAGGAGTTGCTCGAAGTGCAGCCCCGTAGTTCCCAGCGGAACAGTTTTAACTTGAGCGTACGAGGCGAGCATGTAATAGAACGCGCTCGCCGAAAGAAAAGTCGTGACGGCCATGATGGCGGGCGCGCCCAGCCAGCTTGTGGCTTTTTTCGTCGTCCGCTTCGAGCCTAAGAAGGCGTCCACGACGCTCAGCATGATCGCCGCCGGAACGCCTAGAAACATGGCACTCAGGAAAGTGAACGTGTCGCCGACGGTGACGCTGGCGGTCGTTCCCGGAATGCGAATCGGATACCAGCCCGTGACGACAACGAGGCTCAGCAGTGCGAGAAACTGCGACCATTGGGCAGAATTGAAAGCGAGGCACTGGTAAAGCGCCCACGCCCCCGTCAATGTGCCTGCGGCAACCATGACAGACCAATAAATTTTGGCCGCACGATTGTAGTCAGACATCCCTAAAAGTTTCACTTGCCCGCTCCAGTCTTCAATTGACCGAGAGTTGAATTAATAAGAGCTATCGAGGAGAGCTGCAGCTTAATTGCTTGCTTCAAAATCTACATCGTATTCACCAACCCTACCCTTGCTTGCCTGATAAGCTCTTTCAATGTCCTTTGCCGGAAGCGAAAGCTGAGGAGCAAATTCAGCTTTCGCTTCCGGCGCGGGACAGGGCAAGCGGCGCGTTCGAGGGGCACTCTTGCGCGCCTGACTGGGGGTGAGAGTTCCATTGAGCTGGTTCTCCCGGTCGCACATCTTTCCTGCGGAGAAGCGCTCAATTCATGTCAATTGGTGCGGCTATCAAACCCCGTGCGGTGGGTTCGTGAAGCGCCGAAGCGCCTCAAGCCGCGCCCATTACTTAACAAGCAGTGTGCCGTGCAGATTCAGACTTCATTTTTCAGACTCAACTCGCAAAATGGTTGGACTTATAGAGATTCAAGCGTTGGGTGGGACAAACGGCGGCGGGCCTCGCTCAATCAACCTGACAGGTCAGAATGAGTCTCTCCGGTCAGTACCGCAGTTAGTATTGGCATTAGCACATCTCCAAAAGTTTCTTGGTGGCCCGTTAAGCTCGGTGATATTATCCAGACCGTAGATTTTGTTTGATTGAAGCAGCATTGAAAGCCATGTTGTGTCCTCGCCTTGCCTCTTTCGTCTTTGAGCTGACAGGTTCGACTCGAGCGATTTAACTCACATTCCGGATTCCGGCCAATCCACGCAGGAGACTCAAGGCCGAATCAATCAGCGCAACATCTTCGGCACGGGCGGTCAGGCGGCGCATGGATTCAGATATTTATTTATTCATCAGTTCAACCTCAGACTTGAGAGCCGAGCGCGAAGCTCTGGCCGAAGCGGAGGAACTACGCCGCTCATACAAGCTCTTTCTGTACGAAGATTTTGGTGCGGGAAGCGATCAGGCGGGCAATACTTCTCCCGAAGAGATTCTCAGGGAAACGCTCTCGAAGTGTGATGTCTTTATTTGCCTGCTCGGCTCACGCTACGGCTCGCCCTACAAGCCGCCCGATGACATGAGATCAATCGTCGAGTGGGAATTTCAAACAGCGCAAGCTCGCCCCGGCATTGAAATTATGCCGTTTCGGAAAATCGTGCCGGAAGATCAGATTGAACCTCCGCAGCGCGACTTCATGAATCGCATTTCCACCTTCGGGATGAGCGGCAGGTGGTTCGGGAAATTCGATTCGCCGCAAGCACTGACCGTGCTGGTGCGCAAGTCAATGGAAAGCTGGTTAGCCCGGCAATACAAAAAGACGCAGGCTAATATGATTCCCTGGCTGAACCGGATACTTGCGCCGTTAGCCATCGGCCTGGTGTTGCTGTGTGTTCTGGTCTCGCTGCTTTTTGTGCTGCAAATCGCCACACTCTCGATGACCTCGCTGATAGGCTTTTGCGCCATCATCGGCTTCACAATCGCACTCGGCGTCGTGGCGCTCAAATCTCAAATGGGGAGATAAAAAATGTCGCAGGTAGATGAAGGAAGCACGCGTCAACGCGAATCGGAACCCATCGCCGTCGAAGCCGTCAGCGTCCCGCAGGCGGAAGGCGAGGCAGGCTCGTTTGTCGAGCGCGAGACCAGACGGCGTAAGCGACTGCTCAGATTTTATCTAATGCTGCTGATTATTCCTGTGGCGCTCGCGGTTATCGTTCTGGTTTACGGGCGCTCCGACCGCCGTGTGGTGATGGACGAGATCAAGGCGCAAGCCCCGCCCATCGTGCAGCGAGAGGTGGGCGAGCAGATCAGGCCGACGATTGAAACGGAGGTGCAAAAACAGATCAGCCAGCCGCTCGAACAGATTGACAGCAAAATCAATGAGGTCGCCCAAACGAAAGTTTCGCAGGAGGAGATAAACAAGATTCAAGGTGAGAACGCGGCGCTCAGGAATGAATTGAGCGTTAAGATAGACGAGGTGGATAAATCGAAAGCTTCGCGGGAAGAGGTCACGAAGACAGTCCAGGCCGGTAACAAAGCTTTCAGGGCCGAAGTAAATAAAGTGTTCGTCCAATCGGGCGTTTCGCGCGAGGAGTTTAATCGGCTGCGAGATGAGAACAGATCGCTCAGGAACGAATTGAATGACGTTAAGAATGGTCTCGAAAGAAAATTTCAGGCGTTACAACAGCGGGTTATCTCGCTCTCTAATGATCGGGAGATACTAAAACCGCAACCACGCAAACCCCAGCAATAAAGTGCCTCCGGCATTGACAATCCTCAAACCGAGAATGCACCCTCTCAAAATATTCTTCATAGTCGAGGCGGTGCGCTGTTGGAAGAAGCGTTAAGCAAAAGTGTCGGGCCGGAAAGACCTTCGGGCTATCTTGAGCTGCTTCGGAGCAACCGCAATTTCCGTCAACTCTGGCTGGGACAGGTCGTCAGCCAACTCGGCGACTGGTTCAACACCATCGCGCTCTATTCGCTGCTGCTTCGGCTGACCGGCTCAGGACGCGCCGTCGGACTGCTCCTCGTCGCACGTTTCCTTCCAAGCTTCATCGTCGGGCCATTGTCGGGTGTGGTGGCTGATCGCTTCAGCCGCCGCAACGTAATGATCGTGTCCGACATCCTGCGGGCAATTGTCGTGCTCGGCTTTCTTTTCGTGCGCAAGCCCGAACACGTCTGGCTCGTCTACGCGCTGACCATCCTGCAACTCGTCTTCTCAACCTTCTTCGAGCCTGCGAAGACGGCTGTCATTCCGTCAATCGTACAGGAACGCGAACTACTTGCCGCCAACGCCATCTCTTCCGTCACGTGGTCTGCAATGCTCACGCTCGGCGCGGCGTTCGGCGGTATCGTGACAGGCTGGTTCGGCACGGATGCCGCGTTCATTCTCGATTCGTTGACGTATCTTGCCTCGGCGCTGCTCGTCGCCAGCGTGCGTTTCCCGCTTCGCCCGGCGCGCGTCAAAAGTAAACTGACAATCAGCAAAGCTCTCGGCATCACGGACACCTTGGAAGGCGCACGTTACGTCTGGCAGCGCCCGCGCGTTTTCGCGTTGATGATGGTCAAACCGGCGTGGGGCGTGGGCGGCGGCATCCTTACGCTGCTCGCAGTATTCGGCGAGAAGATTTTTCCGGTCGGGGGCAAGGCCGCCATCGGCATCGGCGTTCTCTACGCGGCGCGCGGCATCGGCACGGCTATTGGGCCTATCGTCATGCGCCGCGTCTCCGGCGAGACGCGCGAGAGCATGCAGACCGGCATCGGCACGGCGTTTCTCATCGGCGGCATCGGCTACATGGCGTTTGGCGGCGCAACCAGTTTCGTGCTGGCGATTATCGTGCTGATGTTCGCGCACGCGGGCGGCAGCATCCTCTGGGTCAACTCGACAGTGCTCTTGCAGCGCGCCGTCGAAGACAATTTTCGCGGGCGCGTCTTCGCCGCAGAACTGGCGCTGTTGACGCTCACGATGGCCGCCTCGAATTATGCGGTAGGCGAACTCTTAGACCGCTTCCATTTCTCTCCGCGCACGGTCACCATCTTTATCGGAATCTTTTTTCTCATCCCTGGCCTGCTCTGGTTTACGACCCGGCGCTGGTGGAATAATGGGCGAGGCGAAGAAGCGGAAGAAGCGATTGAAACGACCAGGCGACTTGAGGAGACTGCCGAAGCGGCGAGGTGATCGGCAGGATGACGAAGATAGAATGCGTTATTGACAAGATGGAGATGGGTGACTGGGCCTCGGTACGCTCAGTTTATCTGGAAGGCATCCTGACCGGACAGGCCACGTTTGAGACCGAAGCGCCCGATTGGGAGAGATGGGATTCGAGCCACCTGCCTCAGTGCAGGCTCGTCGCCAGACGGGGTGAGACGGTGGCGGGGTGGGCGGCGCTGAGTCCGGTTTCAAGCAGGCGCGTGTATTCAGGCGTGGCGGAAGTGAGCGTCTACGTCGCCGGGAAGTTGAGGGGCTTCGGAATTGGCTTAGAGTTGCTTAACGCGCTCATTGTTTGTTCGGAGCAGCACGGCATCTGGACTTTGCAGGCGGGCATATTGCCGGAGAATGTTTCCAGTCTGGCCCTCCACATGAAATGCGGCTTTCGTGAAGTCGGAAGGCGTGCGCGGATTGGAAAGCTCGGTGGAACGTGGCGGGATGTCGTCCTGCTTGAACGCAGAAGCGAGGTTGTGGGGCAGGAATGAAGGTTAAAATCGGCGTCATGGGTTCGGCTGAGAATGCGCTCGCGGGTGGCGTGGGCGCAGCGGTGCGCGAAAAGGCAGAGTCGCTGGGACGCGAAATCGCGGCGCGCGATTTGTTACTGCTGACGGGCGCGACGACCGGGCTGACTTACATCGTCGGCAAGAGCGCTCGCGCGGCGGGAGCGTTTCACATCGGCATCTCGCCTGCGAGCAATGAGCACGAGCATGCTGAAAAGTATGAACTGCCGCTCGACTCCTGCAACGCGATTATCTACACGGGCTTCGGCCTCAAAGGCAGAAATGTCGTGCTGGTTCGTTCGTGCGACATAGTGCTTTTCATCGGCGGCTCGTGGGGGACGCTCAACGAGTTCTCAATCGCGCATGACGAAGGGCGCGTGATGGGTTGCCTGACGGGGACGGGCGGCGTGGCAGACGTTGCAGAGCGCCTGCTCGAAATGTTTCCGAAACAGACTGAAGCCTGCGTGCTTCACGGCGATGACCCACTGCTGCTGCTCGCGGCCTGTCTCGAAGCATTTGAACAAACAAGGAGAGCTTAAAAGATGGAGCTGGGAATACGTGGCCGCGTGGCGATTGTGGCCGCCGCGAGTCGTGGGATTGGCTTTGGTGCGGCGCGTGAGCTGGCGCGCGAAGGCGTTCGCGTTTTTCTCTGCTCACGAGATGAGGAGCGCGCGCGCATTGCCGCCGACCAGATAAGCAAAGAGACGGGTGTGGAAGTCGTGGGCGTGCAGGCCGACGTCACAAAGGATGAAGACGCCGCGCGTTTCGTCCGTCTGGCTGAAGAGAGTGGGGGAAGAGTTGACATTCTTGTGACGAACGCAGGCGGCCCGCCTGCCGCGACGTTCGATACGGCAGACCTTGAAATGTATCGCAAGGCATTTGAGCTAAACGCGCTGTCGGCCATACGGCTCGCACAACTCGTCGTGCCCGGCATGCGCCAGCGCCGCTGGGGACGCATCGTCAACATCACCTCCATCTCCGTCAAGCAGCCGATTATGGGATTGCTGCTTTCCAACACGGTGCGCGCCGGACTGACCGGCTGGGCCAAGACTTTATCCGCCGAAATCGCCGCCGATAACGTGACGGTCAACTCGGTCGCTCCCGGTTACACGATGACCGAGCGACAGGACGAGTTAACGGAAGCGAAGGCTAAGGCCACGGGTAAGACGAAAGAAGAGATAATGGAGATGAGGACAGCGGAAATCCCTATGCGCCGCTCGGCATCCGTCGAAGAGATTGCAGCGGCAGTCGCCTTTCTGGCTTCTGAGCGTGCGTCTTACATCACGGGCGTCACGTTGCAGGTGGATGGCGGCTGGGTCAGAAGTTTGTACTAAGCGATGACCTCCAAACTAACGGAAGAAAAAGCGCCGGACAACATAATCGAAGCGCGCTTCACGCCCGCCGACGTAGCCGCAAGCGACCTGGAGCATCCGGCATGGGAAGCGGCGCACGTCGCAGCCATCAGGCGATACTGGTCGGGCGAGGATGCGCCCGCTGGCCGCCACGCGGAAGCACGTCTTCTCTGGTCGGACGCGGCGCTGTGCGTCAGGTTCGTCTGCCGACAAACCGAGCCGTTAGTCGTCCATCCTCATCCGCAAACTGAGCGGAAGACGCTGGGCTTGTGGGATCGCGACGTGTGCGAGCTTTTCATCGCACCGGACGCGAGCGAGCCGGAGCGATATTTTGAGTTTGAAGCTGCGCCGACGGGCGAATGGCTCGACGTGATAGTTTGCCAGCAGCTTGAGGTGCGGAAGACTGACTGGGAGTTTCACTCAGGCATGGCCACAGCGGCGAGCGTAACCCCGAGTAGCGTCACGATTGCGATACGAGTGCCCTGGGAAGCGCTGGGGCGCGTGCCGCAGGCTGGCGAGAGATGGCGCGCCAATCTTTTTCGCTGCGTCGGCGCTGAAGGCGCAACGCGGGGCTACCTCGCCTGGCAACCCACGCTGACGGAAGAACCCGGCTTTCATGTCCCCGCAGCCTTCGGCTGGATACGATTTAAGGGATGAAGAGAAGAAGGAAGGCAGTAAGCGGAAGGCAGAAAGCGGAAAGCAGCAGAGTTCTAAATCGGTGCTGCCTACTGCTTACTGCCTTCTGCCTTCTGCTTTCTCTTTTCATCCCTCATCCCTTCGTTAGCGTTTCGAGATAGGTGTTGAAGCGTGCGCGGTCTTCGTTGCTCATCCAGATGATCTGGACGCCGATGAGGTAGCCGGTGTCCGCTCCATCTTCTTCAAGGGGTGTGTAGCGAACGGGAGCAGCCTTGACCTTGATGACGCCGGTGGGCAGCTTGAGGATGATTTCGAGCGTGCGGTTTTCGCCCGTGATGTACTGGCCGCCGATGCGTATGGTGGGCACGACGAGCGCCAACCCGGTCGCGCTGATGTCGCGCGTGTAGCCTGCCACTTTCAAAGACGGCCCTGTCTTCTCCCCGCCGGGCTTTGAGTGGGGCAGCGAAATGCTCAAGGCCAGTCCCGCTTCGAGATGCGTCAGGTATCGCGGCGCGGCGCGACGGTTGCCCACAATCTCGCGCAAGCGACTCGCAATGGAACGTATCAACTCCGGCATTAGGCTTCAAACCTCACAGACGCTTCCACACGCCGCCCGGGCGGCGACAGGGTCAATCGGGAGAGAGGGGAAACCAACTAACTATTACTGAAACGAAAAGTGAGACTTCCGGGCAAGAAAGAGTATTCTAAATGTAAAATTAAAAATGTAAAATGCAAAAGTGAGGATGAAACCACATTTAATTAAAAGCGTCTCTCCGCCGCAACTTTGCATTTTACATTTTTAATTTTGCATTTCTATTTTCCGGCTGGCAGGACGAGTGGCTTTCCTCCCACATCCGCGCTGCGGATTCCTGACTGATCCAGAAGGAAAGAGAGAAGCCCTGTCCGCCCGTAGCGTGTGGGTTCAGCTCCGGCAGTCCAGCTCTTGGCGTCTTTGGCGAGCGTCAGGCGAAAGCGATAGCCCATTGATTCGGGCGCTTCGATGTCTTTCGGGAGAAGTCCGGCTTTCACGAGCGCCGGGAAGTCTGCGTAAAGATTGTTGTGCTGTGAGGCGTAAGCTAACTGCACAATGCTGATGCGTTGCAACATCGCCTGCACTTCGTTGTGATGCGTTTGAATGCGCGCTTCAAAGAAGAATTTCTTCCCGGCCTTTTTGACCACGTCCTGGCTGTCACGATCTCCGACAATCCACCCGCTCGCATCGCGAATCAAGGTGACGGGTACGGCCTCCTGTGCAGTTTTGTCCGCGTCGGCGATCTTGACGAAGACGGTGGCGATGTCGCCGCTCGTCTGTTCACCGCTGATCTCAATTTTTTCGGGGATGGCCGCCGCCATCCTCTCGAAATCAGGACGCAACTCTTCAAACTCTTCCGCGCTCAAGCCTTCAATCGCGGGCGGGTAGATGGTCAACCGGAAAGCGTCAGTATACTTGCGCTCACGCATTCGTTTGTAAAACTCGCGCACCGTCTCGGTCGGCGTGCGCGCCTGGGTGTTTTGCGCGAAGGCTTCAACGCCCACAGAGGTCATGAGCAAAAGAAGCGCAGCGATAAACGTTGACAGAAAACGCAAGCGACTACTGGATGTGGAATAGTTCATAACCTGTCTTCTTAACACAAGGAATGTGCGGCGCGTCTGGCCCTTCCCGGACAACCGCGCCGCACATTGATAGAAGCTAAAGGAGCGAAAAACGTTGCCGCCCGCCAATCACTCCCTAAATCTGGCAGACGGAGGAGACGCTGCCGGAGCTTTCGATGAAAGCACCCACTCCCTTCCGACAGCGTAGAGCAAAACGGTCAGCAAGATGAATGGAATCATAGACAAAAGATCGGCATAGTTGCTGTTATAGAACGGATTGTTGGCCGTTGACCAAGCCTTGACGCTCTTATCAACGTTCTCCATCACCCCGGCCATGAACGCAATGACGATTCCCGCAATCGCGCCGCCCGCGATGTAACCTGAAGCCATCAACACGCCCGGACTCTTATCGCCTTCAGCGACCAACTGTTCTTCGGTCAGATTCTTATGCGCCAGTTTCTTTCGCAGGTTGCGATCCACCAGATAGCGCACCATTCCACCAACGAAGATCGGAGCGGAGGACGTGAGCGGCAGGTAAACTCCGACGGCGAAGGCCAGTGACGGAATCCCCGACATCTCAAGCACGATGGCGATCATCACGCCGAGCAGGACGAGTCCCCAGGGCAGCTTGCGATCCAGCACGCCCTTGATAATGTATGACATCAACGTCGCCTTCGGCGCGTCGAACTTCGTGACGTCAGAGCCGTCCGGCCTGACCTTGTGCGTGCCGTTGATTCCGGGGTCAACGAGGTAAACAGCCTGTCCCTGATCGTTGACCAGATAACGCCCGGCAGGCCCGGCGCCTTCATCCGTTTTATGAACCGAGTAATACTCGTTGCCGTCCGCACTGGCCTGCGACCCCTGAATCTTCTCCTTCGCCCCCCCGGTTGGAACAGGCAACCGGAGGTCTGCCGGAAAATTGTTCGAGACCTTATGCGAGACCTTGCCGGACTCGTCCACCAGATAATCGCCAGCCTTCAAACCTTCCTCGTCGGCGGCGACGTTCAAGGCTTTGAAGTTGCCGCCCCCGACCGGTTGGGCTTCGCCTGTGTAGGCAGCAAGCGCGGAAGCCCTTGTCGAATCAAGCTGCCGCACGTTCTCCTTAATCGGCTCGAACGTCGTGCGCGGCACATAAACGGTCGAGGCGTTGTTAAGGCTCAAAAGAATCGGACCGAGAATAAGAGCGGACGCGCCCGCGCCGATGAGAATAGCGATCTGCTGATATTTCGGCGTCGCTCCGACGAGGAATCCCGTCTTCAAGTCCTGCGAAGTTGTGCCGCCGTTTGACGCGGCGATGCAGACGATGGCACCGATGGAGAGCGCCGTCACGAAATAGGTTGGGCCTGTCCATCCGACGACGAGGAAAATCAAGGTGGTCAGCAACAGGGTTGCGACCGTCATGCCGGAAATCGGATTCGACGACGAGCCGATCTCGCCCGTCAGACGCGACGACACCGTGACGAAGAGGAAGCCGAAAGCGATGATAAGCAGCGCGCCCAGGATATTCCACTGAAGATTCAGTTGCGGAAAGATCATAATCGCCGCGAGTAAGACGATGATTCCGCCCAGCACCAGTTTCATCGAAAGGTCTTGATCGGTGCGCGGCGCTGAAGCGCTCTCCGCCTTGCTGCCTCTGAGGTCTTGGATGCCGCCTTTAAGACCGTGCCAGATGGTCGGTAGTGAGCGGAAGAGACTGATGATGCCGCCCGCTGCGACCGCGCCCGCGCCGATGTAAAGCACGTAAGCGCCGCGGATCTCGCCCGGTTCCATCGCGCTGATGAGCTTGTCTCCCGGCTCAAGCACGGTCGTCATGCCCTCGCCAAAGAATTTAATGGCAGGAATCAGAACGAGGTAAGCCAGGACACCGCCCGCCGCCATAATCGAAGCGATGCGCGGGCCGATGATGTAGCCGACGCCTAAGAGAGCGGGGTTCACTTCAGCGCCGATGGAGCCTGATTTAAGCGGAGCGCCGAAAACTTTCTCCGGCTCGCCTTTCCACCCGTAGAGAGCTTTGTTGATGACCTGATAAACGAAGCCGATGCCGAATCCGGCGAAGATTGTTTTCGCCCCGATGTTGCTCTCGCCCGCCGCAGCCATCTCAGCTTTCGCTTCCGGCGAAGCGGCGGCCTTCGATTCATCCGAAGCCCCGACCTTGAGAACTTCCGCGCACGCCGTTCCTTCCGGGTATTTCAAGATGCCGTGCTGTTGCACGATCAGAGCGCGCCGCAGCGGAATCATCATCAGGATGCCGAGCAGGCCGCCCAGCACCGAGACCAGCAGCACGCGCGTCATTTCCAGATCGAAGCCTAAAATCATGATGGCGGGCATCGTCACACCGACGCCGAAGGCAATTGATTCGCCCGCCGAGCCTGCCGTCTGAACGATGTTGTTCTCTAAAATCGTCGCGTTCTTCATGCCAAACTTCGAGAGCAGGCGGAAGAGCGTAATCGAGATGACGGCCACCGGAATCGAAGCGCTGACGGTCAGTCCGACTTTCAGCACAAGATAAAGCGACGAAGCGCCGAAGACCATGCCAAGCAGAGTGCCGACGATCAGAGCACGTACCGTCAGTTCGGGCATTATAGTTTTCGCCGGAATATACGGAGTAAATCTGGCCAGCCAGGGATTATCCGGTTTAGCGCCGACAATATCAGGATACTCGTTAGTCTTGGCAATATCCTGAGTGGCAGGGTCTAAGCTTTCAGTCGCCATCTGTTAAGTGACCTCCGACTTGGTTTCTTAAAACAGGGGAGCGCGTTGGGGATTGTTGCGCGCATACTTTACATCTGTATGACGCGCCAGAGCAAGCGCCTTTTTCAATAATTATCCAGTTGATTTCAGAGCTTTTCGAGACTCACATGCGGGATTTACACCTTTTGCCTTTTTCCTCCTGTCAGATTTCCATTACACTTCACGCGTTGTCTTCCACTGTCAGGTTTTATCATTCATCTTCGTCGGGAGCTTTCATCCAATGCCAAGACGCACGCTGGCACTCTTACTCTTCCTGGCTTTCATTCTTTCACTCTCGTCAAGGCAAGCAAACCCGAGCGCAGAGCGCAAGGCGTCCTCGCAGCCGATAATGAAACCAGCCGCACGTGTGCCCGCGCCCGAAGAGGTGCTGGGTTTTCGTCCCGGCGATGATCGCAAGCTGGCTGCATGGGCGAGCGTGGTCGAATACTTCAAGCGATTGGACGAAACGAGCGACCGTGTGAAGTTTGAGGAACTGGGTAAAACGACGATGGGCGCGCCCTTCGTCATGGCGACCATCAGCGCGCCGGAAAACCTCGCGCGCCTCGATGAGTTCAAAGAGATTCAGCGACAACTCGCAGACCCGCGTTCGCTTGGCGCGAATGCTGACCGCAAAGCGCAGAGACTCATCGCGCGCGGGCGGACAATCGTGCTCATCACCTGCGGCATACACTCGACCGAAGTTGGCTCTTATCTCTCAAGCATGCTGATCGCGCATCGCCTGGCTTCATCGGATGACCCCGAAATCCAGAACATCCTGCGAAACAGCATCATTCTCATCGTCCCGTCGCTTAACCCCGACGGCGTGGACATCGTTAAGAACTGGTATGACAAAACGCTTGGCACGCCCTATGAAGGCACGGAGCCGCCCATGCTTTATCACAAGTACACGGGCCACGATAACAACCGCGACTGGTACGCCTTCTCACAGATTGAGACGCAGCTGACCGTTGACCAGATTCACAACGCCTGGCATCCACAGATCGTCCACGACATACACCAGCAAGGCGTATACGGCGCACGCCTTTTCCTTCCGCCCTACATGCAGCCCGTCGAGCCGAACGTGCCAAAGCAAATCATCGAAGGCTACACGGAACTGGGGGGCGCGATAGCGGCAGAGATGCGCTCCAGTGGATTCTCCGGCATCACGACCAACTCGACCTACGACGCGTGGACTCCGGCGCGCGCCTATTCGCACTATCACGGCGGCGTCCGCATCCTCTCCGAAACAGCCTCGGCCAAAATCGCCACACCCGTCACCCTTAAATTCACGGAGCTACGCTCGCGCGATGGCTACGACCCGCAGAAAGTATCCGACAAATTTTCGCCCGTCTGGCCCGGCGGCGAGTGGCACTTGCGCGACATCACGAACTACATGACAGCCGCCGCCTTCTCGCTTCTGAAACACGCCGCGCAAAATCGTGGACGTTGGCTGACGAGATTTTATGAGATTGGAAAGGAAGCTGTCAGACCAGCAAAGAAGGGCGAGTTGTGGGGCTATGAGCTTCTCTCGTCATCCAATAACTATTTACTTTTAGAGAATGCCCTGTACAAAGGCGGCGTGGAGATGCAGTGGTGCTTTAAAAAAGACAAGAGCGTTTCGCGGTTCGTAAAACTCGCACAGCCTTACGGTAGTTTCGCCAAAGCCCTGCTCGAAAAGCAAAGCTATCCGAATCTGCGTGATGCGGAGGGCAATCCTGTTTCTCCCTACGATGTCACGGCGCACACGCTTTCATTGATGACGGATGTCAGAATCGAGCCGGTCTATGCGCCTTTCAGATGTAAAGAAGCCGAGTGGTGCGACGACAATCACGTGCCCACTTATCCTTCGACGGAGAAACTGGCGGTTTACAAGTCGCACGTTCCCTCGATGGATGAAGGCTGGACTAGATGGGCGCTCCAAACCAATGGCGGCTCTTATCCTAACGAGTTGATAAGCGATGAGAAGCGCGACAGCCCGCCGTTCTTTTCTCTCGAAGACAGGGAAGCTCGTGCGGGCAATCTGCGCGCAAAGTACGACACCATCATCATCCCGGACCAAGCGCCAAACGCGATTCTGAGCGGACACAAGCCCGGCTCGATGCCGGAAGAATACACGGGCGGCCTCAGCACGGAAGGCGTCAAGAGCTTACGAGAGTTTGTCGAACAGGGCGGCACGCTCGTCCTTTTGAACAGGGCTTCGGATTTCGCCATCGAACAGTTCAATCTACCCGTTCGCAACGTCGTGGCAGGTCTCAAACGCACAGAGTTCTACGTTCCCGGTTCTATCCTGCGCGTCGAGCTTGACACTTCGCACCCCGTAGCCAACGAAATGCCGAAGGAATCAATCGCATGGGTGGAAAACTCGCCCGTCTTTGAAATCAAGAGCGACCCTCTGGCACTGGTGCGCGTCCGCATCATCGCGCGTTACCCGCAAACTGCCGACCCGCTGCTTTCTGGCTGGCTTTTGGGTGGAGAACGTCTCAAAGGCAAGGCGGCTCTGGTGGAGGTCGGGCTGGGCAAAGGCCGCATCTATTTGTTCGGCTTTCGCCCGCAATATCGGGGGCAATCGCTGGCGACGTATCCGCTGCTTTTTAACGCCATCCGGCAAACCCGAGGGAATTAAACCGTCCACCGAAAAATTAAACCTTGCGGGCGCAGTTAGCGTATAATGTTTCTGCGGATGGGACACCCGGCAGAAGCGCAAAGAAAGGGAAAGCCGTAGCGCAGGGCGTCCAACAGGCCAAGCATGGTCACGCTTCTCATCACCTCGTTTTTCCTGCTTGCTGGAATCACTTACGTCATTTATCTCTGGCAACGCCCTTCGTCCAACCACCAAGCGGAGCTTAACTTTCCGCCGCCCCGCGCCGTCGGACTGTTCGACGATGACGGCTTGAACGAGCCGCCGCCGCGCGAGTTACCCGGCGGAGAAGATGATGTCGCAGAAGAACAGCGTCAGGCGCTGCTCGTCCGCGCCGCAGCAGGTGATAAAGAAGTGCTCGCGGACGCGCTCGCCCTGCCGGATACGGGCGTTTACGATGAAGTCTTGAACAAGCTAATTGAGAGCGCGCATTCCGATCAGGCGCTGCTTTCGCTCGCCTCGTACATCGCGAGAAGCGACGCCCATCTCAGAGTCAACAATCGCCTGGCTGAAAGATTTATCGAAAGCTGGAAGAGCGTGCCCGACAGGAACTCGACGGCGAAGATGCTGCACGTCGCGGCACTCGCGGGTGAGGCGAACACCTATCAAACAGCAATCGAAACAGCGTATCAATTCTGGCGCGAGCAGAGATTAACAGGAATCTCTGCGGACGAGCTGCGCCAACTCATCGAGAGCGAATTCTGGATACTCGCTCCCCCAGTGAGAAATTCCGGCGCGGGCTTTGTGCTCAAACGCAAGCTCGCGCAACTCCGCCGCCAACTCGTCGCAGCGGCAAAACAAAGTGATGAGTGATGAGTAAAAGAAAGAGTTCTTAACTCATTACTCATTACTCATCACTTGACTGAGGTTCATTATGAACAACTTTGACATTGCGGCTTACCTGCCCTACATCATCGGCGGTTTCGTTCTACTCATGTTGCTGCTCTTCGTCGTGAGGCGCATCTTCGTTAACGTCGGAGCGAAGGAGATTGCGATTAAGGAGCGGCGTTATCTCGGCGCGAAGATGCCTCCCGGGCGTGTCGTCGCAACCGAAGGCGAAGTCGGTATTCAGGCCGATGTCCTCAAGCCCGGACTGCATCTCATCAAGTGGCCGTTTGAGAAGGTCGTGCGGAAAGTCCCGCTGATCGAAGTCGGCTCTGACGAGCTTGGCATCATCGAAGCCGTTGATGGTGACCCGATGCCTCCGGGGGGAATCTTCGCGCTTGACCGTGCCCAGAACGCGCACAATAATTTCCAGGACCCGATTGCTTTTATCAAGCGCGGTGGCGTCAAAGGCATCCAGCTGCGCACGCTGCCGCCGGGACTGTGGCCGATTCACCCTTACCTTTTCCGCGTCTCCATTGCGAAGACGACCATCGTGCCTCCGGGCAAAGTCGGCGTCATGACGGCAGCCGACGGAGCGCCATTAGACGCGGGACGCCTGCATGGCAAAGCCATCGGGAATCACAAAAACTATCAGGACGCCGAACAGTTCATCAGCAGTGGCGGACAAAAAGGCCCGCAGGTCGAGATTCTGACGCCGGGAACTTATCGCATCCTGACGAACTCTCTTGACATTGACGACCAGAACGTTATGAAGCCGGGCGTCTTCACCGTCCGTCTCTTCGATGCGACACTCATCTCTGAGAACCAGATCGGCCTGGTTGAAGCGCTGGACGGCGCACCGCTTGATCCGCGCGATTACGTCGCGACACCCATCGAAGGGCACGACAATTTTCAGGACTGCAACGAGTTTATCAGCAGCGGCGGCCAGCGCGGGCCGCAGAAGGACATCCTGCTGCCCGGCACTTACTACATCAACCCGCTCGTCTTCAAAGTGATTCTTGAGTCGGCGAAGGAAATTCAGCCGGGCGAGGTCGCCGTCATCGTCTCCAACATCGGCAAAGACCCCGGCGAAGAGATTCGCAAGCAGATGGCCGCGAAAGTGCGCGAGCGCATGGAGCGCGAAGAACAGGCGCATGTCTCGCAAGCAGCCGCGCGTCTGGACAAGCTCTCCGACGAGAGCCGTAATGTTGCGGAGATTCAGGAAGACTTGATGTCAGGCGACCCGGCAGACCGCCGCCTGGACGAGGGCGCGCACGAAGCCTACGTCGTGCCGGAAGGATACCGTGGCATTCAGGAAACGGTCGTCGGCCCCGGTCGCTACTACATTAACACGCTCGCCATCAGCCCCATCGTCATCCCGACGACGAACCAGACAGTCGAATGGACGGCGGGCGAAGTTAATCAGTCATTCAATCCCTTCGAGGTCATCTCGAAAGACGGCTTCACGATGCAGTTGGAAGTGAGAGTCGTCTTCCGCGTCAAACCGGAAGACGCGCCTTTCATGGTCGCCAAGATCGGCTCGATTGATAAGCTGATTCAGAACGTCATGCATCCGCTGATTGATTCCATTTTCCGCAATCAGGCTTCGGAATCATCTGCGATGGCCTACTTGCAGAATCGCCACGAGGAACAGGAACGTGCGGAGGCTCGTGTTCGCGCACACCTCCTGAAGTATCACGTTGATGTGGTCAATGTTTTGATTTGCCACATACATCTTCCGGCGGAGTTGATGAAGACGCAGACCGAGAAGATTCTCGCCGAGCAACGCCAGAGCATGTTTGACGCACAGCGCGAGGCTGAAGAGAAGCGTATTCAACTGGAGAGGATCACGGCACAGGCTAACAATCAGAAAGACCTGATGGGGGCCACCGTCGGCGTTGATATTTCGGGCAAGCGCGCCGAGCAGCGTAAAGCTGAAGCCGAGGGCGAAGCGCACTACATTCTAGCGACTGGCAGGGCCGAGGCCGAAAAGGTGCGCCTGATGGGTGAAGCTCAGGGCGTGGCTTATAGGGAACAGGTCAGCGCGCTCGGCGCGCAGGGTGTCGCGCTCGTCGAAACCTTAAAGGTCATCGGCGAGAAGAATGTCCGCATCACACCCGACGTGATGGCTTCGGGCGGCACGGGCGACGGCGCGGGCGGCATCGGCACGCTGCTTTTGCTCAATTTGTTCAAAGACCGCCTGAATCTTCCGGCGGAGAACGGGTCGAAATCGCCCGCGAAGTAGGAAGATAGCCAACTGAACTGCGCTCAGGAAAAGGGCTGCTGCCACTGAAAAGGTAGCAGCCCTTTCTCTTCCCCGTGGTTTATTCTTGAATGAGCAGGCAGAGAGGTTGGCAGCCGAAGTTTCGAGGGTTATGATGTCTTCGTTTCCAGCCGGTTATGGTTCAAAGGGAAAGACCGCGCTCGCTCTCTTTAAGCGCCACTGCCAAAGTTATAATCAAATGTCTCGCAACAATTCAAAAGGAGAATCAGCTACATGAATAAACTACTCAAGCCCGTCGCCATGCTGACGCTGTTGTTTGCGCTCTTGCCCATGCTCGTCGGCTTCACGGATGATCCCGTGCCTTCTTCTCCCGTAGGGACTTATACGACCATTATCACAGCCGAAGAGCTGCCGAAGGACATGCCCTCCGGGATGCGTAAAGCGCTCGCCGGAACCTGGGAGGTGATTTTCGTCGCGGGCAATCGCTTCCAGCTTTTATTGGGCGATAAGCCGATGGTCGAAGGGAAGCTTGACGGTGGCGAAAGATGGACTCGTCTTTACTGACGAGAAAGGCATGATCTCGTGCGCGATGGCGCCCGGCGAAGCTGCGGGTAAATACAAGTGGACGCTGGAAGCCACGAAGCTCACGTTTGCGCCAATCAACGACAAGTGTGAAGGCCGGAAACTGATCCTCACGCTCCATTCGTGGACGAAGAAGGAATAGCGCGACTCTCAAGCTCGACCATCCTTCTCGCCGTCTGATAGGGCGAGCCTTTCGTCTTCTGACTGATTGCCTGACGCGACTGGAACACACATGAGAAAACGAGCCGCTCGTCCAATCATCCTCCGCCTGCTTGCGGGTGCTCTTCTTCTCGCCTTCACCGTTTCGCTTTGCGCTCAACAACCCGCTCCAGACCTCGCGAAAAATTTCGAGAAGACAGAAAAGATGCTCACCATGCGCGACGGCGCGCGTCTCTACACGGAAATCTTCGTGCCTAATAATGCGCGCGAGCCGCTGCCGATAATTTTCCTGCGCACGCCTTACGGCATCACCGGTTTCGGCGAACGCTCAATCAACGGAGCTTTTCTCAAAGAGCTGGTGGATGAAGGTTACATCTTCGCTTTTCAGGACATTCGCGGGCGTTTCAAATCCGAAGGCAAGTTCGTCATGGACCGCCCGCCACGCTCTTCATCCGACCCGAAGGCCATTGATGAGGGCACGGACGCCTATGACACGATTGACTGGATGGTGAAGAACGTCCCCCGAAACAACGGGCGCGTCGGGATGACCGGAGGTTCTTACGATGCCTTGCTGGCGGTGCTGGCCACACTTGAGCCGCATCCGGCTTTGAAAGCGGTGTCGGAGCAGGCGACTCCGGCTGACCTGTTTCTCGGCGACGATTTTTTACACAACGGCGCGTTCCGTCTAAGCTACGGTTTTGAGTATGCCTACCAGTTGGAATCTTCCAGGGAGAACGCCGAGTTTGAATTTGACCGCTACGATACCTACGAGTGGTATCTGAGACTTGGCGCGGTCTCAAACGCCGACGCGAAATATTTTAAGGGACGGCTTCCCACCTGGAACAACTTCGTGCAGCATCCGAACTATGACGAGTTCTGGAAAAACATGGCCCTGACCTACCATTTAAAGCGCCCGCTCGTTCCCATCATGCATGTCGCGGGCTGGTGGGATCAGGAAGATTTCTACGGCCCCGTTAAGGCTTACGAGGTGCTGGAAAAGGCAGACACGAATCACCTGAACTATCTGGTCGTCGGCCCGTGGAATCACGGTGGATGGGAGCGGCTGACGGGCGACAAGATGGGGAGCATCAATTTCGAGAGCGCGCCGAGCAAGCATTTCCGCGAACGGATTCTTGCGCCGTGGTTCGCGCACTTTTTGAAAGACAAGGGGGATTGGAGTCAGCCGGAGGCAATCACTTTCCAGACCGGAGCCAACAAGTGGATGTCCTATGATAGTTGGCCCGTGCGTTCCGGTATCACCGACCGTAATCTATATTTTCACAACAACGGGCGACTCTCGTTTGCTTCACCACAGCAAAACTCTGCCAGAGAGTTTGACCAGTATGTCTCCGACCCGGCGCATCCTGTTCCCTACCGGGTCGCGTCCAATCGAGCCGACTTATAATCCGTCGGCAAAGGGAAACTCACGCTGGTACACATGGCTGCTCGAAGATCAGCGTTTCGTTCACCAGCGCCCGGACGTATTGTCATGGGAGACTGAAACGTTAAAGGAAGACGTGGTTATCTCAGGCAACATCGTCGCTCACCTGTTCGCTTCGACCTCCGGCACTGACAGCGACTGGGTAGTAAAGTTGATTGACGTTTATCCCGAACAATATCCGAAAGACCCGAAGATGGGCGGCTACCAGTTGATGATCGCCAACGAAATCCTGCGTGGCCGCTTTCGCAAGAGCTTTGAGAAGCCTGAGCCCGTGCTGCCCAATCAGGTCAACGAGTACGTGATTGATTTACACACCTCAGACCATCGTTTTCTGAAAGGGCACAAGATCATGGTGCAGGTTCAGAGCACCTGGTTTCCCCTCTACGACCGCAACCCGCAAAGGTACGTACCCAATATCTATCTGGCGAGAGACTCGGATTATCAAGCGGCAACGCAGCGCGTGTTTCGCTCGAAACGTTTCTCCTCGCATGTGAAGATTCCGGTAGCGACACGATAGAGGAAACGATCCTCACAAGCAAAAGACAAACGAGTTCTTTTCGCGATAAGCCTCTCTTCTACCGGATCATGTTGCGGAGCCGCCGGGCTGCGTCCTGATCCAGATTTCTGAGAATCTCGTATTGCTGAAGCGCCTCAGTTTTACTGCCGAGATAGACGTACTCAAAGCCGAGTTTAAGATTGGCCTCAACGTGGCGCGGATCAATTTGCACGGCGTTTTTGAAAGCCTCGGCGGCTTCCGCGTGTTTTCCCATGTCGCGGTACTTGATGCCCATCTCGTAATGCGCGTGGAAAAACTCCGGCTTGAGTTTCACAGATTCTTTCAGAGCATTGATCGCTTCCTCACTTCGCCCTAAAGCGGAATAGGAGCGGCTCAAACTCCAGTACAAAACATGATTCGGTTTGAGACTGACCGCGCGTTTGTAAGGCTCGATGGCTTCACTGTAGCGCCCGGCCTCCGAGTAGGTAATCGCCAGCCTGTTATGCAAATCAAAATCGTCGGGCTTGAGGGCAATGGCGCGCTTGTATATCTCTGCCGCTTCGTCAGTCTGGTGAGATGAGTAGTAAATCATGCCGAGTTCATCCAGCGCCTTGAGGTTATTCGGCTCGCGCTCGACCTGCTGCTTGAGCGCTTCAAACCTCCCGGCGTTCCCGATTCGGGCATTGACTATGTTTAAGCGATCCTGCGCCATCTCGTGCTCGGGCTTTAAGCGCAGCGCCTCTCTCAAGGATTCACGCGCTTCCTCGAACCGCCCCAACATCATGTAGGTGTTGCCCAATTGAAAGCGCGCCTCGGCGTCATTGGGCCGCAGGCGGATAACCCGCTGGAAAGGCTCGATTGATTCAGCCATGCGTTTGGCCAGTTGGTAAGTAGCGGCCAGCTTGAACAGAATATCCACGTCGTCAGGTTTATAGCGCGCCGCTTGTTTGAGTGCTTCGAGCGCCTTTTGTGGCTCGCCGTTTTTGTAATAAGACAGGCCCAACGCCAGATGGGCTTCGGCGAAATCCGCTTTCAAGCTGATTGCCTGTTTGAAGGCTGCAATCGCCTCCTGATGCTGACCCAGCGTGGAATGAAGGACTCCCTGGCCGTAGTACGCAGCCGCGTCCCGAAGGCCGAGGTTGATAGCCTGTTTGGTTGACTCAAGGGCTTCATTGAGTCGTCCGAGTTGCTGGTAAATTGATGTCAGTCGGCTGTAGGCCGCAGCCGCAAGCTCAGGTTTCAGTTGAATCACTTGCTTGAAATCATCAAGCGCCGCTTCGTAATTCGCTGCTCGCACATGAATCTCCCCCAGGCTGTAATAGAGCTGCGCGTCATTAGGCGAGAGGCGCAGAGCCTCTGTCATCATGCTTACAGCTTCATCGTAACGCTTCAGTTCATTATAAATTCCGGCTAGATGGTTGAACGGATCACTTGAATTTGGTTGAAGACGGGCGAACTCTTTGAACGCCTCTATAGCTTCCGGATAGCGCTTCAAAGCAAAGTAGGAGTGGCCGAGGTTGTCATGAATCTCTGCGATGTCCGGCTTGAGCTTAATTCCCTGCTTGAAAGCGGCGATGGCTTCTTCAAAGCGATTGAGGCTCGCATAAGCTACGCCCAAATTGAAATGCGACATGACGTAATCGGGCTGTACCCTGATGGCCTGTTGATAAGATTCAACTGCTTCTCTGAACTTCCCAGCCCTCAGTTGTTCCAATCCCTGCCGGAAATAGACCCCGGCATCAGCCGACAATTGAGGCGTACCCTGCTAGGCTAGCGCAGGGATGAAGAGAAGAAGGATGAAAAGAAGAGAGCGCCGGAAATGAGGGCGTAAGTGCATGACATTTATGCTTCTTTCAAATCGATTTGACCGCAACATTCGGATAGATTGGTTTGCAGGCTTCATCTATTATTCAAGCCTGGAGGACATCCATGATAATGCAGAATAAAATAGTTCTCGAAGAAATGCGAGAGATAGATGAAGAGATACGCTGGCGGGCGGTGCAAACGAGGGATGCTAAATTCAACGGCATCTTCGTGTATGGCGTGCGCTCGACGGGTATTTATTGCAAACCATCCTGCGCCTCGCGTCGGCCTCGCCGCGAGCGCGTCGCGTTCTTTCCCTCATGCGAAGAGGCAGAAGCCGCCGGTTTCCGCGCGTGTCGCCGCTGCCACCCGCGAAACGCCTCGGCGCGCGCTCCGCAAACAGAGATGGTCATCCGCGCCTGCCGATTGATTGAAGAAAACGAAGACGACTCAATCTCACTCGCCAAACTAGGCGCGGAGCTTGGCATCAGCCCGCATCACTTGCAACGCACGTTTAAGAGCATCACGGGCGTCAGCCCACGCCAGTACGCGGCGGCGCACCGGCTGGAACAGTTCAAAACACAAATCAGACGGGGAGAAGGTGTGACGGGCGCAATGTACGACGCGGGCTACGGCTCAAGCAGTCGTCTTTACGAGAAAGCGCCGGAACAACTTGGCATGACTCCCAAGACTTATGCGCGTGGAGGACGTGGAATGAATATTAATTATACGATTACCGACAGCCCTTTGGGGAAACTGCTCGTGGCGATGACCGAGCGCGGGATTTGCGCGGTGACGCTCGGAGACTCCGAGGCCGAACTGGAAGCCTCGCTTGCCGGGGAATACCCGAACGCAGACATTCACCGTGACGGAAATGGATCAAGCGAGGCGGTAGAGCAACTACTGAGCTATCTCGGAGGCGATGAACGGCGGCTCGATCTACCTCTGGACTTGCAGGCCACTGCGTTTCAACTAAGCGTGTGGGAAGAACTACGACGCATCCCCTACAGCAGCACGCGCTCTTACCGCGAGGTGGCGGAAGGTCTCGGGCAGCCGAAAGCTGTGAGAGCCGTCGCGCGAGCGTGTGCGACCAATCCGGTGGCGCTCATCACGCCCTGTCATCGAGTCGTGAGACAAGACGGGAGCTTGAGCGGCTATCGCTGGGGCGTCGAGCGCAAAGCGAAGTTGCTGGCAAGGGAGCAAGCTGGTAAGGAGTCCCGTTAGGGACGATTGAAAATAGCCCAGCACTTCAGTGCTGGGAATAGAACAAGAAAATAAAAGCTGAGTCCCGTAGGGACGACTGAATGGAAGCTAGTCTCTCTTCAGTCGTCCCTACGGGACTCAATATTTATTCTCTGACTTTATTCCCAGCAATAAATGGCTGGGCTATTGTCACGTCGTCTCTGACGGGGCTTAAAACTTACCAGTGCGCATCTTCACTTCTCAAGGTACATCTTCGCGGCCATCTTCGCTAATTTCCACATCTTGCCCCATTCGATGCGGCCATCGGTCTCGCGTCCGAGGAACTTATCGACCAGCAGTTTGCGAAACAGCTTGCCCTCGCGTTTGAGCATAAACTCTTTGGCGTAGGGCTTGGCCGTGTCGAAGAAGCTAAACTCCGGGTCTGTGACGATGCCGATGCCTTCGAGCGTCATCAGCGCGCGGATGATGTAGGTGAAATTAGCGGGCAGGCGAAAAGGATACTCGTACATCACGTCGGCCAGGTCATACGTCAACTCTTTGAAGTTGACCTCGCCCAGTTTGAGATCAAGATAATGCTGGAAGAGTCCTTCGACGATGGGGCGTATCTGCTCAGGGTCAACGCCGGGCTTTAAGAAATCCAGATTGATTAAGTCCTGCGCCAATCCATGCACGTCGCGGCTGACGACGTGGAAGAAGGCGTTAATCATCAGCGATTGCAGGCGCGGCGTAATCTTGCCAGTCATCCCAAAGTCGAAGAAGGCCAGATGCCCGTTGTCCATCACCAGGAGATTGCCCGGATGCGGGTCGGCGTGAAAAAAGCCGTCTTCGAGAAGCTGCTTCAGGTAGGTCCGAACCAGCAGGCGATTGACTTTGACGGGCGAGAAACGCTTGGCGCGCAACTGCTCGATGTCAACGACCTTTGTGCCGTGAATGAAATCCATCGTGAGAACGCGCGCGGTCGTGTGCGGCCAATGGATTTTGGGAACGAGGATGGTCTTCCACTTCTTGAAATTTTCGCGGAAGAGGTCTGCGTTGCGTCCCTCCTGCATGTAGTCCATCTCTTCCGTGATGGTCTCGGAGAACTCGCGCAACATGCCTTCCCAATCGGCGTTCTCATTCATCTGCGGGAAGCGGCGCATTAAATCCGTCAGGCGGCGCAGGACCACGATGTCAAAACCGATAACCTCTGCGAGGCCGGGGCGCTGGACTTTGACGGCGACTTCTTCGCCCGTGTGCAGACGCGCGCGATAAACCTGACCGAGCGAGGCGGCGGCAATCGGCTCTGCGTCAATCTCCGCATAAGCCTCGCTCACCTTACGATTAAGCTCCGTTTCAATGCGCGCGAACGCTTCCGCGGTCGGAAACGGCGGCACCTGATCTTGCAGCTTAATGAGTTCCTTGACGTAAGAGAGCGGCAGCAGGTCGCCGCGCGTGCCTAGCGATTGCCCGATCTTGATAAAGGTTGGGCCGAGCCTGATTAAGCTCTCTTTCAACCATACGGCCTGCTTTTCCAGCCGCGCCTCTTTCCGCTCAGACCCCTGCGCGCCGCGAAAGATGAAAAAGCGCAAAGCGCGTATGAAAAGGTCTAAGATGCGGCGGTCAATGTGGCGCGTCCATTCCTGAAACCGCGCAATCGTCCCGCGCCTCCGTGCCTCCTCGCGCCGACGCTCACTGAAGCGTTTGTTGAAGGTGGCGCGAATGTCGTAGCTGTCCAGAAAGAGATAGAGTGAGAGCAAGCCCAACACGCGCCCGACCTGAAGGACGCGCCGCCAGCCGCGCCAGCCGTGCGCGCTGATGGCTTCGTTGTCTTTGAGAATGTGCGCGTGCGTTTCCCGGAATGATGATTAAAGGCTCTTCATCCTTGAACCCGGCACCGCGCCCACGCGCGATTTCCAGCGCCCGTGCAGGCATCTTTTGATTGCTGCTAACCTGAGGCACAGCACGCCCGTCACGATTCTCACCGTCCGCGCGCGAAGCCAACTTGTCCTGCTCCTGTGTAGCCATTATCGAATAATAGTTTCGAGTTTTGAGTTACGAGTTTCGAGTTCAACGCTCGTAATTAGCTCGAAACTCGTAACCCCAAACTCGAAACTTGTCACACTATCGCCAACGCCCGGCGCACTCCGCCCCGCTCGAAATATTTTGAGGCGCGATCACGATCATAAGCGATCTGGCGCCTCAATTCGTCAATGGAAGCAAACTTTTGCTCGTCGCGCAAGCGATGAAGGAAGCGCACGCGCACAACATCGCCGTAGAGGTCGCCCGTCCAGTTCATCACGTAGGTCTCGATTGAAGCTTCCTCAGCCCGTTCACCTTCAAAGGTGGGACGCGTCCCGATGTTGGTGAGGCTGCGCCGCCAGACGCCTTCGATCAGGGTGGCCGTCACGTAAACGCCGCCGCGCGGGATGACGCGATTCTGCGGGCGCAGGTTCGCTGTCGGGAATCCTATCAACCGCCCGCGCTCCGCTCCATGCACGACGCGCCCCTCGACACCGTAAGGTCGCCCCAGCATCCGCCTGGCGAGATTCACGCGACCTTCCGCCAGCAGCGCGCGAATCCTGCTTGAGCTGATGCGCTGCCCGCGCAGGCGCACTTCACTTACTTCATCGGCGCGAAAGTTAAGCTGCTGGCTGACCTTTTTTAAAAGCTCTATGTTGCCTTCGCGATTGCGACCAAAGGCGAAGCCGCGCCCCAGGTAAACCTCGACCGCGTGCAGGCGCTCGCGCACCACGTCGCGCAGGAAATCCTCTGCTTCAATCTGCGCGAAAGCCTTAGTGAAGCGAACAACAATTGCCTGCTCTACTCCCAGCACGCTGAAGGCTTCGATTTTCTGATCGAACGTTTGCAACATCGGCGGCGCGGATTCAGGATGCAGCACGGCGCGCGGGTGAGGGTCAAAGGTAATCACGGTCGGCACAGCCCCCAACTCCCTTGCCCGCTCGACCACCGTGCTCATAATCAACTGGTGGCCGAGATGCAAGCCATCGAACACGCCCAACGTCAGCACCGTAGGCCGCGCGATCTTCGCGTTATCAGTTCCGTGAAATAAACGCATAGAAAAGTGATGAGTGATGAGTAATGAGTGACGAGCAATTGCTTTTACTCATCACTCATCACTGATTTCTAAACCGTCGTAAGCGAACTCGACGCCCTCCGGCAGCTTCGCGGAATCGCGCGCGTGCAGAACGTCGTGCGCGAGGTGCGTCAGGTATGTGCGGCGCGGTTTGATTTCGGAGATGTATTCGAGCGCACGGTCGAGCCACAGATGCGTCGGATGCGGTTTGAAGCGCAGGCAATCGAGCACGAGCACATCCAGATCGCGTAAGCCTTCAATCGTGGCGGGCGGAATCTCGCTCAAATCCGTCAGGTAAGCAAAATCGTTGAAGCGATAGGCGCTGACCGGCAGTCGCCCGTGAATCACTTCGAGCGGCGTCACACGCAAATCCTTTCCGATGCAGAAGGGCGCGCCTTCTACGACCGTGTGGGCGACGACCTGCGGCAACCCGCCGCCGAAATATGTCGGCTCGAAGACGTACTGGAAGATGCGCCGGATGTCTACCCACGCGCGCTCGTTCGCGTAGACGCCGAGCGAACCGTGACGGAAGTTGAGAGGGCGGATGTCGTCGAGGCCGAAGATGTGATCGGCGTGGCAATGTGTGATGAGAATGGCGTCGAGCCAGTTGATTTTTTGGCGAAGCGCCTGCTGGCGGAAATCCGATGAAGTGTCAACCAGCACAGTCTGCCCGCCATGCTCTATCAGCACTGAGACGCGAAGACGCTTGTCGCGCGAATCAACGGATAAACACGTCTCACACTCGCAGCCGATAGAAGGCACGCCCGTTGATGTCCCTGTGCCGAGGAAAGTCAGTTTCATTTCCAGTTTTCAGTTTTCGGTTTTCAGTTTTCAGTTCCCGGCCTATTGCTGAAAACTGAAAACTAAAAACTGAAAACTGTTTACTTTCCGCCAATGATGTCGCTGCCGGTGAAACCGCGCGGGGTGTTGGGCTGACGCGCGCCGGAGAGCGAGACATATTGCATGCGGAGGTCTGCGAGCAGTCCCTCGAAGATTTGTTGCTCCTGCGGGATGAGATTGCCGTGCGTCTTTTGTTGCAACATGCCGAGGATGTCTATCCAGTGTTTGGCAAGCTCGGTGTCAACCCGGCGCTCACCTGTGACGGGATGCTCCATCATGCCGAGCGCCGCGGCGGCGTTTGAGGCAATTGACATCAGGAAGTTGATAAAGCTCGTCGGGTCGTCCGCGCCCGGAATGTCGGCACCTGGATAATCGTCCTCAGGAAGCTGCTCGGACGCTTCGGCATCAAGGAAACTGGCAGCAGCCGATGAGGCCGCGTGCTCTGTGGTGGCGTCGCTGCTCCGGGTTGCCTGGGCAGGTGAAGCGGCGGCGGCGGGTGCAGCGGGTGCAGGCTGAGCGCTCTCGCGCGCAGTTTCTCCGGCCTGTGATGAAGCAGCAGCGGTGCGTTCATTTGTAGGAGCGCTTTGTTTAGTTTCGGCGGCGGCTGTTTCTGTTTTAGTTTCTTCCTCGCGCTCGACCTCGCGCGGCGTGCCGTCCGGGTTGAAAAGCCGACGATCTGTGACCTTGAAAATTGGTTGTTCTTCGCTCATCTTGATTCCCTTGTCCGGCGCGAAAGCTTGAACTCAAACTGCGCGCTTTGTTCATTCACTTAAAATGCTTACGTTGATGATAGTGATGGTAGCACCTGTGTTCGCATGCTCGCAAGAAACGGTTAATTCGGGAATCGCCTCGCATCCCCTTCGGGGTCAAAGAAACTCTCCCCGCTTGGAACATCAGCCTCAAGGCTTTAGACTTCAAGCACCGGACTTTGAACTTTAGACATTGGACTTTGGACTATTAAACCTATGCCCGCTACATTTGACGATCTGGTTCAGTTAATGGCTCGCCTTCGTTCGCCCGAAGGATGTCCCTGGGATCGTGAGCAGACCTTTGAGACGCTCGCGCCGATGCTGTTGGAAGAAGCCTACGAAGCATTCGAGGCGGTGGAAGAGGCGCGCGAGGGTCGCCCCCTTGAGTTGCGCGACGAGCTTGGCGATCTGCTCTTTCAAATCGTCTTCTACGCGCAGGTCGCGGCAGAGCGCGGCGAGTTTAATATTCTAGACGTGACGGAGGCGATTCACTCGAAGATGGTGCGCCGCCACCCGCACGTCTTCGGTGCCGCCGAAGCACAGGATGCGGCGGAAGTCCTGCGCAACTGGGAGGCAATCAAGGCGGAAGAGAAACGCGCTGCCGGAAAAGACGAGAGCGCGCGAGCAGAATCCCTGCTCGACGGAGTTTCATTAAAAACGCCCGCGCTGATGGAAGCTCACCAGCTTTCGACCAAGGCGGCGCGCGTCGGATTTGACTGGCAACGCATTGAAGACATCTTCGACAAGCTGCATGAGGAGATAGACGAACTTCGCACCGCCATCAGCCGACATGCCGAATCCGAAGCGGAAGATGACAAGGCGCATGTGCGCGAAGAGTTGGGCGATCTGCTCTTCGCCGTCACAAACATCGCGCGCCACTTGCAGGTCGAGCCGGAAGCGGCGCTGAAATCAACCAACCGCAAATTCCGCCGCCGCTTCCGCTACATTGAAGAGGGTTTGAAGGCGCGCAATCGAACGTTCGATGCCACTACGCTCGAAGAGATGGAAGAACTCTGGCAGGAGGCGAAAAGACAGTGACGAGTGACAAGTTAAAACAGGAGCACTCACTTTTCGCCTGTCTTCTTCTTGCTCGTCACTCGTAACTCGTCACTGTTTTTTCAGTTCCCACAGCACGTTGACGATGACCCAGCGATTGTTGAACTTCGCCATGTGTAGATAGTCTACCCAATCCGAGGCCACGACCTTGACGCTGGCGGCGTTCTCGAAGACATCCAGAATCGTCACATCCTTTTGCTGTTTCTCTTTGGGCGTCTCTTTCCCGCCGCCTCGCCTCGTTCCCTGCACCAACGCCATCGCGCTCATCTGGCTAAACTGGCTCATCCCCTCCTTGTTGGTGCGAACGATTCTTTTCGCCAGCTCAGGATGAAGCGCCCGCTCCATGCGCTCACTATTTCCTTCGTACCAGCCCTCGATGTAATCCAGCGCCGTTTGCTTGATTGCCGCCGCTTCTGCCGGAGACTGCGCCCGCGCCGTCGCGGCCAATGAGAGCAGAGCGATGATTGCTACCAGATAAAGTTTCCGCATGATTGAATCCTTTCGGTGGAATAGCTTTGAGATTAAAACGGGGATGAAGTCGGCTCACCTCTGAACGTCCGCTCGCTTGAGCGCCCAGTCGGCCAGCAGGTTGAGATATGACGGAACCCATCCGCGCAACTCGCTGGACTCTGTCGTGCCGCCGGTCTTCGCGTCGAAAATGCTGTGCGAGCCTGTCGGGAGAATCCTGGCGGTGTAATCTTTGTTTCCGGCCTTCTTCATCGCCCGCTCAAAGATTGCCAGACTCTCATGCGCCGGAACGTATCTATCTCTTCCTCCCCAGACAACCAGCACGGGACAGGTAATCTTCTCGAACGACGGCACTGGATCATACGTCATTGCGGTCTTCCACGACTGCTGCAAACGTTCTAATGATCTCGGCGGGTTGGTAAACGGAAACCATCTTTCACTGCCCGACCGTTCCCGGATATTTTGCAATTGCTCCCAACCCGCCCCGGTGCGCGCGGTTTCAAATTTGAGCTTCATGAACTGGACGCCCTGCGAGACCACATCTTCTGGAAAACCTTCGGCGCGTAACATCTCTCCCACGCGAAAGGTCTCCTGTCGCCACGGCTGGACGCCCGACATGGATTGATTGATAAGAAAAGCTACGTCCTTCGAGCGAGAGGCCGCCAGAGCCGTAGTCCACGCGCTGTTACTAAAGCCGAATAGCCCAATCTGCTGTGGATTGATGTTCTCCTTTGCCTTCAGCAATTGGACTGCTGCCAGCACATCGTCCGCCAGCTCGCTGAAGGAATTGGAATTGGCCGTGCCGGTTGATGCGCCTGCGCCTCTTGAGTCGAAGATGAGAGCGGCGATGCCCCGGCGCAGGAAGTTGTAAGCGAAGAGCCGCAGAAAATCGCGGTTCGTGCCGAAATCCCCCGGCGTGATGATGATGACGGGATGCGGCCCTTTGGTCGAAGGCGTAATCAGCGTTCCGCCGAGCGTGATGTCGCCGTTGCGAAAGCTGACCTGTTCTTCCCTGAGTTTGATCTGAGACGCCGTTCTCTCACCTTTGCCCACAGGTTTCCAGATGAGCGCGGCGACCTCATTCTGTTTGTCGGAGACTGTTTCGACGCGAAGACTGATGGGATAGGTCACTCTCAGCCGGTCGCCACCGAAGAACGAAATGGGCGAAGAAGGCCAGAGAGCACCCGTCTGTCCCGTCTCATAATCAACGTAGCGCACGGCATTAGGCCCATCAATGTCCTGCCCGATGGCGATGATTTTAGTCGGCGTCAATTGATAGAGGCCGAAGAGGCGCGCAAGCTTTCGAGGTTCGACCTCGGCGACCCGCGTCAGGCCAAACTCTCCGCTCGCCGCGCCATATTTGTACGTGCCTTTGATAGTCTCGTTTTGCAGTTGACCGCTGAAGGTGATTTTTCCCGAATTCACCGGGACATCGAAACTCAGCTTGCCGGATTCCCATTTAAGCTCAATCAGGTTTGCGCCATTCGTGCCTTCGTAGCTTGAGAAGGTGACGTTGGCAATGCCGCTCGGATTGCCCTGCCCAACGCGGAAGCTCACATTGAGTCTCACCCAGTGACTATTAAACCAGAAGCCGCCGACCCAAGTGCCCTGGAGCGATTTCTGCTGCGGCGCGTAACCCGCAGCACAGTAACAACCCAGCAAGACAATCATGGCGATGATTAAGTATCTTCTCATCTCTTTGGAATTCCTCGTCAACGTAACCTTTTTGAGCCGAGCGGCTCTCACGGACATTCCAGCGGGCATACTAATGCTGTTTCTCTTCCTCGAATAGATGTTTGTGGCAAGGCGCGGACTTTGGCAGGCGAGGTGGCTTTGCGGTGGGGTGAATGAAGAGATTGCTCTTAGCCGGAATTTCCGAAAAGCTCCTGCAATCTGTCGCGGTAGCCGCGTCCCGATGCCAAGCGCGTGCCGTCGCGTAACACAATCTCGTACTCGCCCTTGAACAGCGGATGCAGTTCTTTGATGCGCCGGACGTTAATCATCGTGGAGCGTTGGATGCGCAGGAATTGAGCGGGGTCGAGCCTGCTCTCCAGACTATTCATCGTCTCGCGCAGCAGATGCTTGTCGCTCCCGACGTGCAGGCGCACGTAGTTATCTGCGGCTTCTACCCAGTCGATCTCTTCGACGCCGAGGAAGAAAATCCGCCCGGCTGTTTTGATGACCAGTCGCTCGGCATACTTTTGATTCGTCCGCAAGTCATCAATCAGGCTTTGCAAACGATGGCTCAAATCCGAGATGCTCCGGCGCTCGATCTGCCCTCTGGCGCGTTCCATAGCTCTCGTGAAGCGTTCAGTATCAAATGGCTTGAGCAGGTAATCCAGCGCGTGTACCTCGAAGGCGCGCAGCGCGTATTTGTCATAAGCCGTGACGAAGATGATGGAAGGTAGCGGCTCGACGTTGAGGGCTTCCAGCACGCCGAAGCCGTCGAGTTCAGGCATCTGAACATCCAGAAAAACCAGATCCGGCGCTTGCTCTTTGATGACGTGGACGGCCTCGCGCCCGTTGCTGCATTCGGCGATGATCTCGACATCCCTTTCTTCCTTGAGATGGGCGCGAATCCCGCGCCGCGCCAGCGGCTCGTCGTCAACAATAACGGTGCGAATCTTCTCCATCATCCGGCTTTCGTCTTCGACCCATTTCCATCAACGGGACGGCGGAAAGGAATCGCAATCGTGACGCTCAACCCGCCGCCTTCACGATTATGCAACTCGAAGCGATGCGATGAGCCGTAGAGTTGTTCGAGCCGCGCCCGCGTGTTCGAGAGACCGATGCCTTTCATCAAGCTCTCAGGCTGTGCCAAGCCAAGCCCTGCGCCGTTGTCGCACACTTCGAGTTGCACCATCCCGTTCTCACGCCGGGCGCGAATCTCTATCAGGCCGGGGGCGGCGCGCGGCGCGATGCCATGACGAATCGCGTTTTCGACCAGAGGCTGAAGGATGAGATTCGGGACGCAGGCGTCGAGCGCCTTTGGCTCGACCTCCATCCGCACCGTCAGCCGATCCTGAAAGCGCGTCTGCTCGATCTCAAGATAGCTTTCGAGAAATTCCAGTTCCTCCTTCAAAGTGACCTCGTGTGCTCCCTTGTTCTCAAGGCTCGCTCGCAGCAGGTCGCTCAAGCGCGTGAGCATGCGCCGCGCCGCTTTTGTATCTTCCGCCATCAGCACGGAAATGCTGTTGAGCGTGTTAAAGAGAAAGTGCGGGTGAAGTTGCATCCGCAGAGCGTCAAGCTGCGCCTGCGCCAGCGTTGTTTCCAACTGCGCGGCGCGCAGTTCGCGCTCACGATACTTGCGGTAATAATCAAGGGCGTGAGTAAGGCCGATGATCGCCCAGTAAGTTAAAAGGTCGAAGTGAAAGCTCACGACGAAGAGGTTGCGGAAGGATTGAAAGAAAGGCTGATGGCCGGAATACAGGCCAACAAGTAACGCGACGAGGACATAAGCCCCCAGTTGAAACAGCGAGAAGACGACGCTGGCCGCGAAGTGAACGAGCGTATTTTTGAGCCACCTTCGGCGCTCAAGCGGAAAGCGGCGCGCGAGATACAGCATGAGCGGCGTCAGTCCGAGCCAGACACACGCGCAAATCATCCACGCGGCCAAAGTCTCGCCCAACTTCATGGGCCTTCCTTCGTAAGCGCGAATGATAATGACCTCGCTGGCGAAGAAAAGCCCGAAGAGCGTCCAGCCCACCGCAATCAAGCTCCACTTGATGAGGCGTTGTCGCCTTGAAGCTCCGTCTTTCATCGCGCCCTAGCTTAGCCCGAAAAAGGAAAGGAGCAAAAGGCTCGCCATCCGAAGAGCGAGCCTTTTGCTTCTTTTGCTTCGCGGCGCATTCGCTGCACCGGATGATCGTGTTAGTCGTTAAGACGAACCGAGCTTAGAGCGTAGCGAAATGCGCTCTGAAAACTCGCGTATTGATTTTGCGGCGCGACGCCGATCATGTAGAACAACTGGCCGCTACGCAGCAAGGTGGTATAAACGGAAATGGTCTCAGGTCTACCGGTCGCCTCGTTGACGTTCGAGAGCGTAATGGCAAGCGCCCGCCGCCCGCTGATAGTGCCCTGCTGATACTGGCTCTGCTGGCGCAAATTTCCATTGCCATGCGCCAGAGATTGGAGAAAGGCATCGGTCGCCTGCCGCAGGTTTCCGCCCTGCGCCGCCTGCACGACGCCGACATTGATGCCGTGCGTGAAGACGGCCTGACCTTGAACCTGTCCGTATGCGCCTTCAGGCGCGAACCACACGGAGGTTTGGCTCTCGCCTATCGTGCGCCAGTTATCAGGATAGCTGACCTGGAAAATGTTGCCGCCATTGAATGTTCGATAGCGCGACGAAGGATAACCGACCCGTCCCCCGACATTACCTTCCGGGTAATTGCTGCCGCTGCTGTCGCCCTGCGTCGGGTAGCGCCGACCGCTACGCGCGATCTCTGCCATTGACGGAGCGCGCCCCCCACTGCGCAGGCGCTGCTGAATGCTGGCGAACTCGTTTGAGTTGCGAACCGGATTATTAACGCGCAGCATCGCCGCTTCCTGATTGATGCGCTCGTAGCGATTACTCGGATTCGGATGGCTGCTCAAGAACTCAGGGCCACCGCTTCCGCCCTGTTGCTGAATGGTGCGGAACATATTGGCCAGATCGCGCGGGTCATATCCGGCGCGCGCCATGATCTGAGCGCCAAGGAGGTCTGCTTCCGTCTCATACTCGCGGCTGAACTTCAGGAAGTAAGTGCCGACAGCCGCCTGCCCGATTTGTCCGACCGCCGGGCCGCCGATAATTGATCCGGCGATGCCTGCGATGCCTGCCAGAAGCGAATACTTCTGAGCTTTGGTTGCCTGTGCCGTGCCGTGACGGAGCGCGACGTGGCTTAGTTCGTGCGCCATCACACCGGCCATCTCGCCTTCCGTGCGAGCGGCTTCAATCATGCCGCGATTGATGTACATCGGGCCGCCCGGCAAGGCGAAAGCGTTTATCTCGCGCGCGTTGATGACTCTGAAATAATATCTGAATTCAGGATGCTGAAACTCCTGTGGAATAGATTCGACAAGGCGCTGCCCGACCCGCTCAACGTAAGCTTGAACTTCCCCATCGTTCATGATGGGCAACTGCCGCTCGGCTTCAGCCGCCGCCTGCCGTCCGAGTTGAACGTCGTCCGCGACTTTGTACTTGTTGCTGTGCAAAGTGATTCTGGTCTGTGCGAAAACAGGCATCGCAAACAGAGCAAATGCCATCAGGCACATGACCAACGTTTGTGTGCGGCGATAAATGTTAGCTGTCATTTTCTCCCCTCCTTCGCGGCGTGTCCTACGGTTTAACGCGGACGCGCTCGCGTTTCCTCTTCTGTGCAAAGTTAAAAAAAAGCGGCGCACCTTCCACAATCGAGGGTGCGCCGCTCTTTCACAAACTTCAGCAGTCTCCCCCGAAACCTTTTACATAAATCGGACATCAATTTACGCGCAGGGGGAGAGAGCGCGTTCGTCTCTGCCACATTTGTTTCGACATCAAGTGATGCCGCCATTGTCAGTGTGGCTTTATTTTGATGAAACTTTAACACAGATGGGTTGGCCTTGTTTAACCACGACGACCCCGCCTGTTACGTCTCGGTGGGGGAGAGCTTCGCTCTTTAACGTTACGATTCTGTTCTATTTTGTTTACCTCATCATCAAACTTTACGATTGTCCCCTCGGGCGGGCGCGGCAGCGAAACGGCGACGAAGGGCGACGTGAGCGCTTCCGTCACAACCTCACCGGGTTTCGGACTCTGTTCGTTGATTCTGACGACGAGCATTGTGCCTTCGCGGCGAATCTCGGCAATCGAGATGCCGTAGCCTCCTGTGTTCTTCAGCCCCTGATAAGCGATGACGACCGCGCGCGTATTGAAATTCACTTCGGGCATCGGCCCTGAGCTGCCTCTATTATTGAGTCGCCAGGCACTCTCCCAGTCAGTCTCATTCATAATCAACTGAACGGAACGCGCTCCCCTATAGCTGCTGTTGTAGCCCGTCGTCAGCACGGAGAAATCAATGGCGCGCGGCGGCTCAACGGCGTGGGTCGAATTGCTGTTTCCTCCAGCCTCGCCGAGCATCGCCAAACGAATGATTTTAACCGGCGGCATCCCGTAACTGAGCAGGCGATTATGAAACTCGCCGAGGTTGAATGAGGTGCCCATCAGTTGCCGATATTCCTCACGTAGTTTCAGAATCTGCATCTTGCCAAGCGTGTAGACAAGATAGGTCGGGTCGAGCGTGCCGCGCCGTGCCTCGCGCTCAGCGTTGACGCGCTCCTGATAGCCTTCGCGCATGAAGAACTCAACGCCCTCTTCATATGTCATGCCCGCCGTGTGCAGCCGCAAGCCCACCAGATAGCGGCACAGGCGCAAGAGCGCCATGCTCAACTGCGCGAGCCTCAATTTCGGATTGTTGCCGCCAAAACCTTCGTCCAGCATCATCTGCTCACAATAATGCGCCCAACCTTCGACGAAGCTGGCCGACGAGAGCGCCACTCGCACGCGCGAGGGCGACTGCTTCAAAGCGAGATACTGGTAATAGTGACCGGGATAAACTTCGTGAATAGAGATGACGGGCAGCGCATAGCGATTATAGAAACTGAGATGCTCCTCTTTACGTCTTTCATCCCACTGTGAATCAGGCGGCGTCACGTAGTAGTAAGCCTCCGTGGCGACTCGCTCGAACGCGCCCGGCGAATCCATCGAGGCAAAGCTGACGGAGCGCGCATACTCAGGGGTTTCGTTAACTGAGAGATTCTCGCGCGCGGGCGGTGTCAGAATATTTTCCGTGCGAACGAAAGCGCGGATGCGGTCAAGTTCGCTTCGTGTATCGCCGACGAGACCATCAGCCGATGGATGCTCGCGCCCCAGAGCTCGCAAAGCAGCCTGAATCCCTCTGCCCGGTGCGACCTCTTCGGCCAGCACGCGCATCTCCTCCTGCGTCCGCCGCAATTCTCTTTCACCATCCGTGATGAGTTGCGCGATGGGTGTTTCGACCATCTCGTCGTAGAGAAGCTTGCGGCGATAGTTTTCCGCGCCGATGGCGAAGTCTCCCGTCGAGCGTGGTAATAAATCGCGCTCAAGCCACTCGATGAAAGAGCGAATGGCGCTGATGATCCCATTGTTGACCGTCTCGAATTCAGCTTTCCGCGCCGCGCTCATACGTCCACCGCCCGCGCGCTCGATCATCTGCGGAACGACGCGTGAGAAATAATTGATGCTTCCGCGCGCCTGTGCGAGGGCCGTTTGGGTGTAGATGCGCGGCGGTGCATCCAGATTGACGCGCGCTTCACAGCAATCGCACAATCTCGCGCTCGCGCGCCAGAACGCTATTTAAGCGTTGCTCGATGGGCGCATAGTTGCGCTTGAGGATGTTGTCCACGCCCTCGGAAATCAATTGGTTATAAACGTTCGGGTCGCGCTGCCACGCGCGTATGTCCTGAAGATCGAAAAGCTGCCCGCGCGCATGCGACATCAGCACCAGATAATCGTAGCGCGTTTCTTCCGTAAGCACTATAGGGTTAATGCGCGTGAGCAAGTTGACGGTATCGCGCAGGCGGCGCATTTCGCGCGCCAGCGCTTCAGGGCTGCGCGTTTCGAGTTGAGAATCGTACTCATGCAGTCCTGCAGCAGTCGCCGCCGATGGATTGAAACTGTAGTAGCCCTTCAGATATTCGTCCGCGAGCTGGTTAAAGCGTGCAGTGACATAATTCGCGCTTGAGCTGGCGGGTTGAGAGTTGCGGCGAATGGGGCGACGCCTCTGCGCTGTGGCGACTTCCATCGAAGGCAGAAGCGTGCTCACAAAAATCAGGAGGGTGAGCAGGAGGGCGGAAATTTTCCTTTTCATCTCAATTCAGAAAATCTATTCAACGATGACGATCAGAAATATTGCGCAGGGGGAGATAACAAGGAGAGATTAACAGAAGAAGAGACGGGAGGCCACGCGCGCTACTTTTTTCTTCGGGAATCTTTTGCGGGTCAATTCGCTCGTTGAGCCAGGCGGTCGCATCATCAACAGCCGCGACGTGGACGCTTTCGCCTTTCCAGACGCGAATCATGGCGATGATGAAGAGAAGGTCGAAAGCAGCCCAGAAGAGTTTTCCGCCGGCGTTGTTGCCTGTGATGCTTTCGATGATGTTGAAGATGAGCTTGATGGCAACTGCAGCCAACTGCAAGGCCAATCCCTGCGCCGCATGAAAACGGGCGCGCGGCTCAGCACGCGGCGTCAGGAATAATTCGAGAACTCCAGCCACTGCGCCGATGAAGAAAGGCGTGTAGGGCAAGCGCCAGCGTGATGTTCTCCGGCAAACCAAGGCCCGGAACAGTGCGCTTGGATGATGGCGGGCGGTGAAGGCGACGACATAACCGCAGGCATCGGCCACCTTCGGCGGATAGCTCGGCGGAACATTAATAGATGGATAAGAGACGGGGATTGAAGAATCGTAACGCTTCGTCGGAGCTTCCGCAGGCCCAGCGCTCTTCCACTTTCGGCATTTCGGCAGAGGCTCGACCGGGCGCGGCTCTCCCCACGATTCGTCTGCGCGCCCGGCATAATCCGGGTCGAGCGGATTTGTGTCGTACTTGGTCTTCTTTTTCTCTTTCATCACCGATAGATTATTAACGAAATCGAAGCCACCACTGTTCAGATCATTCTCAATCATCCACGACCGCGTATTCCACCTGTTGCCAGGAGGCATCGCGTTCCGAGATGCGAAACGCGCGCAAGGTCAGTCCTTCGCCAAGCCAATGATAAAGTAAATAGCGGACGGATAATAGGCGAGGCGAACATCCGTCTCCGACGGGACGGGCTTAGGGGATCGCGGGTGCGAATGATAAATGCCCAGCAGTTCTTCGCCGCGCTCGCGCATGACGCGTTGCGCGGCAAACAACTCTTCCGGCGCGGCTTCGTAGCCCGATGCGCGTGTCGCGCGCAACATTGCGTAGACGATAGACTGCCCGCGCACTTCATCGCCGCCTCCGACGAGCCCACAACATTCAGACGGACTATCGCGCGCGCGTGCGCGAACATTTCATCCAGATGCTCGCGCAAGAGCGTAATCATGCTTCGGCAGCTTCAACGCGCGGTTTCGCCTGCAGCAGCTTCTTTAATGAGGCTTCGGCCGATGACGAGACGTTGAATCTGGTTCGTGCCTTCGTAAATCTGCGTGATCTTGGCGTCGCGCATGTATTTCTCAATCGGGTAATCCTTGCAATAGCCGTAGCCGCCGAAAAGCTGCACGGCATCGGTCGTGACACTCATGGCCACATCCGTCGCAAAGACTTTGCCCATCGCCGCGATCTTCGAGACGTTCTTCGCGCCCGCGTCAATCGCCCGCGCCGACGCATAAATCAACTGGCGCGCGGCTTCGATCTTCGTCGCCATGTCTGCCAGCATCCACTGAATTCCCTGAAACGACGCGACCGATTGCCCGAACTGCTGGCGCTCCATGGTGTATTCGACAGCCAGATCGAGCGCGCCCTGCGCGAGCCCTAAGGCCTGTGCGGCGACGCCGGGACGCGCGAGGTCAAAAGTCATCATCGCGTGCTTGAAGCCGTAGCCCTCTTTGCCGCCCAGCAGATTCTCCTGCGGCACAAAGCAATCCTTGAAATGCAGCTCATGCACGGGCACACAGCGAATGCCCATCAAATCTTCCTTCTTGCCGATTTCAAAACCCGGAGTTCCCTTCTCGACCAGCAGGGCCGAGACGCCCCGGCCGCCCCTGTCCGGATTGGTGGAACAGAAGATGGAATAAAGCTGCGCCGCATTACCGTTCGTGTTCCATTTCTTGTCGCCGTTGAGGACGTAAAAGTCGTCGCGCTTCTCTGCGCGCGCCGTCAGGCTTCCGGCGTCCGACCCGGAGGCTTTTCCGAAAGCCCGAAAGCCATCAGGGTTTTGCCCTGCGCGACATCCGGCAGATATTTCTGCTTCTGCTCTTCTGTGCCGCCAACGATGATGGGAAACGACGCGAGCGCGTTGACCGCGTAAGTCACGCCGACGCCGCCGCAAGCCTTCGACAATTCCTCGACGACGATGCACAGGTTCGTCACGCCGCCGCCGCGCCCGCCGTATTCTTTGGGAATCCAGACGCCCATCAGCCCCGCGTCCTGCAACGCGCGCACGACCGACCAGGGATACTCAGCCGTCCTGTCAAGCTCAGCCGCCACCGGGCGCACATACTTATCCGCAATCTCGCGCGCCATCGCACGATATTCAAGATTCTCTTTCGTCAGCAATTCGTCCACGTTTTATTGTCTCCTCAAATATTTTATGAGCGTAATTTCATGCGTGCCCGTTGCGTCCTTCAGTAATGATGCGCTCTACCAGACCAGCCAGCTTATTCAGACGCTCATCAGTTTGTATGAGGCGTTCATCAGTTCGCACGAAACGCTCATCAGTTTGCATGAGGTGCTTATTAGTTAGTGCGAGTTGTTCATCCGTGCGGCTCTGAGACGCCGCCAGTCCCTGCATCGCAGTAGTAACAATCTGGATGAACTCAGTTTGTGTCTCCGCATAAGCCTGCAACTGCCTGCCCGTTTCAGCGACCTGCTGGTTGGTCTGTTCCAGCCCGGTTTCAAGGCGTACCAGCCTGGCTTCAAAGTCAGCCTGCCTGGCCTCAAATTCAGCCTGGCTGCGATCTAGTCTGGCGTCAAAGTTAGCCTGACTTTGTAACAGGAACTCAATTGCGCGCTCCATTTCTTCGCCTGTCATTCGCGCCCTCCTTCCGCTTCTAATTTTCTCTATCTTTAACAATCTTGAGCTTCAATTCTTCCAACTGCGCCGGGTCAATTTCTCCGGGCGCGTCAATCATCAGGTCGGCAGCCGAAGCCGTCTTCGGAAAAGCCATCAGGTCGCGGATGTTCTCGATCCCTGTCAGCGCCATCAAGAGTCGCTCAATGCCGGAAGCGATGCCGCCATGCGGCGGCGTGCCGAATTCGAGCGCGTCCAGAAAGAAGCCGAAACGTTCCCGTGCTTTTTCCGGCGTCAGTCCCAGCACCTTGAAGATGAGCGCCTGAACGTCGCTCTGGTGAATACGGATGGAGCCGCCCGCAGCCTCTACACCGTTGACGACCGTATCGTAAGCCTTCGCACGTAAGTTTCCGAGCAGATGCGTTTCATTTTCTTCGACCGCGCGTCTCAGCAGCGGCAAATCTTCATCGAGCGGCGAAGTGAACGGGTGATGCATCGCGTAGTAACGCCCGTCCTATTCGTTATACTCGAACATCGGAAACTCCGTCACCCACAGCGGCACATAAATATTTTCCGGGATCAACTTCTCGCGGCGCGCGACTTCGTTTCTGAGCGCGCCAAGACTTGCCGCCACCGTTTTCGATTTGCCTGCGACGATGAGCACGCCGTCGCCCTGTTGTGCTCCGGCTGCCGCCGCCATGCGCTCTATCGTCGCCTCCCCCAGCGCCTTCAAAAGCGATGAAGAGATTTCATCGCCCAGCTTGATCCAGGCCAGCGCCGCTCGCCCCGTAACGCTTCACGAACTCCTGCAACTCATCCAGAACTTTCCGCGAAAGAGACGCGCCACCTGTGAACGACGATTCCCTTGATCTCTCCGCCGCTCTCCAAGGTTGAAGCGAAAGGGGCAAACGTCGTTTCCGTCAACGCGCTCGCCAAATCCTGCAATTCCATCCCGAAACGCAGGTCCGGTTTATCGGAGCCGTAACGCCGCATGGCTTCCGCGTAAGTCAGTCTTTGAAAGGGTGTGGGCAAATCAACGCCCGCGAGCCTGAAAGACGCGCGCGAATAATCCTTCGACCAGTTTGTAAACCTGCTCGGTCGTGGCAAAACTCAGCTCAACATCCAGCTGCGTGAACTCAGGCTGGCGGTCTGCGCGTAAATCTTCGTCGCGAAAGCAGCGCGCGATCTGGTAATACTTGTCTAGTCCGGCAATCATGCAAAGCTGTTTGAAAAGCTGCGGCGATTGCGGCAGAGCGAAGAACTTGCCCGGCTGAATGCGCGAGGGCACGACGTAATCGCGCGCGCCTTCGGGCGTGGATTTAATCAGGATGGGCGTCTCGATTTCCGTGAAACGCCTGCTCGTCCATGTAGCTGCGAATCTCCGCGACGACACGTGGCGCAGGCGCAAGTTAGCTTGCAGCTGCGGGCGGCGCAAATCAAGATAACGATATTTCAAGCGCAGGTCTTCGCTCGCCAGCTGATCCGGCGAGGTCGGCTCAATCTGGAAAGGTGTGGTGCGCGCATCATTCAAGACGAGAATCTCACGCGCGCTGACCTCGACATCGCCTGTCGGGATTTTCGGGTTGCGCTGGTTTTCGGCACGCAACACGACTTCGCCCGTGACGGCCAAAACGTACTCGCCGCGCACGTCCTTGGCTTTGGCGTGCGCTTCGCGCGCAGTCTCTTCGTTGAAAACGACCTGCGTGATTCCATCGCGGTCGCGCAAATCAACAAACGTTAAAGGCCCGAAGTCGCGCCGCCTGCGCCACCCAGCCCATCAAGGTCACAGTCTTCCCGACATCTTCCGCACGCAAAGCGCCGCACGAATGCGTGCGTTCCGTGTTTCCTAAATTATCCAGCATAAGTCTGACTTTTCATCTCGAATTCAAAAAACATTTCTAAAACTCAACCAACCTCTGACTCAATCCCTTTGCGCCTTAAGTTTTAGCTTTGCGCCTTTGCGTGAAACAGCCTTTCGCGCAAAGGCGCAAAGATGAAGACGTAAGGCGCAAAGAAGAGTTGAGAAATGAACAGAAGTTCACTGTAAAATTTGAGCGCTGTGTCGGGCACAAACGAGAGCGGGTCTTTCTTTTTCATCCGCTCGTACATCGCGCGCAGGGGCTCTCTGGCTTTCGTCGCGGCCAGCTCGATCAATCCTCCAACGGAGCGGCGATCCAGATTGGATTTCATGCTCCACAAACGCACAGCATCATTCGAGAGCGCCCGCGCGCGCCGCCGCCAGCGCCAGCGGGACAAATCATAAATCAACTGTCCGCCCGTCAAATCCTCGCGCTCAAAGAGCATCTTTTCCGCAACCTGCCACTCGCCCGCTTCCAGATAGGCGCAGAACAGATTATTCACGGCATGCTCTTCCCAAAACTCGTACCCCTTCATCGCGCCGCTCTCTGACGGTACTTGAGAAACCCTATCAATAAGGGAATGGCACGGCGCGGCTCATCGCAAGACAACATCGTTGCAGCCAGAAAATAGGCGCGCGAGGCCCCGCCGCTCTTCGTCAAGCCTTCCAGTTGCGTCCAGTAAGAGCTTTCTGTTCGGGCGTAACACCTTCACGGCAGACGATATCCTCTATGAAACTTCGCTCCTCATTGCCCACTCATCACGCGCTGCCAGCAACCGGCGCAGACATCCCTTTGCCTGGCGCAGAGAATCTCTCAAGTCGTTGAACTCGAATTCATCATCGACTGATGATCCTGGCCACTCCGAAAGCATAGACATTTTCGGGCGGCGCGGCTGAGCGAATTCACGGCGCAAGACTTCTTTAATCTGAGCACGGTGCGCGTCACGGTTGCCTTCGTTTCCAGAATATCTGGAGGCAGCGAAAAATAGTGAACTCCTGAGCAGAGAGAGGCGCGCATTGCAATGCTCGATTTATCCGCGGCTTGAACGGCACATGAGATGAGCGCCTGAGCGATATGTGTCCATCACCGCGTCATACTCTTTGCGCCCCGCGTAATACCTTGCACGCTCAGTCCAGTATGCAGCCGAATTCGCGTCCCGTCGCTTCGTCGCTCAGAATTTTCGCTTCGACGACGCGCATGCCTGAATGACTCTGCACCCTCCCGCCAATTGATGCACATCGTCCGTCATGAATGTCGTCGTCTTCCTTAAGGCGACGAGTTCTTCGATCAGTGTTTGTGCCGCGTGCGGTTGATTCGTTGACCTGTAGGTTTCCGCCAGATGTTGCTTCGTCCAGAAGCGCAACTGTTTTTCCCAGTCCTTGACGCGCGGCGCGATTGAAAATCGCATAAGGACCCGCTCGCGTATCAGTTGCATGTCGCGCTCCGTAAATGGCAAGCTGAAGCGAACGCTCAAACAATTTCGCCGCGATTTCCGGCAATCTCATTTGCAGCCGCTCGCCCAACTCGTAAAACTCGTACGCAGAAGGCGGCGCGGCAGCCCTGTCCAGCCACGTCGTCGAAATCATCTTCTAACCACTTGAGGCTTTGCGGGCGTCCGGTCATCTCGTTTGCCAGCAAGTAGAGAAACAGCCGCTCCGGTCGTCCGGGTGGGCTTTGACATCAGCAGCCAGAGCATCGAGCAACCCCGCGACCGTTCCGAGTGTCGTAAGCCATCGGATTCGCCATTGAAGCCAGCCTTCGTGTTGCGCGACGCGCTGCGGCCAACCATGCGTCCAACTCTTTCGCGTCCGCCTCTCTCCCCCACAGCCGCAGCAGATTATCCGCGCCGTCAGCATCCGTCGGCATGATGCGCTCGTAATATGTTTTAAAGTCCGCAAGGTCGTGTTTGCCGATTATTTCTTTGACAGCTTCCGCCACCAACCAGCGATCGAGAGCGGCGGCATATCAGCGAGCTTCTGCCAGTTGCTTAAGCGTTTCGAGAGCGCGTGCGCGATGTCCTGCGCGGGCGAAGAGGCTCAATCGGCGCAGCAGAGGCACAACGCGCGGTCGCAGCTCACGCGCCAGTTTACTCGCCACTTCTCCGACATCTTCTTTGAGCAACAGCCGCGTAATCTCGCTGCTCCATCGGGATGCGAGTTTGATAATCCGGGACTTGCGCGTTTGTGCTTAGAGCCAGCGCGAGCCAGACAAACAGAAGCGGCAGCAATCTATTCTTGCGGTAAAGCATGAGTACTAACCTTGCGCGTCCAACCTTCAACCAAAACAGTTAAATCAAAAGGGAGACCTTCTTCTTCACGTCTTCTCTAATTATCCCTGACATCCTTCGTTTCTGTCTCGCGATAAAATGTTGCGGCGCGTCGAAGCGGCTCCGTTCCTGTGCGCCTTCGGCGATCCTTCTCCGACAGGTAAGCATTGAACTCCCCGGAGCGGTTACGCGGAATACTCAGGCTCTTCCACTCGGTTGAATTGAAATGCTTCGCCAGAAAAACTATCTGCCCGATGTGATAGCCGTAATGCGTCAACTGCCGCGTTGATGGCCTGACGACCGTATGCGCCTCGCCGCGAATCAGCACCTTCGCTTGAAATCTTCAGGGTGTAAGGACTCGATGCGCCGAACAGCAAGCCCAGCCACTCTCCCACAGCGTGAGCAATCTCATCTCTGGCCGTTTGGGTGTGACGACAAACTCAATATCACGATGGCGGTTAGGTTTCTCCCCGTCCGTTGTCAGAAAATCCGTCCAGCGCGAAAGCATGTTGCCGACCATGTGCTTGATGATGACGGCAATACTGTTGGCTTCTTCGTCGAGGGCCGAAAGAACTCTTCATCAGCTGACTTGCCCGAACGCGCTTTCGGCCAGTTTCCTGTAGCCACGGAAAGTCAAGATGGCATCTTCCAGATAATGTTTGGCAAGCGAAGTTTCCATAAATCAGTTTTCGCGGCTTTCAGCGATTCTCGAACGGTTGCGGCAACGCGGTCGCTGGAGAGCGTCTGCTGCTCGCCTGTGCTCAGATTTTTGAGCGCGACTTCACGGCGCGCACGCTCCTCTTCGCCGACGACCGCCACAAAGTGATGCTGCGCGACGCAGCATACTTGAATTGCTTTCCAAGCTTGTCCGCTTCCGGGTACAAATCAACGCGCAGCCCGGCAGCCGCGAAGCTCCATTGCCAGCGCGAGTGAATCATTGATTGATTCTTCGTTCCAGATCGTGACCATCAAATCAGCCGGAGCATTAACAAGCTCAGGCGGAAACATCTCGCGCTCTGTCATCACGACGATAATGCGCTCCAGGCCAAGAGAGAAGCCGCACGCCGGAACATCTTGTCCCGAAAACATTCCGACCAGATTATCGTAACGCCCGCCGCCGCCGAGACTGCCCGCCAAGTCAGGCACGTTGATTTCCATAATCGCGCCCGTGTAGTAAGACAGCCCGCGCGCTAATGCCGGATCAATCTTGATTCGCGTGCCCGCGCCGTTGGCGGCAGTAAAGTCTATGATTGAGCGCAACTCGTCTATGCCGCTTGCGCCCGCTTCGTGGTCGCCGACAAACTCTACGAGGCGTCCGAGCGTTGCGGCGTTCAAAGCCTCCGTTCCGGTCTCTACTCTCTCATCTGCGGCTATCTGCGCGGCGTGCTCCAACTCTTCCAGCCCGGCAAAGAAGTCTAATAGATTATCGCCTGCCTCCTTCGTGATGCCGCGCCCCGCAAACTCTTTCTCCACGCCTTCGCGCCCGATCTTGTCCAGCTTGTCGAGCGCCACGAGCGCGTCTCCGTGTTTCTCCATGGCGATGCCCGCCGCGTCTAACACGCCGGAGAGTACTTGACGATGATTGAGACGAATCGTGAAATTAGTGAATCCTAATTTCGTCAGAGCCTCGCTGGCAGCGGCACACAACTCCGCTTCAATAATCATCGAGCGCGAGCCGAGCGCGTCAACGTCGCACTGGTAAAACTCACGAAAACGCCCACGCGCCGGACGGTCTGCGCGCCAGACGGGTTGAATCTGGTAACGCTTGAAGAATTTCGGAAGCCTGTCTTTGTATTCCGCGACGACGCGCGCCAGCGGGACGGTCAAATCATATCGCAAGGCAAGGTCTGCAACGCCCGTCTTCTCATGCTCGCCCCGCTTCAGGATTTTGAAGATGAGTTGATTGCCCTCTTCGCCATACTTCCCCAGAGCGTTTCGATATTCTCGACCGCCGGAGTCTCCAAAGGCTCAAACCCGTAACGCTCATACACCTCTTTAATGATGCCGATGACGTATTCACGCCGCCTGACATCGAGCGGGAAGAAAATCGCGCATCCCGCGCGCCGGCTGTGTCTTGCCATTTGCCATTATTTGAAGACGGAAAATCCCGCGTAAAAGATAAATTGATTCAAGCCGCGATTCGACCCTGAGCGGTCGCCGTTCGAGATGTGGTGAAAGCGGACGCCGAAGGTGACGGCGCGTCTCTCCGAAGTGAAGACACGCAAACCTGCTCCGGCCTCGCCAACCAGCGCCAGTCTTCCAGAGTCGGGCAAAGGCGGAGGATCGTTGAAGCCCAACAGGCCGCCGTTGACGTGAATGAACGGCTTGACGTGCGAGCTATTCCGAAATCGAGCTGCAGACCTAGCGGCGTGACGCCGGGGCCATAGGTTGAACTGCGCCTGAAAGTCGTGACTGTGCCCGCGGCGGTCGTGGTTCTTTGCTCTGATGTTGCCTGTCGCCACGGCCAGCGGAATCACGTCGACCGTGTACTGCAAAGCCACGCTCCGGTTCGCCGCCATCGTTCGCCCGTAACGAAAGGCCGCAATGACGAACCCGCGCTCCTCGCTTCCGCGTCTGTCAACCCGCCAAAGATATTCGTCGCAGTAAACGCACCGCCGCCCCAGAAACCGAATTCATTGTCGCCGTGCTTCAGTCTGTAAGGCGAATCGTTTTGAGCAGTGCTCTGGCACGGTGGTGAAACAGTCTCAGGCGTGGAGCTATCGAGAGTGGCGCGATTCTCCGCTAACTCTTGCGCGTGGATGAACCGCGCCGACCGCAATCAGGAGCAACCCAGTGAGTGATAAGCCTTTAGGGGAATACGCATTCTCTTCTGGTCTCCTTTAATCCATAAAGTTTTAAGAAAACTAGCTGCGCGGCAGTTTATTCCCGGTACATTTTAATGTAGCCGATATAGTTCTGCCAGAAGACATCAAGACCGGCCACTTCTTCATCCGTCAGCGGACTTTTGACGCGCGCAGGCGCTCCCATCACGAGCGAGCGCGGCGGAATCTGTGTGCCGGGCGACACGAGCGAGCCTGCGGCGACAAGCGATTTCGCGCCGATTCTCACGCCGTCCATCACAATCGAGCCGATGCCGACGAGGCTTCCGCGCTCGACGTAGCAGCCATGCAGCGTGACGTTATGCCCGACGGTCACTTCGTCTTCAAGGATGGTCGCGTGCGTGCCGTTTGAGACGTGGATGACCGTCCCGTCCTGAATGTTCGTGCGATTGCCTATGCGTATGTGAAAGACATCGCCGCGCACGACCGCGTTGAACCAGACGCTGGACTCTTCGCCGATCTCGACATCGCCGATAATTTGTGCGCTCTCTTCGATGTAAGCTGTCGGATGAATCTGCGGGTGCGTGCCGCGAAATGGTCTTATCATAATCCTTTTGTGCAGGGATTCTCTTGCTTGTTGCTGCTCTCTATAGGACAAGCGGAAACGGTAACATGAGCTATAGAGGCTGGGCAAGGAAGGCACTCTTAGCTTGCTGGCTCCGGCTAGAGACCGAGAGCGAGTGAAAGACGATTAAGCCTTACTTTGTCGGATAATCGCGGGTTATGCGCTACAATGACCTGCAATCGAGTTCAATCCTGAGAGGAGAGGGACGACGAATGCACCCGAACGCAAATTTAATCGAAACCTTCTACACGTCCTTTCAAAAACTGGATGCCGAAGCGATGTCACGTTGCTATCATCCTGAGATACGTTTTTCCGATCCGGTCTTCCCCTTTTAGTCGGAGCGGAAGTGGGTAGATGTGGAGGATGTTGTGCTCGCAGGCCAAAAACTTTGAGCTGACATTCTCTCGATTTTCAGGCCAATGACCAGACGGGAAAAGCTCATTGGGAAGCTTTTTATGACTTTTCCGCCACCGGGCGGCGAGTTCACAACAGGATAGACGCCGAGTTCGAGTTTCAGGACGGGAAAATCATTAAACACACGGACACCTTCGCTTTCTGGAAGTGGAGCCGTATGGCCTTAGGCCCAATCGGATTGCTCCTCGGCTGGACGCCCCTCGTCCGCAAAAAAGTTCAAAGACAAGCCCGCGAGCGATTATCTAGATTCATGAGATCGTAGGCTTTTTATCGAGACATTGGCGATAATTTATTACAGGAGAGATAGATTATGGCGACTGCGACCATTGATGAAGAGAGATTAAAAGATTTACTGAAATCCGCTCTAGTCGAAGCGCTCGAAGAACAGCGAAACCTTGTGCAAGAGATTGTGGAAGAAGCGATGGAGGATATTGCTTTGTCTCGTGCCATAGAGCAAGGGCTTGGCAGCGAATCTGTCTCGCGTGATGAAGTATTTGCAATCCTAGAGGGCGAGCGTAGACGACAACATATTATTCTCAGATGAAAGTTAAGGAGGTCATCAAGCTTCTTGAGAAAGATGGCTGGTATTTGGCTAGGACGAGAGGTAGCCACCGCCAGTTTAAGCATCCGACCAAACAAAGCACAGTTACGGTTTCTGGCAAGCCGAATATTGATGTCCCGCCGGGAACACTGAACAGCATCTTGAAGCAGGCGGGCTCGAAATAATTGAGAAGGTAAATAGATGAAGTACGCCGTGATTGTAGAAGAGGGTGAAACTAGTTTTGGCGCGTATGTGCCGGATTTACCGGGTTGTGCTGCTGTGGCAGATACCAGAGAAGAAGTGCTGGAGTTGATTCAGGAAGCTATCGAATTTCACCTGGAAGGCTTGCGCGAAGATGGTCAGTCAATTCCTGAGCCTTCTTCGAGCATTGAATATGTCGAAGTGCGCGCCGCATGACAGGCCGTTTTGCCTCTTACCTCCCCGATAGCACGCCCCCACGTTGACTCTAGCAAGACAGGCGGAAGCGCCGCCGATTTATTGAACAAGGAGGTTCGAGCAATGGGCATGAAAGCAGGCGGCGCCGGGCGGTGCGGCATCGCCGATGGTTCGGCCAGGGCAACCCACGGAAGGGGCGATGCGCTGCCGTCGTAAATTCCTGCGCGTTCTTCCCCGGCGGATTTCACGATGAGAAATACGTTGATTGGGAGCGCGGGTACAAGTGGGAATCGCACGAACGCTGGGAGGAGGCGCTCTCGAAGACGGAGTTTCGCAGGCTCTTGCGCGCGGGCGAGTTTTCGGAAATCGCGGCTCGCGCAGTCCGCGTCGAGCAGCGCAGCCGCCACAGCATGATCTTCTCCTTTGAAAAGATGGCGCTGCGTGACGCCTTGAAATCAGACGCGGGCGCGCGCGCCTTCAGTGAAGGGCTCTACGACTTTCTTCATGGTTCGGGGAGCGTTAAGACTAGATTCGAGCGCTGGTGCGAGACGGTCGCGGCCCTGCCCAGACGGCAGACGCGGGTTCTGACCTGGCCGCTGGTGACGGTCTTCGGCTTCATCGCGCAACCGGAGACGCATATCTTTCTCAAACCAATGGTCTCGCGCATTGCCGCCCGCGAATACGGCTTTGACTTTCAATACAAGTCGCGTCCGTCCTGGGAGACTTACGCTAACTTTCTTGAGTTTGCAGAGACTATCAGGCGTGACCAACAGACCTGAGGCCACGCGACATGATAGACATCCAATCCTTCATCTGGGTTCAGGGGTCTGACGAATACGAGGAATGAGCTGCCGGACTTTCAAGCCGGGTGGATCGAGGCTGCGCCGCCACGCGTTGACACCCGCGAAGCGAGCATGAGAGAGTGCGCGCGAGATGGTGTTGGTGGTCAGGGGCAAAGCGATGAAACGCAAACTTACTTTCAGGCCGCAGGCTGGCTGGCGCTTAGCCTCGCGTACTCACTGGCAGGCTGCGGCGGGTCGCTCTACAAGGTCAAGCCGAAAATTGATGCGCCGGTCGCGGGCGGGCGCGACGCGAGCGCCGCCGGTTTCAGCGTTCGCGCCGTGCCGCTGCTGGCCGACGAAGAGAGCCAGGATTTGTTTCAGGCGAATTTGCCGCTCGCGGGACTCCTGCCCGTGCGTTTGGAGATAGCCAATGAAAGCGGCGCGGCGCTCTCTTTCAAGCGCGTGCGTTTTTCTTTGCGTGACAGCCGAAGGGCGTGAATGGAAACTACGCTCGCCGAAGCAGACGGTCTCGCGCATTCTGACTGACAACGAAATCTATCTTTACAACCCGAACTCGCGAAAGAAATTTGAAGAAGCCGTCAGCGAGCATGCCTTCGATCTTTCCACGCCGCTCGAAGCAGGCAAGCAGCGGCGTGGGCTCATCTTTTTTCAGACGCAAGAAGAATCCGTCGCCAGCCCGCGCGGGTTCGCGTCGCCATAGAAGGACTGCCGCAGCCCATCGAGGTGGTTTTAACTGAATGCAGGATTGCACTCTCGCTTCTCCTTTTCGCGTTATGAATGAACAAAGTCTTCAGGAACGATATTCGCCACAGGGCACATGCTTCGGATGTGGCCCCGTCAACGAAAAGGGATTGAGAATTCGTAGCTTCGAGCAGGACGAACGGAGAGGAGGTCGTCTGCGAATGGCAGCCCGAAAGTTATCACGAGGCGTTTCCCGGAATGCTCAATGGCGGAATCATCGGAACATTGCTGGATTGCCATTCAAACTGGACTGCTGCCTGGCATCTGATGCGGCAGCAAAGGGCTGGAGCACGCGCCCTGCACGGTGACGGCTGATTATGCCATCAAACTCAAGCGTCCGACTCCGACCGATGCGCCGGTTAAATTAATCGCCCGCGTAGTCGAATCCCAGGATGACCGCGCAATAGTCGAAGCCGAGTTGATTGCCGGCGGCAAAATCTGCGCGACCTGTCGCGGCACATTCGTCGCGGTCAAGCCCGGCCATCCCGCTTATCATCGCTGGTGGAACCCAGGAGAAACAGGCGCCATAAGTCAAAAATCAGCATCAAAGCGTAACGACTGTTTCTCGCAAAGCCGCAATATCCTGATTTCAGGATTCTGAAGGTGCTGAGTCCTGCCTTGAACTCATCTCTCATCCCTGATTTTCCTCCTTGCGCTTCTGCACTTCCGCGCTTCATCCATGAGATGCTGGACGCGCGGCAGTTCGACGCGGTTTGCCCAGTGCCCGTCGGCTTTGAAGGATGAGCCGACGATGAAGCCATCTGCGAGCGCGTAATAGTCGGCGAGGTTGTCCGCGCTATGCCGGAGCCGAGCAGGACGGGCAGAGCTGGCATGCGCTTTGGCCTCGCGCACGTCCTCTACTTTCGGCGGCTCGCCCGTAGTGCTGCCGGTCACGATAACCGCATCGCCGCGCATGAACTCCACCGCTGAGCCATCTCTCCGAGACTGATGTCCGCCGTGATAGCGTGGGAGGAGTGCTTCTTCTTGATGTCGGCCCAGACCTCCACGCGTTCTGCACCGATCAGCTCTGCGATAGCGTAGAAGCTCTGCGGCTGATGCCTCAATCAATCCTTCGTCGGCAACGTGAGCAAAGGCGTAGCCCTCGGCGCGAATGAAATGCAACCCGGCGGCGTGTGCCACAGCCATCGCTTCCGTGTTCGCTGCGGCCAGAATCTGCACGCCGATGGGCAGCTTGCTCTCCACCTTCACCGCCTGACCGATGACGGCCATCGCCGCTACGATTTCCGGGCCGACACTGCCACGCAGGTAAGGCGTGTCGTGCATATTTTCAATCATGATCCCGTCCACGCCGCCCGTGCGGTAAACACGAGCCTCGCGCACGGCCAATTCCGTCAATTCGCCGACCGTCAGCTTACTCAAAGGAGCGCCCGGCAGCGCGCCGACATGAATCACGCCGATGACGGGTTTAGAGTTGGGAAATAAACTCTCCAGCGCGCGACCCTTCACTTTAATCCTTTCGAGTTCGCCCGCTCGTTTGTGATAAAGACTACGTCCAGACGGTTGAAATTCTGATTGACGGCGACGGTCGCGCCCGGCTGCAAGCGAAAGGAGAGCATCACGTCGTCGTCGCGCTGCTCGATTCGCAGGTCGGCAAAGCCGCGTCCATTGGCGTCGCTGCGCGTCGAGACGAAAGCTGACTGCGGAATCATCACACAGACGCGTTCGCCTTCAGCGAAAGATTTGTAATCATTAAGCGGCGCATCGGACGTGAGCGTAAAACGCGCACCGTCCTGCGATTCATTGCGACGAAGCATGAGAATGCGTTTTTTGTACGGCTTCGACGGAGAAGAACTGACGGCGACAGGGGACATCAGGCTGAACGAAGTGTTATCACCAGCAGCCCGCGCGCCTGTTCCCGCGATGAGCGTCAGAAGCAGAATGAAGGCAACGAAAGCGCGATGACGATGGTTGCTCCTGTGCGTCAAGCGCAAGCGAATGCGTGCGTCAGCGTGAATTGAGTTGATGGTAGACGTGTAGACGTTCGACGAGCGCAGAAAAGTCGGCATTGGGGGTTATGACTCCGGTTCTGCAAAGTTGCCGGGAGCGAGGTGGCGCGGCGGCGAAAGTGCGAATAATCTTCGACCATCAAGAGCGCACATCCGGCTTTCAAAAGGCGCTATAATATAATCGCTTTTGCCTGAGATTCACAGCAGTTAATTTAGCCTGACAAAGGCGCTTCCGTTATCACCCAATTTAACCCACAGAGGAGACAGCATGAGCAGAGAAGAAAGAGAAGACAAGACAATCTACAAGGTGGTCGTTAATCACGAGGAGCAGTATTCCATCTGGCCCGCCGACCGCGAGAACGCCCTCGGCTGGAACGATGCCGGAAAGAGCGGGACGAAGCAGGAGTGTCTGGACTACATCAAGGAAGTATGGACGGACATGAGGCCGCTCAGCTTGAGAAAGAAGATGGAGGAAGCCGCTAACGAAAAGTAGCGGTTTCCATGTAGGACATGTAGGACAGGCATTCCTGCCTGTCATTGAGCGCGCAAGCGCGAATATTGTTTTACTAAATATTGATGAGCGTGCTGGCGCACGATAGACAGGCAGGAATGCCTGTCCTACGCCACTCTTTCCTGCTCTGCCTGTTCTGGAAGCCGCCACGTCTCGTCCGGGTTCGGTCAGGGCAACGCGCCAGCGCTCGTCTCCGGCGGCGCGGAGCAGGCGCGTGACAGGTTCTCCCAATGGCTCGCGGCTCAACTGAAACGTCGAGTGATGCATCGGCAAGATGTAGGTCGCGTTCATTTCCCTGCGCATCGCCCATGACTGTTCAGGATTGGCGTGCGCGTGAATGTAAGGATCATAAGCGCCGATGGGAAGAATGGCGAGATCAATTTGTGCGCGATGACGCAAAGAGGCGAAGGCATTTGTATAGGCCGTATCGCCGCCAAAAACGAGCGCGCGTCCCCGCTTGCTGATTAAAAATCCGCCGTAGCCCCGATGTTTGTCCGTCAGCTTGCGCGCCCCCCAGTGGTTGACCTTGATTGCCTCGATGCGCGCGCCCTTTATCTCCACGCTCTCGCCCCAAGCCAGCTCATGCAACTGCCGGAAACGTCGTACCAGATCAAGATTACCTTTTTGGACAACCGTCTGAGTTTTACGCGGCAGCCGACGCAACGTACCGAGATCGCAGTGATCCATGTGCGCGTGCGAGATGAGCACGGCGTCGAGCGGCGGTAGTTCTGCGATGGAAAGAGCTGGTTTGACCAGACGGCGCGGACCGATGGTCAGTCCGGCGACGTTTACGCCCACGTTTGAACGCAGAGCCGGGTCGGTCAGGAGCCACGTGCCGTAAAAGTTAATCAGCACGGTCGCGTGGCCGAGCCATGCAACCGTCAACGAGTCGTCATCCCATTTTGCGGGCGCGGGTCGGTGCAGCGCAGCCGGGATTGGCTTTCCGGCCTCCGCAAAACGTTGAGTTAAAAAGCGGCGCGCGTGCTGGCGCGCAAAACGAGCATAAGTTTTTAGTTTTTCTGGATTCATATCGGTAGGCGGTTAGATGCGGCTTCCGTATTCTGTGCTGCCCGCTATCGGCAGGCGCGGCGGCTGTTGGTCGCGGCCAATAGCTAATTGCTATAATTTGCGCCCATGCTCGATTCATTAAAGGATGCTGCAACGACGATCGCGTGGCTGCCCGATTTGCTCTACACGAGTGGGCGCTTCGAGAGCGGAGTGGCGCTGGTGTGTGACGCGCAGGGACGCATCAAGGGACTCACGCGTGAGACGGAAAGCGCAGGCCGTGTCGTCAGGCTAAAAAATCGCGCCATGCTGCCCGGTCTCGTCAACGCACACTCGCACGCCTTTCAGCGGGTGATTCGCGGGCGCACGGAGCGCCGATTGAACGCACATGATTCCTTCTGGACGTGGCGCGAGATGATGTACAGCGCAGCCCTCAGGCTTGAGCCTGAAGAGATTTACGATGCCTCGCGGATGGCCTTTCTCGAAATGGCGCTGGGCGGCGTGACCTCAGTCGGAGAGTTTCACTACATTCATCGCGCGCCCGACGGCTCGGCTTACATGGAGGCGAACCTGATGGCGAAAGAAGTCATCAGGGCTGCGCGCGATGTGGGCTTGCGAATCGCTCTGCTGCGCGTGGCCTACGCTCGTTCAGGCTATCAACTCAAGCCGAACGAGCGGCAGGTGCGCTTTCTGGAAACGAACGCTGAAGAATATCTCCGCAACACGGAGTCTCTGAAAACAGAGCTTGCTCGGACCGAAGCCGCGACCGCTTGGGTTGGTCTCGCGCCGCACAGCGTGCGCGCCGTGCCGCTTTGTTACCTGCGCGAAATCATTCGCTACGCTGAGAGCAAAGACGGCATCCCTTTGCACATGCACGTGGCCGAGCAACCGGCAGAACTCACCGCCTGTTTGGAAGAACACGGGCGCACGCCCGTCGAGTTTCTGGATAGCGAGAACCTACTGACTCCGAACTTCACAGGTGTTCATGCCATTCACATCACGCCGGAGGAAGCGCGAAGGCTGGCGCGAGCGCGTGCGACTGTCTGCGCCTGCCCGACGACCGAACGCAATCTTGGCGATGGAATTGTGCCTGCCGAAATGCTCTTCGCAGAAGGTGTGACAATCTCGCTCGGCACAGACAGCCACGCGCAGATCGACCTACTCGAAGATGCTCGTGAGCTTGAGTATCACCTGCGCTTACAGAAACTCGAACGCGCGGTGCTTGCGCCCGCAGATGACGATTCCCCGTCGGCGCTGGCGCGACGACTCTTCGATTGTGCGACGGTGAATGGCGCGCGCTCCATCAACGCTCCCGGCGGTAAACTTGAGCCGGGACATGCAGCGGATTTTTTCACAGTTGATCTCAACGATGCTTCAATCGCCGGGGCAACGCCCGACGATCTGCTCTCGTGCATCGTCTTCGGGCTGGCACGTACCGCCGTCCGCGAAGTCTTCGTTGGAGGAGAACAGATCATCAGTGAGGGACAGCACGAGAGGCAGCGCGAAACAGTTGAGAAATTCACGGCGCTTCAGCGCAGGCTTTGGAGTTAAGATAACGTATGACCGTTGAAGAAACCTTAACCGAACTCGTCCGCTTTGAGTCCGTCTCGATGCGCTCAAACGCGGAGATCATTTCTTATCTCGCCGCCCGCACGGAAGCTCTCGGGCTGCGCGTCAAAACACTACCCTACCGCGATGAACGCAATGTTGAGAAGATAAATATGATTGCGGTGGCGGGGACTGAGTCAGAGAAGATAGAAGTAGAACTCGCGCTCGTCGGGCACACGGACACTGTGCCTTTTGATGCGGCGTGGACGGATGCCTTGCAGTTGACCAATCGTGACGGGAAACTTTACGGGCGCGGCGCGTGCGACACGAAAGGATTTATTGCTGCGGCGCTGACGGCGATTGAGAGAATAGATTTGCGAAAGCTGCGGCGTCCCCTCGCACTCATCTTCACGGCAGATGAAGAGGTCGGGTGTCTGGGCGCAAAGCGCCTGGCGGACGCACGCGCACTCACGGCGCGCTATAGCATCGTTGGCGAGCCAACCTCTTTGCAGCCGATGCGCGCCGGGAAAGGTTATTGCATGGCGGAGATTATCCTGCGCGGGCGCGAGGGGCACAGCGCTTACCCTGCGCTCGGAGCTTCGGCGATCTTTCGCGCGGCACGGCTCGTCAATCGCATCGAGAGGATTGCCGAAGAACTCAAGGCTGAACAACTCGCGGCGTTCGAGCCGCCTTACACCACTTTGAACGTCGGTCTCATTCAGGGCGGAACGGCGAAAAACATTATTGCCGGAGAATGCCGCTTCACGCTCGAATGGCGGCCTCTGCCGGGGCAGGCGGCATCCGGCGTGCTTGATCTGGTCAACGCGGCGATAGAGGATGAGAAATCGCGCGATGCGGATTTCGATTGCTCGCTCGAAGTCATCCGGCTGGAGAGCGGAGTGGAGACGGCCATTGATTCCGCGCTCGTCCAGTTTCTGGTAGAAGCAACGAAGCGCGAGGCTGGCACAATCGCCTTCGGGACGGAAGCGCCGCAGATGGCCGAACTCGGAGCCGAGGCGGTCGTCTTCGGCCCCGGCAACATCCGCGTCGCGCACCGGACAAACGAGTTTGTCCCGGTGGAGGAGCTGCACGAGTGTGTTGAGATTCTTTCGCACGCCATCGAGCGCTTTTGTTTGTGAGATACTTCATTTCTGTTTGTCAGATAAGAAGTACAACCGCCTGCGGCGTGAGTTGCATCTCTGATTCGCGTGCTGAGTCTCCTTTTGGAAAGTTGATTGATATGATTTCCCGTAATTCGCCGTTTTGCTCGACTGTCTTGTTATTTACCCTCATCCTGCTCGCGGGTTGTTTCTCTCTCGCTCAAGCTCAATCCGGCAGCGGCCCGATAACCAGCCAGGAACTTGTGCGCCTCGTTTACCAGTTGCCCGCGCATCCTGAAAAGAGAGACGAGATCATCGAAGAGATTCGCAAGCGCGGCATCAATTTCACGCTGACTTCAGGCTTGCGCTCCATCGTCGCCACCAAGAGCGGCAATGATATGCTCCTGCGGCGCACCCTCGAAGAAGCAGAGCGGCGCAATCTGAGTCCCAGCACGACGCTTCCCCCATCCGAAGTGGAAGCGGCAGACCTTCTGACCAAAGCCCGCGTCGCCACGCTCGCCGCCTCTGAAGCCATGCCGGACTTTATCGTCAAGCAGCAGATCACGCGCTCGCGCGCTCTCAACAACACCAACAACTGGGCGACGCTGGATCGTTTGACCATCGCCGTCAGTTACAGGGCGAGCGCCGGAGAAGAGTATAAGCTGCTGGCCATCAACGGGCTGCCGCCGGGAAAGGAAATGAAAGAGGGAGAGGGCTACGAGCAGATCGGCGGGACAAGTTCGGCTGGCGAGTATGTCTCGATGCTGGCGGCGCTTTTTAGCGACGTGACGCGAGCCGAGTTTAAGGCTGTGGACACGGACACATTGCGGGGCAAGCGCACGATTATTTATGAGTTCGAGGTCGAGCAGAAGTATTCCAAGTTGAGCCTCAAGGCGAATGGCGAGCGGGCAGTCGTCACGGGTTATCGCGGCAGAATCTGGGTTGACCGCGAAACCTTTAGAGTGCTGCGCATCGAAGAAATCGCGACCGCCATCCCGGCGGACTTTCCCATCACCGCCGCGAGCAGCCTGATAGATTACGATTGGGTGACGATCAACGAGCGCCAGTACCTGCTGCCGTCTTCTGCCGAGATTAAACTGAGTTCCAGATTAGGCCAGCGAACAACTCAGACCAGCAGCGGAGCAGTCCGCGTGAGCAACGAGACCATCCAGACGCGCAACCTGATTCGCTTCCGCAACTATCAGAAGTACGGCGCAGAGGTGAAGATCATCGAAGACATCGAAGACTTTGAAGATGACCCGCCGGAGAAAAAGCCGTAAAGTAATGCAAAATTAAAAATGTAAAATGCAAAAGTGAGGCGGAAGCCAATTTAATAAAACTGGTTTCCGCCTCACTTTTGCACTTTTAATTTTTAATTTTGCATTTTTCTTTCCTCCGCCAGACTTCGCACCACCTCTATCAACTCTTCAGGGTCTACCGGCTTGGCGACGTGAAGTTGAAAGCCTGCGGCGAGGGCCTGGCGACGGTTCTCCTCGCCGACGTAGGCTGAGACTGCCGCCGCCGGAATCCTGCCTCCCTGCACGGGGGTGCGCGCACGCACCTGCCGGATGAGAGCGAAGCCGTCTTCGTCCGGCATCCCTATATCGCTAATCAGCACATCGGGCATCGAGCGTTCAAGCGCGTCGAGCGCCTCGCGCGTGCTCCCCACAGCGATAATCTCCGCTCCCTGCGTTTCCAACACCGTCTTTAACAAATGGCGCGCGTCCTGCTCATCATCAACAACCAGCACGCGCAAGCCCTTCAGGATGGCAGATTGAGGATTGCGGAATGCGGATTCTTCAGACGCGGTGTTTTCATTCCGCAATCCGAAATCCGCATTCCGCACTGCGGAGAGTGGAAGCTGAACGTTGAAGGTCGCGCCCTGTCCCTCGCCTGAGCTTTGCGCTCTCACCGTGCCGCCGTGCAGCTCGACCAAGTGACGCACGATGGCTAAGCCCAACCCTAAGCCTCCGTGCAGCCGTGTGGTCGAGCCGTCGGCCTGCCGGAAACGGTCGAAGACGTAAGGGAGAAAGTCAGGCGTGATGCCCTGCCCCGTATCGCTCACACTGATTTCAACGTGCGAGTCAACGCGTCCAAGGCCGATCTTCACCTGTCCGCCTCTGGTCGTGAACTTGACTGCATTCGAGAGCAGATTCCAGACAATCTGCTGCAAGCGATTGGGGTCGCCGGAGACAAGCCCGGCCAGAGGATCGAGCGCGGTCTGAAGCTCTATATTTTTGGCGTCAGCAGCCGGGCGCACGGCCTCTATCGCAGCTTCGATGACCGGCAACAACTCCAGCGGGCGAACGTCCAGGCGCAACTTGCCCGTGATGATGCGCGACACGTCGAGCAGGTCTTCAATCAGTTGCGCCTGCGCCTTGGCGTTGCGCTCGACCGTTTCAAGGGCATGAGCAGAGGTGGCCTCGTCGAGCATCTCCATGCGCAGCATTCTCGTCCAGCCGAGCATGGCGGTCAGCGGCGTACGCAGTTCATGTGAAAGCGTGGCGAGAAATTCGTCCTTGGTGCGATTGGCCTCTTCCGCTTCGGCGCGCATGCGACGCTCCGCCTGATAGAGCCGCGCGCGTTCGATGGCCTGCGCGCACAACCGCGCGATAGCCAGCATGTAAGCACGGTCGTCTTCCTCGAAGCTTTGGATTTCCCGGAAAGTCAGCCCCATCGCCCCGATGGGCCGTCCCTCGATAATCAACGGAACGGCGGCCAGAGCCTGACTCCCGTTGACGGCGTGCAGGGCAGAAAGGTGCGGGTAGGGCGATTCTTTGGCCTGAAGCGATTCAATCAAGACCATCTTTCCGGTTCGCACCGTTTCAGCGAGCAGAGCTTCGCTGGTCACAGCAAAGCGTCGCCACTTCTCGATCGTCTCCGGCGGGAAACCGGCGGCATCCAGCAACTCAAGCTCGTCGCCACGATCCGTCAGCAGCGCAACTGACCCGGCGTGTGCGCCAATAGCGGCTAAGCCGTGAGTGAGAACTGCTGAGGCAACTTGCGCGGGCGTCAACGCTTCGGAAAGCGCGGCGGTAAGAGCCTGCAAACGCGCTGTGCGATTGGCGGCGTGCCTGAAGCGCGCCTCGCTTTCTCGCAACGCATCTTCGGCCAGCTTTCGCTCTGTGATGTCTCGCTGCGTTCCCCAGCCGCGCATCAGTTTTCGTCCTTCGATGATGCCGACCAGATTGTTCAGGAAATATTTATGATTGCCGTCTCTGTCTGATTCGTGCGACTCCGCTTCCGTCAAACGATAGCCTGAGCGAATGAAGCGGCGCAGATATTCGACGTTCTTCTCATCATCGCGCACGAGTAGATCGGTGAGCCTTGCTCCGACAATTTCTTCGGCCCGCGCGAAGCCGTACATCGTGGCCATCGCATCGTTGCACTCGGCGAGATAGCCATGTCGGTAGTAAAGCTCAACCTGCTCCTCTTCCGGTAAATCAATGGGGATTGGCTCGTCAAACTCACAGCGCCAGATTGCTTCGGAACTGTTGCGGACGAAGGCGCGATAACGCTCTTCGCCTGAGCGCAAGGCTTCTTCGGCCTGCTTTCGCTCTGTGATGTCGCGCGCGATCGTGGCTGCTCCGCTAATTGTGCCATCGGCATTCATAATTGGAGAGATGGTTAAAGCGATGTCTATCACCTCGCCGCTCTTCTTAACCCGCTTGGTCTCGAAATGATCGACGCGCTCTCCACGCTTGAGGCGGCTGAGGATGTCCGGTATCTCATCGGGACGGTCGGGTGGAACAAGGATGGAGATGGGGCGGCCAACCACCTCTTCAGCGGAATAACCGTAGAGTCGCTCGGCGCTCTTATTCCAACTTTTGATGGTGCCGTCCAGCGTCTTACCGATAATCGTGTCCACAGAAGACTCGACAATGGAGGCAAGCTGGCGACTCACTTCTTCAGCCTGCCGTCGCTCTGTGATATTGCGAAAGACCAGCACGACGCCGGTAATGTGCCCTTCCTCGTCTCTCATCGGCGCGCCGCTATCGTCAATCGGGGTCTCTCTTCCGTCTTTTGCAATCAGCGTCGTGTGATTGGCCAGCCCGACGATACGACCTTCGCGGATAACCTGAGCGACGGGACTTTCAACTTCGTCGCGTGTTTCTTCGTTGATGATATTGAAGACTTGTCGCAACTCTCGTCCGACGGCTTCGCTCAGTTTCCAGCCCGTCAACGCTTGCGCGACCTCGTTCATAAACGTCACGCGCCCCTGCGAATCTGTGGCAATCACCGCGTCGCCGATGCTCCTTAAAGTCGTGAGCAACTGCTCGCGGCTGGCGCGCTCTTTTGACTCGGCGCGTTGCGCCTTCTCTGTCAAATAAATGATGACCAGCGACACAAAGAGAAACACACCGATGAGCAGGGCTTCTTCTAAACCGCGGCTCAGTGAATGGGGGATCCCCAGAATCAGGTAGGCACTCACGAGAGCCGATAACGCGGTTGAGAGCAGGCCGGGACGTTTGCCGCCGTACCAGGTGCTCAGGATGACGGCGGCATAGAAGAGAGCGAAAGGGACGCGGGTGCTGAGCAGCGGGATAGCCCAGGTGATAGCCGCTGCCAGAGCAACCATCGAGACGGCAAAGCCGTAGCGCAAGCGCACTGACCGTCTCATTGGCGACATGCTGCGGCCTCCACGCATGCTTGATGAAACCGGCGAGTGGATGGATTCAGGATGTCGGAGATAAGCGGATGCTTTACCAATGCGAGCTTAACCCAAATCATTTGCTCTTTTCCCTATCTGTTCGTTTGCGGCGATTGCTTCTCTCTAAATGTAATCTGCGAGTCTCACGCCCGCGTGAGCTTCCAGTAGTGGAGTGCCGGTTTGTCCGGCAGATTATAAGCGCAAGCGCGCAATCGGCAAACTCATTTCAAGGATGCTGTTGCTGCCTTGAACTTGCGCGCGGCCTTGCGTCATCATAGAAGCGGCGAGGAACACTCTTTATGGCTAACATCGCGCACAGGTTGCCGGAGAATATCCAGGGCGACTTTTACGTTGACTCGACGTGCATTGACTGCGACGCCTGCCGCCAGATTGCCCCCGGCATCTTCCGCGATCATGGTGACCAGTCGAGCGTCTATCACCAGCCCGAAACGGAAGCAGAGACGCGACAGGCGCTCATGTCTCTGGTGGCTTGCCCGACCTCATCTATCGGCACAACCCGCAAATACAATGCGCGCATCGGCGTTGAGGCCTTTCCCACCCTCATCGCTGAGAACATTTACTTCTGCGGCTTCACTTCGGAATCCAGCTTCGGCGCGTGGAGTTATCTGGTTGTGCGCCCGCCGGAGGAAGGCGGCAATATTCTGGTGGACAGCCCACGCTTCACACGCCCGCTCGTGAAAAAGATCAGGGCGATGGGCGGAGCAAGCAGGATGTTTCTCACGCACCGCGATGACATCGCCGACCACGCCGCGTTCAATAGAGAGTTTGGGTCGGAGCGCATCATGCACGCCGCAGACGGCGCAGCGCGACACGGTTTCGAGCGCGTCATCGAAGGCAGTGAACCGGTGCGGCTCGACGACGATTTAACCATTATCCCCGTCCCCGGCCACACGCGTGGCCACGCTGTTTTGCTCTACCGCAACAAGTTTCTCTTCACGGGCGATCACCTGGCATGGTCTCCCACAAAAGAGACGCTGACGGCATTCAGGAGCGCCTGCTGGTATTCATGGCCTGAGCAAACGCGCTCGATGGAGCGGCTGCTGGATTACGATTTCGAGTGGGTGCTGCCCGGACACGGGCGGATTCACCACGACACACCCACCGCGATGCGGAAGCATCTTCGCCGCTGCCTCGAATGGATGAGAACGGTCGCGTAAAGAGTTTCTAACTTTTCCCTTTACTCAAAACTCTTTTTCAGTTACTTTGCATTGGCAGCCTTGCCTGTCAGAAATCCCGTGCGGAGTGATTAAACTGAACAATATGATCCCCCTGAGACGCATCCCCCTGCTGTTTGCTATCCTTCTGACTTTCCCAATTACCGGACTCGCTCAAAAATTCTGCACCGTTGCGCCGCCCTCGCCCTTCAAGCATAGCGCCTTGATTGTGACGAGCTACGACCAGCGGGCGCGCAGAATGAAGACCACGCTTGAGCATCCGAACGCGCTTGGCAACGGCCTGCACCTCTACGCCTCATTCTTTTATCAAGACCCGAGGCTGAGCTCCGCCCCGGTGATAGATATTTTCTTCATCTCCGCCGCGAAAAAGCCTGCCTACAGGGATTCTCACAATCTCAGCCTGATGGCCGACGGCAACGCCTGGCCTTTCAGCGGTGTGGCGCAATACTACCTGGAGGACGGCCCGAAGGGCACCACCCTTGAAAAGACCAAGATAACTTTGACCTACACGAGCCTGCTCAGTCTGATTAAATCAAGGCGCGTCACAGCCCGGCTCGGCGCAACAGAATTCCAGCTCAGCAACAACCACCTCGAATCCCTGCGCGAAATCGCCATGCTGATGGCTCCGCCGCCACCCGCCAGAGTAGCGAAGAGATAGCGGTTTCAGCAGAGGGATTAGTTTAAAAGAAGCTGCCAGCAGCAATCGAACTCTCGCTCCATGAGACACGTTTTAGTGAGGATAGAGAAATGGCGAAGAGTGACTTTATCTGCGGTATCTGCAAACAAGTTAAGGGTGCAAGCTTTTTGGGTTCTACTGGGAAATACAAATGTCCTAAACATAAATTTATCTGTGGCGACCATATTAAAAGTAGCATTTGGGGAGCTAAATGTGCGAACTGTGAAAGCAAGGTGATTCGGTACAAATTTAATAGCAAAAAGGAAAAGTGGGAACAGGCATAATAGTAAAGACATAATAGGCAGAGACGGGCGCGCGTGCTATGTCGCCGCCCGTTTTGCTTGTACGGCAATGACAAGTGACGGGTGACAAGTTAGAATCTGTTTTTATCTTGTCACTCGTCACTTTTAACTTGTCACTGTTTTTATGCTTCCTGAACGCATCAGAAATTTCTCAATCATCGCGCATATAGATCATGGTAAGTCCACGCTCGCTGACCGGCTGCTGGAGCAGACGGGCGCTGTCACCGGGCGCGAGATGTCCGCTCAGGTGCTGGACAACATGGATTTGGAGCGCGAGCGCGGCATCACCATCAAGTCGCACGCCGTCCGGCTCGATTACAAGGCGCGCGATGGCCAGTCGTATGTGCTTAACCTGATTGACACGCCTGGTCACGTTGATTTCTCCTACGAAGTCTCGCGCTCGCTTTCGGCCTGCGAAGGCGCGCTGCTCGTCGTTGACGCTTCGCAGGGCGTGGAAGCGCAGACGCTCGCCAACACCTACCTCGCGATAGAAAACAATCTCGAACTGATTCCCGTCATCAACAAGATTGATTTGCCCGGCGCAGAACCTGAGAAGGCTATCGAGCAGATCGAGCAGGTCATCGGCCTCGATACGCACAATGCCGTCTTCACTTCTGCTAAGACGGGCATCGGCGTTGACGAAGTCCTGGAAGCCATCGTGCGCGACGTGCCGCCGCCCAAAGGTGACGCGGATGCTCCGCTCATGGCTCTCATCTTCGATTCCTGGTACGACTCTTACAGGGGCGTGATCGTTCTCTTCCGCGTGATTGACGGCACGATTAAGCCCGGCATGAAGATTCGGTTTTTCAACACCGGGCGCGACTATCAGGTTGAAACCATCGGCGTCAATCGCCCGCGCCCGACGCCGATAGATAAACTGAGTGTGGGCGAAGTAGGCTTCCTCACCGCCTCGATTAAAGAGGTCGCGGACGTGCAGATCGGCGACACTATCACGGAGAGCGCGCGTCCCACCAAAGAGCCTTTTCCCGGCTTTCAGGAAATCAAGCCGATGGTCTTCGCGGGGCTGTATCCTGTGGACACCAATCAATACGAAGAGTTGCGGGATGCGCTCGACAAACTTCGCCTCAACGATGCGTCGTTCTTCTATGAGCCGGAATCCTCAACCGCGCTCGGCTTTGGCTTCCGCTGCGGCTTTCTCGGCCTGCTCCACATGGAGATTGTCCAGGAACGGCTGGAGCGCGAGTTTAATCTGAATCTGATCACGACCGCGCCCGGCGTGCGCTATCGTGTCACGACGACCGACGGCGAGACCGTTGAGATTGACTCGCCTGCAAAGATGCCCGATCCCGGAAGAATCGTGAAGATCGAAGAGCCGGTCATCCTGGCGACGATTCTGACTTCTGACGACTATCTCGGCGGCATCCTGCCGCTGCTGGAAGAAAAGCGCGGTATCCAGAAAAAGTTTGAGTACATCTCATCCAACCGCGTGATGCTCACGTATGAATTGCCTTTGAATGAGATCGTGCTCGATTTTTATGATCGTCTGAAATCCGTCTCGCGCGGCTATGCTTCGCTCGACTACCATTTCGCCGGTCACTGGGAGAGCGACCTCGTCAAGCTCGATGTGGTCGTCGGGGGCGAACCCGTAGACGCCCTCTCGCTCGTCCTTCATCGCAGCACGTCGCAGGCGAAGGGACGCCTGCTCGCCGAAAAGATGAAGCAACTCATCCCACGCCAGCTTTTTGAAGTGCCCATTCAGGCAGCCATCGGCAACAAGGTCGTCGCACGCGAAACCGTCAAAGCACTTGGCAAAAACGTCATCGCCAAATGCTACGGCGGCGACATCTCGCGCAAGCGCAAGCTCCTCGAAAAACAGAAAGAAGGCAAGAAGCGCATGAAGAAGGTCGGGCGCGTAGAGATTCCGCAGGAAGCGTTCCTTGCCGTGTTGAAAGTGAATGAGTGAAACACATAACCGTGGAGTTAAAATGGCTCTGCGTGGTTAACAGGAGAAAGACATGCTTTTTCACGTAGTTCTTGAACAAGCTGAAGACGGCTGGATTGTTGCTGAATGCCCTGCACTTCCGGGCTGCGTTTCTCAAGGTAAAGATGAAAAGGAAGCTCTGGACAATATCAAAGAAGCGATAACGGCATGGTTATGGGCTGAAGACCAGAAGGCTGTCTCAGAATTGCCGAATCAATCCGGGAGGCAGCCAATCGTTGTCTCGATATGATTATTTAATCCGGCGCGGTGTTGGGCACGGTGTTGGGCACACTATGTCACCTGTAATCGCAGTACACTTATGACATGGGCAGGCTTGGCAATATTTCAGGCAAAGAAGCAGTCAAAGCGTTTCAGAAGGCCGGGTGGCAGCCAATAGGTCAGGTGGGAAGCCACCTCGTCATGGTTAAATCCGGTGTTCGTGTTAATCTCTCAATTCCTCAACATAAAGAGTTATCGGTTGGAACACTTCGCGCTCTGATACGCAATGCCGGTTTGACTGTTGACGAATTTCTAAAGCTGCTCTGAATTAAGCTAAGGAGCAACCACGATGCTGACGCTTGAAGAAGAACAAATAGCGCGGTTGCCGATTGTCAGCGACCCCGAGAATTTAAGTGGCGCGACTGTGTTTCGCGGCACGCGCGTGCCGGTGACAGCATTGCTGGATAACCTTGCGGCGGGCCTCACATTAGAGAAGTTTCTCGACGACTTTCCGACAGTCACACACGAGCAGGCGCTTCAGGTGTTAGAGTTTTTCAAAGACAACCTCACGCGCTTAATCAATAAATGAAAATAGGAGGAAAGCTGAGATGAAGCGGTCAGCTCTGGTTTTCATCTTCATTTTAATTTTCGGGACTAACCTTTACGCTCAGCACGGGCATCCTTCTGCGCGCGAGGAGCAGCCGGTCGTGTTGCTGACGGGGCTTGGCGAGACGAGTCATCCGGTGGCGACGACGAGCGCGGAGGCGCAGAGATTCTTCGACCAGGGTTTCGTTCTCGTTTACGGCTTCAACCACGACGAGGCCGCGCGTGCCTTTCGCCGCGCAGCGGAACTAGACCCGCAGATGGCGATGGCTTACTGGGGGCTGGCGATTGCCGTCGGCCCCAACTACAACGAGACGACCGTTTCGCCTGAGCGCATGAAGGCGGCGCACGAAGCTGTGCAAAAGGGGCTGGCGCTCGCTGCCAAAGCGCCCGAGCACGAGCGCGCCTATCTGGAAGCCCTGTCGAAGAGGTTTTCAGCAGACCCGAATGCAGACCAGAAAAAACTCTGGCTTGACTACCGAGACGCGATGCGTGCGTTGATGCAGCGCTACCCGGATGATCTGGACGCCGCGACGCTTTATGCCGATGCGGTGATGGTTATCAACGCCTGGAAGCTCTGGTCTCCGCAAGGCCGCCCTGCCGAAGGCACGGAAGAGGCTATCGCCGTCCTCGAATCTGTCATCGGGCGCGATCCCCTGCACATCGGCGCGCATCATCTCTACATACACGTGGTCGAAGCCTCACCGCATCCTGAATGGGCGCTTCAGAGCGCAGACCTCCTGGGCAAGCTCACGCCCGCCGCAGGCCACCTCGTCCACATGCCCGCGCACACCTACATGCGCGTTGGCGATTACGAGCGCGCGGCGCAATCCAACGAGTGGGCGGCCAACGCTGACCGTGATTATTTCGGGAAGCGCGGCGCGCAGGGCATCTACCAGATAGGTTATTACAGCCACAATCTGCATTTCCTGGCCGCCGCGTACAGCATGCTTGGGCGTTACAAGGACGCCTTGCGAGCGTCTTCACAGCTTGAAGAGAACGTCAACCTCTTCATCAAAAATGTCCCGTCAATCGAATCTTTTCTGCCGACGGGCGTGCTCATCATGACGCGTTTCAATCGCTGGGATGAGGTGCTGAAGGCGAAGGAACCGTCAAAGGAGACGCCGATCACGAACGCGCTCTGGCACTGGGGACGTGGCATGGCGCTGGCCGCGACCGGCAAAATGCCTGAGGCGGAAGCAGAGCTAAAAGTTCTCGTCGCCGCCGCGCAGGCGCTCCCGCCTGAGATGACCTACGGGTCGCAGAATAATGCGCGCGCCGTGCTTAAAATCGCAGAGTACTTCCTGAACTCGCGCATCGCGCGTGCGAAGAATGATCGTAAAAGTGCCATCGAGTTTCTGCGTAAAGCCGTCGAAGCCGAAGATGCGCTCGCTTACGACGAGCCGCCCGGCTGGTATCACCCGCTCTCGCGCGAGTCTCTGGGCGGCGTGCTCATGCTCGACAAGCAATACCGTGAGGCCGAGCAGGTTTTCCGCGAAGACCTCCGCAGGAATCGTCGCAACGGGCGCTCGCTCTTCGGCCTGGCAGAGAGCTTGAAGGCGCAGGGTAAACAACGCGAAGCCGAGCTTGTCCGCCGCGAGTTCGAGCGCGCCTGGAAAAACGCAGACATCAAACTCAGCGTGGAAGAGCTTTGAAAAACAGTGACAAGTGACGAGTGACGAGTTAAAACAGGAACATGCACCTCGTCTCTTGTCTTGATCTTCTTCTTGCTCGTAACTCGTAACTCGTAACTGTTGTTATGAACTTCCTGATTAGGTTCCTGAAAGTATTTGCCTTTGCGCTGTTGCTCTCGGCGCTCGGCGCGCTGGTCTTCTACTGGGTGGTCATCTCAGGCAGTAAATTGCGGACGGACGTAACCTCCGATGAATTTCTCTCCACCGTGAAAACCGCTGCTGGAGCATGGGTCGGGTTTATAGCCGTGTTGTGTTCTCTGCTGGCGCTGGTGGGAATGAAGCAAACAATCTCCGTTCCGGTTTACGACAGGAACGCTTTCCTCCACAGGGTCAACTCAGTCGTCACAGGCTTGCGCTACCGCCCCTTTCAGCAGAGCGACAATCTGCTCGTCTTCAAGCCTCCGGGGGTCGCCGTGCTCGCCGAAAGAATCACGGTTCAATTGGAAGCGAATTCGGCAGCCATCACCGCCCCGCGCGGGTTGTTGAGGAAGATACAGAAGCAGCTTTAGCGGTCGGGCTTCGCGCGGCAGAAGGCTCAGGCAGAGAATAACCAGATGCACGTCACACGGGTCGAACTCGATAACATCAAATCTTATGAGCGCGCGGAGTTTGATTTCGCACGCGGCATCACGGCGATTACGGGCGAGAACGGGGCGGGGAAAACCACGATTCTGGAAGCCATCGCGTGGTCGCTCTTTGATATGCTCGATTACAGGAAAGAGGATTTCCTGCGGCGCGGCGCGAAGAAAGGCTCTGTCCGCGTGACGTTTCAGAGCGACCTGGACGAGCGGCTCTACACCGTCTACAGAGACACGGGGCAGGGCTACTACGTTTATGACGACGGCCTCGGCATCAAGCTCGCCGAGAAGAAGACGGACGTTTCCGCTATGCTTCGTCAGAAGCTCGGAATCGAGCCGGGCACGGATTTGGAAGCCCTCTTTCGCTCCGCCATCGGCGTTCCACAGGGAACGTTTACGGCGGACTTTCTGCGCCCCGCCACACAGCGCAAGGCCGCCTTCGACAAGCTGCTCAAGGTCGAAGAGTACAGGGATGGAGCTGAACGCCTGCGCGACACGGTTAATCTGATTCACGAGCGAACGGCGGAGATTAAAGGCCGCATCGCCGGAGCGGAAAGCCAGCTTGCTCGCTACGATGAATTAGTCGAGGAACACAAAACCATCACCGCGCGGGTGACGGAACTGACCGTTGCGCTTGACGAATTGCAGCGAGAGATTGAGCTTCGTGAGAAAAATGTCCGCGTGATGGATGAAGCTCTGCGCCTGATGGATGAAAGGCGCGCACTCCGTGACCGTCGCGAGGTCGAGCATGAAGCGACGTTGAATCGTCTGCCCAATTTGCGCGCCGAGCGCGACGCAGCGCAAAGCGCCATGGAACGTCAAGTGGCGACCGAGGCCGACTACCAGGCGCATCTCGCCGCAGACAATCTGTTACGCAGCATGGAGACCGAGCGCGCTGCCCGTGACCAGTTGCGCGCCGAAGCGGCGAGCGTTGAAGGCTTGCTCGCATCTGCGAAGGTCCACGTGCAAAGGCTGGGCGAGATGGTCGAGCGCGCTGCCGAGGCTCGCGCGTTGCTCGCGGCGCTCGGTGCTGAAATCAGCACGCAGGAAGAATCGGAACGCGAGCGTGAGCGGTTGCGCGACCTTCGCGCTCAGGCCCAGAGCGAGCGCACGCGGCTCTTGAAGCTGGACGCGGAACTCGACGCCCTGCGTAAGCAGCACGCGCAGACGAAAGAGCGTGTTAAGGAAGCCGAGAAGGGAGAAGGAGCGCAGGAGCGCGTTGACAGGCTTGCCAGCGAGCGGCTCGACGTTGAGACCACTTTGAGCAATGTCGAAAAGGCCGCGACGAGCCACAAGCATCTTGCCAACCAGCGCAAAGAGGCAGCGCGCGAGGTTGAACGCCTGCGGCGTGAAGTGGCGGCTCACGAAAAAGAGGCGGCTTCTCTTGAAAAGTTTTCCGTCAAGGCGGCGGAAGCAACGCAACTCATCGCGCGTGAGACAGAGTTGACCGAAAAGTTCGCTCGCCTGCGCGCCCAGATCGAGCATGACGAGAAGTTCCATCGTGAAGTCAAAAACGGTCTCTGCCCGATTCTCTCCGAGCGCTGCCTGAATATTGGAGAAGACCAGACGCTTGAAGACTATTTCACCGGCCAACTGGCCACCAACAGCGCGCAACTGACGGCGATGGAGAAGGAGCGCGCCGGACTTGGCGTCGCGGTGAATGAGGCGCGTGAGGCCGAAAAGCATCTCGGCAGGCTTGAGAGCGCACGCCGGCAGCTTGCGGGCGAGAAGTTGTTACTAAATGAACGCGAGGCTGCGCTCGCGAGTCTTGATCGAGAAATCGCACAGCTTCCCGCCGCGAGCCGCGAGCGCCTGAACGAATTGAGAACAACACTCTCAGGCATTGACGGCTCCTTGATCGTCGAGCGTGAAGCGGCGCTGCGTCATGCTGAGCTAAAGCCGATGCAACAACGCTTGAAAGAGATTGAGCAGGAAGGCAAGAGCAAGCGCGACGAGCGAGCGAGTGTCGCGGCAGTGGCAGACGCCTTGCCCAATCTTGAAAAGGAGATGGAAGAGGTTGAGAAGCGGCTCGCGGCGCTGAATGATCCGCGCGGGCGCGCCATAGCTCTTCGTCAGGAAGCAGAGAGCGAAGAGAAGCGTAAAAGCGAGCTTGCGGGCGCAGCGGACGCCGAGCGCGCTCTCGAAACTCAGGCGCGCGAGATTATGGGAAGGCTCGTGCAATACAGTTCTCTGGACGCTCGCTGGGAAGAGGCGCGGCGCGAGCGCGACCGCACAACAAAAGCGCACCGCGAATATCTGGAAAGCCATGCTCTCGCCGCCACACTCCCCGCGCGTCAGGCTGAACTGACGAAGGCTGAAGAAGCGACTACGCGAGCGGCGCGTGAAGTCGAGACGGCGCGTGAAAGCTATGAAGCCGCCGCGCGCGCCTACAGCCGTGAGCAGCACGACACGGAGCGCGCCGCGCTGGTTGAAGCAAGCAAGCTCGAAGCCGCAACCCGCGCCAAGCTCGAAGAGATGCAAAAGAGCGAAGCGAACCTCGGCGCAGAGATTGCGCGACTCGTGGAAGTGCGCGAGCAGATGCGTGAGCAGTTTCGTGACAAGGAGCGGCTTGAAGAGCTGGACGAGACGACAGAGTTCATTCGCGACACGCTCAAAGCTGCCGGGCCGCTCGTCACCGAAAGCTATCTTTACAACATCTCTCTGGAAGCCAACCAACTTTTTCGGGAGATTACGGGCGAGGCGGGGCGTGCGCTTCGCTGGTCGCGCGATTACGAAATCCTGCTGGAAGAGGAAGGACATGAGCGCTCCTTTCCAAATCTTTCGGGAGGCGAGCAAATGGCGGCAGCCCTCTCCATTCGCCTCGCGCTTTTGACGCAGCTTTCCGACATTCGTCTGGCGTTCTTCGACGAGCCGACGGTCAACATGGATGCCGAGCGGCGCGAACGTCTCGCCCAGCAGATCGGACAGGTCAAGCACTTCGACCAACTCTTTGTCATCTCGCACGACGACACCTTCGAGGAGAATGTTGACCACATCATCCACGTCAAGAAAAGTGATGACGGCAAAGCGATGAGGGATGAAAGAACGGAAGCGAGGAATTAAGAATGACAAAGGATTCTTCACTTCATCCCTCATCCCTCCGCCCTCATCCCTCCCGAAAATCGGTCACGATTTTCTGCGACGGGTCGAGCCTCGGTAATGGTCAGGCGGAGATGCGGGCGGCGGCGGCGGCCCTTTTGGGTTATCGCGGCATCTGGCGCGGCGTCGGCGAATTTCTGGGACAGGCGACCAACCAGCAGGCGGAGATTGTGGCCGCCGCCCTGGGGCTTGAAGCCCTGCGCGAGCCTTGTCAGGTACGAGTCGTTACGGATTCGCGTTACGTCGTGGAAACGATGTCCGGGCGTTTTCGTCGCAAGTCGAATCTGGAATGGTGGGCGCGGCTGGACAAGGCTTCGGGCAAACACGAAGTCAGTTGGGAATGGGCGAAGGGACACGCGGGCCACATCGTACAGGAAGCAGTAGACCGCGCCGCGCGTGGCATCGCCGCCGCAGGTCGCGTTGACGAAAGCATTTTGCGAGATGCGATTGATAGAATCGGCGTCGTCGAGATGGCTGACTGATGTGACAGACGTGCTAAAATAACTACAAATGAATTTTAGGGGCGATGATTTATGCATCAAGTTGATCTCAACGAAGCTAAAACACAGATGGCAAGCTTGATTCAATCGGCACTCAACGGTGAAGAGGTAGTCATTACGGAGAACGGCAAGCCGATTCTGAAGCTCGTGCGCGTTTCAGGAGCAGATGCGCCAGTCTTTCTTCGTAGAATAGATGAGCCAACAGCAAAGCCGCGTCGTCAGAGTGGGAGTGCTAAGGGTTTAATTTCTATCGCGGATGATTTCGATGAGCCGCTCGAAGATTTCGCCGAGTATATGCAATGAGGCTGCTGCTCGACACACATGCTTTCTTATGGTTCATTGATGATAGTTCACGGTTGAGCACGCAGGCGAAAGATTTGCTTAACTCTGATGCAGACCTGTTGCTCAGCACCGCAAGTCTGTGGGAAATCGCGATTAAAGCCAGCATCGGCAAGCTCATTTTAGCGCAGCCCTATAACGTACTTATTCCTCAACAACTCGCCCTCAATTCGATTGAGATATTACCAATAAATCTGGCACATCTGGCCTTACTATCCACGCTACCTTTCCATCATCGTGATCCGTTTGATCGGTTGTTGGTGGCTCAAGCAATGGTCGAGTCCCTTGAGGTTGTGAGTGCAGACGCCTCGCTCGATGCGTATTCGATTACAAGACTCTGGTAAGCGAAATATGGCTGCCAGCTTTTGTCCATGAGACGGATTGACTAAAGATGAACAAGATGCAAGAAATTCAAATCCCCCGTGAAGATATAAACGAGGCTGAGCCGCTAGTTAAAGACCTTGAAGACTATCGGCGGCAGATTGAAGCAGTGAAGGAAGACGCGCGCGCTTTGCTCGCAGGTCTCTCTGAAGCTCAGGTCAACTGGCGTCCGACTGCGGCGCATTGGTCTATCGCGGAATGCCTGGATCATCTGACGGTGACCAACCGCGAGTTGATGAAGCCAATCGAAGCGGCGATTGAAGATGCTCGCTCAAGGGGGCTGACAAGTGGTGGGCCTTTCCGCTACGGCATCATCGGCAACATGATTGTTCGTTCGATGGAGCCTCCGGCCAAAATGAAATTCAAAGCGCCGACAATGTTTAAGCCGCGCCCAGACCAATCGCTCGAAGCGGTCGCGCGAGATTTCTTCGCGATGCAGGACGAACTGCTGCGGCTCATCAAGGAAGCGAACGGGATCAACCTTGCGCGCGTTAAAGTCACGTCTCCCGTGACCAAGCTAATTAAGCTGAGTCTGGGGCAATCGTTCGGATTGATTGCCACGCACAACCGGCGTCATCTCTGGCAGGCGCGACAGGTCAAAGAGAATCCTGCGTTTCCAACCGCTGCATGAGTCCCGTCAGGGGTGGATGAAAGCCTGCGCGCGTCAGCGAATAGTTAGAAACTCTTCCATCTCTCCTCACGATTCGCTTTCGCTTCGCATCGCCTTTATAATTTGCTCTCCCCATAAAGTGAGGCATTCTCTATTGCGGCCTTAGGGTTTAAGTCGTTAGAGTTCTAATTAAGTGTTTGTGGCTTCCTTAAAAACAAGCTCGCTTCTTCTCCGGCGCAGACGTTTCACTCTTTCGTGTTGCGCCTCGCTGCTTGTTTGCTGCGCGCTCGCTACACTTTCCGTTCAAGCCCAGTCGCGCGGCTGGCTGTGGCAGAATCCTTTGCCGCAGGGCAACGCCCTCCACTCGATTCGCTTTGCCAAAGATAAAGCGCATGGCTGGGCGGTCGGGGCTGACGGTGCTATCTTGCGCACAGACGATGGCGGCTTTGATTGGGAGATGCAGAAATCTTCCGCCGTCACCACGCTCTACGGTCTCTATGTCAAAGATAAGGAGCGCGCCGTTGCAGTCGGTGCGCGCGGCGTCGTCCTGACGACCACGAACGGCGGCGACAAATGGACGCTCAGGACTTCGGGCGTCAAGGATCATCTCTACAGCGTCACGTTCGCTCCCAACGATCCGATGCGCGGGTGGGCTGTCGGCACTTACGGCAGCATCATCTCGACAATTGATGGCGGCAAGACCTGGCGAGCGCAGCAGACGCCCATCCGCACGCACCTCTACGCGGTCGCTTTCGCCGACGCGAAGACTGGCGCGGCGGTCGGCGAACGCGGCACGCTCCTTGTCACAGACGACGGCGGCGCAACCTGGAAGCAGCAGCAGGCGGCAATCGGCGAACAACCCCTGACGGGCATTGCCTTCATCAACGAGAAGCGTGCTTTCGTAGTCGGCTACGGAGGCTTAATCCTGCGCACGGAAGACGGCGGCGCAACGTGGACGCCTGCGGAAACTTTCTCGCGCACAGACCTTTTATCAATTCATTTCACGGATGAGCGTCGCGGCTGGGCTGCCGGAGACAAAGGCGTCGTGCTGACGACAGGCGACGGCGGCGCGTCGTGGCTGCCAATCAACGTCAGGACAAGTCCAAAACTCGTCACGGTCTATTTCGCTGACGTAACAACGGGATGGGCTGCGGGAAGTGAGGGGCTGGTACTGAGAACCGATGATGGAGGCTTGAGCTGGCGTCGTCTGACCGGAGGCGGACGCGACGATCTGGCGGACATCTTCTTCCTCAACGGCTCGAAGGGCTGGGCTGTCGGCTCGCGCGGCAAAGTTCTCTATACGAGTTCGGGAGGCCGTGATTGGATAGCACAAATCTCCGGAACGAGCGCACGCCTCAACGCGGTCTTCTTCATCAATGAAACGCAGGGCTGGGCTGTCGGAGAGAAAGGAACTATTCTGCGCTCCACGAGCGGCGGCGTTATCTGGGAGCCGGTTCAAACAGGCGTCAAGGAAGATCTCTTCGGCGTCAATTTCGTTACGCCTGAGCGCGGCTGGGCTGTCGGCGCACGCGGCACTATCATCTACACGGAAGACGGAGGCTTAACATGGCACTATCGCCCGACCAACACCTACGCCTGGCTTGAGGACGTGTTCTTCACAGATTTGAAGCACGGGCTGGCGGTCGGGTCGCAGGGCACGATTCTCAGGACAGAGGACGGCGGCGAGACGTGGGCATTTGTTAAGTTGAACGCGAAGGAGTGGCTCTACGATGTCGCGTTCGCAGACGCCGAGCGCGGCTACATCGTCGGCGGCGATGGCCCGATTCTCAGAACAGACGATGGCGGCTTAACGTGGAAGGATCAGGAGAGCGGTATCAAGGGCAACCTCTTTGCCGTCGCGGTCGCCGCCCGCGACGACGTTCTCATCGCGGGAGATCAGGGGCGAGTTCTTCGCACGAAAGACGGAGGCTTAACGTGGGAAGTGCAGCCGACGATTACGAGCGCGGCGCTCTTTGCCGTCGCCTATCGCGGCGGCGCTGACGCCTGGGTCGCAGGGCGCGGCGGCGCTATCCTGCGTCGCACGGGCGATGTTGCGACCGTCAAGATTCCGCGCCCCAAGCTGCCGCCCGCCCTGCGCCCCGCACCGAAGCTCAAACCGAACGCGCCGGACGCTCCCATAGTCCTTGACGACGGCGACATCCCACGCGCTATGCCGCCGGACAAGCGAACACCGTGATACACAGTGGGCAGTAAGAATAAGCGCGACACTCCGCGTTGAGCGTTTGTCTTGAACTGCCCACTGCCCGCTGCCTACTGCCCACTGCTATCTGCCTCCCAGTCCGTATGAATCGCTCCCAGCTCCGGTTTGTCTATCCGCTCGTAGGTGTGTGCGCCGAAGTAGTCGCGCTGCGCCTGCGTGAGATTTTGCGGGAGACTGGCTGTGCGATAAGAGTCAAAGTAGGCGAGGCTCGCGGCCATCGCCAGCACGGGGACGCCGTGTTGCTGCGCCGTGCTGATGGTGATGCGCCAGGAGTTTTGCGCTTCGTCCATCCACGCGCGGAAATCTTCGTCGAGCAGTAGATTTTTCAACGCCGGGTCGCGACTGTAAGCCGTCTTAATCCGGTCAAGAAACTTGGCGCGGATGATGCACCCGCCTTTCCAGATGCGCGCCATCTCGCTCAGGTTAATATCCCACTTCCACTGCTCAGACCCGGCGCGAATCAGATTGAACCCTTGCGCGTAGGAGCAAATCTTCGAGGCATAAAGAGCGTCGCGCACAGCATCAATCAATTGCTGTTTCTCGCCGCTCCAGGCAGAGACGCGCGGCCCATTGATAACCTTGCTGGCAATGAGGCGCTCTTCTTTCAGAGCCGAGATGAAGCGCGCTTCGATGGCAGCGTTGATGGTCGGAATCACCACGCCCAGATCAAGCGCGACCTGCGCCGTCCATTTGCCGGTTCCTTTCTGCCCGGCCTTGTCCAGAATCAAATCAACGAGCGCTCGCCCGGTCTCTTCATCCTTCACGCGTAAGACTTCCGCTGTAATCTGGATAAGATAGGAATCGAGCGCGCCCTTGTTCCACTCGGCAAAGATGTCTGCCAGTTCACTGGCTTCCAGGCCCAGCACACGGCGCAGGATGTCGTAACTTTCGGCGATGAGTTGCATGTCGCCATACTCGATGCCGTTATGCACCATCTTGACGAAATGGCCTGCGCCGTCCCCGCCAACATAGGTCGTGCAAGCGCCGTCGTCCGTCTTGGCGGAGATGGCTTCCCAGATGGGGCGGATCTCTTCGTAAGCCTCGACGGCACCTCCCGGCATCAAGGAAGGCCCCCACAGTGCGCCCTCTTCGCCGCCGGAAACGCCTGAGCCGATGAAGCGCAAGTTTTCATCACGCAAAGCCTTCTCGCGCCGCTGCGTGTCTTCAAACCAGGAGTTGCCGCCGTCAATCAGGATGTCGCCGGGCTCCAAGAACGGCTTGAACTGGTCGATCGTCCAATCCACGGGCGCGCCCGCCTTAATCATCATCATAATCCGGCGCGGACGCTTTAAAGATTTAACGAACTCTTCGGCGGAGCGCGTCGGGACGAAACGCTTCCCCTCGCCATCGCCCGCCATAAACTTGTCAACGTCTGCCGCGTTACGATTCCAGATGGCTACCGTGTAACCATTGCGCTCCATGTTGTGAGCCAGATTCAAGCCCATCACGCCGAGGCCCGCCATGCCAATGTCAGCTTCCGCCATCGCTTAAAAGTCCTCCAAATCTTTAGCCAGTTTCCCTCGTGGTTGTCGCCCAAGCATATCATGCTCTATGTTTGAAACAACCTTTGGCTAAAAGATTTCGTGCCCTAAGGCTGAAAAGGAGCTGCGCGAGGGGCGAAGAAGTTTGCTATGCTGCTCTGGGAAGATGCTCCCCGATTCCGAAGCGTTCAATGGATTAACACAAGATGCCCGTGGCTCTCCAACTACTTCTCGGCGCGGTCTCCTGTTTCGTGCTCATCTTCCTCGCGCGACAATTGAGTCCGAAACGTGAACTGAGACTCTACAGTGTATCGCTCATCATCGCGGCGCTGATCTATGTAGGCTTCACCATGCGCGGCGCGACAACCGCGTGGCTGGCTCTTGAGTTAGCGGGGGTGGCAGTGTTCACGCTGCTGGCGCTGCTGGGGTTGAAGATTTCAGCCTTGATTCTGGCGTTTGCCTGGGCAGCGCACGCGGCGTGGGATGTCCTCTTGCACAAGCTGCTGGACGCGACCTTCGTTCCGGACTGGTACCCTCTGACTTGCCTCAGCTTCGATTTACTGCTGGCAGGCTACCTGGTAGGACAGGCATTCCTGCCTGTCAAGCGTGCTGACGCACGCTGATGGTTTTTGCTAATACAGTATTCGCGCTCGCGCGCTCAATGACAGACAAGAATGCCTGTCCTACTATGACAACTTTTACGACAATCGAATCTCAAAGATTAATCCTGAGACGCTTTGCCGATGCCGACCTTGAATCGTTTCTGGCTTACCTGAACGACCCGCAGGTTGCGCGTTACCAGTCCTGGGAATCCTATACGGAGGAGCAGGCGCGCGAGGTCATCGAAAAGCAGAAGACGCTTGCGCCCGGTCTGCCCGGACAGTGGTTTACTTTCGCTCTTGAGCTAAAAGAGACAGGGACGCTCATCGGCCACGTCGCCCTGAAGATGATTGAAGACCAGCAGGCGGAGATCGGCTTCACGCTGGCGAGGGAAGCTCACGGCAAAGGTCTGGCTTTTGAAGCGGCAGCGCGTGTGCTCGATTACGTTTTTACCAATTTGAAACTGCACCGCGTCATAGCTATCACGGATTGTGAGAACGAGAGGTCGTTTAATTTGCTCGCCCGCTTAGGCATGCGACGAGAGGGCCACTTTATCCAGAACATCTGGTTCAAGGGCAAGTGGGGGAGCGAATATTCGTATGCCATCCTGCGAGATGAATGGCTGAGAAAAGATGCACGCTGAATGCGGAACGATGAATTAGGGACAATTGATCTTAGTTCATACCTCTGCGTTCAGCGTTCATAGTTCATCATTGGTCACGCGTCGGCCTTGATGTACTTGAGCGGCGAAGCGGCGAGCAAGACTTGCAGTTCGGCGCGCTTCTCCTTTGTACTGTTTCTCATTTTCTCTATCGCTATGGCCGGGTATCCGTTGTTGATTAATTGCTGGATGACGGCTTCCAACTCGTCGAAGAATTGCTGAGCCTTCACCTCGTCGCCCATCCCCATGTAAGCCTCTGCTATCGTCGCCAGCACCCAGGATTTTTCATCCAGATGTTTGTTCAACTCACGCTTCGCGGCATTGCCCTCGCCGCCCAGTGTTTTCGTGGACTTCAACCACTCCTCGCAAATGGGGATGACCTCGCGGCGGAGGCGCTGGGCGATAACGAAGTCGGCGATTGCTTCGGCGCGGTCGTCTGATTTCGCCGCGCGGACGTTGCGAAGGAACGCTTCGTGAATCCCATTAAAATAATCGCGGTGCTGGTTGAAGCTCCGCTCATAGGCGCGCAAGGCTTCGTCCAGATTCGCCCGGTCGCCCGTCTTTTTCCAAAGCCACTCGTGTACCGTGCCCCAGAGGCCAAGCGTTCGTGGATCGTTTGATGTCTCCGGGTGCAGCGTCTTGAGCAATTCAAGCGCCTCTTCGTATGCCTCCTGGGGCGAAGGCTGCGCGCTCTTGAAAGTCGCGGTGACGAGACGTTGCACGATGGAAGGGTCGTCCGGCCTCATCTTCCTGATAGCGGTGAGCAATGTTTTGGCAAACTCGAAGTCGCCCTTCTTATGTGCCTCCTGCACCTGCTGTATCAACTCGCTGTGGGTCTCAGCGCTGAGCGGTTGCTCATCCGCCTGCCCAGCGCCCTGCGCCTCGTCCATTTCGCGCCCGACCTGTCCGGCATTCCGATTTGGCGGATTCAGCCCACCAAGGGACGCGTAGACGGGGCTGTCGCCGTCGGGCGGCTGCTTCTTGAGAATTATTTCGATGGCGTCTTTGAGTACCCCGCGAAACCGCACGACTTCCTCGAACTCAATGCCTTCGCCGAGATGTTTGTATTGCCTGATGAGGATGTGGCCGAGGTCGAAGGGGAACTTGAATTGATCTTCGGCGATGATGATTGTCGTGGAAGGGCGCAGGGCATGGCGCACGCCGAGTTCGTAGAAGGCGTTGTTGTTCGCCGTCGAGAGGTCTGCGATGACCACATCCGCCGAGAGAAGTTGCTCGTACATCGGCACGTCAATCAGGCCGGAGTGAACAATCTCGTCGGCGCGGATGCACATCAAGCCCGCGTCCTCGGCGGCTGGCTTGATAACGTTGCGGTAAGTTTTATCGAGGTCGAGCAGGCGATTCGGATTAGACTGAAAGTCCATCTTCTTGCCGAACCCCATCACGACGAAGCACGTCCCTTTGGCTTCGGCGGGTTTTTCTTCGGGCATCTGCTTCGGTCTCCTTGGGTGAGAAGTTTATGGCTTAATCAGAAAGTTATGCGGTCTCCCTATGAGGAAGAGGCGTGGGAAAGCACGACGATGACGACTCCTCCTGCTTCAAGCTCCCTTCAGACTCGCACGCTCTTCGGGCGTCGGCGGGCGACGACGGAAGCGGTGCGTGATGGGGCGACGGCGACCGATGCCGATGGCGTTCTTCGAGATAATCAGAGTGGGTGGCAGTTGACGCCGCTTGAATTCATTGGCGGGTGATTCCACACGGTTCAAGAGGTCGTAAACCATCTCGCTGTCGTGCCCCGCCGCGATAATCTCTTCGGGCATCGCCTTCTGCTCGAAGTAGAGTTGGAGGATGGGATCAATCTTGTCGTAGGGCGGCAGGGATTGATCGTCAAACTGGCCGGGCGCGAGTTCAGCCGAGGGGCGCTTGTCAATAATCTCGCGCGGGATAATCTCGCTCTCGCGGTTGTAGTGGCGCGCGAGCGCGTAGACTTCCGTCTTCAAAAGATCGCCCAGCACGGCTAAGCCCCCATTCGTGTCACCGTAGAGCGTGCAGTAGCCGAGCGCGAGTTCGGACTTGTTGCCGGTCGAAAGCAGCAGGCGGCCTTCCTTGTTCGAGATCGTCATCAGGATGTTGCCGCGCAAACGCGATTGCAGATTTTCAGCCGCGAGCTCTTCCCCACCTCTCGTGGGTTTTAAGAGATTGAGTTCTTTCGTCAGCGCCTCGAAAGCCGAATTAATCGGATGCTCGATGGTCTTCATGCCGAGCCTCCGCCCCAATTCAACTGAATCTTCGATGCTGCCGCGCGACGAAAACGGCGAAGGCATCATCACGGAGAGCACGTTCTGCGAACCGAGAGCTTCGCAGGCGAGCGCAGCCACCACCGCCGAGTCAATTCCGCCAGACAAGCCCAGCACGGCAGTCTTAAAACGATTCTTCCGCGCATAGTCGCGTATGCCCAGCACAAGAGCGTGATGAATTGTTTCGATGTCGTCGCCGGGCAAACAATAATCATGCGCAACGCCGCAATCGAGATCAACCGTGCCGAAGAACTCTTCAAACGGCGGCGCTTGCAAAATTATCTCGCCCTTGCAATCGGCGATGATGCTCGCGCCGTCGAAGATGATGCCGTCGTTGCCGCCGACGAGATTGACGAAGACTATTGGGAGACCCGCGACCTTTGCCCTGTGCGAAACCATAGAGCAGCGCTGTCCCATCTTTCCCTTGTTGAAAGGCGAGGCGTTGATAGAGACAAGCACACTTGCGCCCATCTCGATTAATTCGTCCGCCGGGTCATGCGGGTAGAGGCGCTCTTTCCAGTAGGTCTTATCGTTCCAGAAGTCTTCGCAGATGGCGACGCCGACGCTGGCGTCCTTCAGCGGGAACAACTGGCGCACGCGCGACGGCTCGAAATATCGCGGGTCGTCGAAGACATCGTATTCGGGCAAAAGAGTTTTGTCGGCAAAGCCAATCAGCTTTTGATTGCGAATCACCGCCGCAGAATTGTAGAGCCTGCGCCCCGCTCCCGGTTCGGTCGGGCGCACTGTGCCAATCACAGCGGTCAATCCATCGGTCGCTTTGATAATCTTTTCCAGCGGCAAGAGGGACGAGCGCACCACGTCGCGGTCGAGAAACCAGTCAAACGACATATAGCCCTGCACAGCCGTTTCCGGCAGGACAACGAGGTCTGAGCCGTCCTGCTTCGCCCGCTCGATAGCGCGCAGGATACTCGCCGTGTTGCCCTCGAAATCTCCGTTCGTCGTATTGATTTGTCCGATGGTGACGCGCATCTTGATACCCTTCGATTGATTTGATGGAATCTCTGCGCGACATTTTAACTCATTGCCGCCCGGCATTCATCTTTTTAGTGAACTGACGAGCCGCACATCCAGGCCATAAATCTTTTCGGGCGCGATTGTCAGTTGATCTGCTGCGGCACTACCGACCATCGCCCTTTCAGCCAGAAACGTGGCCGCACGCTCAAGCGATGACACTTTCAAGACGAGCGTTTGGATAGCATTCTCGTTTGCCGAAACGAGACGCACGCGCGGGCCATCTGCAATCTCCCAAACATTGGAAGCGGACGCAGCCCTCGGCGCGAGAAACTTGCGCCAGCGCCCGTTTGCCTCTTCGACATCTTTAACGCCTGCGACGATCTCTTCGACAGACTCTATGCCGAGCGCACCGCCCCGTTGCGCTTCGAGCGCAGCCCGGTCTGCCGCGCGCTTCTCCTCGTGAGTCCTGAATTCAGACCAGTGCGGGAGGTCGGTGAAACTCCCGTAAGCATACTCGACCAGAAAGACTAGATTGCCGCTCATCACCTTGTCTATTCCCCATCTCACCAGCGCGCCGCCCTTCCCCGGCTGAGCCATTGCGCTGGCGCCCGGCAATCGCCCTAAGAGAATCATCGCATCAATCCAGAAGCTACTGCCCAGCATCTTGCCCAGCAGGGTGTTCGCATAGAGCTTCGTCTTGCTCCCATCAGCTTCAATCTGGACGTATGGCGTCACCGGGCCATGCGGAATTTTGCGTCTCTCAAGCTCCTGCACGCTCTCGTCAAGCGAATCAGTTTCAAAAGCTATTGCCGCGAACCGCGCATTCGTCGAATTGCCGGAATACGAATCCCGCTGCGGCGCGCAGGAAAGCAACTCAAGATAGAGATTGCCGAGCGTGATGCCGCCGCTCGTAAAAGATGGATAAGAGCGCAGAGGCCACGCGATGGGCAGATTCAAAGTCTCGGACAGGAGTCTGAACAGAGGCTGCGGGTCATCCACCCGCACGATGAGGTGGTCAAGTTGCTTAACTATCTGCCTGTCATCTCTCATCGCCGTGCCCTCCGCTTCTGGTATCGAATATGCTTGCCTGTGATAGCACCAGAGATTTAGTATCATGCCATGACTTACCAGAATATCATCACCATCGAGCCCGGCAAGCGCGGAGGTAAGCCTTGTATTCGTGGAATGCGTATCACTGTTTATGAGGTGCTGGAATATCTCGCTTCCGGGATGACGCAGGAGGAAGTTCTCGAAGATTTCCCCTATCTCACGAAAGAAGACATCCTGGCCTGTCTCAGCTATGCCGCTGATCGTGAAAAACGATTGATGGTGGTCGAAGGATGAAACTGCTCTTTGACCAGAATCTCTCGCCCCGTTTGGTCAATCTCTTAGCTGATCTATATCCTGACTCGAATCACGTCTATCAACTTGGTATTGACCGAGTGCCCGATAAGAAAGTGTGGGAATATGCGCGACATGAGGGGTTCTCGCTTGTGACCAAAGATGCTGATTTCAGCGACCTGTGTATGTTATTGGGCTTTCCACCGCAAATAATCTGGATACGTCGTGGCAACTGTAAGACCTCAGATATTGAAATAATTCTTCGCCACCATCATTCAGACATTGAGGCACTCGCTAAAGATTCGATTGTGGGAGTACTAACGCTGTTCTAAGCGGCGTAAGTCATCAAACCTACTTGAAACGACCATCCGATAGCGTTTCTTTAATCTTTACCTTTGTCTTTCCCGTATCCACCACCGCCCGGAGTTTCGATTCTTACACGGTCGCCCGCTTCGAGCTGCCAGCTTCCCTTTGACGTGATTGCCTGCGCGCGGCCACGCCGAATAATGTGGTCGCGCCCCGTGCGTCCGTCTTCTCCGCCGTCGAGTCCGTAAGGCGCGCGACGGCGTCTATCGGCAAGCAGCGACATGCGCGCAGGGGACGAGAGTTTCAATCTCGCGCACGACGCCATCACCACCTTGTTGTCTTCCCTTACCTCCTGAATTTTTGCGAATACTATAGGCGCGCACGCGCAAAGGATAAGCGTATTCGAGAGCTTCGACGGGCGTGTTCAGGCTGTTCGTCATGTGCGTGTGGACGGCGCTCATACCATCGAGGCGTGGACGTGCGCCCATGCCGCCCGCGATTGTTTCGTAGTAGGCGAACTCCGCACCCGTCCGCGAATCAATCCCGCCGATGGTTAGATTGTTCATCGTCCCCTGGCTCGCCGCCGGAATTATCTGCGGCAGCGCTTGATGCAAAGCGCTACAGAGAACGTCAACGATGCGCTGCGACGTTTCGACGTTTCCGCCCGCGACCGAAGCCGGATGCCTCGCGTTGACAATCGTCCCCGCGCGGCGCGATCACGTCAATCGGCTCCATCAGCCCTGCGCTCGCCGGAACATCTCCACCGACCAGACAACGAAAAACATACGACACGGCAGAAACTGTAATCGCTTCGACCGCATTGATCGCGCCCTGCGACCTGCGGTGCGCTCCCTGTGAAATCAACACGAGCGCGATCACGTTTAATAGTCATGCACACGCGAATCTTCACTTCATCGCGACTGATGCCATCATCATCAAGCGCATCTTCGGCCATGTATTCACCGTCCGGGATAGCAGTAATCGTGCGCCGCATCAAGCGCGCCGAGTAAGCTATCAAGTGCGAGGCGTATTCCTCGACTTCACGCTCTCCGCGCCGCTCGACAATTTCCAGCAGGCGCGTCGCACCCGTTTTCAAAGACCCGATCTGCGCCTCGAAATCCGCCCGCCGCTCAGTTGCGCCGCGCACGTTCGCCAGCAAGAGCCGCATCATCTCTTCGTTAATCTCACCTCGACGCACGATCCGCACGGGCGGAATCCGCAGGCCCTCGCCGTAGACATCCGTCGCCAGTCCCATCGAACCGGGATTGGCCCCCCCGATGTCCGCGTGATGCGCGCGATTGGCAACGAAGAAGAGGGGTCGGGGGTCGGGGGTCGGGGGCCGGTGAACAGTAACAGACTTCTTTCTTTTAACCGCCCCCCGCCTCCGGCCCCCGGCCCCGCGTCGAAGACGCCCGTCACGAGTGTCACATCGGGCAGATGCGTGCCGCCTGCGAACGGGTCGTTGAGGGCGACCGATATCGCCGGGCGCGAGTTCTATTTCACGGAGCGCGGCGGCGACGGCCATCGGCATCGAGCCCAGATGCACGGGCATGTGATCGCCCTGCGCGACGACGCGCCCCATGGCGTCGAAGACGGCGCAGGAATAGTCGCGCCGTTCCTTGATGTTCGGCGAAAAAGCCGTGCGCCTGAGCGCAATGCCCATCTCTTCGGCGACAGAGGTGTAGAGCGCGCGATAGATTTCCAGCGTCGTCGGGTCGAAACGCTGTGTCTGCTTTGTTCGCTTTCGTCTCATGGCTCGATGATCAGATTGTCATATTCGTCTACAAAGGCGTGCGCGCCCGGCGGGACGAGCGTCGTCGCAGAATACTCCGTCACGATACAGGGCGTGCGAAGACGCGCGCCCGACTCAAGTTGGTCGCGCGCGTAGATTCCGGCGCGTGTCCTGCCCTCTGCGAGATGAACCATTTTGGATTCGCGCGGTTGAACAATTCTCTTCTGACGAGTTGCGTGCCGGGGCCGCTCCGCTCTTAATTTCTCCACGATGCCAATTGAGCGCAGGCGCGCGCTGACGATCTCGACCTCGTTCTTTTCCTGCGCATAGCCGTAACGTGCCCGGTGCGCGCGATGAAAAGCCTCGGCAATACGGCCTCCCCGCGTCCATCTGATTCCCAACTCAAACGATTGTCCCTGATAGCGCACCGCGAGCGACCTTTCATGACGCTGACGCGCGTCCTTGAATCCTTCACGCTTCAGCGCCGCGCGAGCGTCTCGCTCCATTTCACGAAACGCGCTCTCGACTTTCGCGTCAGTTTCTTTCGCAGCCCGCAGCATCAGCGTCCGGCTCCAATCTTTCACCACGTCCGATGCTAACGCGCCGAGAGCCGAGAGCGCGCCCGCCGACACAGGCGCGATGACCCGCGGGATGCGCAGCGCGCGTGCTAACTCGACCGCATGCAATCCGCCCGCACCGCCAAACGGCATGAGCGTAAAGTCGCGCGGGTCGTAGCCGCGCTCAACCGAGATGACGCGCAGCGCACGCTCCATATTCGTGTTGACCACGCGAACGACGCCGAGCGCTGCTTCCATCAACTTCACGCGCCGACCGGCATGCGCGCTCATCTCACGCGCGAGTTCGTTCAAAGCCTCCTGCGCTCTCTCTTCGTCCAGCTTAAACTCTCCGCCCAGAAGCCCAACGCCTCCGAAACGACCCAGCACGAGATTGGCGTCTGTGACTGTGGGAGACACTCCGCGCCCGTAGCAGGCTGGCCCCGGATTCGCGCCCGCCGATTCCGGCCCGACGCGCAGGCTGCCGCCTTCGTCCACGCGCGCGATCGAGCCGCCGCCCGCCCCGACCGTGTGGATGTCCATCATGTTCACGGCGACGGGCAATCCGGCAACGCTGGCTTCGTTCGTCATCCGCATGCCTTCAGCGTCGCACAGCGCAACATCCGTTGACGTGCCGCCCATGTCGAACGTGATGATGTTCTGTGTAGCGGTCGCACGCGCCACGCCGAGCGCGCCGACCACGCCACCCGCAGGGCCAGAGAGGATTGTCCGCACAGGCTCAGAGCCAGCCACATCAGCAGAGATACTTCCGCCCGAAGACTGCATCACCCTGAGAGCGGGCACGTGCTTCTTCAATCGTGTGAGATATGCGCCCATCAACGGTTGCAGGTAAGCGTTAATCGTCACGGTCGAAGTGCGCTCGTACTCACGATACTCCGGGAGAATTTTGTGCGAGATGGAGAGTGGAACATTGAGCGCAGAGAGCGCCTCTGCGATGCGCCGCTCATGCCGGGGATGGACGAAGGAGAAGAGCAACAAACGGCGATTGATTCGACGCGCGCTCGCTTCAACTTTTTGACAAGCTGCCCAAGCGCGCGCTCACTCAATTCTTCAAGCACTTCACCGGAAGCCGCGATGCGCTCTTTCACACCGAAACGCAAATTGTCAGGGACGAGCGGCTCAGGCTTGACGGCGTTCAAATCGTAGAGCGCGGGGCGCGCCTGTCTTCCGATGGCCAGCACGTCTTCAAAGCCTGCGGTCGTGACGAGCGCCGTCCGTGCCCCGCGCCTTTCAAGCAGCGCGTTCGTGCCGACGGTCGTGCCGTGAATGACCTCTATGTCGCGCAAGGTGGCGGCTGTTAAATCAGCGATGCGGCGCAATCCTTCCGTGATTGCTTCTGACGGGTCGGCGGGCGTTGAAGCGAGTTTGAAGACGCGCAAACCGTCCTTCGTCTGAAAGACGAAATCCGTGAACGTGCCCCCTGTATCCACGCCGACGCGCATGCGCCGCGATTCTTTCCGGTTTCGTTTCATCTGTTGAGACAGAAAACTTTGCGCTTGCCCGATACGTATAACCGAAGCCATTCCTTACCGGCGAATTTAGTTGAAATGGCGTGAACACGCCAGGAGATTCGATCATATGCTACTCAAACGCTTTTCGCACCTTCTTCTCGTGCTGGCGCTGATTGCCGCCACAACCCTTTCTCCTTTCCAGAAAGCTGCTCTGGCTCAATCAAAGGCTCAGGCTGCCACCGCAACCCAAACCACAGCGCCAGACATGCCCGCGCGTCTCGCGGCCATCGAGAAAGCGATAGATGAGAAGCGCAAGGAGCTACACATTCCGGGCGTCTCGTTCGTCATCGTCAAAGACGACAAAGTGATTTACATGAAAGGTCTCGGCCTCAAGGATGTCGAGCGCAAGTTGCCTGTCACGCCCGACACGCTGTTTGCCATCGGCTCGTCCAGCAAAGCCTTCACGGCGCTCTCTGCAATGATGTCCGCTGATGACGGCAAGCTCTCGCTTGATGATTCTCCGAAAAAGTTTCTGCCCTATTTCAAGCTGCGCGATGCGGAAACGGATGCGAAGATCACCATCCGCGATTTGCTCTCGCATCGTTCAGGAATTGACCGCACGGACCTTTCGATGGTCTCAGGCAAGCTCAACCGCGAAGAGTTGATTCGCGTCGCCGGAATGGCGAAGCCGACCGCCAAGCTCGGCGAGAAATTTCTCTACCAGAACATCATGTTCGCTGCCGCCGGAGAGATTGTCGCGAAGGCGCAGAATACTACCTGGGACAATTTTATAGAGAAGCGCATCTTCAAGCCGCTCGGCATGAAAGACTCGAACACGACCGTTGCGGCGACGCTCAAAACATCCGACTACGCGCTCGGCTATAACTACAATTCGGAGACCAAAGAGACCACACATGTGCCGATGCGCGAAATCGGCGCCGGTGCTCCCGCGGGCGCGATTAACTCGAACGCACGCGATATGGCCGGGTGGCTTCGCCTGATGCTGGGCGAAGGCGTCTTTGAAGGCAAGCGTCTGGTTTCTGAGAAGAGTTTCAAGGAACTGGTTGCCGTGCAGAACAAGGTGGCGGGCAACGTCAACTACGGCCTTGGCTGGTTTCTGCGCGAGTGGCACGGCCACAAGGTCGTCGAACACGGCGGCAACATTGACGGCTTCAATGCGCTCGTCGCCATGATGCCCGATCAAAAGTTGGGCTTCGTCATGCTGACCAACATTTCCGGCTCGCCGCTCGGCCCATATGCGATGGAGACCGTCTGGTCAAACCTCGTAGGCCGTCCCGAAGCCAATCTCGCTAAGAGCAACGAGCCAATGGGCGACCCTTCAAGTGAAGTCGGGAAATATTTACTGGCCGAAGCCTCCATCAACTTCGATGTCGAGATAAAAGACGGCAAGCTCATGTTGACCGTACCGGGACAGCCACAATATCAACTGGAAAACATCGGCGGTCGCCGCTACAAGCTGACAAACGCGCCCGCAGGTTTCTACGTCACGTTCCGTCCCGTCAAAGATAAAGAGACGGAGACGGAGCTATTCCTCGAACAGCCGCAGGGCAATCTCGTCCTCGCCAGAGTCAAAGCGGACGCCATCGCCACCGCCGCCACTACTGCAAAAACTGATTCGAGTTCGGCGGCATCACATTACAACGGCCCGCTGAAAGAGTTGCTTGGGTCTTACGAGATGGAGGGCGCTCCCGAAGTTGAGATCACAATCAAAGATGAAAAGGTCGTGCTGGTCGTCGCGGGACAACCGCCCTACCCGCTCGTCGAGAAAGAGAAAGACAAGCTCAGCAGTCCCGCCTTGCCGGAGACTTACAGCCTTCTGGTCAAGCGCGACGCGGCAGGCAAAGTGTCCAGCCTTGTGATGAAGCAGCCGGAGGGCGACTTCGAGTTAAAGCGTGTCGTTGAAACAAGCGTGGCGATGACCGTTGACGAGCTGATGACGAAAGTGATCGCGGCTGAAGGTGGAGAGCAAAACCTGCGTCAGCACAAATCCAGGCTCATCACGGCTGAGTTGGACTTTGAGCATCAAGGCATCAAGGGGCTGGCGACGACGAGCGCCAGAGCGCCGAATGCGCTGGCGACGCACATTGAGATGGTGGCGCTGGGAAAGAAAATCGGAACGATTGACGAATACTTCGACGGCACAGAGGGCGCTGAGGTGGCGAGCTTCGCGCCGGGCGAAGAGAAGGCCGGGAAATCCCTGGAAGACGCTCGCATCAACTCAGACTTTTACGGCGTGCTGAACTGGAAGAAGCTGTTCAAGACCATCGAGATCAAACGGATGTCGAAGGTTAATGATGAGGATGTTTACGTCGTCGTCAAAACGCCGGAGAAGGGCAACCCCGTGACCGACTACATCTCTACGAAATCATACCTGCTGCTTCGCCGTGATACGATTCAGACCAGCAACACGAGCCAGATGAGTGTGCCCATCACGGAGTATTACAGCGACTACCGCCTGGTCGAAGGGGTGATGATTCCCTTTAAGAGCACTACGAACATTCCGACCATCGGAGACATCACCACCGTCATCAAAACCGTCAAGTTCGACGTTGACATCCCGGACGCGGTCTTTCACGTTCCAGAGAAAGAATAGGAAACCACAAAGGCACAAAGTCACGAACAGAGAAAGCTTAACCTCTTAGTGACTTTATGCCTTTGTGGTTAAATTTTATTCCCGCTCTAAACTTCTTCCATTCTGCCGCTCTCATTCGAGCGGTGCGCGGCGTCCAGAACAAGCTGCGTGCGGTAGCCGTCTTCAAAAGTCGCTGCGCCTTCAATTGTGCGGCGTCCCTCGCGTAGAGCTTCGACGATGGCGCGCGAGAAAAGTGTAAAACCCCGCGACCAGCCGCCGTCGCGCATCCCTTCCGCAAGTGGCCCGCGCTCACTTTCGACACGCTCCCAGTCTTCTGCGCCCGTCGGCGCTCTCCAGAGTTCCCCGCTCTCTTCTATCTTCAGCGCACCCTTCGAGCCGAAGATTTCGAGGCGGTGTTCAGGACGACCTGACTCGACGACCGAAAGCGCAATGGTCGCGGTCGCACCTCGAACCAAATCGTTATCTTCAAAACGCAGTATCAAATTCGCTTCATCATCGGTTGTGACGCGCCGCATCTCGCCCGTCTTCTCGTCCGCTCGCTCTGCGACGTGCGTGGCGAGCGTGCAGAAGACTTGCGAAATTTCCGCGCCCAATATCCAACGGAAACCATCAATCGCGTGTGAGCCGATAGCGCCGAGCGCGCCGCCGCCGCTGGCCGCGTCAGACCACCAGTCCCATGTCCGCTCAAGCGAGGCACGTGAATCGGAACGAAAGTGCAGCTTCGCGTGATGAACGTTGCCAATCTCACGATCTCTCAAGAGAGAGAGCGCCTTCAATCTGCCGGGCAGAAAGCGTAGTTCGTGGTCAATCAAGGCGAGCAAGCCTTTTTCATCCGCGCGGGCGCGCATCTTATCCGCCTCTTCCGCGCTCATCGCCATCGGCTTTTCGCACAACACGGCCTTGCCCGCATCGAGCGCGGCCAGCACCATTTCCAGGTGCGTCACGGGCGGCGTCACGATGCTGACCAGATCAACATCCTCGCGCGCGACGACCTCGCGCCAATCATTCGCCACATGCTCGATGTCGAACTCACGCGCCACGCGCTCGGCGTTCTCCCGATGCCCGCTCGCAATCGCCACCACGCGCGCTCCCTCACAGGCGCGAAAGCCCGGAATCTGAGTGGAACGAGCAAAGCCTGCCCCGATCATGCCGATGCCGATGAAATCTTTTTTCGTCAATTTATTTCCTCTTTTCCTACCATCCTAGACGAAACTAATAATGGAAAGGGCGACCGGTTGATCGCCCTTTCATTGCAATGGTGCCCTCGCAGGAACTTGAACCCGCTTTATTATCTCTTGATTTACGCTGATGTGTACGCTCTCTATGGCAATTTGAGCAAACAACATCGCACTTAGCAATCTCTTCTAAGATTTTAGGGCGCGTCATACGGCTGGCATTGGCCAGGTTGATTACTTTGGTTTCACTTTGGCGGTGGTCGAAGTCCATTACATAATACGGATATTGAACACCGCAATCAGCACAAGGTTTAGATTTATGTTCTCGAATAATCTCGCTATTTCGTAAGCGGAACCTTGCATTTCTCCTTAGATAGGCATCTTTGTTTCGCTGGTAATGATCCTTAGCTATAAGGCTTCTACAGGCTCGGCAATATGAGTAGCGAAGGTTCTTTCCAATATTCCTAAATCTAAACTCATCAATCGGAAAAGAACTTTTACAGCGAGAACATATCTTACGCTGCATAGAATTTTCGTCCATACTGAAGACTCCAAATGAGGATGTGAGGATGAGCTAATAAGACGGCGCTGCATCTTACCTGCTCTTAGTTTTCTCAGTATCGAATGGATGGTGCCCTCGCCAAGACTTGAACTTGGAACCAACGGATTATGCTGGCCAGCTACGACTTTCGCCGCCTTTGAGGATGAACAACTCAAAGTTTGTGGTCTGGACTATACCTTCGCTTTACGCGCTCGCCATCTAGTCTCTCGACCTTCCTCCGAAATACGCGAGGCTTGGTTCGGGATTGCCATCTTGCTTTCGCAACTTAGGTTTCCCCGAGTTTGGCGAGTTCTACAAGCAGACCTGAAAATGAGTCTTTGCCGACCCATAGTGTGATCTGCCTGCAACCCAATTTTGGAAAGCCGTATGGAAAATGTCTGAGCTTTTCCACTTAGGCTTTTCAAAGAACGAGTCCGCTGCTCTAACCATTGAGCTACGAGGGCACATGAAATTCAATTAATGCTGAAAAAGATTATATGGGTCGGCGCGGACAGCCGCAAGCGCGTGTCATTTGATGGGATGAAATTGATGTAACGAAACGTGCGCTCATAGCGAATCAATCTCTTTTCGTTTGAGATGAAGGATGATCGTCGCAATCGAGATGAGGAAGAGGACGAGGCTGCCGATGCCGGAAACAAGCGCCCACTGGCGGCGGCTTCTCGCCACAGAGAGCGCTTCGTTTCCGGACTGTTCATATATCTGGCCTTCTTCGATCAATCTGTTCTCTTCGGGCGTGCCTTTGACCGTGTCGGATTGATCGTAGAGCTCCAGCGATTTCTTCAGGAGATTCATGCCCTCATCTGCCCGCGCGCGGGCGCGGTAATACAACCACCCGGCACAGCATCCTGCCGCCAACCCGACGAGCAGGGACACGATGGCTAGCTCCCGCAACCTCTTCTTCATGACGACAGCAGTCTTTCGGCCTGCCGCAGATGCCTCTCTTCGTGAACCCCGATGAACGCCAGCCAACGGTAGAAGTTGAGCGGGCCGAAGGCCGGATGCGGGTACGTGACGGTTAAAAGGTCTGTCGCTTCGATGCGCGGGCGCAAACTATGCAGTTCCTCGCGCGAGCGGCGCAGCTTCGTGAGCGCATCCGTCAAGGCGACCTCGCCGCTTGGACGGACCGCTTCCGGCGCGGTGTACTTTTCATTGCGGCTGCGCTCTATAAACTCGTCAAGCGAGAAATGCTCTATCTCGATGGGCGCATCTTTTTTTCCAGTGCCAGCGCTTTCGGCTTTCGTCAGCATCATCGTCATCATCTGAAGCAGCCTGCCTTCTATCAGCGCCAGATGCTCTATGATCTCCGCCGCCGTCCAGGCATTCGGCAGGGCGCGCGCCCGTGCCTGCTCATCGCTCAATCCTTCGACGAGCCGGTAAAGCTTCGCGCGTGTTCCGTCTATCACTTCAAAGATTTGAGAGACGCTGGTGTAGTTCATGGGGCTTTCGCTCCTGTCAATTAAGAGTTTGTAGTGTGGCGCGACTATAGCACACAGGCCATGAGCGCCGGGTTGTTTCCGTCTCTACGAAAGCGGCTCAGCGGTGTTGCCTGAATGCTCAAATTCAGTCTGTGCCATCGCTGGAAAGTAATCACCGGCTCGTTTGAATAGATGCGTATGTAGGCAGTCTGGATGAAGAGAGTTCTGTCCTCCGGCCAGTTGAGACGAACGATTGGATTGAAGGAAACGGGCGTGCCGCTTGACGACGCTGGCGGGGAGGCCGTCTCGTCGCCTTTACCACCGGGCGTCTCACTCGTCTTATTCTTCGACTGTAGATTCTTTTCATCATAAGCAGCCGAAGCCTTGAGCAAGAGATCGCGAAGCGGAATGGCGGCTCGCGTCGGCGTCTCTGCGACGGCGTCGTAAATTTTCACCTCGGTCTCAAAAGCTGCGGCGACTTTCGAGGAATCGGGCGACCAGACAGGCCCGGCCTCCGTCAATCCATCATCGAGAAGACGCTCATTCCCATTTGTCTCAACAAGACGCGGACGTCCCGCCGGCAACTTACTCTCGCGCTCTCTCACCGCCCACTCGTCTTCAGTGCAGGCGAGCGCGACGAGCGAGTGATTGTCAGGCGACCATGCGAGATAAAAGTAGATCAGGCCGTTGCGCTTCGTCAGCGGTGCCAGCTCAAAGCCATCACGATTGCAGAGGTAGAGTTGCTCGGTGTCGTAGACAGGCACAGGCCCGAACATGGGCGCAACGGATGGTGCTGGCACGGGCGCTTCGGGCACTGCCGTTTCCGGGATCATGTCGGGCGGCGTCTGCGGCGCGAGACTCTTGCGCCCGATGAAAGCGATGTAGTTTCCGTCGGGCGACCACGCGACCATCGGGGCAAACGCGCCCGAAAGTTCGGGAGGCGTCAGGTTGCGTAGAAACTTCCCGTCAGCCGCATACATATCTATCCGAAACTCGCCCTCCTGCGTCTCGCCCGTGTCATACAGGGCGAGCGCGCGCAGCCCGTCGGGCGAAACAACCGTGCGCAGGAGCCGGTCGTCTTTGCGTCTGGTGTCAAAGTCGTCTTGAATGGATTTGAGCTTGCTCTCTTCAACGGAAACTGCTCCGGGCGGCGCATCCGTATCCGGCGCGAAACTGTAGGCGAGGCGCGCAGCCGCAACGTCGCGCAAGGTGTTCGCCTGCGCGCCCCGTTTGTCTGCGCTATTGCGACACGCGGGCGCGATGAGAAGCAGCAGGCAGTAGGCAGTAAGAACGAAAAGCGTTTTTGCTTTAACTGACCACTGACCACTGACCACTGACCACTGCTTTTTACTTGATTGACGGCTCATGTGAAGGGCTGATGATAGGAAGGCGTGTGCGTGGTTGTCAACGAGGCGGAGATTCAGGTAGTGATGTAAAAGTGTGCTGGTTTCATTTAGGCTGCTTTAAGACTTCGCCGCATTGTTCGCACAGCCCGTTTTCGTCTAGCTCCAGCGGCTCAAAGTATCTGCGTAGGTTGAAAGCTAACAAGCTGCCAGATGGAGAGATTTCTTCTGGCATCTCAAGCTTGTAACCCTTTCTTTGGCAAGTTACGCATTGATTCATCCAGCGTTCGGCCCGCCTCTGGTACATCCTTAGATACTGTTCGTGGTCAGATTCCTTCACGCTAACAACTCCTTCAACTCCCAAACGTGGCCTGTGATTCCGGCCTCCATCGCAGGAGTACAACGGATGCTTTTATGTGTCCGGTAGAAGTTATAATAAGCGAAGTGAAGCGCGAGCGCAGCCTCGGCTGAGTGTGATATAAAGCGGCGGCAACGCTCGGGGAATCATCCTCGTAGACTTTTACCGTCAAACCTTGCTGGAGGATAACGAAACGTGGACAAGCAGAAGGCTCACATCGCAGCCAGGGTCTTAGGACTCATCGGCGTACTTTTTATACTGGCAATGGCTTTCGACATGATGCCCAGAAAATACGCTCTCTTCGCAGGGATAGCCTGCTTTGTCATCGCGGGTTCGTTGTGGGGGATGGCTGGCCGGAGGGATTGAACTCAACCTGCCCGCGCCGTATCTGCTCCATGCGGTCGGGCCTGAGTTCCCGGCTGGCTCTGTTCAGCCACGACGGACGCGACGGCGTCGCGGTGTCGCAGGTTTTTTGCGCGGCGCTGTACTCCTACGGCCTGGTGTTACTTTAGGCGTCGTTTTGCGCGGCATACTGGGCGGTTCGACGAGTTTGAAGGTGATGAGAGGATCGCCCATGATGTCGCTGCTGAGCGTGGGGTCCAGCACGAGCAGGGCGCGCATGGTGTTGCGCGGGCTGAGATGCGCTTCGTCAGTTCCATCTTCCTCCACGCAGTTGTGCTCGATGGCTCGCGCCAGACGGCGCGCGAGCAACTCTTTGCCCGGCGTGCGTTCGATAAAGGCGCGCGCGGCCATTGCCCCTATCAAATCGCAGGTCAACTCTTCCGGGCGACGGCCCGCAATCCGCATCCCCATCAGCGTCGAAGCTCGCCTGCCGACCAGACGAAACAGTGGTTGAAGAGAATCTTCACGGCCATCTGCGATGTGCGTCAACTCGTGCGCCAGGACACTCACCATGCCCTCGTCCGATTGCAAGCCCGCCAGAAAAATCGTGCCGAAGTAGATGGTGCGCGGAGTGCTGAGAATGACCGAAGCGTTGTCGCGCAGTTCAACATCCGGCTCGATTTTGTTGACTGCCTGAACGCGCTGGGTCGCGGCGCGGATTCTAAATTCTTCGATATGGTATTCGCTGGAGAGATCGCGCAAAGAAGCGACGACCAGGTCACGCGCCTGCGGTAGAAGACGCTCAGCGCGCTTGAGTCCGGCGACCGCGTCAGGATGAGCGAGAGGTAGCGAAGGCCGTGCCTGCATCACATCAATCGGCACGCTCCCCAGCGGGTCGCGCGCGCGCTCCAGACAAACAGCGCCCATCGCCCGCTCGACAATATCTCCCTCCTCAAGCGGCGCACTCTCGCGCGGCTGGCTCGGCGGCGGGTTGCCACCCTTCCAGGGACTTTCGTCCTGCGCGAACGCAATTGATGAGGTGACGAGAACGAGCGCGAAAAGGAGCGCGGCGAGAGCGACCAGCCGCACACTCTTTAACCACTGCCGGAGATTTTCGTGCCGTAACTTCATCGGAAACACATTATAAACGATGAACGCTAAACGATGAACGATGAATTGAAAAGCTCTTGCATTTACTTACGCGCTCAACCCCCGCAAGTTCCTACTTGTTTTTCCAAGCTGGCTTGCGCTTTTGCATGAAGGCCAGAACGCCTTCGCGCGCGTCTTCGGTCTTCATCAATTCGTTGAGATATAAATCTTCGACTCTTTTCAGAGCGTTCTCGAAAGAAGCGCCGCGAGCCAGATCAATAGCTCGCCTTGTCATTTCGAGCGCGGGCGCTGAGAGTTCGCGCAGTTTGACGAGCACCTCCTGCGTCTTTTGCTCAAGTTGGACGACGGGGACGACGGCGTTGACGAGGCCGAGTCGCAAGGCTTCAGGCGCGTCAATCAATTCGCCCGTCAGGATCAACTCGCGCGCCCGCTTGTCGCCGATGATGCGCGGCAGAAGCACCGCGGCGATTGGCGGAAAGACCCCGAGCTTAATCTCCGGTTGCCCGAAGCGTGCGCGCTCCGTTGCGATCACGATGTCGCAGCCCGCCACCAACTCGCACCCGCCGCCAAGCGCCGCGCCGTCCACAAGCGCGATGGTCGGCTTACCCGCCTGCTCAAGCTGGCGAAAGATTGCGTGAAACGAATCGAGCATCCGGTAGATGGTCTCTTCGACGTGTTCTTCGACCGCCACGCCCGCGCTAAACGCTCGCGAATCCTTCCCGGCCTCAAACACAATGGCCACCATGTCGCGCTGGCCGGCGCACTCGTTGATGGCATCACCCATCTCGCGCATCATCGCAATATTGAACACATTGAGCGGCGGGCGCGCGAACGTAATCCGCCCCACACGATCTTCGATGCCGAATTTGATGCTCTGGTATTTATCGCTCATAGGAATTTTCTAAATTCATACTATTCAGCGCTACGCAACTCTACAAATTAATGGCCGCTTTCAAGCAATTCTTCACCTAGCGGCACTAGCTGCACCTCTACGACATATCCGTCGTTCTGGATTTTTGGCGAGTGCCATAACTGGCTTGAGTTAGAGGTCGCGTCTTTCCGATGCCTGATTTCAAGCAGCTTGGGTTTTATCCACACCAGCTTAAAGTCTTTCAGAGTATATGTGTAAAACAACGCCTGCCGGGGATTGGACAGCGCGTTATCCTGGTCAAACTTCATTCCGCTCGGAACAATAAGCGCCAGGAAGGTGAGGGAGGTCGTCGCGCCTCCATTGCCTTCGACGAGGATGGCATCAACGACGCCATCGGGAGACTTGACGCGCTCAATTTCCTTGTAATCCCATTCGCCGGTTATGTCACAGCCAGAGATGCAGAACAGAGCTAAAGCGAGGATGGCGTAGGCAGTGAATTTTGTGGTGCTCATAACCATATAGCAATCCAACGTGTGATTAAGGCGCACCCAGCCAAGCACCGTACTGTCGCATCTGCTCAGGCGTCGGCTGTTTGACGGGCAGGATGCGATAGTCAATGGCGGCGCGCTTGCCGAGTTTGATTGGCAGGGTGCGTAAATCATCGTCGCGGAACAGTGTCAGGTTGAGCGTGTCGCCCACGCGTTTTTCACCGAGCTTTGCCTGAAACAGTATTTGATTGACGCGCATACCATCGAGCGCCACGATTTGATCGCCCGTATTCAAGCCCTGCTCGTAGGCAGCCGAATCGCTATACACACGTCTGACCATTAAGCGGTCGCCTTCCTGACCAAGGTCTGCTCCGAAATAGGGTCTTTCGACCGGCGCCACAATGGTCTGATTAGCCGCGCCGAGTTGGAGGCCGGCCACCTTCAGGCTAGCGTTGTAATCGAGTTCCTCGCGCCCGCGCACGTAGCGCGTGAAGAAGTTTTCCAGACTCGCTCCGGCCATCAATTCTGCCGCGCGCTGGAAATCTTCCGGCGTGTAGTTGCGATTCTTCCTGTAAAACTCCGCATAGAGATAGAGCATCACGTTGTCCAGAGATTTCGTGCCACCTGACAATTTGCGTATCTCCAGATCGAGCAGCAGGCCGATGAGATGCCCTTTATCGTAATAAGAGATTTGCGAGTTGACGGAGTTTTCGTCTGGCCTGTACTGCTTGATCCAGGCATCGAAGCTCGCTTCCTCCACGCTCATCTCGAACCGCCCCGGCTTGCTCTGCACATCAGCAATCATGCCAGAAACAGTGCCCAGGTATTCCTCCGCCGAGACTAAACCGGCGCGACGGAGCAGGAGGATGCCGTAGTAGTCTGTGATGCCTTCGGCGACCCACAAAAGCTTCGTGTAATTCTCCTTCGTATAGTCGAAGGGGCCGAGCGCGTCCGGGCGAATTCGCTTGACGTTCCAAACGTGAAATAACTCGTGAGACATGATCGAGAGAAAAGTGTGGTATGAGGCGGGGGCACGAAAGCTGTTGCGCTCAACGATGATGGAAGTCGAGTTCAAATGCTCCAACCCGCCATCGGTCCTGGTGTGCGCGTGAACAATGAAGGTGTAATCGCGATACGGGATGTCTCCCATCATCGCCACTTGCGTCTCGGCGATTTTCTGCACGTCGCGGCGGATGCGCTCCGTGTCGTAGTTGCCCTCGCCGTCAATCACTATGCGATGCGGAACATTGCGTACTTCAAAAGCGATAGTCTTAAACTTGCCGACCTCGACGGGCGAATCGTAGAGCACGTCGAAATTCTCCGCGCGGAAGGTGTTTAATTGTCCGGGCACGGCGGGCAGCCCCGTCGCCACCTGCCAGTCACCGAAGGGAACGACGCGCAAAGTGGAAGGCGCCTTTAGCTGCCCCTCCGGATGCATCAGCAAGGCGACATTGTTCCAGTGAGCATGACGGTCGTTCAAATCGCTGGTGCGAACCGATAGCTCGTTGGCATAGACTCGATAGTTGACACGAAGTTCCTTCACGCCGTTTGTTTCGATGCGCCAGGTGTTCTTATTTGTTTTCTGCCAGCGAAGGGAGCGCCCCCCGGCATCCATTGCGGCAAAGTCCTGCACGTGTCGCTCAAACTCACGAATGAGGTAAGAGCCGGGCGCCCACACAGGCATGATGAGATCCATCTGCGCCGGAAGCCTTGACGCACTGAGACGCATTTCGACTTCCAAAAGGTGCGTGTGTGGCTTCTGCATCGAAACCGTGAAACTGATTTCGGGCGGCGCGCCCGCACGGTTGTCCTGAGCAGAAATTGCAGAAGCAGCGAGAAGCAGGAGAGCAAGCGCCAGACCAATAGCGCGAGAGCTAACGGGACGTACCATGAAGAATTCTTACCCCTTAATTTGCATGAATGTTTCTGATGAGAATAGTACTAAAAGCAGGAGTCAGAATACAGGAGTCAGGAGTCGGAATAATAAGGCGGAGAGTGGCTGTTGTTTTCATTCTGACTTCTGACTCCTGTATTCTGTATTCTGCAAAAGGAGGTAAAGACAATGGCAGTTGTCGCCTGTACGAATTGTGGAGCGAAGAATCGTGTTGACGAAGGCGCGGCTGAGCGCCTTCAACCTGTCTGCGGGAAATGCGGAGCAATGCTCAGCGTGACTGCTGGTGCGGCAGGCACGGATAAGCCGCGCACGGTGACGGATGCGACGTTTAAGCAGGAGGTGCTGGAGGTGCGCGGCGTCCCCGTCCTGCTCGATTGCTGGGCCGAATGGTGCGGGCCGTGCCGGATGATCGCTCCGGTGCTGGATGAACTGGCGGCAGAATCAAACGGGCGCTATCTGATAACCAAGCTCAATGTTGACGAAAACCCGCGCACGTCGGCGCAATTCGATATCCGCAGCATCCCGACCATGCTCATCTTCAAAGACGGCGCACTGGTTGACCGCATCATCGGCGCGCAACCAAAACAAGCCATCGCCGCAAGGCTCAAGTAAGAAATAGACCGCGATTAACAGGATTACCAAGATCAAGAAGACAAGACAGCTTGAGGCTTCTTCTTCTTATCCTGTCTATCTTGTTAACCTCGGTCTAATTTCTTCCCGGCTTTGTTAGCGACTCTTAATATGACATTATTCCCGAAAGCTTAAGCAGAGATCAGAAAGGGTCTGGGTATGTTTAGAAAACTTGTTGCGACCACGCCGACGTGGTTTACTTTGCCGTTGCGCCTGACGGTTGGGCTGCTGTTTGCTCTGCACGGTGCAGAGAAGGTGTTTGGGATACGGGGAGGGCCGGGATTTTCAGCATGGATGGCGAACGAAAGAGCGGCAACGGGCTTGCGCCCGGCATGGCTCTGGCTCGGCGCAGCCGCCCTGTTTGAACTCATTGGCGGCATCCTCATCCTGACCGGATTCCTGACCAGACTCGGTGCGCTGCTCATCATCCCAATCATGCTCGTCGCCCTTTACGGCAACTTGGCCAGCGGCGACCCCGGCCCCGTTTCGCTCGTCAGAATCGGCTACCCGCTGGTCATGCTCGGCGCATGTCTAGCCCTCTTTATCGCAGGCGGCGGGCGCGCCTCCGTAGATGAATCTATGGCGAGGTCGCGCCGCTGGAGATAAAGCAGTGATGAGTGATGAGTAATGAGTGATGTGTTAAAGGCAGCTCACTCATTACTCATCACTCATCCATCATCCCTCATCCCTGTTCTTATGAAACGTTCTCCGCTTCTCGTCATCTTCATCACGGTCTTCATTGACCTCATCGGATTCGGCATCGTCATTCCGGTGCTGCCGTTCTACGTCGAGGGGACGAAGTTTAATGCCAGCCCAAGCACGGTCGGACTTCTGTTTGCATCCTATTCGATCATGCAACTCATCTTCACGCCGATTTTGGGGAGGCTCTCTGACAAGTACGGCAGGCGACCCATTCTGTTCATCAGTCTAATCGGGACGGGCGTCGGCTTTCTCATTCTCGGTTTCGCCACGACCCTGTGGATGCTCTTCGCCGGGCGCATCATTGATGGCATCTCGGGCGGGAACATCTCGACGGCGCAGGCTTACATTGCGGACATCACGACGCCGGAGAATCGCGCGAAGGGGATGGGCTTGATTGGCGCGGCTTTCGGGATGGGCTTTATTTTCGGCCCGGCCATCGGCGGCGTTCTTAGCCGCTGGGGAATGCACGTGCCGTTTCTGTTTGCCGCCGGACTAGCTTTCGCTAACGCTCTCCTGCTCTACTTCACTTTGCCCGAAACCGTCACGCCGGATCATCCGGCGCGCGCCTCGGCCACACGGGGGCGCTGGACGCAACTCGCGCAGGCGCTCAACCAATCAAAGCTGGCCTTTATCCTGCTCATCTATTTCCTGTTCGTCACGGCCTTTTCCATTATGACGACCACGTTCGGGCTCTTCACGATGTTCCGCTTCGGTTATGACGCGCATGACACGGGCTGGCTCTTCGTTTTCGTCGGCGTCATCGGGGCGGTTATACAGGGCGGCCTGATAGGCAAACTGGTGAAAACTTTTGGCGAGTTGCCTCTCGTGGTCGTGGGCGCGCTCCTCTTTGCCGGGAGTCTCTTTGCCATTCCATTTACGGGGCCGCAGACGGGTCTTTTGACGCTGCTCGCGGTCGGCGCGACCTTCTCCATCGGCAACTCGCTTTCGACTCCGGCTCTGACAAGTCTCGCCTCAAAGAGCGTCGGGCGGGGCGAACAAGGGGGCGTGCTCGGCGTCACGCAATCGGTCGCAAGTCTGTCGCGCACCATTGGCCCGCTCATCGCCTCGTATTTAATCTATAGCGCCATCCCGACGCTTGGCCACGATCAAAAGCTGCATGAGATGAGCGATCACACGTTGCGCGTCACGTTCTGGGCTGCCGCCGCCATCATGTTCGTTGCCTTTCTGGTCGCCATCTACTTCGTGCGCCGCTTTGCAGCGAAACATGAAATCAGCAGCCCCGTTTCAGAACCAATCAAAGGCTGAAACTAATCTCTAACCTCCGACATCTGACATCTGACATCTGTTTTTTATGCGCCCGGTTGATAAATCATTACAGGAGTATGGACGCGGCATCATCGGCGGGCTGCTGTTCAGTTTGCCACTGCTCTACACGATGGAAGTCTGGTGGGCAGGATTCGGCGCGCACCCGCTTCACCTGATTCTTTACGTCGTGGCGACTTTCATCCTGCTGCTCGGCTACAACTATTTCGCCGGACTCAGGCACGACGCGAACTGGGCGGAGGTGATGATAGATTCAATCGAAGAGATGGGCCTGGGATTGTTGATTTCGGCAATCGCGCTGCTACTTTTGGGGCGCATCAGGTTTGACATGACGATGGGTGAGATTATCGGCAAGATTACGGTCGAAGCGATGACGGTCGCCATCGGCGTCTCTGTCGGTACGGCTCAACTAGGCGGCGCGGGAAGCGGCGGCGATACGGGCGAGGGAGACAGTCAAAGCGCACGGACACGCGCAGGCGGCGGCTCTCAAGAAGGCGTTCACTTTGGCGGGCAGTTGGTGCTGGCGCTGTGCGGCGCGGTGCTGTTCGCCGCCAACGTCGCGCCGACCGAAGAGATCATCGTGATCGCCTCTGAAATCTCTTCTTTGAACCTGCTCGCCATCGCGCTCATCTCGATTATCCTGGGTTGGATTATCCTCTTTCACATTGACTTCAAAGGCGCGCAGAGTTTCGCCCCGGCTAAGGGAGCGATGGCCGTGCTCATCGGCTCGGTCATCACTTACGCCATCGCGCTCCTCTCAAGCGCGATGATTCTCTGGTTCTTCGGACGCTTTGATGGGCAGGCGCTCGTCATTTGCATCGCGCAGACCATCGTGCTGGGACTGGCGGCCACGCTCGGCGCATCAGCCGGAAGACTCCTCCTCCAAGCAAAATGAAGAAAAAGAAGCTGGAAAAGAACTGGGTTGAATGGATCGTTTTCGGCGTCGGCCTCGCGCTCGTCGTTTCGACGCTCTCGTATCTGGCTTACGATGCCGCGACGATTAGCGATGCGCCGCCCAGCATAGAGGTTCGCGTGGGCGAACCTGAGCAACGCCCGCATAATTTCATCGTCCCTGTCACGCTCATCAATCACGGAGACCAGACGGCGGAAGGCGTGCAAATTGAAGTCGTGCTTGAAAGCAATGGCGAAGAGAAAGAGCGCGGCGAGTTCGCGGTCGCCTTCTTGCCGCGCCGCTCCACGCGCGAAGGCTGGGTGGCATTTCAAACAGACCCGCGCTCCGTCGAGCGGATTAAAGCGCGTGTGATGGGATACGAGAAACCTTAGTTTCTTACCAGATGGATGGCAGCGCAGCCTCGTCTATCTCAAGGATGTCGCCGTTGGGTAGGATGTGCTTGATGTACGCGCCGCGCTCTTTCAAAGGCACGGAGAGCAGACCGACGCGGTGGCAATGGGCACGCGGCTGGACGTGATTGGTCAGCGGCTGCGATTCCGAGCACATGATGGCTACACGCATCTCCGCCGCGAGTTCCATGATGCGCTCAAGCCCACGCGCCAGTTCTTCCGTCGCCACAACCACCTTGCCGCCGCATTCGGGCAAATGCTCGTAGCCGATTCCCTGCTCGCTGAGCAACTCTTCCAGCACGCGCCCGTTGTACTGCGGCCAGCGCGAACGCGCCACGCTCCTGACATCACACAAGAGCGCAATCTCGTGCTGCCTGAGCAGCGAGAGGAAGTATTCAAACGGGTGTCGCCCATGTCCGATGCTATAGATGGTTGGAGCAGAGGTGAGCATTTCAAGATTTCTCTAACAGGCGGTTCAGCTCCGGGCGCAACTCGTCAATCGTCAACTCAACCAATTTGCCGCCCGTGAACAGTTCTTCATTCGTCACGTCCGCTGCGGCGAAAGGCGGCAACGTAAACCGGGCCATCTCTTCATCCGTCTCAAAATCCGTCTCGGCGAGAATCAATCCCCAGAGCCCGCCGAGGAAAACGTCAATCGAATACTTGCGACCTTCGGACTCGAAAGGATAGCGATTCTTGCGAATCTCGTTGCCTTCAAAAACGGAGAGGACTTCGTATTCGTAAGCCGACAGATACGTGTTGGTAATCGTCGTGCGCGAGAAATCGGGTGACGCGGGCGCGAACTTCTGCGTCAGCTTCATCGTCCACTTTTTCGTCCGGGGTGTGCGAATCTTACGCAGCCGCAGGCGTGTGCCCGTCAGGTAATTGTCCCAGATTTGCACGTGCTCGCTCGCGCGCGTCAGAGGCTCCGGCATCTCGCGCAGAAGAAACTTACGCTCTCGTTCAGTGCGCGCATACTTGCTCTCGACGGTAACAGTATTTTCAGCGGTAGGAATCGCTTCGCCCATTTATTTTAGTTGAAGAATATGCTGCTGAAGAAATAGACAGGATTAACAGGATGGAAAGAACAAGCATTCAACATGCTTGACCTGTCTTGTCTTCCTAATCTTGCTAATCCTATTAATCTCGGTCTATTTCTTCTCGGCTTCGTTTGTGAATCTAAGCGATGACAGTCTCAGCTTCCGGCTCTTTCAGGAACTGCTCAGGCTCAACGATGTGCCCGGCGATGGCCGAAGCCGCGACCACATACGGCGAGGCCAGATAGAGCTTGCCCGGCCCGCTGCGACCGGGGAAATTGCGGTTCTGCGCGCTGACGGTCACGGTTTCAGCAGACTTCGACGCCCCCGGCCCCGCGTTGATGCACGCGCCGCAACTCGGATCAATCAACTCCGCCCCGGCCTTTTCAAAAATCTCTATGTAGCCCATTCTGCGTGCGTACTGCTTGATCTTCTGCGAGCCGAATTGCAGGTAGAGATGCACTCCCGGCGCGACCCGCCGTCCCTGCTCGACCGCCTGCTTGAGAACGCTCGCGTACATATCCATGTCAGCCATCTTGCCGCCCGTGCATGAGCCGCCGTAAGCCGCATCAATTTTAACTTCATCGCCCAGGTCAGAGATATTGATGCCGTTGCGTGGGTCGCCCGGAGTTGCGACCATCGGGCGAATCTCACTGAGGTCAATCTCGAACACAGCGGCGTATTCAGCTTCGCGGTCGCTTTTGAGGAAGCCCTTGCGAACTTCTTCGGCATCGAGGCCGCGCGTGCTGACGAGGTAACGAAGCGTCACTTCATCCGGCTCGATGATGCCGGTCGTGCCTCCGGCTTCAACCGCCATGTTGGTTAAAGTCGCGCGCTCATCCATCGGCATATCTTTGAGACCTTCGCCCGCGAACTCAAGCACCTGCCCGATGCCCTTGCCCTGCTTCATGTAATCGGTCGCCAGGATGTAGAGCATCACGTCTTTCGCGGTCACGTCCTCGCGCTTACGCCCATTGAGAACGAAGCGGACGGTTTCGGGAACACGGATGCGAATGTCTTTGGTATACCAGGCGTTCGCCATGTCGGTTGAGCCGACGCCGAAAGCGAAGCAGCCAAGCACGCCCGCCATGCACGTGTGCGAGTCCGTGCCGATGACGAGTTGACCGGGAAGCGCAATGTCTTCGACCACAGCGTTGTGGCAGATCGCCTCCGAGCCGCCGTCCGCGCTTTCGCCGTAGAGTCGGATTCCCTGCTCGTCCGTGAAGTTCGCCTGCGTGACGGCCAACCCATCGGCGCGCTCTAAGAGTCCCATCTTGCGCTTCTCGTCAGACATCACGCGCCCTAAAAATGTCAGGTGATCGCGAAACGCGTAAACCGATTCGGCTGCTGTGACACGCGCGTCCCGTCCGAGCGCCTGTTTGAATAACGATTCGGCCATCGGCGTGACGTACTCGTGCGAGAAGCGCACGTCGGCGACGGCAAAGAGCGCATCGCCCGGCTTGACCGCCTCGACCCCGATTTCGCCTGCACGCACGAAAGCGTGGCGCGCAATTATCTTTTCCACAATGTTCATCGGGCGCGGCTCGGTCTCAAGCTGTGGAGGCTGTGTCTCGCCCGCGAGCCGCGCCTTGTTGTAGTTGAACAGACCGCCGTACTCGACTATAGCTTTTGAGATAGGGTCCAGACCGCGTGTGAACTCTTCGAGCGGAATCTCTTCTCCATTGCGGATGCGCTCGATTAAGCCAAAGTCCGTCGAGGTCAGCAAGCCAATGTTCTGCGCGTTCTGCCCGTAAATCTTCTCTATGGTTTTGGCGATGACGAGTTGGAGACCGGCGGCCTTCTCCGCATACGGGGCGGTTTCGCGCGACGACCCGCAGCCCTTTGAAAGACCGGAGACGACCACGCTAAACTTCCCCTCTTTGACCTCATCCTTTTGCACGGCCTGCTCGCGCATTCCGACGTAAACATACTGGCCGAGCGTCTCGTCGTAATAGAAACAGACCCAGCCGGGCGTAATCTCGTCGGTCGAGATGTTGTTCATCAAAGGCTGCTCGGCGTCGTATGGCAAATCCTCACCATTTTCCAACTGGCGGCGGATCAGTCCCGTATCTTCGGTCAGGAAAAGGATGCGCCCGTCGAATCGGATGCGGTCGGGGCGCTTCGTTATCTTCTCGGCAGTCATAATTGCTCCTCTAAAATTTATCGCAAATAATCGGCTTGGCTCGGAAAGGAAGATTATAACCGAAGCGCGTTAAAAGTCGCAGACGGCAAAGGGTTCGGCAGTGTCTTAATTCAGGCGTGGCGGACGTTGACCGGTTTGGACAGAAGAATTATTGTTACTCCGTGAAAGTACGAGACATCGTCAGGTTGATTGAAAAAGATGGATGGTACTGGGTGAGAACCAAAGGCAGCCATCATCAGTATAAGCATCCAACGAAGTCCGGCTTAGTCACTGTTCCGGGTAATCCGGGCGATGATGTTGCTTCGGGTACGCTGAACAATATTCTCAAGCAGGCAGGTCTAAAGTCATGAAGAAATATCTTATCATCGTCGAAAAAACAGAAACTGGCTATTCAGCTTATTCTCCAGATGTGCCGGGCTGTGGCTCAACCGGAAAAACCAAAGAAGAAGTTGAGCGAAATATTCAAGAGGCACTTGAATTCCATATAGAGGGATTGCGGGAAGAGGGTTACGAAATCCCGGAGCCGAGCAGTTATTCCTCATACATAGATGTTGCTGCATAAAGTCCCCACCTACAAAATCATTCGACTTGCCCAACAATATAATTTACTAGATGTGTCCTTAGGAGTAAGTAAATGAAACATTTTCTCGCAATCGCATTATTGATGCTTGGAGCATCCGTAGTTTCGGGTCAGGCGAACTGCACACTGACGATAGCGCAAGCACCCGTCGTTAGCGGCGTCAAGCTGGGTATGACCCCGGAGCAAGTGCTGGCGTTATTTCCCGGTAGCCGCGAAGACAAGGAAGTCAGCGGCAGCCTTGCCAGACCTGCGAGTAAGTTTGGCGTGTCTACTTTTATGATTAGACCTGAGAGGTACGCATCAAAGGCGAGATTCGCCGGAGTCAGCCAAGTCTCGTTCACGCTCTTTGACGGGCGCGTCTCTACTTTTAATATCGGATATACCGGCCCGGAATGGAAACACGTTGATGAGTTTGTGACGAAATTCGCTGACGCAACTAAGCTGCCTGCGGCTGACTCGTGGGAAGCGCAGGTGGGGATGGACTCTCAATTAAAGATTCTCAAGTGTAAGGAGTTTGAGGTGAGCGTCTTCGCTGGCGGCAGACAGGCCCAAAACATCAATTACGTGAAGGTGCGCGACCTGGCGGCGGAAGAGAAGCTCCGGGAGCGTAGGGAAAAAGCCAAAGAGACGGATAAACTCAGGCAGGCGATTCCCGGAGCATCCCTGCTTCCTTAGACGCGCACGCGATGCTCCTTAGCATAGCTATAAGCCGTGTAAGCCGAGATAAGGTGGCAAATCCAGCCGAGCGTGCCGCCCGTCCCGATCCAGAAACCCGGTGTGATAATCAGCCAGAAAAGTCCGGCCAGAATCCTGCCGTTGTAAAGCTGGCCGATGCCCGGAATAAGTAAACTGAGAATTCCCGCCAAACTTGGATCACGCATTTTTAATCTTACCTCCGTCAGCTACTATACGAGAACGCGGAAGAAAAGTTCGCGGAAGATAGTAGTCAGTAGTCAGTGGTCGGTAGTCAGTTAAAAACAAGAAGGCAGTAGAGACGCTTCATGTCTTTACTGCCTTTTGTCTTCTGTCTTTGCTGACCACTGACCACTGACTACTGACCACTATCTTCCACTCTTCTCACGTCAACGATCTCGCCGCGAAAGGTGCGCAGGACTTTCTGGACGAGCGGGTCTTGTTCGGCGATCTCGCGGAGATGCTGTTTCTCAAGTCGGTCCGCTTCCAGTTTCGAGGAAGGCTCGTTGCTACCGTTTTCGCCCTTCTCTTTGATAACTATTCGCATGCCCATGTCGCGTCCCGTCACCTCGCGGGCTATCTCGCGCAACAATTTGACGCTCTCCGGCTTCGCCAGGTTGTCGCGCAGGTGCTTCTCTTCAGGCGCGAACTCAAGGTACAACTCGTCGCCTTCGATTACGGCTTTCCGCGCGCCTTCGATGGCGATGACGAGAAACATGCGGCTACGCTTTTCGAGTTCGGCCTTGATGCTCTCGATAGTTGAGCCTTGCGCCGGGGGCTTCGTATAAACGCTCTGGCCTGTGCGCTCAGATTGCCCCGGCTGCAAAGCCGGCTGCGCGGCAGTTGCCGCCGAAGGAGATGCGAGTTGCGGGCCGGGCGGAGGCACAAGTGTCAACACGGGCGCTGACGAGGTCGTTTGTTGCGGCGTCGTCTGCGTCGTGCCGCCGACTCCGCCAAACGGCGGCTCAATTGTCCCCGCCTGCATGTATGCGGCAACATCCGACCCCTCGCTTTTCACGGGGTCGCTGGCGCGCGGCGTTGAAGCTGGCGGCATCGTGCCCGGCTTGCCGCCTCCGCCGTCTCCGTGTGTGCCGCCGCTGGCAGCCGCCGGTGGTGTTTTGCTCACGATGGGCGGTGTAGCGCCCGTTCGCAAAGACTCTTCCAGAGCGGCGAGGCGTTCGATGAGATTATTGAGGGGAACGACGCGCCGCATCTCAATCAACTTCACGAGGCCGACTTCGAGTTGATAGCGCGGGTGCGCGGCGACGCGAAGGTTGTTTTCCGTCTCCGTCAGGGAGTGAAAAAACCGCACGAGGTCGGATTCTGAAAAGTTATCGGCCTGCTGCATGAGTGCGCGGCGGTCAGTCGCGGCAGAATCGAGCAGCGCCGCCTCGCCGGAAACCTTGGCGACCAGAAGATCGCGCACATGCGACATCAGGTCGCGGCAGAAGTTACGCAAATCCTGGCCGCGCATCACCAGATCGTCAACGACCAGGAGCGCCTCCTGAGGCTTCTCGTCGGCAATCGCGCCGGTCACGCGCGCCAGCATCTCGGTGCTGGCCAGCCCCAGCGCCGTCTCGACATCTTCTGTCTTAATCTCCGTCCCGGAAAAACTGATGACCTGATCGAAAGCGCTCTGCGCGTCGCGCATTGAGCCTTCACCCGCGCGCGCAATCTCGCGCAGGGCGGCTTCTGAGATTTTGACACCTTCGGCGTCGGCGATGTGGCGCAAACGCTCCGCGATTTTGGCGGTGGCGATGGTGCGAAACTCAAACTGCTGGACGCGCGAAAGAATCGTTTCGGGAAGCTTATGTTTCTCAGTCGTCGCCATGACGAAGACGACGCGCGGAGGCGGCTCTTCCAGTGTCTTAAGGAGCGCGTTGAAGGCCGCGCCCGACAGCATGTGGACTTCGTCTATGATGAAGACTTTGTAACGGTCGCGCGCCGGAGCGATGGCGACGTTGCCGATGATGGCATCACGCACGTTGTCAACGCCCGTATTCGACGCCGCGTCAATCTCCAGCACGTCAATCGAACGCCCCTCCGCAATCTCTCGACACGAGGCGCACGATTCGGGGTCGTCAATCGCGCAAGGCGTCGGCGTAGGATTCTTTGATTTGTGACAGTTGAGAGCTTTGGCTAAGAGGCGCGCGGTCGTCGTCTTACCAACGCCTCGCGCACCAGAGAAGAGATAAGCGTGATGCAGCCGCTCGTGCTCGATGGCGTTGCGGAGCGTGCGCGTGATGGGTTCCTGCCCCGTCACTTCCTCGAAAGTTTGCGGACGCCATTTACGCGCGATGACTTGATAAGACATAAAAAAAGTGATGAGTGATGAGTGATGAGTGATGAGTTAAAACCTTCTTACTCATTACTCATCACTCATCACTCATCACTTTGTTTGAGAGTGGCCAGACTCCGGACTGACCCGCAGCACACGCCGCCGTTGCTACCGTTGCTCCGTTCCCGGCCTGGCGGGGTTCACAAGGCAAGCGTTGTGCGGAGCCCGAAGTCTGATAAATTGTCAAAAACTCAAATTTCCGTTCGCCGGTGCGCGATCATTCTCAGCAGCGCTTTAATTCCCAGATGAAGCAGCAGATAAACAATAATCGCAATGATCAGCGGCACTGTTAGCCTGTATCCGCCTTCAGCCGTCGGACTCGCGACGATACCCTTAAACGGCGCGTAAAAAGGGTCTGTCACGCTCGCGATGAACTGGACAAATCCTGCGCTTCGGCGCGCCGCAAGGAGTTCCAGCAGAAGCCGCAGCCCAAGCAGCGCGTAGATCACATAGAAGATGAAATCAACGACCTGGGAGATGCGGGCGAGTCCGCGCGAGCGTTCGACCTCGCGCTCCGTCTCGACCACTTCGTTGACCGCCTTGGAGCGAAACTCACCGGCGATTTGCGCTTCCCGTTGAGTTTCCTGAGCGCTTGCGCCCCCGGCAGCGTGCGCGGCAATCTCGGCGTTGACGTCCGATTCAATTTCCGCTTTAACCGATTCGTGCTGCACGGCGCGTCGGGCTTCATCAGCGGCCAGTTTATTATCTTCCATCCCGGCCTTCCTGCGCTGAAAGCGCCTGCGAGCAACAATCTCCGAGTCCGAAGTCTTACTCTACCGCTTTCATGCGATCTTCGCAACGAGCGGTTGGAAAGCCGGAATCAGATGAGCGCTGATCGCTTGCAGCCTGCCTTAGCACAGGATGTTTATGTGCCGTTGAAGCCCGCGCGCATTCGTCGCAGATTCGCGCCCGGGTATCTGCCGGTGGCTTTGACTCTGGTGAGCATCTGATTGGCTTCGGCGCGCGTTCGTCCGGCATAGACGGCCATAAAGCGGTAATGCGAATTCGTGCTGGTGTAATACAGGTTGCCCGGCTCACCGCATCTGTCGGCGAAGACCTTGTGGTGCGGAAAGAGAGTTTGCGCCTCCAGCCGCTCATCTTCCGAAACATGAGCATCGCAATTATTCTTCGCGTTCCGGCTTTGCAGAATAATCGCGTAGAACAGTTCGGACTCCCAGATGACTGCGGTCTTCGGAATACGAAACGGCAGATCGTGGGGTTGAAAATCCGCCTGGCCGGGACACTGCATCGTCGGGTCGCCGCAAACCTGCCCGCGTCTCGCCTGCGCCTGACCGCTCATACTAAAACTCAACGCGCAGACCATGACCGCGCCGAGCAAGGCAGCTATCAAAAATCTTTTTCTCATCAATGACGACTCCAAAAGCAGAAGACAGAATTCAGGAGCCAGAAGTCAGAATAAAACAACGGCAGCTTTCCGCCTTTTCCATTCTGGATGTCTGACCCATATTTTTCGTGATTTCTGGCGGAGAGGGTGGGATTCGAACCCACGGTACGGTTCCCCGTACACAGCATTTCCAGTGCTGCCAATTCAACCACTCTTGCACCTCTCCATAAAAGGGATGAGGGCGGCAGCGATGAGGGATGAATGAAAGCAAAAAGCTTTTCTTCATCCCTCATCCCTCATCCCTCAAATTGTCTGGCGGAGAGGGTGGGATTTGAACCCACGGTGGAGTTTCCCCCACTCCGGTTTTCGAGACCGGTGCACTAAGCCACTATGCGACCTCTCCGCAAAGAAAGTGATAAGTGATGGATGATACCTAAGAGACTTTCTCTTATCACCCATCACCTACTTACTGTTTTCGTCGTCCTTCGCGCTCGAAAAAACTCCTGCATCATCGCTCGACATTCTTCTTCGAGCACGCCCGACGTAATTTCCATTCGATGATTCAAAGAGCTTGAGTCGCAGATGCGAAAATGCGTTTCCACTGCGCCGAAGCGTTCGTCGCGCGCGCCGTAGACGAGCCGCCTGACTCTGGCCTGAACGAGCGCGCCCGCGCACATCGCGCACGGCTCGATGGTCGAATAAACCACCACTCCCGTCAATCTATAGTTACCGAAGTTGCGGGCGGCTTCGCGCAGCGCAATGATTTCAGCATGTGCCGTCGGGTCGCAATCGGTGCGCGTCCGGTTGCTCGCTGTAGCCAGGATGCGGCCATCCTCCGCGACGACGCAAGCGCCGATAGGGACTTCGCCGCGCTCACCCGCCTCACGCGCCGCCGCCAGAGCCTCGCGCATCCAGCGCGCTTCAAGGTCTTGCTCTACGGCGTCCGGCATATAGAAGTCGTGCGCATCCCTTAGCGCAAAGTTTAAATATATGGACGGCTTTCAGGGCTGTCAAGCTACGAGCCTTTGACCGTAGGAATGGCTCTTGTTAATACTCCTTCTCGAACTGCGGATGAACCCAGAGGAACTCCTGCCGCTTATTCTGCACACGGACAAGACCGCCGAATTTGGGGTCCTGCTCTTTCAGGAAGGCGTGTAGCTCTCGCAAGATAGCACCCTGCGCTCTGATTGCTTCGCCGTGTTCCAGGTCAGGCGCGTCGCTGCGACCCAGCCAGCCTCCCAACTTCTCCCCGCCCTTGAGCACCGACTCAATACTCTTCTGCCCCAAGTCCAACTCTTTCTCGATTCTTTTATATGCAGCTTCGTCCATCAGCAGCTTCGTCGCAGACGACGCGACCGGCAGCACGAGACTGAGCGTAGTCGTGAGAACCTTTAAGAAAGGCGCGGCTTTCACGAACCATTCGCGCGGCAAGGTCAATTCATAAATGCCTTGTCGGTTTTTATCACCGTTCAGTGCAGGCAGAGGCAGGCGAGAATGCTCACACCAGAGCGTCAGGCGAAACTTCTGACTAATCCACTTAGTCCATGGTCGTTCAAAGAAGCCGGACTCAACCGGCTGAAAACTGAACAGCCGCGGGCCTTCTTTGGCCTCGTCGGTCAGTGCCTGCATCAAGCCCCTGAACGCATCTTCAACCTGACTCATGATGCGACGGTCGTTCAGGTCTAACGCTCGAAAGTTTTGCTCTGCGTTCCGATCCTGTTGATTCAACTGCGCGCGAACCCCGCCCAGCCTGAGCCGCATCTGGTCAAATCCTTGAACGATTAGTTGCTCAACAGACGTGCGCCGCGCTGCCGGAGCATTTTGCAGCAGACAAACTATGTCCTGCGCCTGATTGCAACCCGACACCATGCAGGGAAACGCCGTCATTCCCTGCCGCTTGAAGGCAATCAACTTTTGCACCTCGAAGACTCCGCGCCCCGGCTCATCCTTTCCGCACGGCTCGACACACGGAACGACGACCTCGCACCGCAACCCTTCCCAGAAATTCTCCACCAACCATTTCACTTCGTGCGTCAGGATAGACAGGAACGTCACAGGAGACGGGGCGCGCACGGTGATGCGGACATCGTTGCCAATATGTTCCAGCAACGCACGCCCGTTGTAGTCGTAATCCAGCATCAGCCCGCGCTGCCAGTGGACGCTCTCCTTGTAATCCACGCGCCCCAGCGAGAACTTATGCAGGCGCACGATCAACTGGTAGAACAACCCCTCTGCCGTCGCCGACTGTCCACTCTTCGCATCCACGATCCGACAGATTTGCACTTGCTGCTCATCGCCCCCTGCCGGGTCGGGCGGCCAAACGCGGTTCAGGTCTTGCTCCGGGCGAACGTCAGGGACAAGTTGCGCTATCAGGCTTGTATAGCGAAGCTGGGCGACCTCTGCCGCCGAAGGCTTAATGGCCCTAGCGAAAGCGCTTCTGGCTCGCTGCCAGAAGCCAATCTCGTCAGCCTCATCGGATGGCAACGCCACTTTGTAGGAAAGGTCGAACCGCTCCATCAACCGCAGGAAGACCGGATGCAGCTTGGGTTCGTAACGGAATTCCTCTTCTCGTGCGGGGTCGTTCCACAACTGGCTCAGCCGTGCGAAGCTCACCAACCCGTGCGCGTCACGGGTCTGTTTATCGTCGAGCACAAAGCTGATGGCCGTCGCCAGCCAGTCGGGCTTGAGAACCACGATGTCACGCAGAGTCGGGTCGTGCGCGTAATGAATGAGATGCCCCAGACGGTGAGATATACTCACGAACAGCCGCGCTTCCTCCTCATCCATCTTGTGTTCGCGGCAGATTTCCAGCAGTTGCTCCAACGGCAAATAGGCCGCGCCGGTCTGCTTCAAAGCCTCGCGCGCCTCCTGCCAGCGCGCCGGAACTGTGCGCCCCATCTCTGGAAGGCTCGCGGCTACCCGCGCGATGGCATCTGTCAACTCGGCAACGCCATGTCGCTCACCTTTTTCGTCGGGCTTGCTCTCCACATGGAAGAAGTTGATCAGAGTGTCATGTCCGAACTGTTCCCAGAAATCTTCCCGGTTCACGTCCGGCTGGCGTTGACCGGGGCCGCCGTGCGTGGCGACGACGAGGACTTTGGCGTCCGGCTCACGATGCTTCACCAGCCTGATCCAGTCCTTCACGAAGCCCTGCTCCGGCCCTTCTCGCGGCTTCCACACCACCAGATAAACCGCAGGCGCGCTGAAGAACAACTGGTGCGTTGGACGATAGACACGCTGCCCGCCGAAATCCCATCCATTCAGCGTAATCTCCGTGCCACTGTCGGGGTCGTTTACCTTCACCGGCTTAATCTCAATCCCGTGCGTGGTCGGGCGTCCCTCTTCCCACGCGTCTCCTCGCAACGCGCCGAGCAGGCAGCTCTTTCCCACCTCCCCCTCACCGACCAAGATAAGCTTGGCCTCGTTCAACACCACCTGCGATTCCGCCTTCGCGCGTAAGTAGCGATTGAGGGCCTCAATGCCCTCCCCGTAGGCTGCAGCCAGTTCGGGATTTAGTGGGTTTTCGTGGAGGTCGATGCCACCCAAATGCTCAAACAGAGCAAGCGATGCTGGCAAGTCAGTCAACCAATTGTTTCTCAGACTGATCCGTTGAAGATGCTTGAGTTCACCTATCCATTCAGGTAGTGACTGCAACTTGCAATAACATGCACTCAGAGATTTCAGTTGCGTAAGTTTGCGTATGCATACCGGGAGTTCTCGCAGAGGATTGCCATCCAAAGAGCCCAAATCTAGAGATGTGAGGTTCCTAAGGTTTCCAAGCGAGTCAGGTAACTTGCTAAACTGATTCCCAGAGATGTCTAGAGACTCAAGCGCCTCTAATTCACTCAGCCATTCCGGGAACATTGAAAGCGCATTGTTGTGAAGACGGATCCCCGTCAGATTCTTTAAGCCGCGCAATGATTCGGGCAACTTGATGAGGCCAAGCCCTCCCAGTTGTAGAACTTTCAACTGATCCAATTTATGGAGCCAAGTCGGTAAGACCACTAACGGATTTCTATAGAGGTTCAGTGTCTGCAACTGCGTGAGTTGGCCCAGACCCTCCGGCAGCGAAGTCAACTGATTGCTGTTGAGGCGCAATGACTGCAACTGTGTGAGTTGGCCTAACCAGTCCGGGAGCGCCATCAGTTGGTTATTACCAAGGTTCAGCGATCGCAACTGCGTAAGTTGGCGCAAGGATTCCGGCAACTCGGTGAGTTTCGGTGCTCCTGCGCTATATTCGCTGCTGAGATCGAGTTCTGTCGCTCCCCAGTGCCGCGCCTCTTCAATTTTCTTTTCCGCTTCTCGATAAGCTGCGTCACGTGCCATAGCCGCCGCCTTTCTTGTTTATGTCATTCGGCAAAAGTTGTCGTCAGCGAAGTGTGGCGCGGGCGCAGCCGCGCCGGGTAGCGTAGTTTTAATGTGTTGAGAATTAGCGGCTCTGTTTCGGCTTGCCCGGCAATCTGTCGGGCAAGTTCAGTTCGTCGTCAGCAAGTGTTTCCATGCTCACACCTGCCGCGCGAGCGTATTGCAGGAGAATCGTGAGAGGCGGCTCGCGTCTTCCTGTTTCGTATTGTGAAATCTGGCTGTAAGCGATTAGGTCTTCAGCGTCAAGACGCCTGAGCATCTCAGTTTGAGAAAGACCGAGCGCATCACGAATCTGCCGCAGCTTTTCGCCAAGCCGTTCCGGCCTCGGACGCACGTAGCCCATCAGGAGCGACCTCCCGATGAAACTAACTGCGTGAAAGAAAACTTGCTTCTACTAGCAACTGCTAGTAGAATGTGCTTGCTCAACAGAATCGCCGTGAGTGTGAACCTTTCATACTCAACGGCGATGCCCATCACTCAGTTTGGAGGTTGAGGGTTGAGCTACGCATTAACCGTTGCCTTGTGTTTTCAAAGACTGGAACGCGCGCATCATAACAAAGAGCGTGTCACTTCACATCAACTTTATGACCTCACGAAAGCTCTAGACAAAACTTCACCGGGGAGTGCGGCAAGGGTGGACGCACTTCCCTTCTCGCACGCCTGCTGGTCGTGGAAGACGCGGGCTGTGCGACAAAGGCCGCCGCGTTGCCTCCCACGCACGCGGCGGCCTTAGCTTTCAGCTACGCTGCCAGTACAACCTGCTCCCGCCTTTGACGCAAAACCAATCAATCGGCGACACTCGAACGCGCAATGGAAATCCTGATAAAACCTCGCGCGCCGTTTGATTTTGCTGCTACCGCGCGCTTCCTCCGCTTCACAGAGACGGAGGCAGTTGATACTTTCACAGACGGGATTTATCGCCGCGCGATTCACTTTGATAATCAGTTGCATCTGCTGAAGGTCGAATCGCGCGGCACGCTCGCGCGCCCGCAGCTTGCCGCTACGCTTAACGGCAAGGGGCGAATAAGCGCTGCCGGGATGAAGATGGCGGAGACGCTTGTTAGTCGAATTTTCAGCGTTGACCATGATCTCAAAAAGTTTCGCGCGCAGGTCGTGGGCGATGCCCTGATGAGTAAACTCGAAGCAGCGCATCGCGGGCTGCGCCTCGCGCGCTGGCCTCAACTCTTTGAAGCTCTGATTATCTCCATCCTCTTACAGCAAATCTCGACCGCCGGGGCATGGACGATGAAACGCCGCCTCGTGGAAAAGTTCGGTGAGATTTTGAAGACGAATGGCGAAACCTTCTACGCTTTCCCGCGCGCCGAAGCTCTGGCGCGGGCAAAGATAGACGACCTTCGCGCGATTGGTCTCACGGGCGCAAAAGCCCTCAGCATGATTGAACTGGCAAGGCGCGTGAGCGAAGGAGAACTCAATAGAGAGGAACTGCAACGTGAAGAGAACGAACCGCTGATTGCGCGTCTCACACAGTTGCGCGGCGTTGGGCGCTGGACGGCAGAGTGGGTTTTGATGCTTCACTTCGGGCGCACGGACGTTTTCCCGGCGGGTGATTTGGCCTTGCGCGGCTTCGTCTCGAAGTATTACAACGACGGCTCTCAGATGACGGAGAGTGAGATTCGCGCGCTGGCGACGGCGCGCTGGAATAAGTGGGCTTCCTATACGGCCGTCTACTTTTTAGCAGGAATGCGCGCAAGGATTATCAACCTTCGGCCTGAGAGCGTGCTATTATCAAACTGAAGGCCGACGAGCGTGAGCAGCAGAGCGGCCAAACGTTCTTTCAGTCTCTAACGGAGGAGATGATTATTCGACGCGATGAGTTCTGACCTGCGGCCAAAAGGAACTACCGGTTCTTTATCCGGCTCGGAGCGCACCACCAGCAGCAACACAGGCCGCTTACGCCCCCCCACATCTCCTCCGATAAGCCGTCCGCCTGAGACCAAGACAGCGCCCGCGCAGCCGACGCACCTGCCCAAACTTACTCCGGCAGAATTCAATACCGCGATGGTTCACTTCTATCGCGGCGAGGTGCAGCGCTCAAACACCTGGCGCAACCGGCTGGACACGACGACCAACTGGGCAGTCATCACGGCGGGCGCGACGCTCTCTTTCGCTTTCAGTTCGACCCTTAATCCGCACTTTGTCATCCCGATCAATTCCGTGCTCGTCGCCTTCTTCCTCTTCATGGAGGCGCGCCGATATCGCTATTATGAAATCTGGTCGAGTCGCGTCCGTGTGCTTGAGACAGGGTATTTCGCGCAACTGCTGGCTCCGCAGAGCGCGATTGACAAAGACTGGGCTGAGCATCTGGCGGCGGATTTGATTACGCCGCATTTTACAATCAGCGAATGGGAGGCTGTGGGCCGCCGCTTGCGCCGTAATTATCTATGGATTTTCATGCTGCTCGCGGTGAGTTGGAATCTGAAGGTTTATCTCCATCCGTACCCTGCCTCTTCGTTCGACGAGTTTCTTAAGCGCGCGGCTGTCGGAGTTATCCCCGGCTCAACCATTTTTTTAGCCGGAGTTATTTTTAATCTGGGAACATTTATCTTCGCCATCGCCACCGTGCGCCTGCGCGAAGCGACGGGCGAGGTGCTGCCGCGTCACGAATTTTCGCTCCGCAGTTTCACGCGCATTCCCGGCTTGACGCGTGTCACATCGGGTACACGCAGCGCCGCGACCCGCCGCGCTAAACAGGCGCGTCACCGCGTGCGCGCCACGAGCAGCAGCGGCACGCTCTCCGGCGAATTCAAGCGCATAGATATTTCGGAAACGCCGGACAAAAAATCGGTCACGGAAGAAACGATTAATAGGTAGTAATCAGTTTTCAGTTTTCAGTTTTCAGTTAAGACCCGGTGCGCTTTGCTTTTAACTGAAAACTGAAAACTGAAAACTGAAAACTTTTATGCTTGAGCTTTCCGGTCAGAAACTTTCACTCGAACAGATTGTCGGGGTAGCGCGTGGGGCGGAGCACGTTGCGCTCTCACCCCTGGCGCGTGAGCGTGTACTCCAGTCGCGGCGCGTCGTCGAGCAGATTACGGAGTCGGGTCGCGTGGTCTACGGCGTTAACACGGGCTTCGGAAAACTGGCGGACATCACCATTGCACCGTCAGAGTTGCGCGAGTTGCAGCTTAATCTGGTTCGCAGTCATGCGTGCGGCGTCGGCCCTGCGCTTTCCGAAATGGAAACGCGCGCAATGCTGCTGCTGCGCGCGAATGTGCTGGCACTCGGCTATAGCGGCGCGCGTCCTTTGATTATCGAGATGCTGCTCAATCTGCTTGAGCGCGGTGTTCATCCCGTCATTCCCGAAAAAGGCTCTGTCGGGGCGAGCGGCGATTTAGCACCCCTGGCGCATCTGGCGCTGACGGTCATCGGCGAAGGCGAAGCCGTTTACAAAGGCGAGCGGATGGCAAGCCTTGAGGCTCTCAAGCGCGCCGGTCTTGAAGCAATCGAATTGGAAGCCAAAGAAGGTCTCGCGCTTCTCAACGGCACGCAGGCGATGGGCGCGGTCGGAGGTCTTGCTCTTCATCGCGCCGCAACTCTCAGCCACGCCGCAGACGTTGCGGGCGCGATGACTTTAGAAGCCCTGCGCGGCACGCCCGTCGCCTTCGACGAGCGGATACACGCCGCCCGCCCGCATCCCGGACAGATTGAAGTCGCAAGGCATCTGCGCGAACTCCTTAGCGAGAGCGAGATCAGGGCATCACACGTCTTGAACGACCCGCGCGTGCAGGACGCCTATTCTTTGCGCTGCATGCCGCAGGTTCATGGCGCGGTGCGCGGCGCACTCGCACACGCGCGCGAGATTGTTGAAACGGAGACGGGCAGCGCGACAGACAACCCGCTCGTCTTTGCAAACGAGGACGAGCTTTTATCAGGCGGCAACTTTCACGGCGCACCGCTCGCGCTCGCCTTCGATTATGCGGCGATAGCTGTGACCGATTTGATGAGTATCACCGAGCGCCGGATTGATCATCTTGTCAATCCTGTGATGAACGAGGGCTTGCCGCCGTTTCTGACACAGCAACCGGGCGTCTCTTCCGGCTTTATGATGGCGCAGGTCACAGCCGCCGCGCTCCTGTGCGAGTCGAGAGTGCTCGCTCATCCGGCAAGTATTGATAACGTCCCGACGGACGGCGGCAAGGAGGATCACGTCTCGATGGGCATGACGGCTGCGACCAAGCTGCGCTCCATCGTCGAGAATGCCGAGTACGCGATTAGTATCGAACTGCTCTGCGCTGCCGAAGGTCTCGAATACCGTCAACCTCTGAAACCCGGACGAGGTGTGCGCCGCGCCTACGAGATTGTGCGGGAAAGCGTGCCACGTCTAACGCGCGACCGCGCGCTCTCTTCTGATATTCAACAGATTGCCGAGTTAATCCGGCGCGGGCATTTCGAGATTTGAAGGGCGCTCGCGCTTTCTCTTCTTTATGGATTACCAAAGCTACTGCAATCCTTTAGTCTTAATTGACTGCCTTAGTTCCCAAATCTGCTTCGATATTCAGCCGAGTTGAGGAAGCCGTTAATCATCTGACGGTAATCTCCACCACTACTGTTCATCGTCTGAATCCATGAGAGGTAGGAAATGTCAGCGCTTCTTCTCAAGTAGCCGAAGTATTGCATGATGACAAAGGCTTCCGTGTAATACTTCTGGTAAACCTCTCCGCTCTCCGTCATCGCTCTCAAGACCACGGCTCTGGTCGTCCCGCTGTTTAAGGCATTAATCCAGCCCTGCTTACCAGGATGATCAGGCAGCCCTAAGGTGTTCAGTAGTGCCGTCACATAAGCATCATTGCCAGCAATCGAGCCATACAAAGTTTGGTAATCCGGCCTCGTCATGAATTCATTAATGAAGGCTACTTTGTTGGCTTCTAACTCCTCTGTTGAGAGAAATCCGCTGACTCTAGCGAAGTCAGGCATGAAGGTTTCGTAGAGTGGAATCTTGCCCACTGCCGAGTAGAAGCGATAGACGAAGTACGCTTTGTTCTGAAACTCCTCCGAGCGGAAGAAGGCTGAGGAGACTTCGATGCGGTCACAGTAGTTGCCGTTAGCATCTTTGCCTGACGGTGGACAGGTATTCAGGATGCTTTGCCACCCGATATTGCCTGAAGGGTCTGGCTCTCGACCGAGGAAGTCTATGTAATGTTGACGGACAAAAAAGGCGGTCAGGTCAACGGGATTGACTGGGCCGTTGGGGTTGTCGATGATGGTGATGGTCGCTGATGAGATTGAGCCGAGACTCGCTCCTGAAGGATTACTCAACGTCACAGTGAAAGTCTCATTAGCGTCTGTGAAATTGTCATCAATGATGGGAATGTAGATGGTCTTTGATGACTCTCCGACGGCGAAGCGCAGTGTCCCAATGGTGGTGGCATAGTCGCAGCGTGAGGAGGCCAGACCGGTGACGCTGCTACAGGCGTTCAGACCTGAAGCATCGGAGGTTGCATAGTTAACAGTTGCGGCTGACGTAGAGTCAAAGCGATCGACCTGAAGGGACACGTAGCCGCCCCACTCTCCTACTGTCTCAGTCGATCGATTGAATTGCAGCGTATTAGCCTGAGAGCTATCATTGTCAATTATCGTGCCTATACCCTGTCCTTTTGTGATAGTGACGTTGATTGGATTAGTGATGGTGACAGAGAACGTCTCATCAGACTCCCGAACCACTTCACCGATAACCGGTATCAGGAGGCTTCTGGTCGTGACACCTGGGCTAAAGGTGATGACGCCCGCGCCACCAGCATAATCACTCCCGGCTTTTGCTGAACCGTCCGCCGTTGCAAAATTCAACGTTATTGTCTTGCCGCTCGGTGACGATAAGCTAACGCTGAAGTTGGCATTACTTGTGCCGGCATCACCTTCGCTCACATTCACATCATCGATAGTGACTGTCGGCGGAGGGTCATCATCCGTGATGCTCAACGCTGCAACGCCTGGCTCTCCTAGTTGGGCATTGATAGTTGGATTCGAGAGCTTGATAATAACTTTCTCATCATCCTCATCTGACGAATCATCTAATATTTGTATGCTGAAGGTCTTCGATGTCTCACCCGGCATAAAGCTGAGAGTACCGGTCGCAGCGACATAATCGGAGCCAGCAGCGGCCGTGCCGTTAAGTGTGGTGTAATCGACTGAGACGGGGGCCGTTGCTCCATTGACAATGGTGACCGTGATTGTCGCCGTTGCACTATTTTCATTTGCCCTTGTAACGGCTGTCAGAAATTGAAGTTGTCCGGGTTGGGGAATATTGATAAAGGTGAAAAGATCGAAATTGTTGTTAGTATCATGAGCCACTAAATCACTGGAACTACTGGCGTATACTATGTAACGCCCATCGGGAGTCATGATGGAACTGCCCGAGGTTCCGTCGCCACTGGCAAGACCCGCATTATTAATGCTGACCAGCTTAGTCATTCCAGCCTGAGTGTCGCGGACAAAAACATCATTGCCCAAACCACCGTTAGTATGGTTAGTATCACTGATCGCTGTTAAATCGCTGGCGTTGCTGGTGAAGCTCACGTAGCGCCCGTCGGCACTAATTGCCGGACGGTCGAAAGAGCCGCTGAGGGCGACACCACCGGTTCCACCGGCAGCCCCCTGAAGATTGATGCTGATGAGGGTGGTGGTGTGGGCCGTCAAATCGCGCAAGAAGACATCCTGCTTGTCGTTCGTGTCATTCGCCGATACCAGGTTGGTGGCACCACTCACAAACGCGACGAAGCGCCCGTCAGGTGTCATCGCAAGGCCGCCTGACAACGCGTTTCCTGTCGAAACACCGGTGACATCTACACTGACAAGGGAGGTGGTATTGCTCTGGGTGTCACGGACAAAAACATCCGGGCCCGGATTGTTATCGTTTTCCACCAGATCGGTGGCGCTGCTGACAAAAGCCACGAAACGACCATCAGCACTGATTGCCAAGTTAGTGCTTGCTCCGTCATCCGAAGGCCGATTACCATTACCGGTACCGAATCGATTAACGCTAACCATTTCAGTGGTGCCTGCCTGCAAGTCACGGACATAAATGGTGACAGAACTTCTGAAGGCGATGTAGCGTCCGTCCGGCGTCATAACCGGGCCGTTGGTGTCGTTATCAATGTCGGCAGAGCCGTCTCTACCTGTGCTGACAAGCGTAGTCGTACTTGTTTGCATGTCCCGCACGAATATGTCTCGATGATTGTTGGTGTCATTTGCTACCAGATCAGTCGAGGAACTATTAAAAGCTATGAAGCGACCATTCGCGCTAATCGCCAGTGGCTCATTCCAACCCGAAGTGCCATTCGCGCGGCGATCGCCTGTAAAATTTCGGGTAACGAGTTTCGTCACGTTTAGCTGGAGGTCGCGCACGAATATAGCCCCATATAACAAGGTCGTGGGATCATCTGCCACTAAATTGCTGGAAGAAGTGCTAAAGACAACGTAGCGCCCGTCGGGGGTGATGGTTGGGGTGCTTGAGTGTTGGTCCCCACCCCCGGTGCCGGCGAAATTGATGCTGACCATCTTAGTCTGCCCTGTTTGCCTATCGCGAACAAACACATCGTCACGACCGTTAGTATCATTCGGCACCAGGTTCGTAGCCGCGCTCACGAAGGCCACGAAGCGCCCATCCGCACTAACACTAGCTGAGAATGATCCGCTATTCGCACTGCCATTACCGGCGTTATTGGTGGTAATGAGACCGGTTGCGGGGCTTTGTCCCAGCGCCGTAGTAATCGCGCCTGGCAAGACTAGCAGCGCGACGAGACTTAGAAACTTTTTAAAATTGTAAGTGAACAACAGTTGTTTTGTTTTAGCGTTTCGATAAGAGATCAAGGGTTGTCTCCGGTTTAAGTCTGTTTCAGTCTGTTAAGTGATGCACCCAACGCTTTAAGTATAGAGAGGCAGTTCAGTCTGTGGACAAACTTCTCCTCAGTAATGAGTCGGTTTCTCCACTGCTGAGGCATGGCTTCTAAGCTGAGACCTGGAGCGATAGTTAGCACTAAGTGAGACTTAGGCCGACGATAAGGGGGAATAAGTTAACTGTTTCTGATTATGATTTGCGCTGAAAGGTTGCTAAAGGCTTCTTTAAAACTTCACGCACATGCTCTTGTTTTCAAGCCTGCTCATTTTCCATTGTGCGGAAATTGTGCGAGGCCATTTAGGTTCATTTAGAAGAGGGGCGGCTTTCCCGTCTGACACCGCCCCTTTTCAGTCCATCACAGCCCATTTGCCCCGCAGGTCATTTCCTGCTATTTAATTACAGATTCAGAAAACCTGGCCGCGCCTGCATGGAGCGTTTATCGAAAGCGCCCCGGGTGGCGTGGCTCATCAATCAGACCGCGAGGAAAGGTTAATTATGTCAAACGCGATGGATGAACGTGGGAAGGCGCTGGAAGATGAATATTTCCGGCGCAAAGAGCGAGAAGCGATTGAAAAGCTACGCGCCAAGATGAGCGCCGAAGAGCAGGAGAAGGCCAAGGCAGCCGCCGCGCTTCGCTGTCCCAAGTGCGAGGGCACGCTTGAAGCTGTCATCGTTGAAAAAGTGGAGATCGATGTCTGTAACACCTGCGGCGGTGCATGGCTCGACGCCGGAGAATTGGAGCAACTGTCGAAACGCGAGAGTGGTGGCTTTCTGAGCCGTCTATGGGGAAGCTCTGACGAATAGTGAAACAAGTAGTGCCAAGCGCAAGCTGAAACGTTGAGCTATCCATTAGGAGCTACCAAATGCCGCTCTACACTTTTTTCCTCGATTACAGAGGCGGCACATATCTTTCTCAGATACGTGCTTCTTCACCATCAAAGGCAACAAAAGTGTGGACGAAGAAGCTAGACCACGCGGCGATTCAGGGCATGGGCGATAAGTCAAAAGAAAGACTCATTCAGGAATTGCACGATGAAGTCCCCATAGCAATTGATGGTCTTGAGAAAACATGGTGTTGCACCGCACTGGTTCAAGGCCATCTGGTATTAATCCACCTTGTCGAAACGGCTGAGTAACGCCCCGGCTTCCAGAATGAACTCATGACGAGAGTGATACGTGCGCCGCGCGGCGCGAAACTCAATTGCAAGGGCTGGCATCAGGAGGCGGCGTTGCGCTGCCTGATGAACAATCTCGACCCGGAAGTGGCGGAGCGTCCGGAAGACCTTGTGGTCTACGGCGGGACGGGCAAGGCTGCTCGCAACTGGGCTTCGTTTGAAGCGATTGTGCGCGAGTTGAAATCGCTTGAGATGGATGAAACCCTGCTCGTGCAGTCAGGCAAACCCGTCGCCGTCTTTCGCACGCACGAGTATGCGCCGCGCGTGCTCATCGCCAACTCGAATCTCGTCGGCGCATGGGCTAACTGGGAAAACTTCCACGAGCTTGAGCGCAAGGGCTTGATGATGTACGGGCAGATGACGGCGGGCAGTTGGATTTACATCGGCACGCAGGGCATCGTGCAGGGCACGTTCGAGACGTTTGCGGCGATGGCCGAGCGCCACTTCGGCGGCAGCCTGACAGGCAAGTTCCTCGTCTCCGGCGGGATGGGCGGGATGGGCGGCGCGCAGCCGCTCGCGGCCACCTTAAACGGCGCGGTCTTTCTCGGCATAGACGTGGACGAAGCTCGCATCCTTCGCCGCATTGACACCGGCTACTGTGATCGCATCGCGCATAATCTGGACGAAGCGCTGGCGCTCTGCGAAGACGCGCGCCTCGCGGGCAATGCTTTGTCTGTCGGATTGGTCGGCAACTGCGCCGAAGTGCTGCCCGAACTCGTCAGGCGCGGCGTCTCCATTGATGCCGTTACAGACCAGACAAGCGCGCACGACCCGCTCAACGGCTACGTTCCGGCTGGCCTGAATCTGGAAGAAGCCGAAGAGTTGCGCCGCACGGATGCGCGCAGCTACGTTGAGCGTTCGATGCAATCAATGGCGCGGCATGTCGAAGCGATGCTTGCTCTCAAGCGAGCGGGCGCGATCGCCTTTGATTACGGCAACAACATACGCAAGCAGGCTCTCGATGCCGGATGCGCTGACGCCTTTGAGATTCCCGGCTTCGTTCCCGAATACATCCGCCCGCTGTTCTGCGAAGGCAAAGGGCCGTTTCGCTGGGTCGCGCTTTCGGGCGACGCCGAAGATATACGCAAGACGGACGATCTCGCGCTCGAACTTTTTCCCGAAGATAAGACACTGAATCGCTGGTTAACTCTGGCGCGCGAGCGCGTGCAGTTTCAGGGATTGCCCGCGCGCATCTGCTGGCTCGGCTACGGCGAGCGTGCCCTGATGGGCGAAGCGATTAACGACCTCGTCAAACGCGGCGACTTAAAAGCTCCCATCGCCATCGGGCGCGACCATCTGGATACAGGGTCAGTCGCCTCTCCCTACCGCGAGACGGAAGGAATGAAAGATGGCTCTGACGCTATCGCCGACTGGCCTATCCTGAACGCGCTTTTGAACACGGCGAGCGGCGCAAGCTGGGTCTCCTTTCATCATGGCGGAGGAGTCGGCATCGGCTACAGCTTGCATGCAGGCCAGGTCTCCGTTGCCGATGGAACAGACGAAGGCTCACGGCGTCTCAATCGCGTTTTAACCAATGACCCCGGCCTCGGAGTTGCCCGTCACGTTGACGCCGGCTATGAAGAGGCGGCAGAGACGGCGCGCGAGAAAGGCATCAACGTGCCAATGCTGAACCCGGCGAAAGAAGACGGGTTGATAAACAAATGAAACGAAGTGCGCGAGCGTTACTGCTGATTCTCCTCTTCTCGTTCATCGCATGCGGACAGGTGGCTTCAGTCGCCCGCGTCGAGACAGTCCAATTCAAAAGTAACCTGGTGGGGAAGACGCTTCCTTACAGCGTCGTGCTGCCGTCCCGCTATGAGTCGCCCCAATATCGAACCCAGCTCTATCCTGTGCTCTATCTGCTGCACGGCTTGTCTGGTCACTATTCCAACTGGCTCTCGAAGACGAAGCTCGCGGACTACGCCGCCGAGTACCAGATGATTATCGTCACACCCGAAGGCAACGATGGCTGGTACACGGATAGCGCGACCGTTCCAGCCGACAAATACGAAACATACATCCTGCAAGAGTTGATTCCCGATGTTGAGAACCGCTATCGCGCAAGCAAGCAGCGTGAAGGGCGCGCCATTGCCGGACTCTCGATGGGCGGCTACGGGGCTTTGAAGTTTGGCGTCAAGTATCCTGACAGGTTTATCTTTGCGGCCTCGTTGAGCGGCGCGTTTGATGCTGCCGCCCGCAGCGATGGCGACCCGCGCTTTGCATGGGAATATCTGCGCGCCTCGATCATGCAAACCTATGGCGCACCCGGTAGCCAGACGCGCGCAAACAATGACCTGCACAAACTCGTGCGCCTTCTTCCCGGTGAGCGCATCGCAGCGTTGCCCTTTCTTTATCTGGACTGCGGAACGGAGGATGGGCTGCTGGCGACAAACCGCGAGCTGGCGACAATTTTGCTGGAACGGAAAATCCCGCACGAATTCCGTCAACTTCCCGGCAAGCACAATTGGGAATACTGGGACGCTCAGGTGCGCGAAGTTTTGAAAATCGCGGCGCAAAAGATGACGACGCCGTCAAAACAGGCGGTCGCATTCACCCAAAACAGGCCGCTCTACTTTTTGAGCCTTTCAACAAGAGGGACATCAAGCCGTGAGAAGATTCTTAATTAAAACCACACTGGCGCTCGCAGTTCTATTCTTCGCTTTCCCGCTTAATGTCCGCGCGCAAGATGTATCTGCCGAGCGCGTCAAAGCGATTCAGGCGGCGTTGCGCGAAGCGGGATTCGACGGCTGGCTCTTCTACGATTTTCGCGGCTCAGACCCGCTCGCCTATCGCATTCTCAAACTCAACGTGCAAGGGATTACGACGCGCCGCTGGTTCTACTACGTCCCGGCCACAGGCGAGCCGACAAAAATCGTTCACTCGATTGAGCGCGGCAAACTCGACCAATTGCCCGGAAGAAAGCTCGTCTATCTTCCCTGGCAACAGCTTCACCAGTATTTACGCGACACTCTGACAGGAAGCGGCAGGGGCAATCTGGTTCACACGCAAAGAGGAAACTTAAGGGTCTATGCGCGGCGACAGATTCCCGGCAAGCCCGGTCGTATCGCCATGCAGTATTCGCCCAACAACGACATCCCCTATATGTCGCGCGTTGACGCAGGGACCATTGAGTTGCTTCGCTCCTTCGGCATCACGCCCGTTCCGAGCGCCGACCTCGTGCAACGATTTGAAGCTGCGTGGACACCTGCCCAGCTTGAAATGCACCAGGAGGCATCAGACAAAATCCATCGCATCATCCTGCAAGCCTTCGACGAGATTGCGCGCCGCATCCGCGCCAATACTCCTACGACCGAATACGATATCCAGCAATTCATGGTGCGTCGCTACGAAGAAGAAGGCTTGATGAGCGACAACGAGCCGCCCATCGTCGCCGTCAACGCGAACGCCGCCAACCCGCACTATGAGCCGACGCGCGACCGTCACGCCCCCATCAAGCGCGGTGATTTCGTGCTGTTCGATGTCTGGGCTAAATTAAAGAAGCCGGGCGCGGTCTATACGGACCAAACGTGGACCGGCTACGTCGGCGAAAGTGTGCCCGCAGAATATACGCGCATCTTCAACATCGTGCGTGAGGCGCGCGATTCCGCCGTGCGGTTTGTTCAGGAGAGCATGCGGGCGGGGCGTCCAATCAAGGGTGCGGACGTTGACGACGTATCGCGCGGAGTAATCCAGCGTGCGGGCTACGGCGCTCAGTTTCTGCATCGCACGGGACATTCCATCGGCGAAGAGGTTCACGGCAACGGCGCGAACATAGACAATCTCGAAACGAGAGACGCGCGCCGCATCATCCCGCGCACCACCTTCTCCATCGAACCCGGAATCTATCTCGAAGGCAAGTTCGGCGTGCGCTCCGAAATAGACGTTCACATCACCGACCGCGACGCCATCGTCACCGGCCAGCCCATACAAACGGAAGTGATCGCAATACTGAAAAGGCAGTAGACAGTTTTCGGTTTTCAGTTTTCAGTAAAAGCAGATTGCTGATCTCTGAAAACTGAAAACCGAAAACTGAAAACTGATTATGCTTAACTTCGCCATTCAAACCGCGCATGATGCCGGGCGCATTCTGGCCGAACGCTTCGGGCGCATCCTACAGATTTCCAATAAGGGTGATATTGATCTGGTGACGGAGGCTGATCTGGCTTCCGAGAAGTTCATCGTCGAGCGCGTTCAGTCTTACTATCCGCGACACGCCATTCTCGCGGAAGAGACGGATGCGGCGGGCGCGACCGTCGTCCAGCAGGCAGAGTGGAAGTGGATTATAGACCCGCTCGACGGCACGACCAATTACGCGCACGGCTATCCTTGTTTCTGCGTCTCTATCGCGCTGGAACGCAACGGGCGCGTTGAGATGGGTGTCATCCATGACCCGATGCGCGGAGAGACATTCGCGGTCGAGCGCGGCGAGGGAGCGACCTTGAACGGGCGTCGGATTCGTGTCTCTGAGACGGATGATCTCAATCGTGCGCTGCTCTGCACGGGCTTTCCCTATGACGTGCGCGGGCGCAGTGATTTCGCGCGCCACTTCCATAATTTCATCATGCACGGGCAGGCCGTGCGCCGTGACGGCTCGGCGGCGCTTGATCTGGCTTATGTTGCCTGCGGGCGTTTCGATGGTTTTTGGGAAGAAGGCTTGCGCCCCTGGGACGTTGCCGCCGGGGTTCTCCTCGTTGAAGAAGCGGGTGGTCGCATTTCTTACTACGACGGTTCGCCTTTCAACATCTACACCCCGCCAATCCTCGCTAGCAACGGCCTCGTCCACGAAGCCATGATGCGAGTCCTTCAACTCAAGTAATGAGCAAAAACAGAACATCTATCTCGTCTCTTTACGATTTTTTTTCACTCACCACTCAGCACTCAGCACTCATCACTCATCACTTTTTTAGACTTTTGAATCTAAAGCTGCGTCTGAAGTTGAGAGCGTTGATAAGGTCAGGCTCTGAAGTTTTGACTGGCAGTGTGGCGTGCTGTCTCTCCTCGAAAAAGCGCGCCCGCCCCTAACACCTGAAGGAGAGAAAAGATGAAAGGTCACATCACACGGAGTTTTTTTATCAGTCTTGCGGCAGTTTGCGCTCTTTTGATTTTGTCAGTGCCGTCTGAGGCGCAGCGCCGCCGCTATCCACGCCAGCGCGGATACACCAAAGGCGAAGTCAACAGCATCATCAAGCGCGTCGAAGAGCGCAGCGACAGGTTCGTCAAGTTGTTTGATAAGTCGCTCGACCGCAGCCGTCTTGATGGAACGAATCGTGAAGACCGCTTGAACGACCATGCGCGCGATCTGGAAAAAGCCCTTGACGAGCTACGCGGCGAATTTGACCGCAAGGAGAATTACGTCGAGACAAGACCGGAGGTCAGGCGTTGTCTGGACATCGCCACAAACATCAATGTCGCGGTGCGTAATCGTCGGCTCGGCGGAGAGACGGAAAGGCAATGGGCGCTCGTCCGCGCCGAATTAAACACGCTCGCAGGCGTTTACGGCCTGTCGATGGTCGGCTCGTCTGCCTACTGAGAATATTGCCTTGTCATTTGCTGTGGGAGAAGCGTCTCGTTCGCGGGGCGCTTCTTTGCATTGGCGACTCGGAGGCTCGTAGAGATATACTTGGCAGCAGCTTGAAAGTCCCGTCAGGAACGAAGGAGATTTCCAGATGATTGCCCCCAACACGCTCTTGCAGAATCGTTACCTCGTGCTCAATCAAATCGGGCAGGGCGGCATGGGGGCTGTCTACATTGCGACCGATGAGCGTTTCGGCAGCACCGTCGCTTTGAAAGAGACGTTCTTCACTGAGGCGGGCTTACGCAAGGCTTTCGAGCGCGAGGCGCGACTCCTGAATCACCTGCGCCATCCGGCCTTGCCGCGCGTCTCAGACCACTTTGTGGAAGACGAGGGACAGTTTCTCGTGATGGAGTACATCGCGGGCGACGATCTGGCGGAGAAGTTGAGGGAGCGTGGCGGCGCGTTCACACTCTCCGAAGTCTTGAACTGGGCGGATCAATTGCTCGACGCGCTCGATTACCTGCACACGCAGGAGCCGTCCGTCATCCATCGCGACATCAAGCCGCAGAACCTGAAACTGACGGCGCGCAACGCAATCGTCCTGCTGGATTTCGGACTGGCAAAAGGGTCTGCGACGATGCAGACGAAAGTGACGGCGACGGGCAGCGTCTTCGGCTACTCGCGCAACTACGCTCCGCTCGAACAAATTCAGGGCGCAGGTACAGACCCGCGCTCAGATCTCTACTCTCTGGCCGCGACTCTCTATCACCTGATAACCGGCGTGACGCCCCCGGATGCCTTGACGCGCGCCACCGCCGTGCTCAATGGTCAGCCAGACCCTTTGCTTCCAGCCAGCGAAGTCCACGCACAGGTGCCAGCGGCGGTCGCCGACGTTCTCTCCAAAGCGATGGCGCAAAACGCAGGGCAGCGCCCGCAGACCGCCGCCGCGATGCGCGAAGCGATGCGCGAAGCAGCGCGTCAGGGACATAGCCTCGCCCGTGACACAAACGCTCTGCCCATCCCATCCACCAACGTCTATGAGCAGGATACGCAGTTGATGTTCGCAGGCCAGCCTCAGACCAGAACGGGCGAGGCTGTTGATGAGACCGAAGCTATCAAGCCTGCGGCTGCGGCTGCGACCAATATCAATTCCACGCCTGCTGTGAGCGCGTCCGCTTCGACGGACAATCCTGAATCTGTGGTGACAAAGGTCGCGCAGGCTCATCCCACCACCTTGAAGAGCCAGCCGCGCCGTCAGCGCATCATCGCTATCGCGGCCAGCGCAGTCGTGCTAATTGCAGTGGCCGCCGCCGTCTACACTTTCACGCGCAGCAACAACACAACCGCACCATCCGCCGAAACCCCTCAGCAAACTGTTGAGACCGAGCCGACTGCCGCTCCAGCGAGTAATACGAATGCTGAGCACCCGGTGAAGGTCGTTATCATCGAAAACGGGAAAGAGGTGCAGCCCACGACCTCCGTTCCATCACCGGCGACGCGGCAAACCTCGCCCACTAAAACAACGAAGACAAATCCAAATCCTAATGCCGTTCCCAATCCTGAGGATGAAGCGCAGGCAGAGCGCGACGTCGAGCCGCCTGTGCCGCCTAACCCAAATGAGATGACCGGCCCTCGCAGACCCGGACGCAGAGTAATGCGTCCCGGAACCCCCGAATTCGAGGAAGCGATGCGCACGGCAGAGGAGCAAAAGCGAGCAGGCGAGGAAGCCAGACGCGCCGCTCAAGAGCAAAGGCGACAGATGCTCATTAAACAGCGCGAACTCCTGCAAAGACAGAGACAACGTCAAATACAGAGGCAACAGCAACAACAATATCCATAAGTGTGCAGTGTGCAGTAGGCAGTGGGCTGTGGGCTGTAAAAGCAAGAAAGGCAGTAAAGACTGAAGCGTCTCTACTGCCTTTTCTCTTTTGTTTTAACTGCCTACTGCACACTTTTCTCACAGCGCCGAGCCGATGGTTTCAGCGAGGCGGTCTGTCTCGCGGCGGGCGCAGGCGCGGGCATCTTCACCTTCCTGCATCTTGATGTGTTGAAGCGGGTGAAAGACGAGTTCAACTTTAGCCATGCGCGGAAAGCGATGCCCCTTCGGCCAGACGCGATGCCCGCCGCGAATCGTGATCGGTAAAATCGGGGCGTTTGCTTCCAACGCCATCCGAACCGCCCCGGGCTTGAATCTGAGCAACTGGCCATCCGGCAAGGCTCGCCCGCCTTCAGGAAAGATGACGACTGCGCTGCCGCTCCTCAGCCACTGCAAGGTGCGGCGGAAGGCCGCCGGGTCACTCTTCTCGACTTGTATCGGCCATGCCCCCAGCATCAGGATTATCTTCCCGATAATCGGCCAGCCGAAACTTTCACTCATGGCAAGATAGCGAATCCGACGACTGACCGGCAGAGACATCCAGATCGGGTCAATATATGTTTGATGATTGGAGGCGATGATGACGCCGCCGGTCTGCGGGACGTTCTCCAGTCCTGTGAAACTGATACGAAAGAAGAGACGAGATAGCGCGCGCAAAATGGCACGGATGATGTTGATCGCCCACAGGGGCAAAACAAACGGCTCCGGCTGCGCGTTTTCTGCTCGCCTGCGCTGAGGCGTGACACGCGGACTGCTCTCGCTCAAAACGAATCCTCTTCCCCGTCTCCCGGTGCTTGAGTGCGCTGGTAAGTTTCGCTCATCCTTGTCACGACCTCTCCGGGTTCGTCCACGCCAGCAGAGAGATTTTCCCGGACAGTGTACAAGTCAGTGATCGTTAATTCTTCCCACCACTCAGGCACATCGCGCTCCGTCAACCGATCATCCCAGAACTGCCCGCAGCGTTCGCATTCAAAGCCACAGTAGACACGCGCCTCGTCTTTCGTCAATCCAACCCGCGTTCGCGCATTGCATTGAGCATCCTGACAACGCCGCTCAATCTCCACGAGCAAGACATCGCGCGGAATCAGAATCCTGCTTCTTGTTCGCTTCATCCTATTCGAAACCTTCGAGCGGCCACTGCTTATCTATGAATTCCAGGTGGAGACGCGGAATGCCGTTGTCTCCCGTGCGGCGTGCGCGCACCGCCGCGATCACAGAGATTCTGTACTGCGCGCTCGTCACTCTGACGAAGCTGCCGCGCGGGGCGTTCAATGTGGTGAAGACTGCCGCGCCGCGTCGGCTGATATTCTCCGTCACGGTCGTCTCGCTGGCCGCCACCTGACCGTTCTCACCAAGCGCCTCGATAATCACTTCAATGGGAATATGGTGGCGCGTTTCGGGTCGCGGGTCGTCTGACGGAACGTGGCCCTTCGCCTGCTCCAGTTCGTAGATACTCCATAAGCCGGTCTCAGTTACTGAGGCCGCAACGTCATACCGCGTGGTCGGGTCTATCTCAAAACTTTCAGGCGCGCGCTTGCCGATAAAAGCGACCCCAACTTCATAGCGCACCGGTTTATCGTTCAACGCTTCCACCATGTTGATATTTCGCACCAGCGCCCAGACGCGATACTGATCCTCAACGTGATCGAAGCAGCGCAACTGGCGCGGCATCGGCATCGTCAAGTGCAGCAGACGCCCCCGCTCTGTGGGGCGAGTGATCGTGAGACGCGCCCCGAACGGCGTCACGTCAATCAGCCGCGACTTCTCTACCCACTCGTGCCCTTCCGTTTCGCGGCCAAACACGCGCACAGGCAGGCTCAGTTCCAGCCGCTCACGCATGCGCCGCGATTTTCCGTTGAAATTCATCCCCTGTTTTGGCTTCCCTGTAGCCCCTTAATCCGACCCTTCGGAGCACAAAATATTGTGGCCCCGGAAGACCCGCCCGCGCTCATCCGAAAACACGCTAAACCCCCGATTTTTATTGGCTTTTTCGCTCTTTCCGCGTTTGCTAAAATACCCTTTTCCGGGTACAATATCTCGTACTTCAAACCCGTGCCCCGCACGCCGGTCAGCCAAGTACCGAGAAACCTCGAAAGGTTGAGATAACATCCGCGCCATCGAACTCTTTTCGTCGCGCCAGCGGGCTTCATGTTTGCCGGGGATGTTAGCTTCCGAAAGAGCACGAGTGAGCGCGGATTGTACCGGAAAGGTCTATTGAATGGAAACTACGACAGAGAAAAATTACATCAATATCGAAGACGAGATGCGGCGTTCCTATCTGGATTACGCCATGTCCGTCATCATCGGTCGCGCGCTTCCAGACGTGCGCGACGGGCTCAAGCCAGTGCACCGCCGTGTGCTCTGGGCCATGAATGAATTAGGAAACCAATATAACAAAGCTTATAAAAAGAGTGCGCGCGTCGTCGGCGACGTGATCGGTAAATATCACCCGCACGGCGACACGGCAGTTTATGACACCATCGTTCGTCTCGCGCAGGATTTCTCCATGCGCTATCCCTTAATTGACGGGCAGGGCAACTTCGGCTCGGTGGACGGCGACGCGGCAGCAGCAATGCGTTATACGGAAGTTCGCATGGCTCGTCTGACCACGCAAATTCTTACGGACATCGAAAAAGAGACGGTTGATTTTCGGCCCAACTACGACGAGTCTTTGAGCGAGCCTTCGGTCTTACCGGCGCGCATCCCGAACCTGCTCATCAATGGTTCGGACGGCATCGCCGTCGGGATGGCAACCAAGATTCCGCCGCACAATCTGACCGAAGTGCTGGACGCGACCATCGCGCTCCTGCGTAAACCGAGCACCAGTATCGAAGACCTGGCGAAGATCGTTACCGGGCCGGACTTTCCAACCGGCGGCTTCATCTATGGCGGCGAAGAACTCAAGCGGTCTTACACGACGGGTCGCGGCGTGATTCAAATGCGCGCGCGAGCCGGAATTGATCGCATCGGGCGCGGCACGTCTGAGCGCGATGCCATCGTCATCACGGAGATTCCCTTCCAGGTAAACAAAGCGCGCTTGATCGAGCGCATCGCCGAACTCGTCAACGAGAAAAAACTCGAAGGCATTTCGGATTTGCGCGATGAATCCGACCGCGATGGGATGCGTATCGTCGTCGAATTGAAGCGCGATGCCGTGCCGCAGGTCATTCTCAACAAGCTCTACAAGCTGACGCCGATGCAATCATCTTTCGGCGTCATCAATCTGGCCATCGTCAACGGACAGCCGCGCGTCCTGAACATCAAGCAGATGCTCGAAGCTTTCGTTGATTTCAGGCGCGAGGTCGTAAAGCGCAGGACCGAATATGAGCTACGAAAGGCGCGCGCCCGCGCACACATCCTCGAAGGTCTGACCAAGGCGATTGACGCGCTCGACTACATCGTGACGCTCATTCGCAACTCAGGCTCGGTTGACGAGGCGCGGCAGTGGCTGACGGGCCACATGGTGACGATGAGCTCGGTCATGAAATGGAAGGGCGTGCCCACTGATATTAAGCTCGAAACTTATGTCAGCAAGCTACGGAGGACTATCAAGCGTCTTGAGTTTTCCGAGTTGCAGGCACAGGCGATTCTCGACCTACAACTGCGACGGCTCGCCGCGCTCGAACGCCAGAAGATCATTGACGAGTATGAGGGTCTCATCAAGCTGATCGCTTCGCTTGAGGAGATTCTCGCAAACGAAAGCAGCCTGCGCCGCGTCATTATCGAAGAATTGCAAGAGGTCAAGAAAGATTTTGGCGATGCCAGGCGGACGGAGATTATCGAAGAAGGTGTGGAACTGTCCATTGAGGATTTAATCGCCGACGAAGACGTGGCGATTACCGTCACCAATAGCGGCTACATCAAGCGTACGCCGATTACGACCTACCAGCGGCAGGGACGCGGCGGAAAAGGAAGATTCGGCGCTTCGACCGGCAAGAACGGCGACTTCGTCGAGCATCTCTTCATCGCAACGACGCACGCCTACCTGATGATCTTCACGGATAACGGGCAGGTCTTCAAAATCAAGGTGCATGAAGTGCCGGACGCTGCGGCCTCGGCGCGCGGTAAGGCAATCGTCAATCTCATTAATATTCCGACAACGCGCAAACTCGCCGGTGTTATTCCCGTGCGTGAGTTTTCCGAAGGTCGCTATGTGGTAATGGTCACGCGCAAAGGTGTCATCAAGAAAACCAGCTTGGCTGATTTTCAGAACATACGTATGAATGGCATCAACGCCATCAACATTGACGACGGCGACGAACTGCTCGACGTGGTCTTGACCGACGGAACGAAGCGTATCTTCATCGCCACGCACAACGGATTGGCGATTCGCTTTGACGAGAAGGGCGTCAGGCCGATGGGTCGCGCCACGCGCGGCGTGCGCGGCATTGATCTACGCAAAGACGATTTTGTCGTCTCGCTCTGCGCTGTCTCTGCCGAAGATAACGAGCGAATGCTCTCCATCTCCGAACAGGGCTTCGGCAAGCAAACGAAGATTACCGACTATCGCTTCCAATCACGCGGCGGCAAGGGTGTCATCAACATGAAGACGACCCCCAAAACCGGCAAAGTGGTCGCCGTCTTCACCGTTGACGACGACTCGGAAATCATGATCATCACCCAGCAGGGCAAGCTCATCCGTATCGAAGCTGACAGCATTCGCAAGACAGGCCGCTCGGCTTCCGGTGTTCGATTGATTAAGACTGACGGCGGCGACATGGTCACCAGCGCCTCGCTCGTCGAGCCTGCCAACGAAGAGGCAGGCGTGGACGAGGTGGCGGTCGGCTAAATCAAGCGAGCAGTGAAAACCCAGCCCCAGCAGGGGCGGTATATCAGTAGCCCATGACGTAAGTCATGGGAACAAGCAACAAGTAAATGAGTAAGCCCCGGAGGGGCGGCATAATATGTCGCCGCTGCCGGGGCTTACCCGTTATGCTTGCGTCTTCACCCAGAGCTGACGCTCTGGGCTACTGTTACTCCGCCCCTCCAGGGCTGGCAATGTAAATGCTGCGTACCTCTAACTTTTGTTAATTCTATTCTGACTCTTCTACTCGACAACGAAACCGGATTGCTGTGACGTGCTGATTCCCGTCGTTCGATCAAGCGCCGTAACTTGAAGCACATATCTGCCTGGAGGCAATTGGTCAAGGGCAAGCTCTGCCCAGTAAGGCAGGCGCGCTAAATCTTTCGTGGTATCGGTCGGGAGTTTGACCGCAGCCGCGTTGACTATAATTTGATTGTCCCTGAAGACACGCGTTTGAATCTCTACGTTGGGCGACGGGGTGGCAGCAGTGCGCGCCGCATTATAGATGTAGGTCTGAAAGCGCAGCACGGAAGAACGCGTGAAGCGCCGATCAACGTCAACCATGATGGGTCGCGGCGCGGTGGCGAATTTTTCATCGCGTCCCGCCGTTTTACGCTCGCCCAAAAACAGGCTGCTCAAAGAGAAGCGCCCCGTCGAAAGGTCTGGCACTTCAATCCACTGCTGAGCGCCCCCGGTGCGCCCGCTGCTGCGTTCTCGAACGGCCACGCGCACTTGATAAAGACCGGGCGGCAACTTTAGTTGCTGATTCCACACGACGGGCTGGCGCTGATTCTGCGAAGACGGGTCAGGAGTGACGGTCAGCACCTGTTTGAAAGTGACGATGACGCCCCGGTCATCAGTGGCTGCGCCCAGCACATCAACCTCGCTTTTCTCGGCCTCGCCCATCGTCACGTCCAGCGCCTCGCGCTCAATCTGCATGGAGGCTTTCAGCGCCAGCCCCTGACCCGGCTCTTGGACATAGCCGACCGAGAGCGCGGTGGGAAGCGTTCGAGGCGAATAGAGCGACCCCAGAGCGATGAGCAACCCTGCCTCCGGCGTCTGCACTTGCTGTGCAGAGGTGGACGCGCTCTTTTCATCCACGTTTTTCAGAGGCGCTTCGGCGGGCGGCGGAACATAGTAATTGCGCCGCAAGCGCACGCGCAGATCGGGACGATCCTTGATGCTGACTTTGATGCGAGCTTTCCCGCCGCGCTGTTCCTCATTGTCTGGCCGCCACGCGAGCAGGTAGTAATCCGAAGTTTCATTGATGGCCTGCTGAAAGGCGTCCTTGAATGAATTGGAGTTGATGATGGCTCGCCCGCCCGTGTCTTCCGCGAGAATGTGCAGCGGTTCCTGCAACGCGCCTGCTTCCATCGTAGGATTGCGCGCCTGTGTGCCCGTCGCCATGCCATCAGGAAAAGTGTTGCTGCCGGCGTCAACAACGGGGTCGTTAAAAGTTCCCCGCGCATCCATCGTGTAAACGACTATGCCTGTACGCGCCGCCATCTCCGTCACACGCTTAATGAGAGGCATCGAGTTGGATGAGCGTGCGTCGGCGATAAAACCGTCGGAGATGAAGAAGACGAGTTTGCGCCCCGGAAGCTGCGACGAAGATTGCATCAGGCTACTCAGCACGCCGAGCATGTCGTTTGTGGCCATCTTCGCTTGAGCCTCAACCTGCCTTGTGCGGTTGATAACGATGTTGCGCGCAATCTGTGCGAGGCCGCGCCCGTCGCCGCCCTTCGGAGGGACGAGCTGGTATTCATTGATGGTTGAGGCGATCAGATAATTCATCAACTCGCGGTCATTGTGGTTGACGATCTGATTGGCCTGGAATTCAGAGATGCCGGTTTTCCCGGCGTAAGTTTCAGAGTTTCGCTTGTTACCGAGCCGCGCGATGGCCGCGTTGAGCATTGGCTTGTAGTCCGTTAGCTGTTGCAGGAATCCTATCTGCCCGCTGGCTGAGACAATCGCCACACGATCATTCTGGCTCATCTGATTCTCGACGAACTCCGAGAGGGATTTGCGCGCACGCACGAGACTGGATGGGCTGAGATGCAGGTCGTCAAGAAAAAAGAAGATTATGCGCCCCTGCCTGCTCGCTTCAGTAATCGCCGTCCGGCCTGGCTCGCTGCTCATAAATTTTCCGCTTCTCGCCGCCGTCAACTGTGCCACTTCACGAGCGCTGCCCGTCGCCACGCGCTCGAAGAAAGAAACGGGCAAGGGCTTCCCATTAAGGCTCAACTCAAACTGTTCAAGGCGCAAGCCCTCGACAAAGCGCCCCTGCTTATCGAAGACCGTCACGTCCGTCTGAACGAGCTCAGTCTTGATGCGCAAGACATCTTCGTCCTGCATAGCAGGCTTATCTCGCGTCGGCTGTTGTCCGTGTGTGGCGGTAACATTGATAAAGAAACAGAACGACGTTGCGAGCAGCAGAGTTCGCAGGGTGGAAGTATTCAGTGAATGCATGGCCTTTGACCTCAAGCGCAAAATGCTCTAAGACTGGATCGTCAGGGAGACGGGAGAAGGTTTTGGGCAGGATTAACAGGATTATCAAGATTAAGAAAACAACACAGGCCAGGGAGGCTTGAAGCTCTTTCTCTTATCCTGAAAATCCTGTTAATCCTGTCTAATTTCTTGTCTGTCATTGCGGCGACAATGCTTCCGGCGCGCCTTCGCCTTCGACCCAGACTTCGCCGTCTTCGTAAAACTCTTTCTTCCAGATGGGGACGGTGCGTTTGAGTTCACGAATCGCCCATTCACAGGCCTCGAACGCGGCGCGGCGGTGCGGAGCGCTGACGCTGATGACGACGCTGGTCTCGCCTATCTCAAGCCGACCCGTGCGATGCACGATGCCGAGGTGCGCGATCTCGAACCGCTCATGGGCTTCGCGCCCCAGCCGTCGCATTTCGCTCAAGGCCATCGGCGGATAGGCTTCGTAAACGAGATAGAGGCTTCGGCGTCCGCGCGTCCATTCGCGCACGTAGCCGTCGAGCGTGACGGTCGCACCGCAACCGGGCAGCACAACGCGGCGCGCGACCTCTCCGACATCAATCGGTTCGGTAGTTAGTTCAAAGAAATCTTTCAACGCAGCTTCGCGTGCCTGCATCGACTCAGCGTTTGTCTCGCCCGCGCCGCCGCTGACAGGTGGAAAGATGGCAAGCTCGTCGCCCGCATGCACTTCCCTGTCGCCGCGCGCGTATTCCTGATTAATTGCGAAAAGGAGCGAGCGCCCGAAGCGTCGCTGTAGCTCAGGATAGTTCAAGAGTATCTCTTCAAAGGCGCTCTTTGCGCTGGCGGGCGTGCTCAGCGTCAAAGACACTTCGTCACGCCCGGCAATCTCGCGCGCCGCGCCGAAGAACAGGACGCGCACCTCTATGCGCTCATCGCTCTCGCTTTCCGTTTGCCTGGATGTCTGTGTCATCAAAGTTCTATTTTCTTGCCGCCATGCCCGTTGCCTTTGGCGATGTCGTGGAGGCGTGCGCGCTCTTCGTAATTCGAGACGGCGCGTGCGAGCAGATCGCGCAGCCGTTTTAACCGTTCAGCGGTGGAACGCATTTCAAGCAACTCAAGTTTTACTTCCGTGTCCAATTCCATCGCCGCCGCCACGAGGAAAGAGAGGCGCTCAGGCTCGGTCGGAGGAAGTTCCGGTAAACTCGCGCGCTCGTCGTTGATAATCCGCACGGCGCGAGCGATTCGCATGAACAGCTTTGAAACCTCTTCCGCGCGCTCATCCAGAAATTCCGCGCTCTCTTCATCATCTTCAAAAAAGCTGACACGCCCCACCAAGTAAGGGTCGCCACGCTCCACATAAGATTCCAGACGATAGCGAATCAATCCGATGCTGAGGATGTTGGAGCGGCTGTCGGGCAGCGGTTGAACCTCTGTCACCTCTGCGACGCAGCCAATCCCACCAATGGCGGGAACGTCCGAGCCGGATTCGGTCGCATCGAAAAAGGAGAGACCGAACAGACTATCGTGCGCGCGAATGTCTGAGAGCAGCTGCCGGTAACGCGGCTCGAAGATATGGAGCGGCAGCGGCACGCCCGGGAAAAGCACTATGGGCAGCGGGAAGAGCGGCAACTCGCGGATGCCGCGCACTTTGTCTGAGGCTTCACTCATGGTTAGTGGTCAGTGGTCAGTAGTCAGTAGTCAGTGAACAGCAAAACCTAACGACGAGCGGTTTTTAACTGACCACTGGCTACTGACCACTGACCACTGCATTGCGTTCGATGGCGTTCAACGCGGCGGCTGTCGGGGCGGGCTCGCCTCCGGCTGCTTTCGCTTTCTCTTTCCCGTCGCTTTGGTCAAGTTTGCGGGCGATGAGTTCGAGAATCTTGTCGGGCTGTTCGTTGCCGAGAGCCTGTCGTTTGGCTTCGATGACAAGTTCGGCGATTTCGTGCGCGCGATGCTTGTAGCGATTGTCGCGCGAGATGAGGTCTTCGATGATGCGCCGCTCCCGCTCGTGTCGCGGAGCTTGCGCGTCGAGTCCGGCGGCGACGGCATATTCCACAGGCACGCTCTGGTTGCGAATCATCACGTGGAGCGCGTTTGTCCGCTCGCGCGCTTCATCTCTCATGCGATTAATTTGAAGAAGCGAGTTCTTGAAGCCTAGTTGCCCGCGCAAATTGATTTCGATAATCGGCGCTGGCTGCTCGCTCTTTGAATCGTGCGTGCGCGCCTCGCGCTCGATCATCTGCATCACGCCTGCATGCACTGCTTCAGCGTCCTCTGCTCCCGAAACGTCGAACGAGAGACGCTGGAACGGGCGCTGCACGTACTCGCTGATGTGCTGCACCGTGATGTTATGTTCGTTGTTAACTTCGACTAAAAATGCGCCGCGCTCTTCTTTGTACTCGTCAATCGAGGTGGGTTCGAGCGAGCCTGGATTGAACGCCCAGCCGTCCAGGTCGAAACGCTTGTGCGTGTGGCCGAGCGCAACGTAATTAATTAGTTGCTTCAACTCCTTCAGCTTCGCTACGGGGACGGCAGGAATCGGGCGATTAGTCTGTCCCTCGACATCCGTGTGGAGCATCAGAATATTGAAGCGTCCCTCGGAGCGCGCGCCGCGCAACGCCTCGGCCAGAATGGGAATCGCGGCGGTCGCAGACGCCCCGTACCAGTGTGAGCCGATGATGCGCGCGCCCTCAATGTCTATGTAAGAACCCGTGCGCTCACTTTCATCCCAGGGCACAAGCGCGAGGTGGCCTTCCTCGTCGCGCGTCGGCTCAAGCAGCTTGATGAAGCCCCATTCAGAGAGCGAGCGCATCCAGCTATGATCCGAGACGGCGTCGCGCTGATCGTGATTGCCTTCGATGGCGACCACCGGGATATTGGCTTCCTTCAACAATTCAAGACCGGCAATCGCATGGTTCATCGCCTGAGGGTCAATGTTGCGGCGGTCGAAGAAATCACCCGCGATGAGCATGAAATCAACATGATTGGGGATAGCGTGATTGGTAATGACGTCATACCACGCCCGGAAAAAGTCCTTCGTGCGTTCTTCCAGATTATAGCGGCGGCAGCCCAGATGTATGTCTGCAACGTGAAGGAATTTCATATGCAGACATTATACGCCAGAAAAGGCAGTAGTCAGAAGACAGAAGTAAGAAGACAGAATAAGAGCAAAAGCGAGTCGCCGTCTTATCACTGCTGACTTCTGTCTCGTCGATTCTGTAGTAAAAATATGAAGCCCCTGCGACTCAGGGCAGGAGTCGAATGGGAGCAGGGGCTTCCTGGCTCCGCGCTGCGGGAGGGGATTCCACTTGCGCGGGGCGCGTCACGGCCTCTCAAAGGGGGCGAGTGGCCGAATATCAATTTAAGAAAGAACCACAGGGAGTTGAGCGACTGATGAGGAAGCGCACCCAACTCCCCTTTTTCTCTTGCGCTAAAGTAGCGCCAGAAGGCTAATACATCGTTGTCAAAAACCGGGTTCGCGCTCGTGCTTTCAGGCCTCGCGTTGGTGACGCGGACTGAGCGGGCCTTTTGCCTGCGCTGGCTTTAAAAAATTTCAATCAACTGTAGACCGGCTCCGGTGTCATTCGCCGTATGACTGTCAGCAGTTGCTCAATCTCGAAAGGCTTGTCGAGAAATTCGTCTGCGCCGTTGGCGAAGCAGGCCACGCGCATCTCTTCATCCGCGGCGGAACTGATGACCAGCACCTTCGAATGCGGGAGACGATCTTTCAAATATCCGAGAATCCGCAAGCCCACTTCGGGTGACCCGGTCACGGGCGGCAAGTGTAAATCGAGAATCGAAACAGCCGGTTCATAGATGGTCGCCCGGCGAATGGCCGACGCCAGATCATGCGCCGTCATCACCTCGTACTCTTCACACAACGTCCAAAATAGCTGCTGCGTGATGGCTGAATCGTCATCTACAATCAAGACTCTGGGCTTCACCTTGAACCTCCTTGCACGTTGCGAATTCATTGCAATGCTCATACCGCATTTGTTCGAGCAGGTCTGAAGCGGAGGATTTCTTCGACAACTTGCGGCCTGCATTGATTTTGATGAAACAAAGGGCCGGACCCGAACAGGCAGAGGCACCGGATAGCTGTCTACAGTAGTTGACTGGCAGGAGCGCCATCTGTCTACAGATGTAGACAGGTGGGAGCAGAGTGAGAGCGAGAAGTGACGGGAGCTATGTCAGGAGAGAGGCGTTTTAAGTTTCTTCGATTTCGAGTTCGCTGATGAGACGATGCAGGTAGGAACGGCTGATGCCGAGACGTTTGGCGGCAGCGACCTTGTTGCCGCCTTCGGCCTTGAGCGCGGCGGCAATCATCCGGCGCTTGAGCGCCACCATCGCGCCTTCGAGCGTTGTTTCGTCTGTGACCGCCGCATCTAAGGGGAGCGTGCGCTGCATCTTCTCAGGCAGAAACTCACTGCCCAGCCGCGAGCCTTTGGTCAATACGACCAGCCGCTCAATGACGTTCTCAAGCTCGCGCACATTGCCCGGCCAATCGTATTCGAGCAGAGCTTCGAGCAGCTCCGGGTCAAGCTCAGGCGACGTGCGCTTGTGCTTCTCTGCGGCTTTGGTGGCGAAGTGCGCCGCGAGCAGGGTGATGTCCTCGTGGCGCTGGCGCAGAGGCGGCAGAACCAGCGGTACGACGTTGAGACGGAAGAAGAGGTCGCGCCGAAACCTGCCACTTTCGACCTCTTTGTCCAGATCACGATTGCAGGCGGTGATTAAGCGGATGTCAACTTCGATCTTCTTTGTTCCGCCGACGCGCTCAAACGCCCGCTCCTGAAGCACCCTTAGCAACTTGACCTGAACGTTCGGCGTCAGTTCGCTAATCTCGTCCAGAAAGAGCGTGCCGCCGTCTGCCAGTTCAAAACGCCCTTTATGCATCTGCATCGCCCCGGTAAACGATCCCTTTTCGTGGCCGAACAGTTCGGATTCAATCAGCGACTCAGGCAGCGCGGCGCAACTGACCGCGACGAAAGGCCCATCGGCGCATGTGCTCTCTTCGTGAATGGCACGCGCCAGTAGCTCTTTGCCCGTGCCGTTTTCGCCCGTGAGCAAAACGGTGGCGCTCGTCTCCGCAACGGCGCGAGCCTGTTTGAGCGTTGCTTCCAGCGCGGGGCTGCCGCCGATGAGATGAGCGAAGCCGCGATTGCCCATCAACTCCGAGCGCAATTGCAGGATCTCCAGTTCCAGCCGGTGCGCTCGCGCCGCCTGGTGAACGATATGGAGGACTTCTTCCGGGTTGACAGGTTTTTCAAAGAAACCGTAAGCCCCGTGACGCACGGCTTCGAGCGCAGCCTTTTTCGCCTCGCTGCCCGTGACGACGATGACGGGAACGGACGGGCGCATCCCTCGCGCTGCTTCGACCACAGCCAGGCCTTCGCTGATCTCGTCCAGCGAGGGCGGCAGGCGCAAATCGCTTAGCACAACGTCTATGCGCTCGTGCCTCAACTGCTCGACCGCTTCTTCGCGCGTTCCCGCTTCGAGCACACGATAGCAGTCGTTGAACGCCCAGCGCAGTCCGCTGCGAATGGACGTATCGTCGTCAACGACCAGAATCGTCATTTTTGTCTGCGACTGCTCGGTCATAACCTTCCAAGTCTGCGGTCTGGGCTTAATAGATAGCTCTGGCGTTCGGAGCGCGTGGGATGGAAGAGCTTTGAAGACCCGGCGCTCTGAACACGAACAATGCTCTATCGTTTCTTTACTGGAAAACTGATGAGGACAAGCATCAGAAGCGTTTGTCAGAAATGTCAGCCGTCATTCGGTGCGACTGCTCTTCTTATGCCCGCCCCCGTGATTGCGCCAGATGGTAACACGATGCGAAAGCAAGTGCCAGAGCCACGTCTCGATTCGACCTCAATGCGCCCGCCAAGCGCGCGGATTAATTCACGGCAGGTGTAGAGGCCAAGCCCGACGCCCTTGGGCTTGGTCGTCGCAAAAGGACGGAAAAGCCGCGTGCGCTGAAATTCTTCCGTCATTCCCGGCCCTGTGTCGGAGACGCTGAAAAAGACGAAGCCTTCCTCAGCCGGGCCAGCAAGGACGTCAAGTTCGCCTCTCTTCGCGCCCATCGCTTCGATCGCGTTGAGCGCCAGATTCTCGACACCTTTTCGATTCGTTCATCATCGGCAATGGCCACCAATGTCGGAGGCAGGTTGATGTCTATCTCATGCATTGAGGCGGCGGGCTCAGCCGTGCGGCCAAGCGCGCGGCGGATGACGGGGATGAGATCAACCGGGCGCGGGCGTTTGAATTCACCGCTCAGGCTTCTGACAGGCTCGCTCAATTTGGCGACGAGCGCGCCGAGTTGCGAAGTCGCGTCTCTGAGCGATTGCATCGCATCCATGCGAAACTCTTCGCGATGAAATTGCTGCTCCATGTTGCTGACGATGAGCGTCAGCGCCTGAATGGAGTTTTTCAGATCGTGCGTCAGCATGGCCGAGAGCCGCATGAAAGACTCGAACTGGCGAGACTCAGCCTCGCGCGCAATCTGCTCTCTCAAGCGGTCGCCCATGGCGTTAAAAGTCTCTGCCAGCAGGCGCGTGTCGTCGCTGGAGCGCACTTCGATATGCTCGTCCAGCTTGCCCCCGGCGATTGCCACCGCGCCCTCTGTGACGCGCTTGATATTGCGCGCCATGCGGCGCAGATAGAGCATCAACAAAAGAATGGTTGCCCGGCCCGATTAAAGCGATCAGACCGATGCTCAACCAGCCCCACCACCGCAGAGCGGCGCACGGCTGCCGAGTAATCTGCCGGCGACGGCGATTGAGAGATCGAGCGGCGCGAGCGGCTGATAGGCCGCCAGCCAGTCACTACCATCCGGTGATTCGTAGAATTGCCAGCCGCTTCGGCCTTCGGCCATCGCATCCACAATCGGCTTGAAGGAAGGCGACGTGCGCGCCATGATCGGCTGATACTTGAGCGCGCATTCGAGTGGTAAACAGCATTGCCGCGCGGTCAAGCATGACGACGAGACGCGAAACGGATTCCGACGACGCCTGTGAAGTACTCGACGACATTACTGGCCGCATCGTTGAGCAGGGCTTCGAGCCGTAACTCAACAATGAGCGCGCCGCGCGCGTGCTTGAAGCCCCTTCATCTTCGAGTGAAGACGGGAATCGAGTAGCGCAGGATCGAGCCGAAGTTTGATGTCCGAGCGCAAAGGCGTCTGTTCCCCGACCGTCCAGACACGCTCGTCCAATTTGAGGTCTTCGGAGCAGAAACTCGCGGGTCTGAAAACGTACCGGCTGGGCGTCGCCGCTTTTATTCAACTCGGCGCGAAACAGCGGCTGCCTGTTAACGGCGAGACACGCGATTGCCAGATAATATTTCTGTCCGCTTTGAATAACGGCCCGCACTTCGCCCTCAACCTCCTTCGGAATGAGTTCGTTTGTCGAAGCTGGCTGAGACGAGAGATTGACGAGCGTGGTGGCGCTTTTACCGGGCTGAGGCTGGTAGCTGCTCGCCGTGATGATTGACTGGGGCTTGCCTTCGCTTCGCACGTAATCGCGTATGGCGGGCGAGCGCGCCAGAGCCACCAGGGCGTCCTCGCGCTCTCGCAGCCGCGTGTTCACGTCGCGGGCAATTCCCTGCGCTTCATGCTCGACCTCTCCACGCAAACGGGTTTCGATGCCGCGCACACCGTTGCGGTAATTGACGACACTCAGCGCGACCACCGGAACCACACCGATGGCGAAAAAGAGCAGAAGGATTTTGGAGCGAGTGCCCATGAAGGACAGATGTTAGATGTCAGATGTTAGTTATCAAAAACGGCTTTCGGCATCCAGTTTAGTCTTGATGTCGAAGGATAGATAGTGAATGAACACTAACATCCGGCATCTAGCCTCTGACATCTATTCTCAGGCGTCCGAATTCTTTCAAGAGCGGCGCGAGCTTTTCGATAATACTCGTGTGCGCTGCGCCGTTTGAGGCGACGAGGCCATTGCGATTCTGCACGTCCGCGTGGTTATAGCCAAGCGGTTCGCCGAAGAGGTCTGTGAAGCGCCCGCCTGCTTCTCGCAGTATAACTTCCGGCGCGCAGGTATCCCACTGCTTCGTGCGCGGGCTGAGATGAATGTAAACGTCGCATTGCCGCTCGATAATCAGGCCGACCTTGATGCCGACAGAGCCGCGCCGGACCTCTTCTTTTAATTCCAGAGCGCTCACGACCGCATCCATGCGCGGGCTTCTATGTGTCCGGCTCGCGGCGAGCCACATCCGCTCAATCTCTTTTTCATCAGAGACGCGAGCGCGTTCCGCCTCAAAACCCGCGCGCTCAATCCACGCGCCCATTCCTTCGACTGCTCGATATAAAACATCCGGCAGCGGTTGATAGACCACGCCGAGGACGCTCCTGCCCTCAACGGCGAGACCGATCTGCACGGCGAAATCTCCGTCGCGCGCGATAAAACCGTTCGTCCCGTCGAGCGGGTCAACCATCCAGACGCGCCGCTTCGTCAGTCGCCGCTCCGTGTCAATAGATTCTTCCGCGAGGATACCGTCATCAGGAAACTCACGCCGAAGCCCGCTTACGATCAACTCATTCGCGGCACGGTCGGCCTGTGTGACAGGCTCCGAGTGCTCGTCCGCACCAATTTTGCGCTCGATGCGCAAGGGCGAGCCATAATATTCCAGAATGGCCGCGCCCGCTTCCCGCGCCAACTTCAACGCGACTTTTAACTCACGCCCGTAAGCGTCGCTCATGGCTTTCATCCTTTATCCTCATCCCTCATCCTTGCTCTTCTCTCGCCGCTTCGCGCACGATGTCGAGTGTCGTGCGTATATCCTCGCTGGTCGTGCGAAAGTTGGTGATGCAGGCGCGCAGGGCATAGCTTCCCCGGATGGTCGCGTTTGAGAGATAAGCTCGACCGCCGCGCTGCACACGCTGCATGATGCGCGCGTTCAGTTCGTCCAGTTCCTCGTTCACACGAGCGCGCTCATCTACATCTTCCGCCGCGAGCCTTTGGCGCAACTCGGACGGCGCATAACGGAAACAACAGATGCTCAACTCTACGGGTGCGAGCAACTCGAAATCCTCCGATTGACGGATGCGTTCTGCCAGCTCAAAGGCCAGCGCGTTGTCCGCCTTGATAGCGGCGGCGACGCGGCGCGTGCCGTAGTAACGAAGCATCAGCCAGATTTTCAAAGCGCGAAAGCGGCGCGACAACTCTATGCCGTAATCCCAGAAGGCGAACGCTTCTTCGCTCTCCTGCTCATGCACCTTAATGTAATCGGCCTCATTCGACGAGAAGGCGCTCAGCACGCGCGCCTCGTCGCGGAACAGCAGGCAGCCTGCATCAACGGGCGCGTAGAGCCACTTGTGTGGGTCTAAGGAGACGGAATCCGCGCGCTCGATTCCTGCGAAGAGGGCGCGCTTCGTCTCGTCCATCGCTGCCAGCGCGCCATAAGCTCCGTCAACGTGCAGCCACAATCCGTATTCTTCCGCGACTTCGGCAATCTCTGCGAGCGAATCAACCGCGCCCGTGTTCACCGTGCCAGCGTTTCCCACCACACAAAACGGCCTGAAGCCCGCTTGAATGTCACTTGCCAGACGCTCGCGCAAACTCCTAACGTCGAGTTGGAAGCGCTCCGTTGATTTCAAGAGGCGTACCTGCTCGCGTCCAAGCCCCAGCACATCCGCCGCCTTCACGATTGAGAAATGAACTTGATCGGAGGCGTAAACGGTCATCGGAGACCCCATATTCCATAAACCCTGTCGCGACGTTTCAACGCCCGCTTTCACACGATGCGCGATGAAGAGCGCGTTCAAATTCGCCATCGAGCCGCCGCTCATCAGCAGCCCGCGCGCATCCTGGCTGTAACCGATTAACTGCCCGAGCCAGCGCACAACCAGTTGCTCAATCCGGGTCGCTGCCGGGGCGGAACGCCACGAGGTCACGTTTTGATTGAGCGCTGATGCGATCAGGTCTGCGAACGCACCGACGGGTGTTGAAGGCGAAGCGACGTAGCCGAAGAAGCGCGGGTGCCCGTTGTGGCGGCTCGCGCTGATAACGGTGCGGCAATCTTCAATCAATCGCTCAAGCGGCTCGCCTTCGACGGGCAAAGACGTTTCCATTTGTCCGGCTATTTGCGCGGCGGTTGTTTCGGGAAAGACAGGCAGCTCGGAGATGCGCGCGAAGTAATCCATGACGAGCGCGGTTGATTGCGCGGAGAGTTCGCGCATTGCGTCATCAGTGATGTCGAGCGATTTAGACACGTTTTTAGGTAGGAGACATCTGCGCGTCAACCCAAATGGTCATGCGGCTAGCACCGGATGATCCAATCTGCGCGCAGCATACTGAAGGGCAGCCTGTAAATCTTCCATTTCGAGGTCAGGCATTTCATCTAAGATTTGCTCAGCACTCAAACCGGAAGCATACAGGTCAAGAATATCAACCACTCTAATACGCATTCCGCGAATGCATGGTCGCCCGCCACATTGTTCAGGATTGATCGTTATTCTTTCCAGTAGATCAGTCATGCTTCTCTCCTACCCGGTAATGAAAATAGAGGGGCAATAATACATCCCGTCTCAAACACCAAACAACAACTATCCAACTATGCTTTTTAACATACCATTAGTGCTCCGACGAAACTCGGCTTGCAGCGGCGCGTTCATGGCGCGTATATTTCCGGGTCAAATCAAACTGCTCTGACCATCTGTCCATGCCGGGAGAAGAAATGAATTTCAAGCGATTTATTGTCCTGCTGCTCTCTGTGCTTTTGTCGCCCCAGCTTTTAAGCGCGCAACGGAGCGAGCGCACGACACAGCCGAAGCACGTTCTCATTCGTGCCGGAAGATTGGTGGACGTGCGCGCCGGTCGGGTGCTGACAAATCAGGCTATCCTGATCGAAGGAGACCGCATTAAGGAGGTCGGGCCAGCGCCAGCGGTGGAGGGACGCGCGCCCGCCGGAACACAGATTATTGACTTACAAAATGCGACCGTGCTGCCCGGCCTGATAGATGCCCACACGCACCTGACCGGAAGCCCTGAACAAATCGGCTATGCCTCGCTCGGCATCTCCGTTCCCCGCGAGGCGCTGCACGGTGCGCGAAACTCTCGCCTGACGCTTGAAGCAGGATTCACGACCGTGAGAAACGTTGGCGCCGGCGGCTACTCCGACATCGCCTTGCGAGATGCCATTAACGATGGCGACATTCCCGGCCCGCGCATTGATGCCTCCGGCCCATCCATCGGCGTGACGGGCGGGCATTGCGATGAGAATTTGCTCGCGCCTCAGTTTCGTTACAGCGCGGACGGTGTGGCGGACGGCGTGCCCGCCATGATGCAAAAGACTCGTGAGATAGTTAAGTATGGCGCGAGCGTGATTAAGATTTGCGCGACAGGCGGCGTGCTTTCAAAAGGCGACTCACCCGGCGCGGAACAGTTCAGCGACGAAGAGATTCGCGCCATCGTCACGGAAGCTCACAGGCTGGAACGCAAAGTGGCCGCCCACGCTCATGGCGCATCCGGCATCAAGCAGGCCGTGCTCGCCGGAGTTGACTCAATCGAGCATGGCTCCTTCATCAACGACGAAAACATCCGCTTGATGAAAGAGCGCGGCACATACCTCGTCCCGACGCTTTATCTGGGCGACTGGTTTATGGAAAATGCTCAGAGGCTCAATATCCCGTCGTTCATCATGGACAAGGCGAGAATGGTGATGCCCGTTGCGCGCCAGAACATCTCGCGCGCATTCAAAGCCGGGGTGAAGGTCGCATTCGGCACGGATGCAGCCGTTTACCCGCACGGATTGAACGCGCGCGAGTTCAGTGTCATGGTCAAGCTGGGATTGACTCCGATGCAGGCGATTCAAGCGGCGACCACGGGCGCGGCTGACCTGCTTGGCTGGTCTGACCGCATCGGCTCAATCGAAGCGGGACGCTTCGCGGACATCATCGCCGTCGGCGGCAACCCGGTTGAAGATGTGACAGAGCTTGAACGGGTGCGCTTCGTGATGAAAGGCGGTATCGTGGTGAAAAACCAGGGGAGTGAAAGATGAGCTTTTCATCGTCCTCCGAAGGAGCAATTATGCCAGTTAACGGCTACGCGACGCTTGAAGGAACGGCACGTTATCGTGACCGTTTCAAAGGGCGCGCTGCCGAGACGCATTTCCGGCTCGAACAGAATCTGTGGCTGTCGTCCATCGGCATCGGCACTTACCTGGGCGATGGGGACGAAGCCACCGACAAGCGTTATACGGAATCTGTCGCGCGCGCCGTCGAACTCGGCGCGAACGTGATAGACACTGCGGCCAACTATCGTTTTCAAAGAAGCGAGAGATCAATCGGCGCGGCGCTGCTTCATTTGACCGAAGAAAAGATCGCCTCACGCGATGAGATTTTGATCTGCACGAAAGGCGGCTACCTGCCATTCGACGGCGAGCCGCCAACGGATGTGCGCCGCTACGTTGAAGAGACGTTCGTGCGTCCAGGGCTAGCCCAGTTTTCGGACATTGTCGGCGGCAGCCATTGCATGACGCCCGGTTACTTGCAAAGCCAGATTGACCAGTCGCTTCGGAACATGAACGTTTCGACGATTGACGTTTACTACATACACAACCCTGAATCGCAGCTTTCGAGTATCTCGCGCACGGAGTTTGAAGCGCGTCTTCGCTCGGCGTTCGAACTGCTGGAACGCAACATCAGCGAGGGCAAGATCAGGATGTACGGCGTGGCGACGTGGAACGGCTTCCGTGTTTCAATTGATGATCGCGGTCATCATTCGCTTGAGCGCATGGTCGAGATTGCGCGCGAGATTGGAGGCGAATCGCACGGCTTCCGCTTTATACAGCTTCCTTTCAACCTCGCCATGCCCGAAGCGCTCATCATTGATAATCAACCTCTGGAGGGCAAACAGGTTTCCGTGCTCGAAGCGGCGAGCGCCCTTGGCGTGGCGGTCGTCGCCAGCGCGTCTATCTATCAAGGTAAGGTCACGCGCGGGCTTCCAGAACACATCCGCGAACCGCTCGGCTCGCTTGCGACCGACGCGCAGACGGCCATCCAGTTCGTCCGCTCCGCGCCCGGCGTCACGACCGCGCTTGTCGGCATGAGCAGCCTTGAGCACGTCGAAGAGAATTTGCAACTCGTGCGCGTCGCCCCGACCTCACCGGAAGATTTCCAAAGACTGTTTGCCGAGCTGGAGGAGTAGCTCGCCGGCACTCTTTACGAGGAGGAAGAAGATGGGCGGTCATCCCTGGTTTTATTTCGTTGACTATGAGCCGGACATTAATGCCGCGCTCCAGAAACTGCGTGAGCGTGAATTTCAGGCGGGGAGATATAATCCCGTCATGGACTTCCCAGAGTTTCCCATCACTCCCCAATCGCCCGCTCCCGGCGCAGAGCATGACTCAATTGAAGAAGCCTTCGAGGATGCCGATGCCGACGGGACGCGATCAATCCTAGACATGATGCAGGTGTCAGCCACACCTGATTACAACGCCGTTGCGCCGCTGCCCGAAGAAGATTTGACGAGCCTGTTTGGAACAGACAAGCCGACGCATGAAATGATAGAACAGAGCGACGAGCTATACGACACGCTTGAGAGAGGGCAAGGCGTCTATACAATCGTTTACCAAGACGACCAGCCGTTTGAAATCTTTTTCGCGGGTTATTCTTTCGATTGAACCGGCTCGACCGCTCGCGGCAAATACCGGAGAGAGCCGCATCACACAACACATCGAAGGGAACGGCATGAGAACGAAGCTGGTATTTCTGGTAGCTCTGATATTCATCACAGCCTGCAACTCGCTATCGAGCAGTCCGACAACTGTGGTGAAGAGATTCATCGCCAGCTCGGAAAGCGGTGATGTCAACGGCATGATGCAACTCTTCTCTAAAAAAGCTATTCAGGAGAAGGGTCAGGAGAAAGTCAGATCGAACAACCAGAGTTTCGCAGACCTCGTTGAGAAGGTGCGCGGCCAGGGGAAGACGCTGAAGATTGAAGGGCTGAAAGAATCTATCAACGGAGAGACAGCGAGTGTCTCATTCTTTTATGGTGATCGGGAGAAGAACGATTCCGTGCCCCTTAATTTTTCTTTGGTCAAAGAAAATGGCGAGTGGAAAGTTTATGATGTCGGCCCGGCACAGTAGCGGCGGCGACACTGCCGCGCGCTCTAATCATGGAGATAGCTGATGAGTGAGCAGGAGTTCAAATCGTTTGAGGAGTTCTGGCCCTTTTATGTCGCGGAGCATAGCCAGCCCGCGACGCGCGCACTGCATTTTGCAGGAACGGCGACAGCACTGGCCTGCCTTGCCACGCTTGCCGCAAGTCGAAAATGGAAGTGGCTTCCCCTCGCTCTCGTTCCGGGCTACGCGGCGGCGTGGGTCGGCCATTTCCTCGTCGAAAAAAACCGTCCTGCGACCTTCAAATATCCGCTCTGGTCGTTTATGGCCGACCAAAAGATGTTCGGCCTGATGCTCGCGGGAAAGATGGAAGAAGAGATTGAAAGAATCAAAGCAGAGGAAATCAACAGATGAAAAGAATAATGACGCTCATCGCGCTCCTGTTATTTACCGTCACGACAAGCGCGCAGACTAATCCGCCATCGGAATCCGTCCTCGACCGTTTTCTTCGCTACGTCAAGATTGACACGCAGTCGGCAGAGGATCAGGACAAAGTTCCGAGCACGGAGAAGCAGCTCGTGCTGGCGAATCTGCTGGCGAAGGAATTGAAGGAACTTGGCGCTGAGCAGGTACGCGTCAGCGAGTTTGGCATCGTCTATGCCAGCATTCCCGGCAATTTGCCGGATAACTCGAAGGCTCCCGTCATCGGCTTCATCGCGCACATGGACACTTCGCCGGAAGTTTCGGGCGAGAACGTCAAGCCCATCATTCACAAAAACTATCGCGGCGGCGACATCGTTCTGCCCAAAGACAAGACGCAAATCATCACGGTTGCCCAGAATCCAGACCTTAAAAACTTGATCGGCGACGACCTCATCACAGCCGACGGCACGACGCTCCTCGGCTCTGACGATAAGGCCGGTTGCGCCGAGATTATGACGATGATTGATACCTTGCGCCGCAACCCGCAGATCAAGCATGGCACAATCAGTATCGCTTTCACGCCCGACGAGGAAGTCGGCGGCGGCATTGATAAGTTTGACATGAAAGGTTTCGGGGCGAAGTTCGCCTATACGGTTGATGGCGAGGAGTTGGGCGAGATCAGTACCGAGACGTGGAGCGCGCGCACCGCGACCGTGCGCTTTCAGGGCAAGAACACGCATCCCGGCACGGCCAAAGGCATCATGGTCAACTCGGCATACGCCGCCGCAGATTTCATGACGCGCTTTCCAGCTACCAATATGCTGCCGGAAACGACCGCCGGGCGCATCGGCTTCGTTCATCCATATTCCGGCACGCTCGACGCCGAAGAATCGCGCGTCAAGATACTGCTGAGAGATTTTGAGTTGAGCGGGCTGAATGCGAAGGAAGCCATGATCCGAAGAATGGCGCGGCTCACAGGGTTGAAGTTTCCCAAAGTGAAGGTCATTGTCGAGGTAGAGGAAAACTACAAGAACATGCAAGAGGTCTTGAAGAATTTCCCGCAGTTGACCGAAAACGCGATGGAGGCTGCGCGCCGCGCCGGACTCAAGCCGCACCTGCGGGCGATTCGCGGCGGGACGGACGGCGCACGCCTGACCTTTCAAGGCTTGCCGACGCCGAATCTCTTCACGGGCGGACACAATTTTCACGGCAAGCTCGAATTCAACTCCGTGCGCGGGCTTGAGAAATCAACCGAGACACTGATTCATCTCGTTCAGGTCTTCGCTGAAAAGGGAATGTAGTGTCCCAATCATTTCATCATCTATAAGATGATTCATGTGGAGCGGTAAGATTTACACGCCGCTCAGGGCCTGCCTTTCTGGAGGCGTCTACGCTGATTGAAAGATCAGTTCCGAGAAAAGGAAAAATGAAGGTCATGAAAATTACAATTTTTTCGACGTTAAGCATCGCTACCTTAGCACTACTCTTTTCGGCTTGCAGTAAGGCAGCAAATACGACGACGACGACGAACATTGCAACGGCAAACAGCTCCAACAAAAACACAGCGGTGGTCGTCAATTCCAACCAGACGGCAGTAAGCAACACGGCTCCTGCTTCAACAAACACTGCGCCGACTCCGGCAGGCGACTCTGAAGACAGTGAAGTTGAGGGCGAGCTGCAAGTCGGGAAAACCGAGTCGACAATTTTGTATGTTGGCAAGGAAACCGGTGACTACGCGGCCTATTGTTTTACCAACGATTCGGAAGCCGGTCGCGCCATCTTAGCCGCGTGCAAGGATGGAGATGAATGCCAAGTTAAAGGAACAGTTGATGATTTTAAATGTAAAGTTCCAGGACTCGAAGCTGATCTTTCCGCGTCCGGCAAGATAGTGAAAGTCGCGTCGGTTAAATCGCTCGGTCCCAGAAAGTAATCAAAGCGACGGCGCAGACCTTAGCTCTCTCTTGGAAGACACCGGACTCGCAATTAGCTTGCCTCTTTTATCTTTGGCATTGATTGCTCGACGGTTAATTCGCGCGTCCGACCGCTTGGTTGAAAATTTGAAAATCGATTCCACGAACAGGAGAAAAAGAGGAACATGAAAAAAACGGTTTCGACGGCTTTAGCGCTGGCAATGACGGTCTTGCTTGCAACTGCTGAGGCGACGGCGCAGTCGCGCATCAGCTTTAGACGCGGCTCAACCTCTGCGACCGTCAGCGGAAGAATTGGAGTCAACAGGGGCGTCGCGGGCGCTAACTACCGCAGCTACGTTGTGCGCGCCAATGGCGGGCAAACCATTTCGGCGACCCTTTCATCGGGCAACGGCAAAGTCGCATTCGCCGAGAACGATCTCACCTCTTACACAATCGAAACGGATAGCTCGCGTGACTACGAGCTGCATATTTACAATGGCGGCGCAAACAGCACGAGCTACACACTCACCGTTTCCATTCAATAACGGCTTCCCGGCTGTCGGCGGCAATTGAGAGGCTCAAATGAACTATTGCGAATTAGCGCCATCATTCGACCTCGCACACATTGTTCTATCTTACTCGGAGTTTACAATCGCACGGGACGCGCCTGCGCCGATTATCCATGAAGTCATCCCTGACGGCTGCGTCTCGCTGGTCTATCACAAAAACGAGGGAGACGAGGTTTCGTGGCTGCGCGTCGTCGGGCCGAGACTCGTCTCGTTTCGCACGGAGGTCAAGGCGGGCGATATATTCTGGAACGCCCGCCTTTCTCCAGCCGCCTGCCGGTCGGTGCTGGGCTGCGCTCCCACCAGCCTTCAGAATCAAATCCTGCCCCTCTCACAACTCCTGCCCGGTCTCGTGGATGAATTGTTTCGTCAATTGAATGCGAGCCGGAGCTTCACGGAAGCAATCGCCGCATTTGATTCTTCCCTACGCTCTTTGGAATTGAAACCGGCGGAGGTGGATACGAAAGTTACCGCCGCCGTCCACTTCATCGAAGCGAGTCAGGGTCAAGCGAAAATCGCGGAGGTCGCAGCCGAAGTCGGATTGAGCGTGCGGCAGTTGGAGCGGCGATTCCGCGCGGTGTCGGGTCTGACGCCGAAACAATTTGCGCGCGTGCGCCGTGTGCGCGCCACAGCCCTCGCGCTCGTGGAAGAAGGCCAGGTGGATTGGGCTTCAAGAGCCGCCGAGATGGGCTACGCAGACCAGTCTCATCTGACGCGCGAATTCGTCACCGTAACGGGGCGCTCGCCCGTCACGTTTGCGGAAGACCTCGCCAAAATCAAGCATGGCAACCTCGTCAAATAATCTACTGGCATGTCGCAAATCTTCAAGACTAGAGAAGTCCATTGGCGGCATGATAGAGAGCCAAGGGCAAAAGTGAGCTATTGGCTCTTAACTTGTGGAGGTTCTGTATGAAAAATCTTGCCGCGTTACTGTTGCTTTCAATCTTGCCGGTCATCACCGCGACGGCCCAGACGCACCCCACGTCCGCGCCGCCGGAGATGAAGAAGCTGGATTTCCTCGTCGGGCAGTGGAAAGGCGAGGGCTGGATGGAACTCAGGCCCGGCCAACGGCAAACAGCCACCGTCAACGAGAGCGTCCAGCGCAAGGTTGAGGGAACAGTGTTGCTCATCGAAGGCCTGGGAACGACAAGAATGCCCGGCAAGCCGGAGGAAGTTCCCATTCATAAAGCCTTCGCCATTGTTGATTACGACGTGACGGCAAAGCTCTTTCGCCTTCGTGCCTACCGGGCGGGCAGTGGCGCAATAGACACAGAGCCGAAGGTCGGAGACAACAGTCTCGTCTGGGGATTCCGGGATGCACGCGGCGGTGAAGTCCGCTTCACCATCCGGCTCAACGAGAAGGGGCAATGGTATGAGATTGGCGAGTATTCGAGCGACGGCAAGACCTGGCGCAAGTTTTTAGAGATGACACTCACTCGCATGTCTTGAGCGTCAATCCAAGGTCCCGCCCGATTCAAAAGCAAGAGAGGCTGCGTTCGCTGGAAAGTAACGCAGCCTCTCTTGTTATGTCGAGGTGAAACGCAGCTTAGCGTTTGCGACCCTTCTTGCCGCCCCCGGTCAAACCACCGATGAAATCGGAGACGACCGAGGCTGTACTGCTGACGACCGACGAGGCAGTGCTGAGGATGCCTGCGCCGGTCTTCTTGCTTCCGCCTTTTTTACCGCCGCCAGCTTTCGAGCCGCCGGACTTACCACCACCGCCGCCTCTGGACGCGCTGCCCTTCGAGCCGCCTCCACCTTTACTGCCGCCGCCTTTAGTGCCACCGGATTTGGAGCCGCCCTTGCCGGAGCCTTTAGCGCCGCTCTCCGATCCGCTGCGGCCTCCGCCGCCCTTCTGCGCGCCGCCGCCACTTCCGCCCTGAGCGCCGCCTCCTCCGTAGCCGCCGCGACTCGCGCCTTTACCTGCGGCCTTGCCAGCGCCTTTCGAGACACCTTTGCCGCCGCCGCTGCTTCCGCCTTTACCGGCTCCACCTTTGGTACTTCCCTTCGCTCCGGCTTTCGACGGCTTTGCTTTCTTCTCGCTACCTTTTCCACCGCCTACGCCGCCGCGCCCGCCACCGGCATTGCCGCCCGTCCGCGCTGCGCCCTTGCCTCCGCCGCTCGCGCTGGGGCCGCCTCTCGAAGCACCGCCTCCGCCAGCGCCAGTTTTCTTGCTTGCGCCACCGCCGCCTTTCGCGCGGCTACCTTCACCAGCGCCCGCACGACTGCCTTCACCGGCTCCGGCACGGCTTCCTTCACCGGCGTTGCCACCCTTACGACGACCACCCGCGCGGCTTCCGCCGGACGAGCTTCCTGCGACGATACCCGTTGCGCGGCCAATAGCCGTGCCGCCGTGGCTTTCCTGACCGCCACCTCCGGCAGCGTCGAGGTCGTCTCTATTTTCACTATTCCCCTGTTCAGCCATTGTTCGTTCACTCCTTTGTCTAAGTTGAAAACTTAAATGTCAGAGGTTGAATTAAACCTTCCACCGAACCTCTGCTGATGCTGTTGCTTTGCGGCGGAGAATAACATAACTTGCGCGCAACTGATTCGCACTTTCTTGTCTTCAAGAGAAATTTATATTGCGCTCGCAGCACGCGGTTGCCCTCGCACACCTTCAACCGTTATAAATGACCTCGCGCCGCCCCCCTCGTACTTAAGTATGGAAGGTCTCTCATCAGCTCTCGCCGTTCTGACGGCAATGATTACGCCCGCCGTGCTGATTTCAGCCTGCGGCACGATGATCCTGTCTACCTCGACACGGCTGGGGCGCGTCGTTGATCGCGTGCGCGCGCTCTCGGACAAGCTGGAGGAACTGGCGCACAGCGAAGGTGACGTGGAACTCCTTGACGACCGCCGCGCGGTTATCTTCGTTCAACTGGACAAGCTGACCAGCCGCGCTCGCCTCCTGCAACGCTCGATGACGGTCTTTTATCTGGCGCTCGGCATCTTCGTCTCAACCAGCGTCGCCATCGGAATTGTCGCCGTCACGAGCACACGCTATAGCTGGATTGCGGTAGTCGTCGCGCTCATCGGCGCAAGCTGCCTGTTCTACGGCAGCATCCTGCTCATCTTCGAGGCTCGGCTCGCCTTGAGCACGATTCACATGGAGATGGATTTCATCTGGCGCTTCACCAAACACTTTGCGCCCCCGGAGCTTGTCGAAAAGCACAAGCCGCGCTTTCGTCCATTTTAGAAAACATGACTGAAAGCAGAAGTCAGAGAGTCAGAAGCCAGAAGTCCGGGGAAGAGCCTTCGTACCTGCGGCTGCTTCGCACAGGCGAGCTTGAGCGGCGCGTGTGTGAGCTTGAAGCGATGCTCGAAAGCTGCACGGTCTGCCCGCGCGACTGTCTGAACAATCGTCTCAAAGATGAGCTCGCCGCCTGCTATTCGGGACGCCTCCCCATCGTCTCATCCTACACGGCGCATTTCGGCGAAGAGCCCGCACTCGTCGGGCACACAGTGGCGCGGGCAACATCTTCTTCGGCAACTGCAATCTGCGCTGCGTCTACTGCCAGAATTATCAAATCTCCCAAACGCACAAAGAGCAGATTAAGAATCAGGTAACGCATGAACGCCTGGCCGAAATGATGCTTGAGCTTCAGATGCGAGGTTGCCACAACATCAACTTCGTCTCGCCCACGCATTTCGCTCCGCAGATGGCGCGCAGCCGTCTTGCTCGCCGCGCGTCTTGGGCTTCGTCTCCCCATCGTCTACAACACTAACGCCTACGACTCAACGGAAGTCCTGCGCCTCCTGGAAGGCATCGTTGACGTTTACCTGCCCGATTTGAAGTATGCCGATTCCTCAGACGGGCTACGAATATTCAAAAGTCAGGGACTATACGGAACACGCCCGTCGCGCAATCCTTGAGATGTACCGGCAGACGGGCGACGAGCTTAGTCTTCGGCGCTGACGGTCTGCTCAAGCGCGGCCTCGTGATTCGCCTGCTCGTCCTGCCAAACGATTTGGCGGGCGTGCGCGAATCACTGGAATGGATCAAAGACACTTTAAGCCCGCGCGTCGCCGTCTCGATGATGGCGCAATACTACGCGACCAATCGCGCCGCGACCGATGCGCGCTACACCTTACTCTCGCGCCGCATCACCGAAACGGAATGGCTGCGCGCACTCTCCGCGCTCGATGAACTGGGAATGGAAGAAGGCTGGATGCAGGAATACGACGGCGCATCGCACTACTATCGTCCCGATTTCACAGACCAGAAGAAGCCGTTCAAGGATATTAGAGATTTTCAGTAAAGAGATTGACAGCCGCGCTGTTTCGAACAAGAGCTAACGGGATCGCTTTCCTTGTCTCACTAATGCCAAACACTTATCATTAGAGAATGCTTGAAAGCCTGAACATTCTTATCGTTTTCCTGCTAGTTCTCGCCAATGGGTTCTTCGTCGCTTCAGAATTTGCGCTCGTCGGCGTGCGCCGCTCACGCATTGCGACTCTTGCCGAGGCTGGCGACCGGCGAGCGAAAAGACTGTTAGGGCTGGTGGATAACTTAAACGCTTATATTTCTGCGACGCAGCTTGGCATTACGCTCGCTTCGCTGGCGCTTGGCTGGATTGGTGAACCGGCGATCGCGCATCTACTTGAGATTCCGCTGAAAGGCCGCGTCTCCGAAGCCGTGTTGCATACAATCGCTTTCACCATTGCGTTCAGTATCATCACTTTTCTTCATATTGTGCTTGGCGAGCTTGCGCCTAAAACGATTGCCCTTGAGCGCGCGGAAAAGACCGCGCTGGCTATCGCATTGCCGATGCAGCTTTTCTACAAAGCATTTTCTTATCCGATTCGGCTTCTCGATTGGGCAGGCACACGCACTGTCCGACTGTTCGGGCTGCATCCTTCGAGCGAACACGCCTCCATTTATACAGAAGAAGAATTGCGCCAACTGATAGACATCTCGCGTCAAAGCGGACACCTTAAAGAAGAAGAACAAAAGTTAATCAATAGCGTTTTTGATTTTTCCGATGCCGAACTCCGCGAAGCGATGATTCCGCGCACGGCGGTTGACGCCATTCCTTTAACCGCCACCCTGGAAGAAACCAAAAAGGCTTTTCGCACTTTGGGCTATTCGCGGTTGCCCGTGTACCGTGAGAGGCTAGACGATATTGTCGGCGTGCTATTTAGGAAAGATTTAGAACCTTACCTCGAACAGCCCTCACCGGACGGATTCAACTTAGAAAGCTTGCTTCACCCGCCGCAATTTATTCCGGCGACAGCGCAGCTTGGCGCTGTCCTTAAACGGATGCAATCGTCACGCACACATTTAGCCATTGTGGTAGATGAATACGGCGGCATGGAAGGCATCGTCACGCTCGAAGATATATTAGAAGAAATCGTCGGCGAGATTAACGATGAATATGATGAAGAAGTGCGTTCGCAAATATTGAAAGAAGCAGATGGCACATATTTACTGAGTGGGATGCTGACCATGCGCGATGCTAACCGCCAGCTTAAACTGCATCTGCCGGAAGTTGGCGGCTATACAACGCTCGCCGGATTTCTGCTCGCACGGGCAGGACGCTTATTGCAGGAAGGGGAAATAGTCGAATATGAAGGTCTGCGCTTCAGGGTTGAGCGTGTGGATAAACGTCGCATCCGTCGGATACGCTTCACTCCTGTCGCAGAGGATAAACGAACATCAGCCGTCACGCTGCTGTCATTTATCAGCACCTCGTTGATTGAGCCGCTACAAGTTGCGCCAATTCTTTTTTGATAAGGAGATGAACACATGGCTCCACAATCCACCCTGACGTTTAACACTGAAAGCCTACCGGACTTTCCTGTCGGCGTGCCCGCGAATTTTCAGATACAGGCAAGCGGCGGCAAACCGCCTTACAGTTTTAAGATTACGCAGGGCAAGCTGCCCCCGTCACTGACACTTAGCAAAACGGGGAAAATAACGGGCGTGCCCAGAAGAGTCGCCGATACGACCGTCTTCGTTAAGTTGACAGACAGCGCGCGCGCATCTCTTACGCAGGCTTTCGCCGTGCGCGTAGTGTAGGCTCGTTCCCTAACTCATAAATAGCCGTCACGAGAAGCGGCCACTGGAATTATAACAACAGGGCGCACCTCCTGACTGGAAGTGTGCCCTGCGGAAGGCAGAGCACGGGCAAAATCCAGACCTTGAGTGTCATGGGAATGAAATCTAACAGAAGAAGAGAGCGTGTAATCAGACTCGTCAAGCGCAGGCTTTTACGAAGAGGCAAGCCCAGATTGCTTGTCTCACTCATTCTGTTGATCACAGGATTAGCCGGGTTTCTAGTTTCCTTCGCACTTCTGCACTCGGGAATGACGCGCATGTGGCTTCGATACCCGCTGGCCATCCTGTTCGCGTATTGCGTGTTTTTGCTGCTCCTGCGCCTCTGGTTGTCCCTTCAGCGCCCGCGAACGTCCGACACAGAGGTGGACGACATAGATGCGGATGGCATAAATCTAGACCTGCCGTCCGTAGACCTAAATCTTCCCAATTCGCCGGGGTACTCCTCAGGATTTCAGTTCAGCGGCACTGGCGGAGATGCGGGCGGAGCGGGTGCAGGAGGAAATTGGGGGCCGGGCATCTCATCCTCTTCATCTTCAGGAGCAGGCGGTGGTTCTTCCTCCTCGTCCGGGGGCGGGGGCGGCGGCGGTGGCTGGATTGATCTGGAGGAAGGCTGGTTCATCGTCATAGCTATCGCGGCGATAGCTGGAGCGCTCATCGCAATTTTATATGTAGTTTATGTCGCGCCTGCGCTGCTGGCGGAGATTCTGGTTGACGGGGTGTTGGTGGCAGGACTGTACAGAAAGTTAAAAGGGATAGAGCAAAGACACTGGCTGCGGGCGGCGGTCCGACGAACGATTCTTCCTGCCCTGATAGCCGCTCTGCTTTTTTCCATCGCAGGCTACGCCTTGCAGCGCGCTGCGCCCAAAGCACGCTCTATCGGAGAGGTCTGGAAATATGCCACCGGTGATTGAGCACGGGCGTAAGAATCACCGGCGCATGAATCTCACGCCCTTTATCCTCTTTCATAAAACGTCACTTTAAGATTGTCTTCAAGCTGCCGTGAATCGTAAGGCTTGAACCCTCGCAGATAATCTTCCGGCATGAAAGTGTCCGCGTCTTCCACCGTCAGAGGAATCTCCGTCACGATCCATTTATCTATCTCGCCGAGGAAAGTTTGATAAACCTGCTGTCCTCCAATGATGAAGAGGTCGCAGGAGAGATAGGGTTTTAAAGAGAGCACCGCTTGCTTGTCTCTTAAAACAATCACGTCGTCCTCTGCTTCAATTTCCGCTTGCCTGCTCATGACGAGGTTGAGCCTGCTTGGGCAAAGGTTTTTTGAGCGAAGCCCAGGTGCGGGAGCCCATCACGCAGGCATTGCCAACGGTCTGCTCCTTGAAAAACTTCAAGTCCGCAGAGTAGTGCCAGGGGATTGTGCCTCCCCTGCCGATAGCTCCGTTTCTCCTGACGGCGACGATGCCTATGATTGCCATGCTCTTTTTCGCTCTGTTCCCTTCCCCGTTTCTCTAACGCATTCCGGAGTGCACCTCTGCCTGCCGCGTGCGTTGCCGGACAAGGTAAGTCAGGGAGCGCCTCACATCAATGAAATTCTCGGCGGGCGTCCCCGTATTCCCGCGCGGTTGCGTTATACTTGGCCTTTGAATGATTTTCAGAGCGCGGCAGCGCTACGAAAAACCCATGAATGAAAATTTACGCTCTCTCTTTTCTCATACGGGGCGCGTCGTTTACCTGAATCATGCGGCGGTTTCGCCTCCGCCCATGAAGACTATCGAAGCCGTCTCGGCTCAGATGAGAGACGTGGCCGAGAACGGCACTCTTCATTATCGCCAATGGGTGGCCGTCAAGGAGCGTGCGCGCAAATTGGCCGCCGAGATGATCGGCGCGCAGCCCGCTCAGCTTGCTTTCATGCGTAACACTTCCGATGGGCTGTCCACAGTCGCCAACGGGCTGCGCTGGCGCGAGGGCGATAACATCGTCACCTTCCAGGGTGAGTTTCCCTCGAACATCTACCCGTGGCTGCGCCTGCGTGAAGCCGCAAATGTGGAAGTGCGTTTCTGCGAGGAGCGCGACGGGCGCATTGACGTTGACGAGTTGATTAGCTTGATTGACAGCCAGACGCGCGTCGTCGCCATCAGCCACGTGCAGTACGCTTCAGGCTTTCGCGCAACCTCGAACGTATCGGACGCGCGGCGAGAGCGCACGATGCGTTGTTCGTCGTTGACGTGATTCAGGCGATGGGGGCGTTGCCGATTAACGTCGAGGCGGAGTTGATAGATGCGGCAGCCGGAGCTTGTCACAAATGGCTGCTCACGCCGGAAGGCGTCGGGCTGCTCTATTTGTCTGAGCGCGCGCGCGAGCGAATAGAGCCGACGCTGGTCGGCTGGATGAGCGTGCCGGACCCGGAGGATTACGGCAACTTTGAACAAGAGCTGGGCGCACGGCGCTCTCGCCTGGGAAACGGGCACGGCGCCCACGGCGATCATTCACGGACTCGAAGCCAGCCTGAGTCTGTTGCAGGAAACGGGCATCGAGCGCATTGCCGCCCACCTGACCGGGTTGACCGATTACCTGTGCGAACGCCTGCAAGTCGCGATTACGAGATTATCAGTTCGCGGCGAGCGGGCGAAAAGTCGCAGATCGTCTGCATAGAGCACAGGGCGGCGAGTGGTCACCGATGGCGCTTTATCAGTCATCTCAAAAAGCAAAACATCATCGCCGCGCCGCGCGGGACGCGCCTGCGTATCTCGCCGCACCTTTACAACACGACTGAAGACATAGATGCGCTGCTCGGTGCGCTGCCGTAGACTAAGGAGAGCAAAGCGTACCGGCTTACCTCCGAAGACGTGATTGATTATCGGTCAGTCGTACACATGGATTGTACGAAAGAAAAACAGCACACGGCCTGTCCGTCATCCGTTTTCGCCAGATTTCAGCCCTGACAGTTCTCGTAACCCCCGATTTTTAGGGGCATAATATTTTCTTAGAAAGAGCGAGCGGAAGATTGGATTAGTGGCACGGTCATTGCTCTAATATGCTGCGATAAAATAAGAAGGGTACAATAAGGGTAAATCGGGTCAGGCTCGGAGACGGCAGTGAGTGAAGGCTTTGGGGGAGGCGTTCTCTCACTTTGAAAAGCAGGCGGCGGCTCTTTCGGGGGAACGGGGTTGTCGCAAGAGCTTAAAGCGGTCAAAGGGCATAAGTGCTGGGCTGCTGGTCGGCGTCCTGAAAGGGCTTGGGGGAGCCTCACAGGAAGACCAGCAGCCCGCAACTTTCTACGAACCAGGGTGGGTAATAAAAATTAGCCGCGAGATGAAAGTCTCGCGGCTAATTTTTTGTCTATTAACATCTTTCCTTACTGAGCGACAGGTTTCTCCTCGCCTCCAGCGCCCAGCAATTTCGCCGGATCGGGCTCCGGGGTCAGTTCGTCAATGTTGAGCCGCAACATTCCTCCGGCATCAGAGTAAGCCACTTCTTCCACCGCGCGTTGCTGCGCTTTGCGGCGCAGGAAAAAGATGCCGCCGAAGATGCCGCCGATTCCCAGACAGGCCGCCACGAAAAAGCCTATCGTTCTGGCTATTCCCAAAATCAGGCCGACGGCGTCGCGCGTGTGCTGCTTTTCCGCGCGCGCCCAAAGCAGCGGATTCTCGCCGAGCCACTGAATGCTTTGCTCATACTTCACGCCGTCAATTAACTGCGCCGCAGCCGTTTCATCCGGCGCGTTGAAAACGAAGACGGAATAGTTGCCGACGCGACGATAAGCGGAAGGAACGGGTTGCCCCTGCGCGCGAAGCTCCTGAAGCCGCGCCGTCGAGCCGCGCGTCCGTGTCGGCGGCAATCTGAGGCGTGGTGTATTCGACGATGACAAGCCGCGAAGCGTCATAATCGGCGGTGACGGCCTCTGCGCCTTCATTGAAGTTGATGCCTTCAAAGATGGGCTGTTGGCCTGCGGCTTCCTGCAAGGGTGCGCAGGCTGACGGCGTAAATGGCGCGATCCTGCGCCGTCTCCCAATCAGGAAGATGCTTGACGAGAACGGGAATTTCGTTTTCGGCTTCCGGCAAGGTGGCACTGTAAGCGCGAGCGAAAGTCGTCAGGCTGCTCTCATCACTCTGGAGTCTTGCTCTTTACCCGTGATGCTGACAAACACAGGGCCTTTATAGAAAAGAATGCTGTTCGGGAGGGCAAACCCTGCGATGCCAATCCCCTTCAACTTCGTCGCCTGCGACTGTGTCTCGCTTTTCATCTGCGCGGCTGCGCGAATCAGGAGCGAATAAGCGCCCGCGTGCGACTGCGTCTGGACAGCCATGACCATCAGCCGCTCGCCTTTCGGAGAGACGTACACGCCTTCAGCCATGCCGCGCACGCCGAAATCTTCCGGCGCAATCTCTTTTGAGAGAGATGCGAGCGGGCGCGCCCGCCCTGAGAGCGAAACTCGCCGACGGTTTTAGGAAGCAGCTTGATTGTTTCGGACGAGGACGAACCCTGTCCGAGTCGCCGTGCCGAACAGGAGCAGAAGAAGAGAACAGACCGAAATCAATCTTGATGAAATAAAACGCAAAACAAGACCCTCTTAATCAAAATCAAGTGACTACAATACGTATTAGAACCCGCAAACGGTTGGATGTTCCAGACAGAACTCCCGGTTGCGCGCTCTTTCCCCAACGAAACCGAGAAGGAATAGACCGAGATTAACAAGATGGACAGGATAGGCAGGAGGTAAAGAGATATCCGAGCTTCTTTGACCTGCCTTATTTTCTTAATCCTGCTAATCCTGTTAATCCTGTTAATCCTGTCTATCTCTTCTCCATCGCAGCTGTGTTAAGCGCTCTTAATGGAAGCGGCGCAATTCACGCAGCAGCAGATCGGCGTACTGGCGCGGGTTGTGTATGTTGTGCAGGACGGTCGAGCCGCCAAGCTCGCTGGCGTTATCTATCACCACGTTGCCGTAGCCGAGGAGCCTTTGCAAGATCGTCGCGGAAACCGTCACGTCCTGAATATTCCGCAAGGGGAGATTCCGCGTCGTGCGCGCAATAAAGCCTTCGTCAATCTCCAGCTTATGATTCGTCAAAGTGTACTGAACCATGTTGCGCTTGACGTGATAGAAGGCCGGGATGAGCAACACCGCCAGCGCAATGGGAAGCGCAATCCACCAGGGCGCGCTGATGTAGTAAGCCAGAAGAATAATCAAAAGTATCGCGCCGAGAGCCGCCAGACCGTAGCCGATCTTGATGAAGAAAAGCGTCGGGCGCGTCTTGAAAATTTGCCGCTCCACATCGCTCGTTCTCTCCTGTCGCACCGGAGCAGGGTTATAGGCCGGAGGCGGAGGTGGCATGGGCGGTGCTGAAAAGGGACGCGGCTGTGCTCCTGCATAGCGCGTTTCTTCCGGGTCAACAGCAGGCGCGCCGCAGCCAGCGCAGAAGCGTTGACCTGGGGCAATGTAAGTTCCACAGTTCGTGCAGTGCATACTCTGTAGTTTACCTCATTCGACGCTTCCGGCCACGCGCACGCTGGCGAGCAAAGCAGCCGGGTCATAGGGCGTCACAAAGACGCTGTGCGCGCCAAGCTCAAGCGCCTCGCGGCGTGCGCTCTCGTTATTCGATGAGAGCAGCATGACGACGGGCAAAGAGAGTCGCCCGCCGCTTTGTTTACGCAGGCGGCGAATCGTTTCCACGCCGTCTATACCCTGAAGATCGTAATCAAGCAAGAGCAGGTCAGGGCGCTCGATGCGCAGCAAGTGCAAAGCCTGCTGCCCGTCGAAAGCTGCCCGCGCTTCGTAGCCTGCGGAGCGAATCAGGGAATTGACCTGCGCCATTCGCGCCGAATCCGAGATGGTCAGAAGCAGACGACGCGGCATGACGGCTCCGCTCGCGCGCCGCTCACGCTCAGTCGCCGCAGCAGCTTCTGCCGCGCGTGTTGCTTCCCCATCGCTCAATGGTGCGGTATCACGTTTTTCAGGGGCAATTGATATTTCCGGCGCTTCCTGCTCCTTTGTCTCGCGCTCAATTGGTGAATTAGCAACAGGGGCGTGGGCTGGTGGCGGAGCAACGGGCGCTGCCGTTTTTTCTGCTGCCTGTAACTCACGAGCAGGCTCAGCGGAAACGACAGGAGCGCGTGGTTCCGTTTCATCTTCTTTCGGTTGATAGGCAATGACATGCCCGGCGGTCGCGTCTGTGCGGGCGGCGCTGACAGCTCTTTCCGCTCTCTCGATGAGAGTTTCAACGTCGCTCCCATGCGCCGTGAAAGAGGCCACGCCAGCCACGTAGTCGCGCTCCGGGTGTTCTTCCAGAAACTCCCTGTGCAGGCGGGACAGAGCGGCGACTGCCGAACCAGTTTCCATGCGCGGCAAATAGACAAGCAGCGTCGTCGGCCCATAGAAGGCTACGGCGTCAATGCGGCGCAAATTGAGCTTGAGAAAATTGTGCGCTTCACTGAGCGTGGCGTCACGCGCCGCTTTATCAAAGACGACGACATTTCCGCGCGGTGCGACCGCGTAGATGAGAGCCAGCGTTCCCCTCACGCCTGCATGCACATCTTCGCGCACGGCGTCGAGCATGAACATGAAGTTGTCTATTTCGAGGCGACGGTCGCTGATGACGGGCGCGTTGCGGCGGTCGGATTCGACGCGCCAGAAGAGCGAATCGAGTCGCGCCAGAATCTGTGCGGTCGGCATCGTCAACTGGAAATAGTCATCCGCCCCGATGTATTGAGCAGCTGTGCGCAAGGCATGCTCGTCTTCAATCCACGCGAAGACGATGGGCAGAGAATAGGTGGCGGTCTCCGCGCGGAGTTTGCGCGCGAGCGCGACATTTTCGTTCTCTGTGTCGCCGCCCGCATGGGCCACGACCATGATGACAACGTCCGGGTTAAACTCATTGATAGTGCGCGGGGCATCAGCGATCGTCGCCGCCCGCGTGACATAGCCGGAAGCTGTCAGTTGCTGTTGCAGGCCGAGGCCAGCCGTCTCCGCGATAATCAACGCGCGGCGCGGCGGCGTCGCGTTGCAGCCGGTGGCGATGAATCATTTGTAGGATTATTCGACAAGAAAGCGGAAGCCCCCTCCAGATTGGCGCACGCGCCAATGATAAAGGCAAAAGGTAAAAGTAAAAAGGCAAAAGGAAAGTGGAAGCCATGTGAATAAAAGTTGGCTTCTCCTTCCTTTTGCCTATTTACGCTTTTTGACTTCCCTTTTACTGGCTGATGAGTTGCAGTCTTCCGTCGGGCAGCCTGATGGCGAAGACTTTTCGCTCGTAAGTCGGCGCGGGTTGCTCTGTTTGAAGGGTCGCCACCTGCGCGGGCGTGGCGCTCTGAGCCGTGCGCTCCATCTCGCCATCGCGCATTCGTGAGTAACGCTGCGAAATGCGGCGCACGTAGTCCTGCGTCTCGCGGTAAGGCGGGATGCGGCGGCCATACTTCAACACTGCGCCCTCTCCGGCGTTGTACCCGGCCAGCGCAAGATAACATCGCCATTGAAATGATCCAGCAGAAAGCGCATGTATCGCGCGCCGCCTTCGATGTTCTGTTTCGGGTCGAAGATGTTGGTGACGCCGAAACGCGCGGCTGTGCCCGGCATGAGTTGCATCAGGCCGCGCGCTCCCTTTGGCGAAATCGCCCCGCGCTTGAAAGATGATTCCTGGTGCATCTGCGCGTAGAGCAAGCACAGGGTCTACACCGTTGCGCATGCCGGATTCGAGGATGAAGCCATCCACCTTCGCATCGCCCGTCGTGAACCCGTTGAGCGAGGCGCTGACCGGCACGCCGCGCGACGGCGCGTAAAGTGCCGGAGTGGGGTGCGCGTTACTTGTTGTTAATGGTCAGACCCGCTTTGGCTGTCGGGCGAGTTGCGCGGGACGAGGGCGGCAGGGCGGCTGTCGTCTCTAGGGTTTCAATGCGGACGCCGTTCTGAGTGTCGAAATTATCGTAGCGATAACTGTTTTGAGCCAGAACAGGCGCGGCGATAACAATCGCGAGAAGGCAGAGCAAGGGGAACTTTTTCATGCTAACTCACCAGTGATCTTGAATTAAGGGGCATCGCCTCTGTGAGGTATAAGAGCCGGGCGACCTTGGCATCGAGGGGAAAGAGCAATTGAGCGGCGGCCTCTCTGAAGGCGCACCCTCAAGCGCACAGAAATGATAGCACTTTGTTGGCCTATTGCCAAACGGTTTTTACAAAATGAGACGAGTAGCCCAGTTTTGAATCGAGAAAAAGGGGCTTGACACCAGAGGTATGATGTTGGGGCTTTACCTTTGGCTTCCACCCGCCATTAACTCACGCGCGATTTCTTTCGCGCCTCACAAACATTGAAGGAGAACACAATGAGAAAATTGCTGATGGCGGTGCTGACGCTTCTGCTGGCTTTCTCTATGAGCGCTATGGCGCAGAACGCCAATTCCTCAACCCGTCCGAATCAAGCGCCCAGAACACAAACTCGCCCAAAAAGCGCGGCCCTGTTTTCCGCGCCACGAAGGATCAGATTAAGCAGGCTCAAGCGATTCTCAAGCAACGCGCCTTCTACACAGGAGAGCAAACGGGCAAACTGGACAATGACACGCGCGCTGGCCTGAAGAAATACCAGGAAGCCGAAGGGCTCAAGGTCACGGGCACTCTCAACAAAATCACGCTGGAGAAAATGAACATCACGCTCACGGACAAGCAGAAAGTAATGTAGATCAGCGTCGACTCTAAGTTTAAGGAGCCCCGTGAAGGGGCGTATAACAGTAGCCCGGAGCGTTTATTGCTGGGAATCACAGACACCAGCAATTATAGAAGGAGTCCCGGCAGGGACGGCGAAGAAAGAGGCTCGCTCTTATTCAGCCGTCCCTCCGGGGCTTAGGTATTTGTTTCCGTGCTCTATTCCCATGACAGTGCTGGGCTACTGATCATGCCGTCCCTGTCGGGGCTGGAAATCAAGCGGGCTGCTTTAGCGAATTCACTTAATTATTTCTACAGTTCAAGCTTTATCTTTAAGCTAAAAGTCGTTCGATGACGCCGTAGCTGGCTTCCAGGGCTTCCGCCAGTTTCTCCGGCTGTGAGCCTCCGCCTTCGGCCATGTCGGGTTTTCCGCCGCCGCGCCCGCCGATTATCGGCGCGAGTTCTTTAATCACCTGCCCTGCCGGAACACGCTTTAACAGATCGGGCGAGGTTCTGACGATGAGCGAGACTTTGCCGTCAAAGCTTCGACCCAAAACCACGACGCCTGATTTGATTCTCGCCAGCAAGGTATCCGAAAGCTGTCGCATCCCTGCCGCATCAAGGCCGCTGGCCTCGCGCGCCAGCACTTTCACGCCGCCTGCAACCTCGCGCGCTTCATCCCCGTTTGCAGAAGCTCCACCGCCGCCCGTCGCTAACTTCATCCGAAGCTCGTCATCTTCGCGCCGCGCTTTTTTAAGTTCATCCTGAAGACGCCCGACCGCGACCGGGATATCATCGCGCGAGGCGCGAAGCTCGGTTGCAACTTGATCCACGAGCGCTTCCGTCTCCTGAAAGCTGGTGAAAGCGTCCGCGCCTGTCACGGCGCGGATGCGGCGCGTGCCGGAAGCTATGGATTCGTCGCTCGTAATCTTGAAAAGCCCTATGTCGCCTGTGGCGCGAACGTGCGTGCCGCCGCAAAGCTCTTTCGAGAACGCGTCGCCGGTGATGCCCGGCACAGTCAGGACACGCACCTTCTCTGCATACTTCTCGCCAAAGAGCGCCATCGCGCCTGATTGCATGGCTTCTTCCAAACTGAGAACATCCGTTCGCACGGTCTCATTGCGAAGGATTTGATAATTGACGAGCCGTTCGAGTTCCGCAATCTCTTCTTTCGTCAAAGGCTGAAAATGGCTGAAGTCGAAGCGCAGATAGTTTGGCGCGACGACAGAGCCTGCCTGCTTGACGTGCGTGCCGAGGATTTCGCGCAAAGCCGCGTGAAGCAGGTGCGTCGCCGTGTGGTTGCGCCGCGTCGCGTCACGTTTTTCCACATCAACATTGCCTGACAATTCGTCGCCGACGCGCGCGGTTCCGCCGCGACTGTCCCGCGATGAACAATCATGCCTCCTGCGGGCGAGACTGTGTCGTTGACCGTGACCTGCAAGTTGACGTAAACCAGCATGCCCGTGTCGCCGACCTGTCCGCCGGCTTCGGCATAGAAGGGCGTGCGATCAAGAACGATTTCGCCATCTTCGCCTTCGCGTAATTCCGTCACTTCCTCTTCGCCATTGATAAGCGCGACGACGTGCGTGCTGTCAAGCGACGTGCCTTCGTAGCCAGTGAACTCGCTTCGCCCGACGCGCTCTGCGACGCGAGCATAGATAGGCTTAACCTTCGCGCCGACCGTTCCATGTTCGTGGTCGCCAGTGCGTTGTAATTCTCGAAGCGCGGCGTCGAACGAAGCGTTGAAAGTCGTCTTCGTCCAGTTGAAAACCGCGCTCTTCCATAGAAACGCGGATCAGATCGCGCGGCGTGCCGAAGGTATCGTAGAGGCGCGCCAGTTCTTTGTAATCGGGAAGCGAGCCATCGTGCTTGACGGAAAAAAGCGCATCGAGCTTCTGCAAGCCGACGGTCAGGGTCGAGCTAAAGCGTTCCTCTTCGAGCTTGACCATCCGTTCGATGAACTCGCGCGACGCTTCAAGTTCCGGGTAGGCTTCATTCATCTGCCCGACGACGAAATCCGTCACTTTGTAGAAGAACGCATCCTCTAATTGAAGCGTGTGATGACCCTGATAGATGGCGCGGCGCATGATTTTACGCAGAACGTAATTGCGCCCTTCGTTGCCGGGCAGGATATTGTCCGCGATGGCAGAAGGCGGTCGTGCGCGCATGGTCTGCGATGACGCGCATAGCGAAGCCTTCGGGCGTCTCCGGCTCGTAATGGCGGTCTGCAAGCTGCGCCGTGAAATCTATAATCGGGCGAATCAGGTCCGTATCGTAGTTTGACTTAACATTTTGTAGGACGACTGCGAGGCGTTCCAATCCTGCGCCCGTGTCAACCGATGGCTTCGGCAACGGCGTCTGCACAATCTCGCCGGATTCATTCTTCGCTCGCTCATATTGCATGAAGACGAGATTCCAAATCTCCATCGTCGTATCGCCCGGCCCATTGACGAACTCTGCGCGGTTCTTCGACGGGTCAGACGGGTCTTCGCCCATGTAGTAATGAATCTCGCTGCAAGGCCCGCACGGGCCGGTGTCGCCCATCTGCCAGAAATTATCCTTGCGCCCGAAGCGCAGGATGCGCTCACGTGGTGCGCCGACCTTTTCCCAGAGACTTTCGGCCTCAACGTCCGCCGGGACTTCATCATCACCCTCAAACACTGAGAACCACAGGCGCTCAGGGTCAAGCCCGTACTCGTTGACCAGTAAATCCCAGGCGAACCGGATGGCGTCTTCCTTGAAGTAATCCCCAAACGAGAAGTTGCCGAGCATCTCGAAGAAGGTGTGATGGCGCGCGGTCTTGCCGACTTCGTCCAGATCGTTATGTTTGCCCCCGGCGCGCACGCATTTCTGCGACGACGCGGCGCGCGCGTAGTCGCGTTTCTCCGCGCCCGTGAAGACATCCTTGAACTGGTTCATCCCGGCGTTGGTGAAAAGCAGTGTCGGATCGTTAGCAGGCAAGAGCGGGCTTGAGGGCACGACCTTGTGCCCGTGCTGCTCGAAATACTCTAAAAATTTGCGGCGAATCTCGTTTCCGGTCATATCAGACAAATCCCCTGAGGTTTACGTAAAAACAGAAGTTTAGCATGCGCTTCGCGCCTGAGCGAAACAGCCAGGAAGAAGGGGAATGGTTTAGTTTCTATTGAAAGGCTGCGAGAGGGATATTCACTCAATCTTAAGGCTTAAAGTCAGTGCTAATCCGTTTGAGAATCATCTTCATCAATCGCTGCTGAAGAGAGTGCGCGGACTTTGCCTGAGATTAATTCATACGAGAATCCCTGTCGCAGTAAATGATCAATGAGGCTTTTGACTTCAGCGCGTGTCTGGGGCGACCGCGCAGGCGCGTGCGCTTCTCGATGGCACGGTCAATCAACTCCTCTTCGGGCGTTTCTTCAAAGACGAGCCTGAGGGCTTCGTCAGCCGTCTCGCGGTCAACTTTCTTTAATTGAAGGTCGCGTTGGAGACGCTGGCGACCCACGGGTTTCTGCCGAACTTTGTAGGAGGCATAGCCAAAGGCGAAGCGTTCGTCGTTCAGATAGCCGTACTCGCCAAGCTTCACCAGCACCGCTTCGACGATCTCTTCGTTCGTCCATTGTTTTTCCAGAAGACGCTCGCGCAGTTCTGCAACCGAACGCGGCTTGGCGGCGAGCAACTTCACGGCGCGCTGAAACGTCCGCTCCCTCGCCTTCTCAGGATTGACGACGCGCGGCGCTTTTTCCGCCTCTTCACTGTCCGGGCGCTTTTCTTTCGGCTTCCACCTTCGTTTATACATCGGTAATCAACACTCTAACGCACCGCAAAACCGCATGGCAAACCGGGAACATTTTTGATTTGCGATTTTTGATTTGCAATTTTAGTCCGGCAAGTGCAAAGCTCAGATTTGCGATTTCAAATCACAAATCGCAAATCAAAAATCAAAATTATTCTGATGGACGGTCTTCTGATTATTAATAAGCCCCCGGGGCTGACCTCGCATGACGTGGTGGCGCGCGTGCGTCGTCTGCTTAAAGAGCGGCGCGTCGGGCACACGGGCACGCTCGACCCTTTCGCCACGGGCGTGCTGGTTGTGATGGTGGGGCGGGCGACGCGACTGGCGCAGTTTATGAGCGGGGCGGTGAAAGAGTATGAAGCGATAGTCCGCTTCGGATACGCAACCGATACGGGAGACGTGACGGGCGCGAGGCTCGCCCCACCCGACACGCAAAACGAAGAGAGCGAGCACGTTCATACATGGAGCGCCGACGAGGTGGAAGCGGCGCTCGCGGGTCTGAGAGGAGAGATAGAGCAAGTGCCGCCGATGTATTCGGCAAAAAAGATTCAGGGCCAGAAGCTTTACGAACTGGCGCGGCGCGGCGTCGAGGTTGAACGCGCGGCTGTGCGGGTCACAATCTACGAACTTGAAGTTAGAGAGCCTGACGGCGCGCTCTTGCGGCACAACGAGGACGGGACGACTGATCTCTCCATCCGCGTCGTCTGTTCCGCTGGAACGTACATTCGCACGCTCGCAGAAACAATCGGCGAGCGATTGGGCACACGCGCGCACGTGGCGGCCCTCAGACGAACGCGCGCCGGAGATTTCAGAATTGAGAGTGCCATCAGCCTTGACGAGTTGAAAACAAAAGCGGAAGCGGGAGGAGAGGGCGAAATGATAGATTCTCTTCTTCCTTTTGACGCGGCGCTCTCCGGGATGCCTTTCGTGCATCTAACCGCTGACGAGGCGCAGAGGTCGCTTCACGGGATGGCGCTCCGCCTTGAAGAAGGGACAGATGCCGGATGGCGTACCAATGATCCTGTCAGGATGCGCGATTCGGAAGGTCACTTGATCGCCATCGGCTTTTACGACGCCGCGAGTCGAAGTCTTCGCCCACGCGTCGTTTTCTCCCCTGAAAAATAAGCATTGACTTATGGGTAGCGTGACTGTGTTATACTTTAAGCCCATGAGGGAAGCGTACAGAGCGGGTCGCTTCCGAAAAAAAGGTGTCCCGTCCCTTTCGCTCAAATTGAAACCAGACGATCATTGAACTACCAAGGGTCGGAGAAATCTCGACGATGCGCCGCACGCATAGTTTGCGCGCGTGTTGTTGTCGCGCATATCGAGGCCGCGTTCTCCAATCTTTTTCGGGCGACTTCGGCAAACGTTGCGCCGACGCACTTTCACGAGAGAGTGAATTGCCGCCAGAGACCCGAAGAGCGTGCTCATCCCCACACGCTGTCCGACGCGCGCTTTAAGCCAAAGAGGTATGAAATAAGGCTATGCAAGAGCAGGATGGCAGCAAATTTAATATCAGCGAGCGGCTGGAAAGCCTGCGCCGCGAACGCGAGGCGATCCGCTGGGAAGGTTCTTTCCGCGATTATTTTGAATTAGTCTCACAATCCCCGCGCATCGCTCAACTATCACACGCCCGCATCAACGACATGATTCACGCCAGCGGCGTGGAGAAGTTGAACGAGGGCACCCGCGACGAAGTGGCGCGCTACAACTTCTTTGCCACAGAACTCTTCGGCATTGAAGAGCCGATTGCGCGCATCGTCGAATACTTCAAATCAGCCGCGCAGCGCCTTGAAGTCCGCAAGCGCATCCTGCTTCTGATGGGACCGGTCGGCGGCGGCAAATCAACCATCGTCACGATGCTCAAGCGCGGTCTTGAAGAATGGACACGCGCAGAAGAGGGCGCGGTCTTCGCCATCAAAGACTGCCCGATGCACGAAGAACCGCTGCATCTCATCCCGCACGAACTCCGCGCCGAAATCGAAAAGCATTACGGCCTCTACATCGAAGGCGACCTCTGCCCGCAATGTCGTTATGCTTTAGAACACGAATATGGTGGCCGTCACGAAGACGTGAAGGTTCATCGCGTCATCTTCTCCGAGAAGGAGCGCGTCGGCATCGGCACATTCTCTCCTTCCGATCCGAAATCTCAGGACATTACGGAGCTAACCGGCTCGATTGATCTCTCGACCATCGGCGAGGTCGGCGTCGAATCCGACCCGCGCGCCTATCGCTTCGACGGCGAGTTGAACATTGCGAATCGCGGCCTGATGGAATTCGTGGAGATGTTGAAGGTAGACGAGAAGTTTCTCTACTCGCTCCTGACGCTCTCGCAGGAGCAGAACATCAAGACCGGGCGCTTCGCCATGATTTACGCCGACGAAGTAATCCTCTCGCACACGAACGAGAACGAATACATCTCTTTTGCGGGTAACCGCAAATCCGAAGCCCTGCAAGACCGCATCATCCTCGTGCGCGTGCCGTACAATCTGAGGGTTTCGCAGGAAGAGCGGATTTACTACAAGCTGCTTAACCAATCGGAAGTCCTGCGTAACGTCCACATCGCGCCAAACACTTTGAAGGTCGCGGCGATGTTCGCGGTGATGACCCGACTGGAAGAACCGAAGCGCCAGAACGTGGACATCGTCAAAAAGATGAAGCTCTACGACGGCGAGGACGTTGAAGGCTACAAGTCCAAGGACGTGCGCGAGCTAAAAGACGAGACCGTGCGCGAGGGCATGGACGGAATCTCGCCGCGTTACATCATCAATCGTTTATCGTCTGCGCTTGTCCGCGACGGCGTCACCTGCATCAACCCGATTGATGCGCTGCGTGCCATCAAAGACGGGTTTGAGCAGCATACGGGAATTAGTTCAGACCAGCGCGACCGCTATCTCAATCTCATCTCGGCGGCGCGCAAAGAATACGACGAGCTTGCCAAGATCGAAGTCCAGCGCGCTTTCGTCTATTCGTTTGAAGAGATGGCGCGCACCATGTGCAACAACTATCTGGACAACGTCGAGGCTTACTGCAACAAGGAACGCATCAAAGACCCCATCACCGAAGAGGAGATGGACCCTGACGAGCAACTGATGCGCTCCATCGAAGAACAGATCGGAATTTCGGAGAACGCGAAGAACACCTTCCGGCAGGAGATTCTGATTCGCATCTCGTCTTACGCGCGCAAAGGCCGCTCATTCGAATACAACTCGCACGAGCGTTTGAAAGAGGCGATTGAGAAGAAGATTTTCGCCGACTTAAAAGACGTGGTGAAGATCACGACTTCGGCGAAGACGCCCGACCCAGATCAACTGCGGCGCATCAACGAAGTGATTGATCGCCTCGTTAAAGACGGCGGCTACTGCCCCGTCTGCGCCAACGAGCTTTTGACCTACGTCGGCACGCTGCTCTCGCGCTGACGCGGGCAAGCGTTAACCAGAGCATAGAGGTAACAAAACACGGACGCCCGCGCTTTTCACTTGAAAGGTGCGGGCGTCTTAAGGTTTCATCGCTGATTATGAAGAAACGTTACTGGATTACGGGTGCGGTCGGGCTGGCGAGCGCAGTTGCTGTGGTGAAGATGTTGCGCCGCCCCTCTGATGTCGAGTGGGACGACCACGCGCATGAGTTGCATCATGCGGAGCGTTCGCGCTTCGCGTTGATTGACGGGGTGCGCGTGCATTATCAGGAAGCGGGCGCTCTCTCTCAGCCTCCCATCCTGCTCATCCATGGCTTCACGGCGTCAAACTTCGTCTGGAACGATGTCCTCCTGCCGATTGCGGCGGCTGGTTTTCGCGTCATTGCGCCGGACCTCGTCGGCTTCGGCTTCTCCGGCAAACCAAACGGGGGCGAATACACGATTGACGCGCAGGCGCGGACGATCATCGCGCTGATGAATCATCTCAGGATAGAGAGCGCGATGTTGATTGGCAGTTCTTACGGCGGGGCGATCGCTGCGACTTGCGCTCTCGATTACGCAACTCGCGTCGAACGCCTCGTACTCGTTGATGCGGTCATTAACGATTACGCCAAGCGTCGTCCTTTGTTGCGACTGGCGGCTTTGCCCTTGATGGGTGACCTGATTACGCCGTTGATGCTTGGCTCACGCAAGCTCATCCATTCGCAGATGAGGAAGGGTTATGCCCCGGAGAACATGCACCTGTTTGACGATGAGCGGATGACGGCGCATCACAGACCGCTGCTGGCGGCTAACACACAGCGTGCGGCGCTGAGAACGCTGCGCCGTTGGAGCGCCGCGCGCATCGAGCGCGAGGCGCACCGCATCGAACAACCGACACTGCTCATCTGGGGCGAAGACGATCCTGAGATTCCGCTCGCACATGGCCACAGGCTTTCTGAGCAGATTCCAAACTCGCATCTCCTCATCTTTCGTCGCTGCGGGCATATGCCGATGGAAGAATATCCGCGAGCGTTTACAGAAGCGGTCACAGGCTTTTGCGGAGCAAAAGCCGACGATGGACGATGGACGATGGACGATAAGAACACGGCTTTACCATCGTCTATGGTCTACGGTCTATCGTCTTAGGAGATTTTATGTCCATTCAACGCAACGACTGGTCACTACAGCGCAAAGGCATCATTGACCAGGACCGTCACAAAGAGCGCGTCAAGGAGGCGATCAAGAAGAATCTTGGCTCCATCGTCTCCAACGAAGCGATCATCCTCTCGGATGGCAAGCGCACGGTCAAAGTGCCAATCCGCGCGCTCGACGAATACAAGTTTCGTTTCGATTATCGCAAGCGCAAGCATGTGGGACAGGGCGACGGCAAGACCCGCGTCGGCGATGTCGTGGCGCGCGAAGGCCAACCCGGACAGGGGCAAGGCGGCAGCGGTCAGGCCGGGCAGGATGCTGGCGGCGAATACTATGAGGCGGAGGTCAACATAGACGAGATCGCCGCGCTCATCTTCGAGGATTTGCAACTTCCCTTCCTCGAAGAGAAGGCGAAAAAGGCAGTTCAATCGAAGACCACACACTTCAACGAGATTCGCCGCACGGGTGTGATGGCCAATCTGGACAAGCGCCGGATGATTCTTGAGAACATCAAACGCAACGCCCGCGAAGAAGGCAAGGCTCGCTTCGGCGATGTCAGGAAGGAAGATTTAAGGTTTAAGACGTGGGAAGAGAATCTGCGTTATGAATCGAACGCGGTGGTGCTGGCGTTGATGGACGTTTCGGGGAGTATGGGCGAGTTCAAAAAATATATTGCGCGCTCGTTCTTCTTCTGGATGGTTCGTTTTCTTCGCACCAAGTATGACAACGTCGAGATCGTTTTCATCTCGCACCACACAGAGGCCAGAGAGGTCTCGGAAGAACAGTTCTTCACACAGGGCGAATCGGGCGGCACGGTCGTCTCCAGCGCCTATCAACTCGCGCTCGACATCATCCGCGCCCGCTACAACCCGCCGGACTGGAACATCTACCCGTTTCACTTCTCCGACGGCGACAACTATTACTCGGACAACGAAGATGCCGTCAGGTTGGCGGATCAATTGATCTCGACCTGCAATCTCTTCGGCTACGGTGAAATTGGCGAGGAAGGCTCATCGAGCTATCGCCGCTCTTCGGGCGCGCTGCTATCCATCTTCAGCGACCGGCTGAAGAATAAGGAACGTTTCGTCGGCGTCAGAATTGATGATAAGGAAGACGTTTACCCGGCGCTCAAGCAATTCTTCGGACGACGCGGCGTCGAAGCATAAGACTTGACTTCACGCACGCTCTCAGGAATCCTACCAGCCGTCGCTCACTAGCTCTCGCCCGGCGCGTTTGGTACTGGCTCTCAGCAATCGCGCCCGTGCCCTTGCGTCATCACGGATAGAAGCAAAGTCTGACAAACGATTCAGCATGTTGTCTCCCAACACCAAGCTACAGAATCGCTACCGCATCATTCGCCATCTCGGACAGGGCGGAATGGGGACTGTTTACGAGGCGATAGACGAGCGTGTTAGTTGCATCGTCGCTGTCAAAGAGACTTTGAGAGGGGATCAAGGTGCTTTCAAGCGCGAGGCCGAACTGCTCGCCAATCTGCGCCACCCTTCGCTGCCGCGCGTCACAGACCATTTCAGCGTGGATGAAGGCTCTTTCCTCGTGATGGATTTCATTCCGGGACACGACCTCGCGGAGTTGTTGGAACTGCGCGGCAGTCCTTTCCCCGAAGAGCAGGCTTTAGGCTGGGCTGATGAACTCCTGAAAGCCCTCGAATACCTGCACCGGCGTGAAGTGTTGCACCGCGACATCAAGCCGTCGAATTTGAAGCTGATGCGAACGGGCGAAATCTTTCTGCTCGATTTCGGTCTGGCTAAGGGAGCGGCGGGGCAGATGTCCACGCTGACGACGAACCGCAGCGTGCTCGGCCACACGTTGACCTACGCTTCGCTCGAACAGATTCACGGGCACGGGACGGACGCGCGCAGCGACCTCTACAGCCTCGGCGCAACTCTCTATCACCTCCTGACCGGCGTGCATCCTGTAGACGCTCCGGCACGCGACCTGGCCGTTGACGAAGAACATCCTGACCCATTGCGCCCCGTGCATGAGTTAAATCCGCAGGTCTCGCCTGCCGTCTCCGCCGTTATCCATCAGGCAATGGCTATCAGGCGAAAGGGACGGCCTGAGAGCGCCGCCGAAATGAGCCGCTTGTTAAGCGAGGCCAGCCGCGCCGTCGCGTCTTTAGCAGAAGAAGAAAAGCGGCGCTCACACGAAGCGGAAGAAACTCGTCTGAGGGGAGAGGCTGCCAACGCTGCGCCGCCCGTAATATCGCAGCCTGTTGCCGCTGTACCGCCGACGCAAAAAGCCTCGCCACCTGTGGGGGCTTCTGATGCGCCCGCTCAGATGAGCACTCTACAAACGCCACAGCCTGCTTATACTCAAAGCGCGTCACCTGTTAGCGCAGCATCAGGCACAATCGGAAGAGGCGGCGGCAAGCCTAAATGGCTGCTGGTAGCTGCTGCCGTTGTGCTGGTGTTACTTGTTGTCATTATCGTTGTCAAGATGAGCGGGACGACCGCCGACAATGGAGCGCATTCTTATACAGAGAATATCAATGGAATGGGGCTTGAGATGGAGTTGATTCCAAGTGGGACGTTTCAAATGGGGTCGCCTGATCCTGAAGTGGGGCGAGGTGACGACGAATGGCCGCAGCATCTGGTGAGCGTGCAGAGCTTTTACATGGGGAAGTATGAAGTGACGCAGGCGCAGTATCGAGCGGTGATGGGGACGAATCCAGCATATTTCAAAGGATGTGATCAATGTCCGGTAGAGCAAGTTACATGGAATGATGCGAATGAGTTTTGTCGTAAGCTGTCACAGATGACGAGGAAAGAATATCGCTTACCAAGTGAAGCGGAATGGGAATATGCTTGCCGCGCAAGGACGGAGGGACCCTATGCAGGCAGCCTTGCTGCGATGGCTTGGTTCTACGAAAACGCCGGTGATGCGCGTTTAAGCGGTGAGCAGGACTACAAGAAGCTTGAAGCGAATAATAATCGAACGCACCCGGTAGGGCAGAAGCAAAAGAACGATTTCGGACTGTACGACATGTACGGGAATGTATCGGAGTGGTGTCAGGATTGGTATCATGCGAATTATAACGGCGCGCCAACAGACGGTTCAGCGTGGTTGAGCGGCGGCGAGCAGAAGGGCCGGGTGTATCGTGGGGGTTCGTGGGGAAGTCATGGGGGTGATCTGCGTTCCGCTAACCGCTATTATGATGACGGGAAGAAGGACTTGGTGATAGGCTCCGACTTCCCCTCCCCCTCCTCGGGCAGCAAGATTGGCTTTCGTGTAGTTGCGGATGCGCGGCCTCAGTAAGCTTATTCTTTGGTCTTTACACTCTTGAGAGAGCAACAATGCCGAGACTCCCAAATGCAGCGCGAGCGGAAGTGCCTCTTGAGAAGTTGCGCGACTACTCATTAAATCCGCTGCATGATGAGGGCAAACACAAGGCGCGCGTCTTTCTCGCAGCAATGGGTTTCACCCAAGCCGATGCAGAAGAGTTGCGCGCTCTGGTGCTGGATGCGGCGCATGACGGAGAGGCAACGCCGGGCAAGCTGTTGCCGCAGGGTCAAATGTATGTGCTAGAGTTTCAAGCGCAAGGCTTACGCGGCCTTGTTACAATTCGCACCTCTTGGATTGTCGCGCGTGACACGGACTTTCCTCGCCTTGTCACTTGCTACGTTAAAGGGAAAGAGAGATGAGCGACGAGATTAAATTGCTGGACGTGGTCGCCCTGCTTGAGGACGTGCCAAGCGAGGGCTTGAGTCGCGGCGAGGTTGGCACGGTGGTAGAAGTCTTTGCCGACAAGCCGGATTCACCGGGCGCGCTACTCGTAGAGTTTAGCGACCGCAACGGAGAGTCTTATGCTTTTGCATCCTTACGCCCTCAACAACTTGTCAAACTGCGCTACCGTGACGCAGCACGTGATGCTGCCTGAAATAAAAATACGGCTAGTTGAACAGATGGCTGATAGCTGATTGCTGTATGATAGGCTGACCAAGAACACATTTCCGCCGTGAGGTTTCTTATGGAGATGCGATTAACGATTATTTACGAGCAGATGGGCGACGTTGTGCAGGCGACGGTCGCGGAGTTGCCGGGCGCAATCTCGCTTGGCAAGACGCGCGAAGAGGCGCGGGCGAATTTGTCTGAAGCAATTGAGATGGTGCTGGAAGGAAACCGGCTGCTGGCTGAAGAAACCGCGACCGGCGAGCGCGAAGAGATAGAGTTTCACGCGGCATGAAGCGGCGCGACCTCTTACGGCATCTTGAGGCGCACGGCTGCGAGTTCGTGCGTGAAGGCAAAGAGCATACGCTCTACATCAACCGCCAGATGAAGCGTTCTGCCGCCGTGCCACGCCACCGCGAGATTCCAGAAGGAACAATTCGTGCGATCTGCCGCGCGCTCGGTATCGCCTTGCCAGCGAAGTGAGCGACGAAAACTCAAACTGACCATAGCTGGGCTTGTATTCCTCGAAGTCGCTAACACGCTCTCCTGGATTTCCAACGTGTCGCCGCTTTAACTCATCTCATAGGTGGGAAAGTTCAATTCCCCAATATCCGGCAAGAGTTAAACCAAATGCAAGACCGCGAAATTAAAGACCTCGAAAAGTCTCTGGAGCAAATCTGGGAAGTGGCGCTCAAGTTCGGCCTCGACCCGTTTCCGACGCGCTTTGAGATCGTGCCCGCGTCTGTGATGTACGAGATTGGCTCATATGCCTTGCCGGGGCGCTATTCGCACTGGACGTTCGGCAAAGCCTATCATCGCATGAAGACGATGTACGACTTTGGCCTCTCGAAGATTTACGAGGTCGTCATCAACACGAACCCTTCCTACGGCTTCCTGATGGAAACCAATAGCCCCGTGCAGAACAAGATGGTGATGGCGCACGTGCTCGGCCATGTGGACTTTTTCAAGAACAACGTCTATTTCTCCAAGACCAATCGCCGGATGGTCGAAGCTGTCTCGACTCACGCGGGGCGCATGACCGCGTATGAATTCAAGTATGGGCGTAAAGCGGTCGAAAAGTTTCTGGACGCCGTGCTCGCCATCGAAGAGCATATTGACCCGAACTTCTTCATCAAACGTGAGCGCCCGCAAGACGACGAAGCCAGACGCATGCAACCCGCGCCGGAAGGCCGCTATGACGATCTCTGGAAACTCGGTGAGGTGAAAGCAGTTGAGCCAGTTGAAGACGAGAAACCGCCCACCGACCGTCTGCCGGAAAAGGACCTAATCTATTACATCATGCGTAACTCGCCGCACCTTCAGCCCTGGCAGCGCGACGTGATGGCGATGATGCGTGAGGAGATGGAATATTTTATTCCGCAGATGCAGACGAAGATCATGAATGAAGGATTCGCCTCATATTTTCATGCGCGTATCATGCGTGAATTAGATTTGCCGGACAGCGAGCATATGGAATTTGCCGAGCTTCATTCGGGCGTGGTCTCGCCGCAGAAAGGCCAGCTTAATCCCTATTATCTCGGCTACAAAATCTTCGAGGACATAGAGCGGCGCTGGGATAATCCCACGACGGAAGAGCGCGAAAAACTCGGCAGAACAGGTGGTGAAGGGCGCGCGAAGATTTTCGAGGTGCGTGAACTTGAAAACGATGTCTCCTTTCTGCGTAATTATCTGACGGAAGAGTTATGCGAAGAGTTGGACTTGTTCGTCTACGAGCTAATCGAAGATGAAGAGTGGACGATTACGGAGAAGCGTTGGAAGCGTGTCCGCGATCAGTTGGTAGCGAACATGACCAATTTCGGCTTTCCCTACATAGAAGTCGCCGACGGCGATTACAACAACAACCGCGAGCTCTACCTCAGACACGCTCACGAAGGCGCGGAACTCGACGGGCGCTACGCACGCAAAGCCCTCGAACACGTCTACACGCTCTGGGGTCGCCCCGTGCATCTCGAAACTGTGGTGGACGACGAGCGCCTGGTGATGCACTATGACGGGCAGGAGCACGATGAAGAATGAATCTAAGATTCCTTTACAAGAAACAGGTGGTGAGCATAACCTATCTGCCTGTTTGACCGAGTGCCTGATTGGAGAAAGTCCACCCTCACAAACAGGAGAGGTCTTCGGATAGCCCAGAACGTTAAGCGGTGAAGTGTGTGGCGGTGGATGAAGCAAGCAATGGCTAACTTCTCTACGATAGGTATTCTGGGCGGAATGGGGCCGGAGGCGACGAACAAGCTCTGCGCGTTGATTACGGCTCTCACACCCGTCACTAGAGATCAAGACCACATTCCGGTCATCACCTACAACAATCCGCAGATTCCCGATAGAGTCAGGGCAGTGTCCGGCGCGAGTGAAAGTCCTGTGCCGGAGATGATTCGCACCGCGCGAGTGCTGGAAGAGGCCGGTGCGGATATGCTCTTGATGCCCTGCAACCTGGCGCACTTCTATCTGGCCGACGTTCAAAAAGCCATTCGCACCCCGTTCCTTAATATGATCGAAGAGACGGTCAACTTCACGGTCGAGCATCACCCGCACTGCCGGAAAGTAGGGATTGTCGCATCCACGCCGACGATTGAATGCGGCATCTACGACGAAGCCTTTCGCAGACACGACCGCGTTCTGATTTCGCCTGAAAGGGACGAGCAGGAAGCTAAAGTGATGCGAGCCATCTACGCTCCCGACGGAATCAAGTGCGGATATAAACGCAAGCCTCGCGCTTTGTTGATGGAAGTGGGGCGCACGCTTGTAGCTAATGGCGCAGAAGTTATCATCGCCGGATGTACGGAGGCGTCTCTCGTGATGAAGCTTAAAGATTCGCCGTTTGTAGTGATTGACCCGATGGAAGTCATCGCGCGGGTCGCTGTGGAAAGAGCCATGCGAGGAGAAAACGGGAGCGCGGGTCAGGGAGTTTCTGCTGCCTCAAGCTAGAGCAAGTCACTTCGGCAAGGGGCAGAAGGGTTGGTTATGAGCAATATTTTAATGACGATGGCGGAAGAGAGAGCCGCCACGACAGACAATCACTTTGCGGTGATCTACAAGGTTGACGAAAACGACTGCTTTGATTTTTCAAACGCCTTGAAGGCGCTCGGCCACGATGTTTTTTTCGCCAACTGGGACGATCTCTCCGGGCAGGAATTTACGAGGATGTTCCACGACAATGAAAAGCGTTTCATCACGCCCGTTCCCCTGGCGCAAATGGACTTGATTTTCGTCTACAAGATGGAAGGCTTTTATTTTAATCTCGCAAGATTTTTCGGGATGGTTAAGATTTTCGAAGATGCCTCACCGCTCGTCATCAACCACCCGGCGACCATCAAACATAATATAGACAAAAGATATCTCTGGGATTTGGAGAAAAAGGGAGTTCGGATTATCCCGACCCATAATGTGGATGAGAGGGTGCGAGAGCGCCTTTCGGGGGGCGAGCCTTTCGTGCTCAAGCCGATACGCGGCGAGCGTGGGGACGGGGTGATGCTGGTCAGGACGCTCGATGAACTTTCAGCCATCAAAGGCAGGGAGGATGAATATCTGGCGCAGGATTATATGCCGGAGATTCGAGACGGCGAGCGGAGTCTGGTCTTCTTAGGATTTGAATATCAGCACGCTGTCCTGAAGAAACCTTCCGCCAGCAATCAACAGGAATTTCGCTGCAATGAATCTTTAGGCGGGACGGTCGCCGTTTACGAACCGACCGAGGAGGAATTGGATTTCGCCCGGAGACTGCTCGAAGCCTACGAGTCGCTGCATTGCCCCATCCACTATAGCCGGATAGACCTCATCCAAACATCCAGCGGCTCGACTCTGGTAGAAGCGGAATTAATCAACCCGTCAATGTACGCCAACTATTCCGGCAAAGGAGTGCAGTTCGGCAACAGCATCGGGCAATATTTTCATCAACTGCTCAATAATTAAGGTCCACTCTCAAGATAATTCGGGCAACCCCGGAGGCATTATCCCAGTCTAAATATGGTTTTTAGCGCATGGGCGAAAACGATAGCCCCCGAATCAAGCGTCCTCAGGAACTGCCGCGATAAGTTCCCTAAGCGCGAACGACAAACCCGCTCAATTAGAAGAGCAAAATATCACTCTAAATTATGCACGAGGGATGTTTTTAGGGCGCTTCTCTGCCCTGGTTGGAGTAGGTAAGCGTTTTCATGAGCCGAAGGTGCGCCTTCAGGCTCACGTTAAAATTCCGGGGCAGGTCTCGCCTGCGCCATACGTAATTCTGAATCATAGCAATCAAGGGGAATCATTTATATGCCACGCGTTTCCAGGCCTCACCTCAATAGTCTTTCTTCATCTCGCACATCTTATCTAATCGTCGGCGTCCTGCTCACTATTGGCTGGATGGCGTTCGGCTTCGCTCCGTTCTCGCTCCGTGCCGTCCGCTCCGAAAGCCCTTCGAGCGAAACCGCAACGGCAATTACTGATCGCTCGTTATCGTTTGAGGAGCGCGTTAAATATGAGCGTGCCGTCGAAGAAGTTTACTGGCGACACACGACCTGGCCGGAGCAGAGCGCGTCACCGAAACCGAGCCTCGACTCGGTCACGCCGCTTGAGAAGACGCGCGCGAAGGTACAAGACACGCTACGCAAATCCGAGGCACTGGCGCAACTCTGGAAGCGCCCCGTCACAGCCGAGCAGTTGCAGGCGGAGATGCGACGCATGGCACGCGACAGCAAGCAGCCGGAAGTTTTACGCGAAATCCTGAACGCCTTGAACAACGACCCGTTTCTGATTGCCGAGGTCCTGGCTCGCCCGGTCCTGGTCGAGCGTCTGGCGCGCAGTGCTTACGCTGATGACGACCGCTTTCACGGCGCGTTGCGCGGGCGCGCGGAAGATGCTGTGCAGGCACACGACACTGCCCGGGAGATGCGAGAGATGGGCGGCCACTTCAGTGAGGTCGAAGCCCTCAAGGTCGCGCAGAAAAGGTCGCGTGCGGTCAACAGTGAAGATAAAGCCGTTGCTGCCGAGGCCCTGTTTATCAAGACGGACACGACCTTGAAACTCACGCCTGCGGAGTGGGAGGCAGAGACTGCCCGTCTGGCAGCGCTGTTCAAGACGCCGGACGATGAGCAATTCAACGCCCACGCCAGCTCCGCCAAGAGGTTGATGAAGAATCGCGTCAGTGGCTTGCAGGAGGACGCGAACAGCTTTTACGTTACGGCAGTCATCGAGCAAACAGACTCGCTACTGAAAGTCGCGCGGGTCGAGTGGCCGAAACAGAGATTTGACTCGTGGTGGGGAGAAAACCGCAACGGTTACGAGGCGAAGGTCGCATCAACGGGGAATTTTAACTATCAAAACGCCGAGATCAATCAAGCATCTGCGGGCGCGGACGACACATGGACTCCGACTTCAGCGCTTCCTACCGCGACTAATCCGCTTTGGCCAGCCACAGCCGTCTGGACAGGCACGGAGATGATTATCTGGGGTGGGCAGACCGATTTGGGCGGACGCACAAATTCGGGCGCGCGCTACAACCCCGCGACAGATACCTGGACGCCGACCTCCACCATCAACGCCCCAAGAGAACGCCGCTCCCATACTGCTGTCTGGACGGGCACGGAGATGATCGTTTGGGGCGGGTGCAGCCCGCTGTCGAGCTTTTGCCCTGTCTCCGACGGTGGCCGTTACAACCCGACGACAGACACCTGGGCGCCGACCTCGACGACGAACGCCCCGGTCAGCAGAGCTGGCCACACCGCCGTTTGGACCGGCTCAAAGATGATTGTCTGGGGCGGTTGTAACCTCGGCTCCAACAACTCGTGCAGCCCTTCGACGCGCCTGCAAGACACCGGGGGCATCTACGACCCCGCGACAGATACCTGGACGGCGACCTCGACCGTCAACGCGCCCTCCGCGCGCAGCAGCCATAGGGCCGTGTGGACGGGCACGGAGATGATTATTTGGGGATCGTCAACCACGGGGGGGCGCTACAACCCCGCGACCAACACGTGGACGCCGACCGCGACGTTCAACGCGCCAAGTGCGCGCGGGGGCTTCACAATGGTCTGGACTGGCTCGGAGGTGGTCGTCTGGGGAGGCTATGAAGGTAACTTCGTGACGCTTAACACGGGCGGACGCTATAACCCCACGACCAATTCATGGACGCAGACTTCGACCGCAGGTGCTCCCGCCCCCCGCTATAATCACTCGGCAGTGTGGACAGGTTCGGAGATGATCGTCTTCGGCGGCGATTTGCGGAGCGTCAGTAACAATCAAGAGGCCACCAATACGGGTGGGCGCTATAATCCTTCGACAGATTCATGGACACCGACCTCTACACTGAACGCGCCGACAAAGTTAGAGCATCATGCCGTCTGGACAGGCTCTGAGTTGATAGTCTGGTCAGGCTCTAACAATAAAACGGGCGGGCGTTACAACCCTTCGACGAATTCCTGGATGCCAACGAACAATAACGATTCCGTAGCGGCGCCGCTCGAACTCGGCGTGTGGAGCGGCACGGAGTTAATCGTCTGGGGACCCAGCCCCGGCTGTAGCGGGTGCGGCAGCAGCGGCGGGCGCTACAACCCTGCAACACATTCGTGGGCACCTATGAACACTACGAATGCGCCCAATGCCGTTAACGGCGGCACTGCCTTCTGGACCGGCAGCGAAATGATCGTTTGGACAAGTGACGGCAGTCGTTATAACCCTCAGACCGATTCCTGGACACGCATCCAGACAGCGGGCGCGCCCCTTGGCGGCAAGGCCGTCTGGACCGGCAGCGAGATGATTGTCTGGGGAGGAGAGGGCAGCGGACGCTACAACCCTTCATCAAACTCCTGGACGCCCATCTCGACCGCAGGCGAGCCGAGCGCGAGGAACTATTACACAGCCGTTTGGTCGGGCACGGAGATGATTATCTGGGGCGGCTCTGAGTTTGGCACGGGCGTACACTTTAACAACGGCGGGCGCTACAACCCGTCTACGGATTCGTGGACACAGACTTCGACCGCGAACGCGCCGAGTGTGCGTCGCTTCCACACTGCCGTCTGGACTGGAAATGAAATGGTCGTCTGGGGCGGCATGACGGGCGACTACAACAACGGCAACGGCTTCCTCAACACGGGCGGGCGCTACAACCCCGCGACCGACTCATGGCAACCGACCAGTCTGGTGGGCGCTCCGTCGCCGCGCATAGATCACACGGCAGTCTGGACAGGCTCGCACATGGTCATCTGGGGCGGAAATTCCAACACCGGACTCTACATGCCTGCCGTTCACACAGGCGCGCGCTACAACCCTCAGGCCGATGCCTGGACGCCGACCAGCACACAGAGAGCGCCTTCCGCCCGCACCAGGCACGTCGCTGTCTGGACGGGCACAGGCATGATCGTCTGGGGTGGCATAGTCGAGGACGGCACGGCGACGCACGGGGCTATTTACAACGCAACCGGCTCTTCCACCGGAAACATTCCGCCCTTCGTGAGCATCAACGCTCCCATTAACGGTGCGACCTTCGAGTCGGGCGCTACCATCAATATTAACGTCAACGCCACAGACGGCGACGGCACAATCTCGACCGTCCACTTTTACGCCAACAATACGCTCATCGGCACGGACTCCACGTCTCCCTTTAACTTCGCCTGGAACGAAGTGCGCGGCGGTAGTTACTCGCTCATTGCGGTAGCGACCGACAACAGCGGCGGGGTGACGACCTCGTCCCCGGTTAGTATCAACGTCAACGTGAGCACCGCGCCTCCCGTTTGCGTGCTGGCGAGTCCGGCAAATGGATTGACCTACACAGCGCCTGCCACCGTCTCCATCTCAGCCAACGCACAGGCCAATCGTGATCGCACCATGTCGAAGGTCGAGTTCTTCAATGGTACAGATGCCATCGGCACGTACACGAACGGGCCTTATGGCTATACCTGGAGCAATCTCGGCGCGGGCACCTACAACTTCTCTGTGCGTTGCACGGACAGCGCTGGCGCTGTCGTGACTTCGCCCACGTCAGTTGTCACGATCAACCCTGACCCCAACAGCTACCTTCGCGTGACAGGTCTGGTTGCAGACAGTCGCGGCGTCGCGATTCCGAATCTGCGCGTCCGACTCGACAGTTCGCCATCAACCACTCCGCAGTATGCGACGACGAATCTCAACGGCTATTACCAGTTCTACAGCCTCGCGAGCGGCGCCAACCACACGCTTACGCCCGAGAGCGCCGTCTATAGTTTCTCGCCTGCAAGTCGTAGCTACACGGCGATGACCCAGAACGATGACAACGCCAACTTCGTCGCGACGCAGATCGGCTATGGCATTAGCGGTCACCTGACGGACGCGAGCGGCAACCCGCTTTACCCGGCGACGGTCAACCTGAGCGGCTCGGCCACTGCCTCGAAAGGCACGGACGCTACCGGCTACTACTTTTTCAGTAACCTTGCTCCCGGCGGCAACTACACCATCCAGCCTTACAAGAACCAGTACGACTTCGCGCCCCCGTACCGGACCTTCAACAACCTCAGCGCCGAGCAGGTCGCAGACTTCACGGCGAATAACACAGCACCCGGCACACTGCAATTCAGCGCTCAGACGTATAATGTAAATGAAGCCGGAGGCAGCGTTGCCGTTGTCGTCACTCGCACCGATACGGCGTCAACTGGGAGCGTTGAGTACAAAACATGGGATACAGCGGGCTTGAATCCCTGTAGCATGGTCAACTCAATCGCCTCCTCGCGCTGCGACTACGCGACCAGCATCGGGACATTACGCTTCGCCACGGGAGAGTCGTCGAAGACCATCTACATTCCTGTCATTGACGACAACATCTCAGACGGCAACGAATCTTTCACCGTTACTCTGAGCAACCCCACGGGAATGAGTCTCGGCTCGACTGCTGCGGCGACTGTTACCATTACGGATAACGCCAACACCGCAGGCAATCCGATTGATGATGTGCCGTTCTTCGTCAGAGAGCACTACATAGACTTTCTCGGACGGGAGCCGGACTCGGCAGGGCTGGCAGGTTGGCAGAATGTGCTGAATAACTGCGGCATCACTATCGCCCAGCCTTGCGACCGGATTGAAGTCTCGGCAGGATTCTTCCGTAGTCCGGAATTTCAGGATAGAGGGTACTTAGTCTATCGCTTCTACTCAGCCATCGGACGGATTCCGCTCTATGAAGACTTCATGCCAGACTTTGCGAAAGTCAGCGGATTTCTCTCAGCGCAACAACTGGAAGAGAACAAGGTCGCCTTCGTTAATGAGTTTATGGCCAGAAGTGATTTCCAGACCAGGTACGGTGCGTTGACTGACCCAACGGCTTACGTGAATGCACTCTTGCAAACTGTCGGATTGCCGAATCATCAGCAGCGGAACTCATGGATAACGGCATTGACGAATGGCTCTTTGACGAGAGGACAGGTTTTACGAGCGTTGGTGGAAAGCACTGAGGTCTATCAGAAGTACTACAACGAGGCGTTCGTCATCATGCAGTACTTCGGTTATCTGAGACGTAGTGCTGATATTTCCTATTTGAATTGGATTGAGACGATGAACAATAATGGTGGGGATTACCGTGTCATGATTAATGGTTTCCTCAACTCCGCTGAATATCGCAACAGGTTTGCGCCTTGATTTGGCAGGTCAAGTGAAGAATCAGGAAACCTGGTTAACGTTAGCTCAGCATAAGAGAAACTGCATTCACTAGCCCCGGAGGGGCAGAATATCAGTAGCCCAGAGCATCAGCTCTGGGTTAAGACGCAAGCATAACGTTTAAGCCCCGGCAGCGGCGACATAATATGTCGCCGCTGCCGGGGCTTACCCATTTATTCCATGGCTGTTCCCACGGCTGACGCCGTAGGCTACTGATATATCGCTCCGGTCGGGGCTGGCAACGCTAATGCTTCAGAGCGTCCTGGTGGTGCTGGTTATCCTCAGCTTCCAATCCTTGATCGGCGCTTCGTTGAGCAGCAGTTTCCAGTCCTCGTAAATCTTACCCGTGTCCAGTTGGTCAACGTAATACTTGAGCGATTGGGTGAAGACGCCCTGCGGCGCGCCCGCGTAGCGTTGCTGCAAGTAGTACGGCGGAATCGTCTGGTAATAGATGCTGGCCATGACGGTAATCGGCTGGCCAGCTCGGACGTTGAGCGGAATTTGATAATACACAACGTCTGTGGCCGTGCCGTCGAAGTAGCCGGGATTCGCCGCCTTGTCCACACCGTGTGGTCTGGTGGTTTCGGCATCGGGGCCGCGCTCGCTCCAGCCTTCCGGCATCAGGCGATTGTCCTTGATCGGGTCTTTGAGACTCAGGAAACTGGTGGTGAAGTTTCCATTTGAATCCTTGACGAGTTCTTCGTAGATCTGCACCTGCTCCTCACTCGTGATGGGAGTGTTCTGATCGTAGTGAGGCTGATACTTTTGCTGCGGGTTGGTCTGTAGATCGAAGTATTCCGTCTGCAAAGGCACAAACCGGCCAGCCTTCCATGTGCCGATAACGCCCTTCTCATTCGTTCCTCCCGAAACCCAGACGGTCCTCCCGCCCACGTTGACGCGAAGCTCGACAAAGGCGCGCCGGAAACTAACGCCCGATGGAAACTTGTGACCCGCGATATTGGTTACCTTGACCTGAGCCGCGATGCCCTTGGGCGTCCGTTTCAGAGAAGCAATCTCAAGTTTAGCCGTCTCGTTGCGCGCCTGTTCGAGTCCGGCCTTTTTAGCCAGCACCATGCTGGGGACGGCATTTCCCCAGGTCGCCATCGGGTCGAAGAACGGAGTGACGTTGTTGTTTGAATCAATGTAAACGGGGATGCCCAGTTTCTGTGGAAACTGGTTGAAGATTTCCATGACGAACAGATTGAGGCCAACCAGGGTATGACGCCCATAAGGATTCTGCTTGTCGTTGCCTCTGACCTCAAGATGAATCTCTTCATCCGGGGCGCGGTAATCGGCGGTCGGGAACGTATCGTCTTCGATGCTGGCAATCTTGGAGGTTATATCGGTGCCGATTCTGGCCGGATACTTGCCCGGCATGTGGCAATCCTGGCAACTCTGTTTTTTCGCCTCATTGATGGGCTGCCTTTCGTCCTGATAGACGCTGTTGAGCCATTCCAGATAAGTATTCTGTTCGTGCTCTGTCTCCGGCGGCTTGTCAAAGACGTTGGCCGGGTATTTTTCTCCGACGTTGAGGACAGGCAGGACGACCGTATGGCATGAGCCGCACATCGCAGACGACCTGATCTGATTCTCTTTGGTCGCGCGCGGCGTGATGCCCAGAGCGTTTTTCATCGGGACGGTGGCGACCGGGTCAAAGGGGCCGAAAATTTCGTCTGCCTTGCCCAGCTTGAATTTACCTGTGAAGGTGGAAGGTTTGCCCAAATCCTCTGCGGCGATGTGGTGGCAGACCGTGCAGGAGATACCATCGCGGGCGAGCGCGCCATATTCCGAATAGGGCTGGGGATATTTCAAATCCAGATACTCAAGCTTGAAAGGCCCCTTCTTATCCAGATCAATCTGGCGCTTGCCCATCACCCCGTGACAACTCATGCAGGTGTTGACGATCTCATCCTTGATCTCAGGATGCAGATTTATCTCGCTTTCCAATTGTGCATAAAAGACCGGATCGCGTCCCGAAAGTCCCATCATAGACCCGCGCCATTCGCTGTAAGGCGAAATGTTGAGGTCTAACTCTGTCTGGTTAGTTCCCTGTTGATAGATTTGGGGATACATCATGTTGGGCTGGCCTGCGTTGTTCTGCGTGGCGTCGTGGCAACCGATGCATTGATTCGAGGTCAGGAACATCTTGGGATCTTTGGACTGCGGATTTTGCCAGACGTTGTCATACCAGGGGCCGACCAACTGCTTCGGGATTGTCACCGCAGCCTCAGTGCCTCCGGCGGGATTGTCTCCCCTGACCTGCTCAACGCCCGCAACGCTCTCCGATTTACTCACATTGAGGTCACGCTTAGTGTGGACAGCGAGGTCTTCCTCATCCGTTAGCTGGTCGCCAGTAGGCACGGCGGCATTCCGCCCCGGCTGCCTGCCCGTGCGGCGCAGTGGCACCGCTGGCTGCTTGATGATGTTGGGCAGCATGGTCGGATTAAAAGTTATGGGGCTGCCCGAAATGTTTCTGAGCGCAGAGAAGGTTAGTTCCGTCTTGGCGGAGGCGTGGCAGTTCATGCAATAGAGGCCATATCCAGCATTCTGATAACTGCTGTAATCTATCGTCGGGCTGCCGTCGCTCCAGAACCAGCCGTCCCACGCTCCCTTTTTATCCCTGACCATAATGGCCCAGCCACCGGGAGGGGGAAAGGCTTGCGTTTGCTGAGCAGCGGGCATGGGATACATCTCTTTGACGATTGTCCCACCGTCTGGAATTTCGCCCTCTTTCCTCCCCTTGTTCATCCACTCAACAATCTCAGGAGAGTAATAAACCCTGACGGCGTTGTGCGTGCCGTAAGGCTTACCATTGATGTACGGGCCGGTATCACGAATCTGATTGTCCGCCTTCCATCCAGGGCTGGTTTTATAGCAACCCTTACTCACGAAAGCGCTGAGAATTGACTGGTAGGCGTTAATCCCTCGCGGGCCGCTTGGCAGAAACGGCAGCGGCCACGCCTTCGCGCAAGGGTCTTGAGCGTTGGCGTTATCAATGGCCGAAACCCTTTTAGCCGCCCCCGCACGGCTGAAGATCAACAAACCGGCTATGGCCAGAACGTAGCAGCCGCAGGCAATAATCTTCGTGATTTTCATTCCAGTCCTCTTCGGTAAAAGAGCGATGCTTTAACGGAGCGCTTGACTCCAGAGAGATAAACCGCGAGGCAAGCTTTGAGTTCGAGCGACTTACACCCCCGAATCACAACTCTTAGATCTTCCCCGTGAGAGCGGCCTTAGTTTTCCTTCTGGGCGGTAGAAACGAGATCGAACAAGCTGGAGGTCACTAACCGCGTGAACTTTATAAGCACTGCCTTATCTTTGTCAATATTTTATATTTTTCGGTAAATTGAATCACTACCGGACTCCGGTTTGTCTAGAGCGCAAGCATCGGAATGTTGTATACTTCGCCGCTCTTAAAATTCAGGTGAACCGACGGGCGTGCGCGGCTCCGGCGTGAAGCAGGAGAGCGCGGCCACCGGGAAGCGTTCACGACACTCAAAGGAGATTTAATGAAAACACAAAAGCTAACCATGCTCGTCGTCGCGCTCATGGCTCTGGCGCTCGTCGCAGCGGCATGTGGCGGCGGCTCATCGCCCACCGCGACCGCGAAAGCCTTTTATGAAGCCGTCAAGGCGAAAGACGCAGCGGGCATCAAGGCCACGATGTCCAAGGGATCGCTGGACATGATGGAAAAGTTCGCCAAGGCGCAGAACAAGAGTCTTGACGACGCGCTCAAGGAGCCGAGCGGTTCAGCTCCGCCTGCGTCTTTTGAGTCAAAAGACGAAGTGATTACGGGCGACACGGCCACACTTCAGGTCAAGGACGAGAAGGGTAACTGGGAGTCCATTCCCTTCGTCAAAGAAGACGGCAAGTGGAAGATCGCTCTCGACAAGGCGATGGGCGGGGCTAAGTAAGCCGCCAGACAATTCGGCACACGCTCGCTCTTGAACAAAAAGCGGGCGTGTGCCTTTGTTAAAGCTCAAGCTGATTTTGCGCGCCTTTCGAGCTATCCGTCGCACGTTCACAATTTTTCCCGAGAACCCTTCTGATGAAGGAGAAATCCAACATGAGGACACGGCAGGCAATCGCGCTCTTGATTGCTGCACTGCTGGCAATTGCGTTTGCCGCGTGTGGAGGGGGAAAGAAAGCTTCGACGCCGACCGAAGCCATCAAGTTTTTCTACGAAGCGACGAAGAACAAAGACACCGCGGCTCTCAAAAGTTTACTGGCGAAGGAAAACCTCGCCATGTTGGAGACAGACGCAAAGAAACGGAATAAATCACTCGATGAATATCTCATCCAGCTAAGCAGTGATACCCCCGCGACGATGCCGCAACTGGGCGAAGAGAAAATAGACGGCGACAAAGCGACTCTTCAGTTTAAGCGCGAAGGGGCTGCCAACTGGAGTACGGCCTCCTTCGTCAAAGAAGACGGCGGCTGGAAGATTAACTTCAGATAGCTGTTTGTGAGGCGCGAAGGAAGCTGCCGGTTAGGGCACGCTTTAATGCTTTTAATCAATTGCCAGTCCCCCAAATAAAGGGCGGCTGGCTTTCTATCAGGAGATTGAAAATGAGAATACGTTTGACCGCATTGACGGCGCTCACATTGGCCGCCGCAGTCATGTTATTGACCGGATGCAGCAAGGGAACATCGAATAACACGAACGCTAACACAGGCAACACCTCTTCAGCGTCACCCACAGCCACCACCAACACTACACAGCCGTCGGCAACTGCCACACCAACGATTAGCGATTCGGGGCCATCTCCCACCGCTGCTTTCACTGCCTACTACGAGGCCATCAAGCGCAAGGATGTTGAAGCGGTCCAGAGCCTTTTCTCCAAAGGCACGCTGAGTATGATGGAAGAGCGGGCGAAGAAAACTAATAAGTCACTCGATGCCGTCATGAAAGAAGGGCTTGAGGAAGCAGGCAATGACGTTCCCGCCGAGATTCCCAAAACCCGCAACGAAAAGGTAGACGGCGATAAAGCGACGCTCGAAGTTAGAAACGACAAGCAGGATAAATGGGAACTGGTACATTTCGCCAAAGAAGACGGGCAGTGGAAGATCGCTTTCGATGAGGACAAATAGAGAAAGCTTCTCAAACGCGCCGGAAGATGAATGAATCAGCTTGAGCGCATCGGTGAGGTTATCGCCGCTTATCGCAAACACGAATGGCGATTGGAGCGCGTGTTGCTCCGGCCTGAGACGCACAAAGAATTAACAGCGTCGGGGAGCAATCTTTTTGCGGAGAAGGTCGTGCGGGAAGCAATCGTTGACGCGCTCTGGTTCAGTCGGCCTTCGCACGCCGGGCGCGAGGCATGGGAACTGCGCCTCGTGGCCGAGCCGCCTTACGCGCTCTTTGAGACTTTTGAAGCGGATGAAGTGGAAGAGGATCGAGAAGAGGTCCGGCGAGAGATGGAAGCGCGCCTCAACGAATATGCGGCGCGCTCCTGATTATTCCTCGCCCATCTTAACAGGGATTTCGAGACGTTCGCTCCCACGCATGACGACGACCTTAACGGTGCTGTCCGGCAGTGCGCGGTCAATGCGCTGGTTAAGCTCTCCGGGCGTGCGAATGAGAGCTTCGTCAAACTGGATTATGATGTCTCCGTCGCGCAAACCCGCGATGTAGGCCGGACGGTTCTTATAAACTTCGTCCAGGCGCACGCCGTAAATGTTCGTGCCGGGAATCTGCACGCGGTCCATATCATCGTCCACACCGAGAAAGCCTTTGCCTTCCGGCCTGTCGCCGAAAGCCTCTCGCAGCCTGCCATTCTCTTTTTCCGAGATGGTTGTCAGTTTCGTCGTCTTCGTTTCGCCATCACGAATGAAGGTGACTTCCACCGTTTTCCCGACCGGCGTCTGCATCAGCAGATTATTGAGGTCGCTTTCGCTTTTGATGGGCTTACCGTCAAAGCTCGTGATGGTATCGCCGCCGAACAATCCCGCCTTGTCCGCAGCCGAACCCGGAGGCGTAATGTCTTCGATGAATGCGCCGTCATCCGTGGTCTTGTAATGAGCACCAAAGAAAGAATTCTGTCCATTCGCACTTGCGGCACTACGAGCGCTGCGCCGCGAGCCTGAGTTAGAGATGAAGCCGCCGGTCATCGAAGCAATCATGATGGGAACGATGACCCACACCATCCAACGGGGAACGCGCTTGCACGCCCTTCCGATCTTCATCTGGCCGAGTCCGGTCGTGAACGACCTGACAGTCCTCTCATGGATGCGGTTCGCCATTGCCTTGAACTCTTTAGCATTGTGGGGCGCTGTTAAAGGTCGCACAGCCCAGCCGGCGGTCCGCGCCTTTCCGGCGGGCGAAGTGTTCGGCGCGCTCTGGAAGCGCACCGTCTCTGTGTATTCTTCGACGCCTTCGCCGAGGCGACAACCGCAGGCGCGGCAGAAACGCATGGCGCGCGGCATTAACGCATTGCAATTAGGACAGTTGTTAATATCCTGCGCGTTCGCCTCATCGGCTACTCGATTATCTCTGTGGGCTTCACTTTGCATGGCTGTATTCTATCACTATGAAAGGGACTGAGCGAGTGGATTTAAATCATTCCCGCCATCCTATACGCCACTGGAAGCGTGCGGGTTGCAACTTGTTTACGCGCCGCGAGAGCTTTATTTAATGGGCGAAAGCACAGTATAGTGGCTCTCAACCAATCAGTAAAAGAAAGCGCGGTAAACAAACAGTGGAAGTAACTAAAGCCCTCGCAGCCCTGCGCCCGCTCTACGGAATGGACAACGTGGAGATCGTGACGACCGACGGAAGCCGCATACGCGGCATCGTTCGCAGCATGAAGACGACTCAGGCGCTAACGACGCCGAGCGTCAAAATCGAGCGCAGCGGCGAGATAATCAAAATCCCCTTCCAATCCATCAGCGAAATCATAGACCACAACGAAAAGCAGTTGGCAGAAGGCAGTGGGCGGTAAGGTGGTTAAAGACAGCAGGAGAATCTGCGTGCAAGTTTCCCGCTGCCTTTAACTGCTTTCTGTTTTCTGTCTACTGCATTAAGATTCGCTTCTTCGGGTCAACGACGGGTGTTTGTCCGGCCTCGAAGGGTATGGTCACGTCTCCCTCTTGAGTCATCTCGACGCGGCGCGTCTTCTCGCCTGTTTGAACCTCGACGGGCATTGGAAACTTGAGCCCGCCGGGCGCATCCCAGCGAAGCACGAGCGAGTTTCCTTTCGTCTCCTTGATGAGACGTGGAAGCGCCGCCTGCCGCAGGTAAACGTCGAAGAACCAGTCGAGTTTCATCCCTGAAGCCTGTTCGGCGATGCGACGGAAATCATCCGTCGTGGCAAAGCGAAACTGCCGACCGTTTTTCACATTCTCCATTTTCGGGTCAGGGTAGGCCATCCGGCGCAGTGATTTGAAGAAGGCTTCATCACCGATGAGGTAGCGCAAAGTGTGCAGGATGAGCGCGCCTTTGCCGTAGATGTCGCCGTCGCTGTTCAGATAATCGGGCGCGGTCATGTAGATTTGCATAGCTGAGCGTGCCTCGCGTGGAGCGACCGGCTGTTTGTTGCGGATGCCGCCACGCAGGCCCGCCATGTAGCGCATGTAGCCTTCCTCGCCCTTCAACTCGCCCGCATACAGCGCATCCATGAACGATTGAAAACCTTCGTGCAGCCAGAAGTCGCGCCAGTCGGAAGCCGTCACGAGATTAGCCCACCAGTCGTGGCCCAGTTCGTGAAAGAGCAGGCTGTCAAAGCCGTAAGGGTTGTCCTTGAAGTTCGCGCCATAGGCCGTGACGGTCGAGTGTTCCATGCCCAGATGCGGCGTCTGCGCTACACCAATCTTCTCGGCGCGGAATGGGTATGGCCCCAGATACTTTTCAAAGAAGTTCAGGTGTTGCGCAATCTGCGGGAAAAGCTGTTGCCCCTTCTCGTAATCTTCGGGCAGCACCCAGAAGGTGACAGGCACGCTCTCGCCCGTCAGGCTTTTGAACTGGCCTTCGATGGTGCGATAAGGAGCGATATTTAGCGCGACGCTGTAGTTATTGAACGGGACGGAGATGAGCCAGTTGAAGGTCTGCGTGCCATCGTTGTTTTTCTTGATGCTTTGCAGCCGCCCGTTCGTCGCGCAGATGAGCGGCTCCGGCACAGTGATGTGCAGCGCCATCGAATCAGGCTCGTCCGACGGATGATCCTTGCAAGGCCACCACAGGTCTGCGCCGTCCATCTGGCAGGCGGTGGCTATCCAGGGCTGCCCCGCTGCCGTCTTCGCCCAGATGAAGCCTCCGACCCAGGGCGGGCGCGGCGCGACTCTGGGCTTGCCGCCGTATTCGACGCTGACCTTGACCGTTTCTCCCGGCTGCTTAGTCAGCGGAAACTCGATCCAGATTTTCCCGCCGCGCCGCTCAAACTGTAGGGCTTCTCCCTTGCTATTGCCTTGCGGCGTGTAGACCGATTCGACCTTGAGAGGTTCGTCCAGATCGAGTACGAACCACGCGGTCGGATGAACGATACGCGCAGAAACGGTGAGCGTGCCATTGATGGATTTGTCGGCAGGATTGACCCTGAGCGCGAGATCATAAGACGTCACGTCGTAGGCTGCCTGCTCCGGCATTAGCGGCCCGCCCGAATCCGTCGGGCGAGTGCCCAGTTCTCGCTGTGCGCTCGCGCCCGCAGCCGTTAACAAAAGCAGGGCAATGCAACCCGTGAAGACTAAAAATTTTCGCATAAATTTTTCCTTCATCCCTTCGCCTTCATACTTTCTCTTCGTTCGCCTTTCATTTCTGTTCGCGTTATAGTACAACACGATTCAAAGGGGAAGCCTGCAAGGGCGAGAAGCGGGAGCAAAAAGATTTGGGGATGATGATCGAAGATTTCGGAGCGCGTGTGGCGAGCGTCTGGGAAGGTCTGCGCTCGACGACGCGCAAGATGGTTGAGCGAGCTTTACAATCATCCGGCGCTCAAGCTGCGACCACGCAGCCGCAGCGCAGCGAGAGCCGCCCTTATGATGCGAGCGCCGATTGGGAGCTGAGCCGATTGCTGGCCGCGCTCGACGAACGCTCAACGGAAGCGGGCGCGTCCATGAATGCGGAACAGGAAAAGGAACTGCGCCGCATGGCCGATACCACCGCCCTGGTTCTACAAAACCAGACTCAATCAGCCGAAGTCTTCGCGCAACTGGTCGCACGCACCTACCGCCTGCGCGATTACGCGCGCATAGACCATCTCGCCGACACGCTCAGTGCGCGTTTTGCGCCCAGCGAAATCTGCGAACTCGCGCGCAGCAATAACGAGGTCGTTCGCGCGCTGGCGCAGGAGACGCTGGCGCAAACCCCGACTTCTACTCTCATCGCTCTGCTCGGCGACCCAATTGACGCGGAGATTGCGCGCGAAGCTCTGGAGCGACAGGCCAGTGACTACGGCTCGGAAGAAGCGCGCCGCATCGTCAACATTCTGGATCAGGCGGATATGGCTGAAGATGATTTGTGAGACTGAGCAGAAACGCTTTGACCGTTAGTCTTCCTGCTACCGCTTTTGACTGAAATACTCCGCGCCCGCCACCGTCCGCACAGCGCAGAAGCGGGCGATCATTTTAAAGTCCTTAATATTATCAGTGACAAGCAAAGCACCTGCGCGCCGCGTCGTTCGTGCAATCAACACATCGCGGATGATGCGCTGTTTTTCCGCCGCCGGAAGTCTTGGCGTCAGTCCTCCCTGCCTTGATTTCAGACCTCGCAATAACGAATTGAGAACCTTCCCCGCAAGCCACCAGTCCTCGCCATTCGGCACGAGTAATGTTCCTTCCCTTTCATGTGCGCGGTGAGCTGCCTCCCACCTCTGTATATCTGATTTATCAGCAGCGCCAGCAGTTAATTCCTGGAGAACAACAGCCGACAGCATAAAGCCAGCAGGAAATTCTGCTGGCTTATGTGAAATAAAAACAGAGGTGTCGTAAGTGATTATCGGCATAATCTAATCAAATTTACCGAAACGATCGCGCTTTGCATATGTTTGCTTCCATGCAATCAGGGTTAACTCATTAGCTGTTTGATTAGAGCCGTTACGACGTGATTTAGCGGTTGGAGACTTACTCGCACTTTTGCCGTTCGCAGCGTTTCGTTGAACGGCAGCGACGTTTTTTTTTGATTTTGTAATCGGCTTCTTCTGCGCCATTTCTCTACCTTTTACGAAATTGCTTGCGGCTGTGCGTTGCCAAGCGCACGCAATCTTTCCACCACCTGCTCAATCAACCAGTTCGGTGTTGAAGCTCCGGCGGTGACGCCGACGCGGTTGAGGCTCGCCAGATCGTCAGGGTTAATCTCGTCCGCTGTCTCAATCAAAAAGCTCTTCTCACATTGTTCCTTGCAGACGGCCAGCAGCTTGACGCTGTTTGATGAATGGCGGCCTCCGATGACATAGAAGGCTTCAACCTGCCCCGCGAGCGCACGCGCCGCGTCCTGGCGGTCGCGCGTCGCAGAGCAAATCGTATTGATGACCTGTGGCTCAGTTTCCGATTTGGCGCGGACAGCCTCGGCGACTTCCTGAAAGGTTTTCAGCTTGATGGTGGTTTGCGAAACGACGAGCGGGCGGCGCAAATTGGGCAAGCCCGCAACTTCGCTCGCATCGCGCACGACATAGGTGTTATCGGGTGCGTAGCCGACGACACCGATCATCTCCGGGTGGTCTGGATTACCCGCGACGACGACATCACGTCCTTCGTTAGCAGCGCGCTCGGCCAGATGCTGAACTCTGGTGACGAAGGGGCAGGTCGCGTCAATCACGTGCGCGGCGCTCTGCTCCAACTCGCGTTGCACTTGCGGCGTCACGCCGTGTGCGCGGATAACGGCTGTCGTGTTGCCGTCGGCTTCGACGGGCGTGCTGATGGTCGTCACGCCTTTGGCTTCGAGCCGCTGCATCTCCTGCGAGTTGTGAATCAACGCGCCGAGCGAACGAATCGTCCCGCCCTGCGAGAGCGCATCCTCCACCATATCAACCGCGCGCTCGACGCCGAAACAAAATCCATACTCTTCAGCCAGCAAAACTTCCATGATGCCTCTACCTTCAAGCGGGGGGAAAGAAATTTAGCTCTTAAGCTTCATCCCTCATCGCTCTCTGCCCTCATTCCTAATTTATATGCCTTCGCCTGCCGTCTCTTCTTTTCCAGTTTGCGAATGCCGCTGACGCCACTCTTCACGAAGACGATCGCCGCCCGCGACGCGCGCATCTATCCATTCGAGTTCTTTATCAACGACGCAGCGCACGCCGCCCAAAAAATTCTTCTTGAGTTCGGCGAGACGGTGCGCCACATCCTCCGGCAGGATGGCATACGACGCATCGCCCAGATAACGCAGCGCATCTTTGATCGCGCCTACCGTGCTGTTAGACGATTCATTTGTGCTTTCCATAATCATCAAACCTCCGCTGTCAAGTTCGTCCGCGAAGCTGTTTACGCCCTTGATTCTAGCACGCGCGAGCAATAAAGCAGTAGAGGGCGGGCAGCCGGGATTGTGGCTCGATTTGCATTGAGAATTAGGCGGGAGAAACATTGCTGCCCGCCAACCTGCGGCGCATCTATGGTCGGTTCGCCCGTAACGCTTCGTCAACTCGCTCGACCGTTTCATGCTCCAGAACTTCGACCCATTTTCCGCCGCGCCGGACATAAACGCCAGACCCTACACCATGAAAGGCTGGCCCGCTGCCTCTCGGATATGTCCGCCACTTGAAATCCACCACGACGGTTGCGGGCGAAACTTCGCGCACACGCAAGTCTTCAATCTCCATCTTCACGGAAGGGAACTGCTGAAACGTCCCCGTGAAACGTTCACGCACAGCCGTCTTGCCTCGAAGCCAGCCGGTCGGCGTGTACATCTCAACGTCGTCCGCGAATTGCTTCATAAATTTATCAAGGTCATGCGCGTTGAACGCTTCGATGCCCGCCATAAAGAATATTTCGACCGCGTGCTTTTGCGCCCCTTTCCCTTCCGGCGTTTGAGCAAAAGCGAATGAATGGAGCGCAACGAAGAGCGCGGCAAGTGCGAGGGTTTGCCTCATTATTTTTAACTCCTTCAAATGGGTCGTAACCTTTAAGCCTTACACCTAACGAACAGGCGGCATCGGATGTTCCCGGCAAGCCAAATGCACAAACGCCGTTTTAGCACGGCTCTCATTAATGCTAAAATCTTCGCTGCCTCGCGGTCTCCTAAGTTTTTCCGGGCTCTTTTGTCCAAAGAATTTTTATGTCTGCTACTACTGCACAGGCCATCAATGAAAACGCTCGGACGAGCGCCGTCTCTTTGCGCTGGATTATCAGCGGGCGCGAAGATTTCGTCTGGTTCATCGGGTCTGTCGTCTCAAGCTACGCGCTCTTTGCGCTCTACGTCGGCGGCATCCTGCCGCTCATCCCGATGGTCGCGGCGTGGGCTATCCTGATTGACGCGCCGCATGTCTTCGCCACATTTTCGCGCACCTATTTTGACCGCACGGAGCGCACGTCGCGCAAACGCCTGCTCTGGGGATCGCTCCTGTTCTTCGTCGTCGGCCCGGTCATGGTACTCATGGGGCTTGGCCTCGCCTTCTTCTTCCTTGCGGCGCTCTGGGCCTACTATCATCTGGTCAAGCAGCACTACGGCTTCATGGTGCTGTACAAGAAGAAGAACAATGATCTGGCACGCGCCGACAATTTTGTCGACCGCGCGTTTCTGCTGCTCGCCTTCACTTACCCGTTCGTCGCTTTCGTGGCGCGCGACCCCTCCGCGATGAAGCGCGTTCCCGCGTCGCTGCAAGCGGGTGTCAACGGGCTTGAGATCGTCCTGCTCATCAGTACCATCACAATCGCGCTCGCGTGGCTCTTTCGACAAGTGCAGCGCGCCGTGCAGGGGCAGCCCCTGAATGTTCCGAAGTATCTACTGCTGGCGGCGGCAATCCCGATGCACTGGGTCGTGCTGCTAACCCCGATGCCGAACAAGACAATCGCCATCGTCGCCATCTTGACGATTTATCACAACCTGCAATACCATCGCCTCATCTGGTTTCATAACAAAAAATATACGAACGGTGATGATTGCAAAGAGCGCTATGGCGCAGCCGAGCTAATCAGCCGCCGCCTCATCTATTACATAGCCTTCGGCGTCCTCTTCGGCCTCTGGTATCAGCTACCCCGCACACTCGTCGGGCGTAGCGCAGACCCGGCAGCGCTCTCCATGCCTCTGCAATTATTCGCAGCCTTTTTCTGGGGCTACGCCTTTATCCACTACTATCTCGACTCGAAAATCTGGCGCGTACGCCGCGACCCATCGGTGGGTAAGGCGCTTCGGATGGAGTGAAGTTTTAAAGTTATCATCAAAGCGAAGAGCCGCTCTTCTTCTATGAAGCGCGGCTCTTCGTGTGCCTGTCCAAACAGATCGTGAAAGACAGTCGAACTATTTATCTTTGTCTTTGTTGGTATCGGCTACGGCTTTGAGAGCCTGGAACGTCGGTGGCCAGAGACCAACGAAGATTCCGGCCTGCTTGTTGCCGCTAAAGAAGAGCGCCAGCGAAGCACCGATAGAGCCGAGTGTCAAAATATGAAACAGGCTGATGCCCGTCGCTGACTTGGTTGACTCGTCAATCGTGCGGAGCAGTGATTCCGCTGCATCTCTGGTCGCACCATCTTTAGTTGGGTCGGCAGCGTTGATTGTGTCCACCACGCCCCTCCCTGATTGTGTTGCCGCTGTGGCTGATTGTGACATTTTTACTTACCCTTTCCTTTGTTCGTATTGTGGCTGGTTGGTTATTTTACGCGCCCCTTCAGAAAAGCGACGCCGAAGAGCAATAGAAGCGACGCTCCGGCGATTAACAGGCCGCGCGTCTGCTTATTTTCCGATTCCGTCTTCTTTTCAGTCATAAGGTTCACCATGACGAAGGCTGTTGCCAATACTGTGCCAAACCTCCGCACGACCTGCACTTAATCTTGTACAATCCTACATGCAAGGCGTGTCGCAATCATTACTTTATCGTCCCGATTTCTGTAGAGTTCGTGCATAAAACGCGAAAACTTTGTATTTTTCACTCGGATGATGAAAAATCGGTTGGCCTCAAGATGGTTATGAAAAAAATCCTCCTCATTAGCCCGACAGGTAGAGAGTTTCGAGAGTTGCCGCGAATCGCAGAGACGCTCAATTGCCAGATCGTCTTTGAAGATTTCGCGGGCGCGTTTTTCGATGACCTGCTTTCGAGCAACCATAACGGCGACGCGCAGACTCTTGAGATTCTGACGCTGATTGAAGAGACAATCCGCCGCTACGACCAAAGCGACATCAACGGCGTGACCTCCGGGGTCGGCTATCCGGGCATGCCTGTGAGCAGTATCATCGCAGACCGCTTCGGTCTTCCCGGCCCGCGCACTGACCGCGTGCTGCTGTGCGAGCACAAATATTACGCAAGAGTGGCACAGCAAGCTCTGGTTCCGAATGCGACACCCGGTTTTCAGTTGATCGACCCTGAGAACATGGACGGCCTGGCGGATAGTCTGAGCTTTCCTTTATTTCTGAAACCCGTCAAGTCCTGTTTCTCAATCAACGCGGATAAGATTCTCGATGCTGAAAGTTTTCAGCGACGAGTCGGCCATTGCCTGCTGCCGGAGGGGTTTCTCAAGCCGTTGAATGACCTGCTCCGTGCCTACACGGACTTTCCATTAAACGCTTCATATCTGCTGGCAGAATCCTTGTTGGAGGGAACGCAAGTGTCTTTGGAGGGCTACGTCTTTGACGGTCAGGTTCACATTCTCGGCATCGTTGACTCTGTAATGTATCCGGGCACGATCTCCTTCCAAAGATTCGAGTACCCTTCGCGCTTACGCGAGGACGTGCAACAGAGGATGTGTCAGATAGCAGAAACTTTCGTCAGCGGCATTGGTTATGACAATGCGCTTTTCAACATCGAGTTCATGTACAACTCGGAAACAGACGAAATTCACATCATCGAAATCAACCCGAAGATAGCGTCGCAATTCACAGATTTGTTTGAGAAGGTGGACGGCGTTAGCTCTTATGTACCGCTCCTCAAAATTGCTCTTGGCGAAGAGCCGCGGTTTCCGAGACGGCAGGGCGCTTTCAAGGTCGCGGCAAGTTGTGTCCTGCGTACCTTTGAAGACAGGAGAGTCTTGAGCGCGCCCTCACAAGCACAGGTTGACCATCTTCTGAAGAGATTTCCTGATGCGCGCGTCGAAATAGCGGCCTCCCAGGGGAAACTTCTTTCCGATGTCATGCAGGATGGAAAGAGTTTTCGCTATGGTCTCATCAACATCGGCGCTGACTCTCATAAAGAGCTGGACGCTAAATTTGAACTCTGCAAGAGCCTGTTAAATTTTCAGTTTACGACTCCATGAATCGCTTACATCAGGCGCTCCCCGTCACGATGAAGAAAAGAGTTCTGGTCACGGTTAACCCATGCATTATCGGAAAGAGAGACTTCTCGACGATGCGGAAGTTTCTCAACCTGATGGATCAGCATTTCGATCTGCTCGTGATTCCCGTCAACGGCTACAACTTCAAAGATTGTAAGGTGCGTGCTTACAGGCGGCTCAAGGGCGGTGCGTTTAAAACTGTCGGGATGATTAAACCCGAAGGAGATTTATGGTTTGTTTACAGCGACGGCTATTATCTGAATCATCGCCGCTTCGGTTTCCGCCTGAGACGAGATTATTTCAACGCCCAGCTTGATTTCCATCAAAAGCAGCTCAGCCGGGGCAGCGTCTCGCTGATGGTTAATCATCCTGAATCAGAAGCGCGCACATTGAAAAGCTGGTTTGCGACTTTGAACTTTAAGAAGACGCGGGTGATTCCGACCTATGTCTTCCGTGATATTGATGAAGTCTACGATTTTCAAAAAAAGAAGCGTTCCATCGTCGTCAAACCCAGTTGGGGAGGCGCTTCGGCTGAAGTTGAGTGGTTGAAAGATGAAGCGGCGGTCAGGAAGTTTCAGAACAAACTGCAAAAACATTCCGATAGAGACCTGAGCGATTATTGCTTTCAGGTTTATTGCCAGGGCGACGAAAAGCGCCTCTGGTTTGTGGGCGGTAAATTTGTCGCCGGGCGAAAATATCGTGGCCGTGAGACCCCCTGGGAAGATTGGAATGAGAAGTGTCGCATCTCTGCCTATAATAAAATTTCGCATCAGGGTTTCGCAGAAGACTTGGCTGCCGCCGAGTACATTTGCCGATTATCTGGAATCAGCGTGGGCGCAGTTGATTTCATAGGCCACCGGATAAATGAGATCAACGGATGCGGAACAGTGATGACGACGATGGATAAAAGGAAAGTGTTTGTTGATACGCGACCGGCCTTTGTAGATTACTTCCTCAAGTTAATGAATTGACTCTGTCCGCTGAAAAGTTAGTTTAAGAGCCAACCTTTAATTGACCGCGTTGCCTGCCGCCAATTATCATCCTTGGCGGTCGAGGGAAACCGGCGCACGCTTCTCCCCTCTTCGGTGTCGCAAAAGTTACACAGGCTAGCAGCGACACTCGCCCCAAAAAATTTCCCGACTCTTTAGCAACAAGAGCGCTTCATGCTGAAAGCACCTTCCCCCGTTTTGTCCCAACGCCCGCGCACCGTGCGCGCGCGACTCTCTGGAAGGCTGCCGAGGGCGTACGCCGCATTCGCGCTCTTGAGTGTTATCCTGCTGCTCAATGTGGGTTGCGGGGCGGTGAGCGGAACTGCCGGACAGCAGCGAGAGCAAAGGCGCGAGCGCCGCGTTACCAATCAATCGCCCGACGACGTGAAAACTGTAGAAACAGGCCAATCGAAGATGCCCGATACAAATGTCCTGAAGAATGAACCCACTGCTTTGACTGCTTTCTACCCCGAACTGAAGAAGGCGTTGCGTGCGCGCAAGATGAAACTTGAGACGGTTTGTGACACGACGAATGGAAACGACATGGCATCGCGCGGCCTGTACTTTCATTGTCTGGGGTTATCACGTATTCACTCTTTCCTAGCACATCGCACCGAGAACCGGAATGCCGGGCCGAAACCGGCGTAACGCAAGCGGCGCGCCCTAAGGCCAATCGACAAACAATCAACCGACAACAAAAGGAGGTTCCCATGAAAGCCATCACTGTAGAACCGAACGACACAACAGCGCGCGGCTGGAGGACATCGCCGAGCCCGATGAGCGGAGGGTCGGTCCTGGTGGAAGCCATCGCCGTCGGCGTCTGCGGGACCGACGTCGAGATCGTCAGAGGGCAAATACGGCTGGGCGCCGCCAGGCCAGACGCGCCTCGTGCTGGGCCACGAATCCCTCGGCCGCGTGCTGGATCCGGGCCCGACCAGCGGGCTCAAGAAGGGTGATCTCGTGGTCGGCATCGTCCGCCGTCCCGACCCCGTTCCTTGCCCGAACTGCGCGGTGGGCGAGTGGGACATGTGCCGCAACGGCCAGTACACCGAGCGCGGCATCAAGCAGATCAACGGCTTCATGTCCGAACGCTGGCGGATCGAGCCCGAATACGCGATGAAGGTCGATCGCTCCCTGGGCCTCCTCGGCGTGCTGCTCGAGCCCACGACGGTGGTGGCCAAGGCTTGGGAGCAGGTCTGCGCGGTCGGCCAACGTGCCTTCTGGGAGCCGCGAACGGTGCTCGTGACCGGGGCCGGGCCGATCGGCCTGCTTGCCGCCATGGTCGGAAGCAGCGCGGGTTGGAGGTTCACGTCCTGGATCGAGCGAGACGGGGCCCAAGCCCGCGCTCGTGCGCGACTTGGGCGCGACCTACCATACTTCGAGCGTCGCCAACGTCGGATTCGAGCCGGACGTCATCATGGAATGCACGGGCGTCGGGCAGGTCATCGCCGAGTCGATCGCCGCTGTCGGGGCGAGCGGCATCGTGTGCCTGACCGGCGTTGGGCATGGCGGCGGTCGTACCGCAGGTCGCCACGGCCGATGTCGCGGCTTCAGCGGTGCTGAGGAACAACGTGATGTTCGGCAGCGTCAACGCCAACAAACGGCACTGGTACAAAGCCGCCGAAGCCCTCGCCCGCGCGGACCGTGCCTGGCTGGCGCGTCTCATCACCCGGCGCGAGCGGCCGGAGAAATTCGCGCAGGCCCTGGCTCGAAATCCGGATGACATCAAGGTGGTCATCCAATTCGCCGAAGCCTAGCCCGTTCGAGAATTCCACATCATGAACGACGGCCAGAGACGGCAATTTCCCCGTGGCAGCCGTTGTTGGCCGAGTTCATCGGCACCGCCTTGCTGGTGCTGGTCGGTTTGTCGCTGGTCATCTTCATGTTCGGGACGGGAACCCCCATGGCCCGGTTGGTGCCGAACGAGGCCCTACGGCCGCTTGATCACAGGGTTCTGCTTCGGCACCACCGGAGCGCCTCATCGCCGCTTTCCCCGGTGGGTAAGGGAAAGCGGAGCCGCACATCAACCCCGTCGTCACTCTGGGGTTCTGGCTGATGGGCAAGCTGCGTTCAGGGATGGCCCTTGGTTATGTCTTGGCACAGTTAGTCGGGGCGGTTCTTGGATGTCTCCCGCTGCTGGCCTGGGGCGCGATGGGGCGAAGCGTGGCATTCGGTGCGCACATTCCGGGGGCGGGATATTCTATCGCCACCGTCTTCATCTGGGGAGGCGATCACCACTTTTACCATGGTCACCGGTTTGTGTCTGTTTCTCGGGTTTCGCCGAATCCGTCCCTTTACTCCCGCCATGTTCCCTTTCCTCTACGCGATCATGGTTTGTTTTGAATCTCCGATTTCCGGCACCGGCACCAATCCCGCGCGCAGCTTCGGGCCCGCGTTGATCTCCGGCGAGTGGTCGGCGTGGTGGATTTATTGGGTCGGTCCCCTGGCGGGCGCAGTTAGTCGCGATCGCCGCCTGTAGTGTCCTGGCCAGGCGAATCGAAGTAGCGAAGCTGTATCACTTCGAGAGCGACGGTCGCCGACTATTTCGCACACCTCAGCCAACAGAACGCGCGACGGCGGAGACCAATCCGATAGGCAGCGTGAATAATCAGAATCGGTAACAAACACGGAAAAGAAAGGAACTGTACCAGCGTGCAGACATCAACGAAACGAATCGCCATCAACCTGGGAGGCGGTTATGTGCCGGGGCTGAATTCCGTGATCACGGGCGCGGTGCTCGCCGCCCATGAATTGGGCTGGGAAGTCGTCGGCATCCGCGACGGTTATGAAGGGGTGCTCTTTCCCGAGCGGTACACGGAAGGTGGTTGGATGACGCTCACCCCGGCACTGATGGGAAGCGTCGCCGGCGCCACTGGCTGCGTCCTTGGCACGGCGTCGCGAACGGATCCGTTCCACGTCCGCACGATCAACGAGGAAGCGGTCGAGGAGATTGATCGGTCGGATGACTTGCTGGCCTTCATCCGGCAGGAGAAAATTGATGCGGTCGTTTCGATTGTGGATGCGCAGGCGCTGGCGATTCTGTTCAAGCTGCACCGCAAGGGACTGCCCACGGTCTGCGTGCCGAAGTCAGCGCAAAACCAAGTGGCAGCCACGCAACTGTCCTTTGGCTTTAACAGCGTCCTAAGCTTCACCGTTGAATTGCTGGATCGCGCCCGGCAGGCCGCACAGTCGGCGCGAAAGATCGGTGTGGTCGAAGTGATCGGCGAGCACGCCGGCTGGCTCGCCCTGCAATCGGCAACCGCCGCGTGCGCCGACGCGGTGCTCCTTCCCGAAATCCCATACGATCTGAAGAAAGTTGCGGCAAAACTGCGGGAAAAGCTTCAAGCCGGCCGGAGCTACGTGCTGGTGGTCGTAGCGGAGGGCGCGAAGCCGGTGGCGAGCAGCCCGCCATTCACGAACGTTTCGCCAGCGGATCCCATGAGAGCATCACTTTCACCCGGTGCCAGAGGGGAGGAAGGTGCGCACGTGATTGAAGGCAGAGGCGATGCCGCGCGGCGAGTGGCTTTGGAATTGCAACGCCTGACGAATCACGAGACACAACCACTGGTCATCGGCCCACTCGTCAACGGCGGTCCGCCTACCGCCGTGGATCGCCAATTGGGACTTGGATACGGCGCGGCGGCGGTGCGTGCCATCCAGGCCAGCCAGACCGGCGTGATGGTGCTTTCCAGCCTCCTGACTTGAAGTTTGTGCCGCTCGCCGAAGCCATCAATAAAATCCGCACCGTGCCGGCGGACAGCGTTTTCATTCAGATCGCACGCTCACTCGGCATTGCGCTCGGAGACTAACTAATATGAGCACCTCATCCACCGCCGCGCCTAAAGGCATCGTGCTGAACATCCAGCATTTTTGCACGCATGACGGCCCCGGCATGCGCACCAATGTATTCCTCAAGGCCTGCACCCTGCGATGCAAATGGTGCAGCAACCCCGAGAGCATTCGCCCCAAGCCGGAACTGGCCTACAACCCCGCGAAGTGCATCGGCAAAAAGCAGTGCGGACTTTGCTTGAAGCCCCCATGTCCCGAAGGCGCCTTCTACGTCATCGAAGGAGGCGACGATCGTATCCAGGTGAATTGGGATCTAGCGACCGGCTGCGGCGTCGAAACCGCCGAAGTCTGCCCGACGAAAGCGCTGCACTTGTTCGGCCAGGAAATGACCGTGGACGAGGTGCTCGCCGAGGTGGAGCAGGACAGCAACTTTTACCGTGAGTCGGGCGGCGGCATCACCCTCAGCGGCGGCGAGTGCGCGATCCAGGCCGACTTCAGCGCGGCGCTGCTCGACGAGGCGCATCAGCGCGGCATCAACACCGCCATCGAGACCGCCGGCAACGTCCCGTGGGCGAATTACGAAAAGCTGCTGCCGCACGTGGATGTGATGCTGCACGACCACAAGCTCACCGACCCCGAGCGCCACAAGAAATGGACCGGCGTGAGCAATGCGCGCATTCTTGAAAACTTCAAGCGGGCCTACGAGACGTTCCCCAATGTCAAGTTTGTGGCGCGCACACCGCTCATTCCCGGCGTGAACGACGACGAGGAGCATATCCGCGCGGTGCTGGCCTTCATTCGCCCGCATCCGAACGTCATTGATTACGAACTCCTGCCCTATCACCGCTACGGTGAAAGTCGAAATATGATTTCCTGGGTCGGGTCTATGAGATGGAGGACTTTGACACGCCGAAGAAGGAAGTTGTGGCGCGCCTTCAGACCATCATTGACGAAGCGTTCGGCCGCAGCGCCACCCCGACGATCATGCCCTGACCCTGTGGAGGTGAAAGCAACCATAGGCAACCCACACACTCCGCTTGGAATCACTAAGAATTTTTCTCGAACAGCAGCTCCTGCTCACGATGTTTCTTGTCATCGGGCTGGGATACGCCGTTGGCCAGGTGAACATCCGCGGCTTCAACCTGGGCGTCGGCGCGGTGCTGTTCGTCGGTCTCGGCGTGGGCATGCTGGCGCCCAACGCGGCGCCTCCCGCGCTGCTTGGCTCGCTTGGACTGGTGATGTTCGTCTATGGGATCGGGATTCAGTACGGCAGGCAGTTCTTTGCCGGCCTGACCAGCCCGTTCGGCCTCAAGGTGAACGCGCTGGCCCTGGCGTCACACCTTGTCGCCATCGGCGTGTGCTACGTGGCCTACGCCGCCTTCTCGGTCGCGCCGGCCCACGTCGCCGGCTTGTTTGCCGGCGCATTGACGAGCACGCCGACACTCCAGGCGGCCATCGGCGCGGTCGGCAACAACGACCCGGCTCTCGGCTACAGCGTGGCCTACCCGTTCGGCTTGATTGCCCCGATCCTCTGCATGTATTTCGCCAATGTCTTGCTCAAGCCGAAACTCGCAGGCGGCCACGAGCGCCGGTCTCGAACTCGAGGAAATCGTGGTGCGCAATGCGCAGGTGATCGGGCGTCCACTCGTCAGAGCTCACCGCGGCCTTGCCCGCCGGCGTGCAAATCACCGTCGTCCGCCAGGCCCATCAGAACCGGGTTCCCGCGCCCGACATCGTGCTCAATCATGGCGACGTGCTGGCACTGACTGGCGAGTCTGCTGGAAGCGCTGGAAAAGGCTCAGGCGCTGATCGGGGAGTCGGCGACCGGCCGGATTGCGAAGGACCGGCTGGATCTCGACTACTTCCGTTTCTTCGTTTCCAAGGGCACCGTGGTCGGCGTGAGGGTGGGCGACCTGGAGATCGCGGGGGTGTCCGAGTATTCCATCATGCACGTGCGCCGGGGCGACGCGGACCTGCTGCCGCGACCCGACCTCATTCTGGAGTACGGCGACCGCGTGGGAGTGATGGTCAGGCGCGAGGATCGCGGATGCGGTGCGGGCGCATTTTGGCGATTCCATCAAGGGCACTGCCGAGTTCAGTTACGTCTCGCTGGGCGTGGGCATGGCGCTCGGCGTGCTGCTGGGCATTCTCCCCATCCCGGTGCCTGGCCTGGGCACCCTCAGTCTCGGCGTGGCCGGCGGCCCGCTCGTGGTCGCGCTCATCCTCAGCCGTTTCGGGCGCACCGGAAGCTGGGTGTGGACCATGCCTGTCTCCGCCAACGTTACTCTGCGCAACTTCGGCCTGACGATATTTCTGGCCCAGATCGGGCTGGTGTCGGGGCCCAAGTTCATCGCCACGGTTCAGCAGCTGGGGCCGCTCTTTCTGGCCCTGGGCGCGGCCATCATCCTCGCCCCGATGCTCGTCAACATGCTCGCCGGGCACTTCCTCCTCAAACTGCGATTCGATGATCTCCTCGGCGCCGCGGCGGGCGGGGTCGGCGGCAACCCGGCCATCCTGGCCTTCGGCTCCAAGCTCGTGCCGACCGATCGCACGGATATCACCTACGCGACCACGTTCCCGGCCGCGACCATCACGAAGATCGTCCTCGTCCAGGTGATGCTGGCGATGATGGGGAAATCATGAACGACGAGCCTGCCATTTCTGCCGACGAGGCGCTGCAGAGGTTGATGGCCGGCAACCAACGGTTTCAGCGGGGCGAGTCGCTTTCGCACGGCATATCGCGCGAAGCCCTGGCCGAATTGGCCCGCGGTCAGCGTCCGTTCGCGGCGATCCTCGGTTGCAGCGATTCGCGAGTCTCGCCCGAAATGATTTTCGATGCCGGCCTCGGTGAAATGTTTGTGATCCGGGTGGCCGGAAACGTTCTTTCGGCGGAGGTGGCGGGCAGCATGCAATATGCAGGTGACCACTTGGTAACGTCGCTGATGGTGGTTCTGGGGCACGAAGGATGCGGGGCAATTCAGTCGGCTCTGGCCGCGAAACATCAGGGCGCGCGGGAACGTTCGAGAATTCAGTTGTTAGTCGAGAGCATCATGCCGGCCCTGGACGGGCTGGATCCCGGGCTGCCGGAAACGGAGCAGTTGAAGCGAGCTGTCGAGATGAATGTCAGGTGGACGTTACGCACGATTCTCGATTCGCCCGAAGGCATGGCTCGCCAGGTCGAGGGACGGTGAAGTATGTCGGCGCCATCTACGACGTCGAAACTGGCGCCGGTGCGTTTTCTCGACCCAACGCCATTCTGACGCCCATCAGTGCGCCCGTGTTGCTGGTGATGACGGGGAAATGAGGAACAACACTCCAAGCCGTTCTGATCAGGCGGCGCAATTAAGACCATGAAATTGTCCCAGCAACACAAACTGAATAGCTGGATCATTCCGTTGGCCTATGTCCTGGTGACGCTGATCGCAGGCATGTGTCTTCCGCGCGTGGAACATCACTTTCTGCCGGACCTGGTATCTCCGATGAGCGCTCCGGCAGCGATGGCAATTTGTTCCTCAATCTCCTCAGGCATGATTGCCCTGACCGGCATTGTATTTTCCCTGGCGTTCGTCATGGTCCAATTCAGCGCCACCGCCTACTCGCCGCGGCTGGTCCTTTGGGTGGCGCGCGACTCGGTGGTGTCCCATGCCCTTGGTGTATTCAGTGCGACATTTCTGTATGCGCTCGTGATGCTGGCGTGGGTGGACCGGGGCGCTTCTGGCAAAGTTCCTTTCCTCAGTGCCCTGCTGGTGTTCGGGTTGCTCTTTGCCAGATTCTGGAAATGTCGCTTTTGGTGCGTGTTTACACCGCGCGACAGCCGCTCGATGAACCACGGCTGAAAAGCGCTTTTGAGGTCGGCGACGAACGCACGTTCGAGCAGGATCGAGGACCTGCTGATCGGTTTCGGTGACTACCAACTCGACATCGGCCAATTCCGTGACGATCAGGGCGCGCTCCGACTGGTCGCTACCTTCCCGACCTGGGACGATTTTCTGCGCCTCGCTTTGGATGAGGTCCGCTACTGCGGAGCCAGCGGTCTGCAGGTGATGCGGCGCATGAACGCGCTGATCAATAACCTGCTGGAAGTTTTACCCGCCACGCGCCATGCCGCGCTGCGGACATTGGGAGGACGACTGCAAGGCACGGTTGAAAGGTCCTTCAAAGATGCGAATGAAAAGCAGGAGGCACCAGTCGCCGATCGTCAAGGTCTTGGCATCGGCGAAGAGCAACCAGAAGACGCGAAGTGACCTTCACGATGTCGGAACAATTTCGCACCCAAGACAACCAGAGCTCGGCATCCACGAACACACAGTGAAGCTGCCCCTCAGCGCGATTACCACGAAACTCGGCGTACCGCGGTTCGGAACTCACGCGGCTGACGCGGAGGCGGGCTCGTTCAGAAGTCAGTAGTCAGTGGTTGGTGATTGCGATTTCTGACGACTAAATACTGCTTCCTGATCATTATTACTTTCCCCCCAACCTTCCCCAAAGGGCAGTAGCAGGAATTTCGCTCCCGCGCCCACAGTGCTCATCGCAACCGGATGAGCAACATCACCCCAAACTATGTCGCACTCGCCGATGACGATGAAAGCATTTGCCACCGCAGAAGAGCCCCTTTTGAACCAACAACCAACATGATCTCCGGCCACTGGCTGGGCTTGACGAATCCGAGCCTGGTTGCTGGCTGGACTGCGACAAAACAATAAACCCATCTGAGACCCATGAAATCGCTCAAACAAGTTCGAATCCTTACTCTCATCGCCGGCACGGCTCTTCTCCTGACCTGCTTCCCGGCGACTGCCGCGGGTTACAAGCTGGCGGACAAAGTCGGAGGCAGCATCGCCGAGTTCCGTGACGAAATCGTTGACGTGAAGAAGGAGGTGGACGCCACCCTCGCGGCGTTGGACAAGATCGTCGCCCAAGCCACCGTGGATCCACGCAAGGCATTCAAGGCATTCGATAAGAACGTTCCCGACCTTGACTCCGCCGCCACGAAGGCCAGGAAACGTGCCGCGGACATGAAGGAGAAGGGAAAGGATTACTTTGCCCAGTGGGAGAAAAATTGGCCGCCGTGAACGACCCGGAAATCCGCAAACTGGCCGAGGAACGTAAAGCCAAG
>CAWEPR010000016.1:0-99302 GCA_963811065.1 uncultured Acidobacteriota bacterium
AACGAACCGAACCAGACGTGATGACGCACCACCTCGTCGTAATTCATTCCGGTGATGAAGCGTCGCGCCTTAAAGTCAAACGAAAGATTCTTCGTTTTGACGGGAAGATTTCGGACGAAGGGTTCGATGATGTTGCGGCGCAGGAAGCGAGGAATGCGCGCGTAGGTGCGCGCGAGATTGTGTCCCCAGTACATCGGATAGCCAGCGAAGAGTTCATCACCACCGTCGCCGCCGAGCGCCACCGTGACGTGCTTACGCGTGAAGCGTGAGAGCAGAAAGGTTGGCACAAGCGAGGGGTCAGAGAATGGTTCGTCCATCCACGAGCCGATTTCGCCGACAAGGTTTGCCGCCAGATCAACGCTCAAACGCTCTTCGTGATGGTCTGTGCCGAGAAACTTTGCCACCGCCCGCGCATAAGATGATTCGTCAAACGAAGATTCAGCGAACGAGATGGAGAACGTCTTGACCGTTTCGTTTGATGCGCGCACGGCCATCGCCGCGACCGCCGAAGAATCCACGCCGCCTGAAAGCAGAACGCCGAGCGGCACGTCCGACACCAGCCGCATTCGCACGGAATCCTCAATCAATCTTCTCAATTCTTCCGCAGCCTCTTCCTCTGTCGGCACAGGCTGACGTGTCTTGTAGCTCAGACACCAGTAGGGTTTCACCTCAACGCGCCCGGCTTCAACCGTGAGCGTGTGCGCTGCCGGGAGTTTTTGAATGCCTTGATAGATTGAGAGCGGCGCGGGCACGTAATCGAACGAAAGATATTGCCGCAGAGCGTCGAGGTTAAGCACGGGCTGCACCGACGGGTGAGCGAGCAGGACTTTTGGCTCCGAAGCGAAGAGAAACGTCCTGTCGAAGACGCCCCAGTAGAGCGGCTTTTCACCAAAGCGGTCGCGTGCGATAAAAAGTCTGCGCTCGCGTGCATCCCATAAGGCGAAAGCGAACATGCCGTTGAGATGATTGACCATCTCCGCGCCGTGTTCTTCATAGAGATGGGGCAGGACTTCCGTGTCGGACTCGGAGCGAAAATGATGGCCGCGCTGTTCGAGACGGGCGCGCAGCTCGCGGTAGTTATAAATCTCGCCGTTGAGGATGACGCTGATTCGCCCGTCTTCGCTGGTCGCGGGCTGTTCGCCGGTCTGTAGGTCAATAATCGCCAGCCGCCGCATCCCCAAGGCAACGCCCGTCGCCGTCATCAAGCCTTCCGAATCAGGCCCGCGATGCGTCATCCGCTCGCACATCGAGCGCAACAACTCCCGCGCGCCGTCAGGCGCAGGCTGACGCGCATCCAATGTTGCCCATCCGGTAATTCCACACATAAGAACAGTAGGCAGTAGGCAGTAGACGGTGGGCAGTTAAAGCAGCTTTATCTTTGCTGCCCATTGCCCACTGCCCACTGCTCACTTTTATCAAATCCAATCATTTCCCGCACCGCATAGATTCGCTTCGACTGCGACTCGTGATAGGTGCGGACGAGCATTTCGGCCAAGAGGCCCATCAGGAGAAACTGGATGCCGACGGCAAACAGCACGATGGCGATAATCGGCAGCGGCGTCTGAATCAAATCCGCCTTGTGCATGAGTTTCAGAATTAAGGCCCACACTCCGGCGACGAAGGCGACGAAGAAGCTGAGAAAGCCGAACGTGCCGAAGATGTAGATCGGTTTTGTCTGGTAAGACGCCATGAACTTGATTGTCATCAAGTCGAAGATGACTTTGATGGTGCGCGATAATCCGTACTTCGATTTCCCCATTGTGCGCGCGTGATGCTCGACCGGGATTTCCGTGACACGCGCGCCAGCCCACGAAGCGTAAATCGGGATAAAACGATGCATCTCGCCGTAGAGCCGCACGTCTTCGAGCGATTCGCGGCGATAGGCTTTGAGCGAGCAGCCGTAATCATGCAGGGGTACGCCGCCGATCCATGAGATCAAACGATTGGCGAGCATCGAAGGAATCTTGCGCGTCACCAGTTTGTCCTGCCTGTTCTTGCGCCAGCCGGAAACCACGTCGTAGCCTTCATCCAGTTTGTCCAGCAACCGCACGATGTCCGCCGGGTCGTTCTGCAAGTCGGCATCCATCGGAATCAACACGCGCCCGCGAGCCGCGTCAATGCCTGCGGCCATCGCCGCCGTCTGCCCGTAGTTGCGCCTCAGAGCCACGACTCGCACGCGCTTGTCTGCAAGCGCCAACTCACGCAGGATGGCGAGGCTGCCGTCACGCGAGCCATCGTCAACGTAAATAATCTCTGCCGTGCGCCCGAGCTTTTCGAGAGCTGCGCTGAGCTTCTCGTGCAGTAGGCGCAAATTCGGCTCTTCGTCAAAAACCGGCAGGAAGACGGAGATGTCGGGCGCGTCACTCGCGCCATCGTCACTCTGTATATGATCTCTTGTTAAAGTTGTTTCGTTGTAATTCTTCATTAACTTGAAATGGACGCTCCTTCGGTGTTAGCGACTCCTGGCGAAGAGTCGCGCGAGGCTGTATTGAAAGTCGGGCACGACCTCTCGCCCGTCGAGCGTATCTGCTTCTGAAAGAGTTTGCGGCTCTCTATTCGGTTGATGGATTGTGACGGTGCGTTTCTTCGGGTTAACGATCCAGACCAATTTCACGCCTGCTTCTAAATACTCTTCTATTTTCTCTTCTACTTCGTAGAGGGTATCGCTCGGACTGATGACCTCGACGGCGAGGTCAGGCGCACCGGGCCAGAATTTTTCCGGGAAGTCGCCCGGCGGAATCCGCTCGCGGCTGACAAACGCGGCGTCAGGAGCACGCACTGTATCAGGATTAGTGGTCAGGATGAATCCAGTTTCCGCGCCGAACGTCTCACCCAGACCATTTGTTTCGATGTGCTGAGCGAGCGCAAGAGTTATCCTCGCAGTGAGTATTCCGTGCTTGCCTCCTGTCGGCGACATTTTGATTAACTCTCCTTTCACAAGCTCATAACGGAAATTGCCGTGCGGCATCATGAAAAGCTCGTCCGCCGTCATCGTTCGGGTTGCTACGTCCATCTCTGTCCTCCTTTCACCGTCTTCGTTATGTGCGCTTCATCTATTCAACTCTTCGCGCGACGCATAAAGCTATGACGCCTTCTCTTCAATCCAAAGGTTCACCAATTTTTCCGCCGGGACGCCTTTCTTTCGTGCTATAGCGCGGACTTTGCGGTAAAGGTCGCTGTCGAGCGAGATCAAGTATGTTCGCCTTTTGATGTCTACTTCAAATTCAACGTCCTTCATATATTCTTCATAATCCGCACTGTCGTGCGTGTCCCAGAACTCAGCCGCTTCCTCGATGGTTTTGAAATGTTCCGGTAAAGGGTCACGGTGTTTTGATACTTTCGCTTTACTTTTTGTGTTTGCCATAACTTCTTCGCTCTCCTGAGCCAGCTTCACGGGCAGAAATAACCAGTGCCCGATTTTGACCCTTATTGATAAAGAATGTCACCAGATAACGTCCGGCATCTGTTTGTCCAATTGCTCTATAAAGATTCTCACCGCCAATATCACCTCTTTCAACGAGCCTGAAGTGCGGGCGATTAGCGAAAACTTGCTCGACCTCATCGGCGCTCACACCGTGTTTACGTTCTATCTTTTCAATAAACTGCGTGAGCCAGATGATCTCGTTGATTTTCATCTACTCAAACCGCCCGCGCGACGCACAGGGCTGAAACGCCAAAGGGGAAATTCATGCGGCGCAGGAAAAAGCTCTCCGCGCCGAGAATGCGCCCCAGGACGCCGTTGAGCGCCGAGACGTTGATGTTATTCTCCGAGGCGGGCTTGAGGCCCGTCACTTTCATCAGCGCGCGCCCCGCTAAAATTGGTGCGAAGAAACTGAGGTTGGCGTAAGTTGTGCGCTCGACTTCAAAGCCTGCGGCTTCGACGACTCGACGCAAACCGGGAATCGTATAACGACGCCGGTGATGGCTGATGTCATCCTGCACGCCCCACAGAAACATGAAGGCCGGAACGAACAGGAGCGCACGTCCGCCCGGTCTCAGTACGCGCCGCATCTCGCTTAAGCCCGCGACATCGTCGTCCAGATGCTCTACCACATCGAGACCCGTCACCAGATCAAACGAGTTATCTTCGTAAGGCAATCTCTCCGCTTCGCCCAGCTTAACGTTTTCGAGGCCGCGCGCGCGACAGAAGGCGAGCGCCTCCTCAGAGACATCCACGCCTTCCGCGTCGCCGTACTCGCCCAAAAGCTCAAGGTTCGCGCCCGTGCCGCAGCCGACATCCAAAATGCGCGGGCGTGTGTTCCCAAGCTCCCGGCAAATCTTTTCAACGAAGCTACCGATGATGCGTCGCCTTCCGACAAACCACCAGTGCGTTCCCTCGACCTCGTACATGATCGAGTAGGTGTGTTGCTGCATCTCCTGCGGCAAGGCTTCGTTCATCTGCTTTGTTGCGCTAGCCATATGCTCAAACCATTCTGCCCGGTCTTCCATGCGAACCGACAGCTTTATTCACTAATGCATCCCAGTCCGCGCCAGCTATTCTTGTTGTGCCAGCCGATCTCCACGTCGCTTGCACCGATCTCTTTCCACCAATTTTCAAACTCCTCGCGCGAGATGTAAAAGGCCGTCGGCGCGACCAGATGGTCGAAGACGATGGTGTGTTGCTCGCGCCAGCCGAAACTTGAGATTGCGCTCAGGTAGTCATTGTAGAACAAATGGCGCGCCAGTGCAGAGCCACGCTCGCTTCTGTTGAGCGGCCCATAAACCAATTTCGTGGCGGCATAAACGGCAGCCGCCGGGAGCTTTGAGAGATGAAGCAACGTGCGCTGATTCATCTTTGATGTCAAACGCTTGCGCAACGGGTTCACCCAACGCGTAATCCAACCGTTATTCTCCGCTCCGTAAACCCATGCCGAAACGTGTCCGCCCCGTTTGACCTTCGCGGATAAGGCTTGAAAACCTGCGCGCGGGTCGGGCAGATGATGAAGCACGCCGACGGAAAAGGCGTAGTCGAATTTGCGGGCGAAAGGAAGATGATAGATGTCCGCCTGAACGATGTGCGCATTATCAAGATGGCGCGTCGCGGCAAAAGCCGTCTCGACCGCCGCGCTCAAATCAACGCCGATGATCTCGCGTGCGCCCCAGCGCGCCGCAAGCTGCGTGTGCCGACCTTTGCCACAGCCGCCTTCAAGGACAATCTTGTCTTTGAAAAACTCTGGCTCGACGGGCGCTATCCATCCTAAAAATTGCTCATCATACTGGTCATCGGCCTGCGTGAAGTGTTGCCACTGCCAGCCGAAGTTCGCGGCGGTCGCCGCTTTATCCGCTTCAATCTTACTCAGCTCTGCGAAACGCGGCACTCCGCGCACAATTGGAAAATGGCGCGAGCAGGAAGCGCAATCCAGATCGCCCTCCAAAATCTCGTCGCCTTCGCCACGCGCCACAGACAGCAGGCGAATCTCGCCGCCACAAGCCGGACAAACCAGATATTCTAATAACCTCTGTTTCATAATTCGAAAGTCAGGAGTCTGGAGGCTTAGAGTCTGGAGTCATCGGTCGGTTTTTCTTTCCGACTCCAGACTCCTGACGCGCTTTTGACGTAACGGACTCCCTCCACAAGAGCGAGTCCCGCGAAGACAAAAAGCAACGCCTGCATCGGCAATCCGTAGCGCAACTCTGTGTGAAGCATCGAGCCGACGATTAAATAGTAAAGGACGACGCTCAGGATGATCGCGCTGGCTCGCCGGTCGCGTCGCAACGCCAAATATGTTCCAAACAGCATCAGCGGCAGCAACACATAGCGCAGGACGCTCTGCAACATTCCTAAGATATTGACACCGAGAGCGAGAATCCCACCCTGCCATGCGGGCGGCAAACATTTCCGGCTCGTCACGTTGATTCCCGCCGTGCCCATGTACGCGACAGGCTCGCCTGCATACTTCAACATGCCCGCCATCCGGCTCATCATCACGCCCGCAAACCAGAAGGGATGCGCTTTGATGACCGCTAATGACTTACGCATCCGTGCGCGGTCGCGCTCTAAACCATCAGGCCAGTACAACGCGAGCGGCGCATCTGGCGCTAACCCCATCTCGGCGCGCTCCTGCTCAATCACATTCGCATCGCCGAAGACTGCGCCGAACTCCGCCGCGCGCGAGGTCTCGCCAATGCCTTCCCAGAGATTTGTGCCAAAACCCATCCCGCCCGGCACGAAAGCATGAAACGCGCGGCTGTTGCGAATGATGACCGGAGCAACCAACAGCAAAACGCCGAGCAGGAATATTCCGCTCAAGCGCAAAGCGACCGGCCAGCTTGCTTTCACGAAGAGCATCAACGCAACCGCGCACCAAAGCCCAAGCAGCAGAGCGTTCGCGCGCAGCCAGCATGACGCTCCCATCATCAAGCCTGCTCCCAGCGACAAACGCCAGCTCAAACGCTTCAACGCCAGCAGCAACATCCACGCGCCGCCCACGACCAGCCACGCGGTCGGAGAATCCGCCAGCGGCGTTGCTCCATTAAACGCGAGCAGCGGCGAGCAGGCCGCCAGCACTCCCGCCATCAAGCCTGCGCTCCATCCGTAACTGGTCGCGCCGATGCCGATAATCAACAGAACAAAGAGCGCATCGAGCGTCATCTGCACCTTCTGCACGACGAGAGCAGACCGGGCATTCGTCAAGCGATAGATGAAAGCCAGCCACAAAGAATAACCCGGCGGGTAAACGGCAGCAGTCGCAGCGCGCGGACTAATCAGTGCATCTTCAACCCAGAAAGCGCCCGTCTTGCCGTCGAGTATATCCTGTGCCTGATTATCGAAGATCGCGTAAATCCCATGAGGAAACCACGCCGGATTCGCAATATGCTGGCCGATGAACTGCGCCGTCAGAAAGCGAACGGTGAAGGCCAGCAGCACCACGGCGAGACACATAAGCGCGCGTCGTCGCATCTCCGGTGAGATATTGCCGAAAGACCATCTCACGCGCCCGACTCCTGCTCGCGGCGAAACCACTGGACGAAGTATTTGATTCCATCTTCAATTTTCGTCTGCGGGTCGTAGCCAAGCTCGCGGCGAGCCTTTGTGACATCGGCAAACGTCTGCGGCACGTCACCGGGTTGCATGGGCTGGCGATCAATAACGGCGTGCCGGTCAAGCTCTTTTTCAAGGAGCGCGATCAATTCGTTCAATTCAACCGTCTGCGATTCGCCGAGATTGAAGACCTCGTAATCGCTCTTTTGGTAATCAATCGCCGCGCGCACGCCCGCGATGATGTCGTCAATGTATGTGTAGTCGCGCCGCGTCGTTCCATCACCGAAGACGGGGATGGGGCGGCCAGCGTCAATCAGTTTCGCAAATTTATGAATCGCGAGATCGGGACGTTGCCGCGCGCCGTAAACCGTAAAGAAGCGTAAACAGACGCAGCGAATCCCGTACAGGTGCGAGTAAGTGTGACAGACAAGCTCGCCCGCCGCTTTCGTCGCCGCATAAGGCGAGATGGGTTGACGAATCGGGTCATCTTCGCTGAAAGGTACTTTGGCATTGATGCCATACACGGACGAGGACGAGCCGAAGACGAACTGCTTCACCCCATATGCACGGGCCAGTTCCAGCAGATTAAGCGTGCCGTTGATGTTCGTTTCTGTATATAGCATCGGCTCTGCCAGAGACGGGCGCACGCCCGCACGCGCCGCCAGATGCACGATGCAATCGAACGTCTCTTCTGCTTTGAAAATCTCTTCGAGGCGCGAGCGGTCGCGGATGTCTGCTTCGTGCAAACGATACGAAGGCGATTGGCTGTGAGAGCGCACATTCTCGCGCTTAATCTCCGGCGCATAGAAATCATTGAAATCGTCCACGACCGTCACCCGCCAATCGCCTTCACTCAAAAGACGATCAACCAGATGCGAGCCGATAAAACCCGCTCCGCCTGTTACCAGAATATTTTTCATAAGAAAGTAATCAGTAATCAGTAATCAGTAGTCAGTCAAAAGCATTTAGCTGATAACTGATTACTGACTACTGATTACTTTTTAGCGTATATCCAGAGATGCCAGCCCCAGCGCGAGGCCATGCGCGTTTCCATCTTGCGTGTCAGCAGGCTTCCCAGCACCGGCAGCCAGCGTTTGTTCAAAAAGTGTGTGGCCAACTCGACCTCTGCGAAATCCTTGAATAGCTCGCGCGCCTCGATGCGCGAATAAACGCGCGCCAGCGGATTGCCTGCGCCGTCCGTGTGCTGGCTCAGAAATTCATCGGGCTTAAGGTAACTGCGCGCATCTTCCTTCAGGCTCTGCGCGTGTTCCCGCAAACTCTCGACGGGCTCATTCGTCAAGCGATGCACCAACTTCAAGCCGGTCTCGCTTTTGAGCAGGTGTGCCCCGGCGCGACGCAGCATGCGGATGTTGACACGGTAGTTATACGAATCCCTGTGATAGAGCATGACGACGGCACGCCCATGGGGTCGAAGCACACGATGAACCTCACGAACTGCCCGCGCGGTGTCCGGCGTGTGATGCAACACACCATGTGAATAGACGAGATCGAAACTCTCGTCCGCGAAGTCCAGGTTCTCCGCATCAGCCGTGCGAAATGTGCCGGGCAGATCGAACAACTCGAAACGCTTTCGCGCCAACTCGATTGCCGCGTCCGTCAAATCCACGCCCGTATAGATTGCTCCGGCCTTGGCAAACTGCGCCCCGTCCGTCCCCAGCCCGCAACCTATCTCAAGCACGCGCAAACCCCGCGCGCTCTCGAAATCCGCCGCCCCCGGAATGTGCCACTCCTTCGTGTAGCGATGCTCTTCAACGCGCTCGTAGAAGAGGCGCGTCCCCATCTCGGCGTCACTGAACTTCGTGCCACACGGATTCTTTTGCCAGAAGGCGCGCACGCGCTCTTTCAAGTTGTTACTGCTATCGGACATGCGTCGTAATTGATTCGCTCGCCGGCATCCAGCCTGAGTTGCTTTCAGGCTCTCGTGAGCGCACAGTTGCGTTCATCAGTGCCCGCGCAAACTCGAAAAAGTAACATGCCTCAAGAGCCTGCGACAAGTGACCGGAGAGACTAAATTCGTGTCGCTATAGTGTTATTTCGTGGATTGCTTCCGGCTTGAGTATAATTCCTGTCAGGCCGCTCGAAAGGAACAGAAACTAAAGATGCCGCTGATGCCGACACATAGTGAAGAGTTCACCTTGCAGTTTTCGCTTGGCGAGAGCATGCAGGCGTGCGCTGAAGCGGTGGCGACTCTCGGCTGGCGCGTCATCGAGCAGAGCATGACCCGGCTGAAATGCGCGGAAGTGAAAACGCCGCTGGTCTCTTTCACCTGGCCGGTTCAAGTCGAAATTATTCTCAGGGGCGAGCCTTCAGGTGGGGTGCGCGTCGCGCTCAACGGCTCAACCTTCGGCCTCGGCTCGATGCAATCAGGTTATCTGACAGAGCAAGTCCAGAATCTTCGCCACACGATAGAGCACATCGTGAGTCTGAAAACTGCGAAACCCGCCGAGAACACACCCGCGCCTGAAAGCCAGAACCAGACGGCTGCGGGCACTCTCGCCTCAGAGTTGGAAAAGCTGGCGCGGCTGCACGCTTCCGGCGCGCTTTCGGATCAGGAGTTCCAGCAGGCCAAACAGCGACTGCTCGAACAGAGCGCGCCACCGTCACCCGCGCACACTCTGCCCAATAGCTCCCGCCCGGTCATCATCAACGGTGTTCGTTTGAGCGACGATCAACTGCATCAACTTGAGCAGCGTTTCAACCTCCGCATCGCGGACGGCGCTTACTGGTACGACCAGGTGTCAGGCGCGTGGGGAATGCAGGGTGGCCCGACCGTCGGCTTTACGCAACCTCATCTGGAACTCGGCGGGACGCTCCAACGCGACGCCTCAAACGGCAACACGGGCGTCATTATCAATGGTCGCGAGCTTCATCAACAGGACGTGATGGCGCTCAGGCAACTAACGCCTTACGTGATTCCGGGGCGTTACTGGGTTGACGCGCGTGGCATCGGAGGCTACGAAGGCGGCCCGCCAATCTTCGACCTTCAGGCGCTGGCGCGTGCTGCCGGGGGCGGGCGCGGCGGCGCCTGGAGCTACACTTCTCCACATGGCGGAGGCACTGTGGGCGGCGACCGTCAAGGCTTCAGTTACTTCATTGACAAGGATACGAGTTGGACCTCAGGGGATTGACAGGTCTCAGAAGTTGTTTGATAACGCATGGCTACGACATTAGAGAGATCACTGCTTTTAGGAGCAAGCCGTTTCTTTAGTGTTAGCCTTCTCCCTGTTTAGGCCGTTACCCGTCACTGGCGGTCTGATGAACGTCGGGCGCTAGTCTCTATCTAAAATAACTTGTCATAAGTAACTTTAGTAGATAAGATACGCGTCCCTCGCCGCTATCTCACGCGTTTCCACTATCTCACTAGGAGGAACACAATGAACGCCGAAACCTCTCAACCGCCTCAATCTAGATTCGACAGGTTTATCCCCATAATGGCTATAGCCCTTTTGATGATTTCCCTGGCTGGCTGCAAGACCTTAATGAGTAAGGCAAAAGGGAAGGCCTCCGATCTTAACTGTAAGGCTGATGTTGGCTTAGTGAAAGGCGAGCTGGATGCAGGCATTAAGTTAACTTTGACTGTAAAAAATACAGGTGAGGCGGGATATATTAATATTAAGCCGGAACTCAGCACCTCAGAAGGAGAATGGAGCCGGAGCCAGGACCTGCAATTCGATGCGGGCGAGACGATGAATCTCACCTACTTCTTTGATGAGCCGACTATCATGGCTACCAGCATCCAATGCCGGGTCGGAATTTATCCCAAAGCCGATGATTAATTATGAAACTTGCCACATTTCAATAACCGTGCGGCCAACAACTCACCACGGCAGGCTACAGAGATCAATTGCGCCCGCAGGCCACGTCTGGCCTTTGCACGGCAGCACCATCACGTTCAAAGGAGAAATTATCTTTCCCGAAGGTTGCTCAACCTCGACCGGCTCGTGTATTAGCTGCCAATGCTGCCGCTCGTAAAAAGGCTTCAGGCGATCGAGACAGAAGAGCAGGCCGAACTCGACGTTCAACTCCTCGCACATGACTTTTTCAGCATACCGCATCGCCTTCTGCGCGTAGCCCCGCCCGTGCATCTCGCCAGCCGTGACGACAGCCCCGACGCCTGCCACCCTGACGAGTTTCCCAGCGACGTTAACTGTCTGCTCAATTAACCCGACGTGGCTGGCAGCCTCGCCGTCAACGTCCAGAATGATGTGCAGGTCTTTGGGTCGCCACGTATATTTGTTGTCTTCGATGCCGAAGATATTCTCGCCCCAACCGAATAGCCGCTGGCGCTCCTCGTCCGTTAGCTCTTTAACAACCCGGATGGCTTCGCTCATTTGCTTTCCTTTAAGATACGCTCAATCAGTTTGGCGTCGTCCGGCAACAAACCGGATTTGGGTAGACGCGGTGTCAACGTTGCCCAGTTCTTATCCATCGCAAAAACCCTACGAAAAAGGGGCAGCGATTCGTCAACGCGATTCATGTTGACGAGCGCGACCGCGTGCCAGTAGATCATCTCAGCGTTATCGGGCACGAGCTTTTCCGCCGCGCTGTACTCACGCAGAGCGCCTTCGTTATCTTTCTTCTCAACGGCCAAATCGCCCGCGTTCATGTGATTGTAAGCGCGCTGCAAAGTCACCAGCCGTCGCAACTCCTGCAAAGGCTCAGGGCTATCGTCAACTCTCAAATCAAAAACTCTGTCAGCCCAGGGCTTGCCCGTAGGCTTTCCCGAAACCACAATCAACGCCGCCGATTGACGGCCTCGAATGTCGCCGCCCGCCGCTTGCGCCGCATCTAACGCCGCCAGCATACGCTCCGCCAGATCGCCCTTCGCCGTCTCAAAGGCGCGCGACATCGCAGGCCACACCTTGTCATTGAGCATCAGATTGGCCTGCACGGAATAGTTTTTCCCGACGGTATGCCCCGCCGCCTGAATATCTTTGCTTCCCGTCCAGGCGTCCACACGACCCTGCGCGTCAATCATCGCCACCTGTCGCACGTCGCGTCCTTCGTCTCCGGCCAGCAGCGCCTTCAAAGCATCGGGCGCGCTCCTGCCCACCCGCATCAGATCGAGCCCCAGCTTGCCATAGCTCGGGTCAACAAACGACTGTGTCGCCACCGCGCCAACACCCGCCTCAGCCCACGGCACAATCGGCCCGACCGAGAACCAGTGCGACTGCACCGCCACGCCAAGCTCGCCCGTCTCAGCATTGCGCGCCACAATTGAATAAGTATGAACAGGTCGCAACGGTCGCGGGCGTGTTTGCGCCGGCGACTGATTACTCTGTGCGCTGGATTTCGGAGCAAGCAGCATTGCCATAGACGATACTGCGACTGCTAGCGCAAAGATTTCAAGAATTCTTTTCATGATTTACCTGGCTTTTCGTATGCCTGAAAGTCACCCGGACTAAGGATGTCAATGCCCTGAAATTGCTTCAGAACAAGCAAGTCTTTATCGCCTGTCACAAGACATTCACCGTTGCCAGCCACAGCCGTCGCTAGAACGTTATCGTCATCGGCATCCCGGCAGACCTGAGTATCAAGCGGGGCGGGCGATACAACTTTCATTTGTGAGCGCAAAAGCCTCACTACTTCATCAGCTGTTTCTGACGTGTACTTGAATTTCTCAACGAGCTTTTCCCGAGTTTCATCAAGAATGAACTGAGAGGTAACTAAATCGTGATTTCTGATGCAATGTTCAAGCAACTGGTGGCAGGCACCGCGAGCGATAAAGGCGGCGATGAGGACATTGGTATCGAGAACGATTCTCACGAGACTTGATTAAAGACATCCTGATCTGTGTAAGTCTCCGAAGCCTGCTCCATCATCCGCTCCCGCAAGGTTCTAAATTGTCTGACAAAGAGATAATCTTTGAGCGCCTTTCCAATAAGCTCATCCTGCGTCACGCCTTCTTCGCGGACAACAATATCAAGCGCTGCTTTAGTCTCTTCCGGCAAGTCAATATTTATTGTCTGGCTCATAAAGTCCTCCTTAGCTTTGTGTCCGAGAATATCACAGGGTCAATGACAAATTAAGCAGGAGATGACAACCAAATTCCTATACCACCTTTATGTGTCAATAAACGTGCGCTGCCATAGTTCGAGCGTCAGGAGTTGAAAGACCTGCAAGTTGTAATCTTCGCGCCCCGACAGATTGGCCGCTATGATGCGTTGTACTTCCTGCGGGTTGAACAGCCCGCGCCTGCGAACAGTTTCTTCCGACAGCAAATCATCAACCATCGGTCGCAGCGCCCCGCGCAGCCACGACCTGATGGGCGCACCGAATCCTGCCTTCTTGCGCCAGACCACATCTTTCGGCAAGAGCTTCTCCGCCACGCGCTTTAAGATGTACTTGCGCTTCAACCCGTGCAATTTCAAACTGGGCGGCATGCGCGCGGCCAGTTCCACCAGCTCATAATTGAGAAACGGCACGCGCACTTCCAGATTCGCCGCCATCGAAGTCTTGTCGGTCGTCGTCAGATTGAGACACGGCAGGAAAGTCTTGAGATCAACGTAGAGCAAACGATTGAGCGGGTCGGCCCCTTTCACGCGCTCGAAGTAGCGGCGGTGATGATGATAGGCATCCATGCCGCTGACAGCTTCGCGCATCTCGTTTGTGTAGAGCCGCGCTTTCGCTTCATCTGTGAAGTAGGTCCCATAGCCCAGATAACGATTCTCGAAATCGAGCGCGGCGCTTCTGGCAAACTTCTTCGCGTTCCTCAAAGGAGCGGTCAGCTTTCCCGGCAACCCGCCGGGCAGCACGTGCGCTATCGTCTTCATAAGCGGCCTTCGCAACAGAGCAGGCACGGGGTCGAGCGCGCTTGCTATTTTCATGGCCATCTGGCGTGGATAGCCCGCGAACACTTCGTCGCCGCCCATGCCTGAGAGCATCACGGTCAACGTCTCGCGTGCCGCGCGCGAGACCAGATAACTCGGAATCGCCATGTCAATCGCAGGCTCGTCCATGTGATAGACGAGTTTTGGCAGCAAGTCAGCCACGTCCGGCTTGAGCATAATCTCGTGATAATCCGTGTCGAGCAGTTCATTTACACGCCGCGCCCAAGTCACATCGTCAGGGATAATGTCGTAGCGCAAATCCTCTGCCTCGATGCCGATGGTGTAGGTCGAAACTCTTCGCCCGTTGCTGTGATTCTTCATCAACGCGACGATTGCGGATGAATCAATCCCGCCCGACAGGAAAGAGCCGAGCGGAACATCTGCGACCATCTCCATCCCGACAACGCGATTCAGAGTCTCAAGCACACGCTCCTGCCACCACTGTTCGCTGCGTCCCTCTTCAATCTCGTCAAAGGAAACGTCCCACCATTCGCGCAACTGTAGGTCATCGCCGCGAACGGTGAGGACATGCGCCGGAGGAAGTTTTCGTATCTGGCGAAAGAGCGTGTGTGGGTCGGGCGTCCAGAGGAAGGTCAGGAATTGATTGAGCGATTCAGGATCAATGCTTCGCTCGACCAATCCCGTCGCGAGGATAGCTTTGACTTCGGACGCGAAGATGAAAGACGCGCTCGCACCGTTTCCCCCCGGCACGTGCGCGTAATAAAGCGGCTTGATGCCGAGGCGGTCACGCGCCAGCGTCAACTCTTTTTCCCTGTCATCCCAGATGGCGAAGGCGAACATGCCGTTGAAACGCGGCAAGCACTCCACGCCCCATTCCCTGAATGCCGCTAACAGGACTTCCGTATCCGTATCCGTCCGAAAGCGGTGGCTGCGGGCTTCCAGCTCTCTTTTAAGTTCAAGGTAATTGTAAATCTCGCCGTTGAAGGTCAGAATAAAGCGTCCATCCTCCGAGAGCATCGGCTGGTGTCCTGCGCTGCTCGTGTCAATGATGGAGAGGCGGCGATGACCCAGACACGCCCTCCGCCCCTCGTCATTTATGGAAGGGGAAGTCCACACGCCTTCATCATCACGCCCCCGATGCTCAATGCTATCGAGCATCGGTCGGATACGCGCTTCCGGCGAGCTACTGATGATTCCAGCGATGCCACACATAAAAGCAGTAGTCAGTAGTCAGTGGTCAGTGGGCAGTTAAAGACAAAAGCTCAGCGTGAATTGTCGCGCTTGGTCTTTGCTGACCACTGACCATTGACTACTGACCACTTTTTCTCCAATGCTTCCTCAATCAAATCGCTCACCCATTCGGCGCGGGCGTCCCACGTGCCGTTTATTACTGATGCCTGACGCGCACGTGCGTTGTCGTCTCCCTGTTCGTCGAGCGCGTCCTGCACTAATTGTAAAAATTCGTCGCGGCTTCTGGCGATGCGTAAGACATCCGCCATCGGCTCATACTCCGGCAGGGGAGCAATGACGACAGGCTTTCCCGTTGCGAGATATTCGCGCACCTTGATGGCCGAGCCGTAACTGGTAAATGCCTGTTCGGTCTCCCAGGGCAGCACGCACACGTCGAAGCCTGCGGCGTAGCGCGGCAACTCATCGTAAGCGACCGCCGGAAGGAAATGCACGTTCGGCAGGTCTTCTATCTCAAGTCCGCGCGAGCGATTCCCGATGAAGACCCAGTGCCAGGAGGGGCGCTCACGTGAAGCGCGCTTAATCAATTCCTGATCCACCAGCCAGGGTTCTATCGCCCCGAAATAACCGATGCGCGGGCGAGGAATCCTCGCGACCTCCTTTGCGACTTCCAACTCACCGCTCCCGACCTTCGCCCAGTGCTCGAAATCAACTGCCTGTTCCAGCAAGTATGAGCGCTCCTGCCCGCGTGTCGCTTCTGATAGAAGTTTTCGCCCGGAATAAAAAATAATGTCGGCAGCATCGAGCGCGCGCTCGTGCAGGCGACGAATCGTTGCCGGGTCTGTCGCGTGATCCATCGTGTTCGCATCATACTTGTCCGACACCTGATAGACGACCAGCGATTCATTCATCCTGCCGATCATCTCGACCGCGGTCGGGATGGCAATCCACAGGATAGGCTTTGAAAGTCCTCGACTGCGCGCGAGCGCCCCGACCTGCGCGCTCAATAGATGACGATTGGCCGCACGCGAGGCTCGGCTGCCGAAGAAAGGCAAGGCGGCAGGGCTTACCACCGTGATGCCTTCAGCGGTCGTGCGCGCGAGCTTCGCATAGCTCTTCAACTTTCTCGTCACACGCGGCAGAAAATCCTTGTTCGTGACTGACGCCAGCCCCATCGAAATCGAATTGACGAAGATGACCTTGTTTCCGGCGCGAGCGAAGCGGCGCATCAGATGGTTCTTCGAATGCGGGTGGTGATACCACCAGTCTTCGCCGCCGAAGCAGACAATGGATTTCCCTGAAAAGATTGGCAACTTTCCGAAGCTTTCTCTGCTGATTTTTACCCTTGAGGTACACAAGGCACACAGAATCCGATTCTGAATACTAACACGCGCTAAATGGTAAACACACAAGCGGAAAGGTAGGAAGGTTTGGAAGCGCAGGCTGTTGGAGCGCAGGCGGCAAGCACGGAATTAATTCACTAGCTTGAAATTGCTGGTTATGCGAAAAGAGCCTGCTCAATCTTCCAGGGCGGGCTTTTATTTCGTTTTATATAATAGAAACCTTTCCCTTACACCAGTATTGAATGAAAATTCGCCGCTCATTTCGTTTCCCTGAATTGTCCCTTCTATTTTGTAGGTGCCAGCAAAACTGCTGTATTGTGTCATTAACACCTTGTCACCCTGTATTGTCCATGTACCATCGAAAATATAACCGGGCTGTAGCGATTGCATTGTTCCGTCTCGATAAAATTTGAATGTTTCTTCGTATTCCGCATTACCCGCTCCGAATCTTTTCCCTTTCCACTCTGTCCCTTCGAGATTTTTCACACTTAAAGGTGAAGGTGTTGGGCTAGGGACAACCGCCACATTGCTCGCCTGATTGCTGCTTGAAGCGGGAATAGATGCAATAGAAGTATTAGCTGAAGTATTGGGTGTTGCCGTATATATGCTGGCAGGATTTGTCGTCCTGCTGCGAGACCGATTAATGAAGGCGTAAATGAAATAACCACTAATGAGTGCTATGCCAATCCAAGCTGTCACAATACCAGCCCTCATTAGAGGCGATCGGCTGGGCTTTCGCTGGATTATCGTTTGGGCGTCCCTGAACGAGATGAATTGACTGGCATCCTTTAAAGCCTGCCGCATCTCAGCCGCCGAAGCATAGCGTTGCTCGGCAGCTATCGCCATTCCTTTCCGCAACACCTCGGAGACGGCAGGCGTCACCTGTGGATTCACTTCACCGGCTGGCCTAAGAGTATCGGAGTGTCCACCTATCACAGCACCAGCGCGGGTCGAGGCATCTGACGGGGTCAGATTTGTTATTAACTTGTACATCGTCGCGGCAAGCGAGTAGAGATCGCTTCGCGGGTCTGTGCCTGTCCCGTGCACCTGTTCAAGAGGAGCATAGTTTGGTGTATAGCCAAAGATACTGCCCGACGTAGTGACTCTCGATATTTGTCCTGCGAATCCCTTTGCCAGTCCGAAGTCGAGCAGGATGATTTGCCCTGAAGAGGAGAGCTTCAGATTCTGCGGCTTGATGTCGCGGTGAATTACCGGTGGGTTCTGCTTGTGTAGATAGCTCAAGGCATCGAGCAGTTGGTCAGCCCATTGCAGCACTTCCTCAACGGCGAAAGCGCCGCCCCTCTTTTGCAGCATGTCCGCAAGGTCATCGCCTTCAACATAGTCCATGACAAGAAACTGACCAACACCTTCTGTGAAGTGGTCAATCACTCTCGTCATCGCTGGATGGCGAAGCTTGTTCAGGAGGCGCGCTTCACGCTCGAACTGTTTACGCAGAGCTTCTTCTGTAAAGTGAGTCTCTTTGATGGCTACTTCACTGTCGAATCGCCCATCTATAGCCAGATAAACACTGCCCATCCCGCCTTCGCCCAGCTTGCTGACGATGCGGTAACGGGATTGTAGTAATGTCTCTGGCGCGAGCGGCATTATTAGATTGGGAAGTGCTGAAATCCGAACTGTCGACTAATGGGCGAGCATCTTAGCTCAATTATGCTTTGGAAGCGAGAGTGTAAAATTACAGGTTAACGAGGGCGGTTTGCGCGCTCGCGTTGTCGGCGCGTATCATTCGGCGGCAAGGTAAATTCTCAACAAGAGGTTAAGGAATGTCGGATATTGTTCACCGCCCGCGACGGTTGAGGCGCAGTGAAGCTTTGCGTGCGCTGGTGCAGGAAACGCGGCTCGCGCCGGAGGATTTTATTCTCCCGCTGTTTAGTTGCCCGGGCGAAAATGTTCGCCGCGAAGTCTCGTCCATGCCGGGCGTGTACAACCTGTCAGTTGACGAGACGGTGCGTGAGGCGACCAACGCTTATGAATTGGGAGTCAGAGGCGTCATCCTCTTCGGCCTGCCGGAAGCGAAAGACGAGACTGCCTCGGACGCGTATGCCGAAAAAGGCATCGTGCAGCAAAGCATCCGCGCCATCAAACGCGCCGTCCCTGACATGGTCGTCATCGCCGACACCTGCCTCTGCGAATACACCTCTCACGGGCATTGCGGCGTTGTCCGTCAGGGCGAGGTCTTAAACGACGAATCCTTAGAACTGCTCGCACGCACAGCGCTCAGCCAGGCCAGGGCCGGGGCGGACATCGTCGCGCCGTCGGCAATGATGGATGGACAGGTCAGCGCCATCCGCGAAGCTCTGGACGGCGGGGGCTTAGAGAACATTGCGATTATGTCTTATGCCGTCAAATACGCTTCCGCTTTCTACGGGCCGTTTCGTGAGGCGGCGGCGAGCGCGCCCGCTTTCGGCGACCGTCGTGCCTACCAGATGGATGCGGCCAACGCGCGTGAAGCCCTGCGTGAAGCCGAACTCGATTACTCGGAAGGCGCGGACATCCTGATGGTCAAGCCTGCGACCGCTTATCTGGACATATTGAAGCAGGTTCACGACCGCTTTGATCTACCGCTCGCGGCTTATCATGTGTCGGGCGAGTACGCGATGATTAAAGCGGCGGCTGAGCGGGGCTGGATAGACGAACGCCGCGTCATGCTCGAAACCTTAGCCAGCATCAAGCGCGCCGGAGCAGACATCATCATCACTTACTATGCTCAGGAAGCCGTGCGAGCTTTAAGACAGTGATAAGTGATAGGTGATAGGCGATATAAGCCCCGGAGGGGCGGTATATCAGTAGCCCATGACTTACGTCATGGGAATGATGAGCCAAATTAGATTCATCAGCCCCGGAGGGGCGGCATATGATGTCGCCCCTCCGGGGCTCGCTCGTTTATACAATGACTGTTCTCACGGCTGACGCCGTGGGCTACTGTTATATCGCCCCTCCGGGGCTGTGTGTTCGTTTTCTGCTTTACTTCAACTCAACCTCAATCGGCTTCTCGTTAGGTCGGTTGTGACTCTCAGCGTAGTTCGAGATATTCAGGCCGAACGGTTTGTCAGCATCAACCAAGACGGCGAAGCGGATTGAGAGCGGCAGCCCGCGCGCGGCCAGCATTCGCACACGCAAAGAATCAACCACCCATTCCTGAATGATCGCTTGCTTTGCGTCTTCGACCGGGACGAGACGCGAGCCGCAGTCTATGCCATTAATCAGGAGCGTGATGCGCGAGGCCGTCACGGGCGGATGCGCGTCTGCGGGCAGCACCGGCTGGAGGTGCGCGCGAACCGAAACGCTTTTGACCCAGCGCCCTTTGTCGCGCGCGGGCACGAGGTATTCGGCATGTCCTACGCCGCTGCCCCAGATGTAGCCAGCGCCTCCGCCCATCTTTTCAAAACGCGCGCTCACAGCCATCTCCGGCGTGAAGCGATAAAGAACAGGAGCGCCCGCTTTTCCCGGCAGGATTATCTCAGGACGCGTTGCGGGATCGTCCACGGCGCGCGTGAAGGCAAACTGGCGCGGCACGAGGTGGTGCGACGCATCGAGCAAATACTTTGGCGGGTTTTCGTTCTGAAGCGAAGCGAAGAGTTCACTTGCGCGGCGCAGTTCTGCGCGAACCGCTTCATCGCGCGAAGTCAGGTAAGAGATGCTGTAGCCGCGTCGCGGGTCTGGCGTCATTATCCAGTAGATTGCGCCGCCCGCCCCTGCACGCGCCGAGCTTTCAAAGTAGGCTCGAAACCATTCCACCTGCGAAAAGCCTTTGTAGCCTTCAGTCCCCATGCCGAACTCGCCCATCACGAGCGGCTTGTTGATGGAAAGGGCGGCGGCTGCGCGGTTGTCTATGAATTCGCCTAGGGCTTCGGGCGAATCAACGAAGCTATCCGTATCGTCGCGCGGGTAAATGTGCGCGTCACAGTAGTCAATGGTCGGAATCCGATGCTCTTCCAGCCATTCGCGCCTCTCCCATGAAGTGCGATAACCCCATGTGCCGGGCGCGATGAGATGGTCTGGGTCGAGCGACTTAACAAAAGCGCTCATCTCCGCCATCCACGCGCGGCGCTCCGCCCAGCGCCCCGTCGGAGCCTGCGCCTCGTTCATCAACTCGTATCCGAAGATGGTTGGATCGTCGCGGTACATGACGCCCGTGATGCTGTTACGTCGAGCGACGATTCTCCTGACATGCTCGCGGTAGAGGCGGCGCGTCTCAACGTTCGTATAGAAAGGCATCGCGCGCTCCATGTTGATGCCGAAGGGCTGGCTGTCGTCGGCAGCGTCGGGCAGACCCGCCCAGCGCAGGTAGCGCACGACCCCGCCCGTATCGCGCCACCAGTTGCCGAGACAAATAAGGACGCGCAAGTTGTGGCGCGCGGCTTCGTCGAGCACGCGATCAAGATTTTCAAAAGCCTCTTCGTTCCAATCATCAGGGCCGCGACGAAACGGATGCGGCTTCAACCATTCATCGCGCGTGACGCCGCCGGGCTTGCCGTCGTCTTCGGCGCTCTCACCAAAAGCCCAGACACGAACCACTTTAACTCCGTCGAGCGCCGCCTGCCGGAAAGTCTCACCCATGCGCTCGCGCTCTTCATCGCCGTAGATGACGGCAGTGTTCGCGCCCGTAAAGCGAAACGATTGTCCATCAACGACGAAGCGTGCGCCGTTTGTCGAGACAAACCCGGGACGCGCGGCGGGCAAGGTGCCAGTTCGCGTGAAAAAGAAATAGGCCGCGCCCGCCAGAAGTCCTGCGAGCGCGACCAGGAGAAGCGATTTCCTAAACATGAAAAGAGAAGAGAATTAAAGCTCGCCCACGTTTGACTGGCGCGGCGTGTTCAGTCGCGCAAAGCCGATGACGGTGCAGACAGCTCCCAGCACAACGAATAGGTTCAGCGATGCGAGAATCGGAAAGATAACATTTCCGTTCTGGGAATTGATACTCAAGACCAGCGCCAGCCAGTGTGCGTGATAAAGAATCAGGCAGGCGGCGGCCAGCGCAAACCAGCGCGTCGAAAGACCGAAGGCACGCGAGCGCGCAAAGCCGAGCACGGTGGCGACAAGCCAGCCAAGCCCGCCAGCGATGAGTAACAAACCAAAAACCCAGATGAAATATGGCGGCAGGTTGTAGACGGTGGCTTCTGATTGCGCGAGTATGAGAGGTGGAGCAAGCATCAAAAATTATTCCTCAAAAGTTTCTCTCAGGGATTTAAAAGACTCAAACCACAAAAAAGCGCCGTTTGCGCACGGCAGGCTACTGCGATAACGCAAACGGCGTCAAGTTCACACTATCAATTCCGAAAGCCGCGCGCGCGTCATTGCGTGCGGGTGTAAAGCACAGGCGACAACCACTCCGCGCGCCTTATTGCGGAAGGCAGCGCGAGCGGTTTGAGCCAAGCCCAGCCGCCTTACTGAGTGATGTGAATTTCCTCTTCCTTGTTGACACGCTTAACAAAAAAGACGAGCGCGCACAGGAAAGCAACTACAGTACAACCGATAGCCAGCCATAAATATTTCGGGTCACCGTGAACTGAAGCCGCAGTCTTGTATTTCCAGAAAAAGAAATAGACCGCTAATCCTGTCGCGATCAGGCCGATTACCCAGGTCAGAATATCTGTAATCTTCATCTTGAACCTCCAGCGTCTGCTTTATTTGCAGGTAGAATGGCTCGAAAAGCCTTTTTAACTTGTCGCTTAAAGCTCAGAAGAGAACCGTCGGGTCAGCCATCTCGAATTTTGAGACGGCCAAAGGTTTTATGCGCCTGCAATGTTACTTCTACCACACATGAGAACGCAAGCATTTCAGTCAATGCAAAATTAAAAATGTAAAATGCAAAGTTGCGGCGGAAAGCCACTTTTAATTAAATGTGGTTTCAACCTCACTTTTGCATTTTACATTTTTAATTTTGCATTAAAGAATGATTCTCTTGTCTCCCGCGCGGCGTGTGATGCGCTCGCGGTCGAAGTATTCGAGCAAGGGGATAGCGTATTTGCGCGTGATGCCCGCAATTGTTTTGAAAGTGGGCACATCAATCAGACGCTGCGGCTCATGCTGGTCGGCATACTGGCGCAGCTTCGTTGTCAAAAGGTCTAAGGCTTCACGGTGGAAAAATAAATCAGGGCTGACGCGGGCGAGGAGGCGAGCGTCCAGAAGCAACTGGAAAATCTTGCGCTCATACTCTCGCGCCGCACGCGCGCCGCCACCCGCGTGAGCGGCTGAGAGCGCTTCGTCAAGCGTCGGCGGCTCAAGCGCGGCGTCTTTGTAAATCTTCTCAAGGCGGTCTCTGAGCGCGGTGTCGTCCGAGGACAGTGAGAGTTTGTGAGACGCGGCGCGCACAAACTCTTTTTCGGAGACGAGCGCGCCCGTTTTTTCCAGATGCATCATCACGGCGCGGAAAACCTCCGGCGCGGTGTGAGAGAATATCCTCTCGCGCAGAGTCTCACGTAATAGCCCGCGCGCCAGCGGTTCGCGTTTGTGATGCCCGTTGACCTCCGCGAGCGTCGCCTGCGAGATGCGCCCAAAACTCTCTTTGTTGAGGTACACGCCCTCGGCGTCTACGACCGCGCCGCTCTCCAATGCACTCTTCGCGGCAGCTTCGAGCGTCTCATCCGTCCAGCCCGTGCGTGCCGCAAGGTCAGCGCGCCGCAAACCCTGCTCGCCCGCCGTTTCGACAAACAGGGCAAACTCGTCGTTTCTGTCTGCGGTCACAAGCCGCACTAGTCGCTCGCGCGCATCCGCTATCTCACGTCCGCGATGCTTTGCGGGCAGCGCGTCGAGAATGCGTCCGCCCGCGATTGTCAGCGAAGGCGAATAGGAACGGATGATGAAACGCTCTTTGGGCAAAGCGACGACCGCTGATTCAAGTCGCAGTTGCGCCAACCCGCTCTTGCCCGGCGCAATCTCACCCGCTTTTTCCAGCACGCGCAAACGGGCTAAGACTTCCGCCGCGCCAAGATGCACGCGCACGCGCATGCGTGAGCGCAAAGGTCTGGGCGCACTCTCCAGAACGTCCAGTTGAGCATCTATGATCTGGGTGGGGCGCAGTCGCCCGACGGGCGCGAGGACCATGCCGCGCTCAACTTGCGCCGCTTCGATGCCGCCCAGGTTGACGGCCACACGTTGCCCCGCGCTCGCGAGCGTGACCTGCGAGTTGTGTACCTGAAGCCCGCGCACACGGACGCGCGTCGCGCCAGGCAGCAACTCCATTTCATCGCCCTCTTTAATCTCCCCGGCGATGAGCGTGCCCGTCACGACCGCGCCGAAGCCCCGCATCGTGAAAGCGCGATCCACAGGCAGTCGCGCAATCGTCCCGGCGGAGCGCGCGGGCACTTGTGATGCTACAACCTTGAGCGCCGCTTTCAATTCTTCAAGGCGGTCGCCTGTGCGTGCGCTGACTGCCAGCACGGGCGCGCCTTCGAGAAACGAGCCTGCGACTAACTCTTCGGCTTCAGCGCGGACGAGCGCGAGCAGTTCCTCGTCAACCATGTCTGTCTTGGTGAGACAGATAATGCCGGAGCGGACACCCAGCAAACGGCAGATGTCAAAATGCTCGCGCGTCTGCGGCATCACGCCTTCATCGGCGGCGATGACGAGTGCGACCAAGTCTATGCCGTGCGCGCCCGCCAGCATGTTCTTGACGAAACGCTCGTGTCCCGGCACGTCTATAAACCCGAGCCGCACGTCTTCCAGCTCAAGCTCTGCGAATCCCAGATCAATCGTAATCCCGCGCCGCTTCTCCTCCGGCAGACGATCCGCATCCACGCCCGTCAACGCACGCACGAGCGCGGTCTTCCCATGATCTATGTGCCCGGCTGTACCAACGATGATTGACTTCATAAGTGATGAGTGATGAGTGATGAGTGATGAGTGACGAGCAATTGCTTTTACTCACCACTCATTACTCATTACTCATCACTTTTCTATTTGACTATTTCAAAATCAACCCATTGCGTCGCCGTCCGGTACTTCTCTTTGGCGAGGCGGTCGGTAGTGATGACTTGCAGGATATAATCGCCGGGCGTCATATCTGACCCAAGTTCTACACGGCCTCCTGCTGTCAGCCGCTTCAAGTCAGTTTGATTACTCACGTCAAAAGGCTGCACGCGCCCGGCGAAGATTTCTTTGCCGTTGTGGAAGAGGCGCATCTGTGTCTGTAGCTGCGGTCGCCCCGTCGTTTTATCTACCTGCGCGTTATAGATGGCGTAGACGAAGTTCATCACAGCCCCGGACCGGAATCTGCGACTGGCTGCACCGGACGAAGAGTCGTTCCCGCTCGCAACGACGCCCGAAAGCGTGAGACGGTTGTTTTTAATGTCTGGAACTTCGATGAACTGGCTGGCCGAGCCGAGGGATTTGGTCGCGGGGTCGCGCACGCCGATGCGTAACTGGTAGCTGCCGGGATTCTTGACCGGGACATCGAAAGAATAGACCAACCCGTTGCGGAGCAGTCGCTCGTAGCTTGCGCCGCGCACCTGGATGGTCTCATCACGAGTGACCTGATCAACTATCTTCCCCGAATCGTCAAAGGTCATTGCCGCGACCTCCATCTTAGCCGTCTGCCACCCTTCCGAGTCCACCTCAAACTTCAGGGCTTTGGCGTCAACGTGCAGGAGCGAGCGCATGAACGAGCCTCCTGTGGCGGGGTCGTTGCTAAACAAGGATGTCAGGCGCAGATTAATCTCGCCCGTTTGAAAAGGGGAAGTCATCGCGGCAATCAACTCCTCGCCGCGCGTGCGCGGGGCAGCGCGCCTCTCCTCTTCCGTTAACCCGAAAAATCCTTTGCGCGAACGAACCATCAATCCGGGGCGCTTCACGCGGATGCTGATCTTGTGAAAGCGGCTGCGACCGAACGTCCCTTCAGACGGGCGATAGCCAATCAGGTAATAGCCCCTGAGGTCATCGAGCGCACGCTGGAGACCGAGGTCAATGTCGTTATTATTAATCAAGGCAGTGCCGCCAGTTTGCTCGGCGATGAAGCGCATGCCGACCTGTGAGTTGTAGAGCTTCAGAGAGTTGTCGCCGATTAGATCGGCCATCGAGGGAGGCGCTTTGCTCATCTCCGCTGTGACGCTCATAATTGGCAGTCCGCGTGTGTCCACCATATAAATAACTGCGGACGCTTGATTGGCGCGGTCCAGCAGCTTGGTGATACCCTCGCCGGGTTCGGCTGTGAGCCTCTGGCGCGTGCGCAGCTCCGCGCCCTTTTCCAGCATCTCGTCCATCTTTTTTAATGCTTCATCAATTCCGGTTCCGGCTTTTCCGCTGCCATCCAGTTTCAGGTCAATGTCGCTGACTGACGGGAAGATCGCAAAATCATCTGTGAAAACCACTACGGACTTGCGACCCGGTAGACCTTTCAGTCCCTTGAGGATGAAGCTCAGGGCGTCTAACGTATATTGCGCGCCTTTCACAGTCGTCAGCGAAGGCGGTTTGCTACCCGGCCCAAAGTTGTTGATACCGACGCGTGAATAGAAAGTCCAGCGGATGCGGTCAATGGCGGCGAGCAGTTGCCGCTTGTTGGTCGTTAGTTGCTGTAAAGCGCTAGCGCCCGCGCCGGTGCGGGCTATCGCCACGAGGTCGCCCGGTTGGAGTTTCTCGTTCACGAACTTTCTCATAGAGTCGCGGACGCGAACCGTACTCTCAAACGACAACCCCAGATCATCTGCCACGAGAATGACGGTGCGCCGCACCTGTTCGGGGCGCAAACGAACGGGCGCAACCACGGGGGCGTTGCCAACGGGCGGCGAGGTCAAACGTGAGGCGGCCTCCGAGCCTGTCTCGATGTAAGAAAAGTTCGTGATCGCCTGGGGTCGTCCGTCTTCCAGAATCTCGAATTCATCGGGGCGCAGGTCTGTCACCTGCTTGCCCGTTTTGTCCGTCACGATGGCGTCAACCTGCACGAGATTGGTGGTGACGCGTACCACCTCATCTTCGGATTGGTCTTGCCCGGTTGCAGGCGCTGGCGTCTGCCCGATACTTGAGGTCAGGAAAGAGAGAATAAGGATGGAAGTGAGCGAGGCTCGTTTTTTCATGAGAGGCTCCTCTGGCAGTTAATTAGAGACTAACGCTTCAAGTGTAATACGCGTTGAAGATTGTCGAAGGCATGGCGCGCGCACTTTTGAAAGCGTCCTGGCGTGTTGCGTCCTCTATCAACGGCAAAGCATGTGCCCGAACCGGAAAAGATAACTCGCCTATCCGATTCCTGCCTGATTCACGGCATGAATCTCTGCACGAAAGAGCCTCCTCATGCGAGATAGTGCTTGCCCCTATACTATATGGTGCGCGATGGTGGCGGAAGAATAGGGGACAATGGTCAGGGGTCGGGGGTCAGTCAAAGCAATTCTTTTTCCGACCCCTGACCCCTGTCCCCAGTCCCCTACTTCACTATTTCAAAATCTATCCACTGCGTTGCCGTGCGATACTTCTCTTTGGCCAGCGGGTCAGTAACGATGACTTGCAGGATATATTCGCCGGGGATCATCTCTGTGCCAAGCTGCAAAGCTCCGCCTGCCATCAGTCGCTTCAAGTCGGTCTGATCGCTGGCGTCAAACGGCTGCACCCGCCCCGTGAAGACTTCTTTGCCGTCGCGGAAGAGGCGCATCTGAATTTGTATTTGGGGGCGAGCGCTTCCTTTGTCAAGGGTCGCGTTATAGACCGCGTAGCCATATCCCAGCACCATCCCGCGCCGGAACCGGCGCACCGCCGGGCCAGCCTGCGGGTCTGAGTTGGTACTCTCTTCTTCCTTGTTAGCCTGAGCATCCGGCGTCGCCGCCGTCGAACTCTCGTTGTCTTTGTTTGCGGTCGCGCCGCGTTTGACGGCAGGGTCTGAGCCGCTGACGATGATGCCGGAAAGCGTCAGCCGATTCTTGCCGATGTTGGGAACTTCGATGAACTGGCTGGCCGAGCCGACGCGTTCAGACGACACGTCGCGCAAGGCTGTACGCAGTTGGTAAGCGCCGGGCTTTTTAACCGGAACGGTCAGGATGAAGACCAGCCCGTCTTCGAGGGCACGTCGATAAGATTCGCCGCGGATGCGTACCGTGTGGGTTCGTGACAGTTCATCCACAATCGTTCCGTTATCGCCGAAGGTGACGGCGAGAATATCGAAGACGGCTTTATGCCAGCCGTCGGCTTCCTCCGTAAACGTCAGATCACGCGCTTCGATATGCACCAGCGAGCGCATGAAGCCACCCCCCTTTGCATCATTGCCATAGAGAGAGGTCAGGCGTAATTTCACGCCGCCTGAGCCGAAGGGCGAAGCCAGCGCGTTTATTAATTGCCCGGCGCGGGTGAGCGGCTTCGGAGCAGCCTCTTCATCGGTGATGCCGTAGAAGCCCGTGCGGGTTCGATATTGAGACCGGGACGCTTGAGCTTGAGCGTGATTTTATGAAACTTGCGGCGACCCGTAGCATCTTCAAAAGTTGATTCATCCGGGCGGTAGCCGATCAGGTAGTAGCCTTTCTGATCCTCCAGCACACGCTTGATGCCTGCGCTCAAATCGTTGGTGTTGCGGATGGGGAAGCCGCCCGTCTGACGTGCCAGATAATTCAGGCCGCTCTGCGATTCGAAGAGATCGTTGCGCCGGTTTTGCAGTTGCCTTTCCAACTGGTCTGAGGAGAGACCCGAGGTGTTGTCCGCTGCCGACAGCCCGAGGGTTTGCAGGCCGCGCGCGTCCATCGTGTAGATGACGACCGAAGCGCGATTGGCCAGATCGGTCAGGCGTCGCAAGGCTTCCAGCACGCGAGTGCCGCGGGTCGGGTCGTCTCCATTGAAAATCTTAATCCCATCCGACATCAGGAGAATGGATTTGCGCCCCGGCAGTTCACGCATTCCGCGCACGACGTAATTGACCGCACCGAGTGTGCCGACGGCGAAAAGCTCTTCACGAAACTGGTCAACGTCTTCTCCCCCGCTGCGCATGTTTGCCAAATCCTGATTGGGCAGCTGCTCGCGCATCTCAGCCAGCGGGTCGGCTTGAATCGCCGCAAATGCTCCCACGCCGCCACGCCCCTGCGGGTTCCATTTGACGCGTTCGATGGCCGCGTAAAGTTGCCGCTTGTCGGACGTGAACTGCTGCAAAGCGCCGATGCCGCCCCCCGTGCGAATGATGGCGACGAGATCGCCCGGCTGAAGCTGCTGGTCAACGAATTTCTTGAGCGCCTGCCTGACAAACGCCGTACTCTCAAACGACAATCCCAGATCATCAACGACGAGCGCGACGGTGCGACGCACCTGTTCGGGCTTGAGGCGCGCGGGCGGAACGGGCGGCGCGAGTTTGTCAACGGGCGCAGCGGGCGTCGCGGGCGTCGTCGTCTCGCTCATCGTCGAGACGAATGAAAAGTTCGTGATCTTCTGCGGGCGACCATCTTCCATGATTTCGACCTCTTCGGGTCGAAGGTCCGTCACCAGCTTTCCTGACTTGTCTGTGACGACGGCATCCACCTGGACGAGATTCGTCGTGATTCGCACTACCTCGTCTTCGTCGGTTTGTTCCTGTTGTTGAGCCGGAGGCGTCTGGGGCGCAGGAGTCGGCTGCGGGTTTTGTCCCAAAGCGGTGTTGAAGAGCGAAAAGATGAGAGCCAGCGCGAGCGAGGAGTGTTTCTTCATAATCATTCTCCGCCAAAACGGACGCACCGTGAAGCCTGCGCGTTCTCTTCGAATCAGGAGATGCCAGCCTCCTGGTGAAGGTCGTCAAATTCCCATGCCAGGACTTGGCTTTCCGCAATCGGATATGCGATGCTTCGGGGGCAATCACATCAAGAATTAGGTGGAGAGATTATGCCAGAGCAAGCTCAAAAGGGCGACACGGTGCAGGTTCATTATACGGGACGGCTGACGACCGGCGAGGTCTTCGATTCTTCCGAAGACGGCGAGCCGCTGGAGTTTGAAATCGGCGCAGGCGGCGTCATCAAAGGCTTTGACGAAGGCGTGGAGGGCATGAGCGTCGGCGACAAAAAGCAGATCGAGATTGAAGTCGAGAACGCTTACGGCGAACGAAACGAGCGTCTCGTGCAGACTATCCCGCGCGAGGGTCTTAATCTCGACACAGAGCCGCAAGCCGGAATGAATCTTGGCGATGCAACTGCCCGACGGCAACCAGATTCCCGTCGCCATCACGGAGGTTACGACAGACACCATCACCCTGGACGCCAATCACCCGCTCGCCGGGCAGAAGCTCATCTTCAAGGTCGAACGCGTCAAGTAATATTCACACACAAAGAATTTAGTTGTTGAAGAAAGATGGGACCAAAGAGATGCTTAAAGTTGAGGATATGCCGCTTGAGGAGATGCAGGCGCTTTTGCGCCGGATAGGTTTCGGGCATCTGGGCTGCGTGCGCGAGGGTCGTCCCTACGTCGTGCCGATGCATTACGCTTACGACGGCGAATGCCTCTATCTGTTCACGACCGAAGGAATGAAGACCAGTTTCATCGAAGCCAACAATGAAGTGTGCATGCAGGTCGAAGAGGTCGAGAGCGCCTCACACTGGCAAAGCGTGATGGTCACAGGCCGCGCCGAGCGCATCACCGTGCAGGAAGAGAAAGAGCACGCGATGCAGTTAATCACCGAAAATAACCCGACGCTTACGCCCGCGCTCAACCAGACGCAGCTCGATGCGTGGCAGCGTGCCAACAGGTAGTCATGTATCGCATCCGCCCGCGATCATTGATGGACGCAAGACGGTTTGAGGGCGAAACCGGAGGCAGCGTCTCTAGCCCTCTCCGCGCACGGTCTTCAAGTCTTTAATGAAATCCTCTAATCGCGTCTTCGGCCCACATCGAACTTTTCCGCGATTTCCAGACAATCGCGCGGCGGCTTGCCATTCAATCGATCGTTGAGGATGACGAACAACTCTCCGTAAGGATAGGGATGGCCAAGCGGCCTGCGATATTCCAGCAGATTAAACAAGATGATGAAATCTGAGTCCGGAATATTTTTGACGGCGGTGATACTTGCCGTACTTCTTCATGTAATTATTCAGCTTCCGAGCCAGCGAGTTAAAAAGCCTCGGATAGCGAAAGCGTGCGTCCGGGTCTGCTTTATAGGCTTCGTTGATGATAGCTCTGGCCTGCCCTCGGCTGTCTATCACGGCGCTTCGACGAACCAGCAAGACGACCCGCCGACCGTTTCTTATCTCCGCCAGAGAACCCATCAGAATACTGCCGCCGCCGTCCCCGTCAACAGAGGTCTGTGGTGATTGGCTAAGCGCCGAATGATTCGCCAGCACGACGAAGAGGAACAGCAGTAGTCCTTTAGCGTAACGCATCTGGTTAGATTCTTTGACGGCGCAAGCAGCCGCCACGTTAGAGCGCGCAATTCCTGAAATGCGCTTCCATGTTAAGAGACCGAGCATGAGCCGCCTGGGTTTACTCAGTATTCGGATTCACCTCTTTTTTAATCTCTTCGCTCTCAGGATTTTCAGAGCCGGGTATTAAAGAGCCGGTCGGAGGCTCGCCTTCCAATTTTTCGGATGGACTCTCTTCGGGCACGGGCTTCTGTTCGCTGCCCGGATTTTCGCTCTGTTCCTCTTTTTCTTCCATGATCGTCTCCTTATGGTTGTTCGCCTGCCGCTTTCAGGGTAACTGCCAGCGGGCCATTCCCCTGGCGGCTTTTGGTATACGCACAATATACTCAGCCCCGCCCTTTACGTCGAGAAGAGTTCTTCAAGGCTCGCGCCCTCCGAGGCGAAAGATTTGGAACTCCGAAGTGCCGCGCACGTAATTAGATTACGAGTGATTTATTTTGCCACAAACCCGTGTGCTGCGGTGTTTACAGAATTAGAACGGTAAAATGCACTTTTTCGGCAATCCTTGTTAGCAAAAACTTTCAATTTGGCTCGGACGACAGAGAACGAGGGTGAGAAGATGAAAAGCAGACGGTTAACTATATTTTGCGTGGCGATGATTGCCCTGGCGGGCACACCGCGAGCCTGGCGGGAGGTCGGCAAATTGCTGGCTGTCGCTCAGCACAGGGCGCAGGTTAAGTTCTGGAGCATGGTGTTGCCGGGAGAGCGAGAGTCTGCCGGGGCGGAAATGGTTGCGGCTGCCGAACCACTGGAATCCTCGTCTGTGGAAATTACCTCAAACTGCCCACTCCGGCGCGGTGAGACACGGGAAAATCAAGCATCGAGCAGTTTTAACGTAAATCGCAGGACGGCTCCGGCTTCCGTCCAATCTCAGGCCAGAGCGCAGCGGGAGACGGACGGCGCGCCCGCCTCTCATGCCGGGCTAATCGCCAGGGCGCCAAAAGCTCCGCGTGGAGACGGCAGCGCGGAGAGTCTGCTTCGTTCCAGAAAGGTGTGGGAGGTTCAGTCGTCGGCAATTGCCTTAAACGTCCCCTCTCATCTGGTTCAGCCCAGCGCGGCCACGCTGCCGCACCAACCGCCGAGCAAGGACAATACTTTCGTCTTCGTGATGCCGCCTCCGGCGTCCCCCGCCGCAGCATCTCTCGTCGGAAAAGAGGCCGTCATTCAGTTCAAGCTGATGAAGAAATCTCTCGAAGGCGGCAAACTGCTTCGACAGAAAGGCCGTTTCCCGGCGAGCAGCGGCGCAGCAGCATTCCCCTCTTCTTAAACGACAACGACTCACTAAGTAACAAGAAACCGCACGAACAAGCCCGTCTTTTCGTGCGGTTTCGTATTACTTCGCGGCTCGTCTTCTTATTACGGCTGAAACGGCTTTCCGTAAAGCTCCTGATAAATCCAGCCCATGATGCGCAGTTCGGCTGTGCAGAGCGTTTCGAGCCAGCAGCACGTCAGGTACACTTTGCGCCCGCTCTCGGTCGGAATCTTCTCCGCTTCTTTGATGGTTGAATTTGCTTCCGCGTCGAGCTTGTACGCGCCTGCTATCTCTTCGTTGGTCTTCGTCGCGTCGTCCAGCGCATTGAGAAGCTGGCTGATCCATTCGTGAAGAGAGCGCTCGCCTGCATGCTCGGCGAGTGCCTGCATGATGCCGATGGCGAGACGGTCTTCGGCGTGGTCGAACACGTAGACGCTTTCGTTGTCGTGGCTCGCCTGCTGCTGCTTCCAGTGGAAAAGTTCTTCGACTTTCGGATGACGGATGACAGCCGCCCGCTGGTCATAGTCCAGAAACCACTGGATGACATCAGCCAGCGACGCGGCGTTAATCTCGCCGCGCCCGTCATGCTGAAGAGGTGGCGGGGTTAAAGAACTCCCCGCGTCACTGCTTTTAGAAGTTGACATAAAAATTCTTTCCGCGAGCTAGAGCGTGCGCTGCAACTCGAACGACGCGCGCACTTCTCCAACCTCGTCCCCGCGCCGATTCTCTATCGTGAAACTCGCATACGGCTTGACGGCTTCGAGCGCTCCATCCTTTAGCACGCCAAGCTGTCGCAGGCTTTCGATGACGACCGTCGGGCGAGCGCGGCGATCTTCTCCGTCTTCTATCTTGAGCGCCAGCCCCAGTCCGCGCGGCCACTCGGCGCACGGCAGCACGCCCGCCGTGTAGACGCCTTCCGCCCCGACCTTCGAGACGATGCCGCCCGGCTCGGACTGCATAATGACCGTATCGAGCCGCTCCGCACTGCCTCCGATCATCTCCGGGTATTTGGTCATAGCGGCGACGATTCTCTGGCACGCCTGGCGCGTCGCCTCATCGAAATCGGCGGGCGGTGCGACCAGCCGCGCATATGCCAAAGCCATTGCGCGCACCGTCACACCAAAGGTCGGAACGCCGCACCCGTCAATGCCGACGGCCACATCTTCAATCGGCACACCCGAAAACTGCTCGATGCGACGAGCGATATTGAGTTGCACCGGATTACTCGGCTCGTCGTAAGTTTCCGTTGGGACGCCCAGATGGAGCGCGAGCGCGAGCATGCCTGTGTGCTTGCCTGAACAATTGTTGTGCAGCACGGTGGGCAACTCGTCTCGTTCGCGCAACTCGCGCGCGGCGTCTGCGCTGTACGGCTCATGCACGCCGCATTTCAGGGCGCTCGCGTCCAGGCCAATCTTCCTGAGCATGCGAGCGACCGTCTCCGTGTGCGCCGTTTCTCCGTTATGCGAGCCGCAGGCGATGGCAATCTCTTTTTCTGTAAAGCCGAAACGGTCAGCCGCGCCCGATGCGATGAGCGGAATGGCCTGAAACGGCTTGGAAGATGAGCGCAGGTAGGTGACAAGCTGCGGCGCGCCGAGTTGGGCGACTATCAGGCCATCACCATCAACGGCGACGATGTGCCCGCGATGGCGCGACTCCGTAATCGAACCGCGCCTGACTTCGACGAGCGGCTCTGCGATGGGAACGTCTACGTTTGATTTGTCTTCAGTCATCACAGAGCGCATCTTACAAAGCCAAAGGGTAAAAGTAAAAAGGCAAAAGGGAAGACAAGGCACTTGGCCTCTCGTCTTCCCCTTTACCTTTAGTCCTGACTTTTACCTTTTTACTTTTGTCTTTTCTTCTTCCCGCCGTAGCTCAGGACGGTGAGCTTGACGTTTTTGCGTCCGAAGCGGCGAGCTTCATGGATGGTCGGAACCCAGACATCAATCTTGTTTCCCTTGATGGCCGTGCCCGCATCCGTGACGAGGTATTCGCCGTCATACGAGCCTGCTCCGGACATACGGACGCGTGTGCCGTAGGGCAGGATTCTGGGGTCGGCGGCGATTGTGCCGCGACGAACGCCCAGCCCGCTTGCGCCACGACAGCACAGACTATAGGAAAACGCTGTATAGGGTTGCGGCGCAGTGAGCGGCGCACTTTTGGCTTCCGTAGAGTTTGCGACTGTAATGGTAGTTGCGGCGGTTGCGTCTGCGTCTTTGACGGCTGCGTTGGTTGCGCCGGAGACGGTTTCGGAAAGCTCTGCTGTTTCAGCCTGTGCGGTCTGTTTAGCTGCTTCCTTTTTCTGCTGTGCCGCTTGAGCGGGTGTTTGTGTTTCTTGCTGAGCAGTTCCTTGCGAGGGGGTTGTTTCTGCTGATAACGGTCGTGCGTAAAATATCAAAAAAGCTGCGAAAAGCATGGCGGCAAGGCTCACGCCTCCGCGAACGAACAATTTCATCTGTCGGTTTCTCCTATGCCGAGGTTGATTGTCAATCTTTCAGCGGCGCGGCGCGCGAGTCCGTTCTTTCCCAGGACTCGACCTCCGGCTCTAGGAGTTTTAAGAAAAACGTCAGCCGGAGTTGGGGGCTTGCATCCTTGATGCGGTGCGCTGAAAGAGCTGCACAAAATAAAAACAAGCGAACATCAAGCTGTCCGCTTGTTCTTCATAACGTACAAAGAGGCTAACATGCGGGGTAGCATCTGTCCAGCGGCGAGCCCTGCGAAACAGGGGTCAGCCATCGAAGACAGCCGCCCATTTCATGGGCTAAACCCCACACTTGACACATCTTCCATGAATATTTATCTTCCATGCAGCCGATTCGGTAAGTCCTGTCTCTCCCGATGCCGGTCTTCCACCTAATCAGGAGTTCTCAAAGATGTTTCAACCTCGCCCTTCACGATTGTTCTTAATTTTTCTGGGCTTTTCGCTCCTCATTCTTTCCGCGCCTGACATTCATGCTCAGGCGGAAACCTGGGTGCCTGCCACCACAGGATTCTCAACAGAGATCAAGGTCTGGACATCTTCCGGCAACACCTACGCCAAAGTGCGGCTGACGTTTCCCACCGGCGGATGGCGCGCGGATTGGGGACAGGTGACGAGAACCGGCAACGATTTCACGGCGGACGCCAGAGTTGAGCGTTGGAACGGCGCGTCCACACAAGCGCTTACCTTTAGCGAGCACACCTACAATCTCGGTGCGCTTTCGCCCGGCACGCACACCTTCACGTTCAAATCTTATGGCGTGACAATCAAGAGCCAGCAATTTGATCCGAGTCTGGTTGTCGAGCATTGGGAGCCGACGACGATACCGAGCAACCAGGTCGTCGTGCGGATTTTGGGGTTCACCAGCGGGCTGAGGCTTGCAAAAGTAGAACTTTATGTCCCGGATACAAGCTACAGCGTTGTAGATTGGGGGCAGGTGACGAGAAGCGGAAACGAGTTTACGGTTGATATTAAAGTCGAGCGCTGGACGGGCGAATCGCAGGCGCGCCTCAGCATCATTGACCACGACTACGAACTTGGCACGCTCTCGCCCGGCCCATACTCGCTCACTGTCAAAATGTACGGCACGACAATCAGGACTATTCCTTTTTCTGTTGACGCCTCATCTACCGCAATCCCGAAGCTCTTAACTGAAGAGAATTCAGAGCGGGCTATCGCGCTTGATTCTGTGACGTGGCTGCGCCATTTCCCGCTCGAAACCCCACACAACTTCAGCACGGACGGGCGCACGCGTATTGTGCTCTTTCTCTCAGGCGTGGAATTCTCGCCGGGAGAACTTCCTTCAGCCGTGACGGTTCAGGCCGAAGATGCTCAGCACGCAATTTATCCGATGACAGTGGAATATGTCGGGAAGGTTCCGAATTTCGACGGGTTGACGCAAGTCATCGTCAGACCGCATGAGGGACTGAAAGACGGTGGTGACCTGTGGCTCAACGTCATCGTCCGCGGGCAATTCAGCAATAAGGGAATGGTCAGCCTCAAGCCGTCAGGCACTAATGCTCCCTAGCTCTTAGTCGAGGAAGTTTTCAATGATGCGCCTGCCCTGCGGGTGCTCAGCGTCGAACAGTTCCGGATGAAATTGCACGCTGAAGAGTGGGCGCGACGTGTGCTGCATCGCTTGAATCCGGCAGGTTTCGTTGGAAGCGGTCAGCTCAAAGCCTGCGGGCAATTCTTTCACTTCATCGCAGTGCGAGTGCCAGACCGAAAGTTTACGCGGCAAGCCTTCAAAAATCCCTTTGCTTTCTGTCTCGACATCGAAGAAGCCGCGCTCGCGTAGCGCCCCTTCGTAGCCTTCGCCCGGCGTGAGGCGCTTCATCAGTCCCACCGTCGAGCCGAAGGCCAGCGCAATCTGTTGATGCCCGCCGCAGATGCCTAAAACGGGCTGCTCCGCCTCGCGTATCACTTCAAAAACGCCGGAGAGCGATGCTGGTGTGTACTCAGTCCACGGGTGGCTCTGCCCGCTCAGGATGATGTGCGAAGGCGAAATTTCCCTGATGCGACGAAGCGAAACGTCCTTGAAATGCTCGACGACAACGGGCGTCTCGGGGCGCAACTCTTCGAGCGCCGCCTTAATCTCGCGCGGCGATACGCCCTGCCCGTCTACTGTATTATCAACGAGGTAAATCATGAAATCAGTTTTCAGTAGTCAGTTTTCGGTTTTCAGTTTCAGCAGTCGGCTATTGTAAAGCAATGGCCGCCAGTTTTCATATCAACGAAAGACTGGCGGCCACTTACCCTGTTTTAACTGAAAACCGAAAACTGACTACTGAAAACTGATTACTGCTCACTGTCCCCGATGCTGTGCAAATCGCCGTTGAATGCGCCGAGGTAGATGCGTCCTTCGGAGATGGCGGGTGTGGAATTGATGTTCTCGCCGATTTGCAAATCTGAAATCAGCTTGCCATCTTCAGCCGAGAGCATATAGACCCAGCCCGCTTTGTCGCCGAAGATGACGCGCCCGTCAACCACCGGCGATGTTCCCCAGATGGGGCCGCGTGTCTGGTAACGCCAGACGACCTGTCCTTTGTCAGCCGTCAGGCAGTACAGGTTACGATCACTCGATCCGATGTAGAGACGACCGTCCAGAAAGATAGGACTGCCCCAGATGCCCCCATTCGTCTTGAACGTCCAGACGCGCTCGCCTGTCTCCTGCTTGTACGCGCTGACGTTGCCGTCTTCCGCCGCCGTGTAGACCAGACCGTTTGCCACCGCAGGCGTCGAGTCCGAATCCGCGCCGATGCGTGCCTTCCAGATAATCTTGCCATCTGCCATGTTCAGGCTGTAAAGGTCACCCCCCTCCGTGCCGATGTAGATACGACCGTCGTGAATGGAGCAACTGCCTTCCATCGAGCCGAGCCGCTGGCTTTTATAAACAAGCGAGCCGTCTTCGAGGTTGAGACAGTAGAAGAAACCATCTTCGCAGCCAAAATAAAGTTTTCCGTCAATTGCTGCGACCGAGCCGTCAATCTCGAAACCGGCTTTGTATTTCCAGATGACCGAGCCGTCTTTTGCGCTCAGGCAATAGAGATAATGGTCGAGGCCGCTGGCGAGAATACGGTCGCCGACAATCGTGGGCGTGGCCTTCATGCTGTCCAGCCCTTGAAACTTCCAGATGAGCGAGCCATCTTTGGTGCTCAGGCAATAGACATTGCCGTCAGCCGAGCCGAAGTAGACGCGATCACCGCTCACCGAAGCCTGTCCCGGCCAACTCGTTCCGCCCCAGGGGTCTTTGTGCAGCCGACCGCTGATAGATTTCGTCTTAAACCTCCAGACGACTTCGAGCGGAGCATCTGAGAATGGGCCTGAACCGTAAAAGGTGCGCGACGGGTTACCCAGCCACGTCGAAACTACGGGGCGCACGCTGACCGTCTTAGCCGGGCGCACATCGCTCTCAGCAGACTTCGTCACCGCCTCTCCGCAGCCTGTCGTTAATAACAACGCGGCGAAAAGAGAGACCAGCAATAAACTTGAAATATTATCTTTGAGTTTGAAATTCTTCATGGGGCAACAACTCTGTAATTTCTGATTTCCGATTTTTGATTTTTGATTGGGCAGGGATGACATCTGCGATTTCAAATTCCAGATTATCAGATTTAATAAATTCCTGTCCTCTTCCAATCAAAAATCTCCTGAATCTCCTAACCATTCTCCACTGTAAACCACGTCGGCGCGTCCCGTCATCACGACCTCGCCGTCTTCTCGCCACAAAACTTCGAGCAGCCCGCCCTCTGTGTGAACGTTAACGTGCCTGTCAGCTTTGTCATTGATAATGCTTGCGACCGCAGCCGCGCACGAGCAGGTTCCCGAAGATTTGGTTTCGCCGACGCCGCGCTCCCAGAGTCGCACTTCGATATTGCCGCGATCCACGACGCGCACGAAGACGACGTTGGTTCTGTCCGGGAATTGCTCATGATTTTCGAGCGTGCGCCCGACGCGCCGCCAGTCCAACTCATTGAAATCGTCAACGAAGATAATGCAATTCGGATTGCCCATCGAGAGCGCGGTGACACGCAGGTTCTCGCCTTCAACTGTCAGCGGGTAATCCGTGACACGCTCACGCGGTTCATCCGTCAACATAGGGACGGACGCGCTCTTTAATCCCGGCTGGCCTAATTCGGATTCAAACCAGTAATGCCCCTCAGAGATGCGCTCGCGCAAACGATAGAGTTTTACCCCGGAGCGCGTCTTCAATCGAAGCTCATCCTGCGACCAGAGACCGCGATAATAAAGATACGCGACCGTGCAGCGCGTGCCGTTGCCCGATAGTCCGGCCTCGCTCCCGTCCACGTTGAAGATGCGAACAACAAAATCCGCGTCTTCGTCTCGACCTGCGGGACTGACGACCGTGATGCCGTCCGCGCCCGCGCCGTAGTGACGGTCGCAGATGGCGCGCGCAAATTCGTTCAGCGATTTGACACCGTCGAGGCGCTGCGCTTCAAAGACCAGATAGTCGTTGCCGAAGCCGTGAAATTTGATGAACTGCATGGGGAACTGGGCTAAGTAAAGAGTCGTGCGCTTACGAAATGAGGTTTACCGGGAAACCGAGACCTGTAGCATTACGGAATAATGGGCTATCCAATGTCCATAACTCAGCGCCTAACATTTCTGCCAAGGCGATATAGGCGGCGTCATAAGCGTTCTTTCGGTTCATAGCAAGAGCAATTTCTACCACACGCGCGGCATCAGTCAAATTATGATATTGAATCGGCAGAATGGATATGTTGTTCCAGGCTTCTTCAATTTTATCTGCTGAGAACGCACCGCCAACAACGAGTCTGGTCAAAGCGTTGGCAATCTCATACTGAGCCAAAGCTGGAGCATGTATTTCAATATTGCGGTCGAGCCAGTCTGTGAAGTGTTGAAACACCTGATTGCCGCGCGGATCGCCGCTAACTAAAACGACAAGCAGGTTAGCATCAGCGACTACCATTAGCGAGGGCCTTGCCCCTCTAAATCTCTACCTTCGCGCACAATGGCGACGGCATCAACCACCGGGAGCTTTTCGCCGATCTCGCGCAGACGCCGGAGAGCCTGATGAATCTCTGCCCGCCGCACTTGTTGCTCAGTTGTGGGCTGTGGTTTGGCTTCATGTTTCAATATTTCCGATTTCTCAGCCATATGCCTTCACGCTCCGCCTTGATTCTACTATTCCGATACTAATGACGCTAGTGCCCATATTGATTTAGTCTTTGGGAGACTTGCCTAGCATTCCCCTGAGTTCTTCGACACTAAGCGCCTGCTTTGGATTCATGTGTATGAGCATATGGCAATTAGCGCATACCACAGCAAGCTCACCAAGGGGGGTTAATCTTGGGGCAATATCGGCAGCAAGCTGGTTTCGATGATGAACCTGCAACACTCGCACGCCTTTTCCGCCTAGCAACTTTGAATAATCAACTTCACACACCGCGCAAACACCGTCAGACTCTTCCAGCGCAAGGTCACGTAGATAGCGGCTTCTGCCTCTGACATATTCAAGAACGGAAGCCACATCGTCAGGGATACGAATGCCTGAAAGCTGAGAATCCCAATGCATTTTACCAAGCATCCCTCTATCAAGGCTCTTGCGCGGAAATATCTTCTCAACAGAGGGATTCAACAAAACATCAAAGCGGGCCTCAATATATAGGGTGGTCTTACCGGAAGCAGCTAGAGTTTCATTCCAATGGGCATCTTCATAAGGCGTTGAATCAGCCCAACCAGATGCAACTATCCCTCGCGGATTTTTACCCAAGCGAATTAGAAATACACGATCATTGACGTGAACACCTTTAGATGCACAACTCCAGTCCCCAAGATAATATTTCCCAGATTTTTCAAATGAGTCGCTAAGGTCATCTCACCAATGCCACTGCTTCGGATTCCAAGTTAAGAGGTACGTTGCCATGTCTATACGTGAAGTACCTTGTTATATTTTTATGATCGCCCGGCGAAGGATGCCAGCAGCACCGCTATGGTATCTATGAAACTCCGGCGTGAGCTTGATTCTTCGGGATAATTATTAAGGATGATGGAAAAGACAAGACGCTCGCCCGCGGCGCTCGTCACGTAGCCTGAGAGCGAGGCGACGCCGCTGATCGTGCCCGTCTTGGCGCGAAGATTGTTTGCCGCCAGAGTTCCGCGCATGCGCGTCCTCAGCGTGCCGTCTATGCCCGCAATCGGCAGCGATTCACGAAAGGCGTTGGCGTAGCGATGCGTGCTCATGTAGGTGAGCAGTTGCATTGTGCCGCTGGCGGTAATGTAGTTGTGGCGGGAGAGTCCTGAGCCGTCGGCCTGAACGACCTGACCGCGCGGCTCGACGCCTGCCCCGCGCAGAAAAGTTTTGACCGCCTCGATGCCTTCGTCTACCGTCGTTCGTTCGGGACTCGAAATAGTCGGATTTGGCGCAGCCGATTTGCCAAGCGTGCGCAGCAGCAACTCTGTGTAAAGATTCTGGCTGGGCTTCATCGTCTGCGCCGCGATGACGCTCAGGGGAGGTGATTGCACGCTGGCGATTTCGACAAGCGATTCTACCTTGAGCGGTAGCCCCCTCCGTCCTCGCGCGTCAATCATCTGCGACTGTCCCGTGATAGCCACGCCTTTCGACGCCAGCGAAGAGCGCAGCATGTAAACAAAGACGAGCGCCGGATTAGGAACGGCGATGCTACCGATTAGCCCCTTGTCGGTCGCGTCAATTCCAAGCGGCACGCTCCCGCTGATTTCGATGGTGTTAGTGCCGAGCGGACTAACGACTGTGAGGTTGCGACGCGTTCCGCGCTCTGCGGGGTCGTCGCGCGATTGACAATCGTCACGAGCGGCGTGACAGGCCCGGTCGTCACAATGGCCTGCGCGCCCACGTCGAGTCCAGGCTTGACGAACAAGTCGAGCGAGTTATCGTTGACCGTTAAAGCAGACACCTCCGCGCCGTAATACCATTGAAGATCGTCCCACTCCCAGCCATAGCCGAAGTGACTGCCCGTGAAATAGCTTTCATCTCCGATGATGTTGCCTTCAATGCGCTTGACGCCCGTGCCTGCGATGCGCGCCGCGAAATCATCAATCGCTTTGTAGTAATCACCGTTGTTGAAACTCGCGGCAAACGACGGGTCGCCGCGACCGTAGATGATGAGATCGCCGCGAATCATGCCAGCAGCGTCCGGGGCAGATGGCACGTAGGCAGAGGTCTTGAAACGGAAGTCTGGCGACAGACGGTCGAGCGCGGCGGCCACCGTGTAAATCTTCATGTTCGAGGCCGGATGCAGGAGCTTTTCGGCGTTCTCTTCATAAAGCGTGCGCCCCGTGTTGAGCGAAGCCACCTTGACGGACATCTGCGCCGTCGCGAGTTCTGGGATTACGCAGCACCTCCTGAATTCGTGCGCGCAGTTCGTCAAGCGTCCTCGGCGCAGTCGTGCTCGGTTTGATAACCGCAGCGTCGGACGCGGTGCGTAGGCTGTGGCGTGGGCGTCGGGGTCGGCTTCGGGGTCGGCGTCTGCGCTGGTTGCGGTGGTGTGGTCGCGCTGACTCTGCGCTCGCGTTGCGGGCGCTGTTCCTGCGCGCTCAAAGACGTGAAGGAATTGAAGCCGAGCGCGAGAAGCAGAAGGAGAGCGATGAACGGGGACGTTCTATTCTTTTTAATCATCATGAAGGTTTGCACGAATTTTCGAGTCTCTGGAAGAGATGAGAGTATGGCCCAAAAGCATCTTTCAGCGCCAGAAGAAAAGCGCGCGTTCAGGGTCTATTCAATCTTGACTGGGTCGTAAATGGCAATTCACCACCGCAGACGCAGAGAACGCAGAGGGGGCACAGAGAAAAGCAAGCCTCCGTGCTTCCTCTGTGTTCTCTGTGCCTGCGGTGGTGAATAGTGTGTTGCTGACATTCAGGTACAAACAAACCTCGCGGCGCGTTTCATCCTTAAGTCTTGACACAGACCATTCAAGGGCATATTTTCACAGCCCAAAGTTTCGTCAAGCTGTTTAGCGAAAAGCGGCGCATCCGTCCAACCGAGAAATCCTCAAACAGTGCGCTGCAAGCGACGAAAGCTGCGATGCGCCCAAAAGGAGAGTCCGATGAAAAAATTAACGCTCTTTCTTGTCTTCAGCTTTTTTGCTGCCACCGCACAGGCAGTGCCGCTCTCAATCGTTAATGTCAGCGCGCCGCCCATCAACTGCGTCTTTGACGCTTCCTGCACGGTCGTCGTCAACGATACCACCGCCCCGATTACTTTGCCCGGCTCAGGCACAGGCTTCTTCCAGTCGCGCACTTTTCGCGGGTTGCCCGGCTCTCCTGCGGCGGGCAAGCTATGCCTATCTCTATCGCGTTGACATGCAGAAACGCCGTCGGCACATTAAGCCTCGGTTGCGTCAACTCCGTCACGGTCAACTTCGGCTCTGTCGTGAGCACGCTGGATTTCAATGGCGATGGAAGCAGCACAGAGCAAGTCTTCGTCGTGACGACGGGCGGCATCGGCAGCGTCGGGATAGCTTCGGCAGATCAAGTCGGCAACAACATCACCTTTTACATTCAGCCTCTCCGGTCTGCGCGGGCAGCGGCCCCGGAAGCGGGACAAAGCTCATTCTTCTGGGGATTGGTTTCCGTCTCGCAGCCCGCGCTTTGTTACCGCCAGCATCACTAATACCCTCGGCCCCGCGCTCAACGTTCAGGGACGTGCGCCAAACTATCTTTTAAGGCTTGGCGGCAAACGGAGAGGATAGAGCAGTGATCAGTGGTCAGTAAAATACAGGCGATAAGCCGTGCTGAACTTTTGTCTTTAACTGACCACTGACCACCGACCACTGCTTTTCAAACCGCCCGTGCGTACCAGTTCCAGACCAGTTCAGTCCAGGTCTGGTAGCCCTGCGCGGTCGGGTGCTTGCCGTCTGCCGCTCGCGGCACTTTGAGGTCGTTTGAGTTATAGAAATGTCCCGGCTGGAAATTTTCTTCAATCACCTGCACGAGTCCCTAAATCCGGTTTCCAACTCGGCGGGCCAATCCAGTAAGCCGGGGCGTGCGCCGATCTCCTCGACCATCTGTTTGATTAAGGGCGCGCGCAGGGCGGGTTGTTCAATGAAGATTTCGTTTGAGCCGAGCGCGATAAAGATTACGTCCGGTTGGTGACGCGCAAGCATCTCGCGCAGCTTTCCTGAACCCTGCCACCAGACGATCGTCGAGCTGCGCTCCTGCCCGTTGATGAAGCGCCCGCCCACCTCCTCAACCTTCTTTTGCAGCCAGGGGCCGACGCCTTCGGCCATCGAATCGCCGACGAGCAGCACCGTCTTGTTCGTGAGCGAGAGAGGAAAAGCACCCGCACCTTCAGCCCAGACCGTGAACTCAGCTTCGCCCCCGACGTTCATGCGCGCCGTGCCACTGACGATTGTGCCCTGCGCGTTCGTCAATTGAAGCGTGCCGCCGTTGAAAGGAATCTCCCATGGCAGCGGCTTGTCCGGCGCGCTCATTTCACGTCCACGTCCGCGCAATCTCCATCAAAACTCAAACTAAAATGCAAAGTGCGGTCTTCGCCCAGACTCAAGCCGACTCCCTGCGGCGCGCAGCGCAAGGCCTTCGCTTTGACTTGCGGCAGCCGCCCCAGAGGCAACGCTCTGACTATCTCAATCGCGGCGGTCGCCTCGCGGCCTTCCCATGAGCTTTTCAAAGTCACGCGTCCCGGCTTCAATGCCGTGAGAGTTCCGTCTTCGCCAACAGAAGCAAGCCCTTCGTCCGACACGCTCCATTTGGCCGTGATGGGCGCGCGCAGAAAATCGCGGATTGAGGCTGCGTGCGCGCTGTCAATGTCCCACTGCTCGCGGTATTCCTCGTAAGCCAGCAAGGCGCGACTTCTGCCCGACCGCAAGATGCGTGAGATTACGCGCAATGCCGATTCTTAAAACATCCCGCACAGGCTTTCTGTTACAGGCAGAGAACAAAGAGATTGCGATCAGCGCGAGCGCGCCGAAGGTATATGAGTTGGGGGCGACTCTTCATCGTAAAACCTCTAACGATTTCGGATAATGCGGCTTGCGGAATGCAGGAATTAAGAACAGACCAGTCAGCTTGTCTTTTTAATCCGCAATCCGTCCATCCATGTTAGTTCTTTCGTCAATTCCCGCTGGATGGAATTAACCAATTCTTCTGCGCTGGCAGTGGCTGTACCCACTTTCCCAACGACGATTCCGGCGGCGTGATTTGCGAGGATCGCCGCTTCGAGCATTGACGCTTTGCCTGCGAGCGCCGCCGCGAGCGTGGCGATGACAGTATCGCCTGCGCCCGTCACGTCGTAAACCTCGCGCGCGACCGTTTCGACGTAAACCGGCTCGTGATAACTTTCCAGCAGCATCATGCCCCGCTCGCCGCGCGTAATCAAGACCGACTCGCAATCCAGCCGCCCGCGAATCAAATGCGCCGCCCTCTTCAAGCCCTCGTCGCTCTGGTCTTCCATGTTCGAGAGCCGCAGCGCTTCATGATGATTCGGCGTCACTAGCGTCGCCGGGCGGTAGGCATCGAAGTTGCGAATCTTCGGGTCAACCAGAACAGGAATGCCGCGCTCGTAAGCCAGCGGCAGAATTTCTGCGAGGACGCGCGGCGTCACAGCGCCCTTATCATAATCGGAAACGACGAAAGCGTCAGCCTCTGGAATGCTTCTGGTCAGGACTTCGATGATGCGTTCTTCCGTCTTCTCATCAACGGGGTCACGCCGCTCGCGGTCTGCGCGCACGACGAGTTGGCTGTGCGCGATGATGCGCGTCTTGAGCGTGGTCGGTCGGCTCTCGTCAACAATCAACGTGTCATGCAATGCCGCGCCCGCTTCTTTCAACTCCGCGCGCAGTCGCTCGCCCGCGGAATCGTTTCCCGTCACCCCGACCACACCGGCGCGCGCGCCGAGCGCCACGAGGTTCGCCAGGACATTCGCCGCGCCGCCCAGATGGACGGATTCGCGCCGGATGTCCACCACCGGCACAGGCGCTTCAGGACTAATGCGCGTCACATCGCCCCAGACAAACTCGTCCAGCATCACATCGCCATAGACGACGATGAAACGCTCGCTCGCGCGGCGCAGCACTTCGTCGGCACGCTGTTGTGTTATTTGATTCATAAAACAGTGGTCAGTGGTCAGTAATCTGTTATCAGCTTTTTGCTTTTGACTGACTACTAATTACTCTTTCAATTGCTGCCGTCACGCGCTCGACCGTCACGCGGCGGATGCATTCGGGCTGGTCGAACTCGGCGCAGGTGTAGCCGGGGCACGGCTGGCAGGGAAGTTCTTCGCGAACGACTTCCGACGGCGCTACAGCCCACGGACGCCAGTGCGCGACGTTGGATGAGCCGAAGATGACGACCGAAGGCGTGCCGACGGCTGCCGCGATGTGCGCCACACCGCTATCATTGCCGACGAAAAGACGCGAGCGCGCCGAGAGCGCCGTGACTTCCGGCAATGAGAGGTCTGTGAAAGCGTTGATGCGAGCCTGCGAATTTTCGACAAGCGTTGCGATGACCTGCTTTTCATTCGGCGCGGCGATGGCTACGCAATTGAAGCCACGCGCCGAAAGCTCCTCCGCGACGCGCGCAAAGTTGCTGGTCGCCCACTGCTTTGTGTCGAACGCGGCAGCCGGATGAATCAGCGCGAGCGGCTTGGCTTCATCCACACGCGCCGCTTGAAGTCTCTCTGCAACTCTCAGTTTTGCTTTCTCGGTGACGGCCAACTGCGTTCGGGGACGATCCGACACGGGCACTCCCGTCCAGCCGATGAGCGCGAGTTGCTGCTCGACCGAATGTGTTTTCTCGGTTCCCCACAATTCAGAGGCAGGCGGCGCGGCGTGGTTGAGCAGTCGGCTGTACTGGTAATCCTGATAGCCGACGCGATGCTTCGCCCCGGATGATCTGGTCAAAAGCGTGGCGGTCGTTCCGCCGTGAAGGTTGTAAGCGACATCATAACGCTCGGCACGGAGGCGACGAGCAACGCGTGCGCGCGAGACAGTGCTGCCACGCTCGACCGTGATGACGTTATCCACTACCTCGCTGCCTTCCAGAATGGGCGCGACCCAGCTTTCGAGCAGCACGTCTATCTGTACATGGGGCAGAAAACGGCGCAGAGCATAAAGCGATGGGGTCGCCAGCACCGTGTCGCCGATTGAGCGCAGGCGCACGACCAGCACACGACGCACCTCGCGCCAGTCCCAGCGCGCGGGTGCGAGCGGTTGCGCCCCACTCTCCAAATCGCGCAGGTGATCGCCCGCGAGAGCGTGCCAACCGTTAATCAGCGGCTCAGGCTTTTCCAGCAGACTCTTCATCTTCCACAGGCGCTTCGGCCACCAACATCACCGGAATGTCATCACGAATCGGATAGACGCGCCTGCACTCGGTGCATTTCAACCCGCTCGCGTCCGGCTTCAATTCGACTTTAGCCTTGCACGCGGGGCAGGCAAGTATCTCCAACAAATCTTGACTAATCGCCATTCTCTAAACCTCTTAATATCTGAGCCACGCTACTGCTATCGCTTGTCTACTATGAAGAAGCCTCACATGGCTCGCATCCGAAAGAGAGCAAGATTATCAGAAAACAGGGAGAAGAACTAAGTGATGAATGATAAGTAATGAGTAATGAGTTAAAAGCAAGAAATTGTCTTTCACTCAGCACTCATTACTTATCATTCATCACTTCTTTTCCACTGTCATTCGCATACCATGTTTCGGGCGCAGGGTGATGACCGGCAGGGTCTCGACACGGTGGCCGGGGACGAGGCGCATGCGCCAGTTGCGCGCAAGCGAAGCGAGTAGCAGAATTCCTTCCATCCACGCGAACCCTTCGCCGATGCAGCGACGCGTGCCTCCGCCGAATGGAAAGTAGGCGAACTGCGGTCTTGACTCTTTAGCTTCCGGCGTCCAGCGCTCAGGGTCAAAGCGCGTCGGGTCTGGAAAGTATCGCTCGTCGCGGTGCGTCACATACGGACTCAGCAGCACGAGCGCCTTTGCGGGGATGGTGTAGCCGCCGACTTCGTGATCATGAAGCGCGAGACGGCCAATCGCCCACGCAGGCGGATAGAGCCGCATGGATTCCGCCACCACCATCTCCGTGTAGCGCAAGGAAGGCACGTCTTCAACCGTCGGCTGCCTTCCCTTTAGCACCGCGTTGAGTTCCTCATGCAGCTTTGCTTCTACCTCCGGGTGTTCAGAGAGCAAATACCACGTCCACGTCATCAAGTTAGCAGTCGTTTCGTGACCGGCGAGAAAAAGCGTCATCACTTCATCGCGCACTTGCTCGTCGTTCATCTGCCCGCCGTCACCCTCTTCGTCGCGCGCGGCCAACAACATCGAGAGCAAATCGCCGCGATCTTCATTGCTTCGTCTTCTCTCTTCGATGATGCGATAGATCGTCTCGTCCAGACGCGCCCTCGCTTTCTGGAAACGACGCACATGCGGCAGCGGGAGCCGCTCCAGCAACTCGGAGAAGGGCAGCAAGAGGAAATCGAACAACTCCATGACGGAGGTCAGCGCCGCGCCGATCTCGTCTGCTTCCGCTTCAACGTCCGTATCGAACAAGGTCTTCCCGACAATGGCGAGTGTCAGGCGCATCATCTCCTGCGAGATGTCAAGCGTCTCGCCGTCATGCCAGCGCGCGGCGGTGCGCGCGGCGTAGTCCGTCATGACCGAGCCGTAAGAGGCGATGCGTCCGCGATGAAAGGCTGGCTGAGCGAGACGCCGCTGCCGACGATGAAAGTTGCCTTCGCTGGTCAGGAGTCCTTCGCCGAGCAATCGCTTGGCGCGTTGGAGCGCGCGGCCTTTCATGAAGCTCTGGTGATGTGTGACCAGCACGTCCCTGATGTAGTCAGGGTGATTGAGAAAGAAAACATCCTGCGGGCCGAAGCGAAGATAAACTATGTCGCCATGTTCGCTGGTGGCCTTCTGCAAATAGGCGAGAGAATCGCGGCGAAAGGCTGTGAAATTGCCGCCGAGCAGCTTGCCTTTCGGGCCGGGGGGATAATTGAGCGTTGCCAACTGTCACTCCTTACAAATGCGGATTGCGGATTAATAAGACGCTTTGCTAGATTCAAGAATATGTCTTTCAATCCGCAATCCGCAATCCGCAATCGTCAGCCGCCTTGCCCTTCACACGCTCGTGTGATAGTGATGAAAGGCGAAGCAAGGCCGTACTGGTTAGACGCAAGGGGTTAAAGGTTTGTCTTTAGAATTTACCGTTGAGTATCCATGCAGTTTGCGCGCTCGTTATTCGGAAGAGCATCTGCGCGCGTGGGGGCGTCTGAGCAACATTCACACGCGCCTGACGACGGGTGAAGAGCACGCGCCGACCGAAGATAAGGTGCGCTTTGTCGAAAACGCGCGCGGAGAGCTTGAGCGAACACAGTCAGAGACAATCGTGTGTGAGACGTGCCCTGCGTGCCTGCCGCGCGAGACGGCTGGCGAAGGTGAGTTGGTCGGCTGTCTTGGCCGCGTCACGTATCCGGTCGAAGCGCAGTTTGAGAAATTCTTAGCCGACCGCGCACAACTTGCGCTCGATACGCTGGACAAGGAAGATCAACCGCGGCTCTTACGCATCCTGGTTGATGCCGAATCGCCTTTCGACGGAGAAGGCACGAAGGAGTTGCGGCGTGTCACGACCCAGCAGGGCCTGCGCTTCTTTGAGCTTCGCCTGCCGATCAAGCTCACGCGCGAGGCCGCGCACCTGACGACGGACAATCTCTTCGATCTGCTCGCCGGATTCCGCTCCACTGATTCCGAACAGACCTCTTACACGCGCGAGCTGCCGCATGCGGCGACCGCTGACTATTACGATTTCCTGGACTACGTTCTGCGCAACGATCTCTCCGAAAGCGAGCGAGCGCGCCTGCACGCACGCAGCAAAAACTACGCGCAATTCCTGCGCCTGCTCGCCGCACTCGAACGCGCCGAAGCTCTCAGTGCAAGAGTGTTGCTGGATTAATGTGTAAAATGCATTCGTCAAATTTCGACTGGACACAAATAAGTTTGAGCTAAGAATGAGGTGTGGAAGATGCAAACGATGAAAGGTGTTCAATTCGTTACCGATGTCGAAGGAAACAGGGTTGCAGTTGTTTTAGACCTTCAAGAATGGGGAGAACTCTGGGAAGACATTTATGACAATATGCTTGCCAGTGAGCGTGCTGAAGAGCCGGGAATGACGCTTGACCACTTTGAAGCGGAATTGCGCGAAGAAGGATTGCTGAGTGAGTAGCGCGGCTTACACAGTCATTATCATTCGTCCGGCACAGAAGGAGATCAGAACGCTGGATCAGACAGTCAGGGCGCGAATACTACAGGCACTTCACTCTCTAGCCAATGACCCTCGACCTTCAGGCTGTCGTAAACTCGTCGGGGCGCAAAACCGCTGGCGTATACGTGTTGGCGACTACCGATTAATCTACGAGATTAATGATGTAACCAGCAGCTTGAGCATCATCGCGGTGAGGCATCGCAGCAAAGCATACGAATAATGTGAGCGTGAGCAAGTAAATCCGCTCTTCACATCTTCTCTTCGTCGAGTTGCCGGAGGCTATCGAGAATCAGATTTGTGTTGCTGGCGGCATTGATGGTGACGGGAAATTCTTTAACCGACTTTTCAAAATCGAACGTCCCCGTCGTCGCTTCGACGACCTTGCGAAAAGCGTCTTCGCCTGTGGTCTCGCCCGTCTCTGCGCCGACGATGCGGCCTTCGTTAAAGTACATTCGACCCAAACGCGGGTCGCTGACGATTGAAAGAGTGCCCGTCAGACGCGAATTTTCAATCACCTGTATGGCGTCGAAGATACTGACGACCGCAAGGTCTCCGGCAAATGTGGACTTGGATTTTTCGAGGCTGCGGGATGTGGCGACCTGATCGTTTTGTTGAAGGTTTGGACGGCGGGCGCGACGGATGGCGTCGAGGCCGGGGGCAATCGAGATGCGCGGGTCAAGGCTTTTGGCTTCGAGCAGGCGGTCGTGCGCCATCTGCAATTCCTCGCGCTCGATGTAGAGACTGGCGAGCGCGAGACATTGCCGGGCGGCTTCTTCAGGATGTTTGGCCTGTGTGATTTCGCGCAGTCGCTCGCGCAGTTGGAGAGAGCGCGGATGATGCTCAAGCGCGGTGCGAAGCCTCTTGATGGCGCGCTCCGGCGCGTGATACTTGATGAATAGCTCGGCATCAAGCAGCGCCGTTTCGACATCTCCCTCCTGCTCTTTGCCTGTCAGTGCGTCGCTCATCGCTCTCGCTTTGGCGGTCTTGTTGCCTCGCAGTTTTCTTCCTACAACAGCAGACCAAGTTTAACACAAACGGGTCATAGCTCATCCACCATGCAGCATTCCGATGCTTCAAACACCATATCGTATAACCGGCAAGCCATGCTGACGGCGAGGCGCGTTTCCCCTCGTGCGACAACGCGAAACGCGTAGCTTATCAAGACCTCACGCAAGCTCTTAACAGATTCGGCGCAAGCTGAATTTTGATTGTCCTTAGCTGCACAGCCTCAAAATACGTCCCGCCCGATTTAGTATGGGCTACCATACATAGCTCTATAGTTTGTATTGAGAGTGAAACATGGCATGGCGCATGCACAATGATTGGGCGAGAAGTCACAGAGGTAATTTGATTCGCCCGCGTGAAGCTCTCACTTTACAGGTCCCGAATCCACCCCCCGATGCGTTTTGCGTTTGTTCGACTCATTTTGGAGGAGCCGAAGCATGTACGATCAATTGACGTTGGAAGCCTCTAACGCCGCGACCATCAAACTGGTGAACAGTAGCTGGGCAAACTATCTGACGCGCTTTTTGCAGCGCCTCAAAGCAATCGGTCGCGTTCACAAGCTGGACGGAACGGAGGCGCTGGTCAAACGACTCAAGCGCGCGCGACCTGAAACCTACTATCACAGCGTTCGCGTGTCTCGTGTCTCGCGCTCCATCGGGCGTGCCTTCGGTTTCGATGATGCGCGTTTGAAGCAGCTTTGCTATGCAGCCGTGCTGCACGATGTCGGCAAGATACTTGTGCCTGAAGCTGTCCTGAATCGCCCGCGCAAACCGACGCCGACAGAGCTTTTCATTCTGCACAAGCATCCGAGCTTCGGCGCGCTCCTGGCCTCGTACTTCAATCTCCCGGCGGAGCTGCGCGTTCGCACACAGCATCACCACGAGCGTTGGGACGGGCGCGGCTACCCGCACAAACTCGGCGGCGCGGACATCCCTTTGATGGCGCGCATCGTCCAAGTGGCGGACACTTATGACGCGATGGTCTCTGACCGGCCTTACCGCAAAGCGCTCAGCCATGAGGTAGCCGCCGCAGAGCTTCGCAAGTGCGAAGGCAAGCAATTTGACCCGCAGCGTGATCGAAGCGTTTTTAGATTCATGTCCGAATAAGGAGTTTGAGGTGTAGTTATGAATTCGTGGATGAAGCGGCGCATTGAGCGTTCCCGCGCACGCTGTCAGCGAGCGTTGTCGAAGAGTAAGAAGGCAAGCCGCACACAATCAAAACGGAAACCAGCGAGCAGGCTGCGACAAGTCTCCGCACCAGTTCTCACCCCACACAGGATAAGTAAAATTGAGAAGTCGCTCTCAGCCAGAGGGCGGCTTCTCAATTTTACTTATCCTGGCGTCTCTTCCTTTTGAAAAGGCTCGTCGATGTGCTTGAGCTTAAGCCTCAGCCTTCACTCTTCATCGCCTAGAAATCGAAGCGAATCCCAATCCGAATCTGTCGCTGGCGAAGCGTGCGCGTCGGGACGAGGAAGGAATCTAGAAAAGCCTGTCGCTGTTCGGGCGTGGCCGTCGGGCTTAAGCCTGTGAAGTTGATGAACTCCGTGCCGAAGCTGAAGACGGTTTTGTTCAGGAGATTGTCAATCTCGACGACGGGGCGAAGGCGCAGGCGCTCCGTCAATCGAAACTCGCGCGTGATGCTGAGGTCGAAGAAGAATTGACCCGGCCCTAGGCCGGCATTGCGCGGCAGGTTTCCGGTTTGACCGATGGTTGGAAGTTGAAAGGCCGAAAGCAACGCGGGGTTGAGCGGCTCGCCCGGCTCACGTGAACGCAGCAATGAAAGGTCGCCCGTGAAGATGGGGCGGTCGTTGCCCACATCATCAAGGTTGCGGTCGATGCCGCCGACGGAGATGTTGAAGGGAGCGCCCGACGCGAGACGCAGGATGGGCGAAAGACGCAGGCGTCCGAGCCATGACGGCGTGTCGAACGTCCCGGAAAAGACGAAACGATGTCGGCGGTCGAGCAGGCTGCGCGAGCGTTCGCCGCGAAAGTCGCCGACGGTGAGCGCGCTCGAAGTGTTGACGATGCCGTCGTCAATCAGGCGCGAGAGCGTGTAGGCGGCGCGGAACGAAAACCCGAAGCCGCGTTTTGCTGCGACGAAAGCGGCGTCGCAGTTCAAGCGTCAGGCCGTGATAGAAACTGTTGCCGATGGAGGCAAGCTGCTCGATATGTGCGCGCGTCGGGTCTGGCCGAAGCTGATTCAAAGCGTCGAGCGCAACTTCGAGCGTCGTGGTCGAACTGATGCTGTTGAGATTGAAGATGGAGATGGGCACGCCGAATTCAAGGATGCGCCCGATGGCGTTTGGGTTCGCGGGGTCTGTCGACGGAGTCGTGAAGCGGACAAGATCTCCGGCCGTGCGAAACATCATAGAGCGGGCGCGGGCAATCAGGGCAGGGTTCAAAGTTCGGGAAATCGCGCGAGAGCAGAAAGTCTGTGAAGCTCTGGAAACCTGCGGGCAAGCGGGGAGCGTTGGCGTTGAATTCTCGCCAGAGATGGATGCCGCGATTGTAGGTGTAGTTGGCCTCAAAGACGAAGAGGCGGCCCAGCTCGCGCTCGAAACCGACGTTGGCCTGATAGCTTTCGGGAATTCGTAAATCGGGATCGAGGCGGCGAGCAAAACCAGTGTTGAGCAAGCCGCTCTGGCGGACGATCGCGGAGTCGGCGTCAGGACCTGCGGGAAAGTTAGATTCCTGGAGATAAAGTCGAGCCGCTCCGAAGTGCTCAGGACTGTGCCGGTCACGGGGTTGCGCAGATCGTTCGTGTCGAAGAAAAGTTGCTGCGTGCCGAGCGTGAAATCGTCAATTGTTCTCAAGAGCGCGCGGTTGTAAAAGATTCCCGCCCCAACGCGAATGACGGTCTTGCCGGACTTGAAAGGATCATAGGCGAGGGCAAAGCGCGGCCCGAAATTGTTGCGGTCGCGCACGATTGTTTCGTTCTCGTAGCGCAGGCCGTAGCTCAACGTCAGGTTAGGCTTCAAGCGCCACTCGTCCTGCACGAAGAGGCCGAAGTAAGTATTGCGCTGCGTTGATTCGGTCTGAAAATTCTGGCGGAAGCGGCTCGGCGTGTTCGCCAGAAAATCTGCCGCGCTTGCGAAGGTGAACGTGCCGGAGGCGTCTCGAAAGATCTATGAAGGTCGAGCGGATGTGCTGAAAGTCTCCGCCGAATTTCAGAGAGTGCGCGCCCGCAACCATGGCAAACGCATCTTGAGCTTGAAAACGATTCTCGCTGCGGTCGGTCGCGCCCGAAGTCGAAGAGCCTGCGACGAGCGTGCCTGAGCGCTGATCGGGGTCGTCGGAAGGAAGCGGGTCGTTAAGTGTAATCAGAACGACGGGGCGGCGGTCTCCGTTCGCCTCAACCGCAATCGCAGGCGTCAGGCGCGAAAACTGAAAGCGCGTTTGATTGACGACTTCGGCGAGAAGACATAGTTGTCGGAGTAGGAAATGGCGTCCGTGTTGCGCGTTCTGCCGAGAAGGCTTTCGGCGAGGCGATTGCCGCCGCCAAACTGCCGCAAATTTTTCTGGCGGCCCAGTTGGTAGAGCATCGAGCCGTTATGCAGGTCTGAGAATTTGTGATCTATCCGCGCCGTGAAGATGCTGTTTTTGACGGGCGTGCTGAGCGTTGAAACAAACGGCGCGAGATCCGGCTGTCGTTGCCGGGTACGGCGACGGTCTTCCGGCGTCGCCCGATGATGGTCGGCGCAGGGATAGGGAAGAGCGGATTCTGCGCGACGGGCACGAGCGTATCTATCGTCGCCGAGTCGAGGATGGTGTCGTACTCGTAAGCCGTGAAGAAGAAGGTGCGCTTGCGCCCGTCATAGAAGCGGCAATCGAACCGGGCCGCTAAAGGTGAAGCCCGGATTATGTTCTTCAAGCGGGAGGCGCGGCAAACCGAGCGAGTTGTTTCGCAACGTGTTGGCGTTGAAGATGTCGTTGCGGTAGAAATGGAACACACGTCCGCGATATTGATTTGAGCCGCCGCGCGTGCGGATGTTGATGCGCCCGCCGCTGGCCCGTCCATACTCCGCCGAAAACTGGTTCGTGATGATCTGCACTTCTTCGACGGCTTCAATCGAAGGTTGGAAACGCTCACGTGCGGCGCGGTCGTCGTTATTGTCGAGCCCGTCAATCGTGATGTTGTTTGAGTAGGCAGGGCCACCCGACAGCGCAAACGTGCCGGCCTCTTCAGGAGTGTTGCTCGGACTGGTGTTCCTATCTTCGGCAAGGTCGCGCGTCGAGAGCGGTTCTTCCGTCACGCCGCCGAGCGTAAAGATCAGATCGAGCGGCGAGCGCGAAGAGTTGGGCAGGGCTTCGACTTCTGCGGTCGTGACCGTTCCGCCGACGACCGTGCGCGTCGTATCAACCACAGGCGTTTCGGCTTCGCTGACGACGACCTGCTCGGCTGTCACGTCTGCCGGCCGCAGCGCGAAATCGAGTTGCACGTTCTGTCCGGCGATGGTGACGAGATTCGTTTTCTCTTCCGTCGCAAAGCCTGCGGAAGATGACGCGCACAATATATTCGCCCGGCTCAAGCTCGATAATCCGGTAGCGCCCTTCGTCGTTGGCCTCGACAGTGCGCTCGACGCCGGTTTTGACGAGCACCGCCGTCACGGTAGCGCCCGGAATGATCGCGCCGTTCTGGTCTGCGATGCGCCCGCTGATGGTCACGTCGTCGAGGTCTTGCGCGTGAGCCGCCGCGGGCATGAACGCAGCCGCAGCCGCGAATGCCAGCAATAACACCGAGAGCCGCGCTCCCCTTATAAAAAGATGCGAGGACTTACCATTCATAACAAGTTTATCTCAGACTTGAACAAGTTGAGCGGGAGACCGAGAAGCCGTCAAACCGCCAGTGCGAAAACTGAAAATTGAGAAATTATTTATGAAGGAGACAGCGGGCGAACTTTAGCACCCTGCGCGGACAAGCACAAGGATAACGGAGAAGGAATTTATCTGCGCGAAGCCGAACGGCGGCGCAGCCGCAGGACGGTCGCGTGCGAGGCGGGAATGAGCGCGCCAGCTTCGGGCGGAGGCGGCGCATCCGTGAAATTGCGCGAACTCTTCGGCGTGCGTTTGCAGGTATTCAAAGAAGCGCTCAAACTCGCGGTGCATCGCGTCCATCTTCTCGCGCATGTTGAGGATGATTTCAACGCCCGCCAGATTCACACCCAGATCGCGCGTCAAAGAAAGGATGACTTCAAGCCGCTCAAGATCAGTATCCGTATAGAGACGCGTGTTGCCTTCAGAGCGCGAAGGTTTCAACAACCCCTCACGCTCGTAGAGACGCAACGTCTGCGGGTGAATCTCGTATTGATCCGCCACCGCGCTGATCGTATATGTCTCGGCTTTACGCTTCATAATAGATAGTTTCGAGTTGCGTGTTTCGAGTTAAAACAGAGTTCTTTAACCCGAAACTCGTAACTCGATAACTCGTCACTTACTCCAACCCCATCGCCACGCGCGGGTTCTCTTCGTTGAGTCTGCGCGTAGCGTTTCAAGAGTTCCTTGGTCTCTTCCGAAATCACGTTGGGCAGTGTGACCTGCACTTCGACAAACTGGTCGCCGCGCAGGTTCGGGTTTCTTAAAGAAGGCACGCCGCGCTCGCGCAGGCGAAACTTTTGGCCCGACTGCGTGCCGGGCGGAATACGCAATTGCGCTTTGCCCTCAACCGTCGGCACTTCGATTTTCGCACCCAACGCCGCTTCCGGCACTGTCAGAGGCACGGTCACATAAATGTTGTCGCCCTTGCGCGTAAAATATTTGTGCCGCCCGACGTTGGTGATGATGTAGAGATCGCCCGGAGGCGCGCCCAATCGCCCGCCTTCGCCTTTGCCCGCGATACGCACGCGCGAGCCTGTATCCACGCCCGCCGGAATGCGTATCTTGACGGTCTCGTTTTTCGGCAGAACCCCGCTGCCTTTGCAAAGCGCGCAGGGCTGACGCCGCTTGCCCAGTGCCGCCGCAATCCGGGCATTCCTGCGAAAATTTTAAACGCCCGCCTGCGCGTTGCACCTGGCCAGAGCCTTTGCAGGTCGAGCAGGTCACGACCGGCCCGCCCGTATCGCCCGCCCCATTGCACCGCGTGCATTGCTCTGAGCGATTGACGGTGATGTTGGTCATCATGCCCGTGATGGATTCCTCGAAAGAGAGCGCCAGCGGCATCTCTATGTCCGCTCCGCGCTTTGGTTGAGGGCGCGGCGGCTCGCGCTCCGCTGCTTGGAGGCTGAGCCGCCGAAGAGGTCTGCGAAGATGTCTCGAAAACTTGAGCCGCCGCCACCAGCGCTGCCGACTGCCAGACGCGCCGGAAGCGCCCCAGTCGAAGCCGTCAAAGTCGAAGCCGGGAGCAGCGCGGCCTCCAGCACCCGCCGCCGGGAGTCGCGCCGCGCGCTGCCGCCTCCGCCAGATTGTCCGAGTATTGGCCGAAGCGATCATAGACCTTGCGCTTCTTCTCATCGGAGAGCACGTCATGCGCCTCCGTGATGAGCTTGAAACGATCTTCGGCAGACTTGTCGCCCGGATTCACGTCCGGGTGATGCTTACGCGCCAGCCGCCGATAAGCCTTCTTGATCTCATCCGGCTTCGCGTCGCGCTTGATGCCCAGCACCTGATAGTAATCTTGTTTAGCCATAAGACAGTTTCGCAGTGGCAGTGTTCGGGTGTGCACGTTTTTAAAGCCCGCCTAGCCCGAAACTCGCTGCCCGAAACTCGAAATTTCGTTACTTGTTTTCGTCTACGTCAACGTATTCGGCGTCAATGACGTTGTCGTCGCCGCCGCCGCCGGTTGTGCCCTGTGAGACGAGGCGGAAGACGCGCCTGCGGCTGAAGCCTGCTCGTCTGCGCTCGCATCGCCGCCGGCCGAACTGCCCTGCTGCTGGTAGAGCGCTTCTGCGATCTTGTGCGATGCGGTTTGCAGCGTATTGAAGGCTTCGTTCATGCGCTCCACGCCGCCTTCTTCCGCCGCCTTCTTCGCGTCCGCCAGCGCCGTCTCGACTTCCGAAGCAGCCGAAGCATCCAGCTTGTCGTGGTTCTCGTTGAAGGTCTTCTCGACCTGATAGATCTGAGAATCCAGACGATTGCGCGCTTCTATCTCTTCACGCTTACGCTGGTCGTCAGCCGAGTGCGATTCGGCATCGCGCATCATCTTGTCAATCTCGTCCTTCGAGAGACCGCTTGATGCCGTGATCGTAATCTTCTGCTCACGTCCCGTGCCCATGTCTTTGGCCGAGACGTTGACGATGCCGTTGGCGTCAATGTCAAAGGTCACTTCGACCTGCGGCATGCCGCGCGGTGCGGGCGGAATCCCGACCAGATGGAACTTGCCTAACGTGCGATTATCGCCCGCCATCTGGCGCTCGCCCTGAAGCACGTGGACTTCGACTGACGTTTGATTGTCCGAGGCCGTCGAGAAGACTTCAGATTTGCGGGTCGGAATCGTCGTGTTGCGCTCGATCAGTTTAGTGAAGACGCCGCCGAGGGTTTCGATCCCAAGCGAGAGCGGCGTCACGTCGAGCAGCAGGATGTCGGTCTTCTCGCCGGAGAGCACGCCCGCCTGCACGGCCGCGCCGATGGCCACGACTTCGTCAGGGTTCACGCTCTTGTTCGGCTCTTTGCCGAAGATGCCTTTGACTATCTCCTGAACTTTCGGGATACGTGTTGAGCCGCCGACGAGCACGACCTCGTCAACCTTCTTCGCGTCAATCCCGGCATCCTTGATCGCCTGCTCGACAGGTGTTTTGAGCCGCTGCAAAATCTGCTCAATCAACTGCTCGAACTTGGCGCGAGTGAGTTTCATCACCAGGTGCTTCGGACCCGACTGGTCGGCGGTGATGAAGGGCAGATTGATCTCCGTCTCCATCGCGCTTGATAGCTCGATCTTGGCCTTCTCCGCCGCTTCCTTCAGTCGCTGCAAAGCCATCTTGTCGTTCGAGAGGTCGATGCCCTGATCTTTCTTGAACTCTTCCGTAATCCACTCCATCAGGCGTTCGTCAATGTCGTCGCCGCCAAGATGCGTGTCGCCGTTGGTGGATTTCACTTCGACCACACCTTCGCCGACTTCGAGAATGGAGATGTCGAACGTTCCGCCGCCAAAATCGAAGACGGCGATGGTTTCGTCCTTCTTCTTATCAAGGCCGTAAGCGAGCGCGGCTGCCGTCGGCTCGTTGACGATACGCATGACTTCTAAGCCTGCGATGCGGCCAGCGTCTTTGGTCGCCTGACGCTGTGCGTCGTTGAAGTAGGCCGGAACGGTGATGACCGCTTTATCAACCTTCTGCCCCAGATAATCTTCGGCAGACTGTTTCATCTTTTGCAGGACCATCGCCGAAATCTCCGGCGGGCTGTACTCTTTGCCGCCCGCCACGATGCGAACGTCGCTGCCAGTGGCTTTCACTTCATACGGCACTTGCTTCTTCTCTTCAGAGACTTCGTCAAAGCGCCGTCCCATGAAACGTTTGATTGAATAGACCGTGTTCTCAGGATTGGTGACGGCCTGACGTTTGGCGACCTGTCCGACGAGACGATTGCCGTCCTTGGTGAAGGCGACGACCGAAGGGGTCGTGCGCCCGCCCTCCGAGTTGGTGATGACGATCGGCTCGCCGCCTTCCATCACGGCCACCACGGAGTTGGTCGTGCCCAAATCAATTCCAATAATCTTGCTCATTGCTCTCTTCTCCCAATATTGATTGGCCGCTCTCCCCTTAATCTATCGGGGAAACGGCCTTAAGATGCGCCCGCCGCTCGTTTTTGACTCTCACCGGACATGCCTGTCACGGCTCAATTGAATTACGGGTTGAACGCCTCGTTAATATAATATCTGAGTCCCTCTTTGTCAAGTTTTAATTAGGCCGGAACGGTAACCTGTGGCGGAAAGGTAAGTGGTGAAATGTTATAGGTTAAAGCCAGTCCAAGGTGTGCTGCGACGCTCACTCACCGTTCTGACGCCGTTCTTCGTTGACGAGGCGGGAGGCGAAAAAGATGTAATGGACGCCGGAGAGCACTGCGAAGCCGAAGACGGTGGTGTAGACGGTCGGCAGATAGCCGCTCAAAGACGGGTAGCTTGCAGCGATGAGAATGGCGGCGATGGCCAGAATCTGCACGGTCGTGTTGATCTTGCCCAGCATGGAGGGGCGAAACTTACTGAATCCGGTCACGATGTTGATGGCCGCCGCGCCGACGATTATGAAAATATCGCGGCTGATGACGACGACCGTCACCCAGAAAGGGATGGGGAAGTGGCGCGGCATGGGCTGCGGAGCGATTGCCGGAACTGAGAGGACGATGAAAGATGTCACGAGCAGGAGCTTGTCGGCGATGGGGTCTAGAATCGTTCCCAACTGAGAGCCTTGATTTAAGCGACGCGCGAGGAGTCCGTCCAGCCCGTCCGTCAACCCTGCGAGAACGAAGACGCCGAGCGCCCATGAGAATTTCCGGGAGAAGAGAAGCGAAACGAAAACCGGAATCAGCGCCATGCGGAACATGGTCAGCAGATTCGGCACCGTGACAATCCGGGAAGAAACGGGGGGATTTTTGGCTTTTGATTTTTGATTCTTAATTGGAGCTGGATGAGGTCTTGTCTTCGTCATCTTAAATCTCAGACTTCAGGTTGAGAATCAAAAATCGCAAATCAGAAAGAGAATCCGTAGAGCATTGAAAGCCGCGCATTATAGTGACCATTCGCAGAGCAGCGCAAGCTCTTAATGATAAGCCGTTGACGTGGCGGTCGCTGAATTATCACCGGGGTTCGGATCAGGCGTCGGCGATTCAATCTTCACCGTATTGTTGATGACCGTGCCTTCGATCAGCGTGTCTTTCACGGTCGCAATGATGGTGACGGTGGCCTGTGCGTTGTTTGCCAGTAAGGGAAACGTAACCGTTTGATTGCTGGCCGCGCCTCCTGTGCAGACGCCGCCGTTGGTTGCCGCGCAGGAAACGAACGTGAGCGAGTCGGGCAGGTTATTCGTCAGGTTCACGTTATGAACAGTATCCGGCCCCTTGTTCGTGACGGTCGTGATGTAGGTGATGTTCTGGCCGACTTTCACCGGGTCAGGTGTCGCGCCCTGTTGAATCATCAAATTCCCGGATTGCGCCAGCGGCCAGACCACAGGCACAAGCACCATCACAACGGCGAAGACCGCCACGGTCAGAATCGAGCCGACTTTGACGAAATCGAAGAAGCGATAATGACCGGGCGTGAAGATCAGCACACAGGCAGGCTCAAGCGGCGTCAGAAACGAGCAGGACGCGGCATACGTGACCATTACGGCAAACGTCCGTGGATTGAGGCCGAGACTGATGGCGGTCTTGACGGCGATGGGAACGACGACGAGCGCCGCCGCCTGATTCGACATCGGTTGCGTCAGCGCGACCGTCAGCACGAAGAAGCCAGCGAGCACAGCCAGTCCGCCGTAGCTGCCCACACCCTGCACAATCAGATCGGCCAGATACTTATCCGCGCCCGTTTTCTCCAGCGCCGTCCCGAAACTAATCATGCCTGCGATCAGCACTATCAAGCGCCACTCGATGAGGTCGTAAATCTCCTGCGTACGGATGGCGCGGCTGACGAGCAGGATGAGAACGCCCAGCAGCACGGCCACAGAGAGCGGCACTTGCGGCGGGTGCGTGATGGAGAAGAAGAGAAAGACGCCGAAGGCCAGGAGCGCCCAGCGACGTTTACTCGCGCGCCCGCGCCGCTCCGACACGTCTTCAAGGAGCAGGAGATTGCCGTCCGTCGCCAGCCGCTCGACCTGCTCACGTTTGCCCTGCACGAGCAGCACGTCGCCGAAACGCAGAGGCAAGGTGCTGATCTTCGAGAGCAGCGCCACGCCCTGACGATTGACCGCCAGCACGGTCAGCTGAAATCGCTGGCGAAATTTCAGCCCTTTCAGCGTGCGCCCGATGAAATCCGAGCCACGCAGCACCATCGCTTCAAAAAGCTCAACGTCGCCGGATTCCAGCACATTATCGCTCAACTTGAAATCGGCTCTGATCTCGATTCCCGTTTCGTTCTTCACGCGCAGGATGTCTTCAATCTTTCCCTGCACCAGCAGGAGGTCTTCCGCCGCTATCCTTTCTGTCGGACTCGGCGCGATGCGTCCCTGCTTGCCGCGCAGGATGCCTATGACCGTCAGGTCAAGCTCGTCGCCCACGTTTGCCTCGGCCAGCGTCTTGCCGACGAGCGGCGAGTTGGGCAGCACGAGCACTTCAGACATATATTCGCGGATGTGGTATTGCTCCGTGAGAGAATCCGCGCCGCCGCGCTTGGGTAGCAGGCGCAAGCCTAAGAGCAACATGTAAAGCAGCCCGACGGCGACAATCGCCACGCCAACGAGTGTCAACTCGAACATCGAAAACGGCGGCAGGCCATAACGCGTGATCGCACCGCTGACGGCTAAGTTGGTCGAAGTTCCGATGAGCGTGCAGGTGCCGCCGAGGATTGCGCCGAAGGCGAGCGGCATCATCAGCTTCGAGGGCGGGACGCGCGCGCGCATGCACATCCCCAGGACGACTGGCACGAACATGGCAGTCGTCGTCGTGTTCTTCAGGAAGGCGGCTGAAGCGGCGGCGACAACCATCACGAGCACGGTCAGGTTAAACTCGCGGCCTCCGGCAATCCTGTGCAGACGACGCCCTACAATGTCTATGACGCCCGTCTTGACCAGCCCGCCCGTCAGGATAAAGAGGCCGGAGATGGTAATAACGATGTCGTTGCCGAATCCAGCGAATGCCTCTCCCGCAGTTAAAACGCCCGTGACGACCAGCCCGATAACGAGCAAGATAGTCACGATGTCAATCGGGATGCGTTCCGTCGCAAAGAGGACGACGGCGACAAACAGCAGGATGATGACAATCGCAACGGGACTCATAAATAGTCTCTGCTATAATCCGGTTTCCAGTTTTCGGTTTTTAGTTTTCAGTTTTCAGTTTTCAGAAAGCGACTATAAGCTGAAAACTGAAAACTGGAAACTGTAAACTGGTAATTAATAACTGAAAACTATCCAGGAGGGTTTGGTGATGGCAGAGCATTGCATTCTGGTGATCGAAGATCAGGAAGACCTGGCAGAGCTTTACGAGTCGTCGCTCAAAAAAGCTGGCTATAACGTGCGAAACGCTTTCACGGGCGAAGAAGGCATCGCGGAGTTTCAGGCCAACGGCGCTGACGTGATTTTGCTGGATATGACGCTGCCGGAGATGCACGGCACGCAGGTCTTGCGAGAGATTCGTGGCATCAACGCGAGCGTGCCTATCATCGTCGCGTCGGCAGAGACGAGCGAACAACTACGCAAAGAGTGCGAACGGTTAGGCGTTCAGGATTATCTGGCCAAGCCCTTGAACTACGATGCGATGCTGACGGCTGTCAAGCTTGCTCTTGAATCTCCACCGGAAGAATCCGAACTCATCACGCTGCGCCTTCCGGCACGCGTCGTTCAGCAACTCACAGAGATTGACACCAATCTCGAACGAGCCATCGCACGATTGATTGAGGAACGCGACCCGAAAGCAAGTAAGGCGAGTGCGGCAAAAGAGTAGGGGCGGAGGAGGAGTTGCGGATTTTGGCTTGCGGAATGCGGATTGAAAAGATGGGTTCGCTCTTCTTAAAATCCGCATTCCGCAATCGAGCTACTTTTCGGCTCTGAAGAGCTGCCATTCGCCGGGGATGCCTGCGAGCTTGTGCCTGCCTTTATCCTCGAATTTGATGCCCGAGCCTGCGACCAAATCCTTGACCGTACTGGAAACCAGCACCTCACCGGCTGCCGCAACGTTTGCCACCTGAACGCCGATCTCCGCCGCGATGCCTGCGACCTTGCCGTCAATCATGTCGCACTCGCCCGTGTGCAGCCCCGTTCGCATTTCAACGCCAAGGCGTGAGGCGTATTCATTGATGGCGCAGGCGCAGCGGATGGCGCGTGCCGGGCCGTCGAAGATAGCGAGCGGCTGTTCTCCGACCATGTCTATGTCGCGTCCTCTGAACCACTCAACCTCTTTTCGGATGTGGGCGCGCAGGCGACCTACGAGTTCGTCCCAGCGCACCGCGCCGAGGCGCTCGGCATACTCCTGTGAGCCGACGATGCGAGCGAAGAGAACTGTGGCGAGCACTCTGTCCGGCTCAATCGTGTGGCGCACGCCGGTCAAAAACTCTTCAACCTCGTCCAGAATCGCGTCCTGATCGCCGACAAAAGGAAGATGATCCACGCCGGGAAGTTCTACATACTTCGCGCCGGGAATTTTCTCGGCGACGTAGCGGCCTTCTTCGACCTTCAGGCATTGATCTTCCGCGCGGTGCAAGACAAGCGTCGGAACACGGATTGACGGCAACACCTGGCGCACATCTATCTCCGCGTTCATCTGCGTTAAGGCGAGCGCCGCCCCCGGACTCGCGCCCATTCTGAGGTATGTTGCCCACCACTGGCGAAACTCGTCATCGTCGGCCACGCTCGGCGCGCGTTCTTCCACGCCGACAGGGCCTCCCCAGTGCGCGCGAATCTCGTCAAAGAAGTGTTGGCGTTCTTCTGTGGTCGGTGCCCAGGGATATTCGGCGTCGCGGATGCGCTTGGCGTAAGTTCCGATCATCACGAGCGCGAGCGTCTTTTCCGGGTACGTCGCCGCGAAGAGACTACACATCGGGCCGCCTTCAGAGACTCCGCACAGAGCCGCGCGCTCCGAGCCGACGGCCATCATCACGGCGCGCACATCGTCCATGCGCTGCTCAAGGGTGGGAAGTTCGTTGACAGGCACGCGGTCGGAGAGTCCCGTTCCGCGTTTGTCGAAAAGGATGAGGCGAGAGAAGGAGGCGAGGCGCAGGAGAAAGCGCGCAAAGGAAGGCTCGCGCCAGAAATATTCCAGATGCGAGACCCAGCCCATCACAAAGACCAGATCAAGCGGCGCATCGCCGATGACCTGATAGGCTATGTTCACGTCGCCACTTCTCGCGTACATCGTTTCCGGTGGACGCCCGAAAGGTAGCTCAAATTCTCTTGATGAAGACTCCTGCCTGACGGCGCTTGGCAAGAGATCGATGACAGTGGGCGTGCTTTGTGTGAAAGGCTGCAACGCCTGTCCGGGTTCATCGTCAGTAATTTCTTCGACGACGATATGAGCGCGCGTGCGCTCGCGGACGATTAAGTCCGTGCCCTCCTCAATTTTTTCTGTGACATCGGCGACGAAGCGGTAGCCGCGTTTTGGCACGGTCTCAATATATTTCGCTCCATCCACGCCTTCGCTCAGAGCTTTTCTCAGCGTCGAAATATTCTGCGCGAGATTGTTCTCTTCGACGAAACTGTCAGGCCAGACCTTTTCCAGCAACTCTTCTTTGCCGAGCATGTGGCCGCCGTTTTCGACCAGAAATAGCAGCGTGTCAAAGACCTTCGGCGTCAGCGGCACGACCGCCTTTTCTTTGAACAGCACGCGCTCGGTCACGTCTATCCGAAAGATGCCGAATGCGTAGAAGCGTTTCGCCTGACCTTTCATCATCACCTTCAGAACTTTTTGAAAAGAATCTCAGGAGAACTTCAGTGTTTCCTAAATACGTCCCGCGCTGTGTGAGGGTATCGTCCCGCCATGTGGTGAGGGGAAAGTCGAAAGGTTCTCTAAAAATCGCGTCTCCGGGCAAGCGGGCGCTCATTGTAACCCGAAACGCAGGCGGCGGAAACATCAAGAGACGGCCACGATGAAGAAAAGAATGGAGATTACTGTCGAGATAGACCGCGTGACGCTTGTCAGCAGTCAAAAGTCTTCGACTCTCTGGTGCGAGGCTTGCGCCGCTTCGGTCAGGATGCTGACGGTCGACGAGGCGGCGGCGGTCGCGGGCGAAAGCTCACGCTCCATCTACCGGCGCGTCGAGAGCGGACAGCTTCATTTCGCAGAAACGCCGGAGGGTCGTCTCTTTATCTGTCCCAATTCACTTTCCCGGCAATCGTAATAGGAAAACTTTCTGGCTTAGATTTTTCATAATTGTCTTCGACTTCGGCGCGGCGGGTTGTCCCGGTTACGGGAGACTGGGATGGAGGCGACGTTGACCATCGGCGTTATCAAAAACTGCTTCTGGTCATTACGCAACGTCAACTCGCCTGCCGCTCCGAAACTTTCCGCCCTTCGCTCTCAATTGAACAGCAAAGGCTCAATAGTGGTCGCGGCTTTCTTCGGCTTGCGCTTTTTCGCCGTCTCAGACTGAGACGAACCCGGATGATGCGCGAGATGTTCGGCGTTTAATCCCAGCTCTCTGAGGTGCGCGGCAAACTTCGGTGCGCCGTGCATCGTGATGATTCGTTGCGCTCCCGTCGCCCGCGCCAGATGCACCAGCTCGTCGAAGTCTGCATGGTCCGAAAGCGGCAAAACCAAATCCACGCCCTTGTACATATAAGGCGCGCTTTTGTGCAGCGCCCAGCCCGTCAGCATAATCACGTAGCGCCGCTCAATGTTCGTAATCATCGCTTGCTTGCGGCAGCCCGGCGGCGTAATCAACACGCGGCCACGCAAATGCTCGCGGTCATATTTTTCATACGGCCCGGAAAACTTCACGCCAAGCTCGCGGTAAATCTCCGCCATGTTCCAGACAGAGCCGTGCAAAGTCACGCGATAGTCGCGCCTGAGCAATAATTCAAGAGCTTCCTGCCCCTTGCCGAGTGCGTAGGCCAGCACGACCGGCACACGATCATCAGAGAGAGCGCGGTCAACTGCCGCGTAGAGCCGCTCAAACGTCACGACATCGGGCGGAAAGCGATAGAGAGGATCGCCAAAGGTTGACTCCATCACGAGCGTATCGCAGGGGACGATGACGGCATCCTCCGCCGTGACGTTCGGGCGCAGCTTGATGTCGCCCGTATAGACGAGCCGCTCATTGTCCGCTTCGATTAGCACCTGCGCCGAACCCAGACAATGCCCCGCCGGAAAAAAGGTCAAAGCGAAGCGCCCGTAATCGCGTCGCTCGCCATAATTAGGCGTCTCCATTGCGGCGTCTCCGCGACGATGACGAAAGATGCGCGCCGTTCCAGGTGTGGCGATGATGGAATGATGCTCGGCGATGTGATCCGAATGTCCGTGCGAGATGACACAGCGTTCGCGCGGCCCATCAGCGTCGAGCCACAAATCCAGTTCAGGCAGGTAAAGCCCTTCCTTGTATTCAACTCTTAACAAAATTCAATTCTCCGGCGGGGACGCTCAAACCAGAAGCGCACTGCGAGAGAGGCACACATTTTGAGCTTGCCGCTGACCCTAAGGTTTCGCTATCTTCGGGAGATTATTTCAAGGAGAATTATATTACACGCGCGGGAAAGGGAGCTAACGTGAGCGAGCGATGAATTCAAGCGATGAACAGGAAATAAAAGAAGGCACGTCTGTGAGCTCATTGATAGACCCGGCAGCGCCGCCAATAGTTCCGCGCCGTCGTGCCCTCCGTCGCCTGTGGCGTGCCGAGACCGTTTACGTTGTAGCGCTCGGCGTGTTCGCCGTCCTCGCCATCTTCGCCTACCTTGATCCTTACTTCAATTGGGATTTGAGGTTCTCGACCGCTTTCAACTGGAACAGTTTCGCACCGCCCGGCCTGTTTCCGCTGCTGAGCTTCATGTCGGTCTTCGGCAACAGTTTTACGCCGTATGCGATGACTGTAGTGGTGGTGATTATCTTTCTCGCGTTTGGCCGGCGCAGCGAAGCAGCGGGTTTAACCTTGAGCGTGCTTGGAAGCGCGATTATCAACTCGACGCTAAAATTGCTCATCTCGCGCCCTCGCCCTGCTGTCTCCGCTCTAGTCCCAGTTTATCGCAACACTGCAACGCAGAGCTTTCCTTCCGGGCACGTCACTTTCTACGTCTGCTTCTTCGGTTTCCTCTTTTTTGTCGCCTATGCGCTGTTGCCACGCGGCTCTGCCTTGCGCCGCCTCGCGCTCACTCTTACAGCCCTGCCTGTCCTGCTCGTCGGACTCTCGCGCATCTATCTTGGCGCGCACTGGCCTTCGGACACGCTCGGCGCGTACCTGTGGAGCGGAGTCTGGCTCGCGTTTTCTCTCGCGATGTACCGGCGCTGGAAAGAGCGCAGGACATTGCACGGGGAGGAGCTTCAGGCGGGAGAGAAATTGCCGGGCTAAATCATTTGCCGTATATCATGTTCATCACAACTGAGAGTGCGAAGATCAGGAAGATCAAAATATATCTCAGGCCGACTCCCAGCCACGACCAGTTTTGTTTGGAGAAACGCATCCAGAGCGCCGTGATAATTGCCGGAGCCAGACAAACGCCCAGTAATTCTCCTGTTTTTTCCGCCACTATGTCCGAGTCGGAATCATCGTTATTCAGCTTGAGCAGCAAAAGCGGCAAAAGCAGAATGAACGAAGCAAACATATAAATAAATATTTTCGAGTAACCCCGACCTGCTGAGGAAGGCTCTGGCGATTCTGCGTCGCCGCTCCTTTTGAGGTAGCCAGCGATGATGACCGCCAGCACCATGCCGCCAATGAAGACCGCTGTGAACAGACTTAAAGGTATTGCCGTGCCATGATCCGCAGTGGCACCAAAAGCAAATGCACCTAAGATGAGAGAGATAAATGCCCCGACTATATAAACTATCAAAGGCGATCTCTTTTTCCCCGTCGCTTCGCGTCGAGGCGTGGGCGGCGGCGGTGCTGCGCCACGAGAAGCAGAGAAACTCGCCCCGCAACGCTTACATGTTCCTGTCGCAGCGAAGCTGACGAACCCACACTTCGGACATCTTTTACTACTCATCGCAACCCCTCGCTCTAAGATTAAGATTTATCGTCTACGGCCTGCTTCTTCAGTTCCGGTCTGAGATTCATGTTGCGAATCAGACGGTGAAGATAGTTCGGGTGAACGCCGACGCCTGTGATTAAGGGAGTAGCCGAATTAAAGAGAGCAGATAATTCCTACTTTCTCTGGCCAGTGGGCGAGAGGCGAAATTCCTTCCCATCGTAGACGTATGTGATGGGTGTCCTGGCCCTGGCTAAACGTTTGTCCTCTGCTCCTCCATAAAGGTTGCCGCGACCGCGTATCGTGACGTAATAAGTGTCCTGCTTAAACTCGACGGTCGTCAGGTTTTCTATGGGGCTATGACCTTGAAATCCGCCTTTGCCGTGAACGGCATCATAAGCAGAAATGTCGCCCAGATATTTTAAGCTCTGCTCCTTGTATTCAAGCAGATAGTTGCCGCAATAGCCTCCGTCTGCTGCTGCTATGGCGAGGATGATCAGCGTTCTCCCGTTTCCGTTGAAGAAGGTGGGTGTCGGTATCAGACAGCCCACGTCCGGGTTGACCCTGTTTATTTCGCTAATCGTTTCGCCCTCGCTTTTTAATAGAAGAAAGATGTTCTGCGATTCGCTGTAGTCCTGAACCAGCGCGAGATAGAGGTTTTCCGCCAGAGGCATCTTGTAGATTTGTGACGTAGATTCATTGAAATGTTCCGACAAATATTTAGTTAAAGCTCGCCTCTTAGCCAAAGGAATGCTCTTCTCAAAAGCTACACGCTCTTCCGCCGATTTGCTGATTTGCAATTGCGGGTCGTAGCGTCTTAATCGTTCGGGCGGCGGCAGCGTGGTCAGAAGAGAAAGCGTTATCGCTAGAAATACTGTTTGCATAGAGAGTCCTCCAATATGTTTTTTACCAAAGCGCTGGGCGAAGGTTTGTGTGGTCGTTGCTTATTTTCTCAACTCCAGCCTCAGATTCATATTGCGAATTAGACGATGAAGGTAGTTCGGATGAACGCCTAAGAGCTTCGCGGCTTCGGTGTAGTTGCCTCCGGCTTGCTCGACGGCTTTGAGGATGAGTTGTTTCTTCGCTTCGGTCACGGCGTCGTGGTAGTTGGCCACCCCGCCCGTTGCCGGGGTCGCCGTTTCGAGCGCGGCTTCCGGTAAATCTTCCGGCAGGATGGCCTCCGTCGTGCCTAAGACAACTGCGCGCTCGATGGCGTTTTCCAGTTCGCGCACATTGCCCGGCCAATCGTAGCTGGTGAGTCGAGAGCGCGCCTCGCTGGAAATCCCGCGCACTTTACGGTTGCACTTGTCTGCGTACTTCTGAACAAAATAACTCGCCAGAAGCGATATGTCTTCGCGGCGTTCCCTGAGCGGCGGCATTGAAAGGGCGACGACGTTGAGGCGGTAGTAAAGGTCTTGACGAAACGTGCCCTGACGAATCGCTTCTTCGAGGTCTTTGTTAGTAGCGGCGACAAGACGTATGTCAACTTTGAGCGTGCGCGTGCCGCCGACGCGCTCGAACTCGCGCTCCTGAAGCACGCGCAGCAACTTGGCCTGAAGAAGCTGCGGCATCTCGCCGACTTCGTCCAGAAAGAGCGTGCCGCCGTCTGCAACTTCCAGCTTTCCTTTCTTCTGCACGACCGCCCCGGTGAATGCGCCTTTCTCGTGGCCGAACAGTTCGCTTTCCAACAACGTTTCGGTCAGCGCCGCGCAGTTGACGGCGACGAAAGGTTTGCTTTTTCGGGGACTGTTCAGGTGAATGGCGCGTGCGGCCAGTTCTTTGCCCGTGCCACTCTCGCCCCAGATGAGCACGGTCGAGGTTGTTGGCGCGACGCGGGCGATGAACTGGTAAACGTCGCGCATGCGCTGGCTCTCGCCGATCATGTTGTGCTCGACCAGTATGTCTTCCTGAAGACGCTGATTCTCGCTTTCGAGCCACTCGACGTGGCGCGCGTTCTCAAGCGCGACCGCCGCTAACCCGGCGATGGCTGTGACCAGTTGCAACTGGTCTTTATCAAAGTGCGTCTGGGGATTACTCGTGTAGAGATAGATGACGCCGACAGCCTTTTCAAAGAGCATGAGCGGCACGCAGAGCAGGGCTTGAATCTTTGAGGAGATGAGGCTGTCGGCTGCCTGGAAATCTCCGCTCTCCTGCATGTCGTTACTCAAAATCGAGACGCCGTCGCGCAGCACGCGGTCGGTGATCGTGCGGCTGACGCGCACCGTCCGGTTCGGCCCCGATTCACGGTCGAGGCCAAAGATAGAGGAGAACTCTTCAACGTTGCCATCTTCGATGAGCAGGATAGCCCCGCTATCGGCTGGCACGACCTCGAAGATAAGTTCAAGGAGTTGGCGTTGGAGAGCTTCCAGGCCGCGCACGGAATTAAGCGTCGTGCTGATTTTCATCAGGGCGGAGAGATCGCGCGCCATCAGGTGAAAGGCGTCCGCGATGCGTACCTGAAGCGTGTTCGAGCCGGTGGTGATCTTGGTTTCGTCGAGCAGCACCGTGCTTGAAGCGGAAGGAACGTCGCCTTCGAGCAGCAGGAAGGAGAAGGTGTGGTCGCCTATGCGAACGCGGTCGCCGTGCTCAAGGAAGCGTTCTTTGACGGGCACGTCGTTGACGAACGTTCCGTTGAGGCTTTCGAGATCGCTAATCTTGAAGAGTTCGCCTTCCAGTTTAATGATGCTGTGGCGGCGCGAGACCGAAGGGTCGCTCAGACAAATCTGGCTGGCCGACTCACGCCCGATTGAAGTTTCATCTTCATCGAGCTTGAACGTCCTGCCTTTTAACGGCCCGGCGATGGCTGCAAGTCTGGGATACATATTGAAGGTCTGCTTCGATTCCTCATGTCTCTTTATCATATTTGGAATCCGTAAGGGTAGAGCAAACGCCGCGCCGCGTGAGCGGCGAGTGAATTTAGCCCAGACTTTCAAGGCTGGGAAAGCGGAGCATAAAATCAAATGCGTCGCGTGAGCGACGATTGAACCCATTAATTCTCAACCGTCGTTCACGCGACGCGCTGGATTTATCCACTTCAACTAACTTTGTGGATAGCCACTCTATCCGAACAGATAGAGTGTGACTGCCCGCCACATCGAGTTCGTTAACTGCGCTTTTCCTCTCATCGAAGTTCATCCCATTTTCAATCAAGCAGTTCCGGTTAGCGGCGGTCTATCTCCATCCGTCACGTTCGCCTGTGGCACGCCGATAGCAATCATACGCGGCACGATCCCGAAGTTCCCCCAAAGATGGTGGTGAGACGGATCAGATTGAAAGGCGAGGCAAGCGAAGGTCAAGAAAGACCATTTTAGCCCAGCCAGTTTGAATTTAATCGGTCGTACATGCCTCTAGCGACCGACAGCCCGGAACGGGCGAGAAGGAGAGAAATGAAAAAGCAGGCCCTGAAAGCCGTCACCATGTTGGTTTCAATCATTGCCCTCGCATTTGTCACAGCCGTTGCGTCCAGCGCGCAGTCGCGTGGCAACAAGCTCAAAGCCGACATCCCGTTTGATTTCGTCGTCGGCAGCCGAACGCTCGCGGCAGGTGAATACGTCGTCGGCCAGATCACGACCAACTCAGCCGATGCGATTCTGGTTCGCAGCAGCAACAGCGACCATCGGGCGATTCGCATATCGAACGCTGTTTCTGCCAGCGCCCCGAAGCGGAAAACAACGCTGACCTTCCTGCGCTATGGCAACACCTATTACCTCTCGCAGGTCTGGATAGCAGGCTCAGCCGAAGGACGCGAACTGCTCAAGTCGAAATCCGAGCGCTCGGCGGCGCGCGAACTGGCGAAGAATTTGTCAGAAGGCAATCCGGCACAAAACGCCAGAGCCGAGATCGTGACGGTCATCGCTGAAGTTGAATAAACTCGACTGCCCGAGACAGCAACGAGCCGAATAAAACGAGTTCCCTCTGTGACCAGTAGAGAAAAACCGAACCGGCAACCCAAACGTCCCCCGGGTTGCCGGTTCGGTTTTCGTTTACCTTTACGAAGAGATAGACCGAGATTAACAGGATGGACAGGATGAAAAGAAGAAGCGTTAATCTCCCTTGACCCGTCTGGTTTTCTTAATCTTGCTAAGCCTGTTAATCCTGTCTCATTCCTCCGTCGCTCGCTTTAGTTCAGCGTCTCGCTCTTCATCCACGCCGTCCACCACAAAGCGCGCAGCATCTCTGCTCCGGCGACGAGCCGGTCAATGGCGAATTGCTTGTTCTCAGGCGCGGTCGTCGTCTTGTCGAACTTCGCCTGCTTGTCCAGTTGATAGAGGCGTTCGACCAGGCTGTTGCTGTTTTTAAAGTAAGCGATAATCTCGGCGCGCGGATTCTCGATGACGCGCGGCTGTGAAGTGATTAGAGGCAAAAGATCAGTGATGACAATGTGCGACCCGACATACTCGCTCTCGAAGCGCCCGTGAAAAGTGTTGTCTGTAGTGTAGCCGTTCGGGTTCGGGGTGTTCTTATCCCAGCCGTTGTAATGAATGGTTGCGTGGTGCGGGTTTGCCCCGTCGCTCACGTAGTGGCCGAGCACGCCCGCGTCGTTGATGATTCGCTGCTCGATCCACTTACGCGTCTTCTTATCTTTGGCGTTTCTCCACAAATTAAATTCCGTCCGCAATCGCTGGTAGAGTTCCAGCATGCGGAAATGGGCGAGTCCGGCCTTTTCAGGTTCTTTCACTCCGGCCTGATAGAGTGCGACGAGGTAGGCGAAGCGGTCTTCGGCTTCGAGCGCAGGGGGCGGGACCATTTCGAGATCGAGAAAGTGGTCGTAGGCAAACGCCTCGTTCATCTCAATCATAACTCTGGAGCGCCAGCGGTCAGGCTCTGGATTCAGGTATTCGAGCTGGTCTACAGATTTGCGGAAAAACTCCGGCAGCTCTTTCGGCAGCCTCGTCGCGGCTGCGCGTCCCGCCAGCTTGTGCCCGTGCTCGCCCCACGCAAGAGTTTTTTGTGGCTGAATCAGGAAGATGGACACAAGCAATAGAGCAATAACTGCTGCGACGGAAACTCTTATTCTTTTGTTCATAAATTGTTCTCCGTGAGTCGCGTCAACCGAACAGCCGCATTATTGGGTGTAAACTTCAACCGCGATTACTTCCTGCACCAGGCCTTCGTAAACTTTCCTGAAACGGGCACGCACCTCTTTCATCTTCTCCTGATTTTCAAAATAGGTGCGCCCGCGCTGCAAAATGACGTAAGTCGGTGCGGGAGCTTCCGCGAGCTTGAACGCGGCATCCGAAAGCACGCGCGATTGGATATCGGTGCGTCCGAGCTTTTCCAGATAGTATCCCACCACGCCCGGCGTCTCATGCGCGACGGTCGCCCCCTGCGGCGCAGTCTTGCAGACAAACTCTATCGCCTCGCGCAGACCGTCGTCGTAAAATTCGTCGTGCGGAAAGAAGTAGCCGACGCGCCCGCCGCCGAGCGCATTTGTGTACGCGGCATAATGCGGGCGATTAGCGTAAGCCGTCCATGCAGGCCACGCGATGAAGACGATCAGCGCCAGCGCACTGACAAAGCGCAGCGCACGTTCCGCGCTCAAAACTTTCAATTGAGATGCGACGAAGCGGACAAGCGCGACGATGCCGACCGCCGCGATCATATAGATGAACGGCATCAGAGAGAGCGTGTAGCGCAGCCACTTTGCGCCGATCAGCGAGTAAGGCACAATCCAGAGCAGAAACATCAGGAGCAGGAACGCGTGCCCCGGCTGCCGCCAGCGCCTGACGCACTCGACCATGCCGACCAGAAAAGCAACCAGCACCGGCAGCGGCACTTTAATCAACAGAAACAGCGCATAGAAATAGAAGGGCGTCCCCCCAAACGGCGTACTCGCCATCGTGTTCTTGTAAAGCTCGTCGCCCATCAGGTAACCCGTGTGCGACAGCAGTTGCCCGCTCGTGTAAGCGTCCAGGTAGGCCCAGGTCTGCGGGAGCAGCACCGCCGGGTTCGCAATCAGAAAGGCAGCCCCGGCGATCAGGTAGAAGTACAGGGGAGTTTTGCCCGCAGGCTCATTCGGCTCTTTCTTCCGCACACGAAAATAGTGGTGGTAGAGCATGTTGAGGCCGAAGTAGTGCGGGAAATATTTTGAGGCCAGCATCAGCCCCCAGGACGCGCCGCTCAGGATGTAGTTGCGCCGCTTGGTTTTCACCTCGCGGGGGCTTGCCTGCTTGGCGCGAAGATAAAAGTAGAAACCAAAGAGCATGAAGAAGACGAGCAGGGTGTCTTCCTTGGCGATGCGATTGTAGGTGATGGCGTTGATGCCGAAGGCCCAGAGCGCGGAGGCTAAGAGTCCTGTCCAGCGGTCGAAGAAAGCTGCCGCCAGGAGAAAGAGCGGGATTGCTGTCAGCGCGCCGAAGAGGATGTTGGGAAACCTGAGCGCCGTCTCGTCGCTGATCTGGTTTGAAGAGCGCGCGTTCCATGCGTGCTGCGCCTTAACGGAGACGAACATCATCGCCTTCATCAACATCGGATGCTCGGCGTTCGGGCGGATGTCGCCCTGCTCATAGGCGCGTATGGCGTTCAGCTTGTTGATCTCGTCTTCGGCAAACCCGAGTGTGCTCACATTGCTCAAGCGCAAGCCAAGCCCCAGCAGAACAAGCGCGACCAGCACCAGAATCACGCCCCGCGCACGCGCGAGCGCCTCGCGGCGCGGCACGATTTGAGGAGAAGCAATCGCCTCTCTCCCGACCGAATCTAGTTCAACAGAGCTCGACAAAAATCCCCTTGCTCCTGTGTCTGACCTTCTTAAGAAACCTGGATTCTAACCCGGCTCGCTCGCGTGCGAGACAGGCGCTCCCAACTCTTCCGCCATCGCTTCCTGAGTTTCCTCTGCGACCGCCTGTGTTGACAACCCCCGCCGGACGAGGAAGGCTACGCCGAGCGCCGTCCAGCAGATGACGCGAGCTTTGCGAATGATGGCGAGCGTCGTCCCCGTAGCAACACCGAACTTGAGAACCTTTGTCACCCAGCCTGAGCCAGCTTCGTCAACGCCCGCGCGCAACGGCACGAACTTGAAAACTACGTTGATGATGCGATTGACGGATTCGAGCACGTAGGCCGTCATGAACGTCACTTGCCCATCAGTGATGAAAGAAAGCGTGACGAAGACTTCCAGCACGCCCGCCAGGTGGAAGCAGATTTCCAGCACCATGATGAGCGCGCAACGTGCCTTGTTGCGCGAGTAGAAATTATAGATCGTGTCTTCAACCGCGCTCGTGTTCTCTCGCTGCTTCTCTTTAAGGAAACGCTTCCCGAAGCGATTCTTTCTCAGCTTCTCAAATGCGGCTGAGATAAACCTCCATTTGAGGCGATAGACGATGAAGCCGAACAGGATAATCGCGCAGACGACGCCAAGCGAAATCAAGGCCATCAGGCGAAGCCCCGGCGTCAAAGGAAAGATCAGGAGCAATGACACGATGCCCGATAAGATGAAGAGCGCGACCGATAGACTGTAGAACAGATTCTGAACGGCGAGGGCCGAGACGGCGACGAGCAGCGGCACGCGGTCGCGCACCAGCGCCGCTTTGGTCGGCTCGCTGGCGACAAGCCCGAGCGGCGTCAGATTCCCCATCGCATCGCCGACGACATAGGCACGAAACGCGTCGCGGAAACGCAGACGATGCTCGCCCGTAAAACAGAGCGTCCAGCCAAGCGTGCGAACGATGTACCTGATGCTCGAAATCAGCAACACGAGCAGAAAGCCCGCGCCGAGCTTCTTAATGCCGGCAGTGATTTCGCCTGCTCCAGCTTTCCACACAAAGTAGGCGAAGAGCAGGAGGCCGCCGAGGGCAAAGATGATTCCGAGTGGCTTTAATCCTTTGGAAGGATTCGGTGTGGTGTTGCTTTGATTCATCAATACGTCTGTAGAACGAGTGGCTATCCGATTCTGGTCTTACCTTCAAGGGAAGGCGAACTCAGCAAGATACGGTATCAGGCCGTCAAGCTCAACCCGGCAAGAGGCGTGCCTGTGAAGACTGCCCCACTATAACTGAGCAATTAGTGAGAATAGAGCTTTCCCCGGAGCAGCATTCATCCGACAAAAGACATCTGGATTTACTCCCAGTAAAAAGGCAAAAGGTAAAAGTGAGGCGGAGAACCATTGTTAATTAAATGAAGCCAGTGCATCAATCTGCCGCTACGCGGCGGCTACGCACACTCTTCAATTAAATATGATTCAGCCTTCCTCTTGCCTTTTACCTTTTTACTTTTGCTTTGCTTCTTGCCTTCCACAGGTTGACCGGAGGCGCAGGTCTGAGCGATGCTACAGGGTCAACCAAATCCAGAAATTTTAGACGAGTAAGACTGAAATGAGCCAGACGATTGAGCCGCAAAGTTTGCACCCGCTGACGACGCTTTCCGAGGACGAAGAGATGTTCCGACAAAGCGTGAGCGAGTTTGCGATGGGCGAACTAAAGCCCCGCGTCGAAGAGATGGACGAGCAGGGAAAACTCGACCCCGCGCTCGTCAAGCAATGCTTCGATCTGGGCTTGATGGGTATTGAAACGCCCGAAGAGTATGGCGGCGCGGGCGCTTCGTTTTTCACGGCGATTATCGGCGTCGAAGAACTCTCGCGCGTTGACGCCTCGGTCGGCGTCTTCGTTGATGTGCAGAACACGCTCGTCAATAACGCCTTGATTCGCTGGGGCAATCCTGAGCAGAAGAAAAAGTATCTGACGCAACTGGCGAGCGAGAAGGTGGGTGCTTACGCCCTGAGCGAAGCGGGCTCAGGCTCTGACGCTTTCGCTCTCTCTACGCGCGCCGTCGAGCAGAATGACCATTACCTCCTGAATGGCCGCAAGCTCTGGATTACAAACGGCAACGAAGCTGAAATCTTCATCGTCTTCGCCAACGCCAACCCGGAGGCAGGCTACCGCGGCATCACTGCCTTTATCGTCGAGAAAAGCTTCGAGGGCTTCGCGGTCGGCAAGAAAGAGAACAAACTCGGCATCCGCGCTTCTTCGACGACCGAGATTATTCTGGAAGATTGCCGCGTGCCGAAAGAGAACGTGCTCGGAGAAGTCGGCAAAGGCTATAAAGTTTCCATCGAGACTCTGAACGAAGGGCGCATCGGCATCGGCGCGCAGATGATAGGGATTGCGCGTGGAGCTTTAGATGCTGCCCTACGTTACACCACAGAGCGTGAACAGTTCGGCAAGGCTATCAACGAATTTCAGGGCGTGCAGTTCCAGCTTGCGGAGATGGCGACCGAGCTTGAAGCCGCGCGCCTGATGGTCTATAACGCGGCACGTCTGAAAGATGCCAGAAAGCCTTTCGTCAAAGAAGCGGCGATGGCCAAGCTCTATTCTTCGCGCGCGGCGGAACGCATCAGTTCAAAGGCGATTGAGCTTTACGGCGGCTACGGCTTCGTCAAAGACTACCCGGTCGAGAAATTCTGGCGCGACTCCAAGATCGGCGCAATCTACGAAGGCACGTCCAACATGCAGTTGCAGACAATTGCAAAGATTATTATCGGGGGGAAATAGTGATAAGTGATAGGTGACAAGAGAAAGCAGTTTCCTATCACCCATCACTTATCACTTGTTTATCATGGCTACATCGCGCATCGAGACGTTCAAGCAGATGTTGGAGTCAGACCCGGAAAATACGCTGGTGCGTTTCGGGCTGGCCAACGAATATTTAAAGGCGGAGCAGTACGAAGAGGCCATCACCGCGCTCAATGATTACCTGCAACGCGCGGACGATGAGGGCGCGGCCTTCGGGATGCTGGCGCGGGCCTTTGAAAAGGTGGGCAGGCGTGAGGAAGCGCGCGAGGCTTATCAGCGCGGAATCGAAGCGGCTGAACTGCACGGGCATCCTTCGATGGCGGAAGAGTACCGCATGACGCTTGAAGCGGATTACGCAGAATGAGAATCGGTGATTGAAATGAATACCGACACTAAAATATTAAAACTCGTCAGGAGAACAGAGACGATGGGAAGCGCAGCCACGACCGAGGCGCACGAGCACAGAGAACTCGACCGCGAGCAGATGATCTCGATGTATCGCACGATGTATCTGTCCCGGCGCATTGACGACAAAGAGATTCAGCTCAAGGGACAGAATAAAATCTTCTTTCAAATCAGCGGCGCAGGCCACGAAGCCATTCTAGTTGCGGCAGGCATGGCGATGAAGCCCGGCTACGATTGGTTCTATCCTTATTACCGCGACCGCGCTCTCTGCCTGCAACTCGGCATGACACCGCTCGAACAGCTTCTCTCGGCGGTCGGCGCGGCTGCCGACCCAAACTCGCACGGTCGCCAGATGCCTTCACACTGGGGACATAAACAACTCAACATCGTCTCGCAATCTTCGCCGACGGGCACGCAGTTCCTGCAAGCGGTCGGATGTGCCGAAGCGAGTTATCGCGCATCGTTGCTCGACGAAATCAAAGATAAGGTGACGGGCTTCAAGGGCGACGAAGTTGTCTACTGTTCTTCGGGCGACGGCACGACGAGCGAGGGTGAATTCTGGGAGGCGCTCAACACGGCCTGCAATCTGAAACTGCCCGTCGTCTTTTTAATCGAAGATAACGGCTACGCGATCTCAGTCCCCGTCGAAGTGCAGACGGCGGGTGGCGATGTCTCAAAACTCATCGAAGGATTTCCGAACCTCTACATCCAGCGATGCGACGGCACAGACCCGATTGAGTCTCTCGAAACGATGCAGCGCGCCGTCGAATATTGCCGCGAGCGGCAGGGCGCGGCGCTCGTTCATGCGAAGGTCATCCGTCCCTATTCGCACTCGCTCTCCGACGATGAAAAGCTCTATCGCCCGGATGAAGAGCGGACTTCGGATGCCGAGCGCGACCCCATCAAACGCTTCGGCGCGTTATTGGTCGAAGACGGAATTGTCACACAGGATGAGTTGCAGCGGATTAAAGACGAGATTGACAGGGAAGTGACGGAAGCGGCTGACCAGGCGCTCGGTAGCCCGCAGCCAGCGCCTGAAACGGTCATGCAGTTTGTCTATTCGCCGGACGTTGACCCGACCTCTAAAGAATTTGACACGGAAGAGGGCACGGAACTTTCAGGTAATGCAGGCACGATGGTTGATCTCATCAATCGCTGTCTGCATGAAGAGCTGGCGCGCGATTCGCGCATCCTCGTTTTCGGTGAAGACGTGGCCGACTGCTCGCGCGAGGAGAATCTGGAGAAGGTGAAAGGCAAGGGCGGCGTCTTCAAAGTGACGGCTAACTTGCAACGAAAGTTCGGCGCGGCGCGCGTCTTCAATTCTCCGCTGGCGGAAGCCAACATCGTCGGTCGCGCTATCGGAATGGCGACCAGGGGGTTGAAGCCTGTCGTCGAGATACAGTTCTTCGATTACATCTGGCCTGCCTTTCATCAGATTCGTAACGAACTGGCGTTGATGCGCTGGCGTTCGGGAAACGAGTTCAAGTGTCCTGTGGTGATGCGCGTGCCCGTCGGCGGTTATTTGAAAGGCGGCGCGGTCTATCATTCGCAATCCGGCTCAACCATCTTCACGAGCACACCGGGCTTGCGCGTCGTTTATCCATCGAACGCGCTGGATGCAAACGGACTGCTGCGCACAGCCATTCGCTGTGATGACCCGGTGCTCTTTCTCGAACACAAGCATCTCTATCGGCAGGCGTACAATAAATCGCAATATCCCCCGGATGGCTTTCTCATCCCGTTCGGCAAGGCTAAAACGGTACGCGAAGGCACGGACATCTCCATCATCACCTTTGGCGCGCTCGTCCAGCGTTCCGTCGTCGCCGCCAAGCAAGCCGAGCAGCAGGGCACGAGCGTCGAAGTGATAGACCTGCGCACGCTCGCGCCTTACGATTGGGAGGCCATCACTCGTTCGGTGAAAAAGACCAGCCGGGTGATCGTCGCGCATGAAGATTCGCGCTCGTTCGGCTATGGCGCGGAGATCGCCGCGCGCATCTCGGACGAGTTGTTTGAATATCTGGACGCGCCCGTTCGCCGTGTGGCCGCGCTCGATACCTTCGTGGCCTATGCACCGCAGTTGGAAGATGTCATTCTGCCGCAGGTGGAAGACGTGGCGAAAGCGATTACAGAGTTGAGTCGCTATTAGGTAGGACAGACATTCCTGTCTGTCATTGAGCGCGAAGAGCGCGAATATTGTTTAGCAATCTTGATGAGCGTGGCTAGAGCCACGCTTCGACAGGCAGGAATGCCTGTCCTACAAGAAATTCTTGATTTTTCCGCCCGCCGATGTGTTATATTTCAATTGCCGGTGAAGCCCACTGCTCACCGGGTCGAACCTGAGCCGATTCCTCAAACATCCAAAAGGCTCTTAGCTCATTACAATCCTCCTCGCCTCGGCAGACTTTTTAACTGCAAAGGACGAAGCTATGTTGAAACGCAAGCTCCCTCTATGGCTGGCGCTCGCTCTGCTCCCGACGTTTCTAACGACAGCGCAAGCTCAGGAAACTCTCCCCGAACTAATCCGCCGCGTCAAACCTGCGGTCGTCGCCGTCATCACCTACGACGACAAAAACGAGATGCAGATGACGGGCAGCGGATTTTTCATTCGCCCCGGACAGGTGCTGACGAATCTGCATGTCGTTGACGGAGCGCATCACGCCGAAGTCAGAACATTCGACGGCAAGGGAAAGACTTATGCGGTGGGTGGAATTGTCAGCCTCGATGATGAAGCCGACCTCGCCGTCCTGAGTATCAGCCTGCCCGCTGACCGCGTGCGCACGCTTGAGATTGCAAGCTCCTTACCGGAAGAGGGCGAACAAATTTTCGTCATCGGCAACCCGCTCAGGCTGGAAGGCTCTGTCTCCGACGGGATCGTCTCGGCTGTGCGCGAAGTGCCGAACCTGGGCGAGATAGTTCAGATTACCGCACCCATCTCGCACGGCAATTCGGGCAGCCCGCTCTTCAACATGAAAGGTCAGGTTCTTGGCGTCATCACGATGAAAGTGACCAACGGGCAGAACATCAACCTCGCGCTCGGCTCGTCGCGCCTGAGACAACTCCACCCCGGAAACCTGTTGACGTTCGACGACCTCGCGGCGAGAAACAAGAAGGGCGCGTCAACTGAGATGCTGGCCGAATGGTGGTATCGCAACGGCTTGAACTCGCTCTGGCTGGGCAACTACGATAGCGCTTTGGGCTACTTTGAGAATGCGGTCAACAAGAATCCGAACCGCGCCGAAGCGTGGATTCAGGTCGGCTACTGCAAGGTCAAACAGGGCAAGAACGGGGATGCCGTCAAAGCGTTTCAACGCGCCATCCAGCTTCGCCCAAACTCGTTTGAGGCATACAACAAGCTCGGCGACGCTTACTACTACGCCAGCCGTTTCGACGAAGCCATCGAAGCATACAAGCAGGCCGCGCGTCTCCGTCCTGACATGGCCGAAGCCTACTACAATCTCGGCATGGCCTATCTCGAAATAGGCGACCGCGCCTCAGCCATCATCCAACTTCGCCAACTCCAATCATTGGACGCGAAACTCTACGCGAAACTGCTCAGCGAAACGCAAAGGTAATGCAAAATTAAAAATTAAAAATGCAAAAGGAAGGCGGAAGCCATTTTTCTTAAATTGGCTTCCGCCTTCCTTTTGCATTTTTAATTTTGCATTTTACCTTGTCTTATTCTCCCACCTGGCTGATGAATACCGCCTTGTCTATTCGCTGTGGGTCGCCGAGGACGACGAAGCGAATGTTGCGCATGTATTTCTGCGCGGCTCGCTGCACGTCCACCGGTGACACGGCGCGCAGGTGCGAGAGCATGTCGAAAGCGCGACGCCAACCGCCGCCGATTAATTCATACTCGGCGAGGTTTGCCGCTTGAGCCGCGTTTGTTTCCTGGCTCAGGTAATAGGTGGTCAGGTATTGCGAGATGACGCCGATGATGTCCCGCTGGTCAATCGGCTGGGTTTGTAGCCGCTTAATCTCGCCCAGCATGACGCGCACCGCCTGATTCGCGTCAACCGCCGTCACGTAAATGCCGCCGACGTTTGCGCCCTGACTGTTCAGAAAGGCGTTCGGCGCGTATGAGAGATTACGCTTGACGCGCACCTCTTCAAAAACGCGGTCGCGCAGGATGCTCGAAGCAATCTGCATCGCATGGATGTCGTCTCCGGTCAGGGGCGGCGCGGTGAACAGACCCTGAATGTAATTGGTCGGCAATCCACGCTGCGTGACCTCGACCGTCGGAGCGACAAATGTAAGTTGCGGCACAGGCTCTTGAGCGTATTTGCCGCGCGGAAGTATGCCGAAAGAGGCAGCCACCGATGTACGCAGGACGGCGGGGTCTAGGTCGCCGACGACGACCAGCAACATCCTTGAGGTCTGCATCGCCTGCTGGTGATACTTGCGCACGTCTTCAAGCGTCAGCCGGGCAATTGATTCGGCTGTGCCCTGCGGGCGGTTCAGATAAGGATGGCCGCTATAAGCGACGCGTTCCTGAAGCCGCTGCAAGTATGTGTCAGGATCGTCAGAATCATCCCGCAGCCCGGAGACTTTGCGGTTCTGCACGAGCGCGAAATCTTCTTTGGTGAATGAAGGTCGGAGCGCCACGTCCGTGAAGATTTCCCACGAGCGGTCGAAATTCTGGCGCGTCGAGGTGAGCGACAAAACCGAGTAGTCGTAGTTTTCGCTGGCACTCAGGAGCGTCCCCATGCGCGAGAGTTCCGCGCGCAATTTCTCACGCGGGAAGCCTGTGCTCGCTTCCGTCGCCACGTCCAGCATCAGGGATTCGATGCCAGCGTTCTCCGCCGTAATGTTGCGCGAGCCGCCGCGCAGGAATAGTCCGGCGGCAACCGTCTGGCTGCCCGCGCGTCGCTTGACCAGCACCTTCAGGCCATTGACCTCAAACTCCGTGACGAGCGCGGCAGCCCGACGCTCTGCGACCGACTGTGCTTCATCTGCCTTCGGCGCGGGCTTCGCCGCCTGCCCGGCTGGCGCGGCATTCGGCTTCTCAACATTCTGCGCCCATACACCCGTCGCACCGCCACCCATCAACGCGAACACCGCCACCAGGACAAGCGACAACACCGAACGCATAAATTCAGAACCGGAGTTCACACGCCTTCCACTGAAAACTGAGAACTGAAAACTGAAAGCTGTTTTTCTCATTGCCCGATTAACTCCTCCGGTTTTAATTGAATTTGCTGCTGCGCTTCTTCAGAAATCAGAACGAGTCCGACGTGCGGCTTGCCCTGAATGTAGGTTGTGATGTAGCGGCTGATGTCGGCGCGCGTCGTGCGACGCAGATTCTGTAAGTAGCCGCGAAAATACTCAAGGCCCGTGGAAGCCCACCAGAACGAGAGCGTGTGCGCGTATTCCGAGAGCTTCTCGCGCGAATAGAGGTCGTCGGCTTCGAGCAGGGATTTAGCACTCTCAAGCTGCTCGTCCGTGAAATAATCCTTGTCATTAAAATGCGCGACTTCGTTGTAGATGGCTTTGAGTGCGGCGCGCGCCTTGTCCGGGGGCGTCTGCGCGATGATTTGAATCGGGCCGACGTTGCGCTGCGTCAGGTAGCCGATGGTGACGCCGTTGACCAATCCGGTATCAACCAGAGCGCGCTGAAAACGCGAGTTGGGCTGCGTCAGGATAAACGAGAAAACGTCTGCCGCGTAAGTCGCGGGATTGTCTTTCCCGATTGAAGGGCCGTGCCAGCCGATGTTGATGAGGACGTTCTGGACGGGCTGCTTGACGATTCCACCCTCGCTTTTTGCCAGCGGCGGGTGCTCGACCATCGGATATTTGTCAAACGGGTCTTCGGCTTTCGGCCAGTCGCCGTAAAACTCCTGCGCCATCTTGAAGACTTCTTCCGGCACGACATCGCCCGTCACCACGAGCGCCGTATTGTTCGGCACGTAATAACGCGCCTGAATCAGGCGCATCATGTCGGTGGTCGCCGTCAAAATCGTCTGCCGGTTGCCGAGCGGGTCTTTGCGGCTGGGGTACTTGTAAAAGAGCCGGTTGGTCATCTCATGGTTGAGAAAGTAGAACGGGTTGGCCTCGTTGCGGTCAAACTCGCCGATGACGACCTCGCGCTCGCGCTCAAACTCGCCTTTGTCGAAGAGCGGATAACGGATCGCGTCGCGCATGAAGTTCATGGCGGTTCTCAAGTTCGGGCTGGTCGTCGTGAAGTAGTAATTGACGACCTCTTCGCGCGTCGAGCCGTTGTAGGCGATGCCGAGTTGTCCAATCTTTTGCAGATACTCTTCCGCGTTGGCGATGGCGCGGTTGGCCTTGAAGAACATGTGCTCGTAGAGATGTGAGAGACCGTTTAGCTCGGGCGGCTCGGTGTAAGAGCCGTTCTTGGCGGCCATCTCGATGGTCACGAGCGGCACGGAATGATCTTCCAGCACGATGATTTCGAGGCCGTTCGGCAGAATGCGATTGACAAGCTGCGCCTGCGGCATTGGCGCACGCGCGGCGGCAGTTGCCGTCGTTGTCGAGACTCGCGGCGCGGCTTGCGTCGCGGCGGCCTGCGCTAAAGAAGGCGCGAGCAGCGAGCTAATCAGGACGAGAATTACGAGATTGCGTTTCACGAAAAGCTCCGTTCTTAAATTAATTATTAAGTATGAACGCGGAACGATGAAGTAAAGTTCATCATTCATCGTTCCGCGTTCATCGCTTCCATTTTACCGTGCTGTTCGATGTTCGAGAAGGCGTTGGGGATGTCAGCCCGCGTAAGACTCGTCCTGCTCAATCTTCGACAGCACCCAGTCGAAATCGCCGCTGGTCACTTTGCCGTGACAATATTCGCAGATGCCCGTGACGTTGATTTTAAGCGGCGCTCCGCAGTTCGGGCAGTTGAGGTCTGCGCGGGCGTGCGACGGGCGAGAGTTGCGGTTGCGAATGAATGTCCAGTACTCGCTCCAACGCCGCAGTTTCTTATTCGAGCCGCTGACGATTTTGCCGGTTTTGTCTACGGTGTAATCGTATCCTTCGGCCCAGATACGCATCGTGATGGAGTTGTAGAAGGCATCTTCCTTGATCTTAACGGGCAGAAGACGCGTGATGCGGAAGTTGTCGAGCGCGTTTCTGAGCCCCTGCCGCTTGTAAGCCTCTATCCAATACTGGTGCATCTGGAAAATGTTGTCGGTCTCGTGCGGGCGCGCTCGCTCCCAGTCGAGCGACGACCAGGCCAGTTGCAATTCGTTGAAGATGACGACGAGGCGCGCTTCGAACTCGGTCCATGTGAACGCCGGGTTATTCTGCTGGAAATACATGCTCACGTTCTGGAAATTCGGTTGAACGACGGACGAATAGTCAGTCCCGACTTCCGGCACGTTTGAGGTGAGCAGCGGCCCACGCGCCTCGCTGCTGAGCAGATTGATTGAACGAACGAACCATTGAAACTCGCCGCTTTCGATACGCGCACCGCAGAAAGCGCACGCGCCCGCAGTGTCTTTCATCAAGGCCGCACCGCAACGCGGGCAATGCAGGGCAGTGGCTTTATCCGGCGTCGGCGACAGCACGTCGCGATTGCGCTCCAGCACCCAGCGCTCACGCACGTAGTAGGTCATCTCCTTGTGCTTACCACCCTCGCCGCCGACAATCTCCGTGTAGTTCGTCTCAAACTCGACGCTAATCATCACGACGGGCGAGGCCAAACCCTGTACGCCCGCGACCTGCATTGAGCCGATGATGATGCCGGCGACCTGTTGCAAATTCGGCGGGTTGCGCTGCATGAGAGCGGCGCGCGCGGCGTCGCTGAGATATGGCGAAAGCTCTTCGATCGTGCCGCGCCCGCGTGCATTCTGCGCCCTCCCGTAGAGCGCATAGCAGAAATCCGTGAAAGTGATTTCTGAAAAATTCGGGTCGAAGCGGCGGAGCTGGTTGAACTCCTGCGCGAAACTCCTGTGTGGTGTGATGACGGCGTCCGCCGAGCAGACAGATGGGGGCAGTTTGTCCTTCCTGAAATAGAAGTAGAGGACGACGCCGACGATGATAATGTCGAGCGGGATGCCGATGGCCCGGATATTCGAACGTCAGCAACAGCAGGCGAAAGAGTATCCAAAGGATGAAGCCCGCGCCCTCGCCGCTGCCGCCTTTACCGCCGCCGCCGTACGACTGCCCGCCGCCGACGCGCGCCAGCGTCTCCGGCGCGAACATGGCCAGCACGAACAGCAGCCCGCAGACGAGGCTTGCGAAGACAAGGATGCGTGAAAAGGATTTTTGATTGCGTTGGCGGTTCATTTAAGATCGAAGCGCGGCATGTCCGGTAGTTCGTTCGGATTCTCGCCCGTCGGCGGAAGATGCTTGGCGAGCAGCGCGCCAAGCTCACGAATCTCTCGGCGCAGTGTCTCCAGTTGCGGGATACGCCCGGCGCGATGCAATTCGTACATGCGCTCGTTCCATTCAAGCGGCGGCAAGACCATGAGCACGCCCCTGTCAGCAATCAACTCCAACCGTCTCTCAAGCAGGGAGAGATAAATAAGTACGCCCAGCTCGGCGTCCGTGTTCGCAATTCCTGCTTCGTAGAACATCGCCGCCGCGCCGGTCCTGACAGCGTCGGCGCGAAATTCTTCCGTGGTTAAGAGACGGCGCAGAGCGTTGCTGTGCGAACAGAGGTAGGCTCCGAGCGCGAACAGCAGCAACACGTCAATGGCGACCCAGTAATGCTTGAACTCAAACGGCGCGAAGAGCAGAAAGAGAAGCCCGGCGAAGGCCAGAGCAGCGCCGCAGAGATAATCCGCATGACGGTAGTCGCCGGAGCGGGCGCGCACGGCGATGACGATCTCGGCGTCCGTGTGAGTCTCGATTTCACGAACGCAGTCAGCCAACTCGTCGCATGATGATTGATTGAACCGGGGGCGGGACATAAGGGAACGCTTTACGGCCTCTCGTCAAGAAGTAAAAATGTAGCTGTCAAAGCAGACTCTATCTTGACACGACGCGCAGGCGGGCGACAAGTGTCGAGGAAGGCGGAAGCGACGTGTCAGGGAGCCTGATGCTGAAAGCGATATTAAGCCGCCTCATGCGACCTCACAATGCGCGAGTTGAATGCCCACGTCGAGAGGGCTGCCCAACATGCGATTGCACCCGACCGGAGTCAGCTTGTCTTTCATCGGCAGCTTATCGCACGATGGGTTTATTTCCCGGCGGGTGAATCGTGGCGTCAGGTGCTCTTCGGTAAAGATAAACCAGGGTTGTTTATGATCAGTGTGCGGCGATATGAGGCAGGACTCGATCTACTCCATCTGTGTGAATTCGTGATGGAATCGAGCATGGCTACGCTTCATGTGGGTGATCTCCTGTTGAAGTTAACTGATCCGTCGCTCGACCCGGAGAAAGACGTATGCCTTTGGGAAGATGACGGCCACCTCGTCGGCTTCGCCTTTGTGCAGTTGTCCTGTGCTGAGCTTAATTTTGCTACGAAGCCCTGTTCGAGTCATTATGATCTTGAGTCGCAAATTATGGATTGGGCGATTCAGAGATTCAAGAGAATCGCTGAAGATAGCAGCGGTCTGGCACTCTTTTTTACGAGCGTCCGTGAGGACGACTGTGCGCGGATTTCCCTCCTTGAGCGGTATGGGTTCACCCCCGAGGAACACTATTGTGTGTCCCTCTACATCACGTTCGATTCAGTCATTCCCGAGCCAAACCTGCCTGAAGGATTTACTGTGCGCCACCTGGCGGGCGCACATGAGTTAAAGGCATATGTCGCGGCTCACCGTAACGCCTTTTTGATGGATAACCTGACCGAGCAATGGCGTCGGATGATTCTCGACGCGCCTTATTACATTCCAGAATTGGATTTGGTCGTCATCGCACCCGACGGAGACATTGCTGCATGTTGTCTCTGTTGGCTGGAGCCGAATGAGGAAGCGCCCGACGGCCCGAAGAAAGGTTACATGCAGACGCTCGGTACGTGCCTCAAATTTCAGAACATGGGGGTGGGGCGAGCCATCTTTCTGGAAGCGTTGCACCGTTTCCAGGCGTTCGGCGCACCCCTCGGGGTAGGCCGGGTGGAAATCAGCAATACGAAGGCTCTACGCTTATATGAATCAGCAGGTTTACGTCCGCAGTACAAGACCTGCCTTTATTCATGGATGTTGGAGGTCTAATCAGCGAATGAAGCGGAGTTAATGGTAGATGCCTTTACGTAAAAAGACTCATCGTTGGCGAGTGATTACAGCCGAAATGGGCCTTCTTCCCTCTATACAAAAATGATTGGGGAGCGTATAAGAGTCTGCGCGAGTTGATATGTAACGTCGTTGGAATAACAGACCCTGAAGAAGGAGAAGAAAAACATGGGAGGCGCTTTACAAGCAATCAGCAGCATGAGGGTCAAAGCCAAAAAGGACAGTAAATTTCGCCAAGAACTGCAAGACAATCCGAAAAAGGTCTTGGAACGTGAACTTGGCAGAGAGCTATCTGAAGAAGAGGTAGCGCGAGCGCTGGTAGAATTAAAGAAAGAAGGGCCTGATACTGGCCCGCGCAGTTCATGACGTTCGCTGTGTCTCTCTCTAAATTTAGAGCGAGATGTAATGGGCAAGGTACTCCTCTATAAATTGAAGCCTTCCCGCTTCCATTGACTGCCCCTGACAAATTATTCAACCCGACCCGCGATAGCGTGGCTCTCAAGTTCATTCCTCGCGTTCAGGTCGGATGCCGTTCGTGGGCGGTGGGTGATACGGAGCATTAGCTGGCTTTTCCAGAGCCACGAATAGAGATCATGGATTTTGATTGCTGGTGGAATACTGAACCTGATTGCCCCGTCTGTTATTGCAACCACGGCGATTATCATCCTTTCCCTTGTCCATCCAGCCCAAAAGCTCTCTCTCTCACCTCTTTCATCCTTATCTTCTCCCATAGGCTTGAATGCCCCATGCGGGCGGCAGGACACTTCGGGCATTAGGCGGAACACACGTTTGAGCTATGGACAGCAGGCGTTCCACACAGGCAGAGGGGATTGATGAAGAAAGATCGGCTTGAAGCCTTCAGCGATGGTGTGATCGCAATTCTAATTACCATCATGGTGCTGGAACTGAAGATTCCGCATGGCACTGATTGGGAATCGCTCCGTCCGCTTGTTCCAGTCTTCCTGACTTACGTCCTGAGCTTCATTTATCTGGGAATCTACTGGAATAATCACCACCACATGCTGTATGCCACAGAGCAAATCAATGGCAAGATTCTGTGGGCAAATATGCACCTCTTGTTCTGGTTGTCGCTCGTCCCGTTTGCCACCGGATGGATGGGAGAAAACCACTTCGCCCCCTTACCGACTGCCGTCTATGGAGCGGTGCTGCTGGCGGCTGCCATCGCTTATTATATTCTTCAGAACATGATCATTGCGCAGCAGGGAGCAAACTCTAAGCTCAAAGCCGCAGTGGGCCATGACATCAAGGGCAAGATTTCACCGCTGCTCTATCTGGTAGCGATACCTTTGGCGTTCGTCAATCAATGGATTTCCGATGGGCTTTACGTCCTGGTGGCGCTGATGTGGCTGATTCCTGACAGGCGGATTGAAGCGAAGCTCAGCGAGTGAGCCGAGCGACTCGTTCAATCTTTCATTTCTAAAACGCCACCAACAACGAATTCAGCCTGATCGCTCAATAGCATTCTTTTCATCGTTGATTTATCAGGAGGTGTGAAAATGAGATTCTTATCCGCCTTTCTTCTGTGCCTGCTTTGTTCACCGGTTGCGCTTTCGCAGGCTAAGCCGGTTGTGCAACTCAAAGGCGAATTGGATTTTGGAGATCAACAGGAGCGCATTGTCGCGGATAAGTTTTTGGAGGGTGAAAACAAACTGTTATTGGTTGGGCGTAAAACCATCCGCTTGCTGGATGTGGTGAACGCCAAACTTTTAGAATCCCGTTCAATTGAGATACCGGATTTCACCGAGGACAATCAGCGGGTGATTAGTCCTGACGGTCGCAGGATGCTTGTGTTCGGAAATTACGACTCCAGACATAAGACAGATAAGGTGAAGCGACCGCCCTCGATTTGGGACTTGCAGACCGGCAAACAGATTGCAGTTCTGGGTAAGACTGCAAAACCAATTCGGGCCGCCCTCTGGAGCAAAAACGGTCAGACCCTCGCCACATCGAGCGACCGGTATGCTCCGTTATTCACCGACTCCTCGTCAGTAGAAGTCTCTTTCTGGGACGGCGAAACGTTCGCATATAAAAACTCTTTACCAACGAACAGGGCCGGCTGGTGGCACCTGACAGAGGACGGCGACAGGTGCATCTATTCGACGGGAGAAGTCAAGGGCACGATTCTTCTGCTTGATACGAAGTATGTCAGTTCGGCGGGTCCCGTCAGCGTCTGGAACATAGCCGACGGGAAGATAGAACAGACCATTGCGACCCGCGACGGCAACGTCGAAAGGAAGATACGCGGGATTAGTCTCAGCCCGGACGAAAGGTTTCTGGCCTTGGTCACGCAACCGCCCAAGTCAAAGGATGCCGAGAGAAGACTTGCTGTTTGGGAGATGGGGCGGGGCGGGGCAGCATACGAAGTTAAAGCGAAGTACGAGATCAAAGCGGACCCGAAGATAGACGAGTACGGAGCGAAGTTTAGTCCTGACGGAAAGTACCTCACCCTGAACGCAGGTAAGAACATACAGGTTTACGAGGCCGGGACGGGAGAAAAGAGATTGGAGTTACCAAACATTGATCGTGATCCCAGCTATTGGCTGGCCGACAACCGCGTCCTCCTTTTCGATTACGGCAACCGTCTGGAAGCCTATGAGGCCGCTACCGGTGGGCAGCTTTACCGGCAAAAGTTAATCAGTGAGTGGTCAACTTACACGAGCGACGATGGGATGCAGGTCAATGACCCTGTTGATACGACTGAGATAATGCCCCACCCGAACGGTAAGATGTTTCTCACCTACAGCAACCAGTACGTCAAAGTTTTTGAGGCGCGGACGGGCGAGCTTTTGCAAACGATCATTTCTCCGCCAATTGACTATAGTAAGAAGAAGCCGAAGGTGAGCGACAAACGGCTGGTTTCTAAGGCGGCCTGGTCAAACGACGGGAAGACGCTGTATGTCATCGGCGTTGATGGAAGAACAGTTTCGCTGTGGGGACTTCTTGAGAATTGATACTCTTTTTCAACCTCTCAAAATGTAGCGACAGCCGCGCGGGCGCGCTGCTCAAGAGCCGCCCGGTAGGGCGCAGCCTCGCGTGTCCAGACGTTTGGCGAAAAGGTGGCGCGCGGTCTCTTTGAGCCACGCCAATTGTTTTCGACGCGCATTGAGTAGGCGCGGCGTGTGCGCGGGACGTAGAGCACCATGCGGCGGTCTGAGGTGTGGCCTTTGGCGTTTGTGCCCGTGCAGATCACTTCGTCGTAGCCGTCGCCATCAATGTCCTGGCTCTCCGTCGTCCAGTTCGCCCCGCTGAAATTGTGCGCGTCGAGCGGCGTGCGCGCTATCACACGGTAGCGCCCGCCGCGCGGCTCCATCACAAACAGGTGAGTGCCGCCCTTGCGTCGCTCGTCTTGAATGGCGATCACGGCTTGATTCTGTCTGCGATCCGTTTTCACGACATGAACGTCGCCAATCTGTCCATGCGAAACGGAATTGACGAGCTGGCGGGCGGCGTCTTGCGAGAGAGGCTGCTGGGCGACAATCTTCGGCGCGGCGGTTAACGAAGAATCAACTGAAGCCGTAGGCGCTTTCGTCGGCATCATCCCCGCGACAGCGCCCCCGTCTGTAACTGCTGTCGTCGTCGGCCTGTTCTGCGCGCTTCGCCCCCAGACGAAAAACGTCAGTCCGAGTACGGCTATCATGGCCAGAGGCGTGACGGCGCGAAAGAAGAGGCTCCGTCCGGTCGTGAGCGCGGCCACCGTTGACGAGAAGGGTTGAGTGTCCGCCATCTCGCGCGGCGGTCGGGCGACGCTTTTCTCCAGTAGCTTCTGTGCGGCTCTGGCGTTCGGCGGTCGGTCGTCGGGTCGCTTGGCGAGCAAGGTGTGAACGGCGATGACGAGCGCGCGCGGTAAGTCCTGACGCAGTTTCGGGAGCGGCGGCGGCAGCGCTGTCGCCTGCTTGACCAGTACCGCTGAAGCCAGCGGGTCTGTGAATGGAGGACGGCCTGTCAACATCTCGTAGAGGACCACACCCAGACTGTAGAGGTCGCTGCGCGCACCGATGCGTTGTCCGAGACATTGTTCGGGCGACATATAGCGAGGCGTTCCGACGATGACGCCTGAGCCGGTCGTGGCATGCGTGTGCGTCACGTCCGCCGAGGTCGCTAAGACTTTCGCCACACCGAAATCAAGCACGCAGATGCCGCGCTCGTTGAGCATGATGTTCGAGGGCTTCAAATCGCGGTGGACGATGCCGAGGCTGTGAGCTTCTGCCAGCACGTCGCAGATGTCGGACGCGATGCGAACGGCGTGTTCGGGCGTGAAGCGGCCTTCCGCCTGGAGAGCTTCGGAAAGCGTGCGGCCTTCGACAAACTCCATGATGATGAAGTGGCGACCATCCGGCAGATTGCCAGCGTCGAAGATCATGGCGGCGTGCGGGTGACGAAGCTTCGCCATTGTGCGCGCCTCGCGCATGAAGCGGTCGGCTACGTCAGGGTCGGAGGCAAATTCAGGTTTGATGATTTTGACGGCGACGGGGCGTTCGAGTCCGAGATGCGTGGCGCGGTAGACAGTGCCCATGCCGCCCGTGCCGATCTCACATTCGATGCGGAATCGTCCGGCGATAATCTGGGGGACATCCATAGTGACCCTCTTTCGGGGGGTAAGGGGTCGCTCGACCGTACATTACACTAGGGAGACGAAGGCGCGGATCGGGTGACGCTTGGTTAATAAATTTTGCTTAAAGCCCGTGCGATACGGGAGAGAGGCGCGCCCGGCAGGTTACAGGCCGGGCGAGTGCGTAGTCTAGCATTTTTGCGCCTGCAAGCAAAAGAAAAACAGTGGTCGGTAGTGGGGCGATAGTGAGTTGCTATTTATTCTTGACCATCGCTTGGTAAAAGCCAGAAGAGTGTCCAAGAGAGACAGCAAAGCCGCCTTGCAGTTGCCAACCCTTGCCAATGTACTCATTGACTTTCTTTATTAAATCGGGAAGGCTGCTCGATGAGATAACAGTGTATTTCATAATCCCTCCATCTCTGCCTACTGTCGTTCTAATAGTAAGTCTTTAAATCCTTCTCACCTGTGATGAGCCAGCGGCCACCGATTTTCTCAAGCCAGAATCTGTTCAAGCCTGAACCAGCATATCTCTTCTGACCGTTTCTGAATTCAAAAGTCTTATCGAAAGTGGCGATGGCGCTCTGGCCTGACGGGTCAACCTCTATCTGGAGATTGGTGATCCGCACGTCGAATGTGGAGTAGGAGCTGAAGGCGCGGGCGACATTGGAGCGCACCCGGCTCACGTCCGCGTTTCTTGCATTGTAATAGGTGTGCAACACGGCGGCGTAGTAGCTCATGTGCGCGTCCACGTCCGGGTTTATCATGGTCAGCCTCCACCCGTTTAAGGCATTCGAGACTTCCATGCGCGCGGTCGAAGTATCTGTGGTCGGCGGCGTTCGTTGCGGCGTCGGCGTCTGGGTCGGCGTGGGCGAGATGACGGGAGTTGGGCTGACATTGGGTTGTGTGTTCATGTTGCCGCCCGTCGAATTAGAGGTATTGCTGATTATCACTCCTGTGTTTGTATTACCACCGCGCCCGGAATCTGTTCCCACATTAGTCCCGTTGAGATTGCCGCTGCTGTTGCTGTTATCTCTCAGGAGCAGCCATGCACCGAGACCGCCTAAAGCCAGCAGTAGGATCGTGGCGACCACCGTCAGCGCGACAACCGACGTGGTGTTACGCTGTTGCTGTGTCGTCGGTGCGGCTACATCCTGAAACTCATTTCTGGTAGCGCGTGCCTCTTGCCGCACGGTTGTCGGTGGTTTATGCGCGCGCAGCGTCGGCGGGATTTGTGGATTCGGGAGAATCTCTGTTGGCGGCGGCTCGTTTGGGTCGAGCACCAACGTCTTATCCAGCGTAGTGGCGGCCGCGCTTTCGAGCGTCGCGCCGTCTTCGAGGCAGAAATTCAGCGTGTCATCCGTGTACAGGCGCTGGCATGTGGGACAACGTTTCATTCTTTCGGAGCTTATTCGCTGACGTTGGGAATCCAGAACAGTTGCTTGCCGGAGATGACCGGACGCAAGCCCCGCGCGGGCAAATCTTTCTCTTCCAATCCCAGATAAGTGAAGTGGGGCAGATCGCTCTTGACCGTCTGAAACCAGCCGTGACGGGCGAGAATGCGACGCACACGTTCGTCTGCGAATTGCTCAACATCCAGCGCCAGCATCGCCAGATGCTGCGACGTGCCGGGCGCGGCGATGGAGTAGAGAATGGATTTGGAAAAATCTTTGCTGAAGAAGATGCCGTCCTTTTCAAGGTCAAGTACGGCGCGCACCTGCTCGCTCAAGGGCATCTTGCGAAGCGTTGTGACCTGTTCCTTTGAGAGACGCCCCCTCTTGTTCCAGTAGTTGAGCGCGGGCAGAAAGCGCGTGTTCCACAGGCGGTAGGTGTCTTCGTAGCTGCGGTCGCGGCTTCTGAGCCGCCGCGCGGCGTGATATTCAACCCCAGCGCGCGCGCTTCTTCACGCGCCGTCATCAATGCGCTCATCGCCGCCGGTTGCAGTTCAATCTGGTCGCCGCCGATGATGGCAGCCGTGTATGTCGCGTCTCTCTGAAACTCGGAAACCTCCGCTTCGCTTTGAAAGACGCAGACGGGTGGCGGGGTGACGCTGCTCGCGGCCAGAAACATCGCGCCGTAATCTTCGAGCACACGGCGCGAGACGGGATTCGTCGTGTCACAAACCGTCTCAAGTTTCATCTTGCGCGCACGCAACGCCTTCTTCAGTTCGGGGTAGAAAGCAGTCAAAGCAGTGGGTTCATTCTTCAGGACATTTGTATCGGGCATCTTCGATTGGCCTGTTTCTACAGTTTTCACGTCGTCGAGTCCCATTAGACCCTCGCCCGCGATCATTCCGGAAGCGATCAAAATACCAATATTTTCGCTGCGCGCGCGTTGCGCTTCATTATGCCCTTTGCGCGCCGCAATGTAGTCGCTAACAGCGCGGAAACAGCCCCAACGAAAATCGAAAACGTCGTGGCGAAGGGCAGATACATCCCAACGCTCACCAGCATCGGGCTTCCACCTGCATCATGATCATCCCGAGTCCCATGAAGATGCCCATGATGACTAGCGGCCAAGCCATGTCGCCGCCGACAATCCCTTCGCGATCAGCGCCATCAATCCCGCCTGCGGCGCAGGTAGTTTCGGATCGCCAAAGCCAATGCCGCCCTGCTTGATATTGGCCTGATGCAACAGCATCAGCGGGAAAAACATCACCAGGGACGACACAACACCGAAAGCAGTTCGACCATCTGAATCGTCCGCGGCGTGCCGCCCAGAATATAGCCGACCTTGAAATCCTGCAGCAACTCGCCGGCGACGGCCGCCGAAACGCAGCCGACCGCCGCTACCGCCCAGCACGATCGCCACACCGCCCGGCCCGCCGACGCCAAGCGAAACCATCAGCAGCGCCGCGATGAACAGCGTGGAAAGCGTCAGTCCGCTAACCGGGTTGTTCGACGAACCAATCATTCCCGTCAGCGACCCCGAAACGGTCGCGAAGAAGAACCCGCGATCAGCATGACCACGGCCGCGACCGCCGCGATCCAAACCTCCCCGGCAAAATAGTAATACACCGCGATCATCGCCAGAAAGATCACGCCGATGAGCCGGCAAACACGGACTTCGAACTCATGTATTGTTCCGTGCGGTTGGATCGAGTCCACCGCCGGGCGCCACGCCGCGTATTTCGGCAAAAGCCGGCCCAGACCGATGCTCAAGTTCTTCCGCATCTTCCACAACGTGTTGGCCGCACCCACCAGCATGCCGCCAACCGCGATCGGACGCACAATATAGCGCCAGACAGCATTCGCCAATCCCTTCCAGTCGCTCTGCGCCGCGCCGGGCGGCAAGAACTGTTCAGGTCCTCGCCCAGGAAATAGATCAGCATCGGAACCAGAAATCCCCAGGCAAGCACGCCGCCCGAAAAGTTGAGCGCCGCCAGCTTCGGTCCGATCACGTATCCGACGCCGATGTAGGCGGGGCTAATCGATGGCGCCGCGACCATCGTCACGCCGCCAACGTTCGAGTGCCCGCTGATCCGAACCCAGCTTGACGACGCTGCGGCCCAGTGTCCCGATCGGAAAAAGAAATCGCGATCCGGCGCAGAAGAGCTTCATCACCCAAGCAAATAGACTGACGGCCGCCAGTCGCCATATTGATGAACAGAAACTTCGCGGCCTTGCGACGCGATTGCCCGCTTTATGAATTTCGGCCGCCGCCACCGATTCCGGGAAACGGCAGATCGTCATCCTCCACCATCACCCGGCGAACCAGGGACACGAACAGCACGCCCAGAATGCCGCCGACCAGCATCAGCGCCGTCGATTTCCAATAGCCATGTTCGATGTCAAACTGCGGCCACGCTCGTGAAATCACAAACGCGGGAATCGTGAAGATGGCTCCGGCGGCGATCGATTCGCCGATCGAGCCAGCGGTGCGCGCCAGATTCTCCTCCAGAATGGTCCCTCTCTTGAATCGCAGAAGCGCCATGCCGATGACGGCCGCCGGATAGGTCGCGGCGATGGTGATGCCGGCCTTCAATCCCAGATAGGCGTTCGCCGCGCCCAGCACGACGCTCATCAGCCAGGCCGATGATACCGGCGGCGTAGGAGAACTCGACCATCTTACGGTCGACAGGAACGTAGGGAACGTGCTTTTTCTGGCTCACTATGTGGGCCATTCTAACGCGCCTCGGATACAATCGTGGAGGAAATGACAATTCCCTTTCGTCAGGATGGCCGCGTCGCGATGGTGACGGGCGGTGCAAGCGGTATTGGAGAAGCGACCTGCAGGGTTTTCGCCGGCGCTGGAGCGACAGTATTAATTGGCGACATCGATATGCCGAGCGCCGAAAAGCTGGCCGGTGAACTGCCGGGCGCTCGCGCGGTCCGTCTGCGACGTCAGCGATGAAGGCGCGATCCGGGAACTCTTCGCCGGGCTCGACCGGCTCGACGTGCTGGTCAACAATGCTGGAATCGGCCTTGTTGGAACGGTGGAAGATACCGAACTGTCTGACTTTGAGCGCCTAATGCGCGTGAATGTCACGGGCCCCGTATCTGGTCACGCGCTTTGCCATCCCGCACCTGCTTAAATCGCAGGGCCGGATCGTGAATATCGGATCTGTCGCGGGGTTGATCGGGGTGAAGAAGCGGTTTGCTTATTGCGCCACAAAGGGCGCGGTGGTAGCGATGACTAAGCAATTGGCGGTGGACTATCCCACCCAGATCCGTGTGAACTGCGTTTGCCCCGGAACGGTCGATTCGCCTTTCGTCGAAGGGTACCTGGAAAAGTATCATAAACACGAGAAGGAGCAGGTTCGGCAGGAACTGAACGCTCGACAGCCAATTGGGCGGCTGGGAAAGCCGGACGAGATTGCTCATCTCGCCCTTTATTTAGCATCCGACGAGGCTGGATTTGTGAATGGAAGCGTGATTTCCATCGATGGGGGATGGACGGCTGCCTAGGTTAAATCTGTAACACGGACGTCCTCCTAATGGTGGACGCAAGTCCAGCCGATACAATGGGTAAGCGGTAGCACGCGCTGCGAGTTTCGGGGTGTTTTTTGTTTGACTAAAGCACAGGAGTCGGGCAAAATAACAAACACGCGTTGCTGTACCGGAGGGCGGGTCTCGAGTCCGAATCAAACACGAAGAAGGTTTATTGTTTTGAAGACAGATTTGAGTGTTCTGTCGGCCAATGGGCGGATGCTACTGGCCGGACTAGCAGTCTTGATAGCGACCGTCCCTGCATTTGCCATTCCTTCCAAAAAACCGGCGCGGAAGAAGCCCGCCGTTAGTGCCAAGGCGTCCAAAGCCACCGTTAAAAATGCGGTGACTCTCCAGAGAGCGACGGCGGCGGCCAAAGACGTGCGCTTGGCAAGGACGCGGACCGGGCGTAACGGGTTCGTATCCGGCGGGCCATGGAAGGAACCGACCTTCGCCGATTCGGCCATGGGCGATGCGATTGACGGCGAGGATTTGACCATTCGCCAAGCAGCGGTGAACGCCCTGGGTCCCTATAACGGCAGCGTCGTGCGTGGTGGATCCGAAAACAGGAAGAATTCTCACGATCGTCAATCAGCGCTTGGCGCTGGGAAGCGGGTTTCAGCCCTGTTCGACGATCAAATTGGTGTGCGCGCTGGCGGACTCCACGAAGGAATAGTGGAGCGGGAGACGCCGATGCGGCTTAGCCGGCGGGTGTCGATCGATATGACGAAGGCGCTCGCACAGTCAAATAATCCCTATTTTGCGCGGGTCGGCGAAAAGCTGGGCTTTGACAAGGTCCATTCCTACGCCAAGCAATTCGGCTTGGGCGAACGTGCGGGTCTGGGGATCGAGGGCGAGTTCGCGGGCGTATTGCCCACGGAGCCGCCGAAATTCGGCGGAGTGGGTATGATGACTAGTTTCGGAGAAGGGATCCAATTAACCGCATTGCAGTTAGCATCGCTGCTCTCAGCGATAGCGAATGGCGGTACGATGTACCATCTTCAGTATCCCCGGTCAAGTGACGGAGTTGCGCGTCTTCACACCCAGGATCAAGCGTCAATTGGATATCAGTGGAGAAATCTCTGAAATTAGGCCTGGAATGATGGGCGCGGTGGAATACGGCACGGCGCGGCGCGCGCAGTATGATCCCAGCGAGCCGATATTTGGAAAGACCGGCACTTGCACCGATCGCGCGACGCCGACACACCTGGGATGGTTCGGCAGCTTCAACGAGGTTGGCAACAACAGACTGGTAGTCGTTGTGCTGTTGACTGGCGGAAAGGCCGTGAACGGGCCCGTTGCCGCCCAGATCGCCGGAAGCGTGTACAAGAACCTTTCCGGCCAGCAGTTCTTTGCCGGTAGCCCGATTCCACCGCCTGCGGTCTCAGCCCTAAGGAACGAGTAACGTCGGAGTTTTTTCAATTTTTCTGCCACTATTTTCTAAGAATTTCCGCTTAGTTTAGTAACGGAAAGAGATTTCCGACACT